>NZ_JAEEMU010000039.1 GCF_016283395.1 Ruminococcus sp.
GCTTTGCAGCACACGTTGAGAATCTTGGAACAACAAACTATGTTATTCCTGTATGGAATTCAGTAAAGCTTCTTCAGGACGGAATCAAGCTTAATTATTCATGGACAAATGCAGGTATAACATTCGGTGTAAATGTTGTAGTTGCTTTGCTGGGAATCGTATGTATAGGCAAACTTTTCAACAGAGAAAAGATAGTAAACGGCTGATAACAGAAAATAAAAAAGCAGGCTATATGCCTGCTTTTTGTTTTTGAACTTATGAAATTTTTGAAATTGCACTCAGTGCAATTCTGATAATTTTTTGATTTGTTCCTCGAAAAATCGGCGAATATGAAAAAATAAGCTTGTAAATTTGCTTCGATTTTTAAAGGATTTTTGATTTTGCACTGAGTGCAAAAACGAAAATTTTTATTGACGGACAGAAAGAATACAGCCCTGAAACAGTGAAATATCTGCTTCAGGGCTGTATTTGTATATGAAGTTTGTCAAGAGATTGTCGTATTAAAGTACACCGATAAGAAGTGAACCTGGGAAGAAGGAAATGTAGCTCTTGAGTGCGTCGTAATCCTTTGAATTAACAGCTCCATCTCCGTTAAGATCATACTGTCTGCTCATTGTAATAATATCAGTGTAACCAAGAGGATCATGAAGCGCAAGCTTATACTTTGATGCTGATTCAATACTCTTTATCATTGATGAAAGTCTTGTAAGATCAGTTGAATTTACAACACCGTCATAGTTAAAGTCGCCTGAGTGAAGAGTGAAAGCTGATAATCCAATAAGGCCTGTACCTATGTAAGGATAGGTAGAAGAATTCTTTGTAGGCATAAGACGGAGATCGCTCTTGTCAAGCTTGCCGTCCCAGTTTACGTCAAGTATCTTGTAAGCACGGGAATAAGGTGTGATAGTTACTAATTTATTGATATATGCTTCAAGAACAGCTGTATCTTCTGTAGTAATCTTCTTGTCGCCGTTGATATCGCCCTTCATAGGCATGCTGCCTAAAAGGTTTATTCTTGTGTCTACGCTTGCAATAATATTTGCTGCGTTTGTGGCAGCTGTTGTTGTAGCTGCGTTAGCTGTTGCAGCTGATACGCTGCAAGCCATAAGTACTGATGTTGCGAGAGCTGAAAGTGTCTTTTTAAGTTTCATTTTTTATATCTCCTTATATTATGATTAGTTTTTGTTATTTATGATGTAGTTATCAGTTAAGATCAATAAAGACGGTAGATAATAGGATAGGATATATAGCTTTCCATAAGATCAACGTCCTTTGAGTTGACAAATCCGTCATGATTAAGGTCGTGAAGATCGTTTCTTAATAACGGAGATATATATGATGTTGTATTTACTATTCTTCCGTTTATTTTCATATAGGATGGGGATGGGATTCTTTTTGAGTCAAGATTATTGTTAAGGTTAGAAAGATCCTTTGAATCTACAACACCGTCATAGTTGAAATCTCCTGTGCGAAGAGTATAAGCTCTAATAATTGAAATGAGAGGTATTGAAGTTGTAGGAGATTTCTTTAACATGATATCAAAATCTGTGCTGTCAAGCTTGTCGTCCCAGTTTACATCGAGTACACGGTAAGCTGTAGAATCCTTAGTTATCTTGATAAGGCCCTTAAGGTATACATCAAGAACGGCTGCATCTTCTTCATTTACTTTCTTGTCGCCGTTGATATCGCCTTTCATAGGCATTGTTCTGCGTAATTTAATAAGTGAATCTATGCCGCTTACAAGCTTTGCGCTTGATGCTACCTGAGCATTTAATGTTGCGGTTGCTGCTGTTGTTGCTGCGTTAGCTGATACAGCTGATGCGCTGCAAGCCATAAGTGCGGATGCCATGATCCCTGTTGCGAATTTTCTGAATTTCATTCTCATATTCTCCTTCTTGTTTTGTTATTGATTTTGGTTGTATGATTATATTGTTGTCTGAATTGCGTTCAGATCAATAAAGACGTATTAATGGGAATGTGGATATATAGCTGTCTAAAAGGTTGATATCCTTGTAGTTTACATATCCGTCCTGGTTAAGATCGTAGATGCTTGGTCTTTTGCGGATTATTCTGCCTACTGCATCATATTCTGTCTCGATCAATGGCTCGACCATGATAGGATCGTCAATTCTGATGATAGGATTAAGTACTATGCCGTTGGTGTTCTTTTTAAGGATAGTGAGGTCCTTTGAGTTTACAACGCCATCGCTGTTGAAGTCACCTGTGTGAAGATAGCTGAAGTCAAGTACAGCCTTGTTGTACTTCTTTGGCATAAGAAGCTGATCCTTGACATCAAGCTTGCCGTCCCAGTTTACATCAAGTACACGAAAAGCTGTGGAATTCTTATTTATATTGATAAGGCCCTTAAGGTATACGTCCAGAACAGCTGAATCTTCTGTTGTAACCTTCTTGTCGCCGTTGATATCACCCTTCATAGGCATTGTTCCGCGTAATTTGATCATTCTGTCAAGATCGTTGACGAGTTGTGCACTCTTTGCTACTTCAGCATTTACTGCAGCTGCTGCGTTAGCGGGTACAGCTGAAAGGCTGCAAGCCATAAGTGCGGATGCCATGATTCCTGTTACGATTTTTCTGAATTTCATTTTTAATTCCTCCTGAAGATGTTTGTAATATTATGTATGGATTTATTGAAATTTTTGGTTTTGCACTCAGTGCAAAATGAAAAATTTTATGTCGTTGATAAGTTGAAAAAAGGCTGTATTTCAGTGTTTTTAGTTTAACTACTGTTTATACGGCAGTTTGATTTTTAGTGTTTTTTATGATGCCAAGCTCTTTTACTTTCTTGTAGAAGCGGTTGGGCTTCATGTTGAGCTTGCTCATTGTCTTTACGGCTGTCTGTCTTCCGTCTGTCCAGTTGATACATTCCTTGCGGAATTCTTCTTCATTGAATGGGAGAGGCTTTCTGCCGTGGTATTTTCCTGCGCGCTTTGCAATTGCGATGCCTTCGCGCTGACGCTGAAGTATCATTTCTCTTTCAAACTCGGAAAGTCCTGCAAAGATAGTCAGCATGAGACTGCCCTGTGGAGTTGATGTATCAAAGTTTTCCTTGATGCTTATGAGGTTTACATTCTGGTTATGAAGATCGTCTATGATAGCGAGAAGATCCTTTACATTTCTTGCAAGACGGGAGTATTCTGTAACGATGACAGTATCTCCTTCGCGGACGTAGTTGCACATTCTGTTGAACTGTTCGCGGTTTGTATCCTTTGCACTCTGTTTGTCAATGAAGATCTTTTCACATCCAAGCTCTTTGAGTGCAGTTATCTGGCGAGCTTCGTTCTGTTCAATGGTGCTCACTCGTGCATATCCTATTTTACACATTATTATCGATCCTTTCTGTTTGGTTTAAGTAGTGTTTCGTTTGAAAATATGTATATTTGTTAAAACAGAGTCTAAAGAAATATAAAAGAGGCTTTTGTTTAGGGTATACCCTAAACGATCGGATTTTAACCGATACCGATACAGATGTCGATTATACAATCGTCAGAGTCTATGGTACCGTTTCTTACTACGATGTAGTAAGGCTGTGTCGAAGCCTGAAAATCATGTTCCTTGATAAAGTTGTGAAGAATGTTCTCTGTTTGCGGAAGGTCATTTAAATTGCCTTCGTGCCGGATAATTACTGCATTGTTTAGTTTGAATATGGGTTTGTAGTCGTATTCCTGGCATTTTTCTATTTTGCCTTTTACAGGGATAAGTATTTCTACATTGACCATTTCATCATTGACATGATCTTTTTCGGCAAATATTATGTTGTCGTTTTTCTTAAGATCAAGCACGTGGAGATTATCAGAAATGTACTGGGTAAGTTTCAGAATATCCGAATGCTTGACTTTAGTATTGTAGCTTATTAGATTGTTGAGTTGAATGTCTTGATGTTCTATTATCTGCATATTTTACCGTTCCTTTCTGATTTGGATTTTGTAATTAGATTATACCCCGAAAAAGCGGAACAGTCGATAAAATAAGAGCCAACAAGTAGATTTTTGAAGTGAACGACTATTTGGAGCAAAGCATTATTGGATACGAAATGAAAATTTTTGAAATTGCACTCAGTGCAAATCTAAGAATATTATATATGAAATGCCTGTTTTTCGGGATTTGTGATAAAAATGACTATGGCCGCATACTATATGCGGCCACAATCGATTCTATAATGATAAGGAGAATGGTTCTATATTTCAAACCGTTATCCGTAAATTGTTTTATTCTATGAAGTTCAGTTTCTCAAGAAGCCATGATATAGCCTTTTTGGAGCCGTTTATCGACTTTGCACGAACGATCATGCCGTTTTTGAGTTCGTGAGTCTCGCCCTTCTTGTTTGAGAGCGATGTATCGGTGAGGCTTGCCTGAGCAACATAGTAGTTCATTCCTGAGTCGTTTGAGATAGAGTCAGCTGAGATAGATGTGATCTTGCCTGAGAGCTTGCCGTACTCGCTGTATGGCAGAGCATCGAATGCATAATCTGTCATCTGACCTACGCTTACCTTTGATATCTCGCTTTCAGGGATATAAAGCATTACCTTGAATCCTGTGTTCTTAGGAATGATGCTGCACAGTGAATTGCCAGCCTGCACCATATCACCACAGTTGATATCATTGATGAGGGTAACTGTTCCGTCAATAGATGCCTTGATCTCGGAATTAGTGATGTTTCCTTCAAGTTCAACCAACTGAGACTCCAGCGATGTGATTGTATCGTTGAGAGCGTCGATCTCTGAACCGATAGCTACAATAGCTTCGTTCTTGAGTTTATCTGAAGATAACTTTTCATAGTTATCAGTATTGGGGGTTCCCTTCAGCGAAAGTTCAAGACTCTTCTTTGATTCCTCAAGAGAAGCGATCTCTGCTTCGGCTGAATTTATAGTGATCTCGATTTTTGAGAGATATGTGTTTTTGAGAGTTGCGAGGTCCATAGCAGCACTCTGGTATGATGTTTCTGCATTGGAAACGTCGTAGGAGGATACTGCTGAGCCGCTGTTTGTGAGGTATTCGTTGTAGAGCGCGTTATACTCTGTAACAGCTGAGCTGTACTCGCTTATCATTGAATTATAGGTATTTGTGAACTGTTCATATTCAAAGTTGAGGTCAGAATTTGATGAAGTGAAAGCTCCGTCCTGTTCAACTGCTGCCTTGAGTGACTTATAGTCGTTCAGTGCACTCTGGAGCTGCTCGTTTGCGCTGTCGTTGATGAGCTGATTCTCCAGGAGAACGATCTGTGAACGGATATCAGATAGATATGAGTTCTTATAATCCTTTGCAGACTGGTAAAGAGTTTCAGCGTTCTGCTTCTTTGTATCTACCTGTACTGTTGAAACTATGTTGTTCACCTGAGCCGAAAGCTGCTTTGCAACAGTGTCATATGAATTTCTTGACTGGTCATAGATGAGCTTTGCCTTTTCATAGTTTGCCTTATATTCATTGTATTCTGCCATGACTACGCTGTCGCTGCCTGCAAACTCGCTGTCTGTTCTGAGGCAGTTGAGGAGAGAGTTGTATTCTGCGATACGTGCATTCTTTTCAGCTATACTGTTATTGATAGAAACGATCTTGTCCTGTTTCTCTTCCTGTGAAAGGCTGTTGTTGAGGATAGTATTGTCTACTTCCTTTGCTGAGAGAAGAGTACCATTCTTGTACTGCTCAAATCTGTAGTAGTACTTTGAATCGGAAGCATCGTTCTTGAAAAGGTTCTTGTTGTCCTTGATGCTCTGCATAAGTAGCTGTGTATTAGCGAGGTCTGCCTTGCTTGAAGCAAGCTTTGTTTCGATTATGGATTTCTGCTTTGATGCATAGTCTGAGTCAAGAACGAAGAGCGTATCTCCTGCCTTTACTTCCTGACCTTCCGAAACACAGATCTGTTTCAGCTTGCAGCTGCTTGATGCAAGTATAGAGCTTGCTGATTCGTTTGTCTTTACTTCGCCAGTGATATTGGTATACTGGTCGATCTTGAAGAAGCACATAGCTACGATAGCTGCTATTACGAATGTACAAAGAATGTAGATGAACCACCTGATCTTGGGAGATTCCTTACTTTCCATTACTTCGCGGCTATCTGAGATGTCATTTAAGTCGAGAATGATTCCTTTCAAATTAAAAGCCTCCTTTATTTAGTTGTCTGCTGAACGAACATCGGATAAGCGATAGTGCATATCTCTGTCTTTGTTTCTTCATCAGACTTCTTTTCATCTGTTGAACTGTTGCCTGTATCGGAAGCTTCAGCAGTTTCTGTTGTCTCGGCTGCTGGGGTCTCCTCTGATGCTGCGAGCTCTGCGGCTCTTTCGGCTGCTTCTGCTACTGTTACTATTGCAGGTGTGGTCTCTGTTTCCTCGACCTCAGGTGATTCTTCAACAGCAACAGCGTCAATTGCCTCGGTCTCTTCAAAGATAGACTTGTCAGGGAGCTGATCCTTCCAGAGCTTGTAGTACTTGCCCTTGCTCTCGAGAAGTGACTTGTGAGTACCCTCTTCGATGAACTTGCCCTTTTCCATAACGAAGATCTTGTCACACTTCATAATTGTGCTGAGTCTGTGTGCGATGATAACTGTAGTGATGTTCTTTGAAAGGCTGTTTATAGTCTTTTCGATAGCCTTCTCGGTAATGGAGTCAAGGTTACTTGTAGCCTCGTCCATGATGAGGATATCAGGCTTCTTGAGGAGTGCTCTTGCAATAGCAAGACGCTGCTTCTGACCGCCTGAGAGGTTTGCGCCGTTTTCTTCGAGCATTGTGTCGTATCTCAGAGGCATATTATTGATGAATTCATCTGCCTTACTGAGCTTGCAGGCTTCGATAATGTCCTCGAGTGTTGCATCTTCGTTTCCGAGCATGAGGTTTTCCTTGATAGTACCGCTGAAAAGGAAGATATTCTGTGAGATATAAGCTATCTTGTTTCTGAGGCACTCGAGATTGATGTCCTTTATGTTGTAATCTCCTATATAAATGTCGCCTCTTTCTAAAGGATAGAAATTCATAAGGAGCTTGGAAAGAGTTGTTTTACCTGAACCGCTTCCGCCAACGAGAGCGATCTTTTCGCCTGCCTTGATATCCATGTTGATGTCTTCAAGTACAAGCTTTCTTGTTCCGTATCTGAAATCGAGGTTTCTGATCTTGATGTCCTTGTTAAGTGACTCGGGATTGAGCTTCTTGTGCTCTGTTTCAAGCTTTTCTACTTCAAGATCGAGGATCTCACTGAGTCTTTCAGCTGCTACGATAGCTGTCTGCATTGTAGGCTGGAGATTGATGAGGTTCTTTACAGGATCGAGGAAGTAAGCAAGAAGTGCGTTGAATGTGATGAGGCTTCCGAGTGTCATATTGCCGTTGAGAACGCTTACAACACCTACCCAGAGGATAACTGTCACACCGATAGTTGAAACGATGTTTGTGAGTGTCTGCTGAGCGTTTGTGATCATTCCGCCCTTGAATATGCTCTTGAGGAACTTTATAAAGAGTCTGTCAGTCTTTGCCTGAGCCTTGTCTTCTGCATTGAATGCCTTAACTGTTTCGATACCATTGAGTGTTTCTACGAGATAAGAAGTAACCTGTGCGTTGTTTTCCATCTGCACTTCGTTGATCTTCTTTACAGGCTTGTTGAATGCAAATACGATGATGCTGTAAAGAGCGACAACGATAAGTGCGATGAAGAACAGTGTGTGGTTCTGCTTATAAAGTACGATACCGCCAACTAAAGCCATGAGGGTATCGATCATAATGGTAAGTGTGGCACTGGAGATAGCATCTCTGATCTTTGATGCGTCTGCAAATCTTGATACGATCTCACCTGTTTTTCTTGTGCCGAAGAAATTCATCGGGAGCGCCAGAACATGCTGATAATAGCCCAGTATCAACGGGATATCTAGCTTTTGTCCGAGGTGCAGCATAAGATGATTTCTGAAGGCCTCTAAAACTGCCTTGAAAATGTATAAGCCTATGACTCCTACTGATATCGCCAATAGGGTCTTATGCGTCGAATTCGGGACTATGTCGTCCATTATCAATCGGAAATAGAACGACGTCAGTATTCCGAATACCGTGATAAGCAATGATGATAAGAATATATTTACAATAAGTCTCTTCTGAGGGAACATCAAGCCGAAGAAACGAGAGAGAACTCCCTGATTTTCGTTGCCCTTCTTGAATTTTGCTGTAGGTACGAGGAAGATAAGTACACCTGTCCATACCTTGAAGAAATCTTCAGGCTTGTATTTTACGATGCCCTTTCCCGGATCTGCAACAATTACCTGATTCTTTGTTATCTTATGGATAACTACATAGTGAAGAAGACTTCCGTCAACTACTATATGTGCAATGGCAGGGAGCGGAAATTCACTGAAGAATGCTTCCTTGTCACCCTTTACGCCCTTTGCTGTAAAGCCGAGCTGTTCGGCTGCCTTGATCATACCATATACGTTAGTACCCTGTTTATCGGTACCTGCAACTTCTCTGATCTTTGAAATGGCTATGTTGAGTCCGTACTGTTTTGAGATAGTAGCCAGGCATGCTGCGCCACAATCTGTAATGTCGTGTTGTTTTACACAGTAGTATTTCATAAAATCACGTTCCTTCTTTTTGGATTTAAGGTTTGTTTTATTACATTTATGATTATACTGTATGGTCTAACCTTTTGCATCTTATTGAGAGTAAACGGGATTTTTATGAGAGTAAAAAATAAAAACGGTAAGAATATAATTTCCTTACCGTTTTTATTAATGATCTAATTGTGTAGATTAGCGATTTTTTCTGCTAACGCCAGCAGCTGTACCGATAGCAGTACCAGCAGCGATAAGTGCACAAACTACTGCGATAACAACCTCGCCGCCGTTTGTATCCATAAGGTCCTTTGTATTGAGATCTGTAAACTTATTCATTTTTATATTCCTCCGATAATTTTATAGATTAAGCAAGTACGTATGTAAGGCCATAGCTAACAGCTACACTGCCAGCGAAAGCTGCTGCATATATGATGATTGGAAGAACTCCACCATCAATGTTTTCCATCTCTACTGCATTAAGCTCTGCAAATCCATTATTCATTGTATATTCCATTTTTATATTCCTCCGTAATTATTAGTTATTGTAGATTAGCGATTTTTTCTGCTAACACCAGCAGCTGTACCGATAGCAGTACCAGCAGCGATAAGTGCACATGTAATTAATACGACATCGTCTATACCTAAAACGCCGCCATCTGTATTCATAAGTTCTTTTGTATTAAGATCTGTAAACTTATTCATTTTTATATTCCTCCGATAATTTTATAGATTAAGCAAGTACGTATGTAAGGCCGTAGCTAACAGCTAAGCTGCCAACGAAAGCACCAGCGTAAACGATGAGCGGAATGATACCACCATCGATGTTTTCCATTTCTACAGCGTTAAGCTCTGCAAATCCATTATTCATTGTATATTCCATTTTATTTTCCTCCGTAATTATCAGTTATTGTTAATTAGCGATTTTTTCTGCTAACGCCTGAAGCTACACCGATAGCAGTACCAGCAGCGATGAGTGCACAAACTACTGCGATGATAACTTCTCCGCCTGATGTGTTCATTGCGTCTGATTCAGAAAGCTCTGCAAATCCATTATTCATTGTATATTCCATTTTCAATTTCCTCCGTAATTTTTATTGATTATGATCTGTTCTTTCTGCTTTTTGCTGAAGCTACACCGATAGCAGTACCTGCAGCGATAAGTGCGCCAACTACTGCGATGATAACTTCTCCGCCTGATGTGTTCATTGCGTCTGACTCAGAAAGCTCTGCAAATCTATTATTCATTGTGAAATCCATTTTTATATTCCTCCGTAGTATTATTGATTAAGCAAGTACGTATGTAAGGCCATAGCTAACAGCTACACTGCCAGCGAAAGCTGCTGCATATATGATGATTGGAAGGATGCCACCATCGATATTTTCCATTTCTACAGCGTTAAGCTCTGTAAATCCATTATTCATTGTATATTCCATTTTCAATTTCCTCCGTAATTTAGTTTAATTAGCGATTCTTTCTGCTAACACCAGCAGCTGTACCGATAGCAGTACCTGCAGCGATAAGTGCGCAAGTAATTAATACGACATCATCTATACCTAAAACGCCGCCATCTGTATTCATAAGTTCTTTTGTATTGAGATCTGTAAACTTAGTCATTTTATATTCCTCCTATTAGATATATTTACTTCTTTAATGTAGACAGCTTATATGCAGTAGCAACTGCTGCTCCTGTACCGACAATTGCAAGAATATGAGATTGTCAGCAAAGAAGGTGCCGCCGTCTGTGTTCATAACTCGTTTGCGTTAAACTCTGAAAATCTATTATTCAGCGTGATTCTTTTCTTCAGCCTTCAATTTTTCTTCTTTACATTTCTTATTTGCATACCAGAATAGTGGCACATAAATCAGACTTACTAATCCTGATACACGTAAAAATGCAAATGTATTTGTTGTCTGAGATGATACTGTCATCAATGTGAAGATGAACAGGAATAAAAGTGTTATAAAAAGTGCAGTATATGTACTAGCTTTATTTTTCATTATTATTTCCTCCTTAGAAATTGTTTCTATAATTATTGATTTCTAAAATCTGAATTTCTGGATATATAAAAGCACTATATTACTTGAATAATTTGCTTATAAGGTAACTTGCAAGTATAACTGGACCAAGTGCTGGACCTACAATACTTACACTGCCGCCATTTACTTTATTCATTTCCTTAGAATTAAGCTCTGTAAATTTAGTCATTTTATTTTCTCCTTTATTTATATATTTTTTACTTTGAATACTTGTTTGCAAAGTAACCAAGAATCGGTGCTGCAATAACCGGTGCTGCAAGTGGGATAAGGATAACCGGGAATCCACCGTCTATATCGTTCATTTCCTTAGAATTAAGATCTCTAAAATTAGTCATTTTTGTTTTCTCCTTTATTTATATATTTTTTACTTTGAATACTTGTTTGCAAAGTAACCAAGAATCGGTGCTGCAATAACCGGTGCTGCAAGCGGGATAAGGATAACCGGGAATCCACCGTCTATATCGTTCATTTCCTTAGAATTAAGATCTGTAAATTTAGTCATTTTTATTTTCTCCTTTTATTTTATAATTTTGATATGATTTAATTTATTATTATCTATATATTGGTATAATAGGACCTGATACCGTGATGAATATCTCAGGATGAGAAATAATGTAATTTGCAATTGTAGATATTACACCACCGCCATTAACCTCATTAATATCCTTAGTATTAAGATCTGTAAAATTAGTCATTTTTGTTTTTCTCCTTTCAATTTATTTATCTGTAATTATATAGTTATATTATCTATAAAGCCAGTAAGGAACTGGTCCTGTTGAAGCAATAAGTAATGTTGCAAGAGTAGTTGCAATACTGCCGCCATTAACCTCATTAATATCCTTAGTATTAAGATCTGCAAAATAAGTCATTTTATTTTCTCCTTCAGATTTATTTATAAAATTATTACGTGTAATTATGTATTAGACCAGCGAATCAAAATGTTGCCGATTGTTCTGAGTGCTTTAGAAACAGGGCCGTTACCGCCGCCTGTTACTGTATCTTTTTCATTAGCTGAAAGCTCTGTAAAATTCTTGCTCATTCTATTTTTCTCCTTTATATTTCTTCGTGATTGTTGATTAGAAATTGATAACATATGACAAGACAATAAGTTTTGAGCCTACGACTGCAGCGGCCTTTTTAGCACCACTTATTGGGATGCGTCCTCCGTCTACAGTGATTGCTTCGTCATTATTAAGCTCTGAAAAACCATTATTCATTGTATATTCCATTTTATTTTTCTCCTTTTTACTTTATAATTTTCGTGTTTTAATTTACGTATATTAAAAGTAATTAGTTTACCTTAAAATCCATACTGGATAAAGTGGATATGAAGGAACAGTTGTATAAATAATAGCCTTAGCTGCTGTCTGAGCAACCTTTGCGAGTGTAGATGCAACACTACCGCCATTAACCTCGTTCATATCATTAGCATTAAGATCTGTAAAATAAGTCATTATTAGTTTTCTCCTTTCATATTTTTAGAAAATCAGTTTGTATTTTGAAATTGCTGTATTAATCTATATTACAATTATGCAAGCCAATACCTGATCTTATTAAGTATTGTATAAGGAAGTTTTGAAGGCCATACATAACCGCCATTAGTCTTAGTCATTTCCTTAGAACTAAGTTCAGTAAATTTAGTCATATTTGTTTCTCCTAAAAATATTGATTATAAAATCCCAGTTCCCAGACTAAAGTGTTCCTTAAGCCATTGAGCTACAGTCTGAACAAGACCGCCGCCGTTGGTTTCATTCTTTTCTTTAGCTGAAAGCTCTGTAAAATTCTTGCTCATTTTGGATTTCTCCTTTATTGCATTTTAGCAAACTACTACAGATGATCTTATGATAAATTCCAGAACATCTGCCCATGTAATACGTCCGCCGTCTACAGTGATGATCTCATCATTATTAAGCTCTGAAAAGCCGTTAGTTACTATGTAATTCATGTCTATATTCCTCCGCTATTAGCGTACAACCGGTCTTACGACAGGAAGTGTAATGCGAATAGGTGGATCGATCCAGATGAAAGGTCTTCTGATTCCGACAATGCTTCCGCCGTTTACGGAAACGAGATCTTTAACATTAAGATTTGTAAAATTAGTCATTTTTGTTTTCTCCTTTTATCTTTTATGTGTGAATATTACTTGTGGAAGTGTTGCTGTAAACTCAGCCAATGCAGGTGTTGGTAAGGTAATAATCGGATTATGTACTACATAATTTATAGCAGCACCAACAATTTCCTTGACACCTCCGCCACTTACCTCTGTCATATTCTTAGCATCAAGCTTTATAAAACCATTGTTCATCATAAGTTTTCTTTATTTATACCAATCAATATGGAAATGTTGTGCGGTTTTTCGGATTATAGATCGGTCCGGGATTAGGGAAAAGGATATCTCTTACATTAGAGATAAATATCATTCCGCCATTTACCTTATTGAGTTCATTTGCGTTAAGTACGATAAAATTAGCCATCTTTGTTTCTCCTTTTTCTATGCTGCAATGTATAAATTCTGCCTACTGACGCAGGATAATTCACCGTGTCGATTTCGAGTTGATACTTTGCATTTAAATTAAGCCATATAAGATTTGTTTTCTATAGTTATTAGTTATTTTGGCAGTAAGAATAAACTTCGCCTACTATTGCTACAGCTAATGCGCCCATAGCTATAAGTGGAAATACAAATCCACCATTTGTTTCGTTCATATCTTTAGCTGAAAGTTCTGTAAATTTAGCCATTTTTATTTTCTCCTTATATTTCATTATTAAATTGTATTTCTGTAATAAAAATCTTATCATTTTGCCGCACTCAGGCTCGATATGATATTTCTATCATATCTCTGTTCAGAAAAGTCTACTCTCGGCATATGTATAAATGGCACTCTTTTCGTATCTCTTTATACGTATCATCATTACTTCTCTGCCTGTTTCATAACCTACTTTAGCCTGCTCTGATATAGCCTGATGCTGACAAATATATTTTCTTGTATTATATACTTATAAATATTCTAAACTCAGTTAGAATGCTTATTTTCCCTTGTTAATGTTTATCCTAAGATAAACGAGCAACTCTGAAGGTTCGGGATCACTTTAACCCGAGGACGTATCGGAAGTATGTATCTGCCGCCTATAAGTTTGCCGACAGTTCCGACGTTCACCTTATCGAGTTAACTTGCGTTAAGTACAACAAAGTGGTTCATTATTATTTTTCCAATATTTTATAATTAGTATATTATAGAGTATGCCTCTATTTTAGCGGCTTTTGTAACCAGTATAAAATCCATAAGCACCAACAGTAGCAGCAATTACACCTGCTACAATAGCTGCTGTAGTCACAATGATACCGCCATCTGTCTCGTTCATATCTTTAGCTGAAAGCTCTGTAAAATTTTTCATTTTATATCTCCCTTATTTAACAAGTTTAATTGTGAATGGAAATACTGGCATTGAACTCGGAATATTTGATCCTCTCCAATAGCATCCGCCATTCATTTTATTAAGTTCATTTGCATTAAGTATGATAAAATTAGCCATTTTTATTTCTCTTTCTTATAGTTATAAATTGCTATGATTATTTTCTTATATTAGTTTGTATTTTAGATTACTTCTTTAAAGCTGCACCAACATAACCTGCTACTGCTCCTGCACCAATAACAATCAATGGTACAAGTGGCAATACCAAAAGTCCACCATCAGTTGCGTTCATTTCTTTAGCTGTAAGTTCTGTAAATTTGCTCATTTATTTTTCTCCTTTATTAAATTTAAATTACCAGCAGATAGTTCCCGGAATTTCAATTCTTGGGATTGTGAATTTGCCTTTTCTTGGATTTTCAGGCATATATACAAATCCACCGTTGATCTTACCGAGATCATTAGCATTAAGTACTACAAAATTGTTCATTTTATTTTCTCCTTATATTTCATTATTAAATTGTATTTCTGTGATAAAAACCTTATCATTTTGCCGCACTCAGGCTCGATATGATATTTCTATCATATCTTTGTTCAGAAAAGTCTACTCTTGGCATATGTATAAATGGCACTCTTTTCGTATCTCTTTATACGTATCATTATTACTTCTCTGCCTGTTTCATAACCTACTTTAGCCTGTTCTGAGATAGCCTGTTGCTGACAAATTATATTTCGTATGTTATATACTTATAAATATTCTAAACTTAGTTAGAATGCTTATTTTCTCTTGTTAATGATTATCCTAAGATAAACGAGCAACTCTGAAGGTTAGGGATCATTTTGACCCGAGGACATATCGGAAGTATGTATCTGCCGCTGCTGATAAGTTTGCCGGTAGTTCCGCCGTTTGCCGTATCGAGTTCATTGGCATTAAGTACAACAAAGTTGTTCATTTTCATTTCTCCTGTATTTATTATAGATTATTCTTTGATAGATCTGCATTAGATTAAAAACGATATCCCAAGCTTTAACAAACGCAGATAGGTCTGATAAAACGGACTATCTGGACTTACTGCAATAAATCCGCCGTTTACCTTATTGAGTTCATTAGTATTAAGTACTACAAAATTAGCCATTTTGTTTCTCCTTTTTTATGCTGCAATGTATAAACTCTGCCTACCGACGCAGGATGATTCACCGCGCCGGTTTTGAGTTTTTATGCTGCATTTCATTTATATATATTAAGCCTAAAGGCTTGGTTTCGATATTTGTAATAATTTGCTGTGCAAATTACTTCTTTAAAGCTGCACTAACAGCACCTGCTGCTGCAGCACCGAGTACGATTACAGGAAGATACGGTGTTATTATCGGACCTGTAGTAATAATGTACGGTAATATACGACCGCCATTAACTTCATTAATATCCTTAGCTGAAAGTTCTGTAAAATTAGCCATTATTATTTTCTCCTTATATTTCATTATTAAATTGTATTTCTGTGATAAAAAACTTATCATTTTTGCCGCACCCAGGCTCGATATGATATTTCTATCATATCTCTGTTCAGAAAAGTCTACTCTCGGCATATGTATAAATGGCACTCTTTTCGTATCTCATATACGTATCATTATTACTTCTCTGCCTGTTTCATAACCTGCTTTAGCCTGTCCTGATATAGCCTGCTGCTGACAAATTATATTTCGTATGTTATATGCTTATAAATATTCTAAACTGAGTTAGAATGGTTATTTTCGATATTTACTATAATCTGCTCGTCAGATTACTTCTTTAAATAGCTGTATGCTAAATCAATAGCAAATAATTGGACCTGGGAAGGTGATTATTGGTCCCGGGAACTTGATTGGACCTGGATTGTAGACCGTTTTGGGATCATAATAATATCCGCCATTGAGCTTATTGAGTTCACTTGTGTTAAGTACTACAAAATTAGCCATTTTCGTTTCTCCTTATTTATAGTTCTATTTTCTGCTGCATATATAACTCTGCCTACCAACGCAGGATAATTCACTGCGCCGATTCTGAGTAGATACTTGCATTGATGTATGTTAATTCCAAGGTGCTCTTGCTTAAAGTTGAGTCAATGTTTTCTGGGGAATAGAATGCCATATACTATGCCTCTAACTATACTGGTAATTACACTGTCAAAAAATGAACCACCAATAAATCTATTAATGTCCTTAGAATTCTATATGTTTAGATTACTTGATATAATGATTATAAACGTATGTTGCGCCGTAAGCGACAGCAGTGCCAATACCAATTACACATGCTAAAGCAACGTCGTCAATACCAAAGATGCCGCCATCTGTGTTCATGAGCTCTTTTGTATTAAGTTCTGTAAAATTCTTGCTCATTTTATTATCTTCTTATGTATTCGGGCACGATATTGCTGCATACATACCTTCGCTAAAGGCTGGTATCCGACAAGTATAGATGGCACTCTTATTCGTATCTCATATACGTATCATTATTACTTTTCTGCCTGTTCCATTGTCTTTACTGCACCTGTTCCGAGAGAAAATGTTGCAGTCAATATCATTAAAACCTTATATTATTACTTATCAACAATTAGTCAAAGAGACCGCTAACAAAATCCTTTGTGCTGTTCCAAAGATACTTACAGCCGCTGATCCAGTTTCCGGTAAACTCCTTTACCAGATTCTTTGCCTGAGAAAGTACGCTGCCGCCGTTTACTTCTGTCATTTCTGCTGCATTAAGTTCTGTAAATTTAGCCATTGTTATTTTCCTCCTGAATATCTTTCGTTGTTTTTTAGATCATATATTATAAGTTTTTGATTATCTGCAAGACTTGCGTGAGCCATTGCACTCTGCTGATACAGTCATCACTGCGCCACATCTATATGCTTTTGTTGCGGCAACGTATGCACCTGCTGTGATAGCTACGCTGATCGCAATTGCAGCACCTGCTGATGCGCCTGTCTCGTCACCGAGTTCCATATCCTTTGCTTCATCGAGAAGCTCGTTCATTTCTGTTGTTTTCTTTTCTGACATGATATTTTTCTCCTATCAATAATTAGTCAAAGAGACCGCTAACAAAATCCTTTGTGCTGTTCCAAAGATACTTGCAGCCGCTTACCCAGCATGTTGCAGCGGTTGATACAAAAGTCTTTGCCTTATCAAGTACGCCGCCACCGTTTACTTCTGTTATTTCTGTTGCATTAAGTTCTGTAAATTTGCTCATTTTTAATTTCCTCCATTATTGTTATATTTTTTAGTGTATCGATATTATATTCTTTTTAATATGTTGATTACAGCCATCCATAAAGACGTTTTACAAATTTTCCGATCCTGGTATCGTATATAGCATCTTTTATTGAGTCCATTACATTGTATTTTGAAGAACCGCCATTAGTAGCGTCCATTTCTTTAGGATCAAGCTCTTTAAAATTATCAGCCATTATATTATCCTCCATGATCTTACTTTGTAAAAGCGCTAATAGCACTGCCGATCATAAGCTGATCTGTTACAGGATTAAATTCACGAGTGACCATGAGTTGACCGTTTCTCTTTACAAAGTAAACAGGTCTTGTATCCTGCCACATAAAGCTTGGATTGATATATCCGCCATTAGTGTAATTCATTTCTGCTGCGTTAAGTATTGCAAAAGTCATTTTGTTTGTCTCCTGTATATTTGTAGAATTATCTTGCTATATTACTTTCTTTTAGCCTGGTACAAAGCATATGCTGTATATAATACACTTGCACCGAATACGATAGCTTTAGTTGGAATCATTGGAAGGGAACCGCCGTTAGTCTCGTCCATTTCCTTAGCATTGAGTTCTGCGAAATTAGCCATTTTTAATTTCTCCTTTTATTTTCATTTAGAAACGTCCTCGGGATGTTACAAATGGTGTGCCGCCAAACGGGAAAGAAATTATCCTGATAATGGTATCATCACCATATTCGCCCTTAACGCTGTTATTTTTCTTAAAATCAGTATCTGAAGAATAAGTATTCATTTTATAATCTCCTTCTGTGAAATCATGCTATTTCAAGGATAAACAAATTCACTTCACCTGCCGATACAGGATCCTGTTCACCGTACCGATCCAAAGCAAACACGTACACTATCCCCTGTAATTAGCCATAAAATACTTATAATATTTTTATAGAATTATACTGTTTAATTACTTATGTGAAGCCTGATATGCAGCGTATGCTGCACCTGCAACACCTGCACCGATTGCTATGATAATCGGAAGGAATCCACCGTTAGTCTCGTTCATTTCCTTAGAATTGAGTTCTGTAAAGTTAGCCATTTTTTATTTCTCCTTTAATATTTATAGAATTATATTGTTTAATTACTTCTTAAGAACGTTATAGCATGCAGCATATATAGCTGTAGTAGCTACAACAAAACCTGCAAAGACCAACGGGATAACTCCGCCGTCTGTCTCGTTCATTTCCTTAGCTGAAAGCTCTGTAAACTTGCTCATTTTAGTTTTCTCCTTTGTTATCAAACGTAATAATAAACCGGTCTGATAGGTCTGACAGGACGAATAGTATCAATAGGTCTGATCGGTCTTACAGGCAGGATAGTAACCATACCGCCGTTTAATGCATTAAGCTCGTCCGGATTAAGTCTTACAAAATTAGTCATCATTTTAGTATTCTCCCTTTAAATTATAGAATTATCCTGTAACATTACTTTCTTGTAGCTCTGTATACAAGGTATGCAGCAGTAAGATATGTAGCGATCTTAATTGGAAGTGTAGGTACAGATCCACCATTAGTCTCGTTCATTTCCTGTGCGCTGAGTTCTGCAAAATTAGCCATTGTTATTTCTCCTTTTTTACATTATAGAATATGGGTTTATATTATTTTTTCTTCGGCAGTAAAATATTTCGCCAATCAGGCAAACATATGGATCTACCGCCGTTTACTTCTTCTTTATCATTAGGTGGAAGCTCTTTAAAATCCTTGTTCATGATAATTTTCTCCTTTTTCATTATAGAATTATAAATATATGTTTACTTCTTTAACTGTCGAAGTAAAGATTCTCTTATAGTGCGCCTAAGGTCTGCAGGTATATAAATAGAAGTTCCACCATTTGTCTTGTCACATTCCTTAGCGTCAAGCTCCTTAAAATTATCAGCCATTTTAAGCTTCCTCCTTCTTTAATTTTATAAAAATATCCTTTTCAGGACATCATTATCTGAATATCCAAGTGAAACGCTTCTTTAACTTTATTGGTGGATTAATATCGATTACGCGTTTGTCAAAGATCGGCTCCGAAACAACAAATCCACCGCCTATCTCGCTGATCTCTTCGTCACTGAGTTCTACAAAGTTATCCATTTTGCTTTCTCCTTTATATTATTAAATATATGTACTAAAGTCTGTTACTTAGAAAATCTTGTAAAAAGCTTCTTGAATCTGCTGACAGGAGTACCCTCGCAGATATAGTCATTATCAATAGCAGTGCAGATGCAACCGCCGTTGATCTCTTTCATTTCCATAGAATTAAGCTCTGTAAACATGATCTTTTTTCTCCTTTACTTATTATAGAATTATAGTTATATATTACTTCTAACACTGGCAGGCCTTATATATTACTGCACCTAAAGCTAATAAAACAGGTACGATGATAGTTGTCAGACCGCCATTAGTTTCATTCATTTCCTTAGAGTTGAGTTCTGTAAAATCACTCATTTTTCTTACCTCTTAGAATTATCTTCTCTTTAATAAACTGATCCCCGATATTTTTATCGGAACGGGATCGACCAATATCCCTGTTGACCAGCCAAAGGGATGATATCCTCCGTTGATATCCGTCATTTCATTGATATTGAGATAATTGAAGTTATTCTGATGTTCCATAATTTCCTCCTAATTCTCGATATGCTTATTACTTCTTAAAACAATTGCCTATCTTATATGCAACATATGCTGCAACAGCCAGAGCCAGTGATGCTTTAACCTTTGCTCCGCCATTTACTTCATTCATTTCCTGTGCATTGAGTTCTGCGAAATTTGTGCTCATAATAACTTCTCCTTTTTTAGTTTAATATTTTGTTTTTGTTAGGATTCTTCCTAAATTTGAACCTTGATAATTACTAAGATATTTGCCTGGACATATGCTTTGTTGAATTTTGTTTTTCTTCGCTTTTCTTTGTTCATCTTACAAGCTTATTATAATCTGTTCTTATTTTTTCTTCTACAAATCCTGAGTTAACAGTCGTTTTTTTGTAGTGAATAAATATTCGTTTTAGTAAATAATTATTCATTATATAATAATACTAAGACCACACTTTTTTATCAGCTTGTGCTTTTAATTTATCTCTGTGTTTCTGTATTTATTATAGCTTTATCCTTTGATTTTTACAATCTTTTCGGAGTAAACAAGCTATTTTTTGCAGTGAATAAATATTCACATTTGCTTATGATTTTTTCTTGTTGTTCTTTGTTCTGATTATACTATACTACGTTCTGATATTTTTCGCTATAAAAAAAGAGTAATTACCTTTTTTTTAAGAGTAAACGGTAAAAAAGTCATGAAAAATGGCTATTTACCTACAAAATCAGCAGTAACGAACGATTATCAGAAGTCAAAAACTGCACGTTTCATGCACTCAACTATGTCATTGCTAATGCATGACACAAATCGCTCCTATCTTCTGCTGCTGTAAACACAGCTACAATTACTGCATAGCTCAGCAAGCTGCTGTGATCGCCACCAATAGCAGCTTCTTTGACCTTAATTACTTAGCAAGAGATAATTTGACAAAACTACTCAATCGTTGTATTATATTATTGAGAACTATTTAGCGCCTTAGATTTTGCAAAGGATGTAAACGAATGAAAAAAATTATCAAACAAATTGCAACAGCGGCAATGGCTTTGTCACTTCTTGGAACGGGTTCAGCTGTAAAAACTACTTATAGTAACACACTTACGGCAAACTCTGCAAATTGTCAGTACCATGATGGTTCAATACAAAATGGTAAAAAAATCGTAAATTATGTACCAGATGATGGGTACAAAAAATGCAAGAGCTGTGGACAAATTACAGGAAAAATAGACTGTTTAAACCACAGTTGGCAAACAGAGTACGGAGAATGGTTTAAACGCCAAAAACATCTTGGAAAAACTGCTTGTCCGAAACACATTATACATATTGTTAATGTTTATTACGAAGAACGCATTGTAACAAAAAGATGTACAATATGTGGTGTAAAAAAAGTAAAAAAGCAGGAGCGCCATGGCTTTTATAAAGGTGAAAAATTACACTATACTATCAATTTTTTTTAAATAGCTCTTGCCACACAGGAGAAATAAAAAACTAAGTACTGCTTAAAATTGTCTTTCTCTTATATACACAATAACAAAAAATGTCTCCTATGGTTAGATCACACCATAGGAGACTTTTTATAATTGTTGTTTTAGATTAGCGAAGCACAGGCTTAATAAGGCATTTATAATCTCTTGTTACAACTGTAAGACAGCTGAGATTGATGCTAACGCGTGGCAGTGTTGTGATTGCGCTTGAGATTATAAGATTACCTGCAGCAGTTGCACCTGCACCGATTGAGAGCTCCTCTGTTTCTTCGAGAAGGCTGTTGATTTCCATTGACTTTTTAACATTTTCTGACATTTTGTTTTTCTCCTTTAAAGTTAGTTTTTTGGTGGGATTATTACTTAAGCGCCGACTTAACAACGCATCTGGAACCGCCTCTTGTTACAACTGTAAGGCAGACAACATTGATGCTTACGCTTGGATTTGCACTCGAGATAGGTGTTATGAGTGCACTTGAGACAGGTGTTGCAACAGATATGATCTTGCTGCTTATACCTGCGCCGATTGCGAGCTCCTCTGTTTCTTCGAGAAGGCTGTTGATTTCCATTGACTTTTTAGTGTTTTCTGACATTTTGTTTTTCTCCTTTAAATTTATTTGAATTTAATATATAAAATATTATGCTGATTCAGTATAGCCTATCGGTACATTATCCTCATGCTCATAAAGGCTCTTATAAATGCCGCCCTTACGAATAAGCTCTTCATGTGTTCCGACTTCAGCTATTTGTCCCTTTTCGACTACTACGATCTTATCTGCATCGTATACAGTAGAAAGTCTGTGAGCGATAACTATTCTTGTTACCTTGATATCCTGTAACTGATCGGATATAGACTTTTCGTATATATTATCAAGAGCGCTTGTAGCCTCATCGAGTACGAGTATTTTTGGCTTTCCTGCCAAAGCTCTTGCCAGAGCAAGGCGCTGTCTCTGTCCGCCTGAGAAATTCATGCCCATATCTGATACGATAGTATTGTATCTCATCGGCATTCTTTCGATATCATCTGCGATGCCGACTATTCTGCAGGCTTCTTCAACGTCCTCCTGAGTAATATCATCACGATTTGCAACGATATTCTCATAAATAGACTTATTGAACAGGGTGATTTCCTGAGGAACTATGCCCATCTGTCTGTATGCATAAGATGTATCGATCTCACTAAGCTTGTGATTGTCAAGATAGACCTCGCCGCTGCCGGGTTGATAAATACCTACCAGAAGCTTGGCAAGAGTGCTCTTTCCAGAACCAGATCTTCCGACCAGTGCGACCTTCTCGCCCTTCTTGATCGAAAGACTGATATCTTTAAGAACATCATCTGAGTTTTTTGAATATCTGAAAGATACGTTTTCAAGCTCGATATTACCGTCAATATCGATCTTAGGCTTGCCTTCGTTCGATTCAGCTTCCTTCTGATCCATGATATCAGAGATTCTGTCGATATACATAGTGCTGTTTACTATGCTGATAAACATTGTACATACAGAACTTGCAAGTGAGAAGAAAGTACCTGAAAGCGAATAGAAAGCCAGTGCTGTACCGAGTGTCATTCTGCCGTCCCATGCAAACATAAGGCTTACGATAAGCAATATGAGCGGAACTACATTTACTATAGCAAAGCTGCATACACTGAGAGCGTTTCCAAGAAGTTCACGGTGTGTGAAGTTTCTCTTGTATACCGCAAAGCGTGAATCCCACTTTTTGCGGACTGACTCTTCAAGTGAAAGCATCTTAACATTCAGCATTGAGAAGATAGTCTCTGTCTGAACTTCCTGAAGCTTCTTCTGAGAAGCTATCATAGACATTCCTCTTTCTTTGAGTACAAACTGTACTGCAAACATTATGAAGAATTCTATTGCAAAAACTATAAGTGATATTATCGCAAGCATAACATTCTGCTTGAAGAGATATACCATTATTACAGTGATCGCGCCGCATTCTATGAGTCCATCTATTATCTGTCTTACAAGAACGTCTCTTATTGCCATACCGCTGCTCATAGATACGAGAATATCTGATTTATTTCTCATATCAAAGAATTTATACGGCAGCCGCAGCAGCTTATGGAAGATACCATTGTTTATATCCTGATCTATATTTGCCTGCAAATATATCAGCTGTGTACTTTTCAAAAATTCAAAAAGGATATATGCTGCACCCGCTGCGAGTACGAAAGGCACTTTCGACATTACGCTTTCGCGGCTAAGTTCATCTATAAGCTTCTGTATTATGATAGGAAATCCGACTGAGCCGACATAAGTTGCTATCGAGCATATCAGAATACCTAAATACAGCCATTTGTTCTTAAATAACAAAGGTATTATATTCTTTGAGAATTTTGGTTTTTCTTCAGGTTCAGGCATATTTTCGGTAGGCTGAGCATAGATTGCAAAGCCGCTGAAGCCTTCCTTGAATTCTTCGATCGAATATGTAAGGGTTCCGTATTCAGGATCTATTACCTTTACCTTATTCTTGTATATCTTCTTTACAACGATGTAATGTCTGTGTTCCCAGAGAACGATGGTAGGCTCTTTAAGTTCCTTGAGCCCCTCGAACACTGTTCTGTATACCTTAACATCAAAACCGTGTTTCTTCAGAAGATTTTTTACTTGTAAAAGTGAACTTCCGTCACGACCAATATCATTTTCAGCTCTGAGAGAACTGATGCTGATATTATAGCCGTAATAGTTCATAAGCATACCTGCACAGCAGAGTCCGCACTCTGTCTGCTGCATCTGTTCAATAAATTTAAGACGATGTTTCATTAATTTCACCTATTATCTTAAAGTAAGAATATCAAGCATATTCTCGTTGTATTCCATGTCAAGTATTCCGACTGCAAGAGCCTGAGGTCCGAGCATGAATGAAGTATCCTCTGAATAGTAGAAATAATCACCGAAAACCTTTTCCTTCATGCCTTCAACAGCAATTCTGTACTGTTCCATGCAGAATTCCTGAAGCTCCTTATTTCCAAGGACCTTAGCAAGTCTCTTGAGTATCATCAGATTTCCCATGTCGCCATGGCAAAGGCAATGATCCACGCCATAGCCGTTATTTCTGATAATTTCAGCGATCTCCTCAAGATCACTGCGTGTTACGAATTTATCACCGAAGACTTCTGCTAATCTCATCTTCATTAAAGCGATTCCGGGAGCACCGTGGCACCAGTTGATAGAAACGTCGCTGCGCTTCTTATCTCTTGCCCAGTTATCGCGGTTGTTATCTATTACTCTGCAAGACTCTACATAAGCACAGCCTTTTTCAATAATATCAATAGCTCTTTCATCATGGCTGAATTCATAATAATCAGCAAATGCATCAACTATTCCTGCCACACCGTGAGCATATCCTGTATAGCCTTCAACGCCCCAGTAGAGTGCATTTTCATTCTCATAATCAGCTCTTGCAATAAGCTCATCAGCGCACTCTCTGATCCTTGCTCTTGCAAGTTCCTTATCCTCATTGCTGAAGCCGTCAAAGCCATCGAGCTTCTTGTATACATAGATCAAAAGCTTCATAAGACCTGCAATACCTGCAAGGAAGTCAGTCTGTGACATCTTTGATATCTTTACATTCTTTACAAGAGCATTAAAAATACTTGCGACCTTAGCCTTGTCAGCTCCCTCACGAGCGAATGAGTAGATAATGCCCGAAGCACCAACAAATCCGCTGAGGTCAACATCGTCATTTGATAATACCTTTTCAAGGTTATACTCAAGCTCGGTTTCTATACGCTTTGCGTATTCAAGAGCCTTCTTATTTCCTGTAGCACGGCTGTGAGCCATAAGATAGAGATACATTCCGGAAAGACCGCCGTAGATATCAGTTCTCATGTATGATACGAAGGTCGGCCAGTCAGGGCTCCTGTTAATGTTGAGCCAGATGATATTGCTGACTTCATGTCCGGGATGCTGAATACTCTTTTCCTCTGTTATCTGTAATATACGCTCAAGGTAATCTTCCTTGGTTAAAGTCTTGTTTTTGATCTCTTCAGGGCATGAGCTTCTCTTTACATTTACCTTATCTGCCGTTGTGCCTTCTTCTTCAAGCTCTTCAGCAAAGCTGAGGCTGATAAAGCCGAGCTGTCTCTTCATATCGAGATCATTCATGCTCAGAATAGTGTCGACAGCACTGCTGAGAAGAGACTTGTCAAACATCTGACCTGTAGCAATGCCCTCTGAATCGATGAGTTCATTTCCTTCAGAAGTACACATAAAGTAAGGGATATCACCGTTGTACATATCTCTTAACTCTGAGCGCACAAGACCTTTGCTTATTCTGCTTCTGTCAGTAACAGCAATTATCTTGAGCAGGAACATCTTTCTGTCCCATGCATTTCTGAAAAGGAGCGGATGACAGCTTGTTCTTACGATCTGATCATAAATATTAGTAGAACGAACGATAACTCTGTTCATCTTTGCAGTAAATGCATCTGTGATGCACTGAACAAAAGCCTGCTTATCTCCGCATACGAGCTTGTAAGTCATCTCAAAGCCGTCCATAATATCCTCAATAAACTTAACAGCATCTTGCTTTTCGCCGTTAAGTACAGGACAGCAGCTGTGAGATTCCATAGTGCCGAACACCTTTTCAAGCTTTATTTCACCGTCCTCACCTCTTACAGGTGAAACGCTTATAAATGGTGATTCCTGCTCTCTCTGACGGCCCATAGCGCCGACTTCGAGCTTCTTCTTAGTATTTGGGTTAACGATCTGCATAGGCAGGAAACCTGTCTTCATTACAGATCTGTCGATAATATCTATAGCTTCGTCACAAGCGCCTTCGATCTTTGCACCCGGATCAAATACGATAGAATGGAGCAGTGTTTCGAGATCGATGAGGATAGGCTCTGCCTTGCTGCAAATGATATTTTCGCTGTGGAAATCCTTGCCGTTGAGCATATAGATTATGCCGAGCAGCTCGCCCATCTTTTTATAGTAATCATGTACCTCACTCTCATTATCGCAAGGCTCAAAGTTGATAAACTCTGTCCAGCCCTGCTTATCAGTTGTGTGATACTTGAATAATTTCAATTCCTTAAATTCAGGACCGCCGTTTTTGTTGAAGTAATCAATAACTTCATTGAATGCATCCTCTGTTTCAAGAGATCTTGGCTTGTAAACGATCTTGATGTCATCGTTAAAAGTCATGATGCAAACCATTCTGCCTTCTCTGTGGCTGTCGCCCTCTGAGAAAGAGATCTGCTTGATGGTCCTGACGTTGCTGTTTATCTTTGTTCTGATATTTTCAATTTCTTTTTCTGTACCGCAGATAAGCTCTCTTGCCATATTTACGAACCATCTGCATCTTACGTCTAACAGACGAATAAGCTCAGGGTAATTATTATAAACACCTGTAAGGAACTCGGGATCCTTAAGCATCTCGTTAAACTGTTCCTGCATCTCAGTTTCATTTTCACCTGAGAGCTTATCCTCTTTCTTTGTATAACCAAATTCCTGAAGGATAACTCTGAATGCTATATCATAGCACTGTGTATAAAGTGCTGTGAATGTATCTTCGCATAAAAGTTCTTTATCTTCGATAATACTGCAGGATTTAACCATCTCAATTATCTGCTCACCTGCATTTCTGAGCAGCGGGCGGAAAAATTCATTCCATGTATATTTATCTGTAACTGCAGAAAACATAGCATCATAAACAGTGCTGTAATCTGCAGCAGTATTTTCGGTAATTAAGTTTTCAATTAATTCTGTCTGAGAATCAGCTTCAGAATCGTAGTTTTCAAGGACCTCATCTAAAGTACAGCCCCAGTATTCTTCAATATAGTTATTAAGTTCTTCTGTGTCCTTTACGTTAGGTAAAAGCTTTGTCCATGTTTCTATTGTAGATTCTTTTGTAAGCATTCTCATTTTATTATCCAACTTTCATTAGTTATTTTTGTTTTAATACTGATCCTTTTCAGTATGGAACTGAAAAGGATCAGTATAGCAAATCTTTAGTTTTTTATAATTACTTAGTGCGTGGTCTATAGCAAACGACGCCTTTGGTTACAAGTGTTGTTATGATAGGTCCGCAAGCTGCAATTGAAGCGATTACTGAAGGTGTAATACCGCCGCCTGCTTCCTCGCCAAGTGACATTTCGTTTGCTTCTTCAAGAAGCTCATTCATTTCTGTTGTTTTCTTTTCTGACATTGTTTTTTTCTCCTTATTATTTTTTAATTACTTTGAAAATGGGTTGCATGATCTGCGGCCTGGGAAACACTCTGCTGAGATGGTATGTATTAAACCGCAGCCACGGACTATTGTTGCGATTGGATTGATAAAACCTGCGCCTGTCTCCTCACCAAGTGACATTTCGTTTGCTTCTTCAAGAAGCTCGTTCATTTCTGTTGTTTTCTTTTCTGACATTGTTTTTTCTCCTTTAATCATTTAATTTTAATATAATCAATAACTATTTATTTAAAAACAGTTATATGAATCAGAATAATTTTCTTCCGAACGATCGGAAAGTACCTGTCCTGCGTCCATAGTCTGTATCAAACGCTCTAAACATATCCGGTTGAATGTAAGCACTCGAACCTATTGCAGAGCCGACCTTTGAGGTACCTGCGCCCTCTTCAAGATATTTGTCATCAACTTCCTCGAGAAGAGAGATCTTTGCGATTTTGCTGCTTTTCTTAAACATTTCTGCATTCTCCTATTTCAAATTTTTTTAATATCATCTGGTTTTGAATTTTTCATACCGGATCTGTTTTTCTGTATTAACTATAATACTTTTTCCGTTTTCTCTCTACCTTATCGGAGTAAACAGGACATTTTTCATAGTGAGTAAATATTGCTGTTTTTTGAGGAATTCTGTTGTTTTTCCCCTTGCATGATTATACTATACTCCTCATTCTGCGTTTCCGCTATCAAAACGGAGTAAACGTATTTTTCACAGGAGTAAATGGTAAAAAACAACGTTTTCAAGGCATATTTTGTCTGAAATTTTTGAAATTGCACTGAGTGCAAATCCAAAAATCCTCGAAAAATCATTGAAAACGCGACCGATACATGATATAATAAAGAAAAAACCTCAGAAAGGCAAAGATATGATCGTTATATCCTTATTAAATAGAAAGGGCGGCGCAGGAAAGACTACAGCCAGCGTAAATTTAGCAGCCATATTCGCCCACACCTATAAAAAGCGCGTACTTTTAGCAGATATAGATCCACAGGCAAATGCAACCACATACCTTAACAAGTTCATCTCAAAGGACGAGATCAGCATATACGATGTGCTGTGCAAGGATACTCCCATAAAAGAAGCTATCATCGACACCGATATAGATAACCTTAAACTTATACCTGCAAATGTCAACCTCGACAATGCCGACACTCAGCTTATGATGCTCCCTACGGCAAAGGAATTCGTCTTAAAGAAGAAGCTCCGCGAGCTGGACGGCGAATTCGACTACATATTCATAGACTGTCCCCCTGCAAGAAACAACCTTACCACAAACGCTCTCACAGCCAGCAATTACACCATACTCCCCTGTGAAGCTACGGAATACGGCATAGACAGTATTTTTGCAATGACAGAGTTCATTTCCAATGTACAGTCAGATGTAAACGACAACCTCAAAGTCGCAGGCATACTTTTCACAAAGCGTGAGAATACCACCGCTCAGCGTTACTATATAGAACAGTTCAAAACAAATCTCGATTCATACCACTTCTTTGATACCGAGATCAGAAAGACTACCGTAGTCGAAAAGAGTCTTGCGGAGCATTCTCCCCTGATCGTATACGGCAAAAAGGAAGAAGTCACCAATGATTACATAAAAGTAGCGAAAGAGCTGGAACAGATAATCAAAGGAGAGATCTGAATAAATGGCTAAAAAGTTCAATCCAACCAATGCAGCTGACAGATTTGCCAAGCTGGGCGATGAAGCCAAAAAGGCTAAAAATAAAGCTGACAGGACCGAAATGATACCTATCAGCTCTATAATAATGAATGAGGATAATGTTTTCAGTGCTAACGATACCGATGAAGAAATACAGAGCTTAGCCGAAAACATCAAGGAAAACGGACTTATCCACAACATCACCGTAGCGGAAACTAGTCCCGATCAGTATCTCCTCATCTCAGGCGAACGCCGCACAAAGGCTATGAAGTACCTTGGAAGAGATACAATAAAGGCAAACATAAAAAGCGGACTGTCCGAATTTGAGATACTGAAGCTGCTCTTCTTTGCCAACAGTGAGACCAGAGAATACAGCACAGAAGAAAAGATACACATTATAAATGATTTCAAAGAAAAAATAAAAAGATTTAGCATCAACGATAAGGCGTCTGTAAGCGCGTTTAACAGCTATGTCTCCGAAGCCTTTAATATACACCCTCGACAGGCTTCAAAGCTTATAAGCATATCCTCAGAGCTCTCAGAGGGGCTGAAAGAGCTTCTATTCTCCGACATTATAGACATAAACACTGCAGCAGCCTTTGCGCAGCTCCCGGAAGACTATCAGGACTATGCCGCTGATCTTATTGCCGCAGGAAACCAGAAGGATACAAAAGGCTCTGTTCAGAAAGCTCTCGACTTTACCAAGCTTTCAAAGAATGTGATCTCAAAATCAAACAATTCTCTTTCCAAGAACAAGGCCTCCTATGCTTACTACAGCAAACGCCTTGAAAGCACAAGGGAAAAGATACCTCCTCTTACGATCATGCTCTCACAGGAAGGTACCGACGAGGAAGCGATATTTAAGCAGATCAACGACCTTAATGAAGATATCCGTAAATACGAAAAGATCCTCAAAGAACTGGACGAAGAGAAAGAAAAGATGCTTCAGCTCCAGGGCAAGGACATAGATAAGATATTCAAGGAATTTTCAAAGAGCAGAAAAAAGTCTCAGCCCAAGCCCGATGACACAGAACTTATATCAAAAGAAGTTCAGAAACTTGAGGCATCAGTCAAAAAGCTTATGGGATTAGCTCCTTCCAAGGAACTGGAAAAGATAAGTTCCCTTATTGAAAAATACCGTATCTCACAAGATAAAAATTAAAGTGCAATTTTTATAAAACACGAAAAGCAGGCAAAAAGCCTGCTTTTTTATTGTGAAATTTTTGGATTTGCACTCAGTGCAAATCCAAAAATTTTCGTTGCTGTTTATTCAATTACGGGTTCTTTATTTCTTGTTTACAGTTATGACATTCAAACGATACCGTAATTTTTTCTCTATTTTATATCATATCTGAGATTGTAAACACGAGTTCCAGTCGTGCGCTTGCACCTAAAAACGGAGTGAGAGATTTGAACTCTCACGCCTATAATATCAAAATGTGCTGATGAATTAGCCCATATGTCAGCGGCGAGGGGAATTGAACCCCTGTCCATAACTTGCAACGCCTTTGTAAGATATATTTTTATTTTCGGCTATCGCAAACAACGCAAAATAGCATATTTGCAGAATCAATTCCCACCAGATCATTTCTTGATCCACACCAATAAAAAATTCTTAGTGGTTGTAATCTGAATCATATAAATTTTCGGATTTGCACCAAGTGCAAAATCAAAAATTTTCATTGCTATTTATTCAATTACGGGTTCTTTATTCCTTATTTACGGTTACAACATTCAAGCAATACCGTAATTGATTTTCTTCATATTATATCTGGTTTCTGTCGTGCGCAACATAACAAAGTCTACTTGCTCCATGTTTTACAATATTTACTCTATTATCCTTGAAAAAAAGAATAAAACTGATAATATTTAATTATCAAAATCTTATTGAAAGGAGTGTATTAAAATGGCCGGAGTTATATGGGATATCATTAAAATAATGTATCATAGTGCTTGTGACGGAATATCAAATCGTGTTGAAAGCGTCATTGCAAAATATTATTAAAAAAAAGCTCTCCGCAAGGGGAGCTTTTTTTATTAAAAATCATAGTAGTAAATATCTTAATAAAATATGCAAAATGAGTTATCATGTATACATAGGGCAATATTTAGCCTTAAATATTGTTGTAAAGGATTTGATACAAATGAAGAACATAATCAAAAAGATTTTAGCAACAGCAATGGCATTTACTTTGCTCGGTACTGACACAACTATGTCAAAGGAAATAAATCCTAAGTCAGCAAACACACTGTCGGCTCATGCTGCACATCATTGTAACTATAACAGGGTTTCTTTTAGATATGGTTGCTATATTGTATATTCTTGTTCTTGCGGCAGAACTTATGCAACTTTCAGGCATAGATATAATAATTCAAATGTTTGTATAGACTGCGGTTACAAATATTATTAATGACAAGTATAAAGGCTCTCCATTTAGGAGAGCTTTTTTCTTATATACACTAGCTCCAGTCGTGTACCTACTCCCTTAGCAGGTGAGCATTTTTGAAACTTGCTTATTATCAGTCAATCCATCCATGTTTGTTTGATAGTTATTTTAAGATATATTTTATAATATACTTTCGGCTATCGTAAACAACGCAAAATAGCATATTTGCAGAATCAATTACGGCAACGATATTTCTTGATTACGGCAACGATATTTCTTAATTACGGGTTTCATATTTCCAATTACGGTAACAGCATTTCTTAATTACGGAGAACTATATTGACTAACACCGTAATTAGTGGTATAATTATTTTTGTAAGTATTTCTTTGAGGTGATCATATATGTCAGAATTATTTGAAACTGCCATAATTGAAAAAAGAAATGTATTAAATGAAATTAGAGCAAGTAATTTAACGCTGCAGGAATTGCGTTTCTTTTCAATTTATCTGTCAAAAATTAATCCAAGAGATGAAAATACAAGAAGCGTAAAATTTCCGTTTGCCGACTTTAAAAAAATAATGGATTTTGGAAAGCTGAATATACAGCAATTAAAAAACAGCGCAGATAGTATATTAGGAAAAAAAGTTTTTATTCCACTCGAAAGCGGAGGCTTTGAAGGAATAGTATTGTTTGATAAATGCAAAGTAGATAAGAACAGCAATGGTGAATGGTTTGTAGAAATAAGCGCCAGTAACGCAGCTATGCCTCTGATGTTCGATTTTAAAGAACGCTATTTCAGATATGAACTTTGGAATGCTTTGCGTCTTAGATCACCAAACCAAATAAGAATGTATGAGATATTAAAACAGTATGAGAAATTAGGAAAAAGAGAACTATCAGTAAAAGATCTTCGAGAATTACTTGGTATATCTGATACAGAGTATTCAAGCAGGACCGGGTGGTCAGATTTCAAAAAAGGAGTACTCGACAGTTGTCAGAAAGCTCTTAAAGAGATCACGGATATTTCCTATACTTATGAACGAGGTAAAACAGGTGCGGGAGGAAAATGGCTGACTATTATCTTTCATATCTCAAAAAATGTTCCCGTAAATACACAGATGACATTATTTGAATCCGAAATTGCAGAATATATTGATCTGAAAAAAGTCAAAGGAAATGACAGCGAAGAAAATGCCGAACGGCTTTCACCTGAGCTCCAGAACATGATACTTTTTGCAGACGATCTTACAAAGAACGATGTCAAAGAGATATATTATGCCATGCAAGAAAAAAGCTATGAAAATATATTTTTGTCGTTCAAACGCCTGTATCAGACTGCCGTAAATAACGATCCGGCTAATTTAAAAGCATACATCCTCGGCATTATCAGAAATGAAAAAATCTGAAAACTTGTGATACGAATCATAAAAAATTTTTGGATTTGCACTCAGTGCAATTTCAAAAATTTTCAATTTTCTGAAGCCAAAATATTTCATCAAGAACAACTTGAAAAGAAATAAGAGCGACAAAAGTCGCTCTCTTTTTTTGAAAAAAGAGCTCGTATTTTTGTAATAGAACTCTCGCTCAAATGGACTGATATCATACAAATCTACTTTAAAAATTTTCATTTTTTTCAATTTTAGAAGCAAGTACAAAAATAGCAGCAGGAGTGCTGTTTACAATTTAGACATAATTTGTTTACAAGAAAAAAGCTGCTCAATACGATACGTGCAAGTCAACAAATTGCTTGGTTAGTACATCACTTTTTAAGTTCCATAACAAACAGACTTGCTCACAAATCAATTAAATCTGCACTATCGGAAAGAAAAAATATATCCGTTCGTCAGGACGGATACTGTCACGCAATATCTATTTTGACATGATATGTCAAAGCAGAAATGTGCCCTTTTGTCAAAAAGGGTACCGTCACGCAATACCTGTTTCGGCAAAGCTCCCTCAGAGCTCTGACATAACAGAATCACGCTGAGAAAAAAATGAAAATATTTTCAGTGTGACAGCTCTGCAGCGTAAGGGAATCTCCCTTAAACCCTTGACTATTTTTTGAAAGGGAATGAAAAAACATGTATCCAGAAAGCATGCAATAAAAATATTTTACAATAAAAAGAAAGCATAATATCCTTGCTTGACAGATAAAATCAACTGCTATATAATAATCATGCAATAAGAATTAAACCATTATATTTTCAAACGTGATAAGGAGTCTTAACATGAAAAAAACTTTAAAAACAATACTGATTTTAGTTGTATTTATAATTGGCTGCTTTGGCGGCGGAATACTGGCAGGAAAAATAATAAAACATATATTTGGAGAGTCGGTATCAACAAACGGAGGCAATAACACAGTTATTATAATTTCAACGTTTGTCTCATTTTTTGTTTCCTTTCTGCTTACAGTAATAATACATGAGACCGGACATCTTGTCTGCGGATTGATTACAGGATATAAGTATCTCTTATTCAGGGTAGGCTCTCTTTCTCTGATAAAGCGCAACAATAAATTTGAATTCAAAAAATTCTCCATACAAGGCACAGGCGGACAGTGTATACTTATGCCGCCTGATAGTAATGATCCTAAAAAAGTTCCCTGCTTTCTCTATCACTTAGGCGGCGGACTTTTCAATTTTATCACCGCGCTTATAGCTTTTCCTATAGCATTTGCTACTCACAGCAATATTCTAAGACCTTTTTTTCTGATATTAGGAATGTTATCACTTTTTCAAGCTCTTATGAATCTTATCCCCAGAAAGGGACAAATTCCGAATGATGGTTATAACATACTTATGATGCTGCGAAAACCAGCTGAGAGAGTTGCTATGTACAAAGCACTCAAAGTCAATGGTCTTCTTTTTAACGGCTCAACGCCTTCTCAGATACCTCCTGAGTTGTATGATCTTGGTGCTGAAGGTTTCTATGATGTAGTCGAAAAAGTGCTCAAAGGTGAAGCACACATTGACAGTTTAGACTTTGAAGGCGCAGAAAAACTCTTTTCTGAAAGTGCCGATAATAACACGATCAAATATTATCAGCTTGAAAGTCGTTCTGAGCTTATGTTCTGCAAGATAATGAATAATGCTCCGGCTGAAGAAATAGACAAGATATATGACAACGAGCTTGCCAACTTCATAACCGCAGCAGGTAAAACATTAATATCAAAGCGCAGACAAATGTATGCTTATCAATTGCTGTACAAGCATGATGAAGAGGCTGCTGAAAAGGAATATCAGGCAGCCATGAAGCTCAAAGACACATACCCTATCGAGGGTGAAGTCACTGCCGAACTCAAACTCATAGACTTCATAAAATCACGTAAAGAAGCCGCTTTACAAAGTTAAATACTAAAAAAGCTCCCTGTGTTTACACATAGGGAGCTTTTAATTTATTCCTCAATATCCGTTTCTATCATACGGCAAAGATACGAAAATCTCTTTTCTTTTTTTGGAGAATAAACATTCATCTTATTGATCTGACTTACAAGATAATTGCACATCTCGATATGGTCATGACTTGGAACTGCTTTCATTGTAAGATCCTGAAGCACTCTGACCTGATCGGAAGTAAACTCATCATTAAGCGCATCTCTGCCCAGAAAATTTGCAAGCTCAGAACCGTAATCATTCTCTTTTGTTTCAATGACATTTTCTATTTCGTGATCTAGCAAAGCATCAACTATTTCAGACTTTGGCTGCATATCTATAAATTCATCGAGAGTGAGCTGATCTATATACTCTTCATTCCTGCTTATGTAAAAAATAATAGACAGCCATCTTCCGCCTGCACCCGTTCTTCCGCGCTCATAGGTGAAGCATATATCCGTTGTCTCTTTCAGAGCCTGCTGGCAGCTGTCAAGGACTTTCTTTTTGAAATTCGACCAGCCTGTACGATCAGAGTATTCGTGATCAGAAACGCCAAGCAGAGCCCTAAGCTCCTTGACTTCGATCTCACGCTTTCCTATTGACTCATACTGCTTCAGTATCTCGTACATACGCACCTGATTAGCAGATTTAAGACGCAAAGCGTTCCAGAGCTCATACTTGAAATAATGGCTTTTGAAGTCAAACATAAGCGGAAGTGCCTTATCATGGGCGTCTATCTCCATATACCACTTGCCGTCATCATCCTGATCTATACGGCATTCCTTAAAAAGCTGAAAAGCAGTATATCCGCCTCTTTCAGTCGGAATGTGAACGAGCTTTGTCAGCAGACTGTCTGTGCTTGCACGCAGCTGACCTATATTGAGTTTCCCAAAATTCATTATGCGCTGAAAATCTTCTATAGGAAATCTTACTGCTCGTGTAGAGAGATCCCAGGGATTGATCCTGGATAAGTAGATGCTGAAAAAACGAAGCTCCTGCACAGTCATATTGTTGCTTCTGAGTTCGTTAAGTACATTTCTTTTTTCAACTATTGCTGTTTCATAAATTTTAGACACTGTAATCACCCCGATAAAAGTATATCACAGCATTAAGTACTTGTCAATAGTGAAGTACGTAATTAAGAAATAATCGGTACGTAATCAGAAATAGAAAGTACGTAATCAGAAATAGAAAGTACGTAATTGAGAAATGCAAAGTACGTAATCGGAAATATAAAGTACGTAATTGAGAAATGCAAAGTACGTAATCAGAAATATAAAGTACGTAATTGATTCCGCAAAGGTGCTATTTACCGTCGTTTGCGATAGCCGAAATCAAGTATTAAATCAATATTAAATCAAGTATTAAATCAATCTATCAATCAATAGAGAAATTTTTGACCGACTGACCGACCGATAATAAGCTGTTGAAAAATGTTGGTACTGTTGAAAGTCATAATTCTTACTTTTTATGATTGGTATAACAATTTTTGCTAAAATAGTTTGATAAGATTGACATTTTTAATGGCTTATGCTATAATAAATTATATTTAAATAGACTACACAATTTGTTAAACAAACATATGCAGAAAATATAGGAGAATTATATTATGAAAACTAACATGAATGATATTTGCAATAATTATATTGTTAATTATAATACGGTGAAGTCTGTATTTAAGCATGAAAGTGAATATATTTATCCCATATGCGCAAATGTGTTTTGTACCCATAATAGGATCATTTCTGAAGATGAACTCATACAGAGTAATAAGATCCTTAAGGAAAACATAAGCGCATTTTCTAATTTCAGAGGATTAGTTAAGGCATACATTGCTTCAATTATTGCTGTCAGTGATAATTCTGAAAAAGTTATAAAAAAAATGACTACCAATTATGATCTTTTGAAAAAAGAATTTTCTTCTTCTTCTTATTTGACGGTTATATCGATAATTTTATCAGAACTCTTTGATGATGAAAAAGTAGTCAATATTATTTCAAAGGGCAAAGAGTTATACAAAAAAATAAAAAAGGAGCATCCGCTCCTTACTTCGTCTGAAGATGTTATATTTGCAATTCTTCTGGTTTTGTCTGAAAAATCTACTGATCAGCTAATAGTAGATATGGAAGAAAGTTATAAAATATTAAAGCCATTGGCTTCAAATAATGTTATTCAATCTGTATCACATATATTGGCGTTTTCTAATAAGTCGCCAGCAGAGAAAAGTGAATATTTTAAAAAGTTTATAGAAGCTATAAACTCTTCTGGATTAAAATACAGTAAAGATCGTGCTTTTACTACTTTAGCCTCTCTTTCAATCATTGACGCTGATATGAATGAGATAATAGATAATATTAAGGAAGTAGATGAGTTTCTTTCAAAACAGAAGCCATATAAAGGTGTATTTGGTTTCGATCAGAAATCACGGTTTATGAATGCAGCTATGTTAGTTTCAAATGTCTATTCGAATTCAATTATATCTTCTGCTGCAGTAAGTACGAGCACGATTGCTATTGTTGCAGCTCAGCAAGCTGCTTTATGTGCGATTATTACTTCAACTGCAGCTACTTCGGCTTTAACGGCTACTTCATCATATTAAGTAATTTTATGTACAAGAGTAGGGGATTTATTTTTACAATCTGTTATAAGTGTTATTGTTCATAATTTTAAATAAGTATTGATATGCATTGATTATTTTTGAATTAGAAATCAAACCAGTCCCAGAACATTTTTCCGTATCCTTTCATTGTTTTTTTCTTACTAATTTTTGATAAACTTTAACTAAGTATTGATATGCATTGATTATTTTTGAATTAGAAATCAAACCAGTCCCAAAACATATTTTTCATCCTTTCGTTGTTTTTTACGGTTCCGTTTCATTGATCTTATTATAGTCCGAACAGGTAAAATTAACTATAAAAACAGAGCGAACAGGATAATTTTTGGAGTAAATGGTTGTTCAACATTCACAGAAAAAGTGTGTTATTAACATATCACAGCATATAAGTAAATAGAAAGGAGAATGATATACCGCATAAAATCGCTGTATATTGGGTATTAATGATATGAGGATTGCAATTTGTGATGATCAGATGCCTTTACATGATGATCTGAAAAAAAATCTTGAGGAGTATGCTCTTAAAAGGCATTTGATAATAGTTTATGATGATTACTTAAAAGGGGCAGATCTTATAGCCAGTGATATAGAATATGATATTATATTCATGGATTATCAGATGGATGATCTGGACGGACTTGAAACTTCAAGACGAATAAGAAAGAAAAATATTAAGACGACAATAATATTTCTTACAAGTTTCAAAAACATAGTTTTTGATACATTTGAAGTAAATACTTTTCGTTTCCTTGTAAAGCCGATAGATATGGAAAAACTGTCATCGGCTATGGATGATTACCTGGCAAGTCTTGATGACAGTAATTTTGTATTAATAAAGACAGAGGATGATAACAAGAGACTGAATATCGATGATATAATTTATATTGAGGCAGCGGACAAATACTGCTATATAAGAACTGTTGAAGATAATATACTGTATAAAAACACTTTATCTGATATTGAGAAACAGCTTCCTGAAGAGAAGTTCTTCAGAAGCCATCGTACTTACCTTGTTGGATTCAAGCATATAGTTTCGCATACCTCTACGGATATATTATTCGATAATAAAGAGCGTGCTCTTATCAGTAAATTAAAGCTTACGCCATTTAAAAAGGCATTTACAGATTATGTGAAACGCTATAATTTTGATAAGAGGTGAGTAATTTGTTAGTTGTTAATGTAGTATTAACTTGTATAGCATATTTTTTACTTGATGCATTGATCATTCAAATGGTTGGATGTATTGGAAACTGTAAAATAAAAAGTAAAGTTTTAGCTGTATTAATGCTAATAATAACAATGATTCCAATAATTATAGTTATTTATAAGTTTAATGTAGGAATTTTTAGATATCCTATAAAAATATATTTTTTGATTGCAAGGTTAGTTTTATATTCTGTAGTGTTTTGGAATTTTAATATTAAAGTACTATATGTCTTTTTAGTAACATTTACAACGAATCAAATCTATTCTAATTTAACATTATATTTATTCAAAAGATTGAACAAAAGCATGGTGGCTATGTTTTTGGAAGTTATTGTACTTGCAATTTTATTGGTTTATATAAAAAAAGGAAAAAAGGAAGAAATTTATAAACAGCTTATTATGTCTCTTCCAAGAAAACTTTACATATTAATACTTGTAATGTTACTTATAGCTTCAATGTTTGTAATGGGAGCTACAAGACCTAATAATGAAGTATTTATTAAGTATTTACTGCTTCCGTCTATGATAGGATTAGTTATATCGACTATAGCTATCATCAGGATCGGTATATCTGAAAACGAAAAGAAATCCGCTGTAGATCTGCTTTCAAAGCAGATGGAAGGACAGATCGGATATTACGAGAAGATAAATAAAATATATGGTGAATTCAGAAGCTTCAGACATGATTATAAGAATCATGTGCTTTGTCTGAGAGGTCTTATTGCCGCAGACAAAAAGGATGAGGCTCTGGAGTATATGAACACCATGCAGGATATGTCTTCTGTGGGAAAGAACAAGTATCACACAGGAAATGTTATCATTGATGCGCTACTTGATGATAAGAGCGATAAAGCTGGAAAGGTCAGAACAAAACTTGATTTTGACGGTGTTGTTCCTTCATCAGGTATAAGTAATGCAGATCTTTGTATAATCATGGCTAATGCCATTGATAATGCTATCGAGGCTTGTTCAAAGGATGAGTCTGAAAATGAAAAGATCATAAAAGTAGATTCTGATTTCAGACAGGGATATTTTTTCCTGAGAGTTTCTAATCCTATGTTTGAGGAAGTTAAATTCAAGGGAAAGAATAAGGTCGTTACTTCAAAGGCTGATAAGGAGCATCACGGATTCGGCGTTGCGAACATAGTTCATACTGCCGAGAAACACGGCGGTACTGCTGAGATATCTACAGATAACGGGCAGTTTACTATTGAAGTTCAGCTTATGCTTGAACAGACATATGCAGAACAGTCTGCATAATCTCAAAAGGGTTTTATTTAAAAAACAGCAGCTTATGTTTGTTGCTGTTTTCTTAAGATATGAATAAAGCTATAAAATTATTCCAAGGAGGAAACAGAGAAAAATAATGGAAGTACTAAAAGCAGAAAATCTCGTAAAAACATTCGCACTAAGTGACAAACAAAGAAAAGCTCTTGGAACAAATGAAAAAAATAAGATAGCAGTAAACGGAATAAGCTTTACTGCAAGATCAGGAGAAGTGTTCGGACTTCTGGGACCGAACGGCGCAGGCAAGACAACGACAATGCGTATGCTTGCAACACTTATCAAGCCTGACAGCGGAGATGCACTTTATAACGACGTCAGTGCAGTAAAGACTCCTGAAAAGATACGTTCAGAGCTTGCATTCCTTACTACGGACTTAAAGCCTGATATGAAATCAACACCAAATCTAATGTACGATTTCTTTGCAGAGCTTTATCATGTTCCGAAGGATAAGGCTGAAAAGCGTAAAAAAGAGCTTTTTGAAGAGTTCGGTATAAACAAGTATGCCGATACTATGATATCAAAGCTCTCACAGGGACAGAGACAGAAAGTCTCACTGGTAATATCGGTTATACATGATCCGAAGTTCATTATATTCGATGAGCCCACAAACGGACTTGATATCATTGCATCACGTGTAGTCCGTGAGTTCATACTGAATATGAAAAAAGCAGGCAAATGTATGATAATCTCAACTCATTTGTTTGATCTTGTAGAGAAGGTCTGTGACAGGGCAGCCATGATAATGGACGGAAGAATAGTTGCAGATGATACTCTCGAAAACCTCATGCAGGGACGCTCGCTTGAAGAGGCGTTCTATGAAATATATACAAGCATTAACGGCGGAAAAGATGAGGTGTGATCATGAGAGATATTATTACAGTTGCAAAAAAAGAATTAAAAGCATTTTTTAGCGATAAAGCAATACTGCTTCAGATGTTTATCCTTCCTTTTGCCATAGTATTTGGTTATGGCATGCTTATGGCGGCAACTTGGTCAAATATTGCAGATGATAAAGCACCGAAGAAAAACGAAACAGTTATTGCTTACAGTATGAATGCACCTGATGAATTCAAGACTGTACTTGATGAGCTTGGCATAAAGCCTGCACCTGATAAAGATATTGAGAAATACAAGGATCAGGTCAAGAGTAAAGAAGCAGACATGATCATGGTATTCCCAGAAGATTTCAAAATGGATGAACCGGGTTCATCAACACTGTCAAATATAGATATCTTCTATAATTCTGACAAGAAGTCGTCAATGGAACTTTATTCAAAGGCTACAGTGATGTTTACTACTATGCAGCCGAGAATATTTACATTCAATGAATCGACTGATACAGATTATGACCTTATAGACAAGGCATCAATGCTGAGAAATCTCCTTGGTGGAATAATCCCGCTCATTGTATTCATGGCAGTGTATATGGTTTGTATGAGCCTTGCAGCAAACTCTATTGCAGGTGATAAGGAAAAAGGCTTCCTCAATACATTGCTTGTAACACCTATCAAGAGAGAAAGTCTTGCAGCAGGAAAGTCGATATCGATACTTGTAGTAGCAATAATCGCAAGCTGTTCAGCATTCATAGGAATGGCGATCTCACTTCCAAAGTTTGCCGATGCATTAAAGATAGCAGAAAAAACAAGCTACAGCATACCAGATTATGGTGTACTGTTAGGAGCAGTAGTAACAGGTTCATTTGTATGTGCAGTAATACTGCTTATAATTTCAACAGTGGCAAAGGATACAAAGCAGGCAACAACACTTTCACCGATAATTCTGCTTGTAGTAATGATTCCTTCACTGATGTGCTCGACAGAAAGCTTTGCAGCACACGTTGAGAATCTTGGAACAACAAACTATGTTATTCCTGTATGGAATTCAGTAAAGCTTCTTCAGGACGGAATCAAGCTTAATTATTCATGGACAAATGCAGGTATAACATTCGGAGTAAATGTTGCTGTTGCATTATTTGGAATATTCTTTATTGGTAAGCTTTTCAACAGAGAAAAGATAGTAAACGGTTAATAAAAAATGCACGCTGTAAAGCGTGCATTTTTTTATCTTCTTGCGTTGCAGAACGGACATTTGTTGTATTTTGATGCAAATATGTTTCCGCAGTACTGACAGGTAACTGTGCTGCCTGAGCTGTCTGTAGCATTATCGTAAGTTGCTGATGTTGTGGGGAAACTATCAAGTGACGGCATCATATCGCTTTCGTTCTTACTGTTTTCGGGCATCATCTGTTTGTACTGGTCAATGAACGAATTGAACTCTGTATCGCGTTCTTTTTTGTCAGCCTTGTAATCGGAATAAGTGTAATTCTTGCCAGATTCGTTTATACGCTGTCTGCGTATGGTCTGTGGGTCTAAAGGCTGGGTGTTATTGTTCTTGCTTACATTGTTATTGACGCTGATATTGCTTCTGTTTGATGAATATGGTGTGGAATTATAGCTGTTACCGTAAGTATTCCTGTTGCCGTACGAGCTGCTTCCGCCGTATGTATTGCTGTCGGTATCAAGAGGTGCAGGTTGTGCTTTCCTGTACTTGAATGACGGATAAAGCATTAAAAATGCATGGAGCAGCACAAAGCCCAGCATGAAAAGCATAGGTCCGAGCTGGTGCATATCAGGCTTCATGGAAATATTATCCGTTAAATAACGGAATGAGCTTATGAGTGACTCGTCTAAATCGTTTTTATCATACAGATAAGAATGAAAAGCTGAATTGAACTGTGCTGCTGTTTGTTCTGTGAGTACACTGTCGGTATTATCTCCCTGCATACCCTCCCAGTACCAGTCGCTGGAATGATTGGCTTTATCATGCGGCTGAGAATATATTATGAGCCAGTGCATTTCGTCATTGAATTCGGAAAGATACCTGTTGTATGCATAGTCTTCCAGTGAGGAGTAGGTTTTTTTCCAGTCGTCGTTATAGATAGTGATAACGGCAGGTGTGATATCAGTTTTTTTCTGGAAAGCCTTGAGTTCCTTCATTACCTCGCTTTCGTCATCGATAGCATCTGCTTCATCTTTGATGATTATGGTGTGGTCGCTGTACTTTGGTATGTGCGGTACAGCCTTGATGATACCTGATATACTTACCCATAGGAAAGGCAGGTATATCAATATCGCAAATACAGTTGCGAAAGAGAAGCCGGGTTTGAAATCCGAGCCTGCATAGAAGTACCTCGGCTGGTTACGATGGTAATATACATACCTGCGAGAATTGTGGAATGGTCTGCTGCTTGTCCTTGTTCTGGAACTGCTGCTGTGAGAGCCTCCGTGACCGCCGTGTGAGCCGCCGCCGTGAGAACCTCCGCCAGATGAATGTGGCATAATATAACCCCCCTATATCAAATATAATGGATATATTTTATATCATACTCCGCAAAAAGTCAAGACTTTTTTGTGACTCATTTATTTCGCATATTTGAACTCATATTTGCCCAATGATATTCGTATGTAATTTTATATATGATCCTTGAAAAAGAAATGATCGCGTTCAATACAATACATATCACCTTATCACAGAAATGCCGTTTTTGGCTGCATGATCCTATTATCAAAAAATATGGTTTTTAAGTATTCGGACAAGTGATACTGCAATAGAATATAACGGAGGCGATTTCTATTGCAGAGTTAAGCAGATCAGGTCATCATTCGCAGGAGAAAACTGTAATAACGGAAAAGGGGAACATGGTTGTTGAAAATCTCTTCCCTGATAAAAATGACCATAAAAAGTTAAAGGCTGCGAAAGCGGAGCTGTACGGAGTTTTCTCAAAGTACGTGAAAAACAGTGATAAAAAATAAATACAGTGTTTGCGCTGCGGCAAAGCAGTGCAGCGGACAGTTCTGAAAGGAGCTGATATTATCGTAGCTATCTATGCAAGACAATCTGTTGATCGTGCGGACAGCATCTCCATAGAACATCAGATAGAACTATGCAAATATGAAGCAAGAGGTGAGACTTTCAGGACGTATATAGACCGCGGTTACAGCGGCAAGGATACGAACCGTCCCGAGTTCGCACAGATGATGAACGATATAAGGCTCGGTGAGATAAATACGGTCATTGTTTATAAGCTCGACCGCATAAGCCGTTCAATACTTGATTTTTCGGCGATGATGGAAATGTTCGGCAAATACGGTGTGCAGTTCGTTTCTGCAACGGAAAAGTTTGACACTTCCTCGCCAATGGGAAATGCAATGCTGAATATCTGTATCGTATTTGCACAGCTTGAACGCGAAACTATACAGAAGCGAGTTGCTGACGCATATTTTTCACGGAGTCAGAAAAGCTTTTACATGGGAGGAGCTATACCCTACGGGTACAGAAAAGTGCCTGCTGTAATTGACGGGGTGCATACTTCAATGTATGAGCCGATACCCGATGAAGAAAATGTCGTCCGCATGATGTTTGAGATGTACTCTCAGCCGCAGACTTCATACGGTGATATCATTGACAGAATGAATGAGCTTGGGATAAAAAAGCGCGGAAAAGACTGGGTAAGACAGCGGATAAGGGAGCTTATCCTAAATCCCATATACGTAAAGGCTGACTCTGATGTGTATGATTTCTTCAAGGAGCATGGTGCAGTGCTTGTGAATCTGCCCTCGGATTATATCGGAGTCAACGGCTGCTACTGCTACAAAAGCCGTTCAGATAAAAGGAAAAAAATCACAGAAATTGAAGGCAAGCAGATAGTTCTTGCTCCGCACAAGGGGATAGTGGACTCGGCATTATGGCTGAAATGCCGTAAAAAGTGCATGGGGAGAGCGCAGATCATACCTTTGCAGAAGGCGAGAAATTCATGGCTGTGCGGCAAGATAAAGTGCGGAGAGTGCGGCTATGCTCTTACTGCAAAGCAGTTCGACAACGGGCGGCGGCGTTACCTCATCTGCTCAAACAGGCTCGGTACAAAATGCTGTAAAGGGGCAGGTACGCTGTATACTGCTGCGATAGAAAAGCTTGTGTGTGATGAGATAAACGAAAGGCTGACTGAGCTGGGAAAGCTTTCACCGTCGAAAAAAAGTGCTCCCGATAGTGAACTTGCTATGCTGGAGAATGAGCTTGCTGAGACAGACAAGGAGATAAACGGACTTCTCGAAAAAGTCGCCAATGCTGATAACGTGCTTTTTCAGTACATAAACCAGCGTATTTCCGCTCTTGACAGTCGGAAAAACGAAATATATCAGCGCGTGAAGAAGCTCGGTTCGGAAAAGTGTATTCCTGACTGCACGATAGACTATCATTCAGCGATGTGGGACGAGCTGAGCTTTGACGATAAACGTCAGGTGGCAGATATACTTATCCGCATCATATATGCTACAAGTGAAAAAATAATCATTCAGTGGAGAATATGAGTTCTCTTGAACGAAACGGCGAAGCACTTCGCATAGCACAGGATAATCTTGACTCTAAAAACTTCTATGCCTGCAATCCTTCCTTTGATAAAAACTGCGGCAAAAGATGAACGTATAAGGCTTCCGATATTTTCGGAAGCCTTTTTTATGGAAATATTACGGGAATATCCGACAAAAGAAGTCAGCGACAGCAGTCATTTATCACGGGTTAAAATGTGATGTGGATGAAAAGCATCGGGAAATCGGATATTTTGACATGAAAAAGAACTTTCGGCTGTACATTGCAGATGTTATACTGGACATAAAGGAGGGATAGGTATGAAAAAGATCATACTTGCTGCTGCGGCATTTATAATGCTGATATCAGCGGACAAAGGAACTGCTGCGGCAGAAAGCAGCGGCTACGAATACACTATCATAGACGGAGAAGTTACGGTAGTCGGATATAATGGCGAACCTGAATACATTGAGATACCCGAATATATTGAGGGATGCCCCGTTATTGAGGTGAGGGACAACGCATTCTATAACTGTCATTCGCTGAAAGAGGCTGTACTGCCTGACACAGTGCTGAAAATAGGGCATCACAGCTTTTATGCCTGTTATGAGCTTGAAAGCATAAGGCTCCCTGCGGAGCTTGAAGAGATAGGCATGGGCTGCTTCTGTGGCTGCGGGGCACTAAAGGAGATAGAACTCCCCGAAACCCTTGATATTATCTCCGATTCCTGCTTTCGTGCCTGTACGTCTCTTAGTGAAATAAGTCTGCCGCATGGGACAAAAATAATCGAAAAATTTGCTTTTGCAGGCTGTACTGACCTGTGCAGCGCAGAGCTGGGCGAGAGCCTTTTAGCTGTGGGAGAAATGGCATTTTATATGTGCGGAAAGCTTTCGAGCGCGGTATTGCCCAAAACCTGCTACGATATAGGTGAGCAGGCATTCGGGTATGACTGTGACGGCAATAAGATGACAGTAAAAACAGATATGACGATAGTAGGTGACAGCGAGTCGGCGGTGGAACGATATGCAAAGGAAAACGGTCTCGGATTTGCAGAATTACATGAAACGGCTGATGCTTTTGCACAGGTTGCAGACGCTGAGAAAAGCGTGAAAGCACCCGAATGGGTGAGCTGGCTCGGGCTCGGCATATTTGGAGTGCTTACAGCCATAGTTGTGATAATATCATTTAACGAAGATAGGAGGAAAAAGCTTAAATAATTGCTGTTTCAGAACGGTCTGACCATAAATTGCGCTTTTTGGATAATCGGCTAATATTAGTAATGTTTTATGAAATCCCTTGCAATTTCAGAAAAAATGTGTTATCATATATGTGTATAATTGCGTTAAGCTGATAAATAAGGATAGGCACTTAAATTATAGGCTTAAAGCAAATAATTTAATACACACGATCTGGAGGGATCAAATTGAAAAAAGAAAACATGAAGCGCGCTGCGTGCACTGTTGCAGCTGCGTTCATCGCGTCGGCGGCGATGAGTTTTCCTTCAGCTCTGGCAAAGCCATCGGCAGTTCTTGCTGCCGATGAGGTCCTCAAATACGAATTCGAGGACGGCAAAACAAGCGGAGGAAAGATCCACGCTGATGGAGCTTCCGATGTAAAGATGAGCGATTTCCCGGAAGGCACAGACCTGAGCGGATTCTCGGGCAAGGGATTTGCTTATCTCGATCAGAAGGGCACAACCCTCAGCGTAGACGTAGATGTTCCTGAGGCAGGACTCTACGAGCTTAACATTGGTTACTGTGAACCAAGTGACCCAAACAAGAAAGTCCAGTATCTCAACGTCAACGGAGTAAATCAGGGCGAGCTTACCTGCCCGTACACCAAGACATTTGCAGAGACTTCTGGCGGTGTGGTGAACCTTAAAAAGGGAAAGAACACTATCGAGCTGAAAGCATACTGGGGCTATACCTTCTTCGATTATCTCACATTGAAGGCTGCTCCCGAAAAGCTCACCAATCTTTCGCCTACAAGGGAGCTTTCAAATCCCAAGGCTTCTGATACCACAAAGCGTCTTTACAATTATCTCTGCGACCAGTATGGAAAGCACATCATATCAGGTCAGCAGGAATACTGCGGAGACCACAACTATAACCTCTGGAACAGCCCCGATGTATTCATCAAGGACAATGAAGCCGAGTTTGAATACATAGAGGAAAAGACAGGCAAACAGCCTGCTATACGCGGAATAGATTTCCTTGCGTACAATACCTCTTCCGAGTGGCGTGATCATGCTCCTGAGCGAGTTATAGAATGGGTAAACAAGTATCACGGTATCGCAACTGTTTCATGGCACTGGAACGTGCCCTGCGAAAAGGGAAGCGATGATATCGCTTTCTATGTAGAGTCAGCAAATCCCAAGTTCACAACGTTCAGCTGTAAAAATGCGGTCACAGAGGGAACATGGGAAAATGAAGTCGTTATGGCTGATATCGAGCTTATCGCAGGCGAGCTGAAAAAGCTCAAGGACGCAGATGTGCCTGTACTCTGGAGACCTCTCCACGAAGCCGAGGGCGGCTGGTTCTGGTGGGGAGCTGAGGGCGCAGAGCCGTGCAAGAAGCTCTACCGTCTGCTCTACGATCAGCTCACGAATGTTTACGGTCTGGACAACCTTATCTGGATATGGACAGGCTCGACTTCACCTGCGGCTGCCGACTGGTATCCGGGTGATGATGTTGTGGATATTGTTGGCTACGATAAGTATAACTGCGCTGACGGCATAGCTAATCTCAGCTCTATATCGTCCACGTTCTACAGCCTTGTACAGGGTACGGACTGTCAGAAAATGGTGACTATGTCCGAGAACGATTCCATACCTTCACTTGAAAACCTTGTGAACGATAAGGCTGCATGGCTGTATTTCTGTCCGTGGTATATGAATTACCTCACCAGTGAGCAGAACAACCCTGTGGACAATCTCATAGAGGTATATCAGAGTGATTACTGCATCACTCTTGATGAGCTTCCTGACCTAAAAACATATCCTATAAATGGCAGTCAGGAAACTGTAACTACTACAGTTACGACCAAGTCCGTGACTACTTCAACGACTAAAGTCACGACCACTTCAGCGTCAAAAACTTCGACGACGACTAAAGTCACAACTTCTACCACGTCAAATGCTGAGACAAATGCAACGACTTCTTCAACGTTTTCAAATAACTATAAAAAAGGCGATGCCAACTGCGACGGCAATGTTGATATGTCTGATGCGGTTATCATAATGCAGTCTCTTGCAAATCCCGATAAATACGGTGAAAAAGGTACTGATATGTTTCATATCACTGAACAGGGAAAAATAAACGGAGATGTGGAAACAAGCAGTAAGGGACTCACTTCAAATGACGCTCTGGAGATACAGAAGTATCTTCTCGGTCTTTCAAAGTGGGATTAAATAAAAATAAAAAATGATTCACATTAAAAGGGAGGAAAATATGATGAATCACAAAAAACTGACTGCGGCAGTATTGAGTATCGTTACTGCTGCAACATCACTTTGTGCAGCTGTTCCTGTAAATGCGGCTGATTCAGAGCCTGTACAGGAATTCTGCGCACCTATCAGCGAGATAGTCCAGGACTCAGGTCTTGATATCGACTATGCGCGTGCACTTCAGTATTCGCTCTATTTCTATGACGCAAATATGTGCGGAGAGTTCAAAGAAAATGAGAACAAACTCTCATGGCGCGGCAGCTGCCACACATATGACGCTCATGTTCCTATGATCCCATGGGACGGACTTACAAATAACAGCAGTAAGGGCGGTACTAACCTTTCAGCTTCATTCATGGAAAAATACAAGGATGTTCTCGATCCTGACGGCGACGGCACTATCGACGTTGCAGGCGGTTTCCACGATGCAGGTGACCACGTTGAATTTGGTATGCCTGAAAACTATTCAGCAGCTACACTTGGCTGGGATTACTATGAATTCCGTGATTCGTTCAAGAAGCTCAAACTGGAAGATCATATGGAGACTATTCTCCGTCATTTCAATGACTATCTTATGAAGTGTACATTCCTTGACGATAATGGTACAGTTATCGCACACTGCTATCAGGTCGGCGATGGTAATATCGACCATGCTATCTGGAACAGCCCGGAGGTTGATACTATGCCTCGTCCTGCATTTTTCCTGACAGCAGAAAAGCCTCAGACAGACTATGTTGTATCGGCATGTGCTTCGCTGGCTATCAATTACCTTAACTTTAAGGATACTGATGCTGATTATGCTGCACAGTCACTGAAATACGCAAAGGCTCTCTGGAAATTTGCTAATGACAATCCTAAGGAGCTTTCAGATAATGGTGACGGCCCCGGTCAGTTCTATGGTTCTTCAAAGTGGGAGGACGACTATTGCTGGGCTGCTGCATGGATGTACCTTGCAACAGGCGATGAAAGTGTGTTTGATTACGCTGTAGAGATATTCGATTACTATGCTCCTTCAGGCTGGTGCTACTGCTGGAACGATATGTGGAGCGGTGCAGGCGTTATGTGGGCTGTTGTAAATCAGGAACACCCAGAGCTCGACCTTGTTCAGAAGATCAGAGATGCTCAGGGCAAGAACCAGTATGTTTTTGACAACTTCTGGGACGATGACTGTGTAGGCAAGTGTCTCAATGCATGGAAGCAGAAGGAAACACCTCAGGGCTTCGCATGGCTCAACCAGTGGGGCAGCTGCCGTTACAACACAGCTATGCAGCTTATCTGTCTTGTTCACGATAAGTATACCAATGACGGAAAGCCGGGCGAATGGGCTGAATGGGCACAAAAGCAGATGGACTATGTTCTCGGTAAGAATGACATCACTTATAAGGAAGAGGCTAAGTACTCTGTTCTTGCAGGCAAGAATGGTACTCACGGTCCGAGAAGCTTCGTTGTAGGTTACAATGATACATCAGTAAAGAATCCTCATCACCGTGCAGCATCAGGTCTTCTTATGGCTGAAGATGCGCGTGAGCAGAGACATATCCTCTGGGGTGCTCTTGCAGGTGGTCCGGACAATAAGGACGGTCATGATGACGCTACAAAGGATTGGACAGAAAACGAGGTTACTATCGACTATAATGCTTGTCTCCCGGGTGCAGCTGCTGGTCTTTATGCTTTCTTCGGCACAGAGGATATGGCTATAACTCCTAACTTCCCTCCTGAGGATGAGAAGAGAGTATACGGCGGCGGTGCAGGCGGCGAAGGCGGCAGCGGATACTGGGTCGAGGCTATCGGTCTTGACAGCCGCAACGACGACGGTACAGGTGCTGTTGAGGTTTCACTGAAGGTCCTTTCAGGTGAAACTACTCCTGCAAAGAACATCACAGTAAGATATTTCATTGATGCTTCAGAGGTTTCTGACCCGACGATCATTGATACAAAGAAGCTTTACGATCAGTCTGAAATGGAGATCGAAGGTGCTAAGTGTACAGTAAGTCCGTTAAAGAAGTACAAGGATTCAGACAGCATCTACTATGTTGAGCTTTCATGGGAAGACTGCACTATAATCAACTCCGGTAAGAAGAGCCAGTTCTCAGTTGGCTTCTACGGAAAGGGATATACAGATCCTGATACACATAAGTATATAGTATATAAATGGGATCCTGAAAATGACTGGAGCTATGAGCACCTTAAGATGGGTAAGAAAACAGACTTCTTCGCAGTTGATGATCCGCCTGAGGAGCGTTGCGATTACATCTGTGTTTATGCTGACGGCGTTCTCGTAGGCGGTATCGAGCCTGACGGTACAAAGCCTGCTGAAAAGGAGCCTGCAAAGACAACTACAACAACAAAGCCTGTAGTTACAACAACAACTACCACAAAGGCTGTTACAGTTACTTCTACATCTACAACAACAGCAGCTCCTAAGGTAACAACTACTGTTTCTGAAGAGAATGAGGTCAAGGTAACAAAGGCCGGCGACGCTAACTGCGACGGTCAGGTAGATATGTCTGATATCGTTCTTATCATGCAGTCACTTGCAAATCCTGACAAGTACGGAATAAATGGCTCAGACAAGAACCATATTTCCAATCAGGGACAGGCAAACGCTGACGTTGACAAGAGCAGCAAGGGCGTTACTTCAAACGACGCACTTAGAATTCAGGAATTCCTGCTTGGCAAGGTAAAATCACTTTAATAGCTTTAAAGCGGCTCATCTGAGCCGCTTTTCTGTTATCATGTGGCAATAATGAAAATACTTGACTGAATCGGCTGATATGTTGTATAATTATTGATGATACGGTCAATGCTTTCCATGAGGTGATATAATGAAAAAGCCATCATGGAAGATAATGGCGGCAGGGCTTGTACTTACCATACTTATTTCAAATATGAGCAGCTTCATTAGCGACGGGCTGAAACTTGAAGAGCTCCGCGGCAGTGTGCTGCGGCTGCATATCCTTGCCAATTCCGACAGTGAAAAGGATCAGCAGCTTAAACTTATGGTGCGTGACGAGCTCCTTGAAAGAGGGATATTCAACGGTGCGAATGATCTTGCTGAAGCTGAACGCATAGCAAAGGTGAGAATGCCTGAGATAGTTCGGACGGCGGAAAGTGTCCTGCGCAGGAACGGCTGTAATGACAAAGTGTCGGCAGAGCTTGCAGATGCGGACTTTGATGAACGTGTGTATGGTGATATCACCATGCCTGCGGGACACTACAGAGCACTTCGCATAATGATAGGTGATGCTCGCGGACATAACTGGTGGTGCGTGATGTATCCGCCTCTGTGTCTGCCTGCTGCCTGTGAAAAGACTGCTGAAACAGAAGAAGTGAACAGCGAAGCGGAAAGCGTGACTGATGATAAGGCAGCAGAAGAAGAGAGCTTTGATGAAAAAGAGCTTGATATACTAAAAAAACCTAAGAAATACAAGCTGAAATTTGCTTTATGGGATAAAATCAAAAGCGTATTTAGCTGAACTATTGTGCAAGACTACAAAAATGATGCGACCGCTTGACATATCAGACCATATGTTGTATAATATTTGAGTAAACAAAGCAGAACTATGCGTTCTCACCGTCGGGCTATGCTGAAACGGTCAATATATAATGGTAAACAGGTCGTATTTGCGGCTTGATTTTCAGTGTGTATTGGTGAGTGCGGATAATTTCTGCACTCATTTTTGTTTTTAAATTATTTTGCTTGGAGGTGCTTGACTATTAGCAAACAGGAACTGCAGATCAACGAAGAGATAAGAGATAAAGAAGTTCTCGTAATCGACGCTGAAGGAAAAAAGCTCGGCGTTTTATCCGCCAAAGAAGCACAGCAGATGGCTTTCGAACAGGATCTTGATCTCGTAAAGATCGCTCCGCAGGCAACACCGCCCGTATGCCGTATCATGGATTACGGAAAGTATTGCTTCGAGCAGGCTAAACGTGAGAAGGAAGCAAGAAAAAATCAGAAGGTAGTTTCTATCAAGGAGATCAGAATGTTCTCTACAATAGATACCCATGACTTTGAAACGAAGGTAAATCAGGCTGTCAAATTTTTAGAGGGCGGCGACAAGCTCAAGGTATCAGTAAGATTCCGTAAAAGAGCTATTGCACATCCCGAACTTGGAAACGAACTGCTTGATCGTTTCAAGGAAGCAGTTTCTGCGGCAGGCACTGTGGATAAGCCGGCTAAAATGGAGGGACGCAGCATAGTAATGTTCGTTTCCCCAAAGGCCGCTAAGTAAGGAGGATCATATAATGGCAAAGGTAAAGGTTAAAACTCACTCGGGCGCAAAGAAGCGTTTTAAGATTACAGGAAGCGGTAAGGTAAAGTACCAGCACACAAACAAGAGACACAGACTTACTCAGAAGGATACTAAGCGCAAGAGAATCGCTCGTAACGCAGGTGTAGCTGACTGCACAAATGCACCTACAATTAAGAAGCTCGTTCCTTATATGTAATTGGAAGCGGATATCGTATCCGCATGGTACTGGGCTATTCCCGTAATTTTAATTTTGGAGGTAAAAGACTATGGCACGTATTAAAGGTGCAATGATGACTCGTAAGAGAAGAAACAAGACTTTAAAGCTTGCTAAGGGCTACTGGGGTTCTAAGAGCAAGCACTTCAAGATGGCTAAGCAGGCCGTAATGAAGTCAGGCAACTATGCATACATCGGAAGAAAGCAGAAGAAGAGACAGTTCAGACAGCTCTGGATCACAAGAATTTCAGCTGCTGCTAAGCTCAACGGCATGAACTACTCTACATTCATGAACGGCTGCAAGAAGGCTGGTATCTCTCTTAACAGAAAGATGCTCTCTGAGATCGCTATCAACGATGCAGCTGGTTTCACAGCAATTGCTGACAAGGCAAAGGCTGCTCTTTAATTGATATAATAAACACGCTTCTTAATTAATTTAAGAGCGTGTTTTTGTTAATAAAGAATCCATTGTACACAGTGCATGACGGTGGCTGAGATACAGTCCGTCATGCCGTGTATATGAGTTCTGTAAGGCGGTGTTGTACTATTGGAAAACATCATCACTTCAAAAGATAATCCTACTGTCAAGCTGTATCAGAAGCTTTCTTCCTCAAAAAAAGAAAGACTTCAGTACGGCTTATTCGTGTTGGAGGGGCAAAGGATAGTTGAGGACGCTCTCAAAGAGGAAAGCGGCATAACTCAGCTAATACTCACTCAAAAGGCGTATGAACGCTTCGGTGAAGAACTTTTACAGGCTGATTTGAGAAACACAAGGACAATTGTCATTTCAAATGAGCTTGGAAACAGGATAGCTTCTACCGACAGTACACAGGGCGTTTTTGCAATGTGCAGGATACCTGTGCAGCGCAGCGTCAGCAGCATTATCACCGAAAACGGCAAGTATCTCGTGCTCTTCGGATTACAGGATCCCGGAAACGTTGGTATGATGATCAGAACTGCCGATGCACTTGGTATCAGCGGTGTTATAATGTCGGGAAGCTGTGACCTTTACAGCCCGAAGGTGATACGTTCAACTATGGGTTCGGTGTTCAGAATGAAGATAGCCATAGAAAATGATGCGGATAAGCTTTTTGAGGAACTTGCGGGCATTACGACTTCTGCCGCTGTCATAGACAAGGACGCTCAGCCTGTGACAGAGTGTAAATTTGAGGGCGCACATGCCGTGTTCATCGGCAATGAGGGGAACGGACTTCCTGCTGATATCGCACAGCGTTGCAGCAGAAAAGTAATTATCCCTATGCACGGAAATATCAATTCACTTAATGCTGCAATGGCAGCAGGAATACTTATGTGGGAGCTCAGCAGGTAACACTGCTCGGCTCGGACTGATACATTAATAAAGGAGGCATGACTGTGGACGATACAAAATACTGGCTTTGGCTCAATATGGTATTCGGTACTGGAAATCACCGTATATGGGAGATAATGAGCTTCTTCCAGACAGCTGAGGAAGCATATGCTTCACTCACTTCTGATGAGAACATAGTCAGCCTTAACGAAAAGGAACTGAAAAATTCTGCGGAGATACCTCTTTCAAATGCCGAGAGCTTTATTGCAAACTGCAATAGGCGCGGTATAGGAGTTATCGCCTGCACAAGTCCCGAATATCCCAAACAGCTTGAGCATATATATAATCCGCCGTCTGTACTTTATTATAAGGGCAATATATCATGCCTAAAGACCGAGCTTACGGTCACGGCTGTAGGTACGCGAAAAGCTACAGCTTACAGCCTTAAAGCCGCAAAGGAGATATGCTCTGAGCTTTCAGCCCGCGGAGCTGTTATAATCAGCGGCTTTGCAATGGGCATAGACCTTGCCTGCAGTATGGCTGCGGCTGAGATAGGCAGACCAACGGTATGCGTAATGGGCTGCGGAGTAGATGTGGATTATCCAAAGCAGAATTTTGCTTACAGAGATCCCATACTTGCGGCAGGCGGTGTATTCGTGTCGGAATTCCCACCAGGGACACCTCCGATCTCGCCTAATTTTCCAAAGAGAAACAGGATACTTGCTGCGCTCGGAAGAGCAGTGGTAGTCTTTGAAGCAGGAACAAGGAGCGGTTCACTTATTACAGCAAACCTTGCAGCAGGACAGGGACGGGAAGTTCTGTGTCTGCCGCCTGCTGATATATTCAGCGAAGCCTTTGTGGGCAACATAAAGCTGCTGCGGGACGGTGCGATACCAATGTACAGTGCTTCCGACGTTATCGACTGTATAACATTCAGGAAAAAGCAATATACTGCTGAGGCAATGCCGAAAAGAGCTGCGGAGAATTACGCGGCAAAAACGCTGACGAACGAAGAGATGACCGAGATGATGAAAGTCCTCAACGGTATCTCTGACGAGCAGCAGACAAAGCGTGAAATTAGTAAAGCTCAGCTGCCTGACGATCTTTCGGAGCAGCAGAGGAGAATAGCAGAAGCCCTTGAAAACGGACCGCTCCATGCGGACGAACTGGCTTCATTACTTGAAATAGATACAGGCGAGCTGATGACTGAGCTCACCGAACTGGAAATATTCGGAACAGTACGTTCGCTTCCGGGAAAAATGTATGAACTTATAAGATAAGGGGAAAGATCAATGTCAGATTTAGTCATCGTTGAGTCGCCTGCAAAGGCGAAAACCATTCAGAAATATCTCGGACCGGGCTATGAGGTAATTGCCTCAATGGGTCATGTCCGTGACCTTCCCAAGTCAAAAATGGGTGTTGACAAGGATAACGACTTCAAGCCTCAGTATACCGATATGAAGGGCAAGGAGGACGTTATCAAGGAGCTTAAAAAGCGCGCAAAGAAGTGCGATAAAGTTTATCTCGCAACCGACCCTGACCGCGAGGGAGAAGCCATATCATGGCATATAGCGCAGATGCTCAAGCTGGATATGAACGCAGATAACCGTGTGGCTTTCAATGAGATCACCAAGACAGGCGTTAAAAACGGTATGAGCAATCCGCATAAGATAGATGTAGACCTTGTAAACGCTCAGCAGGCAAGACGTATACTCGACCGTCTTGTGGGCTATGAGCTCAGTCCGTTCCTGTGGAAAAAGGTAAAAAGAGGACTTTCGGCAGGCAGAGTTCAGTCTGTAGCTGTACGTCTTGTAGTTGACCGCGAAAACGAGATACGCGCTTTCGTGCCTAAGGAATACTGGTCTATAGACGCAAAATTCACAGCACCTTCATCAAGAAAGGTATTCGATGCTGCTCTTGTAGCAGTTGACGGCGAAAAGCTTGAGATACCAAATCAAGCAGAGGCTGACAACCTTCTTGCAAGACTTGAAAATGCAGAGTACACAGTCACATCTGTAAAGAAGCGTGTCACAAAGAAACAGCCTGCACCGCCTTTCATCACATCTACCTTACAGCAGGAAGCCTCACGTAAGCTCAGCTTCAGTGCAAAGCGTACCATGAAGGCTGCGCAGGAGCTTTACGAAGGTGTTGACGTAGAGGGCGTAGGTGCAGTAGGTCTTATCACTTACATGAGAACCGACAGCCTGCGTATATCAGACGAGGCAAAGGCAGCTGCTGCCGAGTACATCGGAGTAGTTTACGGCAAAGACTATCTGCCCCCCGAGCCAAGAAACTTCAAGACCAAGAACAACGCTCAGGACGCCCACGAAGCAATACGTCCTTCAACTCCAGAGCTTACTCCCGAAAGAGTAAAGAGTAGCCTCAGCTCCGACCAGTATAAGCTCTACAAGCTCATATGGGAGCGTTTCATCGCAAGTCAGATGGCAAATGCTCTCCTTGATACGGTATCTGCCGATATCGAAGCAAACGGCTGTACTTTCAGAGCATCGGGCTATTCAGTAAAGTTTGACGGATTTATGGCACTTTACGTAGAGTCGAACGATTCCGAAGAGGGCAGCAAGAAGATGCTTCCCGAACTTAAAGCAGAGGATAAGCTGAAACTGAAATCCATAGCAGGAAATCAGCATTTCACTCAGCCGCCTCCGCGCTTTACGGAAGCTTCGCTTATCAAGGCACTTGAAGAAAACGGCATAGGCAGACCAAGTACCTATGCTCCTACTATAACCACTATAACTTCACGCCGCTATGTCGAGCATGAGGGCAAGGCTCTGAAACCTACAAACTTAGGTGAAGTTATCACAGAGCTTATGAAGGATCACTTCAAGAAGATAGTTGACGCTAAATTCACAGCGGAAATGGAAAACAACCTCGATGAAGTCGAGCACGGCTCAAAGAACTGGGTAAGCACCCTCCATGAGTTTTACGATGATTTTTCCAAAACTTTGAAAAAGGCTGAAGAAGCTATGGACGGCAAGCGTGTGAAAGTTCCCGATGAAGAGACCGACGTTGTCTGCGAGCTTTGCGGCAGGAACATGGTCATCAAGTACAGTAAGTACGGTAAATTCCTTGCCTGTCCGGGATTCCCCGAGTGCAAGAACACAAAGAAGATTGTTACAGAGGCTGACGGAACTTGTCCGAGATGTGGAAAGAAGATGCTGCTGAAAAAGTCAAAGAAGGGCAGAAGCTTCTATGGCTGCGAGGGATTCCCTGATTGTAGCTTTATGACATGGAACGTGCCTACTAAGGAGATATGTCCTCAGTGCGGCAAGACTCTGTTTATGAAGGGCGGCAAGTCGGGCAAGCTGGTATGCGAGAATGACGGCTGCGGCTATGAAAGAGAGCTTAAGAAATGAACGATATCGTTAACGTTATAGGTGCAGGACTTGCAGGCTGTGAAGCGGCATGGGCTGTGGCAGAAGCAGGCATAAGGGTGCGTCTTTATGAGATGAAACCCGAAAAGTATTCTCCTGCTCATAAGTACAGCGGCTTTGCGGAGCTTGTATGCTCGAATTCCCTTAAAGCTGCAAGGCTTGAATCGGCTGCGGGACTGCTCAAATACGAAATGGAGCTTCTCGGTTCGCTGACAGTGCCATGCGCAAAGGAGAATTCCGTAGAAGCAGGCGGCGCACTGGCTGTAGACCGTGAGAAGTTCTCGGACGCAGTTACGGCAAAGATAAAGTCCCACCCTCTTATCGAGGTCATAGGCGGCGAGGTCACAGAGCTTCCCGAGGGAACGACTATCATTGCTACAGGACCTCTTACACAGGGAGCTATGGCTGATATTATCCGCGGACTCTGCGGCGAGGGACTTAGCTTTTATGACGCAGCAGCTCCTATCGTTACGGCTGAAACCATAAATATGGAAAGTGCATTTTACGCTTCACGCTATGACAGAGGCGATGCGGACTATGCTAACTGTCCCATGAACAAGGAAGAATACCTTGCTTTCCACGAAGCTCTTATAAATGCGGAAAAGGTACAGCTCAAGGACTTTGAGACACACCCGTTCAGTGTATACGAGGGCTGTATGCCTATTGAGGAGCTTGCTTCCCGAGGTGTTGACACTATGCGCTTCGGACCTATGAAGCCTGTGGGCATAGATGATCCGCGTACAGGCAGGAGACCTTACGCTGTTGTACAGCTGAGAAAAGAGAACCGTGAGGGAACACTTTTCAACCTTGTGGGATTTCAGACAAACCTAAAATTCGGTGAGCAGAAGAGAGTATTCTCAATGATACCCGGGCTTGAAAATGCCGAGTTCATGCGCTATGGCGTAATGCACAGGAACACATTCATAAACAGTCCCGAGCTTCTTAACTCTGATTTCTCAATGAGAAACCGTCCCGAGATATTCTTTGCAGGACAGATAACAGGAGTTGAGGGCTATATGGAAAGTGCAGCCAGCGGACTTATAGCAGGTATCGCTGCATCACGCAGGCTGAAAGGACTTGAGCCTGTAAAGCTTCCGCTCGATACCATGACAGGAGCACTTTCTCATTATGTCAGTGATCCTTTCAACAGCGGAAATTTCCAGCCAATGGGAGCTAATATGGGGATACTTCCCGATATCGGCGTAAGGATAAAGGATAAAAAGGAACGCTACGGTGCATACGCACAGCGCGCTGTAAATTCGCTGAGAGGAGAGCTTGAAAGAATTGGCGGTAAATGTAATAGTTGATGCATTCGGAGGAGACAACGCTCCTCTTGAAGTAATAAAGGGCTGCGAAAGAGCAGTCCGCGAGCTTGGAGTTAAGATAACACTTACAGGACGCGAAAAGGAAATAAGGGCTTGTGCCGAGAAAAACGGCATAAGTCTCAACGGAATAGAAATAGTTCATACCGATGATGTTTTTGATATACATGAAGAACCGAAGGAGATAATCAAATCAGGAAAAAACTCCTCAATGGCAGTTGGTCTGAGCTTACTTGCAGAGGGAAAGGGCGATGCCTTTGTATCCGCAGGAAGCACAGGAGCACTTGTAATGGGAGCGACCTTCATCGTCAAGCGTATCAAAGGCATTAAGCGGATAGCACCTTCACCTGTACTTCCAGGAGATAAGGGCAATTTCGTACTTATCGACGCAGGAGCAAATACCGAATGTCGCCCCGAGATGCTGGTACAGTTTGCAGTAATGGGCAGCGCGTACATGGAAAAGGTAATGGGCATAAAGAACCCGAAGGTAGGACTGCTTAACATAGGCTCTGAGGAGACAAAGGGCAGAGACCTTGAAATAGAAGCGTATAAGCTGCTTGAAAAAAGCGGTCTTAACTTTGCAGGAAATATCGAGGCAAGAGAGATGCCGCAGGGAAATGTGCAGGTCGTAGTTACTGACGGCTTTACGGGAAATATCGCGCTCAAGCTCTATGAGGGCATGGGCAGCTTCTTTGCTAAGAAGATGAAGTGGATATTCTCGGGCGCAGGAAAAATCGGTGCAATACTTTCAATTGGTAAAATAAAGACATTCCGCAAGCAGATGGATTACAAGGAAGTCGGCGGCTCCGCACTTTTAGGTGTGAAGAAGCCCGTAATAAAAGCACACGGAAGCTCTGACGGTACAGCGTTCTTCAATGCGGTAAGACAGGCAAAACGTTGTGTCGAGGGCGATGTCGCAGGAGTCATAGAGAGCTATGTAGCTCGTACAGCTTCTGCGGACAAGGAGTGATAAAATGGAAAATTTAGAAAGATTTGAGGAAATAATAGGCTATAAATTCAAAAACATACAGCTGCTGAAACAGGCACTGTCTCACTCATCATACGCAAACGAAAAGAAGATGCCCAGCGGCAGCAATGAGAGACTGGAATTTCTCGGTGACAGCGTACTTTCTATCGTTGTATCGGATTTTCTTTATAAGAACCTCAACGTTGCAGAGGGCGAGCTTACAAAAATGAGAGCTTCTCTTGTATGCGAGAAGTCTCTCCATATATTTGCACAGCAGATAGAACTCGGCACTTTCCTCCGCCTTGGAAAGGGCGAGGAGAATACAGGCGGCAGAGAGCGTCCTTCCATACTTGCAGACGCTTTTGAAGCAGTTATCGCTGCTATATACCTTGACGGCGGTATGGAGCCTGCGGCAAAGCACATACTCCGCTTCATGCCAAAGGACATACGCCATGCAAAGAAGCCTGTTTTCAACGATTTCAAAACAGTTTTGCAGGAAATAGTCCAGAAGAACCCCGAGGAAAAGGTGGAATACGTACTTATCGGTGAGGAAGGTCCCGACCACAACAAGCGTTTTGTAGTTGAGGTGTGCCTTAACGATCAGGTCATAGGCAAGGGAAAGGGCAAGAGCAAAAAGGAAGCCGAGCAGCTTGCAGCAAAGGAAGCTCTCGAACTTATGGGCTATGAAGCACAGTAACATATCTGTTTTTATACCCCATATCGGCTGTCCTCATCAGTGCAGCTTCTGCGATCAGCGCACCATAAGCGGCGCACAGCACGCTCCCGACGGAAATGAAGTCAGGGAGATATGCTCAAAGGCATTAAGTGAAGTCAGAGAGCCGCAGAATACCGAGATAGCCTTTTTCGGCGGCAGCTTTACGGCTGTTCCAAGTGATTATATGATCGAGCTTCTCACAGCAGCATCTGAGTTCGTTGGTGAGGGAAAATTCAGCGGCATACGCTGTTCTACACGTCCCGACTGTATCAGTGAAGATGTACTTGAGATATTGAAAAAGTACGGTGTTACAGCTATAGAGCTTGGTGCGCAGTCAATGGACGATACAGTTCTTGAAGCAAACGAGCGCGGACACAGTGTACAGGACGTTGTTGAAGCAAGCAGGCTTATAAAGTCCTACGGCTTTGAGCTGGGCTTGCAGATGATGACGGGACTTTATAAAAGCTCCCGTGAAAGCGATATCGCCACAGCAGATGCCATAATCAGCATTTGTCCCGATACTGTAAGGATATATCCTGTTGTAGTCATTGACGGCACAAAGCTTGCTGAGTATTACCGCAGGGGCGAATACAGAATGATGCCTCTTGATGATATGGTGGGGCTGTGTGCGGAATTGCTCGAAAAGTTTGAGAAAAAAGGAATAAGGGTAATAAAATGCGGACTTCATGCATCGGAATTTGTGGAGCATGATATGGTGGCAGGCTATTATCACCCTGCTTTCCGCGAACTGTGCGAGAGCAGGATATACCTTAAAAAGATAGAAGCATTCGCAGAGAACTGCGGATATATCCGTATCGCCGTACCCCCAGGGGATATAAGCAAGGCGGTAGGACATAAAAAAAGCAATATTGCATATATGAAGTCAAAAGGCGTGGAGGTGAAGATAGTTCCCTCAGCCGATGACAAAACAGAAATTATCGAACGGCGGTGAATGAATGTACCTGAAATCACTTGAAATACAGGGCTTTAAGTCCTTTCCAGACAAGATAAGCCTTACCTTTGACAAGGGACTTACCGCAGTTGTCGGACCTAACGGAAGCGGCAAGAGCAATATCGGTGACTCTGTTCGCTGGGTACTTGGTGAACAGTCAACAAAGACTCTCCGCGGAAACAAAATGGAAGATGTAATCTTTTCGGGTACTGTTGCGCGAAAGCCTATGGGATTTGCCGCAGTTACGCTGAATATAGACAATTCCGACAATACTCTCCCCGATATCGGTGATGAAGTTGCGGTTACACGTAAGCTTTACAGAAGCGGCGAGAGCGAGTACCTTATCAACGGAAAGTCCTGCCGATTGAAGGACATAAACGAGCTTTTCATGGACACAGGTCTGGGACGCGACGGCTACTCTATAATCGGACAGGGACGAATTGCCGAGATAGTAGGTGCAAAAAGCTCTGAACGCCGTGATATTTTTGAAGAAGCGGCAGGTATCTCAAAGTTCAGATACAAAAAGCTGGAAGCAGAGAGAAAGCTTACAGCCGCACAGGAAAACCTGCTTCGTCTGACGGATATACTCACCGAGCTTGAAGGCAGAGTCGAGCCCCTGCGTATACAGTCGCAGAAGGCGGAGAAGTTCATAAAGCTTGCAGAAGAGCGTAAAAAGCTGGAAATATCCGTCTGGGTGACAAAGCTGGACGAGATGAAGGTAAAGCTTGACGAATTGGAAAGCAAGATACTTGTCAGTAAGAACGAGTACGAGAACGTTGAAAACGACATTCAGCGTGAGGAGCAGAAAATAGCCGACGGCATACGCAAGATGCAGGAAAGCACCATGCGAGCCGACGAGCTCCGCCGCAAAATGCTTGAAGAGGAGCAGACGGCTTCGGAAATGAAGTCGGGCATAGCCGTTCTCGAAAATGATATAAAGCACTGTAATGAAGCAGTTGAAGCTGCTCAGAAGAATATAGACAATGCCGAGGAAGCTAAGAAAGCTCTTGAAAATGAGCGTAAGGCAGCTGCCGATAAGCTTGCTGAGCTTGAAGCTCAGAAAAAGGCAATGGAAGAGGAGATAAAGGAAGCCGAGGAAAGCTTCCGCAGAGCTGAGAGCGAAAGCTCTAAGCTTGGCGATTCCGTTGACAAGGCAGGCAGCGAGATAAACGGACTTTACATCAAGCAGAGCGAGTACCGTTTTGCGATAGAGTCCTCAAAGCAGACCATAGCCGAGCAGACTGCAAGGCTTGCCGAGCTTCGTGAAAGCAGCGGCGACCTTGGTCAGAAGCTGAAAGAGTACGAAGCGCAGACCGAGAGCGTAAAGGCAGAAGCCGAAAAGAACAAGGCAAAAGCCGAGGAGATACGCAACAGGCTCAGCGGACTTGAAAGGCTTTTCAAGTCGCGCAGAGAGGGCTTCGAGCAGGCGAAAAACGACTTTGAACGCGCACTTTATGAACTGAAAGACAAGCAGCAGAGACGCAAGATACTTACCGATCTTGAAAACAACATGGAGGGCTTTGCAGGAAGCGTCAAGCAGGTGCTGAAAGCTTCAAAGCAGGGACGTATCGGCGGTATCTTCGGAACTGTGGCACAGAATATAAGCGTTGAGCCCGAGTACGCTGTGGCTGTTGAAACAGCACTGGGCGGTGCTATGCAGAATATCATCGTTGAAAACGAAGATATCGCAAAACGCTGCATACGCTTCCTTAAAGAGCAGAAAGCAGGCCGTGCAACATTCCTGCCCATAACCTCTGTAAAGGGCTATGAGCTCAAAGAGCAGGGACTTGAAAACTGCGAGGGCTTTGTTGCCAATGCCAACAAGATAGTAAAGTACGATCCGAAATTCAGCGGCATCATAGCTTCCCTGCTGGGACGTATAGTCATTGCCGAGGACATCGACACAGCTACCCTTATCGCCAAGAAGTACGGATACAAGTTCAGGATAGTAACTCTTGACGGTCAAGTCATAAACGCAGGCGGTTCGTTCACAGGTGGTTCTGCACAGCGTTCGGGCGGTATAATAACCCGTAAGAACGAGATAGATACCCTTGATGCAGAGATAGCAAAGCTTGCTGACGAGCGTGATACTCTCCGTGAAAAGGCTGAGAAGCTCCGTGCGGAGTCCGAAAAGCTCAGATTTGACACAGAGGCTGCAAAGGAAGATCAGACAAAGTGCGAGGCAGAGAGAGTTCGCCTTGAAGCAGAGCTGAACAGCCTTGCTTCACTTGCAGAGCAGTTCCGCGCACAGTCTGAAAACTCCGAGAAGCTCAAAGCTGAAACAGAGCAGAAGATAGAAGCTGCAAAGCAGAACATCGAGGACTCTGAAAAGGCACTTGCCGACACCGATGAGGAGATACGCGTTGCCGAGGAAAAGCTTGCTCAGGGACAGGATATCCGCGAAAAGCTGAGATTGCAGAGAGCAGAGCTTTCCGACAAGCTCTCACAGCTCAAGATCAGAGGCATGGAGCTTGCAAAGGACGTTCAGGCTCAGGAGCTTGAGATAACTCGTATCGACAGACGTGCCGAGGAGCTGAAATACGGTACTCATCAGTATGAAGAGGAGATATTCAGACAGCAGGAGCTTATCGGTCAGAAGAATAACGAGATAGAAGATCTGAAACAGAAGCTTGCCGATTTCAAGGACAATACAGCATCTTACAATGCAGAGATACAACGTTGCCATGCAACTCATACCGAGCAGAACAGACTCGTCAACGAGATGCAGAATGGTCTGAAAGCCATAAACGACTCCAAGGAAAAGCTTTCGGCAGAGGTCACAAGGCTTGAAGAACGCCGCGAGACTGTGTGCCGTGATACGGATAATATCATAAGGCAGCTCATGGAAGTTTACGAGCTCACACGTTCCGAGGCTGTTGCTATGGCTGAGAAAATTGATGACATGATAGCTGCACAGGCAGAGCTTACTACAATAAAGAACAAGATACGCGCTCTCGGAAGTGTCAACGTAGACGCTATCGAGGAGTATAAGGAAGTATCCGAGCGTTACCGTTTTATGTCGGAGCAGATAGCAGATGTTCAGAGATCTAAAGCAGAGCTTGAAAAGATAATCACCGACCTTACTGCCGAGATGTGCAGGATATTCTCGGAGAGCTTTGCAATAATCAATTCAAACTTCAAGAGCATATTCGTAGAGCTTTTCGGCGGCGGAAAGGCAGAGCTCATACTTACCGATCCCGAAAACGTACTTGAATCGGGCATAGAGATAAGCGTTGCACCTCCGGGAAAGGTCATCAAGAACCTTATCTCGCTTTCGGGTGGAGAGCAGTCCTTTGTTGCCATAGCTATTTACTTTGCTATTCTGAAACTCAGACCTGCGCCTTTCTGTATACTTGATGAGATCGACGCGGCTCTCGATGAAGTAAACGTAAGGAAGTATGCACAGTATCTGAAAAAATTCACGGATACAACGCAGTTCGTCCTCGTAACTCACAGAAGAAGTGCGATGGAAGAAGCAAATGTGCTTTACGGTGTTACCATGCAGGAGGACGGAATATCCAAGCTCCTTAAAATGGAACAGGTGGATTTCCAGGAGGACGTTGCTGATATTCAGTAAGGTGTCACATTTTGATATTTTGATATGTTATATAATATAGACCACGTTTGGAGGATATAATGGGACTTTTTTCTAAAATTGCCAGCGGTCTGAGAAAGACCAAGGATTTCCTTTTCGGAGGTATCCAGAGAGTACTCAACTCGTTTACCGTAATTGACGAGGACCTTTTCGACCAGCTCGAAGAGCAGATGATAATGAGCGATATCGGCGTTGAGACCTCTGAGGAGATATGCGACAGACTTCGCAAGAAGATAAAGGAGCGCGGTATAACCGATCCAAAGGAGATAATGGGACTTATCCACGAGGTCATCTCCGAGATAATGGGCGATGATACAGGACTTGACCTTTCCGTATCACCTGCTGTTATTATGGTCATCGGTGTAAACGGAGCAGGCAAGACTACAACTATCGGCAAGCTCTGTCACCAGTTCAAGCAGGAGGGCAAGAAGGTCCTCGTTGCTGCTGCCGATACCTTCCGTGCAGCTGCTATTGACCAGCTTGAGGTATGGACTCAGCGAGCAGGAGTAGATATCGTAAAACACGCAGAGGGCTCTGACCCCGGAGCTGTAGTATACGATGCTCTTGAAGCTGCAAAGGCAAGAGAGTGCGATGTAGTTGTTATCGACACCGCAGGACGCCTCCACAACAAGAAGAACCTCATGGAGGAGCTTAAAAAGATAAACCGTATCATCGACAACAAGGCAGGAGAGTGCTCACGTGAGATACTCCTTGTGCTCGATGCCACAACAGGACAGAATGCGGTAAATCAGGCTAAGCTTTTCAGCGAGACAGCACCTATCACAGGTATCGTGCTCACAAAGCTTGACGGTACGGCAAAAGGCGGTATCGTTATCTCCATAAAGAATGAGCTTGGAATACCAGTAAAGCTCATAGGTGTGGGCGAAAAGATAGACGACTTACAGCCATTTGACAGCAATATGTTCGTTGATGCTCTCTTTGCTTCACCCGAACAGCTCGAAGAGCTTGCAGAAGAGGAAGAAGCTGCTGAGGCATACGATGAAGATGAATACGAGGAAGAGACAGAGGACGACAACACTGTTGAAGTTGACGGCGTAAAGGGCTATTACAACGAATACGGCGCATTTATTCCTTATGCAGAGGACGAAGAAGATGAAGAAGAGTCCTATGACGAGGAATACGAAGAGGAAGAGACTGAGGAAGAATACGAAGAAGAGTTGGAAGATGAGTCCGAATATGAGTATGAGGAAGAGTCTGACGATGATGCTGATGATGATACAGACGAGGCTGACGACAGCGAGCTGACCGAAGATGAAGAAGAGTCAGACGAAGAGGACGAAGCTGAGGACGAGGCAGAAGAAAGCGAAGCTCCTGCTGAGCCTGAGAAGAAGAAAAAGCGCGGATTCTTCAGCAGACTGTTCGGAGGTAAGGACGATGATTAAGCAGCTGGTAATGGCTACGAACAACGCTAACAAGCTCCGTGAGGCAAGAGAGATACTTGCTCCCCTCGGTATAGAGGTGCTCTCTCAGCGTGAAGCAGGTGCAAACTGCGACCCTGAAGAAAACGGCACTACCTTTGCGGAAAATGCACTTATAAAGGCAAAGGCTGTATATGAAGCCGTTGGACTTCCGACTATTGCTGATGACAGTGGTCTCTGTGTTGTTGCCCTTGACGGCAGACCAGGGGTGTATTCCGCAAGATATGCTCCTGAGGGACAGCACTGCGCAAAACTCCTTGAGGAGATGAAGGACGTCCCTGAGGATAAGAGAACGGCTTCATTCAATTGCAGTATCGCCTATATTGACGCTGATGAGATCAAAGTAGTAGGCGGCGGCTGTATAGGACGTATCGGTTATGAGCAGTGCGGAACAAATGGTTTCGGCTATGATCCTGTTTTCATGGTAGGAGATAAAAGCATGGCTGAACTTACTGCGGAGGAAAAGAACGCTATAAGTCACAGAGGTGCAGCTTTAAGAGAGTTGTACAAGTATCTTAAAGAAAGATTTGGTGATTGAATGTTAACAAGCAAACAGAGAGCGTACCTGCGCGGTATCGCTTCAACATATGAGACCATATATCAGGTTGGCAAGGGCGGAGTCACAGAGGCTATGTGCAAGGATATTGCAGAGGCACTCCGCAAGAGAGAGCTTATAAAGCTGAGAGTCCTTGATAATTCGGGTTGGACTGCTAGAGAAGCGGCCGATGCTATCGCAGAGCAGACAGACTCCGATGTAGTACAGGTCATAGGCAATAAATTCGTGCTTTTCAAGCGCAACGAGAAAGACCCTGTTATCGAAAATATCCCCAAGGCAAAGTAAGTCATGAAGGTACTGATAATAAGCGGTACGAACCACAAGGGCTCGACCTACAGTATCGGACGGTTGGTTGCTGAAAAGCTGACTAAAGCAGAAAATATCAGCGAGGTATTCCTGCCACGTGATTTTGATGAGTTCTGCTGCGGCTGTACCAATTGCTTCACAAAGTCAGCCGATAAATGTCCTCACTATGCAAAGCTGCGCCCCATAACGGAGCTTATAGACGCTGCCGATGTGCTGATACTTACATCTCCCGTGTACGTATATCACTGCACAGGTCAGATGAAGGCTCTCCTCGACCACTACGGCTGGCGTTGGATGTCGCACCGTCCTGACGAGAGAATGTTCAGCAAGCAGGCTGTAGTTGTGGCAACAGCTGCGGGTGCAGGTATGAAGTCAACAATGAAGGATATGGCTGACAGCTGTTTCTTCTGGGGAATACCTCAGACCTACAAGCTTGGAAAGGCTGTAAGAGCAGTTGACTGGAACAGCGTTTCTCCCAAGATGAAAGACAGCATTAACGCAAAAGCCGACAGTATCGCCAAAAAGATAATGAAAAGGCAGGGAAAAGTACCTGTCGGCATAAAAACAAGGGCGTTTTTCAAGATAATGAGCCTTATACAGCGTAACGGTTGGTGTAAGGCTGATATGGACTACTGGAAGGAAAAGGGCTGGACAGGCAGCAAACGCCCGTGGAAATGAAAGAAGTGATCTTATGATACTTTACAGACCTGTTGGATATGCTGAGCTAAAGCTTATCGCGGACAGCGGTTACAGTGAGTTTCCGCCGAGACTTCCCGAACAGCCTATTTTTTATCCTGTTCTCAATGAGAAATATGCTGCGGAGATAGCTCTTAAATGGAATGTAAGGGATACTTCTGAGCATAAGGGATATATAACACGCTTTGAAGTCGATGATGATTATTGCCGCAGATTTGAGGTACAGACTGTAGGCAAAAGCTATCATCAGGAGCTGTGGGTGCCTGCTGAGGAGCTTGCGGAGTTCAACAGCCATATTATCGGTAAAATAGAAGTGATAAAAGAATTCGGAAATGAATGAGTATATAACGGCATAGGAGGTGCAGAATGAAGATAGGAATATACGGTGGAAGCTTCAATCCCGTTCACAACGGACATATTCATCTTGCCAATACGGCTGTTGAGGAGTTCGGACTGGACAGGCTGTATCTTCTTCCGTCAAAGAAATCTCCGCACCGTTCCAGTGCTGAATATGCTCCCGATGAGGACAGGCTTGAAATGCTGCGGCTCGCGGCTAAAGCCAATGATAAGCTGTTTGTAAGCGATTACGAGATAAAGAGTGACCGAGTGAGCTACACTATTTACACAGTGGAGCATTTCCGCAGCGTATTTCCCGATGATGAGCTGTTTCTCCTTGTGGGAAGCGATATGCTCCTCAGCTTTGATACATGGTACCGCTTTGAAGAGATACTTGCAAATGTAACACTTTGTGTAGTTTCACGGGAAAGCGGTGATATGGCAGAACTGAAAAAAAAAGCAGAGGAACTTGGAAAATTTGGCAAAATACAGGTATCTGAGGCTGCTCCGACAGTGATATCCAGCACTGAGGTCAGAAAAAAAATTGCTAAAAACAAGGATTTCTCTTGCTATCTTGACGAAAATGTAGTACAATATATAAGATTGAAGGGATTATATTCGGTACGAGGTGAAGAAAAATTGCTGTATAACCCCGATGAAAAAAAGAAATACCTTAAAAATTGTCTTTCTGCGAAAAGATTCACACATTCGATGAATGTTGCAGCAGAGTGCAGAAAGCTTGCTGAAAAATACGGTGAAGACCCCGATAAGGCTTATTTTGCGGGACTTCTTCATGATATATGTAAGGAAATGCCCGATGATGTGCAGAAAGAACTGGTCATGAGCAGCGGATATACTGTATGCCGTGAAGAGCTTGAGACACGTTCGCTGTGGCACGGAATCGCAGGAGCATATTTTATCAAAAAAGAATTCGGTGTTGAGGACATAGATATACTCAATTCCATAAGATTTCATACAGTTGGCAGAGCAGGTATGTCACGCCTTGAAGAGATAGTATATATGGGCGACCTGATATCTGCCGAGAGAGATTATAAAGATGTAGACAAGATGCGTAAGCTGGCATATGCTGACCTTAATGCAGCTATGAGGGAAGCATTCGCATTTTCTATGAAGTCTGTAATTAAAAAAGGCGGAGTTATACCGATTTGTACCGCTGAGGGATATAATTTTTATACAAGACTTTTGAAAGAAGAGAAAATTGATAGCAATTTGAAAAGAGGACTCAAATGAACAGAGAAGAACTTAATGAGGAGTTTAATAAAAACGCAAATACTGCTCCGAGACAGCCAAAGCCGTTAAGGAAGCTTAAAAGGATAGATAGTTCAAGACCGGCTCAGCCTGTGTATCACGCACTGCACGAAGCTCCGTCAATAGATATAAGCATAGAAGAGGAAAAGCCGAAAAGACGCGCTCCCGAACCTAAGCAGACATATCACGGACTCCATGAAAAAGGCAGAGCAGGTGATATAGTTGAAAGTGACGATTTTGACGATTTCGATGATTATGATTACGACGAAGAAAAAGACGGCAAAAAGAGCAAAAAAGATGCAATAATCAAGACTGTTTCTATTCTTCTGAGTATTGTTACAATAATCCTGCTTTTCCTTAATATGCCTATCCTATGGTATAAAAAGAAAGGACAGCCCGACCAGAAAGTATCCATAATAAAGTATTTCAAGCTTTGGCAGCCACTTGTAGATATCGAAGGTGAACTTGAAAAATCCCAGGTCAACCTTAACGTTGATACAAATGTTGTAACGGATGAATTTACAGACGGTCTTGACCTTCCTCAGCTCGTTGAAGGTCAGTATACAGTTCTCTTCCTCGGATTTGACGAGGACCAGGAGCTTACCGACGTTATATGGATATGCCAGTTCGATATCGCAGCTGCCAAGCTCCATATATTGCAGGTGCCTCGTGACTGTGCTGTTCCGAACTATACAAGCAATCCTACAACAAAGATAAACAGCGTTTACTATGAAGGCTATGACCAGAGCGTAAGCAAGATACAGCGTGTTGTAAACTGCATACAGGACAATTTCCGTATACCGATAGATGCTTATATCACCACAGCCTGCTTTGATATCGTTGATATCGTTGACCTTGTAGGCGGTATACCGATGCACCTTGACAATGAGATCATTTACGAGGCAGATAAGATAATCCCTGCCGGTGATGTCGTGCTTACAGGTGCTCAGTCAGAGTGGTTCGTTCGTTTCCGTCACGAGTGGCTCCAGGGCGATATCGGACGAGTTCAGAACCAGCGTCGTTTCATGGCAGCAGCTATGCAGAAGATCCTCAACATAGTCAAGGACGAAGGTAAAATGAAGCTTTACAGCTATCTGAATACAATTTACCAGAATAAGTGGATAGCTACGGATATGAGTGTTGATGACCTGAGCAAGCTTGCGGATTTCGGTTCTACACTTAAAATGGAAAATGTAAGCGTAAACATGGTACCGGGTGAGGACGCTATATACTACGCGGCTGACGGAGTAGAGTACAGTATCTACTCTATCCACAAGAGAGCAACTATAGATATGCTCAACGAGTCATTCAGACCATATCAGCTTCCGCTGCTTATGTCTGAGAGCAATATTATCGAATATGTACAGGAATACGAATATCAGTACGATCTTTACGACGATACAGGCGCAACATTCGAGGAACTCGAAACAGCTACAGAGCCTTTGAGAAATCCCGATATGAAACCATGGTGGAAGGAAGATTAATAAATGACCGAACAGGAAAAACTTGAACTTATCATAAAAACTCTCGACAGCAAGAGAGGTGAGGATATACAGGCTATAAAAATATCAGACCTTACTATCCTTGCAGACTATTTCGTTATCGTAAACGGTACAAGTAATACCCACGCAAGAACACTTGCAGACGAAGTTGAGTTCGTGCTCTCACAGAAGGGCATCGAGCCTGAAAGAAGAGAAGCTGATACGGGCAATACATGGATAATCCTTGATTATGCAGATATCATCGTTCATGTATTCTATAAGGATACAAGAAACTTCTATAAGCTGGAAGGTCTGTGGGCAGACGGCGAGCAGATAGATATAAGCGGACTTCTTGTGAAGGAGTGAGCTTATGAAAACAAATAACGAAAAAGGGCGTATGCTATGCATCATAATAGGAGCTTACCTTATTGCCAAGGCAGTTCTCAATATGGTCATAGGCGGCGGATTCAGTCTAAGCGATATGCTTATCGCCGTAGGACTTACCTGTGCTATGCTTACAGGCATCAAATTCGTGAACTATGGTGTGGCAGCAGTACTTGTGCTGATCGCTGCGATACATCTCCCTGCAAATATATCCAATATCAGTTCAAACTGGCTGTATCTCGTTGAGGGTATAGTAGATATTGGCTGCGCAGTGCTCCTTTGCGTACACAGCGACATAAAGGAACACTTTACAAACTCGATAAATATTAATAATTAAATAAAGGAATGATATTACAATGAGCAGATATGATTTCACATCTGTTGAAGCCAAATGGCAGAAATACTGGGAAGAACATGAGACATTCAAGACTGATGTCTGGGACTTCAGCAAGCCTAAGTTCTATGCACTGGATATGTTCCCGTATCCGTCGGGAGTAGGTCTCCACGCAGGTCACCCCGAGGGCTATACAGCTACAGACATCGTTTCACGTATGAAGCGTATGCAGGGCTATAATGTCCTTCACCCTATGGGATATGACTCTTTCGGACTTCCTGCCGAGCAGTATGCGGTAAATACAGGTAATCACCCCAACGGCTTTACTCAGGAAAATATCAAGACCTTTTCAAAGCAGCTCAAGGAGCTTGGATTTGATTATGACTGGTCAAAAATGGTAGCTACTTCCGATCCTGAGTTCTACAAGTGGACTCAGTGGATATTTAAGCAGCTCTATCTTGACGGCTATGCAAAGTATATAGATATGCCTGTAAACTGGTGCGAAGAGCTGGGAACAGTTCTTTCAAACGATGAAGTTATCGACGGCAAGTCAGAGCGCGGCGGCTTCCCTGTAGTTCGTAAGAACATGAAGCAGTGGGTCATCGACCAGCCTGCATTTGCAGAAAAGCTCCTTGAAGGACTTGACGAGATCGACTGGCCTGAGTCCACAAAGGCTATGCAGCGCAACTGGATAGGCAAGTCTACAGGTGTAGAGGTTGAATTCGACATCGTCGGCGGTGGAAAGTTCTCTATCTTCACAACTTGTATCGAGACTATCTACGGTATCACATTCATGGTACTTGCTCCTGACGGAGCTATCACAGAGAGCCTCCTTGACCGTGTTCAGAACAGGGAAGAAGTTGAGGCATACATCGCTGAGACTAAGAAGAAGAACGACATGGACCGTACAGAGCTCAACAAGACAAAGTCAGGCTGCGAGCTCAAGGGCGTTACTTGTATCAACCCTGTAAACGGCAAGGAAGTTCGTATGTTCATCGGCGATTTCGTACTTGCAAGCTACGGTACAGGTGCAGTTATGGCTGTACCGAGCCACGATCAGCGTGACTTTGAGTATGCAATTGCTCATAATATAGACATGATACAGGTAATCGACGGTAAGGACGGTCACATCGACGTTTCCGAAGCCGCAATGGAAAAGACAGAGTACCTCGGCAAGGGCTATAAGCTCATCAATTCCGAGGAATTCACAGGTCTTACTGTTGAGGAAGCAAAGGAAGCTATCACACAGAAGCTTGAAAAAATGGGCAGAGCTAAGCGCACTGTAAACTACCACTTCCGTGAATGGATATTCGCACGTCAGCGTTACTGGGGCGAACCTGTTCCTGTAGTTCACGGCGAGGACGGTCAGATACACGTTCTTGACGATGAAGAGCTCCCGCTTGTTCTCCCTGAGCTTGATGACTACAAGGGCAAGAACGGAAAAGCTCCTCTCGAAAATGCAACAGAGTGGAAAAAGTACGACCACAACGGCATAAAGGGCACTCGTGAGACTTCTACAATGCCCGGAAGTGCAGGTTCAAGCTGGTACTACTTCAGATATATCGACCCACACAACGATAAGGAATTCGCAAATCAGGAGCTCCTCAAACACTGGATGCCTGTTGACCTTTACATCGGCGGTCCAGAGCACGCTGTAGGACACCTTATGTATTCACGTATCTGGAACAGATACCTCTACGATAAGGGTCTTGCACCTACAAAGGAACCTTTTAAGAAGCTTGTTCATCAGGGAATGATCCTCGGTGAGAACGGTATCAAAATGGGTAAGCGTTTCCCTGAATTTGTTGTAAATCCTTCCGATATCGTAAGAGACTACGGTGCAGATACGCTCCGTCTTTACGAGATGTTCATGGGACCTCTCGAAGTCAGCAAACCGTGGAGCAAGAGCGGTGTTGAGGGTGCAAAGAGATTTGTACAGAGAGTATGGAACTTCTTCATTGAAGCCGAGAACCTTACCGACGACAACGATGGCGCACTCACAAAGGTATATCACCAGACAGTCAAGAAGGTAACTGACGACTTCGAGAAGCTTGCTTTCAATACAGCTATCAGCCAGATGATGATATTTGTGAATGCTGTTTACAAAAACGGCAAGTGCCCGAGAGAGTACGCTGAGGGACTTATAAAGATGCTGTCCTGTATCACACCTCATATGGGTGAAGAGATATGGAGCATCATGGGACATAATGATACTATCGCTTACGAGAGCTGGCCTGTATACGATGAGGAACTCTGCAAGGAGGATACTATCGAGATCGTTGTACAGGTAAACGGAAAGCTCAAGGCTAAGCTGAATATCGAAATGGACGCTGACAAGGATTCCGTAATGGAAATGGCTATGTCAGATGAAAAGGTAAAGGAAGCTGTTGAGGGTAAAAACATACTCAAACAGATATATGTACCAAATAAACTTGTTAATATTGTAGCAAAATAACGAAATTTTAAGACGCACAAAAAATGCTTGACAACGAGCAGAAAATGTGGTAAACTATTAATATATTCTTTATAACTATTTATATGTAATCTGCTATATAGTGGGGGACGCGATGTCTACCGCTCGACAGGGTGGTTAGCATAGATGCTTCGGAGCAAAGCTCCGTGCAACCTCTGAACAAGGGAGGGAAATTTAGTGGCAGAAGTTCGTGTTGGCAAAAACGAGTCTTTAGACACAGCTCTTAAGAGATTTAAGAGATCATGTGCAAAGGATGGCGTAATTGCTGAGGTTCGTAAGAGAGAGCACTACGAAAAGCCTTCAGTTAAGCGTAAGAAGAAGTCTGAGGCAGCTCGTAAGCGTAAGTATTGATCTTACGGAATTATTAATGTTGATAAAAGCGGGCTGCGGCTCGCTTTTTCATTTGTTTGAACGGAGTTGACAAATAGCTTGGGTTTAAAACATAAGATAACAAAAACTGACGTGGATTTTGCTTTCAGAAAAACTGTTGATATCACACCTGCATTTCTGAAAAAGCACGGTATCAAGGGGCTTATCCTTGATGTTGACAATACTCTTACTACACATGATAATCCCGTTCCTGCCGATGGGATAACCGAGTGGCTGGAGAATATGAAAAAGAACGGGATAAAGCTTATAATCGTATCGAATAACCATGCAGAGCGTGTGAGAACATTTGCTGATCCGCTTGGACTTGATTTCGTCAGTGACAGCGGCAAACCGCTGAAAAGGGGATATACAGCAGCTATGAAAAAAATGGGGCTCTCTCCTGAGGAGACTGCTGCCGTGGGCGATCAGCTGTTTACAGATGTATGGGGAGCAAATTTAGCAAAGGTCAGAATGTTATATGTTGAACCTATGGAGCTTGAACCAAAGTCGAAAAGGTTCATAAGATTTAAAAGAGTTCTTGAAAAGCCTTTTCTTCCAAAGAAATTTGTCGATGACAAGAAGGAGTAAATATGATAAAGAAAATACTTGTTATACACGGTCCTAATCTCAATCTCTTAGGAGAGCGCGAACCCGGAGTTTACGGAAATTCTTCCATTGATACACTTAACAGCAATATAATCGACCGTGCAAAGGAACAGGGACTTGAATGCGAGATATTCCAGTCAAATCATGAGGGAGCTATCATTGATAAGCTTCACGCTGCAAGAACTGCATTTGACGGAGTTATCCTCAATGCAGGTGCGTATACACATTACAGCTATGCTATACGCGACGCTATTGCAGCTATAAAGATACCTGTTATCGAAGTACACATCAGCAATGTTTTTGCGCGTGATGAGTTCCGCTCAAATTCAGTTATCGCACCCGTATGCAAGGGCAGCATAAGCGGCTTCGGCTTCGGCAGCTATTATCTTGCAGTACAGGCACTTGCTGAGCTTTGAGAGGTGCATAATGTCGAGATTTGACAAACTTTTCGAGGAGTTTGACGGGGCGGACTGCGCCCTTATCACCTCGGACATAAACAGAAGATATTTTACGGGTATGAAGTCATCAGCAGGAGTAGTTCTTGCGTTTCCCGATAAGGCGTATTTGCTTATAGATTTCCGCTATATCGAAAAGGCAAGAGCAACGGTAAAGGACGCTGAGGTAATTGAGGCTAAAAAGCTCTATCCTCAGATAATGGACCTCCTGACAAAGCACGGTGCAAAGTCAATGGCTATAGAGTCGGAGACAATGACCGTCAAGGAGCTCAATGCCTATGAGCATTTCTATACCACTATTGAAATCATACATAACGATAGTCTGAGCAATGCTATATCCAACCTGAGAATGGTCAAGGACGAAAGCGAGATAGAGTGTATACAGAAGGCCCAGGAAATAGCTGAAAAAGCACTTGAAGACGTCAAGAAGTTCATAAAAGTCGGCGTTACAGAGCGTGAGATCGCACTTGAACTCAACCGACTCATGTTCGCTTACGGAGCTGAGGACTTATCTTTCGACACTATCGTGCTTTCTGGCGCAAATACTTCAATGCCTCACGGAGTTCCCTCAGATAAAAAGGTGGAGAATGGCGAATTCGTGCTTATCGACTTTGGTGCGGTTTATAACGGCTATCACAGTGATATGACACGTACCCTCTGCGTTGGAGAGCCAAGCGAGGAAATGAAGAAGGTGTACGATATCGTCCTGAATGCACAGCTTGCAGGTATAGAAGCAGCAAAGGCGGGGATAATCGGATGTGACCTTGATAAGATATCCCGTGATGTTATTGAGCAGGCAGGATATGGCAGCTGCTTTGGACATTCTCTCGGTCACGGAGTAGGTATGGAGATACACGAAAAGCCCAATGCTTCGCCGAATTATAAAGCTCCGCTGAGCTGTGGTGCAGTCGTTACCATAGAGCCTGGTATCTATATAGAAGGTAAATTCGGAGTGCGTATAGAGGATTTTGTCATTTTAACTGAAAATGGCTGCAAAAACTTGACAAAAAGTGCAAAAAATCTCATATCTTTATAATAATATCACTTTAGGTATTGCAAAAATTCCCGAAATGTGATAAAATAAAGTATCATGTTAATTTGAAAAATACGGAGGTTATTTATAATGATTTCAGCAGGAGATTTCAGAAACGGCGTTACTTTTGAGCTCGACGGACAGGTAGTTCAGGTAATTGAATTCCAGCACGTTAAGCCAGGTAAGGGTGCCGCTTTTGTAAGAACTAAATACAAGAACGTAATCACAGGTTCAGTTGTTGAAACTTCTTTCAACCCAACTGCTAAGTTCCCAACAGCATTCGTTGAGAGAAAGGATATGCAGTACAGCTACAACGACGGCGAGCTTTACTACTTCATGGATCTTGAGACATATGAGCAGGTTCCGATCAGTGCATCTACACTCGGCGACAACTTCAAGTTCGTTAAGGAAGAGATGATCTGTAAGATCCTTTCATACAAGGGCAACGTTTTCGGCGTTGAGCCACCTAACTTCGTTGAACTCAAGGTTACACAGACTGACCCAGGTTTCAAGGGTGATACAGCTACAAACGCTACAAAGCCTGCTACACTTGAGACAGGTGCAGAGATCAAGGTTCCGCTCTTCATCGATGAAGGCGAGATCATTCAGGTCGACACAAGAACAGGCGAGTATATGTCAAGAGCATAAGCTCACCATTTTATAAAGACTTTATTTTGAGAGGAGGAGCTTGTTATGAAGCTTACCGAGAAAATGTCATATTTACAGGGACTTATCGACGGTCTTGAGATCGATTCTTCCACTAAGGAGGGAAAGGCTCTCATTCAGATGTCAGAGGTAATGTCCGAAATGGTAATGTATGTTGAGGATCTTCAGTCACAGGTCGATGAGCTCACAGAGCTTTGCGATATCCTTGATGAGGATCTCGGAGCTGTTGAAGATGATTTCTATGAAGATCTTGACAGCGATGAGGACGACGATGATGAAGATTGGGACGATGATGACGAGTTCGATTTCGATGATGACGATGATGAGCTTTACGAGATCACTTGCCCTACCTGCGGAGATACTATCCTTCTTGATGAGGGGATGATTGAAGAGGGTTCTATGAAATGTCCTAATTGTGATGAGCTCCTTGAATTTGATTACGATGACCTCACTATTGAGGATTTCGAGGACAAGGCTGAAGAGCCTGAAAAGAAGTAATCAGCTTTATAAAAAACAGGCTGCGGATAGAGTTATCTTCCGCAGCTTTAATTTTTTTCGGAATTTTTTATTTTTTTCTGTAACGAAAGTTTTGTATCGTAGTCTTATAGTTGAAGGCGGTGAGAAGTATGAGTCAGGTCGAAGAGCTCTACAAAGACTATTTTCATGATGTATTCCTGTATATACGGTCGTTGTCTGCTGATGAAGCACTTGCTGAGGATATTACTCAGGAGACATTTTTCAAGGCTATAAAGTCTGTTGACAAATTCCGCGGTGACTGTGATATAAGAGTATGGCTGTGTCAGATAGCAAAAAATCTGCTGTATACACACAACAAGAAGCAAAAACGCTATACGGGAGAGGAAGTTCCCGAGACAGTTGCCGATACTTCCGTGACTATGGAGGAACTTCTTGAAAACAGCCAGCAGTCAATGGAAATACACCGTGTACTTCATACTCTTGTCGAACCTTACAAAGAAGTATTTACCCTGAGAGTGTTCGGAGAACTGAGTTTCCGACAAATTGGTGATATCTTTGGAAAGACTGAAAGCTGGGCGCGAGTGACATTCCACCGTGCAAAGCTGAAAATAATAGATGAACTGGAGGTACAGAAATGAAAAACTGCGATATGATAAAGGATCTGCTTCCGCTGTATGCTGACGATGTTTGCAGTGAGGAGAGCAGAAAGGCAGTTGAGGAGCATATAAACAACTGCCCCGACTGTAAAGCGGAGCTTGAAAAGCTCGGTAAAAACGTCACTGTGAGCCATCAGAAGGACGCTGAGGTACTCAAACGTATAAAGAGGCGTCTGCGCATTGAGAAGCTTGTGGTGAGCCTTATAAGCGTTCTGGCTATATGCGGAATTCTGCTTTACGGACTTGTATATTGCATAAATGATTACAAGTCAATGGATATGGAGAAGTACAAGATACTTGAAAATGTAAGCGTCAGCGAGCATGATAATGCCGTATGGCTCGATATAAAAGGGTATGCTGCATCATTTGATATAGATGTACCGACTTTAAGCGATACAAACGGTAAACATCTTGGAATTGACGATGATTTTGACAGTGAAAAGAAGAACGGATACGGTATTACTCTCAAACAGCGCAGGATAGATGATTTTACGTTCAATCCCACAGGAAGTCTGAAAAGCTTTGAGATGAAGATCTTTGACCTTGATGAAAAGAAAGATATGATGAAGGTCTTTTACTACGATGATGTAAACAACAAAGAGTATATTTTATGGGAGCGTGATCAAAATGACTGAGAGAAGGTTTAGTATACCGCTGATACTGCTTGCTGTGGTGTCATTTGGCATAGGCTTTTTTGGATTTGCAGTGGAAAGCATCGTATTTGCTGTGGGAGTTATAATAGCTTCGATGAAACTTCGTGAGAAATACCTTATAAAGATTCCCATAGCCATATGCATAGTATCTATCGTATTTTCGGCTGCATTCATTGCCTTTATGGTATATACGGGAATGAAAGGCGGTTATAACGATTACTGGCTCATGAAGCTAATATTCGGTGAACCTAAATAATATGCTTGCCCCCCTCGGTGAAAGCCGAGGGGGCAATGTTGAAATATGGAATTAAATCATTAAAGCTTAACCACGGTGCTTATTATCTGTTAAATAAGGGACGCCCTCTCTTGCAGGGCGTCCCTCTTCCGAAAACAATTCACTGGATTGTTTTCGGAATTCACTCTTGCGGAGCGCCTTCGTATTATTTCGCTGTTATTTGAAAGCTGTGAACAGCGACCAAAGGCTCTGCCTCTGGACTCTGCCAAAGGAACACAGTCCCTTTGGAATCCCTTTCATACGTTCAGCAACTTTTTACGTAAAATTAATTAAAAAGCCCCGATGTAATAATTCGGGGCAAATTTTATAATATTATGTTTTTATTCATACTGTGCAAGAATTTTCAGAGCAGTTTCCAGTCTGGTCTGACGATTATTCATTGCTTGTTTTTCGATGTATTTATGAGCCTGGGGCTCTGTGAATTTGAGATACTTCATAAGCGTGGTCTTGGCACGGTTTATGGTGCGCATTTCCTCGATACGGTTCATTATATCTGCGTTTTCCTTTTTAACACCTGCCATGCGGACTCTTGCGGCGATAATAAGCCGTATTGTACGCTGAAGTTCCTCTCTGGTGACAGGTCTTGACAGTACGTTTACGCCGCTGTCTGAGACTCTGTCAGCGATATCTTCCGAAACATCGCTGCCGCAAATGAGTATCATACCTGCGGAGGTGGACTCCGCTATCATTTCTGCAAGCTCCTGACCGAATTCATCGGGCAGGGGCGTATTTATTATAACAAGCTCGGGTTCAGTCTCGTTTTTTACAAGTCGGCGGGCTTCACTGCCGCTGACAGCAACAGCTGTCCTTCCGCAGCCTTCTATGCGCAGGAGCTGCTCGCAAAGTTCGGAAACTTCACTGTTTGAAGATACGATAATAGCTCTGTTCATAGTTTACCTCACACGAACTTGAAGTATGACTCTTCTTCAAACTTGTCCTTATCCGAAGCAGAGGAATAGTCCTGTATCTGTTTGTCAAGCTGTGCGAATATATTACTGCGTATTTCCTGAGATAGAGTATTTTTTACGAATATGCTTTCCTTAGCGATAGCTGCTGCCTCATCAAGTGAAGAGGGCAGCGGCTGAAGAAGTGAATTGTCAGAGCCGTTGTGCATAGCACTTTCAAAGAGAGAGCAGTCCTGAGACTGTATTCCCTCGATACCAGCTGCAAGGATAAGCTTGAATGTGATATAAGGGTTGCAGCAAGCGTCTGCGGAGCGTATCTCAATACGGGGAGAGATACCCACAGGATTTGGAACACGTATAAGCTGAGCGCAGTTTTCCGACGACCAGTTGATATACTTAGGAGCATAGCCCATACCCAAACGCTTGTAGGAATTCGTTGTGCAATTAAGGAATGCGGTTATCTCACGCATTTTGCTGAGAACTCCCGATATGAAGCATTTACCCTCGAATGTCATATCATTCTGAGTATCAAAGATGTTTTCTCCGCCTTTTTTGAGACTGATGGATATGCTGAGTGCGCTGCCGTGCTCATCGGGCAGCGGCTTAGGCATAAATGAAGCGAAAAGACCGTTTTGAGCTGCTATGGATTTAACTACGGTCTTGTAGTGTACCATATTATCGGCAGCAGTTATAGGCTCACTTTCGCGAAATTCGATCTCATTCTGTGCAGGACCGTGTTTATGGCAGGAGCTTTTCGGACTCATGCCCATTTCTTCCAATGAGAGACAGATCTCACGTCTTGCGTTTTCGCACTTATCCAGCGGAGCAACATCCAGATAGCCGCCCTTGTCGTGAGGTATCTTTGTAGGCTCGCCGCGTTCGTCAAGTTCAAAGAGATAGAACTCGCACTTTGTACCCATTTCGCAGGAATATCCGTCAAGTCTGAGCTGATTGATATAGTTGGTCAGCTCTGTACGCATATCGCCTACATAGTCGCTTCCGTCCATGTTTTTGAGAGCGCAGAAGAAGCGGACAACTCGTCCCGACTTAGGTCTCCACGGGAGAACGGAAAGTGTGGATATGTCGGGCACGAGAAGCAGGTCGGAACAGCCCTCGGCGATACATGAAGCATCGAAAGGTATTCCGTACTCAAATGCTCTCGGCAGTTCATTAGGCATGATAGCCACGTTTTTGAGATTGCCGAACATATCACAGAAAGTAAGTCTTATAAATTTTACGTCGTTCTCTTCAACGAATTTCAGTATCTCTTTAGGAGAAAAGCTCATTGAAAGACCTCCATTTTCAGCCGTTAGCCGTTAGTATTAGGGGACGGCGTTTTCAACGTCCCAATGTAGGGCGCACATTATGCGCTCGTTAATTTTTCTTTTTATTTCAATGCCATAACATATATCTGGCACGGGTTATCTTCGTCCCAGTAAGTGGGGAATACCTCGAACTCCTTGAAACCGCAGCTGAGATAGAACAGATTGGTCCTGTCATAGTCCTCGTACTTTCCCATTTGTACTGTTTTCACCTGCATAAAGGAATAGCCGTTTTCGGTAGCGATAGCTTTTGCTTTATCAAAAAGCTGCCGTCCTATGCCGCTGCGGTGATACTCTTTAAGCACACCCATAACAGCCAGTTCAGCGGTATCCTTACCTGTTTCTTTCAGACAAAGGAAACCTACATATTCATCGTTTTCTTTAGCTGCTATAAAAATCCAGTCGGCACTGTCTCTTATGTACTGTTCGCGGCTCTCGTCCACCTCGAACCATTCTCTCAGCGATTCAAGGACTTTACGTGCAATTTTACTTTTTTCGTCTTTATCAAAGATCTGTTCGATCATATATTTTTACTCCAAAATATATTTGTAGGGGACCCATTTCGGTGTTCCGCAAGTTGAGAGTTATGAACTGCTTAGATATATCAGGATTTCTTAAGTGCTTCCCACTCCCTGCGTGTTATAGCATAGGCATAAGAAACAGTATTCTTTTCGTCAGGATATTCTTTGACTTTTTTCATTCCATTGGCAATAGCAGTAGAATATGAGGCAATATTGGTATATTTCATATAAGAGTACAAACAATCGTATTTGGTATTTTCAAATGCCCAATCTCTGACTGCTCTTGCAGCTTCACTTCCTAAGCCCTTTCTCCAATACTTCTTATGAATGTGATATCCTATTTCAGGCAGTAACTCTCCGTCAATATTCTGGATAGTGATTCCGCAGTCACCTATCATTTCACCGGTTTCCTTCAGAACTACCGCCCAGAGTCCGAATCCGTATTTAGCATAATTTTCAATATTCCATTGTATCCACCATCTGACTTTTTCTTCGTCAAATGGTTTGGGATAATGCTTCATAGTTTCTTCATCGGAAAGAATTTCATATAAAGGATCAAAATCGTCAAAAGTATATTCTCTCAATTTTAATCTCTCTGTTTCAATTATCATTATTTACACCTAAAAATCCCGATCTCACTTATGAATAGGGGATCAGACATTAAATCTGAACAGAACTATATCTCCGTCCTGCATAACATACTCCTTGCCCTCAAGGCGTACAAGTCCCTTTTCCTTAGCGGCAGCCATGCTTCCGCAAGCCATAAGGTCGTCATAGGAGATAACTTCCGCACGGATAAAGCCCTTTTCAAAGTCGGTATGTATCTTACCTGCTGCCTGAGGAGCCTTAGTGCCCTTTGTGATAGTCCATGCGCGGACTTCCTGCTTTCCTGCTGTAAGGTATGAGATAAGTCCGAGGAGTGAATAGCCCTCCTTGATGATACGGTTGAGACCTGATACTTCGAGACCAAGCTCGCTGAGGAACATAGCCTTGTCCTCGTCGCCCATATCTGATATCTCAGCTTCTATCTGCGCACAGATAGGAAGTACAGCTGAGTGCTCCTCAGCTGCAAGTGCGCATACAGCTTTGTAATTCTCGTTTGTTTCGATATTGTTTGTGAAGTCTTCTTCACTGAGGTTAGCAGCATAGATAACAGGCTTTGCGGAGAGAAGAGGAGTTGACTTTATAAGCTCTCTTTCCTCGTCAGTGAAATCGAAGCCTCTTGCAGACTTGCCGTTCTCAAGGTGAGCCTTTAATCTTTCAAGGAACTCAGCCTCTGCAAGGTACTTCTTGTCGCCCTTAGCAGCCTTTTTAGCACGGTCGATACGTCTGTCCACCATTTCGATATCTGAGAAAATAAGCTCCAGATTGATAGTTTCGATGTCGCGGAGAGGGTTTATACTTCCGTCAACGTGAATGATATTGGGGTCCTCAAAGCATCTTACAACGTGAACGATAGCATCGACTTCACGTATATCGGCAAGGAACTTGTTTCCGAGACCTTCGCCCTTTGAAGCTCCCTTTACGAGACCTGCGATATCAACGAATTCGAGAGTTGCGGGAGTGAACTTATCAGGCTCATACATCTCAGCAAGCTTGTCCAGTCTCTCATCGGGAACAGAAACGATACCAACGTTCTTCTCGATAGTGCAGAACGGATAGTTTGCTGATTCAGCACCTGCGTTCGTAAGTGCGTTGAAAAGTGTGCTTTTGCCAACATTAGGCAGACCAACCATACCAAGTTTCATATTTATTTCTTACCTTTCTTATCATATGTTTCCCCGCCTGTAAGGCGGGGAACTGAATACTTTAATTGTTTGCGTAAGTTGTGCGCTTGTTGTTTACCAGCGAGCTTACATTTGAGTTCTGTATCTGTACGTCGCCGCTTTCCGTACCTATATCCTTAGGATTGCCGGCATTAACGATCATTGATACCTGTGAATCTATAATAGTAACATTTCCTGTGCCAAGAGCGTCACCGATACCTGTTACCTCATCGCCTTCAGAGTCGATAGTAATATCGGCATTTTTTATCTTTGTATTGATGCTGCCCTTGATAGCACCGATACACGAGTTCTTGCCTGAGCGCATCTTCATATTGATCTTGCCCTGCTTGATGTAGATGCTGCCCTCGCCGTCCTCAAGAACGCCTATTCCGACAGCCTGCGCACCTGTGCATGACATATTTATATTTGCAGATGAGCTGATAGTTGAAATGCCCTTACAGCTACCTATACCTGCTATCTTAATGCCTGATATATTCATATCAAGGTCGCAGTTCTCGCCGATATCGATATTTGCATCACCGTTGAAGCTTCCGATGCCGAGACCGTTATGAGAATACATGAACAGCTTTAACTTGCCCGAAACGAGGTTTATATCGGAGTCGTCATCATTATATCCGCCGCCGATGCAAAGCGATTCAACGCTGTTTGAGACAATTTCAAGAGTACCGCCGAAGTCGATAGTGATATCGCCGTAGCCGTGATCGTAATCGTTTCCGATACCGATACCCTCAGAAGCGTAGCAGTCGATAGAAAGATTGCCCTTGCCGTTGAGCACGAACTGTGAACCCATAGGCACATAGATACCTGAGTAGCTGAGCTTGTTGTTCTTGACAACATTGAGCACCAGTCTTGCGTACTCGCCAACAGCGATAGTAGGCTTGCTGTTGCCGCTTATCATATTGACGTTTTTGAGTGTGAGCTCACAGCTGTGATTATCCATTATGGAAATATTCATCTTCACAGGCTTATCGGGATCGCCGACGATAGTGAGCTTGCTCTGGTAAACGTGTATATCTGTATATTTTTCAAGAGCCAGTTTGAGAAGATCTATCTCAGTATCATTCTGAGCGGCAAAGATCTTCTTCACGCCGTCAGGACGGCTTTCAAGATTTGTCTTGATTATCTCGTCCTTGATGTCAGCTGAAATGCTGTTTAGGAAGAGAGGCTTTGGCTTTGAGGTATAATAACCCTGAACAAGATCAACACCAAGGCGTATCACTGTTTTTAGCTCCTGAACTGTTTCAACGCCTTCAGCCAGTGATTGCAGCTGGTTTTCATGGCAGAACTCGATAACGGAAGTTACAAGCTGCTGTTTTTTGAGGTCGTTGTGTATATCGCTTATGAGCGAACGGTCTATCTTTATGTAATCGGGGGAGTAATGCAGCAGATTTGACGAATTGGAGTAGCCTGTGCCATAGTCATCTATAGCAAGCTTTGTATGCGCAAATCCGCAGCGTTTTTTCAGTGTTTCGATGCCCTTTGCAGTAGCCGCCGACTCCTCGACTATTTCGATAACAGTCTTTTCAAGGAGCTCACCGTATGTAAGGTAAAGCTCATTGAAGTCCTCATCTGTGAGGAGATGATTTGGAAGGCAGTTGATGAACAGCTTGCGCTTTTCAAATATCTGCTGGTTATCGCTGAGAAGCTTCATGGTATTGAAGAAGGTTAGCTTTTCGATAGCGTATAGATTATTCTGAGCTTCACCTATTTTCAGTATCTGCTTCGGAGCCATTTTTATATCGCCCACAGTACGCATAAGGGCTTCGTAAGCGACTATCTCACCTGTCTGAGTCTCAACGATAGGCTGGAGATAGTAGGTGAGGAGATTTTCCTGAACGATACGCGAGAATGTCTGAGCATTGCGGTAAGAGTCCTTTTCGCGTATGTAGTTTTCCTCAGAGAACCAGTTTATAACAGAGCGTTTATCGGTTCTTGCCTCGAAGAGAGCGAATTCGGAGAAATTCACCAGCATATTGAAGTCAGAAGCTTCCTCAGGGTAAGATGCACAGCCGATAGAAAGGCTTATATGGCTCTTATCGGAAATATCTATTATCTCGCCGAAATCATCTGTGAGTATGCAGTTCTGAACAGCCTCGTCCATACTGTTGAGGATATTGTAAATGCTCATCTTGTCGTATTCGCGGAAGAATACGCATATCTCATAGTTGGATTTTGAGCCGATTATGAGGGTATCGCTGGCAAAGCTTTTCAGAGCTTCCGCAACAGAAGTGATACAGCTGTTGGTATTGTCAACAGTGAGATACGAACCCAGCTTGTCTATGCCGTTTATGTAGATAGTGGCAAGGCAGGCGTGCTGTACATCGGGAAGTATCTTCTTTATCTTCTGTGAAAATGACGGATAAGACGGCAGACGTGTAATAGGATCGTACTCTACAAAAGCCTGTCGGTCGTTGAATTCCGATATCTGACGGGTGAAGTCCTGAACGAAGCCCAGCCACTCGTCACTGCTTTCGTAGATGTTCATTTTTATGTAGCGTGTTACGTTTCCGTCTGTGTATTTATAGATATGTTTCTGTCCTTCAACGGGATTTTTGGAGATCATTTCAAGGAGATTGAAGAATTCAAACTCGTTGATCTTTTCACTCGGGCAGCCAAGCATATGACAGGCAGCCGTATCAAGGTAAGCAGCTTTCTCTTTTGCAATATACGTGAACGCACCTATATTGCCGACAAACTGCTGGAATACTTTCCAGTCACGGCTCAGCGCGGGAGGAGTTTGGGTAAAATCGAAAATACTCATAGTTACTCCGTATACCGCATGACTGGCGCAGAATAGCCTATTGCGCCTCATGTTGGCACCTGCATTTTACGGTCAGCAGGTGACCGTGATAACGTACGATTTATACACTTTAATTATACAGCAAAAACCGCATTTTGTCAATAAAAAAGCCGCCCATTTAAGGCGGCTTCGGAAATAACTATGTAGCTATCAGTCAAGGAAATCCTTGACCTTTTTGCTTCTGCTGGGATGACGGAGTTTTCTGAGTGCTTTAGCCTCTATCTGGCGTATACGCTCACGGGTAACGTCAAAACGCTGACCAACTTCTTCGAGGGTGCGTGACTTGCCGTCCTCAAGACCGAAACGGAGCTTGAGCACCTTTGCTTCACGGTCTGTAAGTGTTGAAAGTACCTCATTGAGCTGCTCTTTTAGGAGAGTATGTGAAGCTGCTTCAGCAGGAGCAGGAGCATCATCATCAGGGATAAAGTCGCCAAGGTGGCTGTCCTCCTCCTCACCGATAGGAGTTTCGAGAGATACAGGATCCTGAGCCACACGCATGATCTCACGAACCTTGTCCACAGGCATATTGAGCTTGTCTGCTATTTCCTCGGGGCTTGGATCGTGACCGTTCTCGTGGAGGAGCTGGCTTGAAACCTTCTTTACCTTTGTGATAGTTTCCACCATATGAACGGGGATACGGATAGTTCTTGCCTGATCGGCAATTGCACGGGTAATAGCCTGTCTTATCCACCATGTAGCGTAAGTGGAGAACTTGAAGCCCTTAGTGTAATCGAACTTTTCAACAGCCTTGATAAGACCGAGGTTGCCTTCCTGTATAAGGTCAAGGAACTGCATACCTCTGCCTACATACTTCTTAGCGATAGAAACAACAAGACGGAGGTTAGCTTCAGAAAGACGCTTTTTAGCGTAAGGATCGCCCTTAGCCATTCTCTGAGCAAGCTCTATTTCCTCCTCGGTAGTAAGAAGCGGAACACGTCCGATCTCCTTGAGGTAGATCTTTACAGGGTCATCGATAGCGATTCCCTCTGTAGAAAGGGCCATTTCAAGGTCATCTGTCATATTTGAGTCGAGACCGATCCTCAGGTCAGCATCGAGGTTCATATCCTCGACGATCTCGATATTGAGATTTTCACAATTGTCATAGAAGGTATTGATCTGATCAACGTCGAAATCAAGCTCCTCCAGAGCATCAGTTATCTCCTTGGTAGTGAGCTTGCCGTTGGTCTTGCCCTGTTCCATCAAGGCTTCGATGGTATTTTTCTTTTCCATTTTAATATTCCTCCTATTTATTCTTTGAACGGAAGAGTTCAAGCAGTTCATCATTGCTCATATCTCCGTTAGAAGCGGGTCTTGTGTTTTTCAGTACCTGAGCGCAGTCAGCCACAACGTCACGGGTAATGTCAACATTGCGTTTTTTTGCTGCTATTCCGCTTATTCTTCCCATTTCGTCCGTGGAAAATTCATCGGACAGCAGTGAGATTGAGAATTTGTCGGAATTTTTCAGCCTGTCCAGCAGTGCAGTGTAAACTTTCTTGTTGAAAGCAGTTACGAATGACTGCGGCGGAGCCAGCTTTTCGATGTCCTCATATTCCTGAGGACGATTTAGCAGGTAGCTGATTATAGTCTCCTCGGCACGGGCTTCCTTTTTATTGGAAACTGCGTCGGGATTGATATCGTCGCGTATGTATGAAGTTTTAGCCTTTATATTGCGCCATTCTGTCTTTTTGGCGTTTCGGCTGTTCTTTTGGAGCATGGAGTCGATGTGGGTTTTCAGAACCTGTACAGGTATGTCACACTTCTTAGACGTACGGGAGATGTAAACCTCTCGCTCTAAAGGTGATTCTATACCTGCAAGCACCTTTGCGGTACGTTTCAGCAGCTCTACTCTGCCTATCTCGGTTGAAAGATCAAGTCCGACCTCACACTTGTCAAGCATGAAGTCGTTAGCATCGTTAGAGCCGTCGAGTAACATTCTGAATCGGTCGCGTCCGAATTTTTTTATGAATTCGTCAGGGTCCTTTGCGCCTTCCATGTGTATTATCTTAGTCCGCAGACCAACGTCCGCGAAATGGTTGATAGCTTTCTGAGTAGCTTTCTGACCTGCACCGTCACTGTCGTAGGCAACTATCACTTCCTCGGCATAATGGCTTATGAGCCGCGCCTGATCGGGAGTTATAGCAGTTCCGAGTGTGGCGACCACGTTCTCGAAGCCTGCCTGATTTACGGCGATAACGTCCATATATCCCTCACAGAGTATCAGACGCTTTGCGTTTGAATTCTTTGCAAAGTTCATGGAGAACAGGTTAGAGCCCTTGTCAAATACGGGAGTTTTTCCCGTGTTGAGATATTTCGGCTGTGAGTCGTCAAGGACTCGTCCGCCGAAGCCGATTATATTACCGCGGAGATCAACTATAGGGAACATGACTCTTTTGCGGAACATATCAAAGGTACGTCCGTTTTTCATGCCTGCAAGCCATGCATCAGCCATTTCCTCATCGGAATAGCCTTTCGACTTCAGAAGATCTGTGAGTGCGTTCCATGAATCGGAAGCGTATCCGAGACCGTATTTTTTTATGGCCTGAGGAGTAAGCTTGCGGTTTGCGAAATATTGCAGCCCTGTCTTGTCCGAGCCTTTTATAAGGTTGGTATAGAAGTAATTAGCAGCGATTCGGTTCATCTCGTAGATACGAGTTTTACGCTTTGCGTAGCCGCTGTCCTTGTTACCAAAAGCAGGAACTTCCATTCCCGAACGCTGTGCAAGGAGCTTTACAGCCTCGGAAAAGGTAAGATTTTCTATCTTCATGGTAAATGTGATGACATCGCCGCCTGCTCCGCAGCCGAAGCAGTAAAAGTTCTGCGTATCTGTAAAAATAGTACAGGAAGGCGTCTTTTCCGAGTGGAAAGGACATGAGCAGACATAATTTCGGCCTCGTCTTATGAGGTTCACATAGCTGCCCATTACTGTTTCAATAGGATTGGCATTTCGCAGATTGTAGAGAAATTCATCGTTAACGGGCATTTTCTACCTCACTTCCAGAATTTCGGTACGAACAGTTCGGTATAAAGATCAACGGCATATTCGTCGCTCATACCCGAAATGTAATCGCATACAGCGCGGTCTGCATCGGAATTTTTCATTATATTTTTATACTCATCGGGCAGCTTGTCGCTGTGTTCGATGAAGTAGGAATAAAGCTTCTGCACAAGGAGTACAGCCTTTCCTTCCTCCTGTTTTGCAGCAGGATTGGTGTACACCTTTTCAAACATGAACTTTTTCAGTTCGTCGTGAGCCTTTCGTATATCGGGAGCAAAGTCGATATCAACTGCTCCGTGGCCGATAACGGAGGCTATCAGCGTGGTTATACGCTGAGTTTTTGTCCTGCCGAGAGCTCTTACGCAATCGCGTGGCAGTTCGTTCGGATCGAGTATGCCTGCGCGGATAGAGTCCTCAATATCATGGTTTATGTATGCGATAGTATCGGCAAGTCGGACTATATTGCCCTCTTTTGTATCAGCCACCATATTTGTATGGCAGTGTATACCGTTTCTGACAGCGTGTGTGAGATTGAGTCCCTTGCCCTTTTTTTCAAGAACTTCCACAACTCTCACGCTTTGTTCGTAGTGCTTGAAGCCGTGTGGACATATCTCATTCAGCGTTTTTTCACCGCAGTGACCGAAAGGGGAGTGACCCAGATCGTGACCGAGAGCAATTGCTTCGGTAAGATCCTCATTCAGTCTCATGCCGCGGGAAATAGTCCTTGCTATCTGCGATACTTCGAGAGTATGAGTAAGGCGTGTCCTGTAGTGGTCTCCCACGGGAGACAGGAACACCTGAGTTTTACGTTTTAAGCGGCGGAAGGAGTTACAGTGGAGTATGCGGTCGCGGTCACGCTGAAATTCAGTGCGGAAAGGGCATTTTTCCTCATAGCGGTCGCGTTTTGTGCCGACTTCGTCAATGCTGGCACAGGCGTATTTGCTGAGTATGCCTGCTTCACTGATCTCGATCTGTTCGCGTACAGTCATTTGTATCTCCCCCTGACGTGATGAAATGGTAAAACTGTATATGTGCATATACAGTCAAAAAAATGCGCACAGTATAAAGCTGCGCACAGCACAAATTTACTTTAAATTTTGCTTCTATTATACTTATACTATTTTGAAACAAAAAACCCTTTATTTTTTTTATGGATTTTTTTGTACGGAAGAGAAATCTTCAAAAAGCTCCTCGCAGTCCTCTATATTTACAGAACCGTTTGTGACTTCCACAAGCTCTTTTTTCAATGCATCGAGCTTTTCTGACATAACGAGTATCTCAAGGGTAACATCGCTGCCAAAATCCGAATTGACCGTAATGGTATCATAATTTGGCAGAAGATAGGATATCTTGCCGTACATACCGTAATCCGCAGTTATTTTCAAGCGGTGACACATACACATATTCATGATATGAGCAGCATCACAGGCAAGAGAAGCCGCATGAGAGTAGGCTCTGACAAGTCCGCCGCCGCCCAGGAGTATACCGCCGAAATAGCGTGTAACTACCACACATACGTCTGTGAGCTCTCGCTTTTTCAGTACATCAAGTACGGGTACGCCTGCAGTTCCCTGAGGTTCGCCGTCGTCGGAATATCTGGAAATATTATCCTCACGGAGTATATATGCATAAACATTGTGCTTGGCCTTGCGGTGCTCGGCTTTTATGGAATTTATAAAGGCTACAGCCTCGTCATTAGTCCTGACAGGGGCGATATATCCGATAAACTCGGAGCGTTTTTCTATAAAAGAAGCCTTAGCGTTTGCGGAAATAGTGAAATAGTTCATAATAAATTAACCTTATTGACGAAAAGCCCCGTCAATGACGGGGCTTGTGACTTACTTGTCCATATTGAAACGCTTCTTGAATCTGTCAACACGTCCGCCTGTATCAACAAGCTTCTGCTTACCAGTATAGAACGGATGGCACTTTGAGCAGATTTCAACCTTGATGTTTTCCTTTGTAGACATAGTCTCGATCACATTACCGCAGTGGCAAGTAATTGTGGTCTTTTTGAACTCAGGATGGATTCCCTCTTTCACGATTGTCACCTCTTTCGATTTATTATTGTAAATCGAGCAGCCCATCAGTTCCGTTAGACAGTAGTGCCGAATATACATTACAGTTATATATTATATCACACAGCCCCGTGTGTGTCAAGGTGTTTCTGATTTATTTTTATTTTTTAACTCTTACGCTTTTTGCTATTTGCTGACTTCTGTGTTTGGGTACAGATATTTCGGTCATATACAGTCCTGAATAAAAGGGGCAGACAAAATGTCTGCCCACCTTTTTATTTCATGCTCTGTGTAAAATCAGCGTAGATCTTCTGCTCGATGACCTCTGCTTCTTCGCGTGTAGGAGCTTTTGCAGTGATATATGTCTTGATCTTCGGTTCTGTACCTGATGGACGAACTATAGCCTTGCAGCCGCCCTCAAGATAGAATGCGAGAACATTTGACTTAGGAAGTGTAAGCTCCTTGATCTCGCCTGTAGCGATATTCTTTGAAGTGCTTGCCTTATAGTCCTCAAATCTCTCGACCTTGAGACCGCCGATAGTGGTAGGATGATCGTTTCTGAGGCCTGTCATGATCTCTTCCATATGCTTCATACCGCTTGCGCCTTCAAACTCAAAGCTGTAGAGAGTCTGGAGGAACATACCGTACTTCTTGTACATATTTTCACGAGCCTGCATGAGAGTTATGCCCTGTGTGCGGTAGTAAGCAGCCATTTCGCAGATAAGCATTGAAGCGTCAACTGCGTCCTTGTCTCTTACATAGCCGCCCGAAAGGTAGCCGTAGCTCTCTTCAAAGCCGAAGATATAACGTTTTTCTTCGCCCTTTGCTTCGAGGAAACCGATCTGCTCACCGATGAACTTGAAGCCTGTGAGAACGTCGATGACTTCAACACCGTACTCCTTACCGATGAGGTTTACGATATCAGTAGTAACGATAGTCTTGACAGCGATAGGATTTGCAGGCATTGTACCCTTTCTGATACGCTGCTGGCAGATGTATTCAAGAAGCATAGCACCGACTTCATTGCCTGAGAACAGTGCATAGCCGCCCTTGCCGTCAGGAACTGCGATACCTACACGGTCACAGTCTGGATCTGTTGCAAGAAGGAGATCAGGCTTTACCTTGTCGCAGTAGCTGAGACCTACCTGAAGTGCTTCACGTATCTCAGGGTTCGGATAAGGACAGGTTGAGAAAGTTCCGTCAGGATTTTCCTGTTCCTTTACAACAGTAACATCTGTGATGCCGATACGCTTGAGTATCTCGCGGACAGGCTTGTTACCTGTACCATTGAGAGGAGTGTATACGACTTTGAGTCCGCTGCTTGCGCAAAGGTCAGTGTTGATGCCCTCTGCAAGAACGTGTTTATAGAAATCCTCGATAACATCATTTCCGATGTATGAGATATTGCCTTTAGCTAATTCTGCTTCAAAGTCAGAGGACTTTACATCATTGAAAATGTCCAGTGAATTGATCTTTTCGAGTATTATCTCTGCACCTCTGAGTGTGATCTGGCAGCCGTCCTCGCCGTAAACCTTGTAGCCGTTGTACTTTGCAGGGTTGTGGCTTGCTGTTACCATGATACCGCCCTGGCACTTGAGTGCGCGTACTGCCCATGAAAGGCATGGTGTAGGCATAAGCTCAGTATATATATGTACCTTTATTCCATTTGCTGCAAGTACCTCAGCAGCAGCCTTTGAGAAAACATCGCTCTTTATACGGCTGTCGTAAGAGATAGCAACACTTGGGTTCTTGTATTCCTGATTGAGATAATCTGCAAATCCCTGAGTAGCGCGTCTTACAGTGTAAATGTTCATACGGTTGGTACCTGCACCGATAACACCTCTGAGACCGCCTGTTCCGAATTCAAGGTCACGGTAAAATCTATCAACTATTGCGTCATTATTGCCCTTGACCTCGGCAAGCTCTGCCTGAAGATCGGGATCCTCCTTGGCGTTTTCACACCAAAGGCTGTAAAGTTCCATTTCTGACATTTATAATACCTCCTGAACAGATATATAAACATTATACCACATATTGCTCTTTTTGGGAATAGCTTTTTTCATTTTGTGCTATTTTTTTCTTATTTACTCAGTTAATAAACGCCTTTGACTTCGATTTTTAGATGAAATTACTATATCATATCTTTTTCTGATAGATGTATCTGAAAATGTATATACTTTTACTCCGATAAGACGCTATACCGCAAAAAGGGCAGACATTAAGTCTGCCCTTATATGATCAGTCGCCGAAGGATACTCCGATATCACGGGCTGCGATAACGAGATGATTATCCGTATCGACGAATTTAGTCTTTCCCGCGATATCTTCAAGCTTGTTCGATGTGATCTTATTGCCTATCTTTGCAACTGTTCTGCCGTAGCGTTCCTTAGCTATGAGGTATGCAGCGTGTACGCCGAACTGAGTTGAAAGAACTCTGTCATACGCGCTCGGAGCACCGCCTCTGAGCATATGTCCCGGTACGCATACTCTTGCTTCAAGTCCTGTATTGGACTGTATCTGTGCTGCGATACGGCTCGTTGCGGTAAGTATACCTGCTTCTGCACGCTTTTTTGCACGTTCCTTCTTCTTCATCTGTGCTTCGTTTATATCGAAAGCACCCTCAGCTACAGCAACTATGGAGAAAGTCTTACCTGATGCGCTTCTTGCCATTACTGCATCGCATATCTTGTCGATATCATATGGTATCTCGGGGATAATGATAACATCAGCACCGCCTGCGATACCTGCGTTGAGAGTGAGCCAGCCAGCCTTATTTCCCATTATCTCGCAGAGAAGTACACGGGAATGGCTTGCAGCTGTTGTATGAAGTCTGTCAAGAACATCTGTGGCTATATCTACAGCCGTATGGAAGCCGAATGTAACATCAGTGCCATAGATATCGTTGTCGATAGTTTTTGGAAGTCCGATAACGTTAAGTCCCTCATCGGAAAGCAGCTTGGAGGTCTTGTGAGTACCGTTTCCGCCGAGAGTGAGGAGACAGTCAAGTTTCTGCTTTTTATAAGTCTCCTTCATATTTTTTACCTTGTCGATGTTGTCCTCACCTATGACCTGCATCATCTTGAATGGCTGACGCTTTGTGCCGAATATAGTTCCGCCCTGAGTGAGTATGCCTGAGAATGCGGAAGGAGACATCTCCTTGCAGAGATTATTGATAAGTCCGTAATAACCGTTTGATATGCCGACTATTTCCACATTGTCCTCGCCGAAACGCTCGTAGCAAGCCTTTGCTACACCTCTTATAGTTGCGTTAAGACCGGGACAGTCGCCCCCGCTTGTCAGAATACCTATTCTTCTTTTCATAATAGAAGACCTCCGTTTGCTTTATATTTTTGATACAGCTTTCAATATCCCCTTAAAAGCTGTTATTTCTTCTTATTGCCGTGACTGCGTTTTTCGTTGATCTCACGGCTTTTCTTTTCATTTGTTTCAAAGAATTCCTGTATCTTTTCGGGCGGCATGGGCTTTCCGTAGAGATAGCCCTGTGCATAGTCACACCCTGCCATTCTCAGGATAGACTCCTGAACCGTATTTTCGATACCTTCTGCGATAGTTTCGATCTTCTTTGATTTTGCTATACGGATTACTGCCGAGACTATCTCATAAGCGATATTGTCATGCTCGATATCGGTTATGAAAGAGCGGTCTAGCTTCAAAAGCGTGATAGGCAGTATCTGCAGATAACTCAGTGAAGAGTAGCCTGTGCCGAAGTCGTCCATTGCAAGCTTTACGCCAAGATCGCGGAGCTTGTTCATCTGGTTTACTGCGAAATCTATATCGCTGAGTGCGAGAGTCTCTGTAAGCTCGACTTCCAGCCACTTAGGATCAAGTCCTGATCTTGCAAGAGCGTCAAATACCTTTTCGCGGAGATCGTTCTGATAGAAGTCAGATGAAGCGAAGTTTATTGACATAACTATGCTTGGATAACCCATTTTCTGCCAGAGTTTGTTCTGACGGCAGCCCTCGTTAAGTACGAATTCGCTTATTTTGCTTATGAGATGTGAGCTTTCAGCGATAGGAACGAAAGCATCGGGAGTGATTATAGTGCCGTCGGGCTTTATCCAGCGTATAAGTGCTTCAACGCCCATGATCTTGCCTGTAGAAAGGTCGATCTTAGGCTGATAGAAGAGCTGGAGCTCGTTATTGTCGATAGCAAGGGCAAGAGATTTTTCAAGCTCGGTGTTGCCGATGATCGAATCGTGCATACTCGGCTCGTATCCGCAGATGCTGCCCTGAGTGTTGTCGTCAGATTTGAGGGCAAATTCGGCGTGTTCCATAACATCAAGGAAGGAACTGCCGTCTTCGGGCATTTTTGAATAGCCGGCTGAGCAGGTAAGGCTTATGGATGCAAGCTCGTCAACGGCAAGCTTTGCAAATTCTTCCTGAATTGATTTTACTGTACGTGTCGGCATTTCGTCATCGCCGTAATCTCTCAGCAGGAGAGCGAAGTTGTCGCCGCTTATTCTTGCTGCAAGACCGCCCGGAGTAACGAATTTATAAAGTATATGTGCGAAATTTTTCAGCACGTAATTACCGTTTGAATAGCCGATAGTATCGTTTATGATATGAAATCTGTCAATATCGAGGACTATCATCCAGAATGAGTAATTGAGTATCTTACAGGAATCGTATATTTCCTGTCCCATGCTCACAAGTCTGTTGCGGTTAGCTATCTCAGTAACTTCGTCAATGTACGCAAGACGTTCGATGAGCATATCCTTTTCGTGTTCTTGAGTTACATCGATGACAGCTCCGCCGAAGAGAGGCAGAGTATTGCCCGTGCCGGGGATAGACTTGAAACGATAGGAATACCAGCGGTAAGAGCCGTCGGCACTTCTGAGACGTATCTCGATATTCTTTATCTCCGACATATCCCTGTTTTTGATAGCTCCGTCGAACTGTATCCTGTCATTTGGGTGTACCAGTGCGCGGAACTCATTTACATTTATAGTGCTGTTGCGCAGACCGAGCATACGCACAAGCTCAGGCGATGCACGATATATCCTTCTGTCGGTACTCATTATAAGACCGATCTCGGCAAGCTCCATTGATGAGTTGAAGAAGTCGTTGGCACTTGCCAGATTTACACGCATTTTTTTCAGCTCGGTAAGGTTGAAGCCTGTGCTGAGGTGTACCCACTGCTTTTTAAATCTCTTGACAGGAGAGGTGCTCCATGCGATAGAGACAAGGTTTCCCTGAGGGTTTCTGAAGCTCGATTCATATGAGTAGCTTCCTGCTATTTTTCCCAGTGCGCTGGCATCGGGAGTATTTATTCCGAAGGCAGTCCATACAGCTTCTTTTTTGTCTGATTTTTCCGAGCTTATGCCAAGAAGGTCACGGAGCTTTTTATTGATATAGACGTAGGAGAAATTATCTGACCAGATTATCATTTCTGTGTTAAGGTTCTCAATGACTTTGGTGATCTCTTTTTCGTCTATAGATGTTTTCTTATTTTTATAGATCCAGCCTGATATTGCGAGAATAAGGGTAGCGCAGACCATAGTACAGACATATATTATGAGCGTATCCTTCGCATACTCAGGGTTAAGAATGCAGTATCCTATAACAAGAGCACTGGCTGCGACTATTATGACTGATGCTGCGAGCGGATTGAAAGTTCTTCTCATAGATACCGCCTCCCTTCATACACAAATATTCATATATATTATAGCAAAAATTACTGAAAAAGTCAATCAAAAATTTAAACTGGTCTACTATTTTTGATAAAATTGACGGAAATGTACAAGAAAATTTCACCGAATATACACTTTTATCTGATATAATGCTATAATATAAATATAGTATGGCTTAGGCTGTGCTTTATGCGTAATAATAACGAAAGCTGTATACACGGAGGTAAAAAATATGGCTCATATCCTGATCGTTGACGATGAAATGAATATTAGAAAGGTCGTACGAGAGTACGCTGAATTTGAAGGCTATGAGGTCACAGAAGCCGAAAACGGCATGGAAGCTGTCAATCTTTGCCATGATAATGACTATGATCTTATTATAATGGACGTTATGATGCCGCGCCTTGACGGTTATTCTGCCTGCAAAGAGATACACAAGACAAAGAATATACCTGTCATCATGCTTTCTGCAAGAGGTGAGGAGTACGATAAGCTCTTCGGATTTGAGATAGGCATTGACGATTATGTAGTAAAGCCTTTTTCACCAAAGGAGCTTATGGCAAGAGTAAAGGTAGTTCTGAAACGCAATACCCGTCAGGAAGAAACTGTTACACAGGACAAGTTTGCGTTTGAAGGACTTGAGGTGGATATAGCAGGAAGAGAAGTATATGTAAACGGCGAAAAGGCTTCCATGACTCCAAAGGAATACGATCTTCTCTTTTATCTTGTTAAAAACAAGAATATCGCTCTTTCAAGAGACAAGCTCCTTGAAGAAGTATGGGGCTATGACTTCTTTGGTGATGACAGAACAGTTGATACACATATTAAAATGCTCAGAAACAGTCTTGGTGAGTATCGTAAATTCATCGTTACACTGAGAGGAATGGGATACAAGTTTGAGGCAGATTAAGTTTTTTAAACACGCAGGCTCACGCATACCTCTTAAGTTCAAGGTGTGGCTGTATTTTGTACTGTTTACTATCGTAGTATTCGCACTTCTGTGGCTGTTTCAGATATTATTCCTTGAAGAATTCTATGAGAGAATGAGGATAAGTACAGCTTCAAAGTGCATGGAATCCATTGCCGACTCATATAACAGTGGAAATGAAGAGGAATTCTACAGGAAGATAAACACCATGTCCGTAGATAATGACTTCTGTGTTGAAGTCCTTGACAAATATGGCAATCAGGCTAAAAAAAATCATGTTATCGGTGACTGTATAATCCATGAGAAATTTACAAATCTGCGTAATTTTAAAGATAAAATAGACGAATCTAACAACGGTATAATAAAGCTCAGACTGAAAAATCCAAGAAGCGGATATGATATGTTGTTGTATGGCTGTACTATAGGAATAAAAGAATGTGACGGCTATCTTCTTATAAATGCAGTTCTTGAACCTGTAGGAGCTGCTATCAGCATAATAAAAGGTCAGCTCATGCTGATAACAGTTATTCTGATCGTTTTTGCGTTTGTGATATCCCTGTATCTTTCAAAAAGGATAGCTGATCCTATTCACAGGATAACTACTTCCGCAGAACAGCTTGCAAAGGGCGATTTCAATACAAAATTCGACGGAAGAGGATATCTCGAAGCTAAAAAGCTTGCTGATACGCTTACATATGCGGAAAAGGAGCTTTCAAAAGTGGATACCATGCAGAGAGACCTTATCGCAAACGTTTCTCACGATCTCAGGACTCCTCTTACCATGCTGAAGGCATATGCTGAGATGATACGCGATCTCTCGGGCGATAATCCCGTGAAGAGAAATGAACATCTTGAAATAATCATAAGTGAGACCGATCGTCTCGCACTCCTTGTAAATGATATGCTCGATCTTTCAAAGCTTGAAAGCGGAAAGCAGAAGCTTACACCTTCCGAATTCGATATAAGAGGCAAGCTCAACGAGATAATTGACCGTTTTGAGGGACTTTCCGAGAAAAACGGCTATCAGATACACTTTACTCCCGATGAGGAGAAAACAGTATGCTGTGATCCTGTAAAGATAGAGCAGGTAATATACAACCTCATAAACAATGCCATAAACTATACTGGCAAGGATAAACAGGTCTTTGTAAGACAGATAAATCAGCCTGACGGTGTTGTGGTTGAAGTCGAGGACACGGGCGACGGTATCGAAGAGGAGAAGATAAAGCTAATTTTTGATAAGTACTATCGCTCCGAGAATCACAAGCGTGAAGTCGTCGGCACAGGTCTGGGACTATCTATCGTAAAGGCTGTGCTGAAAATGCATAACTATGATTACGGTGTCCGCAGTACGATAGGAAAGGGCTCTACATTCTGGTTCAAGATAAGTGATGTAAAATAAGTATGGTCTGAAAGAAAATGTATGAAAGTACCTGACGGTGTGAACTTGGTATCCGTTCTTACAGAAATATTTCAGTTCTTATGACCTCTGAAAGCGGTATTTCAAAACTAAAAAGCACTGTTTACAGGCGATAATTCGTTGTGCGTTTTTTACGGCAAGTATAGGAAATGTATGCGAAAAAAGCTATATTTGTGCAGAATTAATACAAAAACGAGTATTATGTTGATAATTTTGTTTGCTGCCCATTTAGATTTTTCACACAAAATACATAATCCTGTGCTATAATATACTTGCTGAGGGAGAAATCCCGAAGCTGATTTTCATGGTAGTTTAATGTTTACCCCAACATTAAATTATTAAATCCCCAATAATCCCTATATCATGGCAGATGAGCTTCCTATTACGGAAGCTCGTTTGTTTTATACATAGGGCATCTCTAAAAAACTCTTCCGATAAAAATCAACTACGCACGGCATCTGCTTCGTCAACCTCCCTCGCAGTGCGACAGCACGCCTTCGGGAGCTTTACTTGCATCTACCGCACCTATTTGATTTTTCTTACCGAAATGGGTTTTTAGAGATGCCCTATATTTTTTTCTTATAATTTGTGGTTTGCTATTGACAAATGTCGGATCATGGTGTATAATGTATCAGTAACCTTATCAAGAGCGACGGAGGTAACAGGACCTGTGAAGTCGCAGCAACCCGAACGTAATGAGTCGAAGGTGCTAATTCCTGCGGTTTTTCCGGAAGATGAGGACATTGGGTAACTGTGACTTCTCTTTTCGGAAAGAGAAGTTTTTTATTTTTCAGGAGGTTTTTTATGAGTAAATGCTTTTTCACTTCGGAATCTGTTACAGAAGGACATCCCGATAAGATCTGTGACCAGATCTCGGACGCAGTGCTTGACGCTATACTTGAACAGGACAAGACAGGAAGAGTTGCCTGCGAGACTTGTGTTACAACAGGTATGATCCTTTGCATGGGCGAGATCACAACATCTGCTGATGTTGATATTCCTAAGATCGCTCGTCAGGTAGTATGTGATATCGGTTACGACAGAGCTAAGTACGGTTTTGACGGACACACCTGCGCAGTTCTTACATCTATTGATGAACAGTCACCTGATATTGCTATGGGTGTTAATGAAGCTTTTGAATACAGAGAAGAAAACAATGAGTCTGACGGACTTTCAAACGGTGCAGGAGACCAGGGTATCATGTTCGGTTACGCTTGTAACGAGACTCCTGAGCTTATGCCGCTTCCTATCTCACTTGCGCACAAGCTTTCACTGAAGCTTACTGAGGTACGTAAGAATGGTACACTTCGTTATCTCCGTCCTGACGGAAAGTCACAGGTAACTGTTGAATATGATAACGGCAAGCCTGTAAGAGTTGACGCTGTTGTAGTATCATCTCAGCATTCAGCTGACGTATCACTCAAGCAGCTCCGCAAGGATATCGAGGAGTATGTTATCAAGGCAGTTATCCCTGCTGAGCTTATGGACAAAAATACAAAGCTCTTCATCAATCCTACAGGACGTTTTGTAGTAGGCGGTCCTCAGGGTGACAGTGGTCTTACAGGCCGTAAGATCATCGTTGATACATACGGCGGATACTCACGTCACGGCGGCGGAGCATTCAGCGGTAAGGATCCGACAAAGGTTGACAGAAGTGCTGCTTACGCTTCAAGATATATCGCAAAGAATATCGTTGCAGCAGGACTTGCTGACAAGTGCGAGGTTCAGCTTTCATACGCTATCGGTGTTGCTACACCAATCTCTATCCTTGTTGATACATTCGGTACAGGCAAGGTAGACGAGGAGAAGCTCTCAGAAGCAGTTTCAAAGGTATTCGATCTTCGTCCTACAGCTATAATCAAGATGCTTGACCTCAGAAAGCCACAGTACAGACAGCTTGCTGCTTACGGTCATATGGGACGTGAGGATCTGGGCGTAGCTTGGGAAAAGACTGACAGAGTTGACGCACTCAAGGCTGCTCTTTCATAAGGAGTGATAATATGGCAGAGCTTGAAAATTATGCTGAACTTAAATTCACAAATGCAGTTCTGATAGATATTTTCAGCAGATATGCCAGCAATTCCGAAATGGCTGAGTTTGTAGCGTTGGACGGTTCGATCGACATGAAGTTCAAAATGATAAACGGAGTCATGGAAACGCCTAAATGCTGCGAGCAGGTTCTGAGTCTTATGTATGCACTTTTTGAATGTAATCCTCAGTCGACTATCGGACGTATATACTGCGATCATCAGGTGGATATACTTCGTGAGACTGTTTACAGGCTTTCAAAGGTCCTTGATGCATTCAGCGATATAAAGCTTATAATACATTCGACAACACCTGATAAGAATGATCCCGAGAAGAACGTTTCGACTCATACCGAGTTTACGCTTAAAAAGTCAAAAACTTCCGAGACAAAAGTTATAGAATCATAAATATTAAGTTTATAGTAAACCGCCTGTCATATGACAGGCGGTTTCTTTTCTCAACTCCGATATTTTTATATGTAGAATAGTTGTTAAAAAGCAACAAAAAATAGTAAAGATAATTCAAAAATGCATATATAATATGTTGACTTATGAAATTTTCGGTGATATAATTAAAATAGAGAAATTGTACATATTTTGTACGGAATTGGAGGAGTTTTATGAAAGCAAAAAAACTGCTCAGCGGTCTTACCTCTCTTGCTCTGTCACTTTCTGCATTTGCAGGACTTGGTGTTACAGACTCTTTCAGACCGACAGGAGCAAAGGCAGCTTCGAACTGGAAGTTTGATTTCGGCGGCAGCGGCGCGGCAAGCGGCTATACGGGAGTTTCCGCTACTGACGGCTATAATGCAGGCAGGGGTTACGGTTTCGCTCAGACAGGCAATGTTTCAAATGTATCCGCAGGAGGCAGCGGAGTTCTTGCAGACGCGGTAAAATTCAATAACTACGGTTCGGGAAATACATTCAATGTTGACCTTCCAAAGGGTTTGTATGAAGTTAAGGTGACTATAGGCAATGCACCTCGTACTACAATCAAGCTTGAGGGTATGGTCCAGATGATGAATCTGACAGGCAGAGGAGCGACCGAGACAGTGAAGCTCCCTGTAACCGACGGACAGCTCAATATACAGGCTGTCGAAGGTATGAGCGGCAGAGAGCAGTCTATCTCTGCGGTTGAGATTACTCAGATAAACACCACAGGCGAAATGCCGCCTATGGTATGGATATGCGGCGACTCTACCGTTGCCAATTACTATAACAGTGCTGATACCTCACAGCATGGCTGGGGACAGTTTTTCAACGGAAAGACCTTCGGCAGCAATTACGAAGTCCGCAATATGGCTACCAGCGGACAGTATGCAAAGGGATTCGTTGACGCAGGCCAGTTCGCTCCTATCGAGACCTACGGCAAGGCAGGAGATTACTACATAATCTCCATTGGTATCAATGATTCCAACTACTCCAACGAGACGGAGTACTACAATACAGTTACCGATATGACCAAACGCGCCAAGGCAAAGGGCATGGAAGTAATTCTTGTAAAGCAGCAGGGCAGACGCGGCGACTTGCAGCGCAGTCCGAGACTTACAGGACGCTGGTACGGCGGTTCGCTTGACAAGATAGGCAGCGAGCAGAACGTAAGAGTAGTTGACCTGTTCACCAAATGGCAGAACTTCGGCCTTTCGGTTGGCTATGACGGTATGGCGTCATACTACGCTATACAGGCAAACGGATCAAACGATGATCTGCACCAGAGCAAGAAAGGTGCTCAGAAGATAGCCGAGATAATGGCTGAGGAGTTAGGTGCTCCGCCGAGAGAGCCTATCCACCCGAAGTCTGATGTAAGCTATATGTTCAAGAACGTCAACAGCGGACTTTATATGGAAGTTGCTGACGGCAGCACAGCAAGCGGCGCAAATGTTCAGCAGTGGGGCGCAAGCTCGTCACAGCCACATAATACATGGAAGTGCGTGCAGGCTACAGGCGATTATTTCTACATAAAGCCAAGCAATGCGGATCTTTACCTCTATGTTGACAACGGAAGCCGTGATAACGGTGCAAATATGGTAGTTGCCGACAAGAACGGCTACAGTGACCAGTTCTTTAAGTTCCAGGACAACGGTGACGGCACAGTTACTATCCTCACAAGAGCTTCAAGAGATGCTTCTGCTGTTGAGGTAGGAAGTGCAGCTACAAATAACGGCGCAAATATCCAGCAGTGGGAAGTAAATGGTCATAACTGCCAGAAATGGGAAATGATAGAGGTGGCTGATGCAGTGGTTACAACTACCACAACAACATCAACTACTACCACAACTACTGTGACTACAACTACCGAGGAAGTAAAGCCTACTACAACATCTTTCAACTTCTCGAATATCCCCGATTTCTTCATAGAGTATGGCGATGCCAACTGCGACGGCACAGTCGATATGTCGGATATAGTTCTTATAATGCAGGCACTTGCAAACCCGAACAAGTACGATATAGGCGGTTCTGACAGCCATGCTATCACCAACTTCGGACGTCTGAATGCGGACGTTACAGGCAACGGTGACGGTATGACAGTCAACGATGCTATGTTTATACAGAGATGTCTGCTTGGACTTGATACTCTTCCCGAACCTATCAGTGTAGTAGTTGCTACAACCACAGCAGAACCAACTACTACGACCACAACAGCTGTTGCGACTACGACTACAACAGCACCTGTTCCCGTGAAGTATTTTGCAGTGGATCAGGTGTGGACAAACGGTGTTACCGAGACTGTCAACAGCGGCTATACAAGGTCGGACGGTTACGTAAATCTTGATAATACTACCGACAGCAATATCACATTCACAGTTAACGTTCCTCAGGACGGAAACTACATGACACATATACGCTTCGCAAACGGTTCCACAAGCGACCGCAAAATGAAGCTGTTTGTCAATAATAATATGGACAGCTGCTGGATGCAGTCCTTCCCCGGTACAGGTTCATGGACTGACTGGAATGAGTTCGGCATAGTTCTTCCACTCAAGGCAGGAAAGAACACTATCCTTTTTCAGTCTGCAATGTCAGAGGGCGGACCTAACCTTGACTACATAGAGCTTATCCTTACAGATGAGCCATATGCCGAGGTATATGATCCCTCACAGGAGCAGCAGAACACAGGCAGCGGTCAGCATACACTCTATATCGCAGGCGACTCAACTGTACAGAGCTACCGTGAGTCATATGCTCCGCAGCAAGGCTGGGGCTACTATATGCAGAGCTACTTCAACAGCGATATCACTGTTGCAAACCACTCCATAGCAGGAAGAAGCTCCAAGAAGTTCTATGATGAGGGCAGGTGGCAGACCATTGCCGACAGCCTTAAAACAGGCGATTTCGTTATGATACAGTTTGCTATCAATGATGCAGGTCAGTCAAATGCTGACAGATACGCTCCTACCTGCGGCAATGTTGATAATCCGTCATCGGGCTCATATGAGTGGTATATGACACAGTTCATCAAGTCCGCAAAGGACAAGGGAGCAACTCCAATACTTGTAACTACTACTATCGGCATGAAAGCTTACTCAAACGGCAGATTTGTCAACAGCTACACCAACTACAATGAGGCTTGCTACAATCTTGCAAAGAAGTACAGCATACCATGCATCGACCTCAATACTCTCATGGTGAACCATTACAACTCAGTTGGCTATGATACAGCCAAGAGCTATCACCTTATGGGCGCAGTTTCAGGTTCTACAGACGGTACTCACTTCTGTGAAAAGGGTGCAAATATCGTTGCAGGACTTGTTGCAGGCGAGATAAGAAAGCAGAACATAAGCGGACTTGCTTCATATCTGAAGTAAGAGCTAAGAGCTTAGAAGGGGCGGAATTATCCGCCCCTTTTGCTGTGCAAACAAAAGAAAGGGACGCCGACTGGCGTCCCTTTAATAATCACTAATCACTATGCACTTACAAGTTATCACTCGATAGTAACTTTCTTCATTACCTGTGGAGTTGTTGGCTTGTCGTTGTAGTCTGTAGCGCACTCTGCTATCTCGTCAACCACTTCCATGCCCTCGATGACCTTGCCGAATGCAGCATAGTTGCCGTCAAGGTGAGGAGCGTCCTCGTGCATGATGAAGAACTGTGAGCCTGCTGAGTTTGGCATCATTGAACGAGCCATTGAGAGTACACCTCTTGTGTGCTTGAGGTCGTTCTTAACGCCGTTTGCAGCAAATTCGCCCTTGATCTGCCAGCCGGGACCGCCTGTGCCTGTGCCGTTAGGACAGCCGCCCTGTATCATAAATCCCGGGATAACTCTGTGGAATGTGAGTCCGTCATAAAAGCCCTGTTTTACAAGCTTTTCAAAGTTTTCACATGAGATAGGAGCAATATCGGGATAAAGCTCTATTTTGATCTTCTTGCCGTTTTCCATTTCGATAACTACCATTGTTATTTCCTCCGTAAAAAAATTATCAGTCCATTTCGATAACGATCTTATCAGCAGGCTTGATATAGGTCGTAGCATTTTCAGCTTGCTCTCTGCCCTGATTATACTCATCGAGTATAGAAAGGGTAGTAGTCGGCATATTGGCTTCTTCGGGACTTGTTACAGGGATAGTTTCGACTACCTCGCCGAAAAGATTTGTAACAGTAACGTATTCTCTTGTGTCCTCTTCCTGCGCGGGCAGGGAAGTATCTGACTGGGCATATGAAGAGAACTGATCGAGCGTAGGAGTTATCACATTATCCTCTGTGATAAGATGCGGTTCTTTCGATGTTGTATTCTTTGCACGGCTTTCTTTATTGGCTTTGATTATGTCCTCTGTACAGGATTTGCCTGCGAGAACAACGAGTCCTGCTGCAATAAAAGCCAGAAATAAAGAGATTATCCTGTTTCTTTCCACATTTTCCTCCGTCCCTCAGCCTTAGCTGAAAAAAGTTTATATAATATTATAAACCAATATTGGCGTATTGTCAAGAGTTTCATGCCGTCGTGGTATGAAACTCAGGTTGGTTTAGAAAAACATTCAAAAAAGGCGGACGCTTTGAAACGTCCGTCTTTGATGCTATTCGAGAAGTCCCTTGATACCTTTTTCCGCAAAGGCTTCTTTGTAGTAAACGAGCTCCTCCTGTATGATATCGTCAATTACCTTCATGCCGAGAAGCTCCACAGGAGCTTTATCATCGGTGAGAATGTGTTTTCCTGCGTTGTAGCGCACAAGAGTGCCTTTTACGCTTGTCATGAGCCTGTGTAGCTCGGCGTTTTTCAGTGAGTCGATATTTTCGGCGAAGATATCGGTCATGCTGCCGTTATCGGAAGCAAAAAGCTCGCGGTTTGTAGAGCCTTCAACGTCAACAGTGTATACATTTCCGAATACGGAAGCAATTGTGTCCGAAAGCCAGTCGTTTATGCCGTCAGAGCTCTCCGAGCGCATATTCATATTTACCACCATTACACCGTTTTCGTTGAGGTGCTCCTTTACGAGCGTGAAAAACTCCCTTGACGACATCTGGAATGGGATAGTTATATCCTGATAAGCGTCCACCATGATGATATCGTACTTCTTGTCACAGCCCCCGAGAAAGGCTCTGCCGTCATAGGTGGTGACTTTGATATTTTCGGGCAGCTCGAAGTAGCTGTGAGCGAGATCTGTTATCTTGTCATCTATTTCTACACCCTCGGCGGTGATATTGCTGAAATAGGTGGAGCATTGCTTAGCGTAAGTGCCCGTGCCCATGCCGAGGATAAGCATATCCGCGTTATCGGGAGAAGTTGTCATAAGTGGAGCAGCCATAGCGTAATCGTAGTACATACCTGTCAGCTCGCCTGATTTCATGTATACGGACTGAACTCCGAAAAGCACATTTGTGGAAAGCTCGGTGCGCTCGGGGTAGTCCTTTACCTGCAGGTAGTTGTAGACGGATTCGCCCTCATAGGCAAGGTCCTTTTCCCAGAATGCAAAGCCCATTATAGGCGAAGTGAAGCAGCAGACGATGAAAAGTGCAGCCGCAATGCCTGTCTTTACAGCTCCGCGTTTTGAGCTTATGAAATATATGAGCCCTATGACGAGCATTATACCTGCGAATATAAGGAAAGTAACGGCAGTTCCCACCGCAGGTATGGAAATGAACGTGGGAACGAAAGTGCCGATGATAGAGCCGATAGTGTTTGCAGCACCGAGAGTACCAACAGTCTTGCCGCTGTCGTCCAGTGAGTCAACGGTGTATTTTACAAGTGAGGGAGTTACCGTACCAAGCAGGAACAGAGGATAGACGAATACCACCATACAGGTCAGGAAAGCCGCCCATATGAGGAAGTTGGTGTTTATCGTGATAACAAGCAGTCCTGCAATTCCTGCGATAGCAAGCTTGCCTATGAACGGCACAGCGGCTATCCATATTGAAGCGATAAGTATGCGTCCGTAGAGCTTATCGGGATTGGGGTTCTTGTCGGCACTTCTGCCGCCGTAGATATTTCCGAGAGCCATAGCTATCATTATTGTACCGATTATAATAGTCCAGACTATCTGCGATGAACTGAAATAAGGTGCAAGGAGTCTGCTTGCGCCAAGTTCTACAGCCATAACGGACATACCTGCAAAGAATTCAGTGATGTATAAGTACCATTTGTTTTTGAGTATTTTGGGAAGCGGCTTTTTTTCAGCCGATGTGCTGACCGATCTTTTTTTCATAAAATTCTCCTGTATTACATTCAAAATTACTGCGTTTATTAGTATAACACATTTTTGCTGATAAATCAATGTTTTGAGTTATGGTATGGTTTGTGCATAAAAACGGTGATGTACTGCATATGTTTTAGCAGGAGGAGATAATATGAATAACGGTAATCTCGATATGGAAAAATACAAGCAGGAGATGATGAAGCTCTACAGCAGGAGCACTTCTCCAAACGATACGGCAGAGGAGCTTCCGAAAGCTGCTTCCGAATACGATACACAGCCTGAGGAGATAAACGAGGTAGATGAAGATGCTCCCGATGATACAGCTTATGCTGAATATACCGAAGAGGACTTAAGCGGCGCAGAGGAGGATTACAACAGCCGCTTTCCCGAGCCTGAGCTTTCGGAGCTTGATACTGACTTCGGTACAGATACAAACAATGACAGTGAACCGCCGGAATATGATGCGGAGGAGCTTCTCGGCACTGAAAAGGGGTACATACAGGTAAATGTTCGTACAGGTGACGATACCTCGGCGGTCGCAGGAGCTATGGTAGCGGTTACTGCGGTAGTTGACGGCAAAAGGCTCGTTCTTGCTTCGGGAGTGACTGACGAGAGCGGCACTGCTCCGAAATTTACTCTGCCTGTACCCGACCTTGTACATTCGCAGGAGCCTTCCCCAGATGAAAGACCTTATAATCTCTTTGATGTGAGCGTGACGGCGGAGGGATTTTTCAGAGCAAGGAGTGTAGATGTTCCTGTATTTTCGGGTATAACCTCTGTTCAGAACTTCAACCTTATACCTGTTCCGCTTATGATGAACAGCTCCGACGAGACTATGACATATTACAATGCAGAGCCAAATTTCGGCAGCGGAAAGGAGTGAGTGATGCTTACAGGCACTCCGTTCATACCTGAGACTATCACTGTGCATCTTGGGACTCCCGATTCAGATGCTCCCGATGTTACAGTGGGATTTGCTTCATATATCAAGAATGTTGCGTCCAGCGAGATATATCCCACATGGCCCGAGAACGCCCTCAGAGCCAATATTTATGCAATAGTATCCTTTGCACTCAACAGGATATATACCGAGTGGTATCGTTCGAGAGGGTATGATTTCGACATAACAGCCACAACGCAGTATGACCAGAAGTTCATAAACGGCAGGGAGTATTTTGAGAATATCAGCTACCTTGTAGATGAGCTTTTCAACGATTATGTCAGGCGGCAGGGGAGCGTTGAGCCTCTGTTTACTGCGTTCTGCAACGGTACAACGACTACCTGTGAGGGGCTTTCACAGTGGGGGACTGTTGCGCTTGCCAACCGCGGACTCACGCCCTATGAGATACTGCAATACTACTACGGCGAGAATATCGACATAGTGAGAAATGCGCCCGTTCAGACTGCAATGCCATCATATCCAGATACAGAGCTGAGAAACGGTTCGTTCGGAAATGATGTGAAGTTCATACAGGTATGGCTCAACCGAATATCGCGGAGTTTCCCTGCGATACCGAAGATACCTGCTGCTGACGGAATATTCGATACAGCTACCGAGAACGCTGTCAGGAAGTTTCAACAGATATTCGGGCTCGAGGAAACCGGTACGGTCAATGCGGCTACATGGTACAGGATAAGCTACATTTATACCAGTGTAAAGCGGCTTGCGGAGCTTGATTCTGAGGGACTCAGATTTGATGAGATATCGCCGCAGTTCAAGGAAGAACTGAGCATTGGTATGCAGAGCATAGAGGTGAGTATGCTGCAATACTATCTTGCTGTAATAGGAGCGTATTACGAAGCTGTAATGCCTGTTGAGGTAACCGGCTATTTCGGCGAGCAGACTGAGCGTTCGGTAAAGTCTTTCCAGAGAGTTTTCGGACTTCCGCAGACGGGAGTAGTCGACAGAGCTACAAGGAACGACCTTTTCCGCGCCTATCAGGGCATAGTTGAAAGTGTACCGCCTCAGTATACATATGTTGCGCTTTATCCGAATACTGTACTCCGTGAGGGAGCAAGCGGCGAGTCGGTAAAGATAATACAGCAGTACCTCACATACATCAACAGGAGCTACCCGAATATCCCAGCGGTAAGTGATACAGGCTATTTCGGCCCCCTTACAAGGCAGTCCGTAACAGCTTTTCAGCGTCAGTTCGGCATAGAACCTTCGGGTATAGTGGGAGCTGTAACATGGGACAGTATAGCAGGAGTGTATTCAGACCTGCGCTACGGCTTCGACAAGCGTCCCTATCAGAACCCCGGCTACACTATCAAATAGCCCTTAGCCATTAGCCTTTAGCGTGTAGGGACGCGCATTACGCGTCCGAGAAATTAAGTATGGGCGGCTAATATCCGCCCGTGTATGTATGACAAAAAACTCCCCTCACGGGGAGGGGAGTTTTTTTATACTATTCTATCTTCACCATTAATCAGGAAATAACCCCATTTTTTTATTGGAAGAACTTCAATTTTATTTGCGCCTTTTACATAATTTTTAGCATCTTGACTTAAAAATGCGGCTTTTTCTTTATTGCATATAAAATCATCAAATTCTAATACAGTATAGCGTTTGTGACTTGATTTATAGCATATACATTTTCCGCATTTTTTACAATAATAATTTTTACCCACTATTTCAGCAGTTGCTCCTAAATCGTCGGGCTGAATAACCACATTAAATTTAGCATTATTTATGTTATGTTCTTTACCGCATGATGCCCCTGGATTTGCCTGAGCTTTTGTCAGCTGTTTTTCCCAGTGGTTTCCACAGCAAGTACAAATAAGTACTTCTGATAATACACCGTTTCTTGATACAAAGGTACTATGTTTTACTTTATCTCTTCCATGTCTTCCTGCATTGCAAATTGTAAACTCACCTGGTTTTGACTTAAATACACGAGGTTTATATACCCATCTTGTATACTTTTCACCCTTAGCAGAGATTCTAACAAAGTTATTTTTTTCCTCATAGACTTTAACGATTTTATACCTGTATAAAGCGTCCGAACCAAGAAGCTTGTTATCAATTATATTTTTATCATTGTCCTTGTTAGGGGTGCTTCTTGTGTTATATTTTTTTCCTTCTGTAATGTAGCCTTCATACATTACCTTTTCAGCTGCGTTTGCTTCGATTGAGCTGACAAGTTTGAAGTCAGGCTGAGGAGATGCTGTTGATGATGCTGTTACACCTGTAAAGAGTGCAAAAGCTGCGAGAGTGGTACAGAGTACCTTTTTAATTGTTTTTTTCATGTTTTTTCTTCCTTTCAATATAGAAAAATTTTTTATACGGTGTTTCCCGTATTTATCTTACAGTTGTTATTCTACACGCTTTTCAGTGAATCAACAACGAAATAAGAGTGAAAGGAGAAAAAATGAGAGTTAACGAAATATAGCTAAAAAACTACTTATTATAATACAAAAGGAGCTGATATTATGCCATATACCGATGAACAAAAAAAGGAGCATATCCGCGAATTACAGGGCTATCTTTACGGCATATCCCTTTTTGACAAACGCATACCGCAAATACTTCCCGACGGAGTTTACAACAGTGAGACTGCAAAGGCTGTGGAGGTATTTCAGCGTGCCTACGGGCTTCCCGTTACAGGCGAGACAGATGCCGCTACATGGAATAAAATAGTATCTGTCTACAGGGAATATCTTGACGGCGAACCCGAACCATACAGTGCTTTCCCGTCAAGGATATACAGTGCAGCTTTAGGTGACAGCGGAGAGCTTATCTACATAATACAGGCAATGCTCTGGAAAGCCGCGGCGTGGTATGATAATATGCCGAAGGTAAGCGTGAGCGGTGAATATGACATTGCGACAGAAAAGGCAGTAAAAAGCTTTCAGAAATGCTGCGGACTTGCGGAAAGCGGCTGTGTTGACTGTATAACGTGGAATATGCTGGTGCGGTTCCTTACTGTCAGGTAAAGTGCCTTTTACTCTTGATTTTGTTAGTTTTACTCCTCTTGTGTTGTGAGAAAGCTGTATAGCGTGTAACATAGAGCCTGTAAATTGAATACGTCATAAACGTGTTCAAAAAAAGAATTTCAAAATCGAAAGGAAAATTAAAAATGAATAACATCGTAAAAAGAATTTCAGCATTCGCAATGGCATTAACTCTTATCGGAGCAGGTTCAGCTATCGTAAACAATGTTTCATCACAATTTGGCGGCACTGCTATCATAGCAAGCGCAGCAAGTTATGCTAAGAACTATGCCGACCATATCACACCATTGGAAAGCGATTGCTTAAAGAAGGGCAGCAGCGGAGATAAGGTAAAGTGGCTCCAGTGTGCAATAAACAAGACAGGTATCGCAAAGCTTGACGTTGACGGAGATTTCGGTACAAATACAGAAAAGGCTGTCAAGGCATTCCAGCAGAAGTATAAGCTTACAACTGACGGAAAGTTCGGAAAGAATTCCCTTAAAAAGATGAAGTCCGTTCTGGGCATCAGTTCAACAAAGCCTTCAGGTGTAACACAGAGCAATTATATCCTTCTTTGCAATGCTGTAGCACATGAAGCAGGAAGCAACTGGATCACAATGAATGAAAAGGCACTTGTTGTTGAGGTCATCATGAATCGTGTGGCATCAAATAAATTCCCGAATACAATATATAAGGTACTCGCACAGAAAAATCAGTTCTCAGGTGCATCATCTTACATAAATCTTGGCAAGTTCTCAAGTCAGGTAACTGTAGGTGTTAAGGAAGCTGTAACATACTACTTCAATAACAAGAGCAGCTTTAAGCACGGATATCTTTATTTCTGGGGCGACGGCCAGCATAATCATTTTTCATAATTAATAATACTGAATAAAATATAAAAGATCCCCTTTATCAAGGGGATCTTTTTATGCCTGTTAAGATTTGACTTTACAATGTAAATGTGATATAATAATTTAAATGTTGTCTGTCATCGGACAGGCGGAAATTTTACAAAGGATTGATACTATGGATTATAAAGCACTTGCAGACTATCTTTTCCCCGATGTTAAGGATACTCCCGAGGATATCGAGGCTCGTTTTCCAGAGAGACAGCTTCCCGAGGGAGCTAATGTTACACGTATAGGACCAAGTCCTACGGGATTTGTACACCTCGGAAACCTTTACAATGCTATCATCGGTGAGCGTATCTCTCACCAGTCAAACGGCGTGTTCTTCCTTAGAATAGAGGATACCGACAACAAGCGTGAGGTCGAAGGAGCTGTTGAGACAGTCATCAACGCTATGGACTACTTCGGTGTTCACTTTGATGAGGGTGCTACAGCAGAGGGTGACAACGGAAAATACGGTCCTTATCGTCAGAGACAGCGTAAGGAGATATATCACGTATTTGCAAAGCTCCTCACCGAAAGAGGACTTGCTTATCCATGCTTTATGACAGCAGAGGAGATAGAAGCAGTTCGCGAGCAGCAGACTGCAAATAAGGAAAATCCCGGAGTTTACGGTAAGTATGCAAAGTGCCGTGATCTTAGTCTTGATGAGATAAAGGCAAATATAGAAGCAGGCAAGGAGTGGGTGCTCCGTTTCAGAGGTCAGGAAACAGGCGAAACTATCGCTGTTGAGGACGCTATCCGCGGAAAGCTGGAAATGCCGAGAAACAATATGGATTTCGTTCTTCTCAAGAGCGACGGTATCCCGACTTATCATTTTGCCCATGTTATTGACGATCACTTCATGCGTTCGACTCATGTAGTACGCGGTGAGGAGTGGATATCATCACTTCCTATGCATGTTGAGCTTTTCAACACACTTGGCTGGAAGCAGCCTAAATACTGCCACACTGCAACTCTTATGAAGATAGACGAGGAAACAGGCGGCAAACGTAAGCTCTCAAAGCGTAAAGATCCTGAGCTTGCACTTTCATACTATCAGCAGGAGGGTATCAGCAAGGACGCTATATGGGAGTTCCTGCTTACTCTGCTCAACTCCAACTATGAGGAGTGGCGCATTGCAAATCCTGAGACCGATTATCACGAATTTCCGTATACACTGGAGAAGATGTCCGTATCAGGCGCACTTGTTGATCTTGACAAGCTTCGTGATATTTCCAAAAATGTTATCTGCCGTATGCCGGCACAGCAGGTCTATGACGGCTGGCTTGAATGGTGCAATGAGTACGACAAGGACTTCGCAGACCTTATCAATAAATATCCCGAGAGAACTCTTGCTGCTCTCAATGTAGGCAGAGGCGGTGCAAAGCCAAGAAGAGATATTGAAACATGGAAGCAGGCTTGCGACTTCATGAGCTTCTACTATGACGAGAAGTTCACAGTGTCAGACCCTATGCCTGAGGAGTGTGATGAAGCTACAGTCAAGGAGTTCTTCGGCAAGTACCTTGCAACATACGACCATAGCGACGACAGTGCTGTATGGTTCGATAAGGTAAAGGCTATCACAGAGGAAATGGGCTTTGCTGTAAAGCCAAAGGACTACAAGAAAAATCCCGACCAGTTCAAAGGAAGTATCGTTCATATCACAAATATGCTCCGTATAGCTCTCACAGGACACGCAAATGCTCCTGATATCTGGGAAGTGAGCCACGTTCTGGGCGAGGAGATAACACGCAAAAGGCTGGAAGCCTTTGCTTAATGCATAATTCATAATGCATAATGCATAATTAATGGTCGCTTGAAACTATTCAGATTCGTCCGCGATAGCGGACACCACAATTATGAATTCTTAATTATGAATTATATCAAAGAGGTAATGAAAATGTCAGACAATAAAGAAAAAAAGAATTTTGAGATACCCCGTCCTGTGTTCCCGAAAAGGGCGGTAGTCACAGGCGGTATGCCCTACGGCAATAAAGAGCTCCACTTCGGTCACGTTGGCGGTATGCTGGTATTTGCGGATACCTATGCACGCTTCCTGCGAGACCGCATAGGCAAGGAGAACGTTATCTTCGTCAGCGGTACGGACTGCTATGGTTCACCTATCGCAGAGGGCTGGCGTGTAAAGGTCAAGAACGGCGAGTTCGAGGGCTCTCTCGAAGATTTCGTTCAGAGAAATCATAACAAGCAGAAGGACACACTTGCTGCTTACGGTATAGCTCCGAATCTCTTCGCAGCATCAGGTCTCGGACGTTCAAAGGAGATACACGCTTCAGTTACCGACCGCTTTATCAGCTCGCTCCACAAAAAGGGACAGCTGAACCAGATCACGACTATGCAGTTCTTTGACGAGAAAGCAGGCGTGTTCCTCAACGGCAGACAGGTCATCGGTAAATGTCCTGTAGACGGCTGTACTTCCGAAAAGGGCTACGCAGACGAGTGTGATATGGGACATCAGTATATGCCTGAGAACCTCATAAACCCTGTCAGCACACTTACAGGTGAAACACCTACAATGAAGCCTGTTACTAACTGGTACTTCAAGCTCCGCGACTACGAGCAGCTCATGAAGGACTGGGTAGAGGAGCTTAAAAAGCGCAAGGATATCCGTCCTGTTGTATGGAAAACTATTGACGAGTTCTTAAAGAACCCTGTTATTTACATAAAGCGTGAATTCGAGGAAAAGTATATGAGCATCAAGGATAAGATGCCTGAGCACAACTACCTCGAAGAGCCTAAGAAGCCTTCATTCACTATCGAGTTCACAAAGCTTTCCGATTGTGATGAAGCCTGCCGCATACTCACTGAGAACGGTATACGCTACAGAACAGGTAAGACACTGGTTCCTTTCCGTCTTACAGGTAATATCGAGTGGGGCGTTCCTGCACCTGTTATGGACGGTGTTGAGGGACTTACTGTATGGGTATGGCCTGAGTCTCTCTGGGCTCCTATCTCATTTACCGAGACTTATCTGGAGTCTATCGGTCACGACAAGGAAGAATGGCGCGATTACTGGTGCAGCAAGGATTCTACCGTGTACCAGTTCATCGGTCAGGATAATATTTACTTCTATGGTATCGCAGAGCCTGCAATGTGGATGGCACAGCAGGAGAGTGAGAACAAGACAGCTTCGCCTGCTGACGGAGAGTTACAGCTTCCTGTTATCGTGGCTAATCATCATATCCTCTTCCTTGACAAGAAGGCTTCGAGCTCGGGTGCAGTAAAGCCGCCTATGGCTGACGACCTGCTCAACCACTATACTCCTGAGCAGCTTCGTATGCACTGGCTGGGACTTGGTCTTGGACAGCGTTCCGTAAGCTTCATGCCAAAGCCATACAATCCCGATGCAAAGCCCGAGGACGCAGATCCTGTAGTAAAGGACGGACTGCTCCTTTCAAACGTATACAACCGTATGATACGTACTGCTTTCTATACAGCTCAGAAGGAGCTTGACGGCGTTATGCCGAATAATGCTCCCGAGGAGAAATTCCTTGCAGATGCAAAGAAGGCTGTACTTGATTACGAGAGACATATGTCTAAATTCGCATTCCACCAGTGTACATACGTACTCGACAGCTATATCAGAAACGGCAGCAAGTACATGGCAAAGGCACTTAACGGCGAGTATCCTGACAAGGAAGCTCTCAAGCAGGCACTTGCGAACCTGTTCTACATGATACGTATTGCAGGTGTGCTTCTTCACCCAATGGCTCCGTTCGGAACTGAGAAACTCCGCGAGTATCTGGAAGTTGACGAGCGTATCTGGTCATGGGATACTATATTCGAACCACTGACATACTTCACAGGCAATGACCATAAGCTGAAATTCCTGCCTCCGAGAACGGACTTCTTCACACGTCATGAAAGCCAGTTTGCAGCATCAGAAGAATAAAAATGAATGAGACGGCGATTTAGCTGCACCATTTACTGATACAGTCTGAATACAGGAGAATGATGCTATGAAAATGAAAACAAAGATAGTTATTTTGTCAGTTTTATTCATTATTCTTCTTGTTTTGCTTGTTCCTGTACCTTCGGAAGTTTATAAGGATGGGGGAACACGAACATATACGGCTCTTACTTATAAGATCGTAAAGTGGCGAGTTCTTGTTGATGCTAATTATAAATATGAAAATACATCTGTTTTCTGGTTCCCTGACAATTTCAAGACATACGCAGAATTATGGGAGATTGAAATGCAGAATAAAGCGTAAGACAGTAGGGGCGGATATTATCCGCCCCGTTTTTTAATATATTATTGGGAGTATATAAAATATTTGTTATAAGTCATTAAGTATAACTTCAAAAGTATATTGCAGTTAGTAAAATGGAAAATAAATATTACTGTGTGCAAAAAGTTCTTGCCTTTTGCACAGAAGTATAGTATAATTATAATGTTATTGTAATTATGACATAAGGAGCGTATGAGATGGTTTATAATAATGTTCTGGAAGCTATGGGACATACTCCTATGATAAAGCTGAACCGAATGAACAAGAAGGGAAACGCAGACGTTCTCGTTAAGTTTGAGGGACTGAACGTAGGCGGCTCTATAAAAACACGTACAGCGTACAATATGATACGCCATGCCGAAAGAGAAGGCAAGATAAATGAGAATACCATAATAGTTGAGCCGACAAGCGGTAATCAGGGCATTGGTCTTGCTCTGGTGGGAGCTGTAAAGGGCTATAAGACCGTGATAATAATGCCTGATTCCGTAAGTGAGGAGCGCAGAAAGCTCGTTAAACACTACGGTGCAGAGGTGATCCTTATCCACGATGACGGCGATATCGGCAAGTGCATACAGGGATGCCTTGATACTGCCCTGAAAATGGCTGCGGAAGATGAGAATGTATTTGTTCCTCAGCAGTTCACAAACGTTAATAATATCGGAGCACATAAGTTCCACACAGCACTTGAGATACTTGAGCAGACAGCAGTGAAGATAGACGGCTTCTGCTCGGGAATTGGCACAGGCGGTACTATCACAGGTATCGGTGAAGCACTGAAAGCTCAGTATCCCGACATGGTAATATGGGCAGTCGAGCCTGAAAATGCAGCTATCCTTGCAGGCGGAAATATCGGCACACATCTGCAAATGGGCATTGGCGACGGAATAATCCCTGATATCCTTAATCAGAGCATTTATGATGATATATATATCGTTACCGATGAGGAAGCTATACAGACCGCAAAGGACCTCGCTTCAAAAGAGGGAATATTGTGCGGTATATCAAGCGGTACTAACGTTGCGGCAGCTCTGAAGCTTGCCGAGAAGCTGGGGGAGGGAAAGACTGTTGTAACTATACTTCCTGATACAGCTGAAAGATATTTCTCGACTCCGCTTTTTGAGGACTGATATAAACGCCGTAAGGCGATAATATAAGGAGGTATATTTAAAATGAGCAAGATCTACGATTTTTTAACAGAAGCAGGAATGTTCTTCATCGCAACAAATGACGGAGCACAGCCTAAGCTTAGACCGTTCGGTTCACACATTGAAATGGACGGCAAGGTAATGTTTGCAGTCGGTGACTTCAAGGCTGTTTACAGACAGATGCTCGCAAACCCTCTCTGCGAGATAGTTGCCTGCAAGCCTGACGGAGTATGGCTCCGCTACACAGGAAAGATCGTTTTTGACGATGACCCGAAGTACACTGAGGCAATGTATGCAACAAGTCCGCTTCTCAAGCAGATCTACAACGAGCAGACAGGCTTCAAGATGAAGATATTCCACCTTGAAGATGCAACAGCATTTATCATGCCTCCTGTTGGAGAGCCTGAGCGTATACTCTGATAATTAAAAAAAATGACCCGAAAGAAGCCGTTATGACTCCTTTCGGGACTTTTTATACCTTGTTATATGCAAGCCACAGCTGTTCTGTGCGCTTTTTTCTTTTTCGCAGGTGGAACAGACCCACTGCCATGACCATTGTTAGCAGCTCCGATATTGGCACAGCCAGCCATACAAGCCCTATGCTTTGCAGGAAATAGGCTATAAATGCCGCAGGGATAACGAGGAAAGTTCCTCTCAGCAGCGATATGAACTGAGCACTGTGGGGCATCTCATCTGACATGAAGAACACCGACATTATGGTATTGATCCCCATGAACGGCATGAACAGGAAGTATATCCTGAGTCCGTTTTCTGCGATTTCCTGCATTTTGCTGTCGCCGCCGCTGTTGAACAGACTCACGATATTCGATGTCTGGGTATATATCAGCACGTATGACAAAGCAGCTAATGCAATTGCTGTCCTTATGGATAACCGCAGAGTATATTTTATCGCGGTATTGTCCTTTCTGCCGTGATATCGGCACAGAAGCGGCTGTATACCGCTGGAAAGTCCAACAAATATAGCTGTAAAGACGATACCGATATTGGCTATGACACCGTATGCGGCAATACCTGTATTGCCCATAAGTCGGTATATCACGAAATTGAATATCATAAGCACCAAGCCGCCTGATATCTCCGTGAAAAACGAATGAAGCCCCAGTGAGGCTATCTCCTTGATAATGCTCCACGAAGGACGCATCATTCTAAGACTGAAAGCATTCCAGCCCGTTATTATGTGGATACTCATTATGCTCATGCTTACGAAAGGCGATATGCACGTTGCAAGTGCAGCACCTCTCATGCCCATACCGAGCTTGAAGATGAACACATAATCGAGTATTATATTGGCAAGGCTACCACTCAGCATTCCCAGCATAGCAAGCCGCGGTGCGCAGTCATTGCGCATAAAGCAAGCCATGATATTGTTCATAAGGAAAGCAGGAGAGAATAGTAATATGGTCTTTAAGTAATCGTGTGAAAGTCTGAAAATAACTGTGTCTGCTCCGAGTAAATGTGTAAATTGTTCTGAGAAGAAAATGCCTGTTATCTCAAAAACTGCGCTTACAGCCAGCATGGATATGAATGTATTGGTAAATATCCTGTCTGTTTCGATGCGTTCAGTTCTGCAATAAAGCATAGAGAATTTGCTTCCGCCGCCCATACCGAGCATAAGTCCGAAACCGTTAAGAAAGTTAAATACCGGCAGAGCAAGATTTAATGCGGCAAGTCCTTCTGCCCCCATCCCCTTGGAAATAAAAAACGTATCAATAAGAATATATATTGATACACCGATAGAGCTGATAACATTCGCCAATATGTACCTGATAAGATCATTACGTATTGGTTTAATGTTCATTATTTAAATGTTTACCCCCCATTTAAACCTTTTGTCATGTGAATAATATAATTCACGCTTATTTTATTATATCACAAAATAGCTGAAAATAATAGCCTTTTGCATTAATTTTGGATAAATGATGAAATCACAATAGAGATATATGCTTTTTATATTGTAAAATCACCAAATCATAGCACGTAATATAAGTTTGTGTACAACGAAAAAAGAGCGTCCCATAATGGAACGCTCTTTATTTACTTCTTCATGATCAAGCTCTCTCGACCTTACCAGAACGTAAGCATCTTGAGCAAGCGTAGATATGACAAGGAGTACCCTTGACGATAGCCTTAACACGCTTTACGTTAGGCTTCCATGTTCTGTTTGAACGTCTGTGTGAGTGGGAAACCTTGATACCAAAGGTTACGCCCTTTCCGCAGATATCACATTTTGCCATTAGGTTGCACCTCCTTAACTAACCTGTAAAAATACAACATGATTATTTTATCACATTCTGAGAAAAAAAGCAAGTGTTTTTTAAAAAAAAACAAAAAAATTTTTTTAGCACCTGTAAAATCTCTTTTTTTACTTGAAATATATGCCGCTATGTTGTATAATATATATTGTATAACTATTGGCTGAGTATTTTTGCTCGGCAAAAGAAAGGATAAATAATGTTTATCGGAGGATTTACAACTGATGATCTTATACAATATGCCATAAGGATAATAGTATTTCTTCTTATAATCCCTATACATGAATCTGCACACGCCCTCATGGCTAAATGGCTCGGAGATGATACAGCAGAAAAAAAAGGAAGAATATCACTTAATCCTATCGTTCATCTTGATATTGCAGGTCTTATACTCATGATCTTCCTGGGGCTTGGCTGGGCTAAACCTGTGCCTGTTAATTTTTCTAACCTCAAGAAGAACCGCCGAGCAAGCTACGCACTTATATCTGCGGCAGGTCCGCTCGCTAATTTTATATCAGCTTTTCTCTGTGCTTTGTTATATGAAGTTCTGATCTGCACAAGGGCAGGACAAGAGACTCTGAATACATCTTTCAGCAGCTTTTCAGAGATGATGAGAAGTGAGCACAATATACTCTGCGCGGTACTTCTGCTGCTGATGTATTCTGTTTATATCAATGTAGCACTTGCCATGTTTAATCTGATACCTCTGCCGCCGCTGGACGGCTTTAATCTTGTAAGGGCATTTTTGCCTGTTAACGCTGATCGCTGGATATATGAGCATCAGCGTCAGCTAAGCACTGCATTTTTTGTTCTTCTTATGCTCGCAGCAAATATCTCTGAGATAAGCCGACCGTTTGATAGAGCAGTAAACAGTGTTCATTTACTGATATGGCAATCTGTTGAATGGGTCGAGCCTTTGATGATAAAATAAACACAGCATTGGAGAGACAAAGATCATATGGAAAAATTTTACCGATTTTTACTTATTTTATTGAGCAGAGGATTGCTTCTTACAGCATTTATGCCTGCGGCTTGTTTTTTCAAGGCATGGGTGTCAAAGATGCTGGGAGACAGGATGCCTGAGGGTGACGGAAGGCTGAGTCTTGATTTCAGAAGACATACCGACAGGATCGGAATGATGATGGTCATAGTGTTCGGATTTGGCTTTGGTAATGAAATGAGGCATGATATCTCAAACATGAAGAACATGAAGCGAGATATAACCCTTATATCACTGGCAGCACCTATAGCATATTTTTTCATGTATATCCTGCTCACTAACATCGCAATACTTATTTTCAGCATCTCGTTTTCGTCATTCCTGCTTGCAAGCATATATTTTATACTTTCAGAAACAGCAGAAGCTTGTCTTGCATTCGGAGTCATTGCACTTCTGCCGCTGCCGCCTCTTGACGGCTTCCAGATATTCTATCAGTTCTCATGGCCGAAGTTCAGACGCTGGTATTTCAGCCATTATCAGAAGATAATGTACTGGTCAAGAATGATCCTTTACGGTATATTCCTGCTTGCAATAATAACTGACGGTGAGCTTTCGCTCATAGGTTTCCTTTCTGATCTTTGGGCAAAACTTTTTGATAAGCTTATCTTCTTCCGCCTTGATTACTTCAAGATGACCGAAAAGATATTGAGGTATATCTTTAGATTTGACGCGGTAATTGATTAATAGTTCGGAGAGTATATGGAAAGTATATCATTCAAGCTTGAGGTATTTGAAGGACCTCTCGACCTGCTTCTCAGCCTTATAGCAAAGCATAAGCTGAATATATGTGATATTGAGATATCCAAGCTGCTGGAGCAGTACCTTATTTATATAGATCAGGCACATGAGCAGAATTTAGAGCTTGCAGGCGAATTTCTTGAAATGGCTGCAAGACTGATATATATAAAGACTGCTTCACTTCTTCCTCAGCCCGAGGAGGCTGAACAGATGAAGCGTGAGCTGGAAGGTGCGCTTATTGAGTATTCGCTTTGCAAGATAGCTGCACAAAAGCTTGCAGACGCTTTCGTGGGCGGAGATATATTTGTCCGCAGCCCCATGAAGATAAAAGCGGATATGACCTATACCCTTGTGCATGAGCCTGAGAGACTTGCGATCGCTTACAGTGCCATATCGCTGAAAAATATAAAGTCCGAACACGCGAAGCTCCACGTTGAGAATAAGATCAATTCCGTGGTAAAGCGTCGTATCGTTTCGGTAATGACAAAGGTCGTCCATATCCTCAGACAGCTCTATGAGACAGGTGAGGTGTATATGGATAAGCTTTATGACGGAGTTACCGACCGCTCGGCAAGAGTTGCTACATTTCTTGCAGTCCTTGAACTTACGAGACACGGACGAATTACCATAAGCGATGACAATATGAAAATATTCTTCAAAGAAAAACAGAACGGAGTGAGAAAAACTTGGAGATCAAGGAAAAGCTCGGAGCAATAGAAGCTATCCTGTTCGCAAGCGGCGAACCTATTGAAATATATCGTCTTTCCGAAGCAAGCGGCGTTGATGCCGGTACACTCCCGTCTATGATAAGACTTCTCAATGAGAGATACGATGATTACGGCAGCGGTATCTGCATAAAGAAATTTGACAGCAGCTACCAGATGTGTACCCGTGAGGAGTTTGCTCCGCAGGTACGTGCCGCTCTTGAGACAAAAAGATCTGCACCGCTTTCAAATGCCGCTATGGAGGCATTAACAATAATCGCATACAATCAGCCTGTTTCAAAGGGCTTCGTTGAAAATGTCCGCGGTATAGACAGCTCTTCCGTTATCAACAACCTTGTGGAAAAGGGACTCGTTGAAGAAGCAGGCAGACTTGACGTACCGGGAAAGCCTATAGTATACAGAACTACTTCCGTGTTCCTTAGAAGCTTCGGTCTCAGTTCAACAGCCGATCTTCCTCCTTTACCGGGACAGAGTGATCTTGTGCTTGAGACAGAGGACGAATTCATCGCAAGAGAAACAGCTGAGTCACAGCAAAACACTGAATAATAACGAAAGGAGCGGCAGGAATGATCGTACTAAAAATTCTGCTGTATATACTTCTTGCCGTTTTTGGCATTATCCTCATAGTTCTTATAACTCCCGCAGGAGGAGAGTTCAGCTATATCGACGGAAAGTTCACGTATAAGGTGAAGCTGTGGATATTTGATATAATGAACTCAGAGAGCGGCGGTCTTTACGGCTGGTGGAAAAAGCGTAAAGCAAAGAAAAAGGACAAGCCGAAAAAGCCGAAGAAACCCAAAAAGCCAAAGCCTGTCAAGGACAAAAAGCCTAAGAAGAAAAAAGAACGGGAAAAGTACGAGTGGGAAAAGGAGCTTGACGATATACCCGTAAATGATCCCGAGGCTGATATAAAAGCAGAGGGAAGCACTTCTTCCGAAGCTGTCAGTGAAAGTACTACAGGCAATGCCGTATCTGATACAGAGCCTGTTTCGGAAGCTGCCTCCACTGATGAGAAGAAAAAGAAACCGAAGCATAAAAAGGAAAAAGATCCTGAAGATGATCCTTTCGATGATGATGAAGATGAAGATAAAGCTGAAGACGAGGAAAAGTCATCTATCAGCGACAAGATAGAGAAAATAGTTGATATATGGGAGAGCGCACAGCGTCCTATGCTGAAAATATTCAAGGGCTTCAAGCTGAAAGACTTATATATCGACTTTGAGATAGCCGATGAGGATGCCTGCGACTGTGCCCTCAAATACGGAAAGTATTCGGCTCTTATCTACAACGGCATCGCATTTTTCAGTGAACTGTTCACAGTAAGGCTGAAAACCATAGATGTAAGACCTGCTTTCGGAGTCTCAAAGGGACGCTGGGACGCAGCAGGAAAACTTTATTTCCGACTGGGAACAATGGTTATTGCAGGAGCTTGGTTCCTGATAACATATTTATTCAGAACATTTTTACCTGAAAAACTAAGAAAACGTAAAATGAAAAAATCCGCCGCAAGGCAGAAGTGAGGTATATAACATGAGTGCAAACAAAACACCGGTCAGCGATCTTTTAGGTATTTCAATTGAGAAGATAAAGGAAATGGCAGATGTTAATGCCATTATCGGCGAGCCTATAAAGCTCCCCGACGGTACAACAATTATCCCTGTTTCAAAGGTAAGCTACGGCTTTGCTTCAGGCGGCTCAGATCTTCCTTCAAAGTATGACAAGGATCTTTTCGGCGGCGGAGCAGGTGCAGGCGTTTCAATAAAGCCTGAGGGATTCCTCGTTATCTCTCCTGACGGAGCAGCTAAAATGGTTAACATGGAAGGCTCAAACGATCCTATCAGCAATGCTATCGAGAAAGCACCTATGATAATCGAAAAGGTAAGCGGCTTCATCAACAAGAAGAAAAAAGGCAGCGAAGAAGTCGTTACAGACGGTATCACAGACGAGTCTGTTTCTCTCAACTGAGAATAATCACTGATATAGCAGCATATCCTTTAGCATGAAGTATATTATGCGGAGGTATGCCTATGAAAAGGTCGATAGCTGTTTTTTCGGCATTTATAATAACAGCAGTAAGTGTACGTTTTGGTATTTCCTATGCAGCTTCCGAGCCTGAGATATCGGCAAAGGCGGCGGTACTTATCTCAGCCGATACAGGCGAGGTGGTGTATGCTAAGAACTGCACGGAAAAGCTGCCTATGGCAAGCACCACAAAGATAATGACAACTCTGCTCTGCCTTGAAAGCGGCGGACTTTACGACGAATTTGTGGTGGACAGCGATGCCATAAAGGTGGAAGGCTCATCAATGGGCTTGCAGGAAGGGGATATCGTTACAAAGTATGCTCTCTGCTGCGGAATGTTGCTTCCTTCGGGCAATGATGCAGCAAATGTGGCGGCTGTAAGGATAGCAGGCGGTATAGAGAGATTTGCTGAGATGATGAACGACCGTGCAAGAAAAATGGGACTTTCAAAGACTTATTTCGTCACTCCCTCGGGACTTGAGGGTGAGGGGCACGGTTCATCAGCCTATGATATGGCGATACTTGCCCGTGAAGCTCTCAGGAACGATATTTTTCGCAGTATATGCTCGCAGAAAAGCATAAAGCTTGAATTTGGTGCTCCGCCGTATGCAAGGTGGCTGAAAAACACCAATAAGCTTCTGGGAATGTATGAGGGAGTTTACGGTGTCAAGACAGGCTTTACCGATGAAGCGGGAAGATGTCTCGTATCCGCCTGTGAAAGGGATGGAAAAGACCTTATCTGCGTTACTCTAAATGACCGCAATGACTGGGACGACCATATCGCCATGTACGATTATGGCTTTGATACGGTCCGCGAACTTGATGCGGTTCTCCCTGTAGATATGTCAGTTGATATTGTGGGCGGTACAAGTGACAAGCTTCGTCTTGTGCCAAAGGACAGCTCTTTAAAGATATGTACAGTTGCAGGAAATGAAGATGATATACAGTTCACACTGCTTTCTGCGCCATTTGGCTATGCTCCCGTGAAGTACGGTGATGAAGCGGCAAGACTGCGTATAAGCTTTATGGGGCGAGAGGTGGACACAATTCCGCTGTATGCTGCTGAAAGTGTTTCGGCAGATATTGAAAAGAGTTCTGAGAAAAAAGGTATATTTACGAAATTCAAAGAAATACTCGGGAGCTTTTTCTCCCGTTAAGGATTGGATAAAAAGTGGAAAAAATAAGAATACAGAAAATGATAGCCGATTGCGGCGTGTGCTCCCGCAGAAAAGCTGAGGAGCTTATAACACAGGGCAGAGTAAAGCTCAACGGTCACCCTGTAAAGCTTGGAGACAAGTGCGGCTTCAAGGATATCATCACCGTTGACGGTGAGCGTATCTATATGCCGAAGAAGCGCAGTTTCACATATCTTATGATGAACAAGCCGAGAGGATATGTTACTACCGTATCCGACGAGCTTGACAGACGCTGCGTCATGGATCTCCTTGAAGATGTTGAGGAGCGTGTCTATCCTGTAGGTCGTCTTGACCGAAATTCGGAGGGACTTCTCCTCTTTACCAATGACGGCGAATTTGCAAACAGTATCATGCACCCCAGCCGCCATATCTCAAAGACTTACCGTGTTACCGTTCGTCCAGATATAACCGATGAACAGCTTGTAAGGCTTTCCGAGGGTGTTGAGATAGACGGCAAAAAGACACTTCCTGCTTCTGTTGTGGTAAAGACAAAGGAAGAGGGAAGAGTAGTCCTGCTTATGACTATAAAAGAGGGCAGGAACCGTCAGATACGTAAGATGTGCGAGGCTGTAGGTCTTGAAGTTGCAAGACTTCGCCGTATAAGTATAGGTCCGCTGAAGCTGGGTATGCTGAAGCCCGGTACTTACAGAGAGCTTACTCCCGATGAACTGCGTGCTATAAGAAACGCTATCGGCAAGGAGAAGTAAGATGCTGGAGATACAGGAGAGATTTGATACGGTCGGCTATGATGAGCTCAAAAAGGCAGCAGGAAATGCCGAGCTCCATATAACCGAGGCTCTTGACAAGGGCGATGTTATCGGATTTATAGCCTATTCCTACGGCACAGACAGGACGGTCGTATATGATTATGACGACGGCGGAGATATGATGCTCTGCGACGGTCTTGTGCGCTCGGTAATGCTCAAAAGTGTGCTGAAAGGAATAAATCATATGCTGTTTGAGCTTTCTGACAGCAGCAAATTTGATGTATTAAAAAAGCTCCGCTTTGTAGTCGGAGACAGCAGACAGTGTACAGATCTTGAAAGCTTTATGAACGGCTGTGAGCACTGTAAAGGCAAGAAAGAATAAATATGAAAGGAGCGATTTGGATTGCCAATCAGGATATCTTCAGAGCTTCCGGCATTCAAAACGCTTGGAGAAGAAAATATCTTCGTAATGTCGAAGGAAAGGGCAGAGCATCAGGATATCAGACCACTGAAAGTCGTTATCCTTAATATTATGCCCAAAAAGATCGAGACAGAGAGCCAGCTTCTGAGACTTCTCAGTAATACACCGCTCCAGGTGGACGTTGATCTTCTTCAAATGGTATCTCATGTTTCAAAGAATACTTCTGTGCATCATCTTGAGTCTTTTTACAAGACCTTTGATGAGATACGAGATGACCGCTATGACGGTATGATAATCACAGGTGCGCCTGTTGAGCTTCTTGACTATGAGCAGGTGGACTACTGGAATGAGATATGCACTATAATGGAATGGTCGAAAACACACGTTTTTTCCACTCTTTATATATGCTGGGCTGCTCAGGCAGGACTTTACTACCATTACGGTATACCCAAGTATACTCTCGACCATAAGATGTTCGGTATCTTTCCACACAGGGCAGAGGTGAGCAATTGTCAGCTCCTCAGAGGATTTGATGATATATTCTATGTTCCTCATTCGAGAAATACCGAGGTGCGCCGTGAGGACATCGAACGTATCCCTCAGCTTGAGATACTTACTGTATCCGATATTGCAGGAGTGCATATCGTTGCCAATAAGAACGGCAGACAGTATTTTATCACAGGTCATTCCGAATATGACAGAGATACATTAGCAAACGAGTACAGACGCGATGTTGAAAAAGGCATAGATATACAGATACCGTATAATTATTTCCCCGGGGACAACCCGGACAATGTACCTGTATTTTCGTGGAGATGTACGGCTAATCTTATGTTTTCAAACTGGCTCAATTATTGCGTTTACCAGAAAACCCCTTATAATCTTGATGAGCTTGAGGTGCGCAACTGGAATTGGCAGACAAGTCTGTAAAAGGAGAAGCAAATATAATGGACGATTTTAACAACATGAATAATAACGATCAGAATAACAATACTAATAACTTGAATAACGGTTACGGCAATGGTGAGCAGTATAATGCTCAGAACAATGGAAATCCGTATAACGACTACAGCAATGGCGGTCAGTTCAATAACCAGAACAATGGCTACAACAGCGGAAATCCCTATAATAACGGATACAACGGCAATAATCCTTTCACAGGCAATTATAACGGATATCCGCAGTACAATATGTACAACAACGAGGGTGTAGCTGAGAGAAAGGGAGCAGGCTTTGCAATTGCTTCGTTTGTCATATCGATCATAAATCTGATGTTTTGTGCGACGTTGCTTAGTGTCGTAACTGTTCCGCTTTGTCTTATCTTTTCGATCATATCACTTGTTGGAAAGAGAAAAGGAACAGCTTTTGCAGTCATTGGCGTTATCGTTTCTGTTATTTCAATGATATTCTTTGTTTACATCGGATTCCTCATCTATAAGATCGGGCCCGACTTGGTTTATTTCGCAGAACACAGTACACAGATCATAGAGGAATACGACAGAGACGGTACTATCCCCGAGCAGTATGAGAAATACAGAGATCCTAAGTACGATAAGTACTGGAAAAGAATGGGATATGACAGCTTCGATGAGCTCTTTGCTGAATTTATAAAAAATCAGAAGAAGAATCAGAACAATGGCCGTTCATATTATTATGAGAACGATACAAAGAAAGATAGAAACAGTGCGAGGTACAGCGGAAACGACCTTGTTGCGGTAGTGTAGATAGATTCTGTCTGCATTGCCACACTTTATGATGTTTCGATGTCGCTTTTTAACATAACAGAAAAGCTCTCCGAAAGGAGAGCTTTTTTATTATGTGGAACTTATTGAATAATAACTGAGTATTGATGATGCGTCATTGGAGTCAGCTTTGCCGTCGTTGTTTATATCTGCTGCGGCTGCCTGCTCGGAATTCAGTGAACTGCTGCTGCCCACGGAAGTGTCAGCATAATGCTTTAATACAAGTGAAGAATCAACAGCGTCTATTTTATTATCGTCGTTTACGTCTCCGCGGTATCTGCCGCTTTCAAGCTTTGGCAAGGTAAGTCCCGAAAGTGAAAATACTATCCTGACAGTGTTTTCAAAATCGAAGCCTTTAGAATCAGTATATTTCAGATCGCATAATGATGTGAAAACGCAGTAGTCTTTTGGCTGATGAGTTCTATAACCATTAACAGGCTTGCCTGCAAGTTCACCCTCGTATTTTACTCCGTCAAGCCATACTTCTTCTATGGTAAGCTTTACATTATCTTTTCCGCCAAGATAAAACGGGGTGATAGGATTTATATATAAGGACACTGAGGTACGCTCAAGTTCACTTGCATAATCTTTGGCATCAAATGTCACATCATATGTTCCGTCACCGTTTATAAAGCAGCCTTTTACCGATGATTGTAGGGTCGGAAAATAAAGAGATGCTCTTGCTATTGCGAGATCGGACTTTTCCGATACAGCGGCTTTGTCCTCGGCATATGCGTTGAAATTAGCTGTAAAGAGCGATGAACAGGCTAATCCTGCTGCCAATATTCTTGTAATTAGTTTTTTCATATAAAAACCTCCTTGTTTAATGAATAAAGTTTATAAATGGTTCTGCTGATTACATTATGTGTATCATATACAGAATATGCTTAGATATATACACAGTCTTGTATGCGTAAGCAAAAAATGACAAACGAATAATTATATCTATCCGCCTTAAAAATTGTCAAATACAACAAATAATATTACTGATATATTACATAAAAAGAGCGAAAAACTGACAGAAATAAACACATATCAGATGATCGCTCTTTCTACTTTATGGCTATATTCCGCCATTCTGATATACGCCTGACTGGGATCGAACCAGCGCACATGGCGTCGGAGGCCAATGCTCTATCCACTGAGCTACAGGCGCGTAAATAGTAAATGTACTTTATTATTATATCAAAAACTCTTGAAATTTGCAAGTATTTATGCTATAATTATAAAAAATAAATTAGGAGGGAACGTTTTGGGGGACTATATTTATCTTATAGTTGCGCAGACTGGTACGCGACCCGCACGATTCTTCAAATTTTTTACTAAAAAGCCTTACAATCATGTTTCTATGTCAGGGGATGTAGATCTTACCGAAATGTACAGCTTCTGCCGTACATACAGACCGTTTCCGCTGCCTGCGACATTTAATAAAGAAGTCGTAGGAAAGGGCACTCTCGGACAGTTTCATAACATTCCTTGTGAAATATACCGCATAAAGGTCTCTCATGAACAGAAAGAAGCCTTTAATATACTCATCAATCACTTTGAGGAACATCGTAAGGTATATTCATACAATCTGCTCGGACTTCTTGCAGTTTACTTCAATATCGAATGGAAACGCGAAAGAAGCTTCGTCTGTTCGCAGTTTGTTGCTTACACAATGGATAAAATAGGAATTCCGCTTGAAAAAGCATTCTGTCTATACAAGCCTGATGATTTCAGGACTTTTCCGGGAGCTGATCTTATTTATACAGGGGAACTCAATGCATTCTATGAGACTATGCAGTCAAAGCTTTATACATAAAGAAATGATATATGCCGCAGCCCTTAATTCGTCGGGTGAGGCAAGATAAGCCGCACAATAGCTGCTGCTGTCAGGGGATATAACTGAAAGACTGAATTCTCTGTGATGATCCAGTATCTCCACGGAGGCTTTATCTTCGTTTACGGTTATTCCCACAGGTATTATTTTTTCCTCACTCATGTGATTGTGGGAATTAGCATAGGAATTTAAGAACATCCACGAACCGCCGCTCAGAAGCAGGTAAAGAAATACTGCTGTGAGGGTGGTCTTTTTTTTGTGTTTTCGCATTTTATCACCTTTTCATATAATTAAGAAGCTGCCCCAGTGAGTGACCGAACAGCTGTCCTGCATACTGTGACTGCTGAAGCGTGTTTCCGTGCGAACCCACTTCAATGAGCAGACTTCCGTTGGTAAGATCCTGATTATAGTGTCTGTAGTCAAAAAGTATGGGACGTGTAAGTCCTGCATAGTCTGATTCAAGCTTTTGCTGCAAGGTGCAGGCAAAGTGGAAATTCTCCATATAATTTGGCATTCCCAGCGTACCGTCATCACAGCCCGAGATTATCATGATCTGCGAAGCTTCTTTGCCTTCGATCTCCACAAAGGGCTGATATGCCACTCCCTCGGCGGATATTGCGTCTCTGTGTATATCAAGGACTACCTTTATACTTGGGTACTTTTCGAGTATAGGCATGATAGTCTCGCGGCTGCGCCCGTAAGAGCCGTTGTATGACGGATAATCGTGAACGTTTTTTGCGTGGATAACTCCTATCCCTTGCGCTTCAAGCTCAGCCTGTATGGCATCGCCGACCATTACCACATTTTTGGTATTATCGGTAGTACGATAGTTGAAGGAGCTGTCATAGTGCTCGCGGACGTATGGCTCAAAGCTTTCAGTGGTATGGGTATGATAGATAAGGACAATGGGTTCATCTGTATCCGAAACAGTAAAATTCGGCAGATAGCTGCTTTCTCTCATCAGTGTTTCATTGGGAATATCAGTTTTGTTATTGACCTGTCCGCCCTTTTCAAGGTCAAAAAAGGCATTTCCGCTGTATCTGTCATAGGTAAGGCGGACAATATCGCCGTCAGTATTCCATGACGCAGGATATGGCTTTTCACCTGCACTGTCAGCTTTCATATCAAGGGGATCTGGAAGCCTGCATAGTTCCGTATCTTTCTCGCTTTCGTCCTCGATACCGTAGCCCTCCGAGAGTATCATACTGCCCGAAAGGAGTTCGTCCTGCTTCTTGATTTTACTTATGCTTTCGGAAGTTACATCAATATGCTTTGCAGATGAATTTACAGTTTCATCAAGGATATATGCACTTGTATCGGAAAGACCTGCCATTAGTTTTGATACTCCGTTAACTCCCGAAGCTATGACAACAGGAAGTATAACTGCTGTTATACACTTGATCGTTCCTTTGATTTTTCTGCGTTTATGGCGTGTCATATACTCACCTCACAATTAATTCCTCTGAAATAAGTATATTCTCAATGCCATGAGTATATGATAGGGGCAGTTCCTTATTCGCCGTCATTTTTCAGCATTTTCCGTCATAAAATATTGAGAGGTGATGACGATGTATAAATGCTTCGGACTAAAGAGAGCAAGCCGCAGCGTAATTATGTTCATGATTTTTATTGCGGTATGCTGTGCTATATTTTTTTCTCTGCGGTCAACTTTTTCAACTGCCGCAGAAGCTGCTGTGGAAAAGCCGGTTCCACTGCCTGTAATAATGTATCACAGCGTTTGTGAAAAGCCTCCTGCTGATTATATAGTATCTCCGTCACAGCTTGAAAGTGACCTTATATGGCTGAAAACTCACGGATATATAAGCGTCAGCGCACAGCAGCTCATTGACTATACCAACAATACTGGAGAACTGCCGCAGAAGCCTGTGCTTATAACATTTGATGACGGATTTTACAATAATCTTTCCTTAGCCCTGCCCCTGCTTGAAAAGTACGATATGTGCGCTGTTGTATCTATTGTTGGCAGATACACAGATGATTATGCACCTGCCGACCCTCATGCAGATGCGTATTCTTACCTCACATGGGAGGATATATCTCAGCTTATTGCTTCAAAACGCGTAGAGATAGGCAGTCATACATACGATATGCACTCCCGTGACAACCGCAGACAGGGCTGCGCTATAAAAGCAGGGGAGACTCCCGAAGAATACACATTTACGTTGAGTACGGATATAGGTCTGCTCAATACCGAGCTCCATGACAACTGCGGTATATCTCCTGTGGTGTTTGCCTATCCTTTCGGCGCGCTCTGCCGTGAAAGCTTGCCCGTACTGCGTGATAACGGAATAAAAATATCCCTTACCTGCCGTGAGGGAATGAACTATATCACACGTTCTCCCGATTGCCTTTACGGTATTTTCCGTAATAACCGCAGCGGATTTGTCTCGACAGAAGAGTATATGTATGAGCTTACAAAAGAAAACCCCGAATCTTAAAGATTCAGGGGGTTTTTTATCACAGACCTTGCAGGGCTTTCATTCTTGCCTTGTCTTCATACATCATGGCATCTATCTCTTTTATAAGCTCGTCGAGATCCATGCCTTTTTTGTATTCACCGCAGCCCATTGCTATGCTGTAGCCTTTGCTGTGGACAGCTTCCTTTATTTTCTGCATCATGATCTCAGTATCAGAACGGGAAGCTGACGGGAAAAGTATCTCGAATTCATCTCCGCCCATTCTGTAAAATCTGCATCTTGAAGGAATTATTTCAAATGTACTTTCAGAAACAGCAAGAATAGCTTTGTCACCCTCATCGTGACCAAGGTTATCATTTATCTGTTTAAGACCGTTCAAATCCATAGAGATAACGAACATCTGATGTTTTCTCATAGTCATGATATCTCTGTAAAAACAGTGTCTGTTCAGTGCGCTTGTCATTGCGTCTCGTGTAAGTGTCTGAGTTGTAAAGAAAAGATAATAGAATACACAGCTCAGAGTAGCCATACCGCTTATGAGATACTTGAAGTGCATATATGTGTTGAGGCAGGTCGCTGATAAAATAGCGATACTGAGGACTGTAAGGAAAATGCTCTCCAACCTCAGACCAAGTCTGAATTTGAAAAAAGAAGCAGAAATAAGTACACAAAGATAAATCAGGCTGAAAATAAACGGGATAGCAGCAAATGTATTCAACGACATATTACCCATTTCATCGTAGCTGAATACACAGCCGTTGAAAATACTGATAATGCAGAACAAGCAGTTTATACCTGCCAATATCAAAAGAGCAATCCTTATTTTCTTTGAGATAACGCCTGAAATATAAATAAAAGGGAGTATTATCGTACCGCTTACAGAGTAGAGTATAGCACTGTTTATTTTTAGAAGCGATAGGTATTCTCCTGTTCCTTGAAAAGTGTATGCTACTATATTGCATATAAGCATCACCAAAGATATAGCAGTGCCTATTAAAAACAGATTTTTGATCTTATTGCTTACAGTAGAATTAAATGTTAAAAACAGAAATAGCGAAATATTTGCAACGATTATAAGGTAAGACATCTGGACAATTTCTCTGATCATATGCTCACCCTCCTGTTAAATATATGTTATAATTATTATAACATAACTTTTAAATAAAATCAAGAGATTCCACAAAAAATTGATGAATATTTTATTAAAAATGTACACACAGTACAAAATAATTCATATTTCCTTTTCTATTACAGATAAAGCCCATTCTGTATCAATGAGATACTCGTCATTGACAGCAAGAGGGATCTTGAAAGACTCAGCGACCTGATCGTATGACTTTTTGTCAACATCTGTTCTGCCCCACTCATTGTTGTCGAATTTAACAGCGAAGCTGTGTGAGCCGTCCTCTTCCTTGTTGAAGTATATTTCCATAACACTGAGGTCGGGGAAGTTTTTCTGTAACTCAGCGATAGCGAATACTTTCATTATCTCAAGGATACGATCATCAAGACCTTCATCGAGTATCATGAGCTTTTCGCGGAGCTGGTTTATATCGGATACAACACGCTTTGTGTAATTATCGTTAAAATCATAACCGCTTTCGTTATTTTCGTTGATAGTTTTCATATACTCAACAGCTGAAGTGGGATTTCCCGGGATATAGCAAAGCAGGTACTTTTCTTTTACCTGATGATAAAGAGTAGGGTAGAAGATAAGTGACTTGTTATCGCAGTGAGGGCAACGCCATGCAAAAACTTCGCCGCTTCTTATCATATCCTTTATCTGAGGATCGGTCTTTGTGTCCATAGTTTCCCATACGAGCATTTCCGACTCATGGCTGCACTTTGGACATTTTATCTTTTCCATATGACTTTTAGACATAGAAATTCCTCTTTTCTTTGATTATCATAAAATAATGCTTTTTACAATTATAGTATAGCATATCAGAACTGTTTTTTCAAGTGGCGGAAGTTACGCCACGAAAGTGCTTACATATCGTACTTTTCAAGCAGGTCGTATATACCGTCTTGTGAGAGGACTCCGCGTTTAAGCTCCTTAGGCAGAAGTCCTGCTTCATCTGAAGAAAAGTCGCGTTTCCACGCATCACTTACGTAATAATCTCTCAACTCACTGAGCATTTCGTGCAGTTCAGGGGATACATCGCTCATATCCTGAGCTTTCTGCATTATATCCTCATAGTACTTCACACGTTTTACCTGTTCCTGTACAGCTTCTGAAGATACGGGGAGTACCTTTTCAAAGCGGAACATATCAGCCATTTCTCTGTCCTTATCATCAGGGACACAGTGATACTCGCTGAAGTATTCAACAATGTGGAAACCGCAGCGGTTTACGTAAAAATGTATATTTCTCTTCTCGAAATAGGGAGTAACAGTCTCCCAGACAGTGACCTCGGGGTGCATATCCTCTATCTCGCACCATGCTGCATAACCGATGCCCTTGCTGTGGACAGCAGGGGAAACGAACAGCAGTTCAAGTTCTCCGTGGTCGTATTCGGTTCTGATAACTACACCGCCTACGTTTTTGCCGTTTTGTACTATGCGATAGGCAGTGCCCTCGTCAATTGACTGTTCAATTGTGCTTTGTGAGATTATCTCTCCCTCTTCTTCAAAGTGGTCATCGCGCAGCCCGAATTCTTCAAGAGCACCGTAACGGAAAGCCGCCTGATTGTCCTTGATAAACTGCTCTATGTCAGACTCTTCCAGTGGGATAAGGTGTATTTCTGTCATACTATTCTTCCTTTTTATTACGATATCATTCAATTATCTGAATAACATCGTTAGCCGCAAGCCAGTTGAGAAACTCAAAACGTGCCTGATCCTTACATTCTGGCTTTATCATGTAATACATATAATGTTCGAGGAGATTAAGGGTCTCGAGAGTACGTCCCTCCAGTTTGAACTGCTCAAATCCCATTGGGATATACTTTCCCCATATCTCATCGGGGGAGATGTGATTTTTCAGCTTTACAATGTCGAAAAGTGAACGCTGCGAGCATGGGCAGTCCGCAAACTTCTGTATCTCAGGGTGTTCTGCAACCAGCTTTTTCGTATCGAAGGGCGCATTCGGGTATTTTCTTACATGATTTGAGTATGCTATCTGCTGTAAGCCGATAGCTTTGTAATGCTCTGAACGCATGGGACAGTTAGGGTTGCAGCAGGCATTTACCAGAAGCTCGCACTTCTTTTTGTCGGGTATCTTCTCCAGTGTCTCAAAATCGTGGTTGAGATCATAGTCGATAACAACAATGTGGTAGTCCTTTTCGACTTCGCTGCACAGCTGTTCAGCGTCGGTGATACGCTTGCAGGTGGAGCTTGTTATCTTGTAGTTGGGGTAGTTCTTGCGGATATAGTCTTCCAGCAGCGGCGACATTACAATAACTTCGTTAAGTCCGTTGTCGGCAAGGTGCATGACCATATTGCAGAAATCATCGTTAAGATGCTTCTTTTCAAGCATGGGGTTGGTGAAAGTAAATCGGAGAGGGATACCTCTTCCGTTGAATGTCTTTATTACAGTGTTTATGAAATTCTTATTACAGACACCGCCCTGTGTACGTCCGCCGTTCCAGATAGAAGGAGGGAATACACCGTAAACGGAAGCTATCTCTACTCCCTCACGAAAATACTCGGGACGCTTTTCGAGAAGCTCCGCAAAGACAACATTGAATTTGAAATGCCCTGCAAAATCGGGCAGATGAAAACGTGCTCTCATATCGGTTCTGATCCTTTCTCTTAAATCATGTCATTATACTGCTCTGTTTCAAATGATTTCAGCTATTCAAATAATTATTTTTCCCTTGACATCAATACTACGCACTCAACGTGCCTCGGAAGCCTGATTTTGATGTCATGGCGACAACCATATTAGAGCAACGAGAGGTTTGAGTGTGGGGATTGGATATATTGTATGTAGTTGATTCGTGAAATTCACGTTTTCACACTAAGGCGAACTCATCTGGATCGCTTCCTTCCCTAGTAAATGTTGTTTTAGTAGTGTCGTAAAATTCGTCTGCATCAGATGTTTCTATTGTGTTTGTTTCGTATGTGGTTGATTCCAATAATCTGAAACCATCTGGGTCGGTTGTTTCTATTGATCTCGTCTCAGTTGTACTATCGATATGAAACTCATCAGCATCAGAAGTTTCAATGGAGTGTGTAAATGTTTCGTCTGGTCCTGAATGTTTTGTCAAGGAGCCGAACAATCTGAATTCATCTGGATCAGACGATTCTATTGATTCTGTTTGGACTGTATTATCTACAGACGCTTTAGAAGTCAATTTTATTTGCTTTAAATAGTTTGACAGAATGTGCTTTTTCATTACGGTGTCCTCCCTTTATATACTAATATTTTAGCATCATTTGTTTCTAATTGATTGTCATACAGGTACTGTATTTCAAACGTAGAATCAAATGTTTTCAATTCGCTTTCAATGTCTGAAATATCAGTTTGGTCATTATACATTACAATAATTTTGTCTGCACTTTGCGTTTGAATACTCTTTCTTATATCGGTCAGAGAAATAGAGCTTTGAGAATAGGGATCTTTTAACTCAGATACATAAACGTTATAGATAGAGCTATTTGAATTTACAGTACTTTTTTGTGGTGTTCCACTGTGGGTGTAGATCTGGTGATAAGCAAAGGCGACGATAAATACAAAAAAAGCCACTTTCATCCACCTTTGGAAATTTTTTACATAGCTTACAAATAGCGTTGATTTACTTTTTTTAGATTGAAAATCATAATAATACTGCGCTACCAGTCTTTTAGTTAAGGTGATATCTGGTTCGTTCTTTAAGTCACTGAATCTACTCATACTGTATCCATCGACTTTGAGGTACCGATAAAGATAAAGGGTAATATTTATTATGAAGTATAAAGCAAAAGCAATAGCTATCTTATATTTCAGGTTAGTCTTAAACAGTTCCAAAATTGAATCAAAACTTATACTAAGTATGATTGGAAGAATTGTAAGTACTACTGTAGCATATATGTTCATTTTATTATCACTGACTTCAACTCTGCTGTTTTCATTTTCTATATGATAACATAAGCTTTCTTTTTCAGCTTCCAATCGCTCATCTGTTATGCCTGTTCCTTTAAGACGATCATAATAATCAGTATATATTTGTTGAATGTGATCGCTGTTATCACATATCTTTTTGAGTGACAGTAACCTGATCCAATCCCAATGTAAAGAAGCCTTATTTGTATTCTGGTCAACTGTTCTATATAATGATAACACATGTAATTTGTGCGCACCAAGCATGATTTGTAAAACACTTATACGCCATTCTCGTGTTTGCGGCCTTACTGGTAATCTAAAATCAATTGATAATTCGCCGAAATTGCTGTCTTTTGTAAATGACAAGATAGGAAGCCAAGACCAGACCATAAGCAAAAAGTTGATTATTTCTTTCATATTTCACCTCCGAGTAATACCTGCATGATGCAATCTGAGATAGAAAGATTTAGAATACATTCGAGCCACTGCCATTGTCCGTTAGGGTTAATTTCCAGAAAGTACCACTTTCCGTCATCGCCAACTATGTAGTCAATTGCACCGAACCGAAGCTGGAAATCCTTCATCATCTTTTGAATGCATTTTCTTGTTGTCTCTGGAACATCGATTAATTCGTACTGATTATTGCCATTTCGCCAATCAACTGAATTATCAGATATAATTTTCACTGCAAAATAATTATCATCAATGACAGTTACTCTCACCTCGTAACTTTTTTGAACATAATTCTGGATATATACGGGGGTTAATTCTATACTATCATAGCAGTCCTCATCATGCATGAGATTTGTTTGAATTATACTTATTCCGGAAGAAGTTGCTATTTTCCCTACGGATAATGGCTTTATAATTCTGGGTTTACCAAGGTGTTCCCAATGATTGTTATTCCCCACAAAAGACTCAGGCATCAAAATAGAGTGTTTCTGTGCATATACCAATTGATAGACCTTATTTTCAGCTCTTCTTAATAGATATGGCTTTGATAATACTACTCCATCGAAGCTATTAGTTAATCCATCTATTATCGCAAGAATATCGCTGTTTATCATTCGTCTATATTCAATGTCAAACTCACTTGTGTCTGGAAAGGCAGGCTTGCGGTAATAAATACTCTTTGTTGTCTCATTGGAAATAGTATCATTACCATGTGCTATTTCCCAGTTTACTGCAGATATTGTAACTTTATATTCTGAAAATAGGTCTACATTGAAACGGAAAAAATCTGTTTTATGATTGAATTTTTTCATAATGTAATCCACTGTTTTATCATACGAACATGTAATAATAAGGATTTTAGACATATGCACCACCTATAATGACTAATACATTCTTTTGCATGGGTTCTTAATGAATATCGATCTCTTATCAGTTTTTCAGAGTTTCAAGGAATTCAATAGCTTCAAAAGCCGTTGAGAAAGTTTTACTACATGAGTACAGCCACCTGTTCCGTGTGTCTGTATCGTCTATTTCAGGAAGTCCTTCCTGAAGTAAATCATCAAGAACCGATTTCGCATTTGCGACTGCATCCAGATATTTTTCAGCAATTTGTGCGGTGGATGGATAATCTCCTTTTTCGTAGGTCTTTACACGACTCTGTACTTCATGTAGAACCCTCTGTTTATCCGCCGGTGACACAATATCCGGTGCGTATTTTTTAAAGTGGAGCATCAGCCAGTATTCGATACATGCAGTTGTCATGAGTAATCTAATGCGGATTTCTGACTTTTTCCGAAGTTTCCTAAGCTGCTTTATGATTTGATACCTTGCTTCCCATTTGGATTTCTCATCTTTTTCAACGTCAAAGAAAAACCAAATTTCATCGGTGACCTCTGCACTATCCCGATATTTTTTGTCTTTATTGAATTTGTCACGAGCTTCCTCAAATAAACCAGTGGATTTTGGATACTTGATTACGGCATAATCTGAAAAAGTCTTTTTTAGGAATTCAGTATAGGCTTGCTCGCTTTCACCTTCATTGAACACGTAAATCAGAGGCTTTGTTTTTCTGGTAGGACTTGGCATCATTCCACCTCC
>NZ_JAEEMU010000055.1 GCF_016283395.1 Ruminococcus sp.
TGACTCAAGTATGATAGCGTGGGAAACTACGTCTCTGGGAGCAAGCTCCAGACGCTCATCATAGTTGTGCATGAAGCGCTCCTTGTGGCAGTTCAGCAGGTAAGCGCCCTCGCCGCGTACTGCCTCGGAAATAAGGAAGCACTCTCTTGTAGCGCGGTTGTTGAAGGCTGTGGGGTGGAACTGAACATAGCTCAGGTTCTTTATCTTTGCACCCATTTCATAGGCAAAGGTTATGCCGTCGCCTGTTGCTATGGCGGAGTTTGTGGTGAACTGGTATACACGTCCGATACCGCCTGTTGCCATTATCATGAAGTGGCAGTTGCAGGTCTCGTAGGAGTCGTCAGCAAGCTTGAGCAGTGCGGAGTAGCCTGTCTTTGTCTGCTTAACGCTGCACATCATAGTGTTCTCCATTATGGTGACGTTGCTGAGCTGCTGAACGTTCTCCAGAAGTGTGGAGGTTATCTCCTTGCCCGTAGCGTCTGCATGGTGGAAGATACGGTGGTGGCTGTGACCGCCCTCAAGAGTGCGGTGGTAGGTACCGTCGGGATTCTTGTCAAACTCCACGCCCAGCTTGATTATATGCTCGATATCCTGTGCAGCCTCGCTTACGAGGGTATGAACAGCTTCCACATTGTTCTTGAAGCTGCCTGCAATGAGAGTATCGTTCTGATGGTACTGGATATTGTCGCCAGGTGAGTTATAAACTCCTGCGATGCCGCCCTGTGCGAGGGAGGAATTGCAAAGCGGCAGGTCGCGCTTGCACAGAATGAGTATATTGAGCTCACTGGGGAGATTTATAGCCGCGTAAAGTCCTGCTGCTCCGCAGCCTGCTATAATAACATCATAATTTTTTGACATAAACAAAGTCCGTCCTTTACAGAAAAATCTATACATAGTTATTATAGCACATTTATTGCCGCTTGTCACTAAAAATAAAAAAATAATCCCTGCCAATATAAGCAGGGAAAGATTTATGAGTATTTTTCTTCTATAATATCTTTAAGCTAAACAATTTTATCAGATGCTGTGCATTTCGCGCTCCCGCATTCATGTATCTCTCCGAAAACTGCAATATAAAAACCAAGAGCACGTTGCAAATGTATTCTGATCCGGCTTTTAGGCAAATCAGGAACTCTCTCTGCAGACATCTCCTGAACTCTCTCAAGATTTACCTTGATCCTATTACTACTTCATCATCACAGGCATTTTTTCTGTATATATGATTGTCCTCTGAAACCCTCTTTTTTGTCTTCAGAGTCAAAATTGGCGATCAAACTATGCTTTATTTCTGCCATTTCCCTCTCCGTCAGGTTTATTTCTTCTTCCATTTAAGCAGCGCAAACGCTGTAACTATCGTAAGGAAACCTGTAAGTGCAAGCGCGACCCAGGTATAGTTGAACGGTATATCTCCCGTATTGATACCGTAAAACGCAAACATGATGTTCGGTATCTGAAGTACGATAGTGACGATAGTAAGTCTCCACATCACAAGGTTCAGATTATTCGAGATTATCGACGAGAAGCCGTCCATCATACTGGACAGAATGCCTGTGTATATACTTGACATCTCGATCGCCTGCTTCATCTCGATAAGAACGTCCTCAAGAAGGTCCTGATCCTCATCGTAGAGCTTTATTACTCTGCCTCGAAATATCTTCTCGATAGTCGCTTCATTTGCTTTCAGTGAAGTGGAAAAGTATACCAGTGACTTTTCAAGAGCCAGCAGCTGCATGAGAAGCTCGTTCTTCATAGCGTCATGGAGCTCCTGCTCAGCAGCAGATGATATCTTATCTATCTGTTTCAGGTAGGTAAGAAAGAGTGCTGCGATCCTGAGAAGAAGCTGGAGCACAAATCTTGTCTTGAAATCAGGTCTGAGATTGCGTATGCCGCCTCGTGCGGCTTCGTTGAGTATCTGTGTTTCTCTGATAGAGATAGTGAAAACGTATTCGTCCGTAACGATGATGCCCATAGGAAGAGTATAGAAGTTCTTGGTCTTGTCGTCGCCAATTGCAGATACAGGAGTATCTATAATAACGAGAGTCTGGTCGTCCTCGCGCTCGATACGTGATGACTCCTCCTCATCTATTGCGGACTTAACAAATCCGCTGTCAAGACCATAATCCTCTATAAGCTCCCTTACCTCCTGGGGAGTCGGGTCTACCACCGATACCCAGCAGCCTGCTATCGGAGCATCGCACTGTTTCAGGATACCGTTTTCATAGCAGTAAAAGTTTATCATATCATTTCGGCTGTTCCATAGCGGAAAAGCCTTGCTCCTTTCGCCGAGATTAACTTCGGCAAAAGGACGAGAGCATTATTATCGTCTGCCGAAGCATGGAATATTATTCAAATTCCCATAAGGGTCAGAACTCATAATGCACCTCCATAATCAAGATATAAGATTATTATACCAAATTTCAACATCAATTACAAGTCTTTTTTTCAAAAAAAGAGCTGTCAGACAATTGTCCGACAGCTCTTTGTGCTTCGATCACTTATTCATCTTTGAAAGCCTTACTGATCGTCGTTCTTCTTTCTTGAACGAGCTGCGAAAGCGCAAACTGCTGCAATACCAAGTACTGCTAATGCTGCTCCTGCTCCCTCAACACCTGTCTTAGGTGCATCAGTTGTCTTCTTAGTTGTTGTGCTCTTAGCCTTTGTAGTTGTTTTTGCTGTTGTCTTACCAGTTACAGCAGCAGTTGTAGTTGTAGTAGTTGTTGTCTCTTCTGCTGTAGTGGTAGTAACATCTGTTGTAGTAGTCTCAGATGTTGTAGTTGTGGAAGTGGTCGATGTAGTAGTTGTTGTTGTTGTGGAAGTTGAAGTTACTGAGAACTCGATACCTCCCTGTGTAACGCTGGTAGTATTTGAAACCTCCTGTCCCATTACATCGGTCACGTTTGTGGTTGTAGTTGTTGTGCTTGTAGTAGTTGTAGTTGTCGTTGTTGTAGTAGTTGTTACTATCTTCTTGTCGATCATTACAACTGTATCGGAATCTGTCTCAACTCCGTCAACAGATACAAGCTTACCGTCAGTAACTGTGAACTTCATATCTGTTGCTACTTCGTAGCCTGTAGGAGCAGCTACTTCGTGAAGGATATACTGACCGTCCTCAAGAGTTACCTTTGTTGCTGTCTGTCCTGAGATCCAAACCAGTGAATCACCGTGAGACTTTTCAACCTTAGCACCCTGTCCGGCTGTAATAACGCCTTCATCGAATTCTACCTTATGACCGTCCTTGTCAACACCTGTAAGTGTAAGCTCGGCACCTTCGACTTCTTCACCAAGGATATCCTGCTTGTCGATCTTTACAACAGCTGTTGTTATAACTGTTGTAGTTGTCGATGTAGTAGTTGATGTTGTTGTCGTAGTTGTCTTGCTTGTTGTAGATGTTGTAGTTGTAGTCGTGGTAGTCGTTGTTGTGGTGGTAGTCGTTGTTGTAGTTGTTGTGGTCGTTGTTGTTGAGGTCGTAGTAGTTGTTGTTACTATTCTCTCATCGACCATTTCAACTGTATCTGCCGACTTACCGCCCTTTACTATCTTGCCGTTCTCTACTGTGAACTCGATCTTTGTTGCTACTTCATATCCCTTCGGAGCTGCAAGCTCTTCAAGTGTATATGTTCCGTCCTCTACGTATACAACTGTTGTCTCTGTACCTGACAGCCATACCATTGCATTGCCTACGCCGTTGAGCACTTCTGCTCCTGCGCCTGCCTTGATCTGTCCGTCCTTGAAAGATACTGTCTTTCCGCCTGATGTCTTTCCTGTAAGTGTCAGTTTAGCTCCGACTACTTCTGTGCCGCCAAGGTCTACCTTATTGATGTTTACCTTTGCAAGCGTTGTAGTTGTTGTTGTAGTCGTTGTGCTTGTAGTAGTTGTTGTCGTCTTCGACGTTGTGGTTGTTGTGCTTGTCGAAGTCGTTGTGGTTGTAGTAGTTGTGGTAGTTGTTGTAGTAGTTGTTGTCGATGTTGTTGTGGTAGTTGTTGTTGTCGTAGTTGATGTTGTCGTAGTTGATGTTGTCGTAGTTGATGTTGTCGTAGTTGTAGATGTTGTTGTAGTTGAGGTTGTTGTAGTTGAGGTTGTTGTAGATGTAGTAGTTGTAGTGGTAGTCGTTGTTGTAGTTGTAGTTGTTGTGGTCGTTGTTGTTGAGGTCGTAGTAGTTGTTGTTACTATTCTCTCATCGATCATTTCAACTGTATCAGCTGACTTGCCGCCCTTTACTATCTTTCCGTTCTCAACTGTGAACTCGATCTTTGTTGCTACTTCATATCCCTTTGGTGCTGCAAGCTCTTCAAGGGTATATGTTCCGTCCTCTACGTATACAACTGTTGTCTCTGTACCTGACAGCCATACCATTGCATTGCCTACGCCGTTGAGCACTTCTGCTCCTGCGCCTGCCTTGATTTGTCCGTCCTTGAAAGATACTGTCTTTCCGCCTGATGTCTTTCCTGTAAGTGTCAGTTTAGCTCCGACTACCTCTGTGCCGCCAAGGTCTACCTTATTGATATTTACCTTTGCAAGCGTTGTCGTAGTTGTAGTAGTCGTTGTGCTTGTAGTTGTTGTCGTCTTCGACGTTGTGGTTGTTGTGCTTGTCGAAGTCGTTGTAGTTGTAGTAGTTGTTGTGGTAGTAGTTGTTGTTGTGGTAGTTGTTGTGGTAGTTGTTGTTGTCGTAGTTGATGTTGTCGTAGTTGATGTTGTCGTAGTTGAGGTTGTAGTAGTTGTAGATGTCGTTGTAGTTGAGGTGGTTGTTGATGTAGTAGTTGTGGTTGAAGTTGTGGTTGAAGTTGTAGTTGTAGTTGTTGTGGTCGTTGTTGTTGTAGTTGTTACTATTCTCTCATCGATCATTTCAACTGTATCAGCTGACTTACCGCCCTTTACTATCTTTCCGTTCTCAACTGTGAACTCGATCTTTGTTGCTACTTCATATCCCTTTGGTGCTGCAAGCTCTTCAATGGTATATGTTCCATCCTCTACGTATACAACTGTTGTCTCTGTACCTGACAGCCATACGATCGCATTGCCTACGCCGTTGAGCACTTCTGCTCCTGCGCCTGCCTTGATCTGACCGTCCTTGAAGGATACTTTCTTTCCTCCTGATGTCTTTCCTGTAAGCGTCAGTTTAGCTCCGACTACTTCTGTGCCGCCAAGGTCTACCTTGTTGATATTTACCTTTGCAAGCGTTGTAGTTGTTGTAGTAGTCGTTGTGCTTGTAGTTGTTGTTGTCGTCTTCGACGTTGTGGTTGTTGTGCTTGTCGAAGTCGTTGTGGTTGTAGTAGTTGTGGTAGTTGTAGTTGTAGTTGTTGTTGTGGTGGTTGTTGTGGTGGTTGTGGTGGTAGTTGTTGTGGTAGTTGTTGTGGTAGTTGTTGTGGTAGTTGTTGTGGTAGTTGTTGTTGTAGTTGATGTTGTTGTCTTGCTTGTAGTAGTAGATGTAGAAGTTGTAGTCGTTGTGGTCTTGCCTGTAGTTGTTGATGTTGAAGTACTTGTTGTTGCCTCAGCATCGCAAACTTCAATATGATTACCGCTCTTGTCTACTATGTAATAGCCTTCCTCAGATGTCTTGTCAGGTGTCTCCTTGAGAGCTTCACCCTTTGCATCAACTATCTTGCTGTCCTTGATAGTGAAGTTGAGTACGGAAGTAATGATATCATAAACCTTTCCGCCGTCCTCGAACTTGTCACCTGTTTCCTTCAGTGAGTAGTTACCGTCCTTGAGTGCTTTTACGAGCTTTGCAGAGTCGCCTGACACCCACTGGATACCGATGACCTTACCGTCACTGTTCTCGACCTTTACGAAATCGCTGTCATTCTTGTTTGCTTCAAGAATTGTCTTCCAGTCGATGTCGGAGTTTGTGAGCTCAAGCTGAGCACCCTTGATCTCCTTCTCGCCTGTGATATCGCTCTTGCCGATCGTAAACTCGTTAGGAGCGTCCTCAATAATGATAGTTGTCTTGTCCTCGGACATAGAAGTCTTGCCTGTTGTGGAAGCTTCTACGTTCTTGACCTTACCGTTTTCAAGTGTGAATGTGAACTTTGAAACTACATCGTAACCGTCAGGTGAAGCAGTTTCAACAAGTGAATACTTACCGTCCTTCAGGAACTCGAAGTTTGCGGAATTGCCGTCGAATTCAGTCTCCTTGACATCTTCGAGAGCCTTGCCGCCGTTGATCTTAACGCCCTTCAGTGACTGACCGTCCTCAGAGATGAGCTTGAACTTAGCCTTGCCTGCCTCTTCGGGGATCTCTTCACCGCCCAGTGCCTTCTTGTCGATTGTTATTGTTGACTTTGTGTCGAATACTTCAAGAACCTTGCCGTCCTTTGAAACCTTTGCATCGCCGTCTGTCTCAACGTCAACATTCTTTACGATACCGTTCTCGATATCGAATGTGAACTTTGTTACTGTTGTGAAGCCGTCAGGTGCTGCTGTTTCTTCAAGGCTGTACTTACCGTCCTTGAGTCCTGTGAACTTTGTACCGTTGCCTGTGAACTCTGTTGACTTGACTTCGCCGAGTGCCTTACCGTCATTGATAGTCACACCCTTGAGTGTCTTGCCCTCGTCCTCTGCTGTGAGTACAAATGTTGCTCCGCCTGCCTCAGCTGGAATCTCTTCTCCGCCGAGTGCTTTCTTGTCGATTGTTATTGTTGACTTAGTGTCGAATACTTCAAGAACCTTGCCGTCCTTTGAGATCTTTGCGTCACCGTCTGTCTCAACATCAACGTTCTTTACGATACCGTTTTCGATATCGAATGTGAACTTTGTTACTGTTGTGAAGCCGTCTGGTGCTGCTGTTTCTTCAAGGCTGTACTTACCGTCCTTGAGTCCTGTGAACTTTGTACCGTTGCCTGTGAACTCTGTTGACTTTACATTACCAAGTGCGTCACCGTCATTGATAGTTACGCCCTCGAGTGTCTTGCCCTCGTCCTCTGCTGTGAGTACAAATGTTGCACCGCCTGCCTCAGCCGGAATTTCTTCTCCGCCGAGAGCCTTCTTGTCGATTGTTATTGTTGATGACTTACTGTCAAATACTTCAAGGACCTTGCCGTCCTTTGATATCTTTGCATCGCCGTCTGTCTCAACGTCAACATTCTTTACGATACCGTTTTCAATATCGAATGTAAACTTTGTTACTGTTGCATAGCCGGTAGGTGCTGCTGTTTCTTCAAGGCTGTACTTACCGTCCTTGAGTCCTGTGAACTTTGTACCGTTGCCTGTGAACTCTGTTGACTTAACTTCACCAAGAGCCTTACCATCATTAATGGTTACGCCCTCGAGTGTCTTGCCCTCGTCCTCTGCTGTGAGTACAAATGTTGCACCGCCTGCCTCAGCAGGAATTTCTTCTCCGCCGAGTTCCTTCTTGTCGATCGAGATGACTGACTTTGTATCGAATACTTCGAGAACTGTTCCGTCCTCGGAAACCTTTGCATCTCCGTCAGTTTTTACCTTTACGTTTGTAACTGTGCCGTCAACGATGTCAAATGTAAATGTTGTGATAGTTGTGTAGCCGTCAGGAGCTGCTGTCTCTTCAAGGCTGTATGTACCGTCAGGGAGATATTCGAGCTCAGCTGCATTGCCGTCGAACTCAACTTCCTTAACGCCCTTGCCGAGTGCCTCGCCGCCGTCTACCTTTACACCTTCGAGAGTCTGATCTCCCTCAGCTGTAAGCTTGAACTTAGCTTTGCCTGCACTTTCAGGAATAGGCTCGCCGCCTACTTCCTTCTTGTCTATCTTGATGATAGGAGCGTCCTCGACTACGATCTTCTTACCGTCAGGAGAAACTGTAGTTCTGCCTGTTGTAACTGCATCGCTCTTTGTAACGATACCGTTCTCAACTGTGAATGTGAAATCAGTTATTACTGAATATCCTGTAGGAGCTGTATCCTCTCTGAGAGTATACTGACCGTCCTTGAGGAATTCAAATTCTGCTGCATTGCCGTCGAATTCTACAGAAACTGTATCGTCTTCAACAGCCTTGCCGTTTACCTTAACGCCCTGGAGACTTGCGCCCTCATCGTTTGCGATAAGTGTGAACTTAGCCTTGCCTGCACTCTCGGGGATAGGAGTTCCGCCAAGTGCCTGCTTGTCTATTTTAATAGTAGACTTTGTATCAAATACTTCAATTGTCTTTCCGTCATCTGATACCTTCTTGTCACCGTCTGTTACGACTGATGTGTTCTTTACAACACCGTCTTCTATTTCAAATGTGAATGTTGTGATTGTTGTGTAGCCATCAGGAGCTGCTGTCTCTTCAAGGCTGTACTTTCCGTCAGGGAGATATTCGAGCTCAGCAACGTTTCCGTCGAACTCTACTTCCTTAACGTCCTTGCCGAGTGCCTCGCCGCCGTCTACCTTTACACCTTCGAGAGTCTGATCTCCCTCAGCTGTAAGCTTGAACTTAGCCTTGCCTGACTCCTCGGGGATAGGCTCACCGCCTACTTCCTTCTTGTCTATCTTGATGATAGGAGCATCTTCAACAACTATCTCACCGTTTTCGCCGATGTATGACTTTCCGTTAGTAGTTGTCTCTACCTTTGATACCTTACCCTTTTCATCAACTGTGAAATTGAACTTTGTTACTACTGAGTAGCCTGTAGGAGCTGTATCCTCTACGAGAGTATAGCTGCCTGCTGCAAGATATTCAAAGTCAACTGCGTTGCCCTTGAACTTTGTCTCGTTTGTATCCTCTGTTACCTCAGTGCCGTTGATCTTAACGCCCTTGAGGCTTGCACCCTCATCGTTTGCGATAAGTGTGAACTCTGCCTTGCCTGCACTCTCAGGGATAGGCTTTGCACCGAGAGCTTCCTTGCTGAGCTTTACGATAGGAGCATCTTCAACTACGATGTTGCCCTTTTCGTCCTTGTAGGATCTGCCGTTTGTAGCACTCTCTACGCTTTCAACATTGCCGCCCTTGACAGTGAACTTGAACTCTGATACTACAGAGTAGCCTGCGGGAGCTGTATCCTCAACGAGGATATATTCGCCGTCTTTAAGTCCCGTGAATGTAGATGTAAGACCGCTGAACTTGTACTCCTTGACATCGCCTAGCTCTTCGCCGCCGTTGATGCTTACACCCTTGAGTGTTGCATCGCTGCCTGATGCCTTGATAGTGAACTCAACTTCACCCTCAGCAATATAATCGCCGCCAAGTGCCTTCTTGTCAAGTGTGATAGTACCCTTCTTTGTGTTGAGGAGATACTCGCTTGCACCGTCGCCTGCGATGATACCGTCCTTGATGATTATTGTCTTAGGCTCAGCAGCCTCATAACCCTCAGGAGCTTTCTCTTCTTCAAGGAGGTACTCACCGTCCATAAGACCAACGAATACCTTTGGATTTTCACGCTTTGAATTCCACTTTGCTGACTCGCCGACCTTGATGTTCTTTGCGCCTACGATATCCTGTACTGCCTTATCAGAAGCCTTTACGAATGTGAGCTTCATATCAGCACCCTTGCCTGCTGCGTCAGGTGTTGTATTTCCTACTGAATCGTAGTACTTGTATATGCTTATTTCGGAAATACTGTCTGTGATAACGATCTCATCGCCGTTCTTAACAGTAAAACCTGTTGTGTCTGCACTCTTTAATGTAACTTCGCCGTTATTGATCTCGAATGTGAATGCTGACTCGACCTTGGCAAAACCATTGGGGGCTGCTGTCTCCTTGAGGACGTACTCGCCGTCATCAAGGCTGGCAATATTAACAGTGCCGCCCTTGAAGGAAATGGTCTTATTGTCAGTGGAAAGGATAGCTGTGCTGTCCTTGAGATCTTCCTTATTGTCAGAGCTCTTTGGCTTTAACAATACTCCATAGTTATCAATTTTTTTATTGCCCTTTGAGCAGTGGATAACACATTCTGTTCCATCGTCCAGCTTAACGGTATAATCACCTTCGTACATACCTGTTATGATAAGCTGATCTGTTGCACTGCCCTCATATAAATATGTGTTCTGCTTGCTGCCTGTATTAACAGCCTTGCCGTTAATACGTATATGATTCATTGTCTTTCCGCGGACTGTGAATGACTGTGTACCGTTGAGCTGTATCTCAACGCCCTTGTCATTATAATCATCGCCGTCTGAATCGGCTGCTTCACTAACTTCACCTATTATGTCATAGGATTCATCTTCATCAAGTGCGATAGAAACGTTTCCGAGAGAACCATTATCTGTTCTCGAAAGCTCGAACTCAGCACCTTCAACTATGTTGCCGCCAATATCAGCCTTACTTATTTTTATAGTCTGGATATTGTCGTAAAGTGTTACTGTATCCTGTGAGGCTCCTGTGTCCTTGCCGCTTGTCATTGCAAGTCTTCCGTTTGTATCCTTTGAGATAACGAAAGTCTTTGAAGAAGCTGAAAGGTAACCTGTAGGAGCTGAAAGCTCTTCGATAGTGTAAGTACCGGCAGGGAGACCAGTGAATGCTACATTTGAACCTGTTGTAGTGAATTCGTATGCAGCATTCTTGTCTGATGCGGTATTCTCTATTGCGTTTGAAGCAAGCTTGTATGCAGCGAGCTTTGAATCAACACTTTCGAGCTGTATACCGTGTCCGTTATCTGTAAAGTACTGTACGTCCTTTGCAGTTACAGCAGACATATCTATCGGCTGATCGTATTCATCAACACCCGTGAGTCTGAGGAGAGCTCCCGAAACAGGTGAATCTACGCTGCCAGAAACAGTTCTTGCCTTACGGATAAATGCTGTATAAACTTCATCAACAGCTGTTATTGAAGCTGTTTCAGAGCCTGACTTATCCTTTGCGATAACTCCTGTAGTATTATCGGAAGTTACCTTGCCGTCGCTTACAGTGATAACTGTAGACTTTATTGGCTGACATCCCTCGGGAGCATTTTCCTCGCTGAGGATATACTTGCCGTCAGGGAGTCCCTTTAAAGTGAGATCGGTATCAACTGTTGTCCACTTGATAACAGAACCGCTGATAACGGGCTTGCCCTCTTCAACGCTCTTGCTGTCAAGATTTGATGTTACGCCGCTGAGTGTCTCACCCTCCTGCTCCGGAGCATCAAGTGTGAGAACCATATGCGCACCGCTGATCTTTTCGCCTGCGTTCTTTACGCTGTAGCCGTCAGCAGTTGTATCTGTGATCTCGGTAGTATCCTTGACCTTTGAGAAGGTAACGTCTGAGACCTTCTTTTTCACAGGTCTTTCCTTTGAGAATGAGAAGTAAGGATAGAAATGAGCTTCAGCCTTTGTGTACTCAATGCTCTTAGCGATTATGCTTCCCTCATTGTTACCGCCGTCGTTGGTGTATGAAGCCTTCGGAGCAACGATATGACCGCCGCCGAATTTAAAGTTTACTTCTGTTGAATCAGGGAAATTCCATACGAAATTCATTCCTGCATCAAGGTTTATCTGACCGTTCTGAGTAGTCTCACTGTCACCGAGCGCATGGAAAGCAGTTGTGTTTTTTCCTGCCTCAACACCTGCGAACTCAACAAGCTTGAATCCGCCCTCACCGTTTCCGTCGAAAGCAAGATTTGCTTTTTCAACATCTTCAAGTGTGATAGTGTAACCGCCTGTAGCGATCTTCTGGATATCGCCTTTAAGACTGATAAGGTTTGCTGATTCAAAGATCTCCTTCGGGATAACGATATTTGAGGGCATAGTGTCGAAATCAATAGAGATGACTTTGATGTTATTGCCGAACCAAAGCTCTCTTTCCTCAATATCGCTTTCCGTTAACTTGTATGCATCGGAAGCAGTTTTCTTAGCCTCCGACCACTCGGATATCTTGGCGAATGCCTCGCCAAAATCAATGAAGTCGTTATCTATCTTCTGGAACTTTGAGCCTTCAAAGTCAAGATACGAAAGGTCTTCACTGTGCTGGTGGTAGTAAACCGGCTGTCCCTTATAGCGTTCTCTTATGTCTTCGCCATAAAGGAACGGGGCTTCACTCTGATAGTTTCCTGTCTTTTCGATATTGCCTATAAACGACGGTGATACAGCACCTTCACCGAAGTGATCTATTACTCCGGTACCGCCTATAGCGATCGAACCGACCGTATGATTGCCGATATTGGCATCATCCCTGACAAAGTATGCATATTCGCTGAGAATATCTTCAACGGCATAGTCTTTGCCATACTTCGGGTTCAGCGTTTCATCTTCGGCAGAAGCCGACGGAATGATTGACGGCAGGGCATAGGTGACCGCCAGAATTCCCGATGTAACGCCACTTAAAAATCTTTTCCCCAAAGATTTTTTCATGGTCATAACCAATCCTTTCTTTATGTTTTTTTACAATTCCCCGTAAAGGTACCCTTTTGCTTGTCCGCATTTTGATAGGATTACAGAATTTTGCACTTATATTATATCATAATGATATACTAATTGCAATATTTTAACACTAACTAAATTTCATAAATATTTTTAGAATAATTGTGCATTTTGTTCCTCGTCAACGTATCTTTTTAACATTCGGTAGCAAGTTTACCAAAATATCGTTGTTTTAAGTCAACTGCATCCGTGATAACAGTTGACCTTTGGTCAAAGATTTTTCATAAACTCACCTTTAAAATTATACTTTGAGTATTTTATTTTATTAGTTTAATTATAAAACCAGCATCACAAAAGGTTATATTTGTAACATATGTACTATTTTTGAACAAGCTGTTAACCTTTTTCTGTAGATTGAGCCCTTTACAAACTTTACAAAATGTGATATCATATATGTATTATATGCATTGTATTATATCCCTTCCGAGGGAGTAGTAACAAGGAGGAAAATTTAAAATGAAGGTTTTCAAATTTGACACCAAAAGAATAGTATTGCTTGGTTTGCTGACTGCGATCATAGCAATTTTTTCATTCACCCCCATCGGTTCTATACCTATAGGCCCGCTGGTAATCACACTTAACATAATCCCTATCGCTATCGCAGCTATCACAATGGGACCAATAGGCGGACTTATCATAGGAATAGTGTTCGGCTTGTTCAGTTTCCTGCAGTGCTTCGGCATAGGCGTTCCAAGTGCAATGGGTGCTGCTACACTCGAAATAAGCCCGACACTCACATTCATACAGCGTGTCGTTCCGAGAGCTCTGGACGGTCTGCTGGTCGGATTTATATTCTCCGCGCTTTCCAGGATAAAGTCCAAAAAAGCTATGTCCATAATTTCAGGTATCATTTCAGGTATCGTCCTTATCGGTCTTTTCCTGTCTGTGATGCTCCTCATCTGCCACGACAAGAACGGCAAATACAATATGTCGGAAGGTATGTATAACTTTATAACATCAGGTATCCCTGTGGCACTTACACTTATAGCTGTATTCGCAGTTGGTTTTGGTGTTATGTTCTGGTTCGTCAACAAGAAAAATATGTCAAATGTACAGCTGTCTTTCGGCATCTCGGGCTTCTCAGCTGCTATACTCAATACCATCTTCTTTATGGGAGCTCTGGTGCTTATATTCAACCATACAGCAGCAGGTCTTGACAACAAGTACACAATCACCGTAAAAAACGGTGTCATAGCCGAGATCACCAACAACAGCGGTGATCACGTTGATTTCGCATCAGACAGAGTTCACGCTCAGATAGGCAATGATATAATTCTTACTATCGGAACTCCTTCCGCGGCAGTCCCACTGCTGACAGATTCTGATGCAACAAAGTTCGTTTTCAGTTCAAAAAAACTGAAGGGTGCTACCTTCAACGGCAAAGAGATCAGCGAAAAAACGCTCAAATTCAAAGAGCCGAACGCTGACTTCAGAGACCTCAGCGACGGCGAATACACTCTCAAGGTATACAAGAAATTCAACTACGTTGACAAACTCAGAAGCGGAAAGAGCATTCTCCTCTTCATAATAACAGCTGTCGGTATCAACGCATTGTTTGAAATGGTCATCTCAACATTATTCACAACACTTATCTGCACAGCCCTTTTCAAGGCAAAGTTCATAAAAGCAACCGAACAACAATAAAACTTGCAAAAAGCCTTTTCCGAAACAGAAAAGGCTTTTATTTTTTCTAAGCATATAACCTGTATTTACTATTGCTGTAAAATGAAATAAGCATACACAGTTTTTTTCAAAAATTGCGGTCGCTTTAAGTGCATTAAAGTGTTATTTTGCACATTAATTTATGTATATATCATATATTGATTTTAATGATTGGCTCAACATTTTGTCTAAAAAGTCGTCGTTTTTTGGCTCAGCCAAAATGATATGCCATCTATCACCAATCAGGCTTGCGGCTTTATATAGCGTTAAATACTCCCATTAAAGGGTTTACGACGATATTTGGTTATTTTGTTTAAATATGTATAACAAAACGTATAATCGCACTAATTTATAAAATTTGGTTGAAAGACTGTGATTTTTTTAACGTTTTGCTCAAAAATTGCAAAATTAAGAGTTTATCTATTGACAGCACACTAAATAGGTGATAAGATGTAGATATAATATATAAGGAGAATGAATAATGTACAACAGAGCATTCCTGTTCAACGGCATCGGTTCAAAACCCGAAAAGCTTTTGGTCAATCTGCCGCCTGAACTCATGGACAAGTACGAATTCTACCTTGAAACTGCATTCAACAGGCTCGGACTAAACAAAGATCTCGAAAAAAACAAAGCTTACGACGGAAGAGTCGCAGAGTGGTTGATATCTCTCATATGTGACAGAGTCGTTTATGAACACTACATAAGCAAAGACATAATACCTGATATAGGCGCAGGATACAGCTCGGGAATAGTGAGCATAAGCAGCTGCTTCGGAGCTGTGCCACATGAATTCGCACACGACATAATCATGATGAACCGCGCTACAATGCGCTGTCTTGAGGAGCACGACGAAAAGCTCGATATGGGTATCGTCATCGGTTTCTCCTATAACGACATCGAAGAGATGTTCGCAGGCAAATTCTCACCCGATGAGATCATAATCGGAAGCGGAAATTCAAAGTTCCACGTTATGGTCAGCGGACGTGCAGATGCAGTCGAAAAAGCACTTCTTCTTTGCCAGAACGAGGGTGCTATCAAGGCTTTCAGCTTTGGTACGGGCGTTGCCTACCACCACCCGATAATGAAAAAATATTCTAAGGAGTACGTTGATTTTTGTGCTTCTACGGAATATAAAGACCCTGTATATCCTATCCTTTCCATATTTAACAGAGAGGTTATGACTACAGGCAAGCAGGTCATGACGGAAAATCAGCTGAACGTGTATACCCCCATACGCTGGGATCTTGCACTTAATAAGCTTGAGGAACTGGGCGTGACTGAATTTTTTGACGTAAGTGCGAACGGCGCAGTAAGCAAGTTCTCACGTGTAAGTAGGAAATGTAAAATTTACACTCTTGAAGATGTGTAATTTTTCCATATCCCTTGCAAAAGGGGAATAAATTTATTGGAGGTTTAAAAAAATGAGAGAGATCACAGAAGAAATCAGACAGGAGATCAAGGACATGATCTTCGACTACTACGCAGAGGAATGTGAAGTAGAGAAAGACGAGATCACTATGGATACAAATCCACAGGAAGATCTTGGCAGCGATTCCCTTATGTTCGTTGAACTTATCGAAATGACTGCCGACAAGTACGACCTTGACATCAAGCTCCAGAGCATCGGCAAGTATATGCTCAAGGCTCCTATGGATACAATGAGCGATGTTGTAGAGATGTTCTGCAAGATCTATCAGTACGGAAACGACATCGTTAATCAGTGAGAGGTCTGAATGTTAAGGACAAATTTATCAGAGCTGTATGCCGAAGATAATATTGCTGTACTTACAATTGACAACGGGCCGAAAAATCTTCTGACTGAGCCCGAATTCGCAGACCGTAAGAAGCTCCTCGGCTGGCTGGACGAAAATCCACAGGTAGGGGCTCTTATTATAACCGGAAAAGGAAGACATTTCTCACACGGTGCAGATGTTTCCCTTTTCGGTACATCAGACAGCAGTGAATTATCGGCAAAGCTTGAAAACGCAAGAGAGCTTCTTCGTACTATCGAAAAGCTCCCTATCATCACTGCGGCTGCTATAAACGGCGGCTGCTTCGGCGGCGGACTTGAAATAGCCCTCAGCTGCCAGTTCAGGATAGCTTCACCATCGGCTTTCCTCGGTCTCCCCGAGATCATGCATGGTGTAGTTCCCGGAATGGGCGGCATGGAAAGACTTTACAGGCTCCTTGGCAAGGAAAAGGCTCTTCAGATGATACTCTGCGGAGAAATGATCGGTGCAAAGGAAGCACTTGATATGGGACTCGTTACAAAGCTCAGTGAGAACAGGAACTCATTCGACGAAACCAAAGCTTTCGTCAAAGAGCTTCTCAACGGAAAGTCTCTCACACAGATACACGCTATAATAGATACTATAAATCTCGCTTCAGATGGAGTTACAGACCCGTCCAAGGGCAAATTTGAAGCAGCTCTTGCGGAGGCTTCAAAGTAATGAAGAAAACTTCGTACCACCTTACGGTAAGGGGCTATGAGCTCGACTCATTCGGCCATGTAAACAATGCTGTATATCTACAGTATGCAGAGACTGCTCTGTGGAACTTCTACCACGTCAGCGGTATACTCGGTGTGCTTGAGGAAGAAGGTCTCTTCCCCGTTATCATGGAAAGCAGCCAGAGATATATGCATGAACTTCACCTGCTCGACGAAGTAAGGATAGACACGGAAGTCACCTGCACAGGCGGCATAGTCAGCTACAAGCACAAAATAATAAACGAGACTACTGGTCTTGTGTCATGCAAGGTCACAGGCAAGCTCGTTTATGTAAACAAGGAACGCATAATATGCGATATCCCCGAGGCTTTAAGAATTTGCATAGAGGGCGGAAATAATGACAGTAAATAAAAACGGATACGCTGTTAAGGTCACTGACATCTCATCACTGTATGAGCTTGTTGGTTCGGCTGAACAGCTCAGCAATGCTTGTCTCGTCATCGTTTATCCTCAGAGCAGCACTGTTGCGGGCGATTCAGAGGAAGAGATCTCTGCTGTAAGAGAGTTCCTCAGAAACGCTGTTTTTATCACAGCAGCAGCTTTTGATGACGATGCAGATGAAAATCTTGCTCACGAATTCGATCTCAGACTGAAAAGCAGTGAGGTCGATGAATACGTGGAAAAGCTTTTCAAGGACAAGACAGAAAAACAGATAAAGGAGATAAACGCCTGCTTCACAGCATCGCGTACAGCTCCTGCGGAAAAGGTGCTCGAGATTGAATCGAAAGCATTCTACCGCCTTATGGCAGACAAGAACGGAGGTAACTCCAATGAATGAAAATAACGGCATGATACTTGAAGAACAGGACGGTGTCCTCATTCTTTCAATGAATATGCCAGGCAATAATCTTATGACAGCTGACTTTTTCAGAGAGTATGAAGCCGCTATGGCTGATATCGAAGAAAAGGCTGCAAATGGCAATTACAAAGGACTAATTATCAAAGGAGCAGGCAGACATTTCAGCGTCGGTGCTGATGTAGATGCTCTGTCAGAACGCTCGGCAAACGAAATCTACGACGACTCTACAGGGATACTTCCCGAGGGTCATATCAGACAAAAACATTTCTTCACATTTCTTCGTAATCTCCCGTTCCCCGTCATTAGTGTGGTAACGGGTTTCTGTATCGGTTCAGGCAGTGAGATCGCTGTCAACAGCCACTATAGAATAATTGAAAAAAATGCAAGAGTAGGTCAGCCTGAATCCACTTTCGGAATTCTTCCTGCACTGGGCGGAGTTGCAAGAACTATCGAAATATGCGGTATACAGAATGCCTATGGTCTTGTAATGTCAGGTGAGCTCATCCCTGCCGAAGAAGCCTTCCAGCTTGGCTGGGCAGATATCTTCGCAGAGAAGAAACAGGGTATGGCAGAGGCATTGGCTCTTATCGCATACATCTCAGAAAAGTACGAAAAATTCGATCACGATAACTACAAAGCTTACATCACCTCTTACTTACTCAGCAAGGAGGCATAAGCATGAAAATAGGTATTATCGGCTACGGAAAAATGGGAAAGGATATTTTCTCGCTTTTCTTTGACAAGCTTACCGATGCACAGTTCGTCGTCATCGATCTTTTCGGTGCCGAGGAAAACACAGCGGCAGTTCTGAAAACACTTGGCAAGAGCCTTAAACGCAAAAAGATAACCGAAGAACAGTATGAATACAAAAAGGACTCATTCCTGTTCACAGACGATACAGCTGCTCTCAGCGGCTGCGATATAGTAATAGAAGCTGTATTTGAAAACATGGCTGCCAAGAAGGATATCTTCGCAAAGGCAGCAGCGGCAGTTTCAGAGGACTGTCTCCTGCTTTCAAACACTTCCTCTCTGGACCTCGCCTCGGTATTCGAGGACGTTCCTCATAAGGAAAGATGCTTCGGATTACACTTCTTCTATCCCGTAAAGCTTACAGGATTCGTAGAACTCAATATACTCCCCGATACCGCCGACAGCTGTATAAGCAAGGCTGCCGAGCTGGTAAAGACAGCAGGCAAAAAGCCTATCGTCTTTTCAGGTGGATATCATATATATCTCAATCAGATACTTGCTTGCATGGTCTCTCACGCAATATATCTCCGCGAGAGCCTGAACGTCACAGCAGCCGAGCTCAACAAGGGACTGGCAGAAATGTTCCCAGTTGCACCGCCTTTCGAGGTGCTTGACAGTGTAGGTCTCGGACTCATGGCAGGAAGTCCCGATAACTTCCGTATCGAGCGTAACAAGAGGCTTCTCGGATACGGCTGCGAAAAAATGAACGGCTGGCTGAACGAAGGCTGCCCTAAGGAAACTATGTGTTTCCTTGACTTTATGAAGGAGCATGAGACCGACAGCGGAAACTCATGCGAAAAAGCTCCGCTTTATATGGCTGCTCTCATACTTAACGAGACAGTCAATGCCGCCTGTGAATACAGCGGCGACAAAAACGTATTTCTTGAAGCTGTACAGGATACCCTCGGAATTGCCGAAACTCCTGCTGCTTATCTTGAAAAGTACGGTATTGAAGTATTATTTGCAGCTCTTGATGAACTGCACAGCAAAACGGGCTTTGGCTCGTACATACATCAGAGCAAGGATGTATGGCTGAAAACATTGGCATAAACCCACACGACATCTGATATGAGGTAAGAATTTATGAAAAAAGTTGTTATTACAGGCATTGGTGCCGTTACATCAATAGGATATACTGCCGAGGATTACTGGAATGGCTTGATCTCAGGCAAGTGCGGCATGAAAACTATCACACGTATCCCCCTCGACAAGCACGATACCACAGTTGCTGCCGAGGTAGATGAAGCATTTGAGGCTGAGGCAGGCAAATACTGGAAAAAGCGTCAGCTCAATGCAACCACTACTACCACAAGAATGGGACTTGCTTCCGCAGGCGAGGCTATCGCAGACTGCGGAGTTGATATCACTACATACAACGGCAAAAAAGTCGGCGTTATCTACGGTGTTATCGACAACTCCTTCGAGGATTACGAGCTTGACAAGCCCCTCAACATAACTCTCAAGAAGATGCCTAACGAGCTCCCTGCTCTTGTTTCCATCAAATACGGCTTCACAGGTCCTTCATTCAACGTGAGCACAGCCTGCGCTTCATCAGCATATGCTATGGCTCTCGGAAAGCAGTTCATCGAATCAGGACTCTGCGATATGGTAGTCGCAGGCGGCATCTCAAACACAGTTACACATCTCGTTATAAGCGGATTCAATCAGCTCCTTGCTATGTCCGTAAACCCTGACCCTTCTACAGCTGCTCGTCCGTTCACAAAGAACCGTGACGGCTTCATCATGGGCGAGGGCGGCGGAACTGTTATCCTCGAATCCGAGGAAAGTGCAAAAGCTCGCGGAGCTAAGATATACTGTGAGCTTGCAGGCGCAGCTATGTGCGGTGAAGCTTATAACCTTACAGCTCCAAAAACAGACGGCGTAGGCATGGCAGAGTCCATGAGACTTGCTCTTGACAATGCAGGCATCTCACCTGACGCTGTTGACTACATAAACGCACACGGAACTTCAACAGGTCTCAATGACCTTTATGAAACAAAGGCTATAAAGGAAGTATTCGGAGAAAGAGCTTACGATATCCCTGTATCATCTGTTAAGGCATCTATCGGTCATACTCTCGGCGCAGGCGGCGCACTTGAAGCCATTGCCTGCATAAAGGCTATGGAAACAGGTATAGTACCTCCGACACTTCACTATGATGAACCCGATCCCGAACTTGACCTCAACTATGTTCCGAACAAGCCACAGGAACGCAAGGTAGACGTTGCTATCTCAAACTCCTTCGGCTTCGGCGGACACAATGCAACTCTTGTATTCAAAAAGTACAATTAACACTACTAATTATCGAATTAGGGAAGTATTATCATCGTTCTCACTTATCACGAAACTAAGCCTTTAGCCCTTAGCCGTCAGCTAGTAGCAAATGTGTCGCCTACGGCGAATAATTTAAATAATGTGAGCGTAAGCGAACTCCTTCGGCTAACGGCTAATGCCTAATGGCTAACGGCTGTATTACACAGTTTTTTCTTCCCTGTTTTACACTATCGAAAATGATCTAAATTAAATATAAAGGGTATTAAAATTTAAAGACTGGAAAGAATGAAAGGATAAAAGGATATGCCTATCGCACAGATGAAAACTAACTTCAAGTTTGATTCAGATGCTGCACGTACAGACTTTCTTGACGAAGCTGCATCAGAGCTTTCCGTAATACTCAGAAAGCCTCTGCCTGCTATAATGGTAATGCTCGATGACTGTTCAATGTATATGAACAAGAGCGAGGATACCGTATTCTTTGCAGAGTTTCGTTACATACTCCCACAGGAATGTGCAGACTGCAAATCAGAATTTCTGAAAGAGCTTGCTGACAGGATGCTCGCTCTTATACAAAAGCACACCCATGTTGATCCGTACCGTATCTATATGCAGTTCACGGAAATGACAAGGGAAGGTGCATGGCGTTACACAGGCTGACCTTATATGAAAGGACAAGATAAATATGAAATGGGCAATAAGAGATTTGCTTAACCCCGTAGCTACACGTTCGCTCCTCTACGGAGCTGACCCCTTTGACCTTGAGTTCATACTCAAGAAGATAGATAATATCAAGGTCAAGAGCGGCAAACAGATACAGGGTGTATGGCTTGATGAATGGCACGCAAAGATAGACCGTTATACTGAGCTCCGCGACAAAGCAGAGGCAGCAGGAAACAAGATCTCTGCAAGAGAATATGCAAAGATGATCACACAGTGCCACTATGCTTGCTTTATGGTAAACATTGAAGATGTAGAACATAAGACAGAAATATATAAAGGTCTCGAAGAAAGCTACAAACACTATATCAAGCTCTGCAAAAACAAAGTTGAATACATTGAAATAGATACTAAATTTGGCAAAATACCTGCTTACATACACTACCCTGATTCGGGCAGAAAAACTGGCTATCCTGTGGTTATCACATACTCGGGTATCGGAAGCTGCAAGGAAGAGCTGGAAATGCTGGCTGCTCCACTCAACGAAAGAGGTATCGCAGTCATCACTCCCGATATGCCGGGTGCAGGTGCAGCAATAATCCACAACAATATCAAATGCGGCGGCAAACAGATAGAGGCTGCATTCAAAGGAATATACGACTTCATAAAGGATTCACCCAAGCTCGATGAAAACAATATCGCAAACTTCGGACTCTGCATGGGCGGCGGATACGCTTTCCGTGCAACAGTAAAGAATAAGAAGGTAAAGGCTTGCGTAAGTCTGTTCCCTCTCCTTATGAACTTCGCAGATCAGGGCAGTATCCCTGTATGGATGAAGCGCGGCAAGTGGAGCTCATATCAATACTCTGACGACTATCTTGAGGGTATGAAAACTCTCGAAGAGGGTACACACAAGGCAGACTTTCTTATGGTATACAGCAGCGATGACAACTGGATGACTCCCGAGGCTTCACAGAAGCTCCTTGACAAGGCTCAGGGCTATAAGGAGAGCATACACATCGAGGACAAGCCTGCTTACGTTTCCGAGGAGACTATCATGCACGCAATGCCTGTTGGTGAGCAGTATCACTGGGTAAAGCATATTGCAGCAGACTTCATCGCTGAAAGACTTAATGGGGGAAAATAAAAATGTCAGAAAAATTTTTCGATTACTACGAAAAATACGCTAAGGAAACACCTGACAAGGTGCTTCTGAGAATAGATGAGAACGAGCTTACATACTCTCAGTTTATGGAAAAGACAGCAGTGCTCGGCTCTGCAATGAAGAAGATAGGCATCGGTGAGGACGACAAGGTGGGCATCTGTATGCCTAACAGCATCGAGTGGTTCATCGTTTACTGGTCCGCAGTAAGAATAGGCGCACAGCCTGTTCCTATGGACCCTCAGAGCGGCTCGCTGGAGCTCTCAAAGCTTATCCCTGCTACAACATCAAAGGTAATGTTCGTAACAGAAAAGTACAGAAACAACAATATCATCGCAGCTGTAAGTGCTCTTGTGCCTTCACAGATAACACTCGACAAAGTTATATGCTTTGCGGACGAGAGCCTTATCCCTGCTGACTCCTGCTACATCTCCGCTGAAAAGTTCATGGCAGAGTACGGCAGCAGTGAGTGCGATATATATGAGCCTGCATATCTCCACACACTGTCACTTGCCTGCACATCAGGCAGCACAGGTATCCCTAAGCTGCTCTCAGTACCTTCCGGCGGCTTCCTTTCCACACAGAAGGATATGGGCGACTACCTCGAATTCAGATCTGACGATGTAATGATGCTGGGCATGACCCTCTATCATCAGGGCGGCTTCGGCATGGGACAGCAGATGGTGCTCAAGGGCGGTACAGTTATGTATCAGCCACAGTTCAACCCTGTAACATTCCTTGAAACAATAGAGAAATACAAGATAAGCGTTATCCAGCTCACTTCTACACTTGCAAAAGTGCTTCTTTCTACACCTGATTTTGACAAGTACGACCTTTCAAGCGTCCGTATAAGCTACTGGGCAGGAGAAGTTCTCCCCAAGGAGATAGCTGATATCTTCGTTGAGAAGCTTGGTATCCGTGTAGTAAACGTTATCGGTTCTTCCGAGACCTGCACAATGGTCGTATGGGATTCCGCTATCGACAACGGTACAGACCCAAGCGATTTCAAGAAGCTCAGCTTCACAGATGTACGTGTTATCGATGAGAACAAGAATGAAGTACCCGAGGGCGAAACTGGTGAGCTGTGTGTATATACAGACGGTGTTATCACTGAATACTTCGGCAACCCAGAGCTCTCCGCAGAGAAGATACTCACAGACGAGCAGGGTAGACGCTGGTTCTGCACAGGTGACCTTGTAAACAAGCTCCCCGGCGGTATAGTACGTTTCGCAGGAAGAAGCAAGCGTATCATCAAGCGCGGCGGAAACCTCGTTCACGCTGAGGAAGTTGAGGCTTGTCTCCTTACTCACCCAAAGATAGCAGCCGCAGCTGTTACTGATGAGCCGCATCCTGTTATCGGTCAGCAGATCGTTGCATATATCCAGCCAAAGGGCGAAGAAAAGGTAACACGCGGTGAGCTGGCTCGTTACTTTGACGGCAAGCTCTCAGCTTACAAAGTACCTGATAAGGTAGTTCTCGTTGAGGAAATACCAAAGGATATCGGCAAGATACAGTTCAAATACCTGAGAAAAAAGGAGTATAAATAATGAATAATCTTAAATTTGAAGACTTCGCACAGGCAATTTCCGATTATGTAGGCGTTGACGCTTCTGAGATAACAAGAGATACTGACGTTTACGATGACCTTTATCTCGATTCACTTGGACTTTTCGGACTTGGCTCAGAGATAACAGAAACATTCAAGCTCAATGTACCTCTTTCACTGGTGGCTTCTATCAGCAAGGTAGGCGAGATATTCGATCTCCTCAACGAAAAGGGCACACCTGTTGAAGAATAATATGGTATTATTTTTCTTTTCACACGCAGGCGGCTCTGCAAAGAGCTATGTCTCATTCAAGCGTTTCCTGCCAAAGGATACGACAGTTATACCTATGGAGCTCTCAGGACGCTTTACACGTATGTCAGAGCCATTACTGGACAACGTTGCTGACTGTATAGCAGACCTCATAGAAAAACATTCCGAAGAGATAAGCGGCGAATACGCACTTTTCGGTCACAGCATGGGCACTGTCCTTGTGACGGAATTTATCCGCCAGACTAAGGCAAAGGGACTCCCCCAGCCTTGTCATATCTTCCTTTCGGGAAAAAATCCTCCCGATGAAGATGTACACTGCTTTGAGAATGTGGAAACTGCTTCCGATGAAGAAATAGTATCTTTCTTCACAGCAAACTCTCTTTCGGCAGCAACTCCTGCTCCGCCAGATGATGCGCTTGTAAAGATACTCAACCGCATATTGGCAACAGATGTGCGCATGGCTGAAAGATATAAGGCTTCACCCGATGACGTTAAGTTCGACTGCGATATCACAGTTATCTACGGCACGGAAGATCCTCTTATGCAGAATGTTGATATGAGCAGCTGGGGCAGATTTACAGACGGTAAGTGCAGTCTGTATCCGTTTTCGGGCGACCATTTCTACTTCCAGCAGCATAAGGAAGAAGTCTGCAATATTATCAAAGAAAAACTTCATGTATGATCACAATGGCGGACAAGAGATAGTTTCTCTTATCCGCCATTGTTTTACCCTCATTGAACAATTTTTATATCTGTTTTTCGTTAAATAGGCAACGGTCCCGGCTTGATAGGAACTGTCGGATCAGGTCTCGGAACCAAAACCGGATCAAGCGGAGGACGCAGAAACTTTATATTAACATCCGCACTATTAGTTACCCATAAGCGTCCTATCATAGTTACAACGCAGAAATATCTGCCTGGTGTATAGGTTTCATATGTGTATGATGTAGCCCCCTCGATAGGACCGTTCTCGTCATACCACTGAAATCTGAGTCTGAGCAGGTCTATATCGTCCATTGAAAGTATTTTTTTCTCAGGCCTTGGAAATGAATGAGCTTCGTCTATCATCTTGAGCTTCTTGCCAACTTCAAGGAGAGCCTTTTCGCCCGGCTTTATGTTGAACTTATTCTGCTTCAGTACGAACTCTGTGTCTTTGTACGGATTAAAAGTCTGCCCTGGCTGCGGTCTTAGCTCAGGTTCTAATTTCACTATATTTTCAGGATCCAAGCTTTTCGCGCCTGCGGGCAAAGCCGTCAGTCCGCATAACAGGACTGCACTTGATAGTAAGCATAGTGTTTTTTTCATGATCGTTTTCATATAAGCCCCTCCTTAGTAATAATTTAGTGTATTTAAAACGTCTCGCGTTTAATGTTTATTGTGACTTTATTCTATCACATCGTTCCGAAAAATGATAGATAACAAATGTCATTGTCATAGTGACATTTGTCACTTTTTTCGGCGAATTGGTCATACAAATATTAAAAGAGCGCACTTCTGTGCGCCCTTTATGCTCAATATTCATTTATATCTTAGTGCTCAGCAGCTGCTGCCTTTTTTACGGCAGTACCGATAGCTGCACCACTGTACTTTACCTTGCGGACGAGCAGAGTGATAATGACCATAGCTGCTGCAAATCCTAATTGTATCAGATAGCACTGCATTACCTCATTTAAACTGAACTGAGTGATATCAGCTATCATGTTATTAGCTCTTACGTACCAATAAGCAGGCAAAAATCTTGCAACAGAAAGCACCTTGTCGCTGAGTACCTCCACAGGGATAAATATACCGCAGAAGAAGCTCATACCAAGTCCAAGAACCTGAGTTATAAGGTTGAGTACATTGTCCTTTGGCTCAAAGCTTGCTACAAGCACAGCCATAGTGCCGACAACCACAGCGAATATGAAGCTGTTAAGAACTGCATACCACGCTCTTCCTGTGTAAACCTCCTTGTTGAGTATCATACCGCCTATCATAAACATCAGCCATATTACAAACACAAACAGGAAGCTTCCGAGGAAAAGCTGGAACGTATATGAAGATTCCTTCATACATGAGCAGTTGGTACGGTAACGTATATCCTTCTTGTTCATAGTAACAAGTACAAGGCTTACCACACTGATAATGATAGATACGAGTATATATGGCATATACTGGAAATAGCCTGCAAAATCAACGCTGAAGTGTGAGTTGCCCGCATTGTCTGCCCTGAACATATTTACCTCTGCGTTCTGAGACAGTGCAACTTCTGCACTTGCAACAGCCTCATCAAAGGTCTTGCCCATACTGAGATAAGCCTTTACTGAGTTGACATACTCGTCAAGCACCTGTCCCATATATACTACAGAAAAGCTGTCACTCAAATGGTAGCTGCCGAAAAGGTCTGCTGTGTCCCCTGCTTTGATCTTTTCAGCGTATCCCTTGTTGATTATGAGTGCATAATCGATTCTTTTGTAGTAAATTGAATCTATGATAATATCCCTGTCATTCTCTATTTCAACTATATCATTGCTTTTCTTTATAAAGTCTGCCAGCGCATGACTTTCGGCAGTATCGTCCTCATCGAATATACATACATTCAGTCTGCTTGCTTCAAACTTGTTTTCCTTGGTGGAAGCATTTGCAATTATTGCCGATATGGCAAAAAAGCAGACGATACCTATTAATGCTGAGGGAAGCCTGCTCCTCATTACCTTGAACATAGCCTTAAATACTTGCATATTTCTTCCTCCTTGAAGTCACAAAGCCAAGAACTATAAACATAACGGATATTGCTGCCATAGTTATGAGCTTTGATATGAAACGGTCATAGTCCTCATAGATATTGAGGCAGTAGAAGCAGTCGGAAATCACTGCTGCGGGGTTGATGTTATTGAACCACGGTATCGTTGCTGCAATAATAGCCTTCATATTGCCCATCATAAGACCGCTGCAAAAACACAGCAGCATTGATATAGAAATAAGTATCGCACTCTTTGCCTTTTCGCTTACACGAGCCAGTGAACCTACGAAGAAACCGAATGAAACGCCTGTGATACCGCCAAGTATAGCCGAAGGATAAACCAGCCACAGTCTGTCGCCGAAATCTATTTTAAGAATGAATGCAAGATAAGTAACGCAAATCAGCATACATACTGTCTGCATTATAAAGCTGCCTGTAAGACAAGCGATTATATTTATTGATTTCGGTACAGGTGAGCAGTTGTTCCTTGCACCAAGAGGTGAAAGATTTGCCTGATTTTGCATAGTGATATGCATACCTGTTATACAGCCGAACATTGCCACCATAGCGATAAGATTATAGAAATACTGTATATACATATCGGGGTTGCCCTGTGTAAGGGGTATATCCCTGCACGTAGAAGCTGTCTCAGATGTGAGTGAAGCGATGACCTCCTGTGCCTTTTCGGGAGCAGTATTTATAGCGTCCATAGCTATTTTTTCACGAACTTTATACTGCTCGATAAAGGATTTCAGCATTGTCTCGCGTATGCCCTTTTCCTTTACTGTAAGGCTGATATTGTCGGAAGTAAAGATTATTCCCTCTACCTTGCCGTCGTCAAGCATCTTTTCAGCCTTTTCCTTATCCACAAAGCTGGCTTTGAGGAAGGGTTCATCAGATTTTTCAATGCCCTCGATGACCTGTTTGAAAGCAGCATTTTCGCTTTCTTCAACTATGGCAACGGGGATTGAGCTGAATTTCTCGGTCTTTTCGTAAATGCTTCCGAAAGCTATTTTAAAACAAGTGCCGAGGATTATAGGAAAGAGTATGAGCCATATGATAAGGTCTTTTGTACGCAGACCGTTTTTCAGCTCATATTTAAGGATATGCATGAACATGGTCATTCCTCCTTGTCTCTGAGAGCTTTTCCTGTTATTTCAAGGAATACGTCGTTGAGTGTCGGAAGCTCTGTATATACTCTGCCGAAGCTGAGCTCATTCTTCTGAAGCACTTCAAGTACTCTTGTAAGATTATGCTTGCCGCCCGAGCAGTAAACTGTAAGCTTGCCGTTGCCAAGCTCTGTATCGTATACGTGAGGCAGTGAAGCTATCTCTTTTACGATATTATCAGGTACATCAAGTATCTCGATAGTGATAGTCTCTGTATTCTTTATCATTCGTTTCAGCTCGTCCTTAGTACCCTCAGCTACCTTTCTGCCCTTGTCCATGATAGCTATGCGGGTACATATCTGCTCTACCTCTTCCATATAGTGCGAGGTATAGATGACTGTAGCACCGTTTCTGTTGAGCTCCTGTATTCCCTCAAGGATACGGTTTCTGCTCTGAGGATCAACTGCAACTGTGGGCTCGTCAAGGATTATGAGCTTTGGCTTGTGAGCGATACCGCAGGCGATATTGAGTCTGCGGAGAAGTCCGCCCGAAAGCTTTTTCGGATAGAACTTTCTGAAATCCCCCAGTTCTACGAACTTTATTGCTTCCTCAACATATTCCTTGCGCTTTGCCTTGTCCTTGATATAGAGTCCGCAGAAGTAGTCGATATTCTCGTAAACTGTAAGCTCATCAAAAACAGTGACATTCTGCATGATAACGCCTATTTCCTTTTTGATATCGTAGCTTACGGGAGTCATCTTCTTACCGAATATCTCGATGTCGCCCTTGTCAAAGGCAAGAAGTGACAGAAGGCAGTTTATGGTAGTGGTCTTGCCCGAGCCGTTCGGTCCGAGAAGTCCGAATACCTCCCCCTGCTTTATTTCAAGATCAAGGTGATCCAGTGCGATAAGATCGCCGTAGCGTTTTACAAGATTATTTATTTTGATAACTGTGTTTTCCATGGTAAATCCTCCCTGTTGTGTTTTACTGTAATCATTATACCTCAGCTGAAAAGCTTTTTGTAGTGTCTGGAGTCAGTTTTTGCATATGACATTTGTCACATTGTGTACTTGAAAAAAATGTACCGCTATGATATAATAATGAAAAGATCACGGCATAAAGGAGCAATTATGGACATTATCGTAATAGATGACGACAAGCTCGTAGCTCTGTCGTTAAAGACTATACTTGAAAATTCGGGCAAGGTAACTGTTACCGCTATGGGTTCAAGCGGAAATGAAGCAATAGAGCTATACAGGAACGTCAGACCTGATGTTATACTTATGGATATACGCATGGAGGGCATGACAGGTATAGAGGCAGGCGAGGTCATACTGAAAGAGTTCCCCGACGCTAAGATACTCTACCTCACCACATTCTCAGATGATGAGTACATCATCAAGGCACTGAACATGGGCGCAAAGGGATACATACTCAAGCAGGACTTTGACGGCATAGTACCTGCACTTGAAACTGTCATGGGCGGACAGAGCGTTTACGGCAACACCATAATGAACAAGCTCCCAGAGCTTATGAAGCCCAAGGAGCGTTATGACTTTGCTGCACACGGTATCAGCGACAAGGAACGCGAGATAATGGAGCTTGTTGCAGAGGGACTGAGCAATAAAGAGATATCGGGGAAGCTTTTCCTCGGCGAAGGCACAATACGCAATTACATAAGCAATCTCCTTGACAAGCTGGAGCTCCGCGACAGAACTCAGCTTGCAGTATACTATTATACAGAAGTAAAAGGCATATGATATAAGTAACGGGCAGATAACCATGTTGCTAATATAGAAGTTTATATTGATTTATCGGGGGAAACCTTTCTGAGGAAAGGTTATCCCCCGAACCCCTTTCCAAAGACTTTTATCTGCCACTTCTTTTACGTCCATAGCCGCAAACAAAAGGGCTGCACATTATCGTGCAGCCCTTTTGCTGTATAGTAAGTAATTAATTAGAGAGAACCTTTTCCAAGGAGATACTCCTGTATTTTCAGAGCATCGTTTGCAGTAATACCTGCGCTTGACTTATCAACGTCTGCATTTGCAGCACCCTGTTCTGTAATGTGGTTCTTGTCGTTGCCGTTTACACCGTACTTGTTAGGATTTGCAAGAGCCTGCATTACCATAACTGCGTCAGAGAGGTCTACCTGACCATCGCAGTTTGCATCGCCGCTGAGAGTTACATTTACGAACTGTGTAGGCTGTACAGATGTTGTAGTAGTTGTTGTGATCTTTGTTGTTGTAGTTGTAGTCCTTGTAGTAGTAGTTGTTGTTGTTGTTACCTTAGGCTCTGAGCTGCCTGTCTTGTATACCGGCTTGATAGTAACGCCTTCGCTTACAGGAACTGTAATAGTATCAGAGTATGTATCTGAAACTGTAGCACCTGTTACCTCCCAGTGATCGAAAGCATATCCATCCTTAGGAGATGCCTTTGCTGTTACAGGGAAGTCTGTGAAGTACTTACCGCTCCATGTGCTCATAGAGTCGTCAAACTTGATAGTATTGAGCTGTAATGAACCCTTGCTGCTGTCGTTGCTAACATTTACTGTAGCAAGGCTGCCTGTGAGGTTCATATAGTTCTTCATCTGGCTTGTAACATTGCCGTATCTTGTGTTATAGAATGTTTCAAGGAGCTGATAATCCTGCTCGAATGTCTGCTCATTGTGAGTATGCTTTGAAGATGGGAAGCGCTTATATGTATCAAGGATCTGCTGCTTGAAGCCTCTGTAGTAGTTGATGGCAGCTGTAGTCTTCTTTGTATCGAAGTTATAGTTAGCCATATCCATGAAGCTGAGCTCAAACTGCTGTCTGAATGTCGGATTCTTCATAAGATTTGAGAATGCACCGCTGAGAGAACCGCCGCCTCCCATGAAGCCTCCGAAGCCGCCCATGCCGCCGCCTGCAGCCTGATTAAAGCTGTTGAAGGTTGGACCTGTTTCACTTACCTTGTCAGCAAGGTTAGAGCTGTACTCTGTATCAAACAGTACCATTCTCCACTTGCCGTCTGCATATGGATTTTCAGGATCTACAGCATTTGAACGCCATACACCTGTATTATTATTTGGCCAGTCGTGGTTAGCCCAGTAGATCTGAGCTGCGAAATAGTCGATAAAGCTCTGCATATCAAGCTCTGCACAAGCTCTCTGATAATTCTCATCAAGTGTCATATCAACTCTTGAGAGGTTTCCGAGAAGGTTGTTCCACTCGTTGAGGTCCTGATCGTTGCCGTCCTCAAGTGAGTTGTTCTTTATGAAGCATACATCATTCTTCTTTATGCCGTAATGTGACTTGAAGTAATCCGAGTTGTACTTCTCCATGAGCTGATAAATGCCCCAGAACTCGCCGTCGATAAAGAGTATACACTCGCTTGTAGCCTGTGTAGTCATAGCTCTGTCGGTAACAAGTGACTGTGCAACAGAATCACGGAAGAAGCCTGCCATGTTGTCGTTACCGCCGTTTCTGATAGTGAAACCGTCAAATGTATCGATTACCTTGTTGTTCTTAGCCTTTGTAGCCTCACCGTCAAAGAGATCGTACTCTACACTGCTCTTGCCATAGTCCTGACGAGCAAAGATATTGAAGCTCTTCTGTGCCCATGCACGGGAAGCAGCACCCTTTGTTCTGATGCCTACATCCTGTGAAACTACGCTCTTGCCGTTTTCAAATATCTCTATATTAGCCGGACGCTCCCATTCTGGGCCCTTCTGGTTGTAGTTAGCCTGTGACATGAATGCCATGCCGCCCATATCAAAGCCGCCAAAGCCGCCCATACCGCCAGCTCCGCCTGCGCCGCCGTCACCGCCGAAGCCTCCGAATCCACCGAAGCCGCCTGCGCCTGCACCTGCGTCCTGACCGCCAAAGCCGCCCTGCTGTGCATCACCACCCTGACCGCCGAAACCGCCAAAGCCACCCTGCTGTGCATCACCGCCCTGACCGCCGAAGCCGCCAAAGCCACCAAAGCCACCCTGCTGTGCATCACCGCCCTGACCGCCGAAGCCGCCAAAGCCACCGAAGCCACCCTGCTGAGCACCGCCCTGCTGTGCGTCATCGCCGTCTGCAAGTATCTCGGGAGCATCTATGCTGTCAAGTGAAATGCTGTCGAATACAGAAGCATCTTCCTCTTCTTCATCTGAATTTACAACAAGACCGCCTGCGCCGCCGAGCTGCATATTGCCCTGCTGCTGTCCGCCGAAGTTGAAGTTGCCCATATTGAAGCCGCCCTGCTGAGCATCGCCATTCTGGTTTCCTCCGAAATTGAAGTTGCCCATGTTGAAGCCTGGCTGCTGAGCATTACCGTTATTCTGAGTGTCTCCCATGAAGTCGTTCATGTTGAAAGCACCCTGCTGACCTGCATTCTGACCGTCGCCGTTCTGACCCTGCTGGTTGCCCCAGTTCATACCCTGCTGACCTGGCATACCCCAGCCCATGCCGTTTCCGCCCTGGTCGTATACCTTACCAGTTACGTAGATACCTTTTTCGTAATCGAAAAGATTTGAAGGATCTGTAACAAGTGATATTACCTTCATATTTCTGTAGCGTTCAACATTTGCTGAACCTATGAAGTAAGTCTTAGTTATGATGCTGCTTGCTCTGCCCTGTGAGTCTACAGCTATAGCACGAACTACTGCTGCCTTGAGTACGCCCTCATCAGGAGCAAGGATATCTGTATAAGCTGTAACGTCTGTTCTTGCGCTGTACTTGTTAGGCTCACTTGTCATATCCTTGACAGTGATAGCACCTGTGTACTTTTCAGACGAAGTTGTCGGATCGCTGCCGTCTGTTGTATAGTAAACTGTAGTTCCCTGCGGAACGTCGATAGTAAGTGCAAAGCCGTTGTCATAGAAACCGCTCTCAGCTGAGAAAGAAGGAGTTCTTACTGCATTTGAGCCCTCAGGAGCAACATTGTTCTTGCCGGGAGTAGCATTCATAACATAATACTCGCCGCTGCCGTCGGGATACTGACCGTATGAAGTATCCTTTGCCATATCCTCGAATGTTATCTGTGAAGCGATATTGCCTGAAGCATCTGTAAGTGTGAGAGTCTCACCGCTTGTTGAAAGTCCGAAAGGAGCAATAGAAGCGTTTGTCTCGCCTGCTGTACCGTCACAGAAGAATACCTTGCCTGTATTTGGCTGGATCACTGTACCTGACGGGATAGTAAATCTGTAAGGTGTCTCTGCCTTATCTGTGAGACCCCAGCCGCTGATATCCACAGGGCTGCTTGAATTGTTGTAAAGCTCTACCCAGTCATACATCTGTCCGTCAGGAGCAGCATATGTAGTATTCTTTGGGCAAACCTCATTGATAGTTACACCTGAAGCTGCTACTGCCTTTGGTGCAGGAAACAGACCTGCTGTACCTAGCAGCATTGCAAGACTCATTATTCCTGCACAGGTTCTTTTTGCTGATTTCTTTGACATAATATTCCCTCCATTTTGTGATTTTTCATATTTTCGTAATTACGCGGCTTAACGCCTTTTTCATATTTTCATCATACCTGTATCATATATTTCCATTCTTAAAATAATCTTAAAGTAATCTTAATAAAATGTCGTTTTTATGCTGCCTGATGCACATTCATACTACGCGATATTCCGTCATTTCCTTATATTAATAATACATCATTATGCACAAATCAGGTCAACTAAAAGAGCAAAAACTGAACAAAACATAAAAAGTCCGCAAAAAATGAAAAAGCATAAAATGTTATGCGTTTTGTTTTCAAATGTTCTGAATGTATCTTAATTATACTAATGCGTTCCAAAATACAGGGGCTGATACATCCGCTGATGCTCACTTTTGACCGCCAATAAGCCCAAAAACTTGACTATTTCCGCGATATGTGGTATCATTAACTATGTTGCTTACAAATGGTATTACCAATGATATATACTGTTAATTGATAATTTATATGAGAGAAATATCCTACTCAAACGTCTAAGTAGTGAGAGGACATTCCTACAGAAAGGGGGAGCTCATGGATAACGGTGCAAGTAGCTACCGCCGTTACCTTGACGGTGATGATAACGGATTAGTTGATCTGATCCACGACTATAAAGACGGTCTGATCCTCTATCTCAACGGCATTACAGGCTCTCTCAGTCTTGCCGAGGAGTTCATGGAAGATACATTCTTCAAGCTATCCGTCAAAAAACCTAAATTTTCCGGAAAATGCACCTTTAAGACATGGCTTTATACCATCGCACGAAATCTCACCATAGATGAACTGCGCAAAAGGTCGCGTATTTCCGACACTCCCGCAGATGAATATTATGATATTTCCGACGAGCGGAATATCGAAAGGGAATATTTGCAGGAAGAACAAAAGATCTCGCTCCACAGGGCTATGGAAACTCTCAGCTCCGATTACAAGCAGGTGCTCTACCTGACGTTTTTTGAAGAGCTGAGCAATTCTGAGGCTGCTAAGGTAATGCACAAAAGCAACCGTCAGATAGAAAATCTCCTGTACAGAGCAAAGCTTGCGCTGAGATCAAAGCTTGAAAAGGAGGGCTTTGAGTATGAAAGACTATAATGAGATAGCAAATAGTGTTTTTCAGCGCAGAGAAGAATACCTGAAAGAGAAAAAACGCAAAAAAGCTCTGATATTAAGAAATGCCACCGTTGCTCTGAGCTGCTGTATTATGATAGCTGTGGGCATAGGCATCTGGAATATCGGTTTGCTGAAGGATATCAAACCATCTCCTCACAAGGAAGACTACACATTACCATCACCTATCGTAACAACGGCTGTAACAACATCCGATGAGGATATTACCACGGAAAATACTGTCGCAACAGCGACAAATGATATCCTTGAAACTACGGCAATTGTTTCTGATAATTCTGCGCAAAGCGGAGCAAACGGTACAAAAACTACCTCCGCAAACGGTCACAGCGGCTCAGGCAATGTGACGACATCACGTTCAGACAGTAAGACTTCGGAAAGCAATGTAAGGACAACTGCTTCAAGCATTGAAATTACTTCTTCCAATAATCCGTCTCATCAGAACCTCACAACTTCACATCATCAATCCCCTGTATTGACCACACAGCGTTCTGATGTCCGCACAACTACTACAACGCCACGAATATCAACACGCACTACAACGCGGCGCACTTCAACAACTACAAGACATACATCGACCACTACACGTCGAACGTCCACTACTACACGGCGAACATCTACCACAACAAGGCGTACTTCAGCTACTACACGTATTCCTGTAGCTACTACGACTACAAGGGTATATACATCACTTGCTACGTATACTACGATGACGTATGCTACAACAACTAAAGTATATACTACCAGAGTATACACTTCAACTACAGCAGTATACACGCACCCTGCATATACTACTATAGCAACATCGATATCTCCGCAGCCTGCTTATACAACAACAGCTGCAATGTCGACCATTGTTTACACATCAACGACACGACATGATCCTGCTGTTGCAACAACTGTATATCCTGCGGTGTCCAGCACATATTCTCCCGTACTGAGCACAACGACTACAAAGCCTCCGCATTCAGAATTCTATTATAACGGCACAACATATACAGTGGCGGGATGTGAGAATTTTGATACTTCATTTACAGGGGATCTGCTTCACAAAAGCGGTATTTATGACGTAGCACTTGGACGACTTACCGTGTATACCGTATATGCTTACAAGGATTTCTCTCCCGATTTCCTGTGTATGGTGGAATTTGATGACGGCGAGACCTTCTTAGGCATTAACTGGGATTACGTTCCTGATAATCTTGGCGAATTTTTAGATGCTATTGACTTCCCTGACAGTTTCAATTTATACTCCTTATATGACTCCGTCAATTCAAAGTATATAAATTCGCCGGATTGTACCCCATTGACAGAATTTCTGAAAAGCAACAAAAATGCAGGCATCATTCAGATAATTGACGACTTCTATCCCAAAACAAAAGTTGAATTTGATTATGATATGCTATCTACAGGTGATGATTATACCTGTATATTTGGACACGTGAGTATATCAGCAGATCAGACATTAGTAATATTCATGGCTGATGATTACGGTCACCGTACATATGAGTTCAACGTTGACAGTACAACTCTTGACAAATTGTACGCATCACTACAAAAAAATGTTTAAAACAGCCCACACTGAGCGCAATATTTGGTCAGTGTGGGCAATTTTTGCAAATTCCCCTCATTTTTTCCACCTAATATTTATTTTATAGGTTGTTATCAATTCACATTTTATTTATAATAAACATATAGCAAATAGGCTATAGGGATATTAAAATTTGGAGAAAGCTCCTAAAGTGAACATCGCTGCTGTCAAAAACAGCAGCGGTCACTCACATTTGTCCGCACAAGTCAAAAGCCGAAGCGGTCAAACCAGTGCAAATCCTGCAAAACGGACAGTCTTATAAAAAAGAGAGAAAACGGGCAGTTCTCTCAATGCTATCCGATATTGCAGCAGCTTCTGAGGCGGCGGTGGAAATATTCAGCCCGGCGAACCTGTTACCCTCCCACAAACGCAGTTCCCGATATGCGGCGTATATTTCCACAGCACCTTTGAGGACATCTTTACGATTTCGTTCTTTCTATGCAGATTTACGCAGACTCTGCATGAAAGACAAAATATGTACATACCGCAAAAGCAGTATGTACGCTTGAATTTCCATTTTCAAGACTATCGAGGAGCTTTTGACCTTCTCTCTGTGTGAGACTAAGGAAGGCTCTGAAAGCTTCTGTATCGGCGAGGCAAACGGCACATTCCGTGTACAAAGGCTGACGGCCCCTCTCCCGTCACCTTTGTCCTCGGCGGTATAAACTAAAAAATAATGTTACAGACACAGTATTATAAATGAATTCATTCCGTTGCAATGAGCGGTTTCACAAAGTATAAAGTCCTGTTTCCCTTTCAGACAGGCATCGCATCAATACGATGCAAAACAAAGTCAACAGACCCGCAGGCGGGGAGACTCTGCACTATACTCCCCTGACCTGCATTCGGGTTTGCTGTTCCCCGATAATTCGACAGGATAGCGCGAAGCTCGGGGGCATACGCAGTATCACGCAGAGATCGTACAAACGAATTTTAACAAAGACTATAGGCGGTCTTTGTGATATATTGTAAGTAATTCCTTTGCTATCCAAATCCTTTTGTAAGAGGGCATATCAGAACAGTCTTATCTCTGAGGCGGAGATAGGGCTGTTGCTCTTTATAGAGATATTTTTATGATATCATCAAGAGGTATGCGCAGTCCGCCGCAGAGCACTAACTGCCGCGTAACTTCTTCTATGAACCGCACATTACCCGATACGGTAATATACTTCCCTCCCGATTTATGCTTATCGGGAACAAAATAGGTTATCTCGCAATAAGGCTCCGAAGCGATACGTGCGCTGAGGAGCTGTATTTTTTTGTTCAGTTCAGCTGCTTCGTCCTCGCAAAGCTCGGCTTTTGCATCGGTAAGTCTCGCGGACTCACCAATAGCGTCCTCATAGCCTGTGAGAGCCGCAAAAGGCGCGAACTGCGCCGCACGGTTCCGCCGCGGCATCTGTGCCCTTGTCGTTGAAACATGATGCGGCATATTGATTATATCATCATACTGTCCCGACATTATTATCTCCCCCTTTATGAAGTTTAGAGTTGAGAGTAGTTATTAGCGGTTAGTGCATAGTAAGTAGTGCAGGGACGACCATTGGTCGTCCGCGCATTACGCCGCAGGCAACATTAAAACTTTGTAGGGGCGAGTTCCGCTCGCCCGTGTGTACCTTACAATGCAAGTAACATGAACGAGCTGTAGGGGCGAACAGTGTTCGCCCGTATTCTACATATAGTGCTGTAAGCGATGTACAAGTAAGAGCTATGATAAGAGTGAACGAGTTTACGAGTGACAACGTGGCAAGCGGTCGAGCTGGCTCAGCTCGCTCTGTGTCCGCCTATTTGTCTGTTGCGCGGCATTGCAGTTGCTCCGTCGCAGAGGTTGCTTCCACGGAGCACCGCGTTCTTGCCGTATCTCTCCTTCATTCTCAGCATGGCAAGCTGCAAATTTTTCTCACGCCGCAGCTCTGCCTGCTCCTGCTGACGGCATTTCTCATTCTCTTCGGGATCTGAGAAAAAATCCAGCTGTATTATCTCTTCCTTGACCGAGCTCTCTGGCACTACCCTGTTTGCATTGACGGTTATCCTTCTCACCAGCAGGCGGAAGTCCGCTATACGGTCAAAAAGCTGCATCATGGCTTCAGTTATTATTTTCGATGACGATACAGGTGTATCAAGATTTATGGTACCGTGAGCGTGAACAGGTACAGCCCTGCCGTAATGGTCAAGCACCACCTTGCCCTCATAGCTCCGCCTTATATCCTCGTTCTGCAAATTCTTTACATCATAGCCTATAGTAAGCGTCAGCTGATCGGTAACGAGCCCTTTTCCAAGCAGGTCAAGAGCCAGCATATCAGCCATTTCCCATGTTATGAGCCGAGCCGTGCCGTACTCCGTAGCCTCCTGCAATACCTGTCCCGAGCTTATACTGTTGTTCTCGGGACGATAGCTTTTCACATCGGCAATAGTGCAGGGCTCCCACCCCCATGCGTGGTCAATGAGGAGCTCCGCATTTACTCCGAACATCTTATAAAGTGCCCTTTCCCCGAACTCGGACGTGGAAAATCTTGCGATATCCCCCATTGTAAAAAGTCCGCAGTGTTTCAGCCTTTCCGCATATCCTCTGCCTAAACGCCAGAAATCGGTAAGGGGCTGATGCTCCCACATAAGGCGGCGGTAGGACATCTCGTCAAGCTCCGCAATACGCACACCGTCCTTGTCCGCAGGCATTTTCTTGGCAACGATATCCATAGCTATCTTGCAAAGGTACATATTCGTACCTATGCCTGCTGTAGCGGTTATCTTCGTGGTTTTCAGCACATCTCTTATCATAGTCATGGTAAGCTCATGGGCAGTCATGCCGTAGGTGTCAAGATAAGCGGTAACGTCGATAAATACCTCGTCAATGGAGTAAACGTGTATATCCTCGGGAGCGACATACTTGAGGTATATCTGATATATCCTCGTACTGTAGGCAATATACAGAGCCATTCGCGGAGTTGCGACTATATAGTCAAGTTCAAGTGACGGGTCTGCATTAAGCTTGCTTGCTATCTCGGACTTGCCTCTGAATTTTCTCCGCGGAGCTCTCATTTTCCGCATATCATTCACATCTCTGACCTTTGAAACCACCTCGAAAAGTCTCGGTCTGCCCGGGATACCGTAAGCCTTGAGGGACGGCGATACGGCAAGACATATGGTCTTATCGGTGCGGCTCTTATCCGCAACAACAAGGTTTGTGTCAAGGGGATCGAGTCCGCGCTCGGCACATTCTACCGAAGCATAAAAGGATTTAAGATCAATAGCAACATATATTCTTTCCATAGCCGCCTCCTCTCCGAACATCTGTTCTTTTAGTATTATACCACTCCCAGTCACCTGCTGTCAAGGCTTGAAAAGAAAATATGTTCCTTTTTGGTGACATATCACATAAATACAGACTATAATTATTAGCTTTTCACAATACAACTTTGATAGTTTCACTATCAAACGCGTATAAAATTGGATATTTTTTACAAATTTGTACTTAAATTATCTCTCAATAAATTGCAGAAGAATAATTGACAGTCCTGTGAAGAAATGATATAATTTTAATATGGGACTATTGCGGAAAAACAACACTAAGCTCCGCGGCTCGACATACATAACGATCATATAAAAATATTCGGATCCTCGCTTTTTTAGCGTGTACTGACAATCAAACGCGACTATATGTATTATGTCCTTACTTAATTTTTGGGAGATGTGTAACATGAATCAAGACTCAATTTCATTTGATCTTGGCTGTAATTTCGATTACAAGCTTTTTGACTTTGTTGATGAGTACGATAAGAAGCACGCTATAACAAGCTTCTTCGGAAAGCTCAAATTTGACGGACTTCCGGGCGGACGTACAGCTTCTATCATTCCTGACTTCACACTCGATCAGCTTGCTGATTATGTCAAGGAATGTAAGAAGCGCGACATCACATTCAACTATCTTATCAACCCTCTTTCAATGGATCAGAACGAGATCGATCCTGTAGTGGGCAAGCAGATACGTGATTTTATCCACCAGATGTACGATCTTGGCATAAGAGCATTTACGCTTAATTCGCCTATACTTATAAAATATGTAAAGAGAGAATTCAAGGACGTTTTCGTAACACTTGGACTCTATGCTTATCCTACAACTATACAGCATATCGAATACTGGAGAAACTGGGGCGTTGATGAGATCACTCTCGATCACGGCTTCAACAGAAAGTTCGACCTGCTCAGAAAGGTCCTCACACAGTACAAGGATACAGACCTTCATCTCCGTGTAATAGCTAACAATCTCTGCCTCAGAGAATGTCCTTTCCGCCTTGCACACGGCTGCTTCGTAGGTCACTCAGACCCTGAGCTGTTCTCAATGGACTACTCACTTGTCAACTGTGCATACAAGAAAGTAACTCACCCTGCTGCTATCCTTACAGCTGAGTTCATTCGTCCCGAGGACGTTCACTATTACAGAGAGCTTGCAGAAGAGACAGGCAACAAGCACTTCTCTATCAAGCTTATCGACAGAACAAGAACAACCGATTTCCTCCACAGAGTGGTAAAGAGCTATATGGAAGAGTCCTACGACGGAAATCTTCTTGATATCGTTAACTGGCCACAGGCTAAGACAATTGCTACACGTCCCGATCAGTCCAAGGAAGGTCTCCAGGCAGGCGCAGATGCTCCTGCTGCAAGTGCTCCTATGGGTGCAGGTGCTCCCCCAATGGGTATGCCACCTATGGGTGCCGGCGGTCCTCCAATGGGTATGCCCGCAGGCGGTCCTCCTCCGTGGGTAATGGAAGGCAGACCTCCAAGACCAGGAGAGCCTGAGGAATGGGCAAAGAAGAACGGTATCACTGCTCCCCCAGCTGGTATGCCTCCTATGGGCGCAGGTGCTCCTCCAATGGGTATGCCACCTATGGGTGCTGGTGGACCTCCAATGGGTATGCCGGCAGGCGGTCCTCCTCCGTGGGTAATGGAAGGCAGACCTCCAAGACCAGGCGAGCCTGAGGAATGGGCAAAGAAGAACGGTATCACTGCTCCTCCAGCTGGTATGCCAGTAGGCGGTCCTCCTCCAGGAGTACCTAAGATGAGATGGATGGACAAGCTCAAGCCCGAGGCTATGATGAATTACGGAAGAACTATGCATCTTCCTAAGATGTATGTTGACAACAAGAAGCTCGACGGCTTCCTTGAGCACTTCATCAATAACAACAACTGTGCAAGTTCACTCTGTGTAAACGATATCCTCGAAGATGGTCAGACAGCTCCTAATGCCTGCGCTCATTGCAGCAACTGGGCTAAGAAGGTCATTTCTTACGACGAGGCTGAGATCGAACAGTGGAAGGGATTATGTTCAGGTGTTCTCCAGAGCATTGAAGACGGCTCTATCTACAGATATTGATAATTCAAAGCTGCATTGCGGATATCCTCCGCGGTGCAGCTTTTTTGCAGCGTGACGCTGCACCCTTGCCACGTTGATGCTCGTAAACTCGCTCACTCTTATCAATGCTCATATTCGTAAATCGCTTACAGCACTATCTGTAAAACACAGGCAGCGTTTCCTACAGTGCGCTAATGCTATTTTCTGCGTAAGGCTACACGGTCGGATAATATCTGCTACTACAGGCTGACTGTATTTTTTGCAGACGCGCAATGCGCGTCCCTACACTACTCACTAATCACTCCCCACTAAGCACTGAGCTTCTTGATTTTTGGCGGATTATATGTTAGAATTAAAGCAACTTTTATGACTGAGGTGAAAACATGAACACCATACTTCTCGTTGAGGACGATGAAACACTCAACCGCAATATCTCCCTTGCTCTCAGATCCGAGGGCTACACCGTTATCGCAGTCAGTACAACAGCGGCAGCCGAACTCCACGCACCAGAAGCAGACCTTATAATACTCGATGTCATGCTGCCTGACGGCAGCGGTGTTGACCTTTGCAAGCGGCTGAGAAAAAAGATACAGACTCCCGTAATATTCCTTACCTCATGCGATGACGAAGCAGATATAGTCCGCGGACTCGACAGCGGCGGCGATGACTACATAACAAAGCCTTTCCGCCTGCGTGAGCTTTTCTCACGTATACGCGCAAATCTCAGACGAGTACCCGATGTGCCCGAAATGGAGCTTACTGCGGTGGAGCAGAAGCTTCTCAGCTACCTCATGCTGAACCGTGAGCAGTACCTTACCCGTGAACAGATACTGGAATACCTCTGGGACTCAAAGGGTATCTTCGTAAACGACAACACCCTTTCGGTAAATATCAGCCGCCTGCGCGAAAAACTCAGCAAGACCACAGGCAGCGGCAGGATAGTCACCAAGAGAGGAATGGGCTATAAATGGACAGAACAGACCGATTAATAAACAACCGTGCTCCGAGAAAACTTCTGCTCATACTTCTGCTTATGATATGTATATCCGCAGCAGCGGCTTGGGGTATATCAAAGCTCTGCGCCGACAGGATAGTAAGAGAGCAGATAACTGCCGAGCTTTCGGCAATAGGTGACGGTAAATTCACAGGTGCTCCCGATGAAAAAGCAATAGCAAGAGCCGAGGAAAAACTCAGCGGCTACAGTATCGACCGTGAACTCTCCCCTACCATAATGTACAGCTACAAGTCCGTGCGCACGACTATATTCACCGCCATATTTGCTGTCATGGCTTCGTTATCGGTGATATGGTTTGCCATAGCGATACATGAGCTTATGAACATATACCGCGACCTTGAAAAGCTCCGTGCAGACTGCCTTAACGCTGCCGACAAAACTGACGGTACTATAGGTCTTTACGGCGAGGACTTGGGCTGTGTGCGAAGGATATCCGAAGCCGCAGACACGCTGACCGACCGAATGAACAATCTCCATTTCAAGCTCAATAACGAGCAGCGATTTCTCCGCGATTTCCTCACCGACCTCTCTCACCAGATAAAGACTTCTCTCGCTGTGGTAAGGCTCAACACGGATATGCTCAGCGAGCTTGACGACTTACCTCAGGAGCATCGTGACAAGCTCTCGGACGAGATACAGCTCAATCTCAGCAGTATGGAAAAGCTCGTTATCGAAGCCATAAAGCTTGCAAAGCTCAATGCAGATGCTGTAGAGTACAACATGGAGATAAATTCCCCTGCGGAGATATGCAGGATAGCTGTAAAGCGTATGTCTCCCCTTCTCAGAAGCAAAAGCATAAAAGTGAACGAAAGCCTTGCCGATGATATAAAGCTCAGCTGCGACAAGGGCTGGCTGTGCGAGGCTTTGGAGAATATTATCAAGAACTCCGCAGACCACTCCGAATGTTCAGAGATATCGCTGGAGTTGAAAGATGACCCTATAATGATAACATTGGCTGTTACCGACAACGGCAAGGGCATACCTCAGGAAGAAATACCGAAGCTGTTTGAACGCTTCTCCTGCCGTTCCAACGACAAGACAATGTACAGCTCGGGACTTGGTATGTCTATCGCACAGAAGATAGTCCGCGCCAACGGCGGAGATATAATGGTGTATTCGGAAGTCGGCAAAGGCACACGCTTTGAATTCGTATTTATCAAAGATTGAGTTGTTAGTTGTTAGTGCTTAGAATTGTAGGGGACGCCGCCCTCGACGTCCCGTTAGAAAACGTACAAATAACATGAACGTGCTGTAGGGACGCGCATTGCGCGTCCACATATTTCGTGTAAACACCAAATGGAACGCTGTAGGGCCGGCGTCCCCTACATATAATTACGGTATACATAATGGTTACGGAGAACTAATATTTGGCTGTCGAGGACGCCAGCCCCTACAAATGTGCTGTAAGCGATGTACGAGTATTGGTATTGATAATGGTGAGCGAGTTTACGAGCGACAACGTGGATAGGGTGCAGCGTCACGCTGCAAAAGCTGAAAATTTTTCAGCTTTTTTTCATTTTTGTAACATTACAGTAAGATAACCATGATAAACTAAAGTTACAATAAGAAACGGAGGTATCATTATGGACGACAACATCATTCTGAAAACCGAAAAACTCAAAAAAGAATACGGCTCAGGCGAAAACGCCTTTCTTGCTCTCAACGATGTAGACCTTGAAGTGAAGCAGGGGGAATTCTTAGCCATTACAGGCGAGAGCGGAAGCGGCAAGACTACTCTCCTAAACTGCATAGGCTCTCTCGACCGTCCCACAAGCGGCAAGATAATCTTCAACGGCAGAGACATCACCACAATGGACGATAACGGACTGTCCGCCTACCGCAGAAAGAGTATAGGCTTTATCTTCCAGAACTTCAACCTCATCCCCGTGCTCAACGTCGAGGAAAATATAGTTCTGCCGCTGAACCTTGACAACACTCCACCCGACAAGGAATTTCTTGAGGAGCTCCTCAAGCTCACGGGACTTGACGTAAAGCGAAACAACTACCCTCACGAGCTTTCGGGCGGTCAGCAGCAGCGTGTAGCCTTTGCGAGGGCACTTATCCATAAGCCGAGAATAATACTTGCGGACGAGCCTACAGGAAATCTCGACAGCAAAAACAGCCGCGAGATAATCTCTATCCTCAAAAGCTCTATCAAGAAGTACAATCAGACTCTCATACTCATAACCCATGACGGCAGCATAGCTGCTCAGGCAGACCGTATCTGCCGCATCACAGACGGAGTCCTCTCGGAATAAGGAGGCGATGATATGAAACATCTTATTGCACTGTCACTGAATTATATCCGCCGACAAAAGCTCCGCACTATCCTCACATTCATGTGTATAACCCTTTCGGCATTCATTCTCGCAACAGTCTGTGCATACGGAAGCAGTATCTTCACTACCCTGCTCAACTATGAAATAGACGAAGGCGGTTCGTGGGAGCTTGAAATCGCAAACTGGATAGACCATACACAGGATCCTGACAAAGCTGTAGAGACCGTAAAAGGTCACCCCTCTGTAGAGGATCACTGCTATTACAGTACCGAATTCATTTCTTTTGATTCGGAGAGCTTCGGAGCAAATTTCTTTGAAATATCCGACGGCAAAACAAGCTACAGGGTCCAAAATGCAGCTATAACCAATTGTGACGGAAATCCTGATCTCATAAGCCCTTATGAAATAGACGGAGGATTTTCTCTGAATAAAAGCGAGGGTATCTATGTATCAAGCATATTCAAGGATATGGGATACAATGAAGGCGACACAGTTACCTTTACTTTACGTCCTGCACACGGAAAATATGACGAAAACTCGCAGGTAATGAAAGAAATACGTTCTAAGCTGAAAGAAAAATACGGTACAGAATATACGACACACGATGAGGAATACGAAGAGCTTTCGGAAGAACTGAAAAGCAAAGCCAGCAAAGATAAAATAAGCAACCTGCTTAAATATAACAGGGGTATATTGCTTGATGATGCTCCTATAATCGATATAACCTACGGCGAACCTGTTGAATACACCATAAAAATAGCAGGCTTCACGGATATACTCCGCTCAAAGGAGAAATACATCGATATATTGAATAGAGACAGCGAAAAACTCAGCTTTGCGGAAATATCCGAAAAAAATCCCGATGTAATATATGATGACGATGATATGAAAGAAATGTATGTCCGTATCACCGACAACATTGACTTTGATGAAGCTGTAAAGAAACTTTTCATCGACCTCGGCTTTGATTATGACAAAAATTTCTATGACAAATCAGAATATTGGATCCGTACAAACAATTTCCTCCTGGCACTTGAATGGAAAAGCTCAGATGCTATATCATCGATCATACCTACCTTTGTAGTACCTGGTCTGATAATACTTCTTATAGCATGGTTCATAGCAAGATTTGTTATCGACAACGCCTTTGAAATGGCTGTACAGGAGCGAAGCACTCACTTTGCCGCACTCCGCGTCATGGGAGCTTCAAAGCTGCAGGTAGCAACAGTAGTAATGGCAGAAGCCATATTCTACATCTGCACAGCCATACCTTTAGGAATAATAGCCGCACTGCTCATATGCCGCTCGTCAGTCAATTCATTCAGTAATATCGGATTTTCAATGTTTGAATTCTCGGCAAAGCCTGCATTTATCGGGCTGGCAATATTTCTCTGCCTCATAGCTGTACTTATCTCAGCCTACACATCGGCAATGTGGGCAGCAAGAAAGCTCTCGCCTGCCGAAGCTCTCAATTTCGGCAAGCCAAAGCGCGGAAAGAAAAAGCTCAAAAAATCGAAGTCGAAGCTCGACCTCAACTCCAAGAAATTCCTGCGCCGCTATACCAGAAAGAATATAGGTGCAGCAAAGAGCCGTTTCATCGTTTCCACTATCACAATGGGACTGGGTGTGCTCATGTTCACGTTCTCGTCTCTTATTGCTATCAACACATATAAAGAAATGAAAGATATCGACAAAGATGACATATACGATTTCTGGATAGATGATTACTACAGCAATGATCCGAAAAACGCTATTGCCGATGTAAATAAAGCCTTTGGCGACAAGAAGATATTTGAAAAGATCAATATAGAGACTTATGGTGAAAGAGTATTTACACATTCAGATGAAATAGATTCATTACTCATATCAGGCACTTATCCCAACCCAGATGAAAACTCAAGAAGAGCGAGGATAGAATCTATAGACCGTGATGATTATGAAGCCGCAAAGCTTGACGAGCTTACAGGCATGAGCTATGACGAGCTTGTTGCATCTAAATCCGTTTTCAAAAACAATACCGATAAAAAAGAACGTGAATTTACTGCTGTACAGAAAGAAACGACAATCAAATTCACAGGTACGGATACAGAAATGAAGTTCATCGGTTCTGCAAAAAGCAAAATGAAAAAAGGATACGGCAATGCTATCCTGATACCTATTGAAAACACATCGGATTTAAACTTATATTACTATATCACACTCAAAGCCTCACCACAGCATTATCAGGAAGCAAAGAAAACTGTAGATGAATTCAAAATGGATCACAGTATCTCATTGGTAATGGATACTTATTTTGAAGGAACAGGGCTAACTTCATTTGTCAAGGCTATCGTAAAAATAGTTCTTGCCTTCCTCATATCCATATGGCTGGTAGGTATACTCTCAATGATAAACTCCGTAAATACCAGCGTACTCAACAGAAGCCGCGAGCTTATGATGCTCAGGAGCGTAGGCATGACGCGAAAACAACTCCGAAAGAGCGTGCTTATGGAAACTATCATGTTCTCAGCAACTGCTGCAATAGTCGGCACTATCCTCGGTGTTCTCATCTTTATACCTGTATGGAGCGAACAGCTGAGCAAGGTGATCGTGTCTATCATCATAGTAGTTGTCCTTTCACTGGTATTCAATATCATCATAGCTATCCTGTCAGCTATACCAGCAACAAAGAGCCTCGAAAAGGTCGAGTCCATAGCACAGGCAGTAAACAGATAAAACAAAAGAGCAGTTCGGGAAGAACTGCTCTTTTTGTGTGCAATATAAACGCACAAACACTGAGGGAACAGTGTCTGTACGAATAGGGACTAATTTTATGAAAGCCATTATGTCATTCATTCTCATTGTACCCTTTGTGCTCATCACAAGCAACATATTAATGATAATACATCTTTGTGACAAAAGCAATATATAAAGCGTGAAATGCATTTTTTGTGCGTGAAATGCAAATTTTGTTAACATCTAATTCATATTTGTCCCTATAACGGCATATAGACGCCTGCCAAAGCGTAATTTTTATGCTATAGCATCAGCATAGCCTGACAGCCTTTAGAATCATCAGGAGCGGCTCAGAGGAATATAATAGCAGAATTACACTCTTATCATTGAACGTGCCGTAAACGTCATTGTAGGCTCTCTCAGAGGATATATCATTTTCTTCTGATGTACATTACCTCTTGCAGCACCTTGCCGCCTATCTCAGAGCTCATATGATCTTCCGTATTTACAAAGCCATGCTTTTCATAGAAATGACGAGCTCTGTAATTATCCTCAAGCACCCAGATAAGTATTGACGTAAAGCCAAGAAGCTCCAGCTCTGCAATGCAGGCTTTAAGGAGTTCAGAACCTATTCCCCTGCCGATATACTCGGGCAGCAGGTAAATAGTAACTATCTCGCCGCAGCTGCTGAACTTCTCCCAGCGTGAGGGACAGAAGCTTGCTGTGCCGACTATCTTGTCATCTTCAAAAGCACCTATTTCAGTTCTGCCGTTTTTCAGGATATTGCCGCCCCACTTTTCCTTCGGGATATTATCAAGATAATCCTGCGGTATTATCCCCTTATATGCGAACTGCCAGCCCTTTTCGTAGATGTTTCTGACAGCGGAAAAATCATCTTTTTCTGTAATATGCCTTATAACCATACATATACCCCCATATAATTTTATAATCACATTATAGCATACTATTTTAAAAAAAGTCAATAGATAATAATACAAATCTATGAATTTGATAAAAATTCGACATAAAAACTGCTTAAAATACCTAAATAGCCAAAGGAAGAGCTATAATATACTTGATTTTTTTACTGACTTGTGTTAATATAAAATATAATACGAAAGGAGCGGTGACTATGGGAACATCTTACAAGTATAAATGCGACGAATGCGGATATGAAGAAGAATTCTTCGTGGGCGGCAGACTTATGACAAAAGACTACAAAAAAAGGACCGAAGAAGCAGAAGAAGAACTGCGCAGTGCCGCTCTCTACGGAAAATACGGCGAGACCGTCAGGCAGCTCATAAAGAATGAACGTGAAAAGATGTATGTCAACTGCGATACAGACCTCTATCAGTGTATGGAGTGCAGGCAGTTTTCCGTGCAGATAGCAAAAGAAATGTCCCTAAATCAGAAGGATTTTACGTTGACCATAGAATTCAGGCACGAATGTCCCGGGTGTCATTCCACACTTCTCAGAAAGACACGGGGTTCAATAACATTCTGCCCCAAATGCAAGATGTTCACCGCACAGCTTGTAAGTATAGGAAAATTCTGATACAAACAAAAAAACACGCAGGTGCGTGTTTTTTTGCTTATATAAATTAGGGGGCTTTATATAAATTAGGAGTGGGGGCGATTATAATGACGGAAGTGAAACGATGTCGTCAGCCTCTCCGCCGATCATACCTGCGAATATCTCAGATGCTTTCTGATCGTGAAGGTTTGTGCTGATACTCTGACCTGACGTATTATATCGTTCTCCGTTTTTGGAATTTGCCGAATACGTAAAGTGTATCTCACCGTCTCGGTAATTGATATTTATCTGGAAACGGTACCATTTCTTTCTCGACTTGCATATAAGTCCGTTGCACTGATCTTTTGTGAACTTATACTCTTTTATGTCACCTGTATTCTTGCCTGCTGACTTGATATATCCGTTTTCTTCAAGTATCTTTGCGATCGCATAGCTGCTTACACGGACTTCGTTCTGATCTACGTAAACATAGCCGTGATCATCTGCATCGTACTTGCTGCCGTCAGCATTAACACCTGAACTCCACGGATTTCTTGTAAATGACTCTATCTTGTCAGTGTCCATAGCACACTCGACCTCTATAGCTTTACATATAACATCGGCTGCACTTACATCAGCTCTGTTTCTTGCAAGCTCAATATATCCCATGATACTCGGAACAAGCATAGCTGCAAGAACACTTATGATACATATAACAACGATAAGCTCTATAAGGGTAAAACCTTTGGCTTTTACTCTGTTCTTAAAACTATTTTCCTGCTCGTTCATATGTCATCCTCCTAATCCTGAGGAATTTTCCTTAAATATATAATATCACGTTTAGTATATTTTGTCAAGAGAAAAGGGCGAAAATTCAAAGTTTTATAACATTATGTATACTTGTTGTAATAAAAATTGGTAGGATAACAAAAAAGGCGGCTAAAACGACGTAAAGCTGCCCTTTTTGTTATTTTTTCAGTATTTTCTACTGCCTTTTATCATAAAGCGATATCATCAATATCATAGAAATGAACAGATTCTAATGCTTGTAAATCAAAAAAAGTCCAATTCTATTGAATTGGACTTAATTGGCTCCCCCTGCCCGGCTCGAACGGGCGACAACTCGGTTAACAGCCGAGTGCTCTACCGACTGAGCTAAGGAGGAATATATAGTGTCGGCACTGATTTAGTTTCCCGGGCCGTCGCCAGCCAAGTATCGTCAACGCGAATGAGCTTAACTTCCGTGTTCGGAATGGGAACGGGTGTGACCTCATTGCCATAAGCACCGACTATTTATATGACCCGTACCAGAATCGAACTGGTGTTACCGGCGTGAGAGGCCGGTGTCTTAACCGCTTGACCAACGGGCCAAATTTTGGTGCACCATCGGGGACTCGAACCCAGGACCCACTGATTAAGAGTCAGTTGCTCTACCAACTGAGCTAATGGTGCATTTCAAACTGCTTAACTATTATACCACATTCAAGCAGTTTTGTCAAGCGATTTTTCAAATTTTTTGAAAACTTTTGAAGGAATAAAGCGTAATGCGAGGCAAGAACAAAGAAGTTCAGAAGTAAAAAGGAAAAGCCCTCGACCGATTAGTACTCGCAAGCTGAACGTGTCACCACGCTTACACTTTGAGC
>NZ_JAEEMU010000040.1 GCF_016283395.1 Ruminococcus sp.
CTGGATCCTGCTCGCTGACTCAACTTTTCACCTACGCGATTATCACGCTCTCTGATCGGCTTTCCCACACCGTTCGGTTAAGTCTTGTCAATGCTAAATGCAGTCCGCAACCCCGAAAGAATTGCTTCTCTCGGTTTGGCCTCTTTCCCTTTCGCTCGCCACTACTCAGGAAATCTCGGTTGATTTCTCTTCCTCGCCCTACTTAGATGTTTCAGTTCAGGCGGTTTCCCTCATATACCTATGTATTCAGTATATGATAGATGAGGTTTGCTCATCTGGATTGCTCCATTCGGAAATCCACGGATCAAAGCGTACTTACCGCTACCCGTGGCTTATCGCAGTTAATCACGTCCTTCTTCGGCTCCCAATGCCAAGGCATTCGCCCTGCGCTCTTTTTAGCTTTACCATTTGCTTCATGTTCTATGAGTTCTCTAAGAAATTGTTAATTTCTCAATACTTGTAGTTTATTACCCGATAATTTATCTTATCGTCTTTTACTCGTAGTATCCTCATTTGCATTACTTTTGCTTTATTCAGTTTTCAAGTTCCTTTTCTCTGTTCCTAAGAACAGATCTCAGCAACAACTTTTTTGTTTGTTGCTCAAATCCATGCTTAGGATTGGTGGGCACAAATGGACTCGAACCATCGACCTCACGCTTATCAGGCGTGCGCTCTAACCACCTGAGCTATGCGCCCTTTTTTGGTGGAGATGAGGAGGATCGAACTCCTGACCCTCTGCGTGCAAGGCAGATGCTCTCCCAGCTGAGCTACACCCCCATTATTATTCGGTTCTCTCAGTTGCTTTTCTACAGCATCCTCAAAATCAAACAATGCAATGTAACGGCTCTTGCTGACCAGAGTAGAAACATTTTTGTTTCTTAACTCCTTAGAAAGGAGGTGATCCAGCCGCACCTTCCGATACGGCTACCTTGTTACGACTTCACCCCAGTCATCAATCCCACCTTCGGCTGCGTCCTCATTGCTGTTAGACTACAGACTTCGGGTGTTACCGACTCCCATGGTGTGACGGGCGGTGTGTACAAGGCCCGGGAACGTATTCACCGCGGCATGCTGATCCGCGATTACTAGCAATTCCGACTTCATGCAGGCGAGTTGCAGCCTGCAATCTGAACTGGGACAATTTTTTGAGATTCGCTCCACGTCACCGTCTTGCTTCTCTTTGTTAATTGCCATTGTAGTACGTGTGTAGCCCAGGTCATAAGGGGCATGATGATTTGACGTCATCCCCACCTTCCTCCGTTTTGTCAACGGCAGTCCCTTTAGAGTGCTCTTGCGTAGCAACTAAAGGTAAGGGTTGCGCTCGTTGCGGGACTTAACCCAACATCTCACGACACGAGCTGACGACAACCATGCACCACCTGTCTATATGCCTCCGAAGAGGTTTCATCTATCTCTAGACTATGCATACGATGTCAAGACCTGGTAAGGTTCTTCGCGTTGCTTCGAATTAAACCACATACTCCACTGCTTGTGCGGGCCCCCGTCAATTCCTTTGAGTTTCAACCTTGCGGCCGTACTCCCCAGGTGGATTACTTATTGTGTTAACTGCGGCACGGAAGGGGTCAGTCCCCCCACACCTAGTAATCATCGTTTACAGCGTGGACTACCAGGGTATCTAATCCTGTTTGCTCCCCACGCTTTCGAGCCTCAGCGTCAGTAAAAGCCCAGTAAGCCGCCTTCGCCACCGGTGTTCCTCCTGATATCTACGCATTTCACCGCTACACCAGGAATTCCGCTTACCTCTACTTCACTCAAGAACTACAGTTTCAAATGCAGCTCATGGGTTGAGCCCCTGCATTTCACATCTGACTTGCAATCCCGCCTACGCTCCCTTTACACCCAGTAATTCCGGACAACGCTCGCTCCCTACGTATTACCGCGGCTGCTGGCACGTAGTTAGCCGGAGCTTCCTCCTAAAGTACCGTCATTATCGTCCTTTAAGACAGGAGTTTACAATCCGAAAACCTTCTTCCTCCACGCGGCATCGCTGCATCAGGGTTTCCCCCATTGTGCAATATTCCCCACTGCTGCCTCCCGTAGGAGTCTGGGCCGTGTCTCAGTCCCAATGTGGCCGTTCAACCTCTCAGTCCGGCTACTGATCGTCGACTTGGTGAGCCGTTACCTCACCAACTATCTAATCAGACGCGAGCCCATCTCAGAGTGATAAATCTTTGATAACTAAATCATGCGGTTCAGTTATGTTATGAGGTATTACCATCCGTTTCCAGAAGCTATCCCTCTCTCTAAGGTAGGTTGCTCACGTGTTACTCACCCGTCCGCCACTAAGAATATCTAAGTAAACTCAAATATTCTCCGTTCGACTTGCATGTGTTAAGCGTGCCGCCAGCGTTCGTCCTGAGCCAGGATCAAACTCTTTATTAAAGTTGTATATATAAATCCTTAGATTTAAATATCGATCCAGTTCATAACGCTTGCGTTATTACTTCAAAGTGTTTTTTAGTCTTTTCTTGACTTTTCTTTTTTCAAAGAAATCTCAAGGGTCGTTACTTTTCTTATTCGCATTGTTCAATTTTCAAGATGCTGTTTACCATCTCTTGCGAGACAGCTTTAATATTATATCACTTTCCTTCAGACTTGTCAAGAGGTTTTTCGAAATTTCTTTTGGAAATTTTTCTTTTTCTCTTGACTGTCTTTTAGGACAGCTTTAATATTATATCACAACTCATTTCCTTTGTCAATACCTTTTCGGAAATTTTTGTGATTTGTTTTTCATCTCCGCTCCGTCTTTACCCCTCTAATGCTGCCCCAGCAGTCTTACTCTTCAGCGTCTTTCCCTCGCGGCGACTTATTTATTATAGCAGGTTTGCCATGAAATGTCAACACGTTAATTGTGCCAACCTTATCTGTTGTAATATGCCGAATTGTGTACATTTTTACAACTCTCACGTAAACATCATTGTAAGGCAGAGTTCCTGCTCGTTTTCTTTGAGCGTAAACGTCACTTCACCGTTGTATTCATAGCCCGATTCATCAAGAAGATTGAAGATATTTTCCTCTGTTATGAAGTTCTCTCTGAACCTCTCGTAAGTCTTTGAATCTGAAAAACGTATCTCTATCGTTCCGTTTCCGTTTGACAATTCTCTGCGAACTATTTCTTCCGCTTTCTCTACCGAATCGGCATACAACCCACGCTTCACATAATAGTTCCACTTATTGCTGATGCATGGAAACGGCGTAAATAACGTATCATCGGCATAATGTGTTTTTGAGAAATCTGCATCGGAGCACAGGAAATACATCTGTCTCGTTTCTCCGACAACATCTGTATCCGCCCATGTTACGTCGATATTGTACCATTCGTCGTCTATTTTCACCTGATTCCACGCATGGTTCTCACCTTTGTCGGTAGTACCTGTTATAACCACGCTTTGCAGTCCCAGCTTCCCTGCAAGCAGATTGAAAGCCTTTGCATAGCCCTCACAGTTTGCTTCGCCTCTTACAAGGCAGCCGTAGACAGTTGACGCAAATTCGCTGTCATCACCTGTTATATACTGGCATTTCCTTACAATGAAATCATTGATATATCTTGCTTTCTCCTCATCATTTGTAAGCACGTCAGTCTCGGACATGAACGCATCCAGCGCACCTTCAAGATCCTGCTCCTTCTGATGAGGTCTTGTCATGTCTCTGTATGCTATCTTCGCATCACGAACTTTCTGAGCCGTATAGTAGACAGAATCAAGATAATAAAATGCACTTTCCTGCTTTTCGAGTATGCAGTAGACCTTGGAGTAGGTATTGCCGTCCACCTCGTAGGGCAGGGGTATCTCTTCCTTCCTCTCGCATATTCCACGGTAAAGTGCAGTATATATACTTTTCTCCTTTGTTGTGAGCTGGCTGTATATCGGTCTCATAGCCTTTTCATCTGCTGTGAGGTACGAAGCGTCAGGATAGCTCTTCATTATGCCCGAGCGTTTGATATAACGCCACGACATGAACAGACAGCCGGCACATACGATACAAAGGATAACTGTTATCAGTTTCTTTCCCAAATCAGTTCTCCGTTATCATAACTGTATTGTTCCGTATTTTGAATGACGGCAGATTTTCCACGAACTTGCTGAACTTTGAATACCCGTAGGACTTTACATCAAACTCGGGTATCTTTGCACAGAGCTGCTTTTTGAGCTCACCAAGATTGTAGCCTTTGCTGCCGTTTGTGCGGACTATAGCCGCAAGAGTGTTTTCTATGCGTTCAAGGTCGGTCATGCTGGACTTCTGGGAAACGAGTATGCTGCTTCCCACCTGTCTGAAGCTCAGACCGTCGAAATCCTTCAGGAACTGTGAAAACTTTGAATAGCCGTAGTTTCTCACATCGAAATCAGGATAGCGGTTGAGAAGTCTGCTTCCAAGCTCGCCTATATTGATCTCGTCCTGTAGGTTTGCATTTTCGGTTATTATCCTTACTATAGCCGATTCAAGAGTCTTGAGCTCTACCTTTTCGCTCTCAACTGTACCCTGCAGCTCCTCATCAGCAAGTATCTCAAGGTACTTGAATGCGTTACAGGCTGTACTGAAAGGCTTCGGGGTTTTCTGCTCGCCCATGCCTATAACGTGCATTCCCGATTCACGCAGACGTATAGCAAGTCTTGTAAAGTCGCTGTCACTGGAAACGATGCAGAAGCCGTCAACGTTATGGGAGTAGAGTATGTCCATAGCGTCGATTATCATAGCCGAGTCGGTCGCATTTTTTCCCGTGGTATAGCTGTACTGCTGTACAGGGGTGATAGCATTGTCAAGAGCCATATTCTTCCAGCCTGCAAGATTTGGTCTCGTCCAGTCGCCGTAAACTCTTTTGTAAGTTACAACTCCGTAGTTCGATACCTCATCGAGAATATATCTTGTATATTTTGCCGCAACATTATCTGCATCTATCAATACTGCATATCGTGTTTCTTTTTCCATTTTCTCACTCCTGTATTTTATACCCGCACAGCGGAATGTGATATATTTATTATAACATTTATATAAGATTTTGTATATAGTAATTCCGCACAAAGACAAAGAGCCGTCTTTGTGCGGAATTAAGACACCGCCAAGCCGACAGTATAATATTATGCGGTATTTTTGCAATTATTACCATAAGAAAAAGTCCTGAACAAAAAATTGTTTCAGGACTTTATATATCAGTATTTAAAGATCTGTCCGTTATGCTCAACGCCGTTTTCCGACCACTTAAAATCGCTGAAGCTCTTATCGGAATAGAAAATGCGCTCATACTCAAACATACCGCTCTTGCGGTATACAGAACGGCTTTCCTTTTCTTCGCTCTCTCCGTCTACATAATAAAGAGTATGCTTTCCGTCAGGGCTTTTCATGCTTACGAGAGACTCGCCCAGCCAGTCAGTACCGAAAATGAGGAAAGAAAATCCAAGCGCGCCGAGGAATACCAGTGAAAGCACAGACGGAAGTCTTTTGCCGCCGTATTGTCTTTTCCATATCTGCAAAAAAGCCATGAACGTTCCAAGGCACAGAAAAGCAGGCGCAGCCAGTGCGAGCACGTTCACCATGAACCTTTCCGTAAATTTCCAGATCGCAATAAGCTCGTTGGTATCACCGATTAATACCATAAGGCATATCATTGCTGCAAGGCATAATATACCAAGAATAAGGAATAACCATTTCAATGCTTTTATCAGTTTCATTTTTTGACCTCTTTTTTCATAATATTATAAAATTTATTGCTGCATAGATAAGTGGGAATTATTTTTGAGATATATTATCAAGCAAATCATATCCAAACATCTCACCGTCAACAGACAGTGCATCGTCTTTCCATTCTATATTGTCAAGAGCACCCGAATCAGTACTTTTGATAATATAATACGTGTGACCGTCGCCCTTGCGCAGCCACGCAACATCACCTGTTTCTTTGTTTCTTACGTAATAAACAGAGTGCTTTCCGTCAGAGCTTTCCAGCTCATGCATAAAGTATCCGATGTGACCGCCTGTTATGGCGTAGATAAGTCCAAGAGCACCTCCGCAGATAAGAGCGACAAATCCAAGTATTATAATGCCGTTTTTATTCGCGCGTATCCTCTCAACCAATGCGATAACAGCAGTTGCTCCAATAAAAAGCGGTACACCCACAAAGCACAGATTACTTAGAAAGGTCTCGGACATTCCGCAGAAAACCCTTACAGCATGGTCATCGAGACCGCTCTGGGTGGTTTCAAAATAACATACACCGCCGACACAGACCAAAGCTGCCAACAATAAAACTATTTTCAGTATCTTCATATTCTGCCTCAACAATTATATATTATTTGTCATCATAAGGAGAACACGGGTATTGCTTTCCGTCAACATTAAATCCTGCATCTCCCCACTCTATTTCAACAGGCTCATCGCTTGCAAACAGATACTCATAGGTAAATGTTCCTACTCTGCGGTAGTAAACGCATTTCCTGCCCGATTCAGTATCCTTTGCAATATAGCTTACAGAGTGTCTGCCACCGGGACTTACTGCCTTGTGTTCCCTTACGTATATATCATCATTTTTTGACATACAGAACATGAGCACAGCTGCGCCAACCAAGACAAATGTACCGAACAGCCAGAGTCCCTTATGCTTTTCACCATTCTTTACTTTTTCAATAAAGAGTGCAAATGAAGCAACTCCGAGGAAGAAAGGCACCAGCAGGAACAGCACCCATTCCAAAAAAGCTTCTCTGAAGCCGAAAATCAGAATAAGGTCTTTCGTAATACTATCAAAAAATCCCACAATAAAGCAGGCAATACCGCTGAGCAGTGCCAGAACGAGAGACGTTACTTTAGATTTTTTCATTTTTTACCCCTTTGTATGATTATCCCTATTACCCCATATTAATTAAAAAATCCCGAAACTATTGCTTCGGGATTTACGTAATACCAAGGTTATTACCCCAGTACTATGGAGCGGATTACGAGGCTCGAACTCGCTACCTCCACCTTGGCAAGGTGGCGCTCTACCAGATGAGCTAAATCCGCATTGTATATAGAACGCGTTCGCGTTCTATATGGTGCTTCCGGTCGGAATCGAACCAACGACACGGGGATTTTCAGTCCCCTGCTCTACCGACTGAGCTACAGAAGCGTGTTGGCGACCCCGAACAGATTCGAACTGTCGACCTCCTGCGTGACAGGCAGGCGTTCTAACCAACTGAACTACGAGGCCATGTGGTGGGGACTACAGGGCTCGAACCTGTGACCCTCTGCTTGTAAGGCAGATGCTCTCCCAGCTGAGCTAAACCCCCACATCGCATTGCTTTATTCTGTCGTTTCAGGTGTCTTATCCCTGACGACGAAAATAATTATACCACAGTATTTTTGATTTGTCAAGCATTTTTTGAAAAAAATTTCGGATTTTTTTAAAAAAGTCCGAAAAAGCCTATTTTAAGCAAAAAAATATGCAACGATATCGCTCGCTAATAACTAATAACTATCCGCCAACAGAAAAGCCATAGCATCTCTGACCGTGAGACGCTATGGCTGAAACTCATTATTCCCGTACCGTTAAGCACGGCACTGTCTTAGTTCTTCAGAGCTTTTTCAAGCCATACGCTTGCGATATCGAGTGCCTCATAGAGACCGCACTCACGCTCTGTATTCTTAACGAAAGCTTTCAGGGGGTTGGGCTCGTTGGTATCCATCTGAACGACTCTTACCTTTGATGTGACCTTTTCGCCGTTTTCTTCTTTTGTATCGAGTATCTGAATAAAAATAACGTAAGGATCAGACATAAAGCCGTAGTATATGTCGTTGCCGCTTCTTACCAGAGGGTAGCCCTTATATGTGTTGAATTTTGCGTTCATTATATAACCTCCTTGGAATTTTACCAGTTTTTAATGTAATCCTCTCCTGTGCCTATGCGCTTGATATTTTCTATGAGGGTATTCACATAGGACTTTGTACAATAGTACCTGCTCTCCCCGTTTATAACAATAAGAGAACGCATTAAAGAATCATCATAGAATTCATACGTTGTAGTTGTGTTTGCATGGTCATCTTTATACGACAGAGTTGCCATTGGTTCACCGTCAGGAACAGGCACGTCTATTGCAAATTCCTCTGCATTTGTACCTGTAAGGAACGAATAGAACAGTCTGTATCTTTCAGAGTCGAAATCCTCACCGTTTTTCTTTACAATGAAATCGCTTGACTTCGGACTGTCGGGAATATTATCCTTATCCTTCGGCATTATTGCAAAATCCACCTTTTCATCTGCGTCCTTTACAGACAGCTCGGAGATGTTCCATACATAGTTTGTGATAAGCAGACGTGTAACTATGTCTATCGGATTGACAGTAAGCCATTTAGCATTGTCAACAGGAACGATGAATATCACCTTTGCCCCTTCAAACATAGCATTGCTGCACTTTTTGCCACTGTCGCCGGCATACGGCTCGCTGAGCAGAAGCTTATATGTGTTTCCGTCATCGCAGTCCATAGTTACGGTGCAGAAAGGTGCATCAAGACCTGCTTTTTTGATATCTTCGTCATTGCAGTCAACAGCATAGACATCGGAAGCTGTAAGCCCGAACATACCTGTTGTGATATTTGTGGACTTTTCTACGGCAAGATAGCTCTCTACAGGAGATACCAGCTTATGCGAAGCAGAAGTACCGCCTGATTTCTTGTCACTGCTTGTGTCATCGTATTCGATGAGCATATCCTCGTCCATATCGCCGCGCTGTATCCTCAGACTATTAATGATAGGATACTCGTTATTTTCAGGCTTTGCCAGCATGACCTTTGAGATAAAGTCCTTCTGTCCTTTCTTAAAGTCCGCAATAGTTCCTGCACTTACGATATACACGTCTTTTTTACCGTCGACCATACAGTAAGTCGCGTCACCCGAAGGGGTATCTTCACCTAAATATAACTTGACCTTATTGCCTGACTCGTAGGTCAGTTCCACCTCTGCGACAGGATTGTCAAGTCCGTATTTACTAAGGTCGTCACAGCCCTCGGCAATGAGTTCCTTTGCCTGCAAGCCGTTTCCGCCATTGATAAGGGACGTTAACTTTGAAGTATCCGCGTTTATATCATCACCGTTTTCAAATGTATAAACAGTGACAGCATCTCCTTCTTCCTGCGGAACTTTCTTCATTACTATATCAAGAATGCCCTCGCTGTTCTTGATAACAGCACTTTTTACAACTGCATTCTCGTTTCCGTTATCGCTGACGAGAACAGTACCCTGTCCCACAGCCTGAGTAGCAATAATCTCCATTGTGGAATTAGTGTTGTTATTGCCGCCTTTTCCTTCTTCGGGAGTAAGCTTCATGTAGGCATATCCGCCTCCCAGCATAGCCGCAAGGACTGCACTGAGAGCGATGATGCCCTTTGCCTGTTTTTTCATTTATTCTTTCTCCTTAACAGTACGATAACACCGACAGCAGCAACGATGAACGGGATCACCCAGATAACGATGATCTTTATAACATTCGATTCCTTGAGAGTCGGTCTTATAAACGACTGCTGTAAATTCTTATCAGGAACGATAACGCCGCTTTCCTTACCTGTCATGTTATTAATGATATTAAGGACAACATTGCCGTTATTATATGCAGTGCTCTGTGTGAGGTATGTGCTGCTTGTCATTGCCGCACTTCCCATTACAAGGATGCTGCTTGTCATTGTCTTTATCTGCTCTGTACGCTGCTTCTGTGAAAGCATTACAACTGTCTTTGCGCCTTTTTCACCTGTTGCAGTTTTCATATCCTTCATATCAACAGCATAAGACTCATCGCATGATTTGAGAACTTCCTTTACAACGTCCTCGTTATTCTTTTTCAGTAATGAGATCTCTCTTGAAAAAGGAGCGATGATAGGCAGCTTCTCGTTAGGAAGCTTGCCAACAGAGTCGGGATCGTTTACATTGACCATAATGTTTGAAGCGTACTGTTCTGCATTTTCCTCATCGATTATGATGCTGTTTTCGACCTTTATGCTCCAGTCAGCAAGGAATTCGTCGATATTGGTAAGATCTGTCGATGAAAGATCAGGGACGTATATCATGCTCTTGCCGTAATTACCGCCGTTTTTAAGGAAATCATCAAGCTTTGTGATGATAGTTGGGGTAAAGTCAACGGAAGGAGTATAGATAACTACCATATCGTACTTGGCAGGATCAAGCTCATCTGTAGCTATGTCGATATCTGTACATTCATAACCGTTCTTTGCAAGGAGCTTATCCTCGAAAGAAGCGATAACGTAAGAATAGTTATCGGCATTGTAGACAGAAGCACCGTTAATGGTCTTTACGAAAGCCACGCTTACAGGGTGTGCATCTGTAACATTCAGGATAGCAGAAGTAAGTGTGCTCTCACCAACGAAATTAAGGCTCTGTGTTGTCTGATTGGGAGCGATCATATTCTGCACTTCAGCTTCAGTAAATACTTCGACCTTGTCGCCCGAAGAAATAATGATATTATTATGTGCTATATCGCCTGTAAAGTTCTTTTTATATTTGTTTATGATGTCAGGATCCTTATCCATATTGACATATTTTACATTGATACTGCCTTCACCCTGCTCGGCATATACCGAGTATTTATCAAGTATCTCGGGGATGATCTCAAAGGGTATCTCGATAATGATGCCGCTTTCGGCATAATCTCTCTCGATACTGTTTCCGAGATTTTCAAAATAGCTTCTTTCGGCAGTAACAACGATGTCAACGTCCTTTTTCAGTGACTTTACTGCATTGATCGACTGCTCTGTAAGCTCATATCTGTTATCGGGAGTTATATCCAGCTTCATAGGCTTGCGCTTAGCCATTATGCCCAGCATTATATTGAGCACAACAACTATAGCAGTAACGAGAGCAATGATAGTATAGAACATAGCACCGTATTTAAGCTTCTTTAAGTTTTTCTTTGCAGGAGCTTCTTCGGTAACTTCTGTTCCGCTTACCTTTGACTCATCAGTATCTTTTATACTCATCTGTATCAAAACCTTCCTTTCATGAATAGATCAGCTCCAGCGTCTCTTCTCAAGCACCTTGACGGTGAAGAAATTGAAGAGGAAAGCTACGCTGATGAAGAATACTACACTGGTGAGACTGAATACTCCCCTTGTAAATTCAACATATCTTGAATAGAAGGCTAAAGAAGTAACTGCCTTATAGACACCCTTCTCGAACCAGTTTCCGTTTGCGAAATTTGATACGAGCAGCTCTGAAAGATACATAACAAAGAGCAGCACAAGGCATACAACAGCAGAAGCCATCTGGTTCTCGGTAAGTGAAGATACGAATAATCCTACAGCTATGAAAGCTGCACCGAGGAAAAGTACGGCAAAATAGTTGCCAAGGAGCGGAGTCCATGCTATATCGCCCAGATAATTCAGTATAAATGCGTATATGAATACAATAGACTGAGCGATTATAAACAGCGTAAGAGCTGCAAAATATTTTCCCAGGACAATATCCCACAGACTTACAGGAGCTGTAAGAAGTCCCTGATCTGTCTTATTCTTCTTTTCTTCACTGAGAAGCTTCATTGTGAGTATCGGGATAAGACACATTACCACATAGAACATCGAGCTGAACATAGAAGCCACATTCGTGGTATTCGACATGATAGTGCCCGTAAAGAAGAATATACCCGAAACAAGCCAGAACACAGTAAGAAATACATAAGCTATGCCTGACGTAAAAAATGCGCCCATTTCGCGCCTGTAAATAGCTGACATTATTCCTCACCTCCGTTGTTTTCGCTGTTTTCTGCCGGTGTTTCCTCAGCTTTTTCCTCAGCCTCGTCTCCGGCATCTTCCTGAACAGCCCTGAGCTTACCGTTCTCAGTACGCTTTATAGCTATCTTTGGTTTGGAACTGCTGCCATTCTTGCTGTTCTTTTTGATATCCTCGTCCATAGTGATCTTGAGGAATATGTCCTCAAGAGTAAGGTCTGAAAGCTGAAGCATAAGGATATTCCAGCCTCTCTCGGCACACATTTTGTTGAGCTGACGGCGGATATCATTCTTTCCGTCTGTCTCCACATCGTAATCGTAAATGCCCTTTTCACGCTCCATATCAGCGCGGACATACTTTACACCGCCTATAGACTTGATAGCGTCTATTATTTCGCGCTTGTCATCAGCAGTATGAGTAGGACCTTCGATACGAAGCACCATTTTATGCTCATTGGTGATGTTGCAGGCTATTTCCTCGGCAGTGCCGTCAGCAGCAACCTCGCCCTTGTTTATAATGATGATTCTGTCGCATACAGCCTGTATCTCGGGAAGTATGTGTGATGACAGGATAACTGTATGTCTCTTGCCGAGCTTTTTGATAAGAGTTCTTATCTCGATTATCTGGCTCGGGTCAAGACCAACTGTAGGCTCGTCAAGAATAAGCACAGGCGGATTGTTGATAAGTGCCTGAGCAAGACCTACTCTCTGACGATAACCTTTTGAAAGGTTCTTGATAAGTCTGTGTCTTACGTCCTGTAACATACAGCGTGTGCAGATGTCCTTGAGATGAGCTTTTCTCGGGAGCTTGCACTTTTTAAGATCATACATGAAATTGAGATAGGCATCTACCGTCATATCAACATAGAGAGGCGGTATTTCGGGCAGATAACCTATCTTTGCCTTGGCTTTCTTAGGTTCTTCAAGGATATCAGTACCGTCAATGAGTATCTCTCCCGAAGTTGACGATATATATCCTGTCAGCATATTCATGGTCGTTGACTTTCCTGCACCGTTAGGTCCGAGGAAACCGAGTATCTCACCCTTTTCGACCTTGAAGCTGATATCGTTTACAGCTACTTTTGAGCCGTATTTTTTTGTAAGGTTTTTGACCTCTATCATTGGGTTTTACACTCCTTATTATATAATTCAGAGGTTTCGCGGCATAAAAAACCGCATTTTCAGCAATATCTATGTTAATACTTGTTTGTGATAACAAAATGAAAGCAGTGCGAATTTTTCAGGAGATATTGACAGCTGCCTGTATATCGGCTTTTATCTGTGCTTTCAGCTCATCGAGAGAGCCGAATTTTGTTTCGGGACGGATAAAGCTCTTAAAGCATACATCAACGTTTTTGCCGTAAAGGTCGCCGCTGTATCCGATTATGTGAGTCTCCGCAAGTGGTCTGCGAACGCCCTCTATAGTAGGCTTTACCCCCACATTTGTCACCGACGGGAGCACCTTTCCGCCCACATTGGTGAGCGTACTGTACACGCCGTATCTCGGCACGAGCTGTCCCTCGGCAAAGTCCTGATTGATAGTCGGGAAGTCGATAGTCCTGCCGATGTGATTGCCGTCTGTTACATTTGCATTTATGAAGTAAGCAGAGCCGAGCAGCTCGTTTGCCGAAGCAATATCGCCTTTAAGCAAAAGCTCCCTTATGCGGCTTGACGAAACAACGCTGCCGCCGTATTCAACTGCGCCGACTACCTCGACTTCAAAGCCGAAACGCTTTCCGAACTCCATAAGCTCCTGCGCACCGCATGCTGCATTTTTTCCAAATCTGAAATCATCGCCGCAGCACACATGAGCCGCGCCCATTTGCCTGCAAAGTATCTCCTGTGCGAATTCTTCACCTGTAAGACCGCAAAGGCTCTCAAACGCAGGACTTATAATATCGTCCACGCCTATCTGCTCACAGAGGAGTATCTCCTTTTCGGTCTTTGTATAGATAAATCCCGACGAGCCGCCTGATTTTCTCAGCACGCACTCTGGCTCGAAAGTGAATACCGAAGCCGTAAGTCCGTTTTCACGCTGAGCCGCAGCCGCATCTATCACGGCTCTGTGGCCAAGATGCACTCCATCGAAAAGTCCCAAAGCAACAGCAGTTTTTTTAGTTCCCATGCCGTCACCCTAAATTCTTTCCCACACGAAGGATACCGCCCTCGCGGTCAGCAAAAGCCGTACCTATAAATGCACCGTCAAAGCCGTACACTCCGTAACATTCCGCATCATCGCGTATATTGCGAAGCTTTGAAAGGTCAAGCTTTACGCCGTTTCTGTACATTCTTGTCTGCGCCTCGCCCAGCCTGAGCTTAGGCAGCTTTTCAAAGACTCTTTCAATAGGCAGGATAAGCTCTTCCAGCCTGTCCTCGTCCTTTGCCTTCTGTATCTCTTCCAGTGAAAAACATTCATCAAGACCGAAGCCGCCTGAGGAAGTCCTTACCAGTGAGGTCATTATCCCTCCGCAGCCCAGTCTTTCACCGATATCGCTGATTATAGTTCTTATATAAGTACCCTTGCCGCAGGCTATAGACAGTACACCCTCACGGGTACTGCTGTCATATTCCTCCAGCACAAGCTTTGATACTTCTATTTCACGAGCCTCACGCTCGACTTCTATTCCTTGTCTCGCAAGGTCGTAAAGGCGTTTTCCGCCCACCTGAACAGCCGAATACATAGGCGGAAGCTGCATTATCTTTCCTGTAAACTCAGGTATAACAGCTTCTACGGCAGCTCTTTCCACTGCCATATCCGACTTTTCACTGACCTCGCCCCAGATATCCTGCGTATCCGACACCGCACCGAGGCGGAAACCTGCACGATAGCTTTTTGTATTATCGGGCATGATATCGCAGGCTTTCGTGGCATTGCCCACGAATACAGGCAATACTCCCGTAGCCATAGGATCAAGAGTACCACCGTGTCCGAGCCTTTTCATCTGAAGTATGCCGCGAAGTTTCGCCACAACATCAAACGAAGTAAAATCCTGTGGTTTGTTTACGCAGAGAATACCGTTCATTTGCTGAGAGCTCCTTCAACAGCACTGATGAGGAATTTCTTAGCGTCCTCAAGAGGACCGTCGATAGTACAGCCTGCTGCCTTTGCGTGACCGCCGCCGCCTATCATCTGACATATAGCCGAAACATTCACCTCATTTGCCGAGCGGAATGAGCACTTGAAAACGCCGTCCTCACGCTCGCGCATAAGTATACCTACTTCTGTTTCTTCAAGCTGTATAGTCAGCGGAGCAAAGCCTTCCAGCTCCTCCATAGAAACGTTCATAGCCTTCATCATGTCCTGTGTGACAGCTGCGATAGCCAGCTTTCCGCCGAGGCAGTATTCCATGAGCTCGTTGACCTTAGCTTCAAGCTTCAGTCTGCCCATAGACTTCACATCGAACATATAACGGTTTATTCTTGCGAAATTTATATCATAGCTGCGCATCATCTCTGCTGCTATCTCATGAGCACGGGGAGTAGTACAGTCGTACTTGAAGCAGCCCGAATCCGTAGCAATACCCGTATAAAGGCACATAGCGCAGTGCTTGGTTATCTTTACGCCCATGAACTTTGCAAGATCATAGATTATCTCGCAGGCAGCAGTAGCGTCGCTGCGGAGCAGAGTTTTCTCCGCATAATTCTTATTTGAGATATGGTGGTCGATGCAGAGCTGCACCTTTCCGCCGTAGATGTCCTTATAGTCACCCATAAGGTTTTCGTCGGCGATATCCACCGCAATGATCGTTTTAGGCTCAAACTCTTCTCCTGCGCCCTCGCTTACGAGAAAATCATAGCGCGGCGAAGGGAAGCCGTCATGGCACACGACTCTGCTTCGGATACCCAGCTGAGCAAGGATATCCTTCAAGCCAAAGCCTGCACCTATACAGTCACCGTCAGGATTACGGTGAGTGATTATAACTGCGTCCTCGCAGTTTCTGAGAAAGAGCTCAGCCTCACTGAAACCGATGAACATAGTGATCCTCCTTACAGCAGGTCATGGAGCTTTTTGCTTATCTCCGCGCTTCTTTCGATAGAATTGTCGGCAATGAAGGTAAGATTGGGAGCTTTACGCATTTTGAGTCTGTGAAAAAGCTCTCTCTTGATAAATCCTGCCGCACTTTTAAGTCCCTCAACGGACTGTTTTGCTCTTTCAATGCCCTCAAAGCTGGATACGTATATCTTACAGCTTGACATATCGCCCGAAAGATCGGCTCTTACGATAGTGAGCATCTTATCTATGCGCGGATCTTTAAGCTCTCTGAGAATTGCTGTCATTTCCCTTTTTATATCTTCAGCCATACGGCTGTTCTTGAAATTAGGCATGGTAATCCTTCCTCGTGTCACAAGCTGACGGTGAAACCGCCATCTTTTTTCTCTTCATGTTTATCGGAATCGGCAGATTTTGCAGACTTTTTCGCATTTTTCTTAGCAGCCTTTTTGGCCTGCTTCTTCACAGGCTTCTCTTCAGCTGCATTTTCCTCGGCAGCTTCTTCAACAGCTTCAGGCTCGGGCTCTGCCTCAGCAGCAGCGCCCCCATCAACTGCCTGCTCAGGCTCGGCAAAAAATCCGTCGCCGAATATATCCGCAGAAAAAGCTACATCTTCATCGCTGCGGCTGTAATCGGGTATTTCCTCGTCGCCCTCTTCGCCGTAGTAGATATCTGCGTAATTGCCGTATTCGGGTTCAAGCTCCACATCACGAACAGGACGCTCGATACCCATAAGATCATCTGTATATGCTTCAGGTTCTTCAAATGCGCTGCACTGACCGAGAAGTATTTTCTTTACCGACTCAAAGAAGAATACGTCGATAGGACCAAAATCGTCCCACGCCAGTGCCTCATTACAGTACTGCAGCATATCCGCAGTACTCATTCTGCTGTTATCCATGAGAAATTCCCCCTTTATCATTGATGAGAATAATTGATTTTAATCTTCACGGTATTCCTCAACGATATAAGCCTCGAAGATATCGCCTTCCTTAACGTCGCTGAACTTCTCGAGACTGATACCGCACTCGTAGCCTTCTGCTACTTCCTTAGCGTCGTCCTTGAAACGCTTGAGTCCTGATATCTTATCATCTGCAATGATGATTCCGTCACGTACTACACGCACCTGACTTCCTCTTGTTACCTTACCGCTGAGCACATAGCTTCCTGCTACCATACCAACGTTGGATATCTTGTATACCTGTCTTACCTCTACTCGTCCCTGCTCTACCTCACGGGTCTTAGGAGCGAGCATACCCTTCATAGCTGTTGTTATCTCCTCGATAGCATCATAGATGATACGATAGAGTCTGATATCAACGCCGTCACGGACTGCATTTTCAGCAGCAACAGGATCAGGCCTTACATTGAAGCCGACGATGATAGCATTTGAAGCAGCTGCGAGCATAACGTCGCTTTCCTTAACAGCACCAACTGCACCATGGATAACTCTTACTCTTACCTCGTTGTTAGAGAGCTTTTCGAGAGACTGCTTAACAGCTTCAACTGAACCCTGAACGTCAGCCTTTACAACGATCGGGAGCTCCTTGATCTCGCCCTCAGCGATCTGGCTGAACAGGTTATCGAGAGTAACCTTGCGGTAAGCGTTGAACTGCTCCTGCTTCTGCTCGTGCTTTCTCTGCTCAACGAGCTCACGTGCAAGTCTTTCGTCCTCAACTGCATTGAAGATATCACCTGCGCTTGGAACTTCTGCAAGACCTGTTATCTCAACAGGAACAGAAGGACCTGCTTCCTTTACAGTTCTGCCCTTGTCGTTTGTCATAACACGAACTCTTCCGACAGCAGTACCTGCGATAAGAACATCGCCCTGCTTGAGAGTACCGTTCTGTACGAGAAGTGTAGCGATAGGACCTCTGCCCTTGTCAAGACGAGCTTCGATAACAGTACCCTTTGCAAGTCTGTCAGGGTTAGCCTTGAGCTCCTTGACCTCAGCAACGAGGAGTACATTTTCGAGAAGGTCATCGATACCCTCACCAGTCTTAGCTGAAACAGGAACGCAGATAACGTCGCCGCCCCAGTCCTCGCAAACGAGGTCGTACTTTGTGAGCTCTTCCTTGATACGGTCAGGGTTAGCACCTTCCTTATCCATCTTGTTGATAGCAACGATGATAGATACTCCTGCTGCCTTTGCGTGGTTGATAGACTCTACAGTCTGCGGCATGATACCGTCATCAGCAGCAACAACGAGGATAGCGATATCAGTGATATTAGCACCTCTTGCACGCATTGAAGTGAAAGCCTCATGTCCGGGAGTATCGAGGAATGTGATGTCCTGTCCGTTGATATTTACCTGATAAGCACCGATGTGCTGTGTGATACCGCCTGCTTCGCCTGCGGCAACGTGAGCATCTCTGATGCGGTCGAGAATAGAAGTCTTACCGTGGTCAACGTGACCCATAACAACTACAACAGGGCAGCGCGGCTGGAGGTTTGTATCGTCATCATCTGTATCGTCGATAAGACGCTCCTCAATAGTAACGATAACTTCCTTTTCTACCTTTGCGCCCATCTCGTCTGCAACGAGAGCAGCTGTATCGAAATCTATCTCCTGATTTATAGAAGCCATAACCCCCAGCTTCATAAGCTGTTTGATAACGTCTGTAGCAGTAGCTTTAAGACGTGTAGCAAGCTCGCCGACAGTGATATTGTCAGGGATAAGTACCTTGAGCTGCTGCTTTCTTGCTCTTTCGAGCTCCAGTCTCTTGAGCTTTTCAGCCTCGCTCTCCTTCTTTGAGAACTGCTGACGTGTTCTCTGAGCTGACTTCTGATTTATCTTCTGCTTCTTAGAAGAATAGTTGTCGTTCTTATGCTTGTTTGAGGTAGCCATCTGGTCGTATCTCTCGTTGTACTTATCGAGGTCAACGTAGCTTCCTCTTGTATCTACAGTTCTTCTCTGTGTAGAAGTCTGTGCTGTTTCAGAACTGAATGCAGCGTTGAACTTTGTTCTCTCGCCTCTGTCCTGAGCCTTAGCCTGCTCCTTCTTCTTGTCCTTTTTCTTATCGTGGACGTGAGCAGTATTCTTATCAGCTTCCTGAGCCTTTTCTTCCTTCTTTGGCTCGGCAGGCTTTTCCTCAGTCTTTACAGGCTCAGCCTTTGGCTCGGGCTTTGTTTCCTGTTTAGGCTCGGGTTTAACTTCCTGCTTTGGCTCTGGTTTAGCTTCCTGCTTTGGTTCTGACTTTGCTTCCTGCTTTGGTTCTTCCTTCGGAGCTTCCTTGACAGCAGGAGCTGCTTCCTGCTTCTTCTCGGGCTCAGCCTTTTTAACGGGAGCAGCCTGCGGCTTTTCTTCCTTCTTTGGCTCGGCAGGCTTTTCAGCCTTCTTTACAGGAGCGGGAGCTGCTGCGGCAGCAGCCTTTTTCTCTTCCTTTTTAGGCTCTTCAGTGTTCTTTTTCTCAGCAGGCTTCTTAGCGGCTGTAGTCTTTTTCTCTTCCTTTGCAGCGTCTTCCCTGACAGGCTTGGGATCGTTCTTTGAGTTGAAATAATCGTTCAGTGAGCCTACAGAATAACGTTCCTTTGTGTAATGCTCAAGAACAGTGTTCATTTCCTCCTCAGTGAGAGAAGAACCCGTTTTCTTTTTATTATCGCCTTTTTCAGCGAAAAAGTCGATCAATTCCTGTGCAGGGATATTTATATCCTTTGCAGCGTCGCTTAACTTTATCTTTTTTGCCATAGGCCTGATTACCTCCAATTTGTCTTTGCCGTACTGTGCGGCAGTAATATATCTATAACGTATCTATATCAACGCATAACTGCGATCAATCAGATATTATCCTCTCAAAACCGTCCGCGAAGCCCTTGTCTGTGACTGCTATGACAGCTGTCTCTTTTCCGCAGAGCTTTCCGATATCGGCTTTGCTCATTTCCGTTGCGAGAGACTTTACACTGTATTTCTCACAGTAGAACTTTACTTCCTTGACTGTTTTTTCCGAAGCGTCAGAAGCGGTAAGCAAGCAGAAAGCAGTACCGTTTTTCACAGCCTCGACTGCACTGTCGAAGCCCTTTACAGTCTTGCCCGCTCTGATACAGATACCGAGAAGATTAGCTGTCCTGCGGCTCTTCTCTGAGCTCATTCATCATCACCTCATAAACGCTTTCTTCGATCTTGCATGAGAAGGATCTTTCAAATTTTCTTGCTTTTCTTGCCTTTTCCAGACAATCCGTACTGCGGCAGATATAAGCACCTCTGCCTGCGGCTTTGCCCTTGAAGTCAAGACTTATCTCGCCCTCGGGAGACTTCACCACACGTATAAGCTCTTTTTTAGGCTTCATCTCACCGCAGCCGAGACACATTCTCATAGGTGTCTTTTTTGGCTTCATAATTATTCCTCGTCAGCAGCAGGAGCTTCAGCAGTTTCCTCAGCTGCTTCAGTATTTTCCTCGGCTGCTGCCTCTGTGATCTCCTCTTCCTCAGCAGCAGGAGCAGTCTCCTCGCCCTCTGTCTCAGCTGGAGCAGACTCAAATACAGGAGCAACAAAGTCAGGGCTCATTTCGGGAGCTTCCTCACCTGTTATGTTGTCGAACTGAGGCTTGATGTCGATCTTGAAGCCTGTAAGCTTTGCAGCAAGCTTAGCATTCTGTCCCTTATTGCCGATAGCAAGTGAGAGCTGATTGTTAGGAACGATAACTGTGCATATCTTTTCTTCCATGGAAACGATAACTGTCTTGAGTACCTCAGCAGGAGCAAGTGCTCTTGCGATGAACTCCTCGGGAACTTCGCTCCATGGGATAATGTCGATCTTTTCACCGCTGAGCTCGTTTACTACAGCTGTTATTCTTGAACGCTTAGGACCGATGCAGGCACCTACTGCGTCAACGTTCTCGTCCTTTGACCATACAGCGATCTTTGTTCTTGAACCTGCCTCACGGGAGATAGACTTTACTTCAACAGTACCGTCATATATCTCGGGAACTTCCTGCTCAAAGAGTCTCTTTACGAGGTCCTTGTGAGTACGTGAGATCTTAACTACAGGCTTCTTGTTCTTGCCGATGATGCCTGTGATGTATACCTTTACGGACTTGCCCTCTTCAAGGTTCTCACCTGGTATCTGCTCGTTGCGGAAGAGATAGAGCTCAGTTCCGTCATAAACCACAGTAACAGTACCTCTGCCGGGTTCTACCTGAGAAACTCTTGCAGTGATACATTCGTGTTCCTTCTGCTCAAACTTGCTGAGCATCTGCTCACGGTTGATCTCTCTCAGGTCGCCCTTTATGGACTGCTTTGCTGAAAGTGCAGCCATTCTGCCAAGCTTTGAGATATCCAGCTCCTTCATGATAGTTCCGCCGACCATAGCATGAGGATCCATAGTCTTTGCAACGTCGATATTTACTTCGTTTTCGTCGATAGGCTCATCATCGATGATATCCTGTCTGATATACATTTCAAACTTTTTCGTTTTAGGATCAATCTCAACTGTTATCCTCTCTTCGCTGTGCGGATAAGCTCTTCTTGCTGCCTTGAGCATAGCTGACTTCACCTTTTCGATAAGCAGCTCTGTCTCCACACTGTTTTCTTCGCCAAGAGCCTCAAGTGCCTTGAAAAAGTCCTTATTCATGTTCATGTCTGTAAATTCCTCCAATATATTATATTTTGTTTTTTTGCATTTCAGAAATCAAGATAAAGCTTTACAAAAGCAATATCTGCCAGAGGGAATTTCTTCTCCTCACCGCTTTCGAGAGCCACGGTAACGCCCTCTTTATCTGCGCCAACAAGCTTGGCAACTATTTCCTTTTCCCCGTCAACAGCTCTTATGAAGCGTATCTTCACTTCATCGCCCTGACACACTTCAAAGTGTTCCTCCTTGACAAGCTCACGCTCCAGACCTGCCGAACCGACTTCCAGCATATAGCTCTGAGCAATGGGGTCTTTCTCATCGAGGATATCGCTTATAGGAGCATTTGCGCGTTCGCAGTCCGCAATGGTTATTCCCTCGTCCTGATCTATAAAGACTCTCAAATACCACATCGCGCCTTCTTTTTCGTAGCAAACGTCCCAGAGGTAGTAGCCAAGCTCATCTGTGATAGGCTTGATAAGATCGTATACCTTTTGTTCCGTACCGCCGAATTTTTTGAATTTCATAGGCAGTTTTTCCCGATATATCGGGTATCTCCTTTCTCTGTAAAGTTAAAGTTTCGATATAAATACTAAAGACCGGAAGGTTCCGGTCTTTGGGTTTACTATCATCATAAAGTATTATACCACGGTTTTTCGCAAAAATCAAGTGTTTTTCGGAATTTTTTTCAAAAAACTTCTTATTATATAAGAAGATACGAAAAAGCTCCTCTCATAATGCCTGCGGCGGCACCGAGAGGAGCTTTTATTTTTATTATAAATCCCGTTTTTGTCCCTATATCTTTTATAAAAGTTTTTACCCTACATTATTATCTGCTCAGTAATCTTTTAGCTGAAGCGGCATCAATATTAGCCGTTCTCACCAAGAGATTCTGTGCGTTTGCTTTTGTAACTAATCTCTCCTGCTTTGTTGCCATATCAATTACCGTTACTCGGTCTGTTCTTCTACTTCCTGCGATACTTATCTTTTCTATCTTTTCTGCAATTACAGCTGTAACAGCCTTATTTCTAATGAACTCATCGATACCTTTACGGAATCCATCACCTAAAGTTACTTCGGCACGTGGATCTATCCAATCGTCCTTAACCCAAACTAAAACCCAACAACCATTTACATAAACCCACTCCCAATGTCCACTGGGTCCAATCACGCGACCTATTTCAAACTTGTGGCTCATCTGACCTCTGACATATTCGCCCCTATAAATCGGTAATTCTTCAGCCTTCTTAATGCCGCCCTTTGCAAATGTGAGTTCAGATGCTTTCTTATATTCCTTAGCATCAAAATTGATCTCTATTGCTTCGCGCTTTATTCCCTCTAAATTGCCTGCACTTGCTGACATTGCGCTTACCATTGGAACTGCGCACATTGCTGCTGCAAAAATAGCTGCTAATGACTTTTTAATAGTATTTTTCATAATAATCTCTCCTTAATATTCATATAAACTCTATACCCATTATAAATCAATGTATGTCAAACTTTAATGCTCAGAAACAGCCGCCATATATGTCCTTCATAAGCTGAATATCTATCTGTGTTTTAATACCGCCTATATCTATTTGCTCTATTTTTGCAGAAGCTTCCTTCTCAAAGGAATTTGCAACTCGCCCAACGCTGATCACTCGCTCTGATCTGCCTTGTAAAATTGACGCACCATTATCTGCTACTGGATTTGTCGGAGGCCAAGGACCAACCCACCAAGATGGCGGATCTTGTGTATAAAGTCCTACCGCGCCGGAAAATTCAACTACACCGATTTTGTTTCTTACATTTCTTGAAAACTCAGAAACCTTGATCTGATTTGCATCAGTTGCTGCAACGATAATGATCCACCACGGAACGTCATCCGGATTGGTATCAGGAGCAAGCTTACCTACTCTGCCATTTACAAATTTTACTTCTCTTGAACCTTTTGATGTTATCCTGTATGCCTTACGCGCACGTATACGAATAGGCCATGGTATATCATCAGGATCAGTTTCAGGCAAAAGATAGCCAACACTGTCTACTTTAGCTTTTGACAACGAAGTCCCCCTGCTAAGGCCAAGCTCTTTCACCGTCATTGTTCCCGAAATACTGCCAATCTCATATTTTTGTACCTTTCCTGTTACTTCTGCACTTGCTGTCATTGCACTTACCATTGGTACTGCACACATTGCTGCTGCTAAAATTCCTGTGATTGCCTTTTTGATTGTAGCTTTCATAATATTCTCTCCTTAATAAATAATATTAAACAAAAAATGTACGGAATAATTGCCTGCTTTAGTTTTCGTTTCAGGTGTTGCGCAACCCTATGATTTTATTATACTCAGAATTCTAATTTTGCATAGGTGAAATATGTCATTTAATGAGTGACATATGTCACTTCCTGAATGACATATGTAACACTGAACAGCAAAAATGGTCAGACAAACCTGTATAAAGCTCCGTATATAGCCAAAGTTATACTGTGAACCTGTATCGCGGCACAAAATACAGCAAAACAGGCGGCTCATAAAGCCGCCTGTAACCATTCTTTTATTCTTCCAATGTTACCTGACTGTATTCGTTGACATTAAGATTTACGCTCGTCTGAACGTCAACGTGCTGCTCCTTGCTGTCTGTGTTTTTACCGAAAAACAGACTGTATGTTATGATAAAATCGCCCTTGTAACCACCCGTATCTATTGCGATCAATCCGTTTTCACCCATTGTATCCCAGTTTGCAGAAAAATGATTAAACTCGAAATCAACAGTAATATCCGAAAATGTCACTGATCTACTGCCTGTGTATTTAGCCGTTGCCAGTACAGGTGCAAATACATGAGTATATTCCTGATCCAAAGTATATATCTCGATACAGGTATCGCCCTTATTGACAGTATGTTTTGTATAGCCCTTTATCTCATCGCCGAAGCTGTACTCACCGATAAGCGAATCTTCAAGAAGCGTATCATGCATCAGTCCTATTGACGGGTCACATATCATATCCGCACGCGACATCTTTATTTTTACCGACATTAATACTATAAGCCCCACCCATAGCACAAGTACAATACCAACAGCACTTGTCAGTATAACGATAACAAACTTTACAGGCGACATCATAGGCTTGATTTTAGCTTCTCTGCCCTCTGCAAGTCTCCTGTTTATCTTTCGTGTATACGAAGCACGATATACAGCGAAACCTATGGCTATCAAAGCTGCGATTATAAGCAGAAAAATTATTGATACACCAACTATATTTGAATTTTCTTTCATGTTCACCCCTCCTTAAATCCCCAAGAATTCCTTGAATATGTAGTAATACGTCCTTGTAACGTCCACCTTTGCGCCGTTTTTCATCGTCAGCATGAACTTCTGCGACAATGCAGGACGTATTGACTTTATATGCGACATTGACACTATGACCGAGTTGCTCACTCGTATGAACTCTTTCGGATCGAGTATCTCCTCGAGACGGCGCAGCGGCTCGGAAAGCCTGTATTCCTCTGTGCCGCAATATGCTACTATATCATGTGCAAAACTTTCTATGTGAGAGATATCCTTTGTTTCGAGCCTGTATATCTCCTCGCCGCGCCTTGCTATAAGATGCGATACCGTGATGTTGCTCTCCGAGAGTATAAGTTCAGCGGTGTCATCGATATCTATGCCCTTTTTAATCAATTCAGCCGCTATTGCATCGTAGTGTTCGTCGCTTACTAACAGTCTTATCTTCATTTGCTCGCATCGCCTCCCTGTATCATTGATAAGCTTATCTGTCTATATTATAAATTGAGCAGCTGAAAAAATCAATACTCACCGCATATCTTTCACTTATGAAAGCATATCTTGCATTTGCACCCACACAACAGACATACATAAACATAAAGTATAAGTCCAGCAGAAAAGTGATATAACATTTAGAGTAATTATAGCGTAATATTACATAATGTAGTAAAAACTTGTCGTTTTTTGCTGTTGTTAACGATATGTTCATTTTTACCCCCTTGTCAAAGCTCCTGTTTAATGGTATAATTAGTGTGATATTTTCTGCCTGAGGAAAGCACTGTCCAACGGCAGCTGAGAAGGAGAATGTATTATGCAGTACGGACATTTCGATCTTGAAAACAAAGAATATGTCATCACTAACCCCGCCACACCCGCACCTTGGGCAAACTATTTAGGTGATCCCGAATACGGTGCTATGATATCCAACAACGCAGCAGGCTACAGCTTCGTAAAATCAGGTGCAAACGGAAGACTTTCACGTTTCCGCTTCAACTCTGATATGGCTCTCCCGGGTCGTTACATTTATATAAGAGATAACGATACCGCTGATTACTGGTCAGCTTCATGGCAGCCTGTAGGCAAGCCCCTCGACAAGTATAAGAGCGAGTGCCGCCACGGTACAGCTTATACAGTCATTTCTGCTGAGTACGCAGATATCAAGTCCGAAACTACATACTATGTTCCCTACGGCAAGACATACGAAGTATGGAGAGCAAAGGTAACAAACAACTCCTCAAAGGAGAGAAAGCTCTCTGTATTCGGCTTTATAGAATTCACAAACGAGCCTAACTATGAGCAGGATCAGGTCAACCTCCAGTACACACTGTTCATCACACGTACAAGCTTTGAGGGCGGCAACCGTATCCTCCAGCACATGAACGAGAACACAGGCTTCGATGAGAACGGCTACAACGGTCAGGAGCGTTTCTTCGGCATGGTAGGTCAGCCTGTTACAGGCTGCTGCGGAAGCTTCAGCGACTTCATCGGACCTTACAGAACTTTCTCAAATCCTATCGCTGTTGAGAACGGCAAGTGCAGCGGCGTTATGAACTATAACTCCAACTCATGCGGTGCTCTCCAGAGCGATATCACACTTGCTCCCGGCGAGACGAAGGAATTCGTTTTCGTACTCGGTGAACGCAAGGATCCCGAGGCTGCTGCTATACTTGAAGAATACAAGGCAGCAGGCAAGGTAGATGCAGAAGTCAAGCAGCTCAAGGACTATTGGCACGGTCAGCTCTCAAACTTCAAGGTAGAGACTCCTTCCGACGAGTTCAACAACATGATAAATGTATGGAACGCTTATCAGTGCTTCATTACATTCATCTGGTCAAGAGCAGCTTCATTCGTATACTGCGGTCTGAGAAACGGCTACGGCTATCGCGATACTGTTCAGGATATTCAGGGTATCATACACCTTGATCCGGAAATGGCTGCCGAAAAGATACGCTTCATGCTTTCCGCTCAGGTAAGCAACGGCGGCGGACTCCCGCTTGTTAAGTTCGACCACAACGCAGGTCACGAGACTTGTCCTGACGAGAACGACGAGCACAGCGTTTACGCTAAGGAAACAGGTCACCCGTCCTACCGTGCTGACGATGCACTCTGGCTCTTCCCGACTATCGTTAAGTACCTCGGCGAGAGCGGCAACAAGGGCTTCCTCGATGAAGTTATCACCTACGCAGAAGAGGGCGGCGGAAAGGCTACTGTTTACGAGCACCTCAAGAACGCTATCCGCTTCTCTATGGAGCGTCTCGGCGATCACGATATGCCCGCAGGTCTCCACGCTGACTGGAACGACTGTCTCCGCCTCGGTGCAAAGGGCGAATCCACATTCGTTGCATTCCAGCTCTACTACGCTATGAACGTTATGCGCGACATGGCTAAGGACAAGAACGACACAGAATATATCACATACCTTGACGGTGCTCAGAAGAAGCTCGGCAACGCACTTGAAAAGTGCTGGGACGAGGACAGATTTATCCGCGGTATCCGCGACAACGGCGTTATCGTTGGTGCAAAGAAGGATCCCGAGGCTAATATGTGGCTCAATCCTCAGAGCTGGAGCGTAATCTCACACTTTGCTTCTGACGATCAGGCTGAAAAGGCTATGAACAGCGTTCACGATATACTCAATACACCTTACGGTGCTAAGCTCCTCGAACCACCTTACAAGTACCACCACTTTGAGGGTGCGCTCATGCAGGTATTCAACCTTGATACAAAGGAAAACGGCGGTATCTTCTCACAGTCACAGGGCTGGCTCATACTCGCCGAGTCTCTCCTCGGTCACGGTGACCGCGCATTCGAGTACTTCCTCGAAAGCTCACCTGCTGCAATGAACGACAAGGCTGAGATACGTGTTATGGAGCCATACGTTCACGGTCAGTTCACCGAGTCAAAGGCTTCTCCATATGAGGGACGTTCACACGTTCACTGGCTCACAGGTACAGCTTCAACTGTAATGGTAGGCTGTGTTGAGGGTATCTGCGGTATGCGTCCTGACCTCGGCGGTCTCACTATTGCTCCGTCTATCCCTGCTAAGTGGGACGGCTTCAAGATCGAGAAGAACTTCCGCGGCAAGAAGCTCAATATCAATATCGACAACTCCGCACACGTTCAGAGCGGCGTAAAGGAGATCACTCTCAACGGCGAAAAGCTGGCTGGCAACTACGTTCCTGCCGATAAGCTTGCTGCTGTAAACGAGATAAACGTAGTACTTGGTTAATGCGTAATTCATAATGCATAATGCATAATTAAGGCACTGTGATTTTCACAGTGCCTTTTTGTTTGTATGTGTGAATGACCGTATGTAGGGGCGCTTTCCGAGCGCCCGCCGATTTTTTATATGTATTTTAATTCGGGCGAGCGGAACTCGCCCCTACGCTATTGTGCAAGTCGTTAAAATACACTTATTCCGAATTGTGCATTCACACAATTCTGACAAGTTTACTTTGCAAAGTCTTGACAAGTACACTTGGCAGCGCTATAATACAATTACCAAGTAAACTTGGCAAAATGCATTACATGATATGGGAGGTACTACTATGAACAAGGAAGAGATTCTCGAAAAAAGCAGAAACGATAACAAGAATAACGATCCATTTTACCTTGAAACGAGGGTAAAAGGCATGAAATACGGCAGAATTGCCGCTATCATATTCTGTCTCGCTTTTTTTATCATTGACTGGTTTATAACAGGAAACGAAGATTACAGCTATTACAGTATTTTCACCGCATCATTCGCCGCTGATTACCTTTACAGGTGGAAAAAGACCGATAACAAGGACGACTTTTACGCAGGAGCACTTATGGCTTTAGCAACAGTAGTATCTGTTGTACTGCACTTCGTTCATGGGTGTTGACTATGAATACGGAAGATCTCTGTAAAGCAATTGATTATACGAGGTGACTGCATGATAGACGATTCACTTATACTCCGAAACCGTCTGAAAGAGATACGCAAGGAGCAGCGGCTCTCGCAGGACGAGCTGGCGAAAATGGTAGGCGTATCCCGAAATACTATCAGTTCTATAGAGACGGGGCAGTTCAGCCCCACGGCTAAACTGGCATTAGTCCTGTGCATTGCCCTTGATAAAAAATTCGAGGACATATTTTATTTCGACTGATAAAAAAAACGCTTCCGAGATAACTGCAATACTGATACAGAAACTTTTATACTGATTATTGAGAGAACCCCTTTTGAAAAAGGGGCTTCTCTCAAACTCTCTCCCGAAAACTTCTGTTTTTATTTTTTCACAGATAGGGCGCGACCTGTATTTTTACAGGTCTTTTTTATGGCTTGTTCGCGCCCTATCAGTGAAAAAATCAGATAAAAGTCTTTGGAAAGGGGTTCGGGGGAAAACCTTTCCTCAGAAAGGGTTCCCCCGATAAATTAATATAAAATTCTATATTAGCATCACGGTTACTCGGAAGCGTTTCTGTTTATCTGTCCTGAATTTTACCGATCATCTCAGAAGCTTCATCAATAGCTCCTTGCACCTCGGCGTTTACCTTTTCAGCATCTGCTTTTGCTTTTTCAATTTCGTCCATGATCTGCTGTTCAGCGTCAGAGGTTTTACTGATCGACTCTTTGAGTTTTTCCTCAAACTCCTTCATCTTTGCCTCGGCTTCTTCAAACTGCTCGGACTCTTTAACATCATCCATCAGCTTTTTATATTCAGCCTCAAGTTCTTCTCTACGCTTCGGATCTGTTACAGCTGACTCAATATCTTCTGCAGCTTTTTTGTACTTGGCTTTGAGCTCTTCCCTTTTTTCTTCGGTATCAGCCTTTATCCCGTCAATTATATCCTCAGCCTTGCTCTTCAGATCTTCAACAGCAGAAGCAGGAGCTATCGGTATAGAATTGCCGTCCTCGTCATAGAAAACGATATTGTCGATATACATATCCGATTCATTTGCTACGCCCCAGCGCATGATAAGGAAGTTGGCATCGTCCATTTCCTCTGTCCAGCACTGTCCGCTGTCAGCGAGCAGGAATTTGAACTGCGCATGGACTGCACCTGACGCTTCAAAATTGTACTCACCGCCTGAAAAGTCCTGAAAATCATACCACTTTTCCTGCGCGGTAACAGTTCCGCCGCCGCCGCCTATCCAGCCTGGAGCTCTTACAACTTCTCCGTCATCTCTTTTCAGTCCGTCTGACGTAGCCTCGGCATACATATCAAATTCTATCCTGCGAACCTTTGCTGCACCTTCACTGCCGAGGAGCTTTGTAACGCTTATACCTATTTTCTGCACCTTACCTTCCAGCGGCACGGTATTGTCATCGGCAAATTTAAGCATCTTATTGCCCATAAGCTCTGCAACCGAAACTTCACCCTTTGCGCAGTCCTTATCATCTGTCTTGACATAGGCAAAATCAAATCTTCCGTCATCAAAGGTTATGGCATTTGGATCGGTTGCTTCTGTAGGTGTAGGAGGAATAAGCTCCTCTGTTGTAGTCTCAACAGGAACTGTCTCCGAGCCTGCATCGGGATCTTTCTTATCGCTGCATCCCGCAGCACAGGCTGCAAGAGCAAAAGCCATCGCACCTGCGATAAAGTTTTTATAATTCATATTTGCTTCTCCCTGTACAAAACTGTACTGATTTATTTTTTACACAGTGCTCTGCATCACTGTGTCTTTCTTTATTTATAAATAAATTGTAGCATAAAAATACAACTCTGTAAAGTAACATATCGTCCAAATCACAATACGTTTTTTGTAACACATTACACAATAATTGCGCTCAGATCCAATTCTCACCAATTATTGCTCAGGGATTTTACTATTACTTTTCTCTGTTCTGATAAAATATTTCGACAGTTTCCCTCATCATATCAAAGGGGCGCATTTTCGGTGATATTTTCACGGAAACATAGGATTTTCCTACGCCGTTGAAGGTTATCCTGCCCTTGTACGCCTGCTGCAATGCAGCTATCTGCTCAGGAACAAGATATTCCGTATAAAAATACATAGCACCGTTTTTCTGAGATATTTCGGTAATTCCCAAATGAGCAGCCTTGTTTCTGAGCAGAGAGACGTCTATAAGTCCCACCACCGACTTAGGCGGTTCGCCGTAACGGTCTATAAGCTCGTCGATAAGGTCGGTCTTGTCACTGTCCTCGTTGACCAGCATTATCTTGCGGTACATATCTATACGCTGATTAAGGCTTGAAATGTACTTTTCGGGGATATGAGCATCTATCTGTATATCCACAAGACACTCTGGTATCTTCTCGGGCTGCTCGCCCTTTTCCTCTGCGATAGCTTCCGAAAGGAGCTGCAAATACATATCGTATCCTACGGCTTCCATGTGTCCGTGCTGCCTTCCGCCCAGTATACTGCCTGCTCCTCTTATCTCAAGGTCACGGAGAGCTATACGGAAGCCGCTTCCGAACTGTGTGAACTCGCGCATTGCGTTAAGTCGCTTTGTGGCTATCTCAGTGAGCACCTTGTCACGCTTGTATGTGAAATACGCATAGCCTCTGCGGTTAGAACGACCCACACGGCCGCGGAGCTGATAGAGCTGCGACAAGCCGAAGCGGTCGGAGTCCTCAATAATAAGGGTATTTACATTTGGCACATCTACGCCAGTTTCGATGATAGTGGTGCAGACAAGGATATCTATCTCATGCTCAACAAGCTGCTCCCATATGTCGGACATCTCGTCCTCACTCATCTGTCCGTGAGCAAATGCTATCCTTGCTTCGGGAAGAAATTCCTGTAAACGGGCTGCACAGGCAGTTATTGTCTCAACGCGGTTGTGGATATAGTATACCTGTCCGCCGCGGCGAAGCTCCCTGACTATCGCCTGTACCACTGTACCGATATTGTACTCGATAACATAGGTCTGCACAGGGTATCTGTCCTGCGGAGGCTCTTCGATCACTGACATATCGCGTATGCCGCTCATTGCCATATTAAGTGTACGCGGTATAGGAGTAGCCGACAGCATCAGCACATCGACTCCCGTAAAGCTCTCCTTGAAGCGTTCCTTGTGAGCTACACCGAAACGCTGTTCCTCGTCGATTATGGCAAGTCCCAAGTCCTTGAACACAACGGACTTCTGGATTATCTTATGTGTACCTATTATAATATCTATTCGTCCCTGTTTCAGCTTCCTGATTATCTCCTCCTGCTGTTTAGGTGAACGATAACGGCTGAGAAGCTCTATCTGCACAGGGAAGTGCTCAAAACGGCGGAGTGCCGTCTGGTAATGCTGATATGCAAGAACTGTTGTCGGCGCAAGTATAGCGCACTGCTTTCCCGAAAGCACACATTTCATGGCAGCTCTGAGAGCTACCTCTGTCTTGCCGAAGCCAACGTCTCCGCAGAGCAGTCGCTCCATAGGACGCGGTCTTTCCATATCTGCCTTTATCTCGGATATAGACTGCAACTGGTCGTCAGTCTCCACGTACGGGAAACGCTCCTCGAAATCGTGCTGTATCTCGTCATCGGGATAAAAGGCAAAGCCTACGCTCTTTTCACGCTTTGCATAGAGCGCGATAAGCTCATGTGCCATATCCTTTACGGCACGTTTTACATTGCTTCTTGTTTTCTGCCATTCTCCCGAGCTGAGCTTATTCAGTTTTACGCCGCTGTCATCTCGTGGGCCTATGTATTTTGACACCATATCCAGCTGAGTTACGGGAATATAAAGCTTATCCGTACCTGCATACTGTATGGTGATATAATCCTTTGTAACGCCGTCCATTTCAAGCTTTCGGATACCGATGAAACGACCGATACCATGGCCTGAATGTACAACAAGATCGCCCTCTGTGATATCAGCAAGCGAGCGTATCTCCTCTGCCTTGTTCTTCTTTTTGCGGCGTTTTTTGCGAACAGAATCCATAGAGCGTCCCTGTGTTATGAGGACTGTCTTGTTCTCGGGATACTCAAAACCGCCGCCGAAGCTTCCCGACATAAGAAGTACTCTGCCGCTTATTGGTTCGATGCTGTCTGATGCGATATCACATGGTATGCCGTTATCATTGAGATCCTGCTGTATTATGGGAAGAGTCTTTTCGCTTCCTGCCGCAAGCACCATCCTGTATCCGCGGTGCTTGTAGTCCTCCAAATCCTCCACAAGCTGCTTCATCTCACCGCTCCACGGTGCAGTCTGCATAGCCTCAAAGCTGACAAGTCTGCGATAGTCTATCCTCTCACCGCCCTGCATGAAGCTGCTCATGTAGAGACATACGCGCTTTTCGGCAATATGCTGCACTTCTGCAAGCTCCAGTACATAGCCGTCAAGTCCCTTGCAGAGCTGTCCGTCCTCCATGAGTATCTTTATATCCTCATTGTGGCGTGTGAGGACTCCTGCGGCGTTGTCCATAACATCGGAAAAATCACTGAATATTACAGTTCCGCCTATGTAATCGAATACTGTTGAGGGCTCGCCGTAAACCAGCGGATAGTACTTTACTCCGTGAGCAAGTATCTCCCCTGCCCTGAGTCTGTGTACGTCCGCACCCAAATGCTCACGGACTGCCTCCATGTGCTTTCCGCGGACTTTTTTGCACAGCTCCTCTATTTTGTCGGCAAGCTCTTCATTATTATAAAGGACTTCGCCCGACGGATATATCTCAACACTTTCAAGTGCATCGGTACGGCGCTGCGAGTCTGTCTCGAACTCGGATATCGTGTCTATCTCATCGCCCCACAGCTCGATACGCACGGGCTTATCCGCCTGCACAGGGAATATATCAATAATAGAGCCTCTTATGGAGAACTGCGATGCTCCCTCCACCTTTTCGCAGCGTTGATAGCCGCACTTCGCCAGGGTCAGCGCAAGCTCCGACAGGTTCACTTCCGCTCCCTGTTTCAGCTCGATACCTGCTGCGATAAGGACTCCCACAGGTATAACAGGCTGCATTACAGCCTCGATACTTGCACATATAACGCTGCAACGACCTTTAGCCGCCTTTATAAGGGCGGCTATACGCATATGTTCGTATTCGTGGTTGGTACTGTCAACAGGTGTGAATACCAGTTCCTTTGACGGGAAAAGGACCGCCGCTTCACTGCCTGCCATCATGTTTATATCATCGCAGAGCTTCTTTGCCTCTGCCTCCGAGCCAGTTATTACAAGGTCTATCTTTTCACCGCACAGGGAGTAAATAAGCTGCGCCCTGTGTATATGGGAAAGACCTGTCACGGAGACAGGTGATATCTTCTTGTCAATTGCTTCACGCAGACTTTTATAGCCTGCAAGCTCGGTAAATAGATCTTTAAACAGTTTCATCGCATTCTCCGTAGGGATCAGGAATTGTACTTGTTCATGGCTTCATCGGTCTTGCCCTGTACCATGAGCTTTATGCACTCGCAGGCATTTTCGGCTGACTGCTTCATGAGCTCGCTGTCCTCCTTGCCGAACTTTCCGAGCACCCACTTTGCAAGGTCGTAATCGGGGTGAGGCTTCTTGCCAACTCCCATTTTTATGCGCGGATAATCGTCCCTGCCTGTAAGCTCGCATATGCTGCGGAGCCCGTTATGTCCGCCGTGGCTGCCCTTTCGGCGTATCCTCAGCTTGCCGCAGTCCAGCGATATATCATCGCATACGACTATGAGGTTCTGCACGTCTATCTTGTAGAACTCCAGAGCCTGCACTATGGACTCGCCGCTGTTGTTCATGTAAGTGGTAGGCTTCAGCAGCAGACAGCGTTTGTCACCGATAGTGACCTCGGCAGTCTTGCCCTTGAACTTTAGACGGTCAATCTTTTCGCCCAGCTGCTCAGCAAGCATATCAAGCACCATAAAGCCTGCATTGTGTCTTGTGTTTTCGTATTCAAGTCCGGGATTGCCCAGACCTGCTATCACATATTCTATTTTACCTCTTGACGAGGAAGAATTTGCGGAAATCCTGTCGAATACATCAAAAATACTCATTCTTTTTTTATTCTCCTTTAACGGGCGGATAATATCCGCCCCTACTCATTTGCAGCTTATTCGTCAGACACGGGCTGCCACAGGCAGCACCTACATGGCTAACGGCTAATGGCTAAAGTCTCAACCAGTTCAAGTCCGTAATTCTCAGCAAAGCGTCTGCACTTTTCTATAGGTGATTCGTCCGAGAGTGCCTGCGGAAAATGCGCATCACAGCCGATTATGGCTTTATTGCCCACTTTCTGTGCGATACGGAAAAACTTATCACAGGGATAGTGTCTGCCGTCTCTGAGTCCGAGGAGATTTATCTCCAGCGGTATATCCTTCCCTTTTAAATAAGTACACAGCCGCGTGAACTCTTTTTCATAAAGCTCATCGCTGCCTGTGAAGCACAGCAGATCGGGGTGAGCGAGATAAAGGTATCTTTCCGACTCCATTCCCTCGATTATGCGGTCAACATACTGCACAAGGAGTCTTTCATCTGAAGTCGGAACTCCCATATAAGCTCCCCAGGTCTCGGGATCGTTGAAGTGCTGTCCCATTATCATATAGTCAACGGGATAATCCTCAAGCAGTCTGTCCTGCTTTTCGATGAGCTGCGGGATATACTCCGCTTCAAAGCCTATGTATATCTTTATATCAGATGCGTACTCCTGCCTGAGATCGGTAAGCGATCTGAAATAGCCCTCGACCTCTTTCGGAGTCATACGTATACGCGAAATATAACCGTCATCAAATACCCACGGACAATGGTCGGAAAATCCCAGTTCCTTCATTCCGTGTGCTATGGCGTGTTCTACATATTCCCTGTCCTCGCCCAGTGCGTGATGACATCGGGAAGTATGTGTGTGATAATTTGCAAACATGAGCCGTGCTCCTTTCAAACTATGATTATACCACGTTTGCGAAAAAAATTCAAGTGAAAGAGTAGTTAGTTGTTAGTGATTAGTTGTTAGTGCATAGTGAGCAGAAACTAAGATCTATCAACGGGCGCACACCGTGCGCCCCTACAAGCTAAGGGCTAACGGCTCAATTAATGCCGCTCTTGACAAAATAACAATTATAATGTATAATGTTATAAATTAATAGAATAGGAGATGACACTCACAATGGACGGTGCCCCTGACGGCAGTAATCCAAATTATTACGGGAAATACTTCGTTAAATACGTATTTATAAGGCATGGTCTTCACTATCGTTTGTGTTAGGCTGTGCCTTTTAGAGGTTACACAAATATACAAAAATAAATACTTTATCTAACGGAGGATATGAAATGATAGGGCAGATAATTCTGCAAATAATACTCATCGCGCTCAACGCGCTTTTCGCCTGCACTGAGGTGGCGGTCATCTCAACAAGCGATATAAGACTTGAAAAGCTTGCCGCCAGCGGCAATAAAAAAGCCATAAGGCTGAAAAAACTCACGGCCTCCCCCACTCGCTTCCTTGCTACGATACAGGTCGCTATAACTCTTGCAGGCTTCATCGGTGCAGCTTTTGCTGCCGACAGCTTCTCGGAGTGCCTCACCTCTGCCATATTAAAAACAGGCATCGGTATCCCTGCGACTGTACTCAAGAAGATATCAGTCGTACTTATAACGCTGATACTCTCTTACTTCACCCTTGTTTTCGGTGAGCTCGTACCAAAGCGCGTGGCTATGAAAGATCCCGAAAAGATCGCCCTTGCCATGAGCAAGACCATATCTCTGGTCGCAAAAATATTTGCTCCGCTTGTATGGCTTCTCAACACATCAGCCAACGGCATACTCAAACTTATCGGCATTGACCCCGAAAGCGAGGACGACACCGTTACCGAGGAAGAGATACTTATGATGTCCGATGCAGGTGCTGAAAAAGGCACTATCGACGAGGACGAGAACCGCATCATCAAGAACATTTTTGCTTTTGATGATACCACAGCCGAACAGGTATGTACTCACAGAACAGACGTTGATGTGCTCTGGAGCAATGATGATATATCGGTATGGGAAGAAACAATACACCGTACCCGTCACTCATCTTTCCCCATATGCGGTGAAAGTGTGGACAACGTTATCGGAGTCCTCAACGCAAAGGACTATTTCAGACTTGACAACAAGACACGCGAAAACATAATGAAGGAAGCTGTCCGCGAACCATGCTTCGTTCACGAAAGCATGAAGGCTGACCGCCTTTTCGATCAGATGAAACAGCGCGGTGCAGACCACTTTGCAATAGTTGTAGACGAATACGGCGGAATGAGCGGTATAATAACTATTACCGACCTCGTTGAGGAGCTTGTAGGCGATTTCGCAGACGATCCCGAGGACGAGCCTGCTGTAAGACTTGAAGAGACAGAGGAAAATGTATGGACAGTTCCGGGTATGACCTCACTCAGCGACGTATGCGATGAGCTTGAAGTTACTCTCCCTGCGGATAAATACGAGACTTTCGGCGGATATGTCATAGCTGAACTGGGAGAGATACCTAAGGACGGTTCTCAGCTCTCATTCAAAAGTGACGGGCTCGAAATCGAAGTTCTTGAAGTTAAGCATCACCGTATTGAAGTCTGTCGTGTCAAAAAGCTTCCTCTCGTTGAGGAAAAGGAAGAAGAATAATAGTGATCAGTTATCAGTGATTAGTGCATAGTTAAGGGGCTGCCAAGGCAGCCCCTTGTTTTTATGCAAAAATCAACATATATGTATACGGTGTCATCGGCGTTCCGTATTATTTCAATGTTATACACGGCAAAAAGCCCGTAAGCTTAAAGCTTACGGGCTTTACAATTACATTGTTATTACGAAGCAGACGCTCTTGCCTGGCTGGTTCATTATATGCACCTTAAACTTATGCTTGTCTATGATAGACTTCGCAATGGCAAGTCCAAGACCATAACCGCCTGTTGCACGGTTTCTGGACTGGTCGCTTCTGTAAAATCTCTCGAAAATCTTGTCTGTTTCTTCTTCCTTGATACCTTCACCTGTGTTGTATACCGAGAACAGCTTTCTGTCGCCTGTTTTCTTCAGCGTTACCCTTACAGTACCGCCTTCGTTTGAGTATTTCAGTGCGTTATCAATGAAGATAGCAGCCATCTGCTTTATATGCTTCTCACTTCCGCAGAGCATTACATCATCGTCAATGTTCACTTCAAACTTCTTGTTGTTCTCAAATGCCTGACACTCGAAAGGAAGTGCAGTATTGACGATAGCCTTGCTGAGATTGAAGTATTTGCGTTCAAGGTCTGTATTGTTGTTTTCGAGCCTTGTAAGGTTGAGCAGGTCATTTACAAGTATGCTCATACGGTCGGTCTGCGCCTTGATGTATTTGAGCCACTTATTATCACCTATCTCACCTTCAAGTACATCTGCATTTGCAGAAATAACTGTAAGAGGAGTTTTAAGCTCGTGGCTTGCATCTGATACGAACTGCTTCTGCTTATCGAAAGCTGTCTTGATAGGCTGGATACTTCTCTTGCTGAAGAAGTATGCAAGAACAGAAAGTATAACAAGTGCTATAGAACCTATGATAATAGTTGTTCTCTTGAGCTGTCTGAGCATATCCATTTCATAGCTCTTGTCTGTGAATACCATAAGAGTTCCGTTAGGCTTTGAAGTCTGATAGAACTGATACGAATTCACCATACCTGTATCAATATTCTCTTCAAGTATCCTTGTGATGTAATTCTGTGCTGTTTCAGCATTCATATCATCATTATTCTTAGCATCAAGATATTTTCCGTTCTTATCTGCCATGATAACAAAGAACTCGATAGAACCCAGCGACTTCGGGATAGGCTCTTCCTTAGGAGCATTTACAGCAGTATTCTGACGAGACTGATAATTCTGCTGAACACTTGTAGCATCAGATGATGCTGCGGAAAGATCCGTTCTGTTTGCAAGAGGCTTTATGTATGCCGACATATCATCACTGTAGCTGTATGCAGTTTTGTCGGCAATTATTTTCTCATCGGCATCAGTTGTTTTTTCTTCCGGAACGTTATCATAACGGGGATCCATTTCACCGTGATCGTTTATCGTATCATAACGGGGATCATTTTCGCCGTGGTCGTTACGGGTCACAGGATACTCGCTTGAGTAAGCCTTAGTCTGCTCCCATACCCACGGATAATAGCCCCACATCCATGTGTACCATGGATAAGTGCCCTGTGCATTTGGATCGCCCCACTGACCGTTCCACTGTCCGTTATTGTTCTGGTCGCCCCATTGTCCGTTCCACTGTCCGTTATTTGGATCGCCCCACTGACCGTTCCATTGTCCGTTATTTGGATCGCCCCACTGACCGTTCCACTGTCCGTTATTCTGATCTCCGTTGTTCCAGTTGCTCCAGTCCCAGCCGCCCTGGTCCCACGAAGGAGTTGCTCCAGATGAAGCATCAGCAGACGGAGCCTGTGTTTCTGGTGCCTGGGTTGCAGGTGCCTGAGTTTCGGGAGGTACAGTCTCAGCAGGCTGCTCATCATGCGGCTCATCATAAGACTCCTGATTTTCCTCGATAGCCTGTGTATCTTCCTGAACAGGATCTGTAGGAGCGTCTGTCACCTTTTCCTTTGCCTTTTCGGTAGATGTCGAAGCTTCGGTAGCGGACGGCTTTTCCGTAGTAGTCGGATCAGTCGGCTTGGTCTCTGAAGGCTTTTTCTCCTTCTCGTACCTTCTGTCATCTCTGTTTTCGTTATTCATCGGCACGGCGTACTTGAACCTTGCCTCTTTTTCATCATACTCTATTCCCGAAGCTATCTGCATCAGGACTTCCTTTGACTGTCCGCGCATTACAGCTTTTGTAATAACATTGATCGAGCTTATAAGTGCCACAAAGACCGCAAGAAGAATACTAACGATCATTGTAAAAAGCTTCATCTGCGCTTTTTTGAACATCTTATCATGTGCCTTTTTGAACATAACAGCATTCCTCCTCTTTATTCAAGTGAATAACCGATGCCTCTGGCAGTTTTTATCTGTACAGGAGCAGATATGACTGAAAGCTTCTTTCTGAGGAAAGATATGTATACCTCTATATTATTGTACTCCACATCGCTCTCGTATCCCCATATCTTTTCAATGATACGCTCCTTTGGAAGTATCTGGTGGGGATTGGAGATAAGAAGCTCCATTATCTGGTATTCTTTCAGCGAAAGCTTAACATCATTGCCCTTCCACATTACTGAACAGGTATTCTTGTTAAGCTCAAGTCCGTTGTAATCGAGTCTGTTTTCGTCAACGATCTCGCCCTTTCTTCTTGTAAGAGCTCTTACTCTCGCAAGAAGCTCGCCTGTGACGAAAGGTTTTGTAAGATAATCGTCCGCACCGCAGTCCAGTCCGTTTATCTTGTCCTCGATCTCGCTTCGCGCTGTGAGCAGGAGCACAGGCGTACTTATATGCTCTCTTCGCATATTTCTAAGTACTTCTATACCGCTCATGCCTGGAAGCATGATATCGAGTATGATACAATCATATACCCCTGTGAGCGCGTTGTCAAGCCCGCTCACTCCGTCGTATACGGTATCAACATTATACATATTCCTTTTAAGAATCTCTGAAAGTGCATCAGCCAGCTGCATCTCGTCCTCCACAACGAGAAGTCTCATATAAAATACCCCCTTGGCGTTTTCGCAGCTGCACAAAGCAGCAATTTTTTCCATATTCAAGGTGTAAAAAGCGTACACCATTCCACTCTAATTCTATTATATCACACATTATTGAAATAGTCTTAAAAATTATGAATAGTTCAATATATTGATTAGGAAAAATTTATTTAAGTTTTTTGTGCATATCAACAGTTTTTAGTTTTGCTCGCTAACAATTGTTGACTACGTAATGAATTTGTGATAAAATTGAATATGCAAACAGAGAATAATAATTCACTGTTTTTACTCATAATAAATATAATATATATTATTATATGATATGTAATAGGGTATACTAAAAGATAGAATGGGAGGGACGGCAAATGATTTCACCGAATGAGCGAAGAAAGATAGGTTTTCCTCTTCTGGCATCTACTAATTCGGAAATGAAAAAATACACCGATGTATACAGTCTTTTTGCAGAAAACGGCTATTCAAAGGACCTTTGTGAGGCATACGCCGATGCTTTTCTGGACAATGTAAAAAAGCCCTCTCCTTTTGATATAATTCAGGTAGCTGCACTTTATGACAGGATACATGACCATAAAACAGCCTTTTTTTATCTTGAAAAGCTTACAGAAAAGAAACTCGGCGGCGATGAAAGGTTTTACTTCTGCATAGAGGTGCTGAGTATACTCGGCAAGATCGGCAACTGGCGCGAGGCTGAAAATTTCCGCACGAATAATATCAGTTTCCTGCAAAAGCATTGCGAAAAAGCTACTGCCACCATGCAGGCGCAGCTTTATATAGCACTTGCGATAACCGACTGTGCGGCAAAAAACTATCAGCCGGGACTGAAGCTGCTGAAATTCGGCTACAAGCCACAAGGTCCAAAGGATATCACACTGCTTGAAATATTCATTACGGCAGTTTACATTTTTGCAAAAGCAGGCGACAAAGAAGGACTTGAAGGTGCTCTTCATAATGCCGACTGCTGTCTCGCACTTTTCAAGGATTTCGATTTCTCGTGGCAGAGCCACTACTACCGCGAACGCATCGAAAACGCAGCCAACGGAATACTGTGACCGAAGCTCCGAAGGACAACTTCGGAGCTTTTTATGAGAAAATGCCGCTCACAATATAGTTAAAATAAAAAAATATATATGAAATATTCAAAATCTGCTCTAAAAAAATTCACAAACGATTATTTATTATTTTTAACCTTTGAAATAAATAACAAAATTTTTCAGCACGATTCGTTATCGTTAAAAGATGTTGTTTTCGTGCTATAAAATCACAGTGGTGATAAAACAACGCATTTTCGAGGAATTAAAAATTAACTTTCTGTTTAAAAGTTGTATAATTATCTTCTGAGGAAATTAATTTCTAAAATATGTATTTATTAGATTTGTTATTTCGTTAATATTTTATTAATATAAATGTTTATACATATTTTAGCAATATAGTCCTAATTTTAAGCAATATAATCAATTGAACTTCCCGTCCCTATGTTTTATAATACAATTGTTGGAAGAGAAAAATGCCGAAACATCGGCTAATCTCTCCGATCGCATAATTAAAGATATATTATGTGTCCTGTAACAAAAATCGGCAATTATATCCTGTATTGCTTTATGCGGTTTTAAACTCCGCCGCATCTATCAGCACTAAATGGTTTCACTAAACATCCCACTCCCTCGACTGTTATTAAACATTAATGCCTATAATATGTTTAATCGCCTAAAACAGTCTTTCAGTTATTTGAAACGTCAGCACAATCGTGATACCACAGCAAGCGGATATAAGGCACTTCGGAATTTGTGCCGGCCGTAAGGCAACTGCGTATAGAGGGTGCGCAGAAGCCAACTCGATAGCGACCTTGATTGGCTTTTGAGAGGGTGTCAATAAAGGTCGTTATTATTTTGCCAGTTCCGGTTCTATACCTATTATAAAGAAGCTGTCCATCGGGCAGCTTTTTTACTTTTTACAAAAAACTTTGCGGGCGGATAATATCCGCCCCTACACCTCTATTCACTACTCACTACTCACTAAAATAAACGGGCGGAATGTCCGCCCGTTTTCTTATTTACCAAGCTTGCTCTTGAGTTTTCTGAGAGTGTAGCCCTCATTGATCTTCATAACACCTCTGTCGATAGCAAGTGCATAATCAGGAACATCTCTTGTAACAGTAGTTCCTGCGGCGGTATATACTGCCTTGCCAAGCTTCACAGGTGCGATAAGATTGGTATTGCAGCCCACGAAGCAGTTATCACCGATAACGCAGCGGCTCTTTGCGATACCGTCATAGTTTACGGTAACAGTTCCGCAGCCTATGTTTACGCGCTTTCCGACATCACTGTCGCCAACGTAAGCAAGGTGTGCGATAGCAGTTTTTTCGCCGATAGTTGAATTCTTTATCTCAACAAAGTCGCCTATCTTAGCTCCCGACTTGATAACGCTGTCAGGACGGATATGTACGTAAGGTCCTATCTTTACGCCTGCTTCTATCTCAGCTTCATAAGCCTGTACAGTATGAAGATTTACGTCGTCGCCTATCTTGCAGTTCTCGATAACTGTGTTAGGGCCTATCTTGCAGTTCTTACCGATAGTGGTATTCTTGCGTATGATAGTATTCGGAAGTATCTCTGTACCTACGCCTATCTCAACGCCGCGCTCGATAACGACTCCGTCTGTGCAGGTAAACTCAACACCGTTTGCAAGGTGCTTTTCGATAACTGCCATTCTTGCGTATGTATTCAGTGCAAGCAGGTCTTTTCTGTCATTTGCGCCCTTGATGATATCAGCATTCTCTGACTTGTAAGCACCTGCATTCTTGCCCTCTGAAAGAGCTATGGAAATTGTGTCTGTAAGGTAATACTCTTTCTGTACATTGTCATTTGTGATCTTTCCGAGAAGCTCGATAAGATCAGCAGTCTTGAACCAGTATGTGCCCGAATTAACTTCCTTTATCTGACGCTGTTCTTCCGTAGCATCCTTCTGCTCAACGATGCCGCTTATGCCGCCTGCCGAGCGGATTATTCTTCCATAACCGAAAGGATTTTCCAGTTCAGCTGTGATAACTGTAACAGCATTGTTCTGCTGCTTGTGAATGATAAGGGACTCCTTTATAGTCTCAGCGTCAATAAACGGAGCATCTCCGCAAAGCACGAGAGTATTTCCGTCTGTATCCTCTTCAAGGAAAGGTATTGCTTGCATAACAGCATGACCTGTACCAAGTCTTTCCGCCTGCAAAACAGTCTTGTGCTTTCCGCCGAGATACTCGTCTATCATCTCGCCCTTGAAGCCCTTTACAACGCAGATATCATTTATATCCGCACTTTCACAGGCTGATATTACCCAGTTGAGCATAGGTTCGCCGAGAACCTTGAAAAGCGGCTTCGGCATTTCAGCTTTCATACGCTTGCCCTGTCCGCCGGCTAAGATTATTGCCTTATTCATGTCTATTCCTCCTGTATTTTATATAATTATTCTGTCGGGAAATTCTGCTTCAAATACTCTTTCAGCATATCCTCCACATAATTGGTATGATAACGATCCTCATATATTTTTAGTTCTGCGTTCACGCCGTGAGCGATAAGCCTTTCGTAAAGATCTCTCACATTGTCGATCACATTATCGCCGCCATTATACCCTATCGTGTTAAGATCAGGTTCTCTGCCGCCTGCGCATACCCAAACATTTTTATCCAATGTCTCATGGCGTTCAAAATAGTCATAATCGCTGTTACACGCCATATGCTCTGCAATAACGCTCTCGTCATAACCTTCAGGCATGATTTCGTCCCAGTACTCCTTGCTTCCCATAGTCCAGAATGCCGAGCTTCCTATTATGTAATTAGCAAATGGCTGCTTATCATACTTATCTGAATTGAAAAGCGCGTAATCTGCAAACAGACCGCCCCAAGAGTGCCCGAAAAATACGGAATGCGAAGCATCTACCCTGTAATTGAGGAATATAGCTCCCATAAGGTCATTGGTAATAAAATCGAGAAATTTGTCCTGATAAAGGATAAAGTTGTTAAAACGTGTAGTATCGCCGTAATCCACATCATAATCGTAACCAAGAGTAACAAATATCACAGGCGATGCCTCGCCGTCCTTGATGATATTCCACATTTTCGGCACACAGGATATCCACGATACCGCATCGGTTATAAGGTATACAGGATATTCCCTGTTTTCATCATAGTCGGGCGGAAGAATTATATGTACAAGGAAATTTTCATCGAGCTGCTCATCATACATTTTCAGCTCGCGAACATTGTCCTGTATCTTCTTCATCGCACTTTCATCGGGATACACGCTCCACCTGTACCAACCTATCGAGAACCCCTTTTCGGGAGAAAACAGTGTTATTTCACGGAAACTTGAATTTTCCTTTTCCTTTTCGGTCATGGTGTCAGAGCATATTAATCCGTCATAATATTCAACTTCTGCTTTAGTCGCAGGTTCTGTAGTAGGTTCTGTTTCTGTTTCAGTGGTCTGCTCTGAAACAGTCTCCGCGGCTGTAGTAGTCTCAGCCGTATTTTCAGAGGAGCTGTTCCCCTTTGTATCACTGCACGAAACAGCTGTACAAAAAAGCAAAGCACAGGTAATAAATGTTGTAATACGTTTTTTCATGAGAATCATCTAAAAGCATCAGTCATCTGATCTTGCAGCAGGAACTTCCTCAGGTTCAGATTCAGAATCCCTTTCAAGAAGCTCGATCAGTTCAGAAGGCTCTACAGGAACGTACTTCCAGCCCTCATCTTTAATGTAAACGAAGCAGGCTTCTTCTTCCCCTCCGTTTCTGACACCGTCTCTGCGGATATCTATATTCATAGTGAGGTAATAGCCTCTTTCAACTTTACATTTTGCAGTATCAACGCTCATCATATCAGCGACCGACTCAAAATACTTTTCAGCTCCGATGAGTGCGTCAGCATTAAGCTCTTTTACTTTTTCAGCCTTGCTTTCCACAAGCTTGCTGTTGCTGCTGCCCATAAGGTCAGAAGCATCTTCAAAGGAAGAAGCAAACTCGGAATTGATAATAGCATCTGCTATGCTTTTCGGGTACATAGAGTTGATGAGTTCGTCTGCATCGCCTCTGAGAGTCATCTCAGCGAACTCTGTTACTACGGTATTCATCTCATTGACAACATCGCCCGATGCTTCCTTATCGATAATACCAACGTTCTCGTCGTCCTTTTCGTCAGCATCGCCATTATCATCGTCTTTATCGTCGCTGTCTGCTTTTTCCGTTGTCTTTTCGGCAGTAGTCTCCTCGTCAGCTGTTGTCACCTCGTTCTTGCTGTCGGAAGAGTTTTTTCCATCGCTTTTGTCACTGCACGAAACTGCGGCACAGATGAGCATTGAACAGGCAAAAAGAATTGCTGCAAGTTTTTTCATAATACCTTACTCCTTAGTGTAAACTTCATGTATAATCATTCTGCCCTATATGTTAAAAATACTATAGGCATAAATAGTGACCGTACCTCATTATTCTTACATACTTTAACAATAATTGCAAGCCTTTTTTGGAGAAAACAATTTTCTTTGTTGATTTTTATACAAAGTGCAGCTATTTTAACGTCTATTTTTTGTCATCGCATATATGGTATTTTTTTCTAAGATGTGTTATAATAGGTATAACTCGAATGATGTCTTTCTTGGAATCGTTCGGTAATGTTTAAAATGGAGGTATACACCAATGGCAAATAAGTATTGTTACCTTTTCTCTGAAGGTAATGCCAACATGAGAGAGCTTCTCGGCGGTAAGGGTGCTAACCTGGCTGAGATGACAAACATCGGTCTCCCTGTTCCTCAGGGCTTCACGATCACAACAGAGGCTTGTACTCAGTACTATGAGGACGGCGGTATCTCTGAAGAGATCCAGGCTGAGATCAACGAGTATATCGTTAAAATGGAAGGAATCACAGGAAAGAAGTTCGGTGATAAGGAGAATCCTCTCCTCGTATCTGTTCGTTCAGGTGCAAGAGCTTCAATGCCTGGTATGATGGATACAATTCTTAACCTCGGTCTTAATGAGACTGTTGTTAACACAATTGCTGAAAAGTCAAACAATCCAAGATGGGCTTGGGACTGCTACAGAAGATTCATCCAGATGTATTCTGACGTAGTTATGGAAGTTGGTAAGAAGTACTTTGAAGAACTCATCGACAAGATGAAGGCTGAAAAGGGTGTAACTCAGGACGTTGAGCTCACAGCTGACGACCTCAAGACACTTGCTGGTCAGTTCAAGGCTGAATACAAGGCTAAGATCGGCGTTGACTTCCCTGACGATCCTAAGGAGCAGCTCATGGGTGCTATCAAGGCTGTATTCCGTTCATGGGATAACCCAAGAGCTAACGTATACAGAAGAGATAACGATATCCCATTCTCATGGGGTACTGCTGTAAACGTACAGTCAATGGCATTCGGTAACATGGGCGACGACTGCGGTACAGGTGTTGCATTTACTCGTGACCCTGCTACAGGTGAGAAGAAGCTCATGGGCGAGTTCCTCACAAACGCACAGGGCGAGGACGTTGTTGCCGGCGTTCGTACTCCTATGCCTATCCAGCAGATGGCTGAAACATTCCCTGAGGCTTTCGCTCAGTTCAAGGAAGTTTGCCAGACTCTCGAAAATCACTATCACGATATGCAGGATATGGAGTTCACTGTTGAAAACAAGAAGCTCTATATGCTCCAGACAAGAAACGGTAAGAGAACTGCACAGGCTGCTCTCAAGATCGCTTGTGACCTCGTTGATGAGGGCATGAAGACAGAGCAGGAAGCTGTTGCAATGATCGACCCAAGAAACCTCGATACACTTCTCCACCCACAGTTCGATACAAAGGCTCTCAAGGCTGCTACTCCTATCGGCAAGGGTCTCGGTGCTTCACCAGGAGCTGCTTGCGGTAAGGTCGTATTCACAGCTGATGACGCTGTTGCTTGGGCTGAAAAAGGTGAGAAGGTTGTTCTCGTACGTCTCGAAACATCACCTGAAGATATCACAGGTATGAAGGCTGCTCAGGGTATCCTCACAGTTCGTGGTGGTATGACATCACACGCTGCTGTTGTTGCTCGTGGTATGGGTGAGTGCTGCGTTTCAGGATGCGGCGACATCAAGATGGACGAAGCTAACAAGAAGTTCGAGCTCGGCGGAAAGACATTCGTTGAAGGCGACTACATCTCAATCGACGGTACAACAGGTAACATCTATGATGGTATCATTCCTACTGTTGATGCTCAGATCGCTGGCGAATTCGGCAGAATCATGGCTTGGGCTGATAAGTACAGAACTCTCAAGGTTAGAACAAATGCTGATACTCCTGCTGACGCTAAGAAGGCAAGAGAGCTCGGCGCAGAAGGTATCGGTCTCTGCCGTACAGAGCACATGTTCTTCGAGGCTGACAGAATCGCTGCTTTCCGTGAGATGATCTGCTCAGATACAGTTGAAGGAAGAGAAGCTGCTCTCGCTAAGATCGAGCCAATGCAGCAGAGTGACTTCGAGGCTCTCTATGAGGCTCTCGAGGGTAACCCGGTTACTATCCGTTTCCTGGATCCACCTCTCCACGAATTCGTTCCTACTGAGGAAGATGATATCGCTGCTCTCGCTAAGGCTCAGGGCAAGTCAGTTGCTGACATCAAGAACATCATCGCTTCACTCCACGAGTTCAACCCAATGATGGGTCACAGAGGATGCCGTCTTGCTGTAACATATCCTGAAATCGCTGCTATGCAGACAAAGGCTGTTATCAAGGCTGCTATCAATGTTAAGAAGAACCACCCAGACTGGAACGTTAAGCCTGAGATCATGATCCCACTCGTTGGCGATGTTAAGGAGCTCAAGTTTGTTAAGAAGGTCGTTGTTGAAACTGCTGACGCTGTTATCGCTGAGGCTGGTGCTAACCTCGAGTATGAAGTTGGTACAATGATCGAGATCCCAAGAGCTGCTCTTACAGCTGACGAGATCGCTGCTAACGCTGACTTCTTCTGCTTCGGTACTAACGACCTTACACAGATGACATACGGCTTCTCACGTGACGATGCTGGTAAGTTCCTCGGTGCTTACTACGACAAGAAGATCTTCGAGAACGATCCATTCGCTAAGCTCGATCAGACTGGTGTTGGTAAGCTCATGGAAATGGCTATCAAGCTCGGTAAGCCTGTAAATGCTAAGCTCCACTGCGGTATCTGCGGTGAGCACGGCGGTGATCCTACATCTGTTGAGTTCTGCCACAAGATCGGCCTCGACTATGTATCTTGCTCACCTTTCCGTGTTCCGATCGCTCGTCTCGCTGCTGCTCAGGCTGCAATCGCTGACAAGAAGTAATTCTTTCGGAAAGATAAATCAATACAATAACAAAGTCCTCACAGTTTTGTCTGTGAGGACTTTTTTGTTATAATAAAGACCGCAAATAAATCTGCGGTCTTTTCAGATTAATATGAATTACGCTTAATCCAGGTTCTTTGTAAGTGTAAGAAGAATATAGTTGTTCGGAGCTTGGTGCTCCTGTTATTGGATTATCCAATGAGTATAAAGCAATTGAAATATCATTATTTAAAGGTTTTTTATCTTGTTACATTATACAACAGACATATTCTAAGATTGTACAAATATACAAAAAGCGAAAATATGTGCATTGTTAATAAAATATATTTGAATCAATTCAAACATTATGATATTATTTCTATATAAGATAAAACTATGCCATTATATAATTATCAATATTATGTTCTTTGCCGTATCTGGTAAGGAACTTATGTTGACTATCATTATCTTTTATCAGAAATATATACCGAAAACAGCTATTGTTGAGAGGTGTGGAAGTAATATTATTTAGGAGCGGAATGCGTTATGAAAAAAAAATGGATCATTATTTTTAACGTGTTCATTATGATTGCTATGCTGATCTTTGTGGTTCTGAATTCCAATCTTCAGAGTCGAAACACTGCACAAAGACAAATAGAACATTTTGAAAATACCACAATCGCAATGGAGCGTGTCACCGAGAATTATCTGGAGGGCGAACAGCGCATCTGCGATGTGTGGGCACGCTATATCAACAGCCAAAATATGACCATTGAGGATGCTGTTTCCTTCATCCGGATCTCTCATGTGCTGCCAAATGCATCTGCACATATTGTGTATCTTGATACATTGTCCGGGCTATCTACAAAAGCAAAGCAAGATACCTTCAACGATTATACCGTTTCATATAAGCGGATGGATCTTCTTAACGATGTGAGCTGGATCTCCGATATTGGGGAATCCATTAATATTTCCCGTGCATATACGAATCCGGTAAATGGCAAACAATCTCTGGCATTCTGCAATTTTATAACCCTTTACGATTCAGATACCGATGTTCCAAAAGACGCCATATTGCTGCGGGTGCTGCCGATCACAGAACTGGAGCAGAAATGGATCTTCCCACAGGAAGAGTATGAAAACGCTGAGCTTTCCATGATCGATGCAGACGGCAATTATATCATCAAGGATCATTCATTCAAAAATTCTAATTTCTTTGAGTTTTACAAGTCTTACAATGCTGGTGATACTGCTGCCGCACAGGAGCTTTTTGAAAAAACCACTTCTTCGACCGGTTCGTTTTCTATGCGTAATTCCCGCGGTGAGAAATGTATTCTCGCGTATACTCCGATTGCTTCAAAAGCGGAATGGGTGCTTCTCAGCTTTATGCCGATGAATGAGCTGAGCGTCAACACTGAAAACTGGCTGTTGGTCGGAATTGTTTCAGTCGGTCTTCTGATCCTGTTTGTGTTTGATCTGACAGTTATGCTTTACTTCAATCAGAAGCTTCATGCAGCGGCAAGAGAAGCGGCATCGGCAAACAAAGCAAAAACCGATTTTCTTTCTACGATGTCCCATGATATACGAACGCCGATGAACGCGATCATTGGCCTTACGACGATTATGAAAAATAATCTCGATGATACCGAATTAGTCAGAGAGAATCTGAAAAAGATTACGCTGGCGAGCAATCATTTGCTCACTCTAATCAATGATATCCTTGATATTTCCAAGGTTGAAAGTGGAAAACTGAACCTCTGCCCGCAGACCTTCTCTATCGTCGAGGCAGTGGAAAATCTCGTGAACATTTCCCAGCCGATGATAAAGGAAAAGAGCATCGACTTTCACTTCCGGATCAATCGGATGGAAAAAGAATATTTCTACGCCGATCAGCTTCGGTTGAATCAGATCTATATCAACATCCTATCCAACGCCATCAAATATACAGAACCCGGCGGTCATGTCAGCGTGGATATGCATGAGGATGAAAGCAAGAAACCCGGATGCGTGCAGCTGACCTATATCGTATCCGATTCCGGCATCGGCATGAGTCCGGAGTATATGGAGAATATGTATCATCCGTTTTCCCGCCAGACAGACAGTCGTGTTAACAGCATTCAGGGAACCGGACTCGGACTTGCCATCACAAAACAAATGGTCGATCTGATGGAAGGTACGATCGACTGCCAGAGCGAACTTGGAAAAGGAACAACATTTACCGTAACACTGGATATTCCGATTGCGGAATGGCAAAGAGAAGATATGATGCTTGAACCGATGGATGTCCTGATTGTGGATGATGATCCAATCCTGCTGGAGACCGCAGCCGATACGCTCAAGTCACTCGGAGTGACTGCTGACTGTACAGGAAGTGCGTCCGAAGCGCTCGAAATGATTACGCATCGTCACGAAACAGAACAAGATTACAGTATTGTGATACTCGACTGGAAAATGCCTGATATCGACGGCATCGAAATGACGCGCCGCGTTCGTTCGGAGGTTTCGCCGAACATCCCTATCCTGCTGATTTCCGCTTATGACAGAACGGATATTGAGGGGGCCGCGAAGAAAGCAGGTGCAAACGCTTTCATCAGCAAGCCGTTGTTTCGCTCAACGCTTTACGATACGATCAACGATGTTCTCGGCACTGGTGTAACATCCGCTGAACCGGAGAATGACTATTCTGATCTGCAGGGAATGAACATCCTGATCGCAGAGGATTTTGATGTCAACTGGGAAGTTATTTCAGCTCTTCTCGGTATGTACGGAATCAACTCAGAACGCGCTGAAAACGGACGTATCTGTGTAGAAAAAATGAGATCAGCATCAGAAGGAAGCTATGATCTGATCTTTATGGATATACAAATGCCGGAGATGAACGGGCTCGATGCCACTAAGAATATCCGTGCGCTAGATGATCCATGGGCGGCATCCATTCCTATCATCGCCATGACAGCGGATGCATTTTCCGAAAACATCACCGAATGTCTAAACGCCGGTATGAACGGACATATCTCAAAACCAGTAGACATTAAACTCGTAATCAAAGAGATTCGCAGAATTAAGGAGGAAAAAAAGGTATGAAAAAGCTATCCTGCATGATTTCAGCTATAATCATAGCTGTATCCCTGACGTCATGCGGCAGCAAAACGGATGAAAAATCCGCCGCCGGATTTGCTCCGCATCTCGATACAAATACCAGCTGCAGCATCACAGTAGCGGGAAGCTATGATAACTTTGAAGCATTGGAAGCGGAATTTGACAGGTTCAACGAAGTATATCCGAATGTACGGCTCAGCTATGTGAAGCTGGATGACTATAACAATACGATAGCAATGGCACTGCAAGGGAATGACCAGCCAAATATTTTCTTCTCCAATGGCTGGATGAAAGGAAACACAAAATACGATTCGGTGTTTGAGCTTGCGGAGGATCTTTCTGCCCCTGCTCTGTCTCTGGATCTTGATTGCATTCGCTCTGGGCTGATCAACCATGATGCAGAAGACCGCGTGGTGATGGTACCGATTTTTTCCAGAACTTACGGTATGCTGGTGAACAACGATCTGTTCGAAAAAGAAGGTCTCAGCTTCCCATCAACATGGACAGAGTTGCTGACGGTGTGTGAGAAATTCAAGAGCAAAGGTTACGCCAGCCCCATGATGGGTTACACTCTCAAGTCCTCCGGATGTTTTATGAACACTGTCGCTTATCCTGCATTTGCAGCCACGCTTGCATCGAACCCGGAAGCCCTTGAACTCGCTAATGCATTAGATCCTGCGGCAGGTGAATATATGCGTCCGGCGCTGAACACAGTTGAACAGCTGATCCAAAACGGATGTACTGATCTCAATGCGTGTTATGAAATTGAAGACAACTATACCCAGGTGATCCTGCGTTTCTTTGAAGGCGATGTACCGATGATGATCTGTACTGCGGATACTGTATCCGGTACGAAGAAACGAGAAAGCCAGTCGGAAGCATTCACCAATGAGCCTTTTGAATATACATTTTCACCGATTCCTTTGACAGATGATGGCGGATACTTTATTGACAGTCCATCCATCGAATTCTCCGTCAACAAGAACTGTGATCATCTGGATATGACAAATGAATTTATGCGATTTTTGATCACAAAAGAAGAGCTGAACAATATGGCATCCCTGAAGCGTCTGATGACGCCCACCACGGATTTTTCCTTTGATTCGGTTTACGCTCCTTTCGGTCAGGTACCGTCCGATCGCATTATTTCCCCGGAAATGCTCGGAATCACAGATCCGCTCACGGTCCAGATGCGTGTCGCGTCATTTCAGGTCGGAAAAGGTGAGCTTACTATAGATGAAGCCGCCGCAATGTATGGAAGTTTTGAATAGGAAGGAGCATAGTTATGAATGCTAAAAATGCTTTCAGTATATCTGAAGAAAGAAGACGTATTTTACTTGTTGAGGACGATTATGTAAATCAGGAAACGCTGAAGGCGACGCTTGGTGATGTTTATGAAATCGTAATCGCTGAAACCGGAGAGGAAGCGCTGGAAATCATTCAAGATCAGTATGAAATGCTCAGTATCGTTCTGCTCGATCTCAATCTTCCCGGCATTCAGGGTATCGATGTCCTTAGCAGGATAAAAAAAGATTCCCAATATTCCCGTCTTCCCGTCATTGTGATGACATCGGACAACGAGGCGGAGGTTGAATGTCTGAAACTTGGAGCAATAGATTTTATACCGAAGCCATATCCTGCTTCTAAAGTGATCCTTGCCCGCATATTTCGAACAATAGAGCTGTCTGAGGATCGGGAGACCATCCGTCTGACAGAAAGAGATCAGCTGACGGGACTTTATAACAAGGAATTTTTCTACCATTATGCCGCACAATTAGACCTGTATCATAAAGACACGCCCACGGATGCAATCGTGTTTGACGTCAATCATTTTCACACATATAACGACCGTTACGGAAAAAGCCGCGGGGATGAAATCCTGAAGCGTATCGCAAATAACGCTATGTCTTATGTGAATGAAGCAGGCGGTATCGTTTGCCGAAGCGGAGCAGACACTTTTATGCTGTACTGCATACACACTGACGATTACACAGCTCTGCTTGCCAGTCTGTCTGCCTGTCTGGACGATGACAGTATCGGCAATAACCGTGTACGTCTCAGAATGGGCGTTTATGTAAACGCGGATAAAACCGTTGATATAGAACGCAGATTTGATCGTGCGAAAATGGCAGCGGATACTGCGAGGAATCATCTTACAGCTCCTATCGGATTCTTTGATCATTCGATGCGTGAAGCAGAAATTCTTGAAGAACAGCTGATAGACGGATTTCACGCAGCACTTCGCGAAAAGCAGTTCGTTGTCTTCTATCAGCCTAAATACGACGTAAAACATGACATTCCGGTTTTAAGCAGTGCTGAGGCGTTGGTTCGCTGGAAACATCCAACGCTTGGACTTGTGAGTCCCGGTGTTTTTATTCCGTTATTTGAGAAAAACGGATTGATTCAGGAGCTTGATCACTACGTCTGGTCACAGGCCGCATCACAGATCAAGGACTGGAAGGATCGCTTAAATATTTCTCTGCCTGTCTCAGTAAACGTGTCACGTATAAACCTGTACGATTCAGAGTTGACGGACAAGCTTCTGAATATCACGAAAACCAACGGAATAACCGCCCAAGACCTTTTGCTGGAGATAACCGAATCGGCGTATACTGAAAAAACCGATCAGATAATAACAACGGTGAAAAACCTGCGAGAGCTTGGTTTTTACATTGAAATGGACGATTTCGGCTGCGGTTATTCATCTTTAAGCATGCTTATAGATATGCCTATAGATGCGCTGAAGCTGGATATACAGTTCATACGTAGCGCATTTAAAGAGCAGAAGGATACCAGACTTCTTGAAGCGATTATAGGGCTTGCCAAATCATTTGAAGTACCGACAATTGCAGAAGGCGTGGAAACAGCCGAGCAATATACCGAGTTGAAAGCGATGGGGTGTAATATTATTCAGGGATATTATTTCTCCCGTCCGCTTCCATCAGATGACTTTGAAAAATTGATAATCAACACACTGAAAAAGGAGGAACAAGAATGCTGACTGTCGAAAAACTTGAAGAATACGGTGCTGATACTGAGAGTGGTCTGTCGCGCTGTGCCGATAACGAAGCATTGTATCTTCGTCTCGTGGGTATAATCGTTCAGGAGCTTTCCTCAGATGCACTCGGAGAAGCGCTTGAAGCTGGTGATTTCGACAAAGCCTACTATATTGCGCATAAACTGAAAGGAGGCGTGAATAATTTGGCGCTCACGCCGATTGCCGAGCCGTTGTGTGAGCTGACTGAATTGCTTCGGAATAAAACGCCAGGAGATTATAAGACACTTTACGTCAAGATTACCTGCAAAACAAATGAGCTTAGTATTATGATAGATCCAAAACTTATAAAAAAATGATATCGAGAGTCCCCGTGAGGGGACTTTCTTGTATGTGTATTCTTGAATTTGGGAGACAGAACAGTATATAATATTAATAATAAACATGTAACCATGATATCCAGTATAAAAGGAAGCCATATTGGCTGCCTATCTTGTTTAATCCTGCTTTTGTTTTTTGTAATTATAACTGTCGACAATGGAGGACTTTTGCCTCATCCAATTCACAGCGAAATATAGCCATTTATGAATTGCATTTTGATTGCCACACTATACACAGTACAGGCTGCAATCGCTGACAAGAAGTAATTCTTTCGGAAAGATAGATCAATACAATAACAAAGTCCTCACAGTTTGTCTGTGAGGACTTTTTATTATCCTGTCTCATCTGAAAAACTGCACAAAAAGCACGCCAAATTTTTATGCAAAAAATTTTGTAAAAAAATCATTATTTTTGTTACACTTAGGTCTCTTCATGCGAATATTATTAGTGAAAGCAAAAATACAGGAGCTTCAAAAACTCTTGAAAAAAATATAAAAAGGAGACAACAAAAATGAAAAAGGCGTTATTTATCACAGTATTAACTACCGTATCTTTAGGACTTATCGGCTGTGAAGCCGTAAACACTGCCAATCGTTCCGCAATGAGCAGTATCACAACAACTGTAACAACTTCTGCTGAATCTGATGCAGCTCCTGTTAAAACTGAAACTGCGGCTGTTTCAGAAGCTTCCGATGAAGCCGCCGTGCCTATGAATAATTCTATCAGTACTGACACAGATAATACCGCAGACTGGAAAACAGCATACAAGAAAACTCTTACTGAATTTATGGACTCGGATAACTACGGTGAGATGTCCACATGGGATATACAGGACATTGATAACGATGGAACTCCCGAATTACTTATATCTGAAGCTCAGCAGCATATTTCAGGCGTTATGTTCTACTATTATGAGAACGGTAATGCTGTCCCCGTACTTGATGATAACAGAAACCCTCTGCGCTATGGTGCTTACGGCGGTGTATTGATCTGTCCCGAGGAAAGTCTTATCGGTATCGAAGATGTAAAGCAGGGACTGCATTATTCCGTTATGCATAAATACAAAAACCACAGGATCACATTTGTTCAGAGAACTCTTGAGGACTCAGGCGCAGTCGGTAAAGAGAATGCTACTTACACAGTTAATGATGATACTGTAGGTGAAGATGAATACAACAGCGCATACAACGAAATCTTGTCAAAGAACTGGACAGCTGTAGGTAATCAGTATACATTTGATGACCTTTCAGCACTTGACTAAAGACAGTTACAATCTCCTTAATAAATAAAGTAAGTCCTCATAGCTTAGGCTGTGGGGACTTGCTTATTATTGACTTGTTTTTTCAGCTGTGGTATAATTGGTAAAAATCGTCTGACGGAGGCAAATACTATGGGATATATCTTGGAACTTCGCAAAACACTGGGCAGCCGACCTCTTATCATGGCAGGCGCAGGAGTCATACTCGTAAACGATAAAAATGAGATACTGCTTCAAAAGCGCAGTGACAACGGCTATTGGGACTACCCTGCCGGTTCAATGGAGCTTGGCGAGAGCTTTGAGGAGTGTGCACGGAGAGAAGTGCTGGAAGAAACAGGTCTGACCTGCGGCAAGCTTGAATTCTTTATGGACCTGTCGGGCAAGGACTCTTTCTACGAGTACCCCAACGGCGATCAGACATACGCCGCAGTAATAATATACATTTGCCGCGATTTTTCGGGAAAGCTGAAAGAAAACGATGACGAAGTTAGCACACAGAGGTTCTTCCCTCTCGATGAACTTCCTGCGAAGAACGATCCACGCGGACTCGGGATATTTGACAAGCTTAGGGAATATCTGAAAAGCCCTCACAATTAGCCGTAACACTTGTATAAATCATAATTTAGCAGCGTAATAACTTGCCGAGCATATGAACGGGTTTCCAAAGGGTTTACAACCCTTTGGTCAGGTCAAGGGCTGACAGCCCTTGTGGGGTGTGGGGCGAAGCCCTGCATTCGTAAGGCGCACCGCAAGGGTGAATTCCGAAAACAATCCAGTGAATTGTTTTCGGAAGAGGGACGCCCTGCAAGAGAGGGCGTCCCTTAACAATTTGATACGCTCTCTTTGGGACATCGAGGACGCCGTCCCCTACAACAATATTTTCAGTTATTTCGTTGCAAACGGGCGGATAATATCCGCTCCTACAACGGAACACCGAGGGAGGGCGTTCCCTACAAATGAAAAATATGATTTATATAAGCAATAAAAACATCAAGCCCCGAAGCACTTTAATTGCCTCGGGGCTGAATTTATATATGAGTACCACTCTTACCTGTACTTACGCTCTGGATGGCTTTCGTAGTATTCATTCTTATCGGCGTACATACGCTCATCAGCAATATGCATTGCACTGCGGATATCATCACCTTTGTTGACGATACAAGTACCCACGGCAAAATTCACATTTCTTGTATTAGCAGCCTGATCAGTAAGTTGTTTTACTCTTGCTTCCGTTGCTGCCTCATCAAGTCCGTCAGCTATGAGCATAAACTCATCACCGCCTGCACGGTATACCTCACTGTCATAGAAAACTCCCCGAAGTATAGCCGCAGCGTTTTTCAGCAGCTGATCGCCTGCAATGTGACCTTCCTCATCGTTCACGCGCTTGAGTCCGTTAAGGTCGGCAAATACAACTGCATATGGATAGTTCATTTTCCTCTTTCCCTCAACTATCTCATCTACCGTATTATTCATGGTATTACGGTTCTTTACTCCTGTAAGCATATCCACAGAGCTGAGTATCTCAAGCTTCTGCATAAGCTGATAGTTGGCTATCTCCGAAGCAAGGAAGAAAGTTGTCAGCTCAAGAGTTTCTTTTATTTTTACTGTATTTTCTATATTGAAGTTTATAGACCAGATATATCCGATAGCCATGCCGTTATGTTTCAGCGGAAAGAGTACGATACTCTTTGTACCTGCCTGTACAAGGGATTCATGCCATACAGGATTTATTGATCTGAGCCATTCCATATCATGCTGATCCTTGATTATAATACAGGTACTGTCACCTAAAGTATCATCCCATGTATTTGCGATATCAAAGAATTTTTCATCAAGATAATGATCCATAGACAGCATTCCGCTGCCGTACTTTATGGCTTCACAGAAATTCACACAGCTGCGCTCTTCTTTATTTACCAGGAGTATGCAGCAGTAGTCAGAGTCACATATCTGACGTATATCCTCAATTACTTCATTGAAGGTCTTATGTATATCACCTGTGCCGCGCAGCTTTATACAGGTCTTTATGACAGCCGAAGACGTATCGGCGGAAAGACTTGCTCTCTGCTCCAGATCAACATTTGGCGTTACATCGTATGAATATATGCAATAGCCGATATTTTCCTCGTCAGATCCAAGAGGAAGCAGGAACATATTCAGCCATAATCCCATTTGCGGAAGTCTTACATATGAATGAAGGAGCTGTCCCATAAAAGCACTGCGGAAACAGAAGTCCTCGAAATTTTTATTCTCGGGGAAGTACTCCTCATAGGGGGAATTTGGTATGAAAGAACGGTGCATAGTATTCATCATGTCCTCACAATGAGCTCTGTTGCCTGCAGCTATGCGTATATTGCCGTAAGAACCGTCAGGAAATCTTTCAACGGACATTACACAGGTTTTAGCACTATACCCATTAATCAACTCATCAAAATTCATATTTAATCCTCCTTGCACAAGAATATTTTATTTATATTGTATATTATACCATTTTTGGCGTCAGAAGTCAATTCGCTATATCACTAAATTTAATGTGTCTATTCTTATACGCTTCATATGTTTTACTGCTCATTGAGATAGTTACTGCCCATTCAGGCTCGCATTCCTCTCCGTCACGGAATATCTTCATTGCCGCGTCACACTGCTCAAACCCGACTTGACATTGCACTGAAAAAGACTTATAATTTCTATGATATTTACGTCTTTACGGAGGTGCCTATGAACACCATTTCGACCGATATCCGCACGGTCACAACTCCCTGCGGAGACATAACCTACACATTTCAGCGCAAAAAGGTCAAGAACATAAATCTGCGCGTAAAGCATGACGGGAACGTCTATGTTTCCGCGCCTAAAAGAGTCCCTGCGAAAGCTGCCGATGAGTTCGTCATAAGCAGGAGCAGCATGATACAGCAGGCTATAACGAGCTTTGCCGCCCGTGAGCTCATAAAAGAAAGGCAGAAAAATCTGTCCGACGGCAAAACCTTTATACTCGGCAAGGAATACACCATAAAAACAATGGCTGACCGCCGAGAATATGCCGAAAAATACGACGGCTCAATTATCATACATATGAAAGATACAGCCAATACAGAGCGCAGGAACGCTATCTTCACTGCATGGCTGAAAGCTTTTACGGAAGAGGTATTCCTCTCCGTCATGCATGATGTACACAGTAAGTTCGTACCGCTTGGCATTGATTTCCCCGAGCTGAAAATACGCTCCATGACTGCTCGCTGGGGCAGCTGCCACACCTACAAGAAAATGATAGTTCTCAACAGGCGCATGATAGAAGCTCCCATGAACTGCATATCTCATGTGGTGACACACGAATTCTGCCACTTTATCCACCCCGACCATTCGGCGAAGTTCTATACCCTGCTGGATAAGATGTGCCCCACATGGCGCGAGGACAAAAAGCTCCTTGAAAAGCTCGTCATACTGTGACCGCTTTCATTGACAACATTGCGCTTTTAATATATAATTAGTATAAATGCAGATCACGGAGGTTAAGATATGATACTGTCGGATAAAACTATACTGAAAATGCTTGATGAAAAAACTCTTGTCATCGAGCCCGTAACAAAGGAACAGATACAGCCTGCAAGCGTGGATATAAGACTGGGAAATACATTCAGCATCGTTGACGATTCCCCCTCGGGAATTATCACTCTTGACGGCAGCATAAACTACAAGACAATTACCACAGATACATATCTTTTACTGCCGGGACAGTTCGTACTTGCTACGACTATGGAATATTTCGAGCTCCCCGATGACCTCACTGCATTCGTGGAAGGAAGAAGCTCCCTCGGACGTATGGGGCTGTTCATTCAGAATGCAGGCTGGGTAGACCCAGGCTTCAAGGGCGAGATAACTCTCGAGCTATTCAATGCCAACAGATGTGCTATCGAATTAAAGGCAGGCAGAAGAGTCGGTCAGCTGGTATTCGCCCAAATGGACGACCACGCCCTCAATCCCTATAACGGAAAGTATCAGGGACAGAAAGGCGCAACAGGCTCAAAAGTTTTCATGGATAAGGATAAATAAGCGTTTATATACAATAGTACGAAAGGAGCATTGCAATGTCATTGAACAGTTTCATCTTCAAAAGAATGTGTACCAAAAGCGACAGAAAACGTGACGCAGGTCTTACGACTCCGCCCGAGATCTTACGCTTTGACAATATTCAGTACGGAAAGAACAGAAAATGGCAGATAATGGACGTTTACCGCCCTTTAGCAGCTAAAGGCAAGCTCCCCGTTATCGTCAGCTTTCACGGCGGCGGCTGGACCTACGGTACTAAAGAGACATATCAGTTTTACTGCATGGACCTTGCAAAACGCGGATTTGCTGTGGTAAATTTCACGTACAGACTTGCTCCGAAATACCGCCACCCTGCTCCCTACCATGATACTAACGCAGTCTTTCGCTGGGTACTGAAAAATGCCGACAAACTTGGCTTCGATACGGATAATATCTTCGCTGTGGGAGACTCCGCAGGTGCAATGGGCATAGCTCTGTATGCCTGTATGGTAACTGACCCCGAATACGCAAAGAACTATAAATTCAAGATACCCGAGGGGCTGAAAATAAAGGGACTTGGACTCAACTGCGGCATTTATGATATCTTCAAGGAAGATAGTGTAGGAACTTTAAAGGATTATCTGCCTAAAAAGTATCACATCTCTCTGCTTAAACAGCTGAACGTAGTCGATAATGTGACCGCGGGTTTCCCACCCTGCTTCATTATGACATCAAACGAGGACTTTCTGAACTATCAGTCTCCCCTGCTTGCGGAAAAGCTTGACCGGCTGGGAGTAAAATACGTATATAAGGTATACGGTGATGAAAATACGCCGCTCTCTCACGTTTTTCACTGCAATGTTAGGTCTGCTGATGCGGCAGCCGCAAACGATGACGAGTGCGCATTTTTCAAGGAACTTATTAAATAACACACAGCCGCAGTGCGGCGGAATAGAGGTAATATGAAAACATCGGCAGTTATTGTCTGTGCAGGCAATTCAACAAGAATGGGCGGTGTCAATAAGATACTGCTGCCACTGGGAGAAAGAAAGGTCATAGGTGTGACCATGCAGGCTTTTCAGCAGTGCGAAAGCATCACAGAAATAGTTATCGTTGCCCGTGAGAGCGATATCCCTGCAATACAGGAGGAAGCAAAAGCCGCAGGCATAACCAAGCTTGCAGCCTGCACCACAGGCGGCTCTACCCGTCAGGAAAGCGTTATCAACGGCATAAAGAAGATATCCAAGGAGACCGAGCTTGTTGCCATACATGACGGTGCTCGTCCGCTGGTAAAGCCCGAGCACATCGAAAAGGTCATAAAGGACGCTTCTGTATTCGGCGGCGCAACTCTCGGAGTTCCCGTAAAGGACACTATCAAGACCGTTGACGGCGGACTCATCATAGATACTCCTCCGAGAAGCTCGCTGTATATCACTCAGACTCCGCAGATATTCAAGCGTACACTTTACTTTGAGGGTATCGACTTTGCTCTCGAACACGGACTTGATTTTACAGACGACTGCCAGCTTGTAGAAGCTATCGGCGGAAAAGTCGCAATGACTGTGGGAGATTATACAAATATAAAGATAACAACTCCCGAGGATATCGCTATTGCGGAAGTTCTTCTGAAACAAGCAAAAGAATAACAAAAGGATTCCAAAGGGTTCACAACCCTTTGGTCAGGTCAAGGGCTGACAGCCCTTGTGGGGAGTAGGGCAACGCCCCACAAAAAGAAAAGCGCTTCGTAACGCTCCAGATTATATTGGAATCCCATTCATATTCTCACTGTAATATTTCTGTAACCTTTGGACTGCTTCGGCTGTCCTTTTTATTTAGTCTGCATAATAAAATCGTGTTTGAATTGTGCAGGTATACAAAGTAAAAAATTATTTTTTCAATATTCAACGGGTATGCATTGAATTTGACCTTTTTTCAGCCCCCTTATGAACGGTGATTTTGTTCGGGACTGAAAGGAGGTCATATTTTTTGAACAGAAACACTAAAGCAAAACTCAATATCTTCTGCTGTAACTATGTTACACTGGGCAATGCGGAGGAAGCTGCCGTAAAAGCAGGCTTTCCACGTGAAAATGCACTCACCGCAGGCATTGAGCTCCTCAAAACCAAAGAATGTCAGGATACTATCGCAAGGGTCAGGGATATCCTCTCCGACAGCGGCAGCATTATATCAGGTCTGAAAAGGCTTGCTTTCGGTAGCTGCGCCGATGCGGTATATCTTGTGTTCGCTGAGGAACTGCCGCCTGCTGATACTGTCGGAAAGCTTGATCTTTTCAACATTTCCGAAATAAAACGTGTAAAAGGAGGCGGCGTAGAAGTAAAGTTTTTCGACAGAATGAAAGCTCTCGAAAAGCTGTTCGAGCTTGAAAATGCCTACAGTGACCGCGACAAGGCAGAAAGTCTCATAAGAGCGATGACCGCACAAGAGGAGTGTGAGAGCTTTGAAGATAACTAAACTCTCACTTAAACAAAAGATAGCCATGAGGTGGTGGCTCTCCCAGAAGTTCAGCGGCTATGACGCTATAATATGCGACGGTGCTGTGCGAAGCGGCAAGACTCTTTCAATGTCGCTGGGGTTCGTATTCTGGGCAAGTCAGCGATTTAACGGCGGAGCTTTCGCCATGTGCGGAAAGACTATAACCTCGCTCCGCAGAAACGTTATAACACCAATGCTGCCTGTACTGAAAGAACAGGGGTTCATCATAAGCGAAAAGGTCAGCGGAAATTACTTCGATATGACCTTTAACGGCTGTACCAACAGAGTATACCTTTTCGGCGGCAAGGACGAAAGCTCCGCTGCTCTCATACAGGGTATGACTCTTTCGGGAGTGTTCTTCGACGAGGTGGCACTCATGCCCCGTTCATTCGTTGAACAGGCTCTGGCAAGATGCTCGGTGAACGGCTCGAAAATGTGGTTCAACTGCAATCCCGATAATCCGTCACACTGGTTCTACAACGAGTGGATAAAGAAGCGCAAAGAGAAAAACGCTTTGTATCTGCACTTCACTATGGCGGATAATCCTTCACTTTCAAAAAGCGTCAGAAAACGCTATGAGCGTATGTACTCGGGCACTTTCTACGACCGTTTCATACTGGGCAAATGGACGGCTTCACAGGGAGTCGTATATCCTATGTTCAGCGAAAGCGAACACGTTTTCAGCGGCGATATACAGTGTGAAAAATACGTCATATCCTGCGATTACGGCACTGTCAATCCCTCGTCCTTCGGGCTGTGGGGACTCAGCGGCGGCATATGGTACAGGCTCAGCGAATACTACTATGACTCCCGCCGTGAGGGCTTGTCACGTACCGATGAGGAACACTATGCAGCACTTGAAGAGCTTGCAGGCTCGCGGCATATCGAAAAGGTCATCGTTGACCCGTCCGCAGCAAGCTTTATCGAATGTATCCGCAGACACGGGAAATATCCCGTAGTCAAAGCCGATAACGATGTTATTTCGGGCATAAGACAGGTAAGCTCTGCACTTAAACAGGGCAGGCTGAAATTTCATTCATCGTGCAGGGATATACTGAGGGAGTTCACGCTGTACAGCTGGAACGAAAAGGCAGGCACAGATGCTCCCATAAAGGAAAACGACCACGCTATGGACGATATGCGCTATTTTGTGGCGGATATGCTAAATTCTCAGAACAGCGGCGACTTTTTCGCACTGTCCGTTACCCGATAAAACTACCGTTCAATAACTAAATACAGGAGGAATCATGAAGCTTTTTCAGAAGAAAAACACTCCGAAAACTGCTCCCGGGCTTATAAGCACACAGCGTTCATGCTGTGAGAAATTCGCTCTCCCTGCGGCAGTTCAGCCTTGTGAAAAGAAACTTTACGACAGACTGCGTTATGCCGTGCCTGTCATTGATGCGGCTATTATGAAAATTATCAGGCTTACAGGCGGCTTCCGTGTTATATCCTCGGACGAGAGATATCAGCAGGAGCTTGACGACTTCCTTGCAAACGTTCCCGTAGGTCTTACAGGACGCTCAATAGGCTGCTTTGCGGATAACTTTCTCGACAGTCTCATCACCTACGGAAGTGCCGCAGGCGAGATAGTTCCCGACAGTGAGGAACAGCGCATTGCAGGGCTTTGGAACGGCGATGTTTCACGCATAAGGCTGTCCGCAGGAGCTGACCCATTCAGCAGGAGCTATACTGTCATCGCTCTCGACGGCAGTTCCCGCAAATTAACTCACCCCGAGCGCATACTCTATGCTTCTCTCACAGGGGGCAACTCCCTGCTCAGAGGGCTTCCGTCACTCAGCGGTATCCTTATGAGGATATACGAATGTATCGGTCAGAATTTCGACCGCGCAGGAAATGTCCGCTATGCTGTGACCTACAAGCCCTCGGGACAGGCAGGAGATACGATGAGTTCCCGTGAACGGGCTCAGCAGATAGCCCATGAGTGGGCAGACGGCATGAACTCCGCCAAATACGGTCAGGTAAAGGACTTTGTTGCTGTTGGAGATGTAGATATCAAGGTCATAGGTGCTGAAAAATCAACTCTTTGACACAAATGTCCCTGTGAGACAGATACTCGAACAGCTCATTGCAAAGCTCTCAATACCGCCGTTTCTGCTTGGTCTCTCGTGGAGTTCTACTGAGAGAATGTCATCTCAGCAGGCAGATATACTCACATCGGAGCTTGAATACTACCGCAGACTTCTCACGCCTGTCATATGCGATGTGGGCAATTCATTCCTTGCTTCCATAGGTGCGGAAGCTTCATGCTCTGTAGAGTGGGACAATATCAATCTACAGGACGAAACAGCTCTTGCAGAAGCAAGGCTGAAAAACGCTCAGGCGCGAGAAATTGAGCTCCGCCTTGAAAAAAATGAAGAATAACGGAGGTAAATATATGTATAACGATATCAAACTTGAAAAGGGTCTTTACAATCTCAGCGGAAAGTCATTCACAGCTGCTCTTGAGGAGCTTGACCCATCCTCGGCATACGCAGGTACTCCCCTTGAAAAGCTTGACGCTTTCGAGAGACAGCTCAAACGCTTCAATATCAGGATAAACGGTCAGGACTGCGACTGCGTTGAGAAGTTCTTCTCGACTACGGAAACAGCCGTACTCTTCCCCGAATTCGTTACACGCTGCATAAGAAAGGGCTTCGATGAAACTGTTCTCCGATCTGTTTGTGCTGCCAAGACAGTATGTGCAAGCGGTCAGTACCTGGGCTGCGTACTCGATGACACCGAGACATACACAACTACAGCTCAGACAGAAACTCTCCCCGAGGCTAAGGTCACAGAAAGCACTACAGCTACTGTGCTTGAAAAGTTCGGCAGACTCATCAGTGCTTCCTATGAGGCTATCCGTCAGCAGAGACTCGATGTTTTCGGTGTTATGCTCAGAAGCGTGGGTGCAAGACTTGCTGTGTCGGTGGTAAAAAAGGCTGTTGCCGTACTTGAAGCAGATACTACTCCTATCACTACTTCCGCACTCACATACGATGACCTTGCTGCACTTTACGGCGAATTCGACTGCTTCGACATGACTACTGTCATTGCTTCTCCTGCTGTAGCTTCAAAGATAGCTGCTATGGATCAGCTCAAGGAGTGCTCTGCAAATGCAGACGGCAAGCTCATTCTCCCATTCGGCTCGGAACTGGTCAAGACTTCGGCTGCCGACAATGATACTATCATAGGTATCGACCGCAATTTCGCACTTGAATTCATCACAAGCACAGACCTTATCATGGAGACCGACAAGCTCATCGACCGTCAGCTCGATCAGATGACAGTTTCTATCACCTGCGGTTTCAGAAAGATAACTCCCGATGCAGTTAAGGTGCTTACTATCACGACCGAAACTTAATGCGGCATATTCAAAAGATGAAAAGTAGGGGCTGATGCCTACATCAGCCCGTAATTATAATGTTCGGGGCGATGTAAGCATCGCCCCCTACAAAATCATTATGTTGAGGGCGAGCGGAACTCGTCCCTACAAATAAACCGAAAGGAGATAATATGGACAAGTCTATTCTCGATAAGATCAATAAATTCACACGCCGTCCCCTTTCTGAGGACGAGTTATACGTATTCTCGGTCATACTCTGCGATAACGATATTGACCGCGACTGTGAACGCTTCTCGGAAAATGCTCTCGCTACTCTCAGAGAAAAGTTCATCGGCAAGACAGGTATCTTCGACCATGACGCCTCCACAGCCAATCAGAATGCGCGTATCTTCGATACGGAACTTGTCACCGATGATACACGGCTCACACAGTTCGGCAAGCCATACGTCTGCCTCAAAGCTATGGCGTACATGGTGAGGACTGACGAAAACAAGAACCTCATTGCCGAAATTGACGGCGGTATCAAAAAGGAAGTCAGCATTTCCTGCTCCGCAGCAAAGAGGATATGCTCTGTCTGCGGCAATGACAAGAATATCTCATCCTGCAATCACGTTAAGGGGAAAAAATACGGCGGCAATATATGCCACACTGTCCTTGATGATATCACGGACGCTTACGAATGGAGCTTCGTTGCCGTACCTGCTCAGGTAAACGCAGGAGTTACGAAAAAATACAGCGAATCTGATGCCCTAAAGTCGCAGGCTAAGGATATACAGCTCTGCGATGCGGAGCTTCGCCGCGATATCCGCAAGGCTGCCTTTTTTGCAGGCGGCAGGGCTGCGGCTGATATAGCTTCCGTATCGGCTGCAAATATGAATACTCAGCAGCTTATCGCGCTTCGCAGATCATTTGAGCTGCAGTGCAGAAAAACAAAAACTGAGGTACAGCTTGAATTCGGTGCAGAGTCGGACGATACCGCAGACAGCTTTACCATGAGATAAGGAGAAAGTATGGATATTCAGAAAATAACCGAGATATTCGAGCTTATGACAGGTGAGGAAAACAGCACCGAATACATGAAGCTCATATATCTTTCCATGCGTGAGGTGGACGATATCCTCAGACCAAATGCGGATATAAGCGACCTGAGACTTTGCTTTCTCTGCGCTGCACTGGCTTTTTACAGGCTACAGCAGATACTTGCTGCAAGAGAAAGAGCAGATGTTACCTATGCAGGAAAGGTGCTGAAGGAGTCGCAGAATACTGCCTGCGAGTACGCAAAGCAGCTCCTTAAAGACTACTTGCAGATGTGTAAGAGCCTTATCACTGTGGAGACTTTCGTTTTCGGCAGCTTTTCAAGCGGAGAGGAGATGTTATAATGCTGCGTGAGATAATGAATGATATAATAGACAAGCTTACAGACAGCGGCGTTACAGCCGTTTACAGTGCCTTTGATGCAGTGGATATCGCCAAAAAGGAAAAGGGTATATTTACCATTGTGGGCATAGACGGTTTTGAGTCCTACTCACCTGTATATTCACAGTTCTATGTTTATATCCCGTTCAGAGCCGATATAGAGATGTGCATTACCGCTCCAAAGGGAACTTCATCAGATGATATATACCTGTTTTATGATGAAAAAATCGAGCCTGTACTTGCAGATATGTGCGGACTTACCTGCTCGCTGTCGAAAATGAGTATCAAATTCGACTCGAATATACAGCGGCTCGTCCTCACCGCAAAGCTCTCGGCAAGCGGCATAACAAAAATAGAAAGGAGCAGCCCATGAGTATCACGGAACTTACAAAGCATGAAGCTGTACCCGTAAATATAGCCTCAGCCGTTGTCTACTGCGACGGCTTCAAGGCTGTATCCGCAAGAAGCATAAACGAAGAGTCAACGGCTGACGGCGGAAGCGTGTTCACCAACAATGCAAGCCGCAGTACAAAGCTTACCTTTTCGGGAAGGATATTCGCGGACTATTCCGCAGATTTCATCTACAGCTTCAATGCTCTTGTGAAAAGCTCCGCTGCATTTAATGTGGAGTATATGGGGCTTTGTTTCAGAAGCTGTCATCTGCTCTCATACACCTTTGACAATAAAAAAGGCGACTGGGCAGATGTAACGGTAACGCTAGTAACTGCCGATAATATTATAAGGAGCGATGATACTTGACAGCTGTTCTCAGTATAAAAAACAAGGACGGAACTCTCCTCGCCGAGGAGAATATACTTGCGTTCAGTTTCAGAAAGGATATATATACTCCTTACACTTCACTGTCTGCAAGAGTCCGTACTGCACGAACCAACTTCGATAACGCAGCAGAGGTGCTTCTTGCACTTGACAATACTCTAATTCATCACGGTCTTATTGACAGTCTGAAAATAGAAAAATCAGGGGGAGAATACTTCCTGAATGTCACGTCAAGAAGCTTTACTTCCCTGCTTTGTCAAAACCAGATAGAGCCCGGACTTAAAATGAACATATCATTCAATATGCTCATGGACAATTTCTATACCCTGCCCTATGTCACTCACGAAAACAATGCCGATGACAGCAGTTATATCTACGTAAGACCTAATACCTCAATGTGGGACGCTGCCTCAAATCTTTCGTACAAGCTCCTGGGTACTTATCCTTATATAAGAGCTACAAATACAGTAATGATAAGTGCTTTCCCTGCACCTGCGGTGTTCGACTTAACGAATACCGATCTGCTCACTTACGGTACCGAGCTTGCCTGCGCACATATCGCCAGTGATTACCATATGGCTGATATCAACGGAAATTACGGTACTTTCGACCTTACCGACAGCGATGCGGCTGCACTTAAAATAGTGCGTAATAAATTCTTTGAACTTGATATGCGATTTCTCTATGATCCGCAGCAGGCTCTGTTATTCCGTGATAAGTATGACTTCCGCGGACAGAAAAGGATATTCTGCTCCTACAGCGGCTATCAGGGCGAGGACCTGTACGACATAGTAAGCTTCGGAACTGTTTCCGCACAGCGTATAGGCTCTGTCACTATAAAAGGCAGCAGCAAGGGTATTTTTACAGAGGTGGGAGTTTACGTTGATAAATTTCCGCACTGATAACGTGAAACGGCTTTCCTTTAGCCGCATTACTCTTATATATGCTTTTATGCTGATTATTGAGAGAACCCCTTTTGAAAAAGGGGCTTCTCTCAAACTCTCTCCCGAAAACTTCTGTTTTTATTTTTTCCCAGATAGAGCGCGACCTGTAGACTTACAGGTCTTTTTTATTATATACGCGCCCTATCTGGGAAAAAATCAGATAAAAGTCTTTGGAAAGGGGTTCGGGGGATAACCTTTCCTCAGAAAGGTTTCCCCCGATAAATCAATATAAACTTCTATATAAGTACTGCGGCTACACGGAAGCCGTTTTGCGTTATTATTTGATAGGCAGCTCTGTCACAAGCTTGAGAAGATACTTCTGTATTGCCTGTGCATCGCCTGTTGTCATGCCGTCATTGCCTGTAACATCGGCATTTTCAATGCCCTGCTTTGTGATGTGTGTCTTTTCTGTACCGCTCTCGCCGTACTTGTTCGGATTTGCAAGTGCCTGCATGATGAGTACTGCATCTGAAAGGTCTACATCACCGTCACAGTTTGCATCGCCTGCTTTGTAATCCTTGCTTGTTGTCTTTGGAGTGGATACAGTCGTAGTTGCGACCTTAGTTGTAGTAGTAGTTACCTTTGTTGTGGTGGTTGTTGCCTTCTTGGTAGTTGTAGTAGTTGACGGAGTTGAAGGAGCACTGCCCTTTATCTGTCCGTAAACTATACCACAGCCTACTGTGGACATATACACCTTGCCGAACTCGTCCATATCGCCTACAAGGTAGTTGCCGTTGCCTGTACCGCCGTAGAGGTGGTCTGTATTGATACATACCCATGTCTTGCCTGCGTCTGTTGAACGGTAGATGCCCTCCTTATCGTCCTTATCGGGCTTGCCGTAGATGAAGAGTGTATTCACATCGCCCTTCTTCTCAGGTGCGCCGTAACCGATACACTTTGCGTATGCTACATTTTCAAGATGTTCAACTGTCTTGCCCTTGTCGGAGATGAGATATACGCCGTGATTTGCGCCTGCAAGAGCTACTGTGCCCTTACCCACATATGCGAGGTCGCCTGTGTGCTCGAACTTCCATGTAAGCTCCCAGTTATATGGGCAGATACGTGTCTCTGTGAATGTTGCGCCGTAATCCTCGCTGACGAAGTAAGAATAGTGAGCTTCGTCATATGTAGGCTCTTTCTTGGACATATCAGATGACCAGTACTCATTGTACTGAGCGCCTACAGCGTAAACTATCTTCGGATCTTCGGGATCAACGAGAGAATAAACACCCTTTGTTGCTTTTATGCCTGCGCAGTCCTTCCATGTTGCGCCCCAGTCGTCGGAGTAGGAAGCTCCGCCCTTGGCACTTGTATTTATAACTCTGTACTTGCCCTTTGAAAGCTCTGTGATAGCGAGCTTACCGCCTGTGCAGGCAGGCTTGAAGGTCTTCCATGTCTTGCCGCGGTCTAAAGTATAGTAGCCGCTGCCTGTATTATTTCCGTCACCGTTTGCGGTTCTTGCCCATACGTCTGTATTCTGCGGGCATACTGTGATAGCAGATGTAGAGCCCATATTCGGCTTATACTGTTCAGGTATGCCGTTTACTGTAGTGTGAACGAAGCCGTCATAGTCGCCGATAGCTGAAAGGTCGAGACCGTCAGCTGTGCTGTAGAAGTCAAGGCTTACGCACTCCTCAACGCCGTCAGGCTGGAAGTAGAACTGTATGTCTTTTTCGGCCCATGCATTGTCGCAGGCAAATACGCCGTTGCCTGATGTGAGGAGGAGTCTGTCTCCCTCAGCATCTCTTGGGTCGATAACGATACTGCTGCCCCAGTGGCAAGCCTTGCCGTATATCCAGTCATAGCCGTTGGTATCAAGCGGAAGTGAAATGAAGCTCTTTACGCCTTTGCCTGTTGAATAGTCTGTAGGACCTTCACCCGGAGTGATATTCTCCCATGTCTTGCCGCCGTCAGATGAACGGAAGAAGTAATCGCCCCATGCGATAGTACCCTCATTCTCAGGTGTGGACGGGTCGTCCTGGACCCACTCTGTTCCGCACCACTGTGCTGACCATATACCGCAGGTACGTGCAAACATCTTGTTAGGGTCGTTCTTGTCAACCTCGATCATACCGATAGAATTGTCGGAAACAGAAAGCTTTTCAGCTTTTCCCGAAGCGATGTTGTACTTGTATGCACCGCCTGATGCACCTGCAAATGCAAGTCCGCCGATGTATGTGAAGAAAAGGTTTCCGTTATGGTCACTTGTTATGGAGAGAGGATAGTTTTCGTTAGGAAGTGCCTTTATAGCCTCGAACTTGTCGTCCTTAACGCTTGCAACATGGATATTAGCCTTTCCTGTTACGGAAGTTCCTACATATACCTTGCCGCCTTCGATATAAACACAGCCGATACCGTTCTGCTCGTTGTAGAGCTTAGCAGGCTCTGTACCTCTTACCATATGGTCTGTCCATGACGGATATTTAAGCTCACCTGTGAAAAGTCCGAGAGCGTCATAGCCCTCAACAGGCTTCCATGACTTACCGCCGTCTGTTGACTTGATAAGTGCCGATTTGCCTGCGGTAACATCGCCGCCTGCATAGATAGTGTCGGGGTTATCGGGATCAACTGCGATAGGCTCGATACACTCACGTCCGTCGCCGTTTCCGTGTACCTGAATATGCTCTGTAACGTCAACACCTGTAAAGGTCTTGCCGCCGTCTGTAGTCTTGTATATAACTGTCTTTGCGTTTGAGAAGTATGCACAGCCGCAGAGGAAATAAGCTGTCATATCGTCTTTGGGATCAATAGCGATACCCTTACAGCTGAGAAGTCCTCTGTCGTCCTCATTGATGAAACCGAAGAGCTGTACCCATCTCTTCTTGTCATAGTCGTATCTGTACGCACCGCCTACGTCCGTACGGAGATACATTTCCTTCTGTCCTGCAACGATGCCGGAAACGAATCCAGCACCGCCCATTTTAAGTGTGTCCCACTCCATTGTCGAAGAGATGTCTTTTGATGCTGCTGCCTCAGCTGTTCTGCCATATTCCGATGTGCCTAATACGGAAAGGCTTGCTGTACTTATACAAACAGCACAAAGACCTGCCAAAGTCTTTTTCATTGCTTTCATTTGTTTTCTTTCCTTTCTGTTTATGTATTGAAAATCTTTTTCACGTTTACTTTTCGACTTCATTTTATCATTTCAAAGCCTCAGTGTCAATGGATTTACCACGTTATGACACTATCGGATATAATGAGAATACGATTGTACAGAACCCCGTTTTTTTACTATTTTAATAACTTATATCAAACAACAAATTGGCACTTGTTATTTGTCTGTACGTGTAAAACAGACCTATTCAAATGTATCCTCACAGCGTTCGGAACAAAAAAAGTGCGCAGCCACAATGACTGCGCATGGAAAATATTGAACAATGAAGGTATAGTTTTACCTTGTAAAACAAATTATCAGTGAACCCCTTCCGCTTTTCACGGAAACCATCGGATGATCTTAACTTGATTAATAACGTAGGAGAAGAGACACCGCAGCCCGCTTCGGCAGGTAATTACACCCTCCGCAACTGTTTCCCCCCAGTTTTACTACCAACCGCAGCGTCTGAACCCTACTACCACAATATATGTATATCATATCCCACCATTATTATATCATAACGTGTTCCACACGGTTCAACAAAAAAAGCGGTTTTTATGCAATTTTAAGAATTTTTCGCAAATTCGTCATTTCAACGATTTTGTGCTTTGAAAATTACTGCTGAACAGTCATTTTGTATGAATAAACCGTACAAAAAGCGGCATTACGTTCCTTTACAAACAGTGCATAATGTGTTATAATAGCATTATATGGTCGAAAAAGTTATTGCTGTATCATAAATCACAAGGAGAACCGTTATGGAATTGATCTCGTACCTTATCAGCTATAATTTTGTCTCTGTTGCTCTTATTATCGGTATAATCGTCCTGCTCATCGAAAACCGCAAGGATCGTCCTCACGGTACCGAGCATATTGCCGTGATCGTTATACTCCTCACCATTATAGTCGCAAACACCTTCTTCAGGGAGCTCTTTATGAAAAAGCTCTACAATGAAGATTTTGATTACCGCGGCGATCCTGCAATGTACTTTATGTATTTCCGCGCAACGATAGAGCATATCCTCTTCCCCATGATCGCTTATGTAGAGCTGCTGCTCATTACGCCAAACGTAAAGCGGTATCTGCTGTTTATTCCCGAAGGCATACTTATCGTGGGAGAGATAGTCAACCTTTTCGGTCCGAAGATAATTTTCAGCTTTGACAGTCACCTGAACTATGAGGACAGGATATTCTTCCTTTCCCCGTATTTCGCAGGCATGATATATATGCTGCTATTGCTGAGATACTCTATCCGCTTTTTCAAATCAAAGGATCGAACCAAGGGTGCGACCGTTATATTCATCGTTTTCCTGACCATATTCGAGTGCTATCTTGAAGCTGCCTATATCGTTGTAGACCTTATGGACGAGATCGTGGCACTTGACGTTATAATCTTCTATTTCTACCTTATATCCATATATCAGCGCGAAATGGAAACAAAACTGCGAACAAGCGAGCTTGAGCTTGAAAAAAGCCGAAGGGTGCTGGCTCTTTCTCAGATACAGCCCCATTTTATGTACAATTCTCTCACTTCTATAATCTATCTGTGCGATAAGGACTCTCAGAAAACCAAGGACGCTCTTATCGACTTCTCCAAATACCTGAGACAAAACCTTGACGCAATGAGCAGAAACTGCCTTGTGAGCATCAAGGAAGAGCTTGAACATACAAAGATATACCTGTCTCTGGAAAAACTCAGGTTTGATGACGATCTCGATATCGAATTCGATATAAAAGATGAAATGTTCATGCTGCCTGTACTTACCGTACAGCCTATGGTGGAAAATGCCGTCAAGCACGGTATAAACAACTCGGAAAGCGGCTGCGGAACTGTCCGCATATCCACTGATGAGACCGAAACTCACCACAGGATAACCATTAAGGACAACGGTGCAGGCTTTGATACCTCTGCCATTGAAGCTCTCGATGAGACTCATATCGGTATAAACAATGTCCGCAAGCGTCTTGAGGACGAATGCGGCGGTGAACTTATCATAAAAAGTGTTCCCGATGAAGGAACAGAATGCGTTATTCTTATTCCAAAGGAGAAAGATGATGAAAATTCTGGCAATTGATGATGAAAAATATGCACTACAGCTTCTCGTTGACACTATCCGCAAGGTAAAACCCGATGCCGAAGTCGTTCCTTTCAGACGTGCGGCTCAGTTTCTCGAATATGAGGACAAGCAGTCCTTTGACGCGGCTTTTCTCGATATCCGCATAGGAAAAATGTCGGGTATACAAGTAGCTATAGAACTGAAAAAGTATTCACCTATGTGCAATATAGTTTTCGTTACGAGCTACTCCGAATACGCCTTTGCCGCTATACAGATGCGCCCCAGCGGATACATAATGAAGCCGTATACCGAGGACGATATACGCAATGAATTCGATAATTTCAGATACACAGCCACTCCCGAGCAAAAGGACGACAACAGGCTGAAAATACGCACATTCGGTAATTTCCGCGTCTTTGGCAGGGATAATGTGCCTATAAAATTTTCGCGTACTATTTCCAAGGAAATATTCGCATACCTCATAGACCAGTGCGGCTATCCTGTAACAAGCAAGGAGATAGCTGCCGATGTTCTTGAAGTCGAGGACTTCGACAGACCTACTTCAAAAAAGGTCTCGCAGTATGTCTCTGACCTTATCAAGGACATAGAAGCCGCAGGCTTCCACAATGTTATCATAAAACAGAACCGCCAGATACAGATAAACAAGGAAGCTGTCAACTGCGACCTGTATGACCTGTTTTCGGGCGATACATCTGCCCTCAAATCCTATCACGGCGAATACATGATAGACTATTCATGGGCAGAGATAAGCGATTCTGCCGAAAGGATAAAATCGCTGTAACTACATATTCTCGGAGGATAAATATGTCTATTATCTCAGGATTGCGGGTGCAGTCATTATGAAAAACAACTTTCTTCGCGGAATGTCACACGGTATCCCTATCTTTCTGGGATACCTCTCTGTGTCTTTCGGTCTGGGCATCTTCGCCGTTAGCAAAGCAGGTCTTTCCGTTTTTCAGGCATCTGCCATATCTGCTTCCTGCCTTACTTCCGCAGGTCAGAAAGCAGGCATAGATGTCATTGCCGCTGGAGGTACTCTAATTGAAATGATACTCCTGCAGCTCACTATCAATATCCGCTATTCGCTTATGGCTCTTTCGCTTTCTCAGAAGCTTGACAAGAGCTTTACTACGCCTCACAGGCTCCTTGCTTCATTCGGTATTACCGATGAGATATTCGGAGTATGCTCCGCGCAGAAAAAGCCTCTTACCCCTGCATATATGTACGGTATGATATTCATTGCCGCTGTGGGGTGGGTAGCAGGCACTGCTCTCGGTGCGGCGGCAGGAGAGCTTCTTCCTGCTTCGGTAAATACGGCTATGGAGATAGTGCTGTACGGTATGTTCATAGCTATTATCATCCCCCCTGCAAAAAAGCAGCACAGCGTACTCTTCGTGGTAATAATGTCAGCTGCTATAAGCGTTGTATTCAAGTACTGTATACCGTTCATAAGTGAGGGCTTCGCTGTTATCATATCGGCAATAACTGCTTCTGTTGCAGCTGCGCTTATCTTCCCTGTAAAAGATGAGGAGGAGACAGAATGACCGTTGCTGTGTATATTATCGTAATGGCAGGCGTGACATACCTCATTCGTATGCTGCCGTTCACTTTCTTCCGTAAGAAGATAAAGTCGCGCTTTTTCAGGAGCTTCCTGTACTACATTCCCTATGCTGTGCTCAGTGCTATGACTATACCTGCTATCTTCTATACTACCCACAACATCTATACCGCTATTGCAGGTACAGCTGTTGCAATAGTGCTGGCTTTTCTGGAAATGCCCCTTATCGTTGTGGCTCTTGCCGCTACGGGAAGTGCTTTCCTTATAGGATTGTTTTTATAAGCAACCATAGTTTTTACCTATATAGCGGCATATGTAACACTTTCGGCAAATTTGAGTTTGCAAAGTTTGTTTATCTTTTCTATTGCAAAAACGTATGTATAGTGTTATAATAAGCTAAACTAAAACATATAGGATTAGTAGTTTTAAGGAGGCGTTGTTATGACAAGAACAGCTCAAACAGACAAGATCAAAAAAATGGTGGTAACGAGTCTTTTTGCTGCGCTGATATTCGTATTTACCGCCTATATCCATGTGCCTACAGGTGCAGGTTATACTCACGCAGGTGACGGACTCATCTACCTCGCCGCAAGTGTGCTCCCACTTCCGTATGCAGTAGCTGCCGGAGTTATCGGCGGTGCTCTCGCTGACGGACTTTCGGGATTTCCTATCTGGATACCTGCTACTATCGTCATAAAAGCAATTACAGCTCTGTTCTTTACCAATAAATCGGATAAGATAATCACAAAGCGCAATCTTCTCGGCATTATCCCGTCACTTATCGTATGTGTGGTCGGATACAGCCTTTATGAAGGCGTCGTAATTACAAAGGGCTTCTCTACAGCCGCTATTATTGCCGCTTTCGGTCAGACTCCCGCTTATTGCATACAGATCGCTGCAAGCACTGTACTGTATATCGTTACAGGTCTTGCTCTTGACAGATCAGGTCTTAAAAAGTCACATCTTATATAATACACGAGCAATAAAAAAGGACTGCATAACTGTGGTATATATAGGAACTTTTATGCTTATTATTGAGAGAACCCCTTTTGAAAAAGGGGCTTCTCTCAAACTCTCTCCCGAAAACTTTCGTTTTTATTTTTTTCCGGATAGTGCGCGACCTGTATACTTGCAGGTCTTTTTTATTATCATACGCGCCCTATCCGGAAAAAAATCAGATAAAAGTCTTTGGAAAGGGGTTCGGGGGATAACCTTTCCTCAGAAAGGGTTCCCCCGATAATTAACTATAAACTTCTATATAAGCATCACTGCTATGCAGTTCTTTTATATCGCTTCGATGGCTTTTTCAAGTATCGTATGGTCGAAGCCTGCTTCGCCCTGTGAATTTATGACCAGTACGAAATCATCATCTATCTTTCTTGCATAGTATACCAGCTCCAAGCTAAGCTGCTCAAGAACTATTGTCTCTTTTGTGTATTCCATGCCGCTGATAGTTATTTTTTCGGGAGCTGATACTTTTATATCTTCCGTTTCATTAAATTCTATCCGATCTTCCATGAACTCCTCTACAGTGACATTTTCCTTTTCGGGATACATGAGCTTTGTGTTACTGTACTGAAAAACATAGGTAGTATCTGTACTGTTGGCTACAAGATCGGTAATGTGCATTCCCTGCTCCTGCTTTGAACGTTCGTCAAGAGTTGACCACATTTTTTTGAGTTCTTTTTCATTTTCAGCTCTGTCATTCAGTGCTGTATCTTCGGGAAATGTTACCTTAAAGCCTGCGTATTCGGAAGTGTAGACCTTACCGTTTACAGTTCCGCTTTTGAAGTTAGTCCCCTCGCCTGCGTCCGCAAACTCGGTAGCTTCTTCTGTAACAGCTTCGGTAGTAGTTACAGTTATCGGCTCAGTCTCTATGGGTTTATAATCATCTACCGTATGAGCTTCCTCTGCGGTAATCTCTATCGGCTCGATAGTAGCGGTCTTGTTGCCGCATGATACTGCCGACGCTAACGCGAAAATCACGGTCATGGTCAATGCTGCCTTTTTCATTGTGATCCCCCCCGATCAAAATTTTGATTATTGTAACATATTTAATGGGTTTTGTCAAGCGGCACTGTAAGTTCCGCCACTGACAGATAATTTGTTTTTAAAACATATATTGACATAATATACGTAAATATGTTATACTTGCAATATACTATTCTGACAGGAGTGATCTTATGTATTGCCCAAACTGCAACAGCAACCTTATGGACGGCACAAGGAAATGCCCGTTCTGCGGCACAGAATTCAACAACGATCCCAACAGCGCACCTCAGCAGAACTACAACTCACCACAGTCCAACTACAATATGCGTCAGCAAAATTCCTTTAATTATAATAACTACAATAACTATGCACCAACAAATCCGCCAAGAGTGAATTTCAGATCAAAGCCTAACACCTTGGGTATATTAGCTTCGATAGCTATTATCATAGCAGTATTCTTGCCGTTCTTTTCGATAACACTTATCATAACAGTAAGCGGTTCGCTGTTTGACGGAAAAGACTGGATATTATTTATCCCCGTTGGAATACTCGGTTTGATTTTCTCTGCTATGAAAATGAACAAAGCCGTTCTTACTGTAGGAGTTATCGCTGTTGTGTTAACAATTGGTGAGGCTATTCTTGCATCGGAACAAAGGCTGAAATCAAAATTAGGCGAATATTGGGATGAGATTTCCGATTATGTAGAATTAAGCTATGACTACGGTTTTTATGTAATGATAGCTGCTTCAGTACTGTTATTGATTGCAGGTATATACGGAGTATCACAGGACAGCAAATTCCGTAGTTTCTGATTGGCAAACGATCTGAGCTTATACATAATATCAAAAGTGGGACGATGCTTACATCGTCCCATTACTTTTCGGGGCGGATATTATCCGCCCCTTTATTTTTATCATACTGCTTCAAATCTGCCTGCGAAGTCATTCTCGTCAGCAACTGCGCTGCCGCTTGCTAAGATCTCTACCATAAAGTTTTCGTCTACTCTTCTTACATATACATTTTTGAGGTAGCCGTTGCTCTCGGTCCTCATCATATAATAGTCCTTGCCGCCAAGTGTTACTATCTCGGGGCCGCTTACATATGTATATACAGTGCCTGCGAGACCGCTTTCGAGGTAGTCGTTGAGGAAGCTCTCCTCGGACATATTAGGTGTATCAGGATATCTGAGCTTTGTATTGATAAACTTTACTTCTACTCTGCCCTCTGCGTTGGCATATGTTCCCACAGCATCTGAAATGCCTGTGAAATATACCTTTTTCTCTTCATCTGTCATAACTCTTGCAGGCATATAGTAATAAGTGTAGAGGTCATCTTCGTTAAGGAAAGATGTGTCTGCTGGTGCTGTGAACTTAAAGCCTGCATACTCAGATGTATAGACATTGCCGTTTGAAACGCCCTTTCTGAAAGCTGTTCCCTCTGCTGCGGCTGCGTCAAGTCTGCCGCTTTCGATAGTTCCGACAGCAGCGGTAGTAGTGGTTGTAGTCTGCGGCTTTGCTGTTGTCTTGACAGTAGTCTGTGTCTGCTTTGCAGTAGTCTTTGAAGTTGCAGCTACAGTCTTTGCTGTGGTTTTTACTGTGGTCTTTGCAGGCTGAGGCTTCTTGGCAGCGGTCGTAACTGCCACTCTTACTGCTGTTGTATCAACGCTGTTCACCTTTACAGCGGCTGCTGTTACTGCACTTTCGGTCTTAAATGTCTCTGTGGACTTTTCAGTATCGCTCTTTTTCGCAGTTGTCACCTTTTCACTTGCTTTATCAGCTGTTTTTTCAGATGAGGTTATCTCGTAAGATACAGCCTTTATCTCATCAGGCTGCGATGCCTGATATGTCGTAACGCTTCTTCCGCATGATGTGAGTGCGCAAAGTGAAGCTGCTATTGTTATCATTAAAGTTGACTTTTTCATTTTGAATTCTCCTTTTTTATTTATAAATGTTTGGTTGTCTTATTTTTTAAACGTACGTTTTGTGCTTTCATCTATAACTATCGTATGTCAAAACGAAAGTGTTACATATTTTTTGAAAAAATTAAAAATAGAATTATTAGGATATGGGAATGGGGATATGAAAAAGGGCGCGCGGAACGCGCCCCTACATTTTGTCATTTGAAGTTTACATAATTTAACGGGCTGCCACAGGCAGCCCCTACATATTATTCTGTAAGCGATGTACGATCATCGTTTTTATTAAGAGTGAGCGAGTTCACGAGCGACAACGTGGCAAGGGTGCAGCGTCACGCTGCAAAAAAGGCGGACATATTGTCCGCCTTTTTTATGAGCTTAGCCCATTACTATTTCAACTTCGTGTGTGCCGCCATTGCATACAGGAATTACGCATCCCTCTACTGCCTTGCCGTCAACTGTCATTGTCTTTACGCCCTTGCATACGTGTGCAGGATTCTTGACTGTGATGTTGAATGTTGCTCCTCTGAACTTACGAACTGCTGTGAAGCCGTCCCACTCGTGAGGAATGGAAGGATCTACCTTGAGTCCGTCAAATACAGGCTGTACACCAAGAATGTACTGGGAAATAGCTACCATGTTCCATGCAGCTGTACCTGTGAGCCATGAGTTCTTGCCCTGACCGAAGTTCTTTGCGTCCTTACCGCCGATCATCTGTCCGTATACATATGGTTCTGTCTTGTGGATATCAGATGTCTCTTCAGTGAAAGCAGGAGCTATCTTGCTGTAGTACTCAAATGCCTTGTCACCTCTGCCTGCGTATGCTTCAGCACAGATGATCCATGCATTGTTGTGTGTGAAGATACCTGCGTTCTCCTTGTATCCGCCCGGATATGTGGAAATTTCACCGTACTGTACATAGTACTTTGTGAATGCAGGATTGTTGAGAACAAGACCGAACTCGCAATTGAGGTACTTATCAATGGAGTTGAGTGTCTTGATATCTGCGCCCTGATCCTTACCGATCTCGGACATAACTGCGAAGCCCTGTGGTTCGATGAAGATCTTGCCTTCCTCGCACTCCTTGGAGCCCATCTTCTCGCCGTTAGCGTCGTAAGCTCTGATGAACCAGTCGCCGTCGAATGCAGATTCCATAACGTTCTTCTTCATCTTGTCGATCTCAGCCTGAGCCTTTGCAGCTTCGTCCTTCTTGCCGAGATGCTCTAAGATGCCTACGAATGCAGGACCTGTGTATGTGAAGAGTGCTGCAACAAATGCAGACTCTGCTATCTTTGAGTAGCCGCCCTCAGCCTTGAACTTAGGATTTGTATAAGTCTGGAAGCTCTCACCAGGTGTGTCTGAGAAGCATGAAAGGTTGATACAGTCGTTCCAGTCAGCTCTCATTGCAAGCGGGAGACCGTGAGGTCCGAGGTTGTTTACGATGTGATAGAATGAAACATTGAGGTGCTCGAGCATTGTGTGCTTGCCGTTCGGATCATCGTCGAAAGGAACGTTTGCATCAAGAATTCCCCAGTCGCCTGTTTCCTTGATATAAGCTGCAACAGAAAGGATCATCCAGAGCGGATCGTCTGAGAAGTCGCCGCCGATATCAGCGTTGCCCTTCTTTGTAAGAGGCTGGTACTGGTGATAGCAGCCGCCGTCTGAAAGCTGTGTTGAAGCGATGTCGATCAGTCTCTCTCTTGCACGCTCAGGTATCTGGTGTACAAAGCCGAGGATATCCTGGTTGGAGTCACGGAAGCCCATTCCACGACCGATACCGCTCTCGAAGTAAGAAGCAGAACGTGAAAGGTTGAATGTTACCATACACTGATACTGGTTCCAGATATTTACCATACGGTTTACCTTGTCATCAGGTGTATTAACGTTGAAGATAGAAAGGAGATCCTCCCATGTGCTGCGGAGCTCTGCAAGACCTGCTGCTACCTTTTCAGGTGTGTTGTACTTCTCGATCATTGCATAAGCCTTTTCCTTGTTGAGTACCCATGTCTCTCTTGTAAGGAGGTTAGCAGGCTTTTCAGCAGCAAACTTCTTGTCCTGTGGGTTCTCAGCATAGCCGAGGATATAGATGAGAGTCTTTGACTCGCCGGGAGCAAGAGTTACCTTCTTGTAGTGTGAAGCTACAGGTGACCAGCCGTCTGCGAATGAGTTTGAAGGCTTGTCAGCCTTTACTGTCTCAGGGTTGTCCCAGCCGTTGTAGATGCTTCCGAGGAATGAGTCACGGTCTGTATCATAGCCGTCGATCTCATCGTTTACTGTATAGAAAGCGTAGTGGTTACGTCTGTCTCTGTACTCTGTTACGTGGTAGATAGTTGAGCCTTCGATCTCCACACGACCTGTTGAGAAGTTTCTCTGGAAGTTTGTACAGTCGTCCTGAGCGTCCCAGAGACACCATTCAGCAATTGAGAAGATAGAGAAGCTCTTAGCTTCATTGCTCTCGTTTGTGAGAACTACCTGCTGTACTTCTCCGTCGTAGTTCTGCGGAACGAAGAATGTAACCTCAGCCTTGAGTCCGTTCTTCTTACCTGTGATAACTGTATAGCCCATACCGTGACGGCACTCGTACTCGTCGAGTTCTGTCTTTACAGGTGCCCAGCCCGGGTTCCAGATTGTTCCGTTGTCGTTGATATAGAAATAACGTCCGCCCATATCGATCGGTACGTTGTTGTAGCGATAACGTGTGATACGTCTGAGGCGAGCGTCCTTATAGAAGCAGTAGCCGCCTGCTGTATTGGAAATAAGCGAGAAAAATCCCTGATTTCCGAGATAGTTTATCCACGGATAGGGAGTCTTAGGGGAATTGATAACATATTCCTTTTTAGCGTCGTCAAAAAATCCGAACTTCATAATAATACTCCTTTATTTTTGGTGACAAAGGCGGTCAAAACAACCGCATTTGATTTATTATACCATATATTTGCATATAATACAATAGATTTATCAAAAATTGCGTTGTATTTTTTTATGGGCGTTTTTTGTGCACATTGCCTTACGCTCATTCCTCAAAGGAAAAGAGTTCCTCGACTGTTGTGCCGAATACTTTCGCAATATCCATTGCAAGCTTCAGGGACGGATTGTACAGTCCCTTTTCAAGTCGGATTATGGTCTCGCGGCGGACTCCCACAAGGTCTGCAAGCTCTCCCTGCTTCATGTCGTGCTTTGCACGATATTCTTTAAGTTTTGTTTTTAGCTCGGACATCATCTTCCTCCATATCTTTTGCAGACGGTGCGTCAAAGCACGTAAACAGAAAGCTTCTGAGTGCTATTGCTCCCATGACTGTTATCCAGCAGAAATCCGAGCATATTAGTCCTTTGTATAGGTAGTCGTTTGCAAAAACTGCTGCAAACAGCACTGTAAGCACAAGGAAAAGCGTAATCTTGTTGGCTCTTGCAAGGTTATACTGAACCATTTCGTCCTTTTTCTCCAGCTTGTAGAAGCGTGACTGTACGAAAAGCTGCACTGCCGCAAACAACGCCATGCCTATGAGTATCGAAAGCTTGTCACCGTATGCCTTGCCCTTTATATAACTGAATACATACAGGATTATCGGTGTGAGTGCTATGACCATTACGATAGTATGAAAATTATAGTACGAAAATTTATTATTCTTGTTTTTCATTATTATTCCTCCTCAGCCTTTGGTGTTCTGTCAAAGAACAGGAACAGAATACTTCTCAATAGTATTGCAGACAGCGCAGCAAATACATATACATCGCCTGCAAACAGCGCTTTGTTTGCGGAATTCTGACCAACAATGCTTAGCACAAACAAGGCAGCTATGACAGCAATAAGAGTTATCCCGTTAGCCCTGCCGAGGTTTAGCCTTGTAAGTTCATCTTTCTTTTCATATGGTCCGCCAAACTTGCCCACAAGGGTTATATCAGCTAAAGCTATAACAATTGTGACCCACTTTTTATTCGGGAAAAAATCACACGCAAAATAAGCCAGCATTACACCTAATGTAACTATGATAGTGATTATATGGGAGTTGCGGTAATTATTCTTTTTCATATCATTCTTCCTCCTCAGCCTTTGGTGTTCTGTCCAGCCAGAGAAAAACAATATTCTTTGCTGCAAAAAATACTCCGCACAAAAAGACAGCAAACATACACACATCACTGCCCTCGATGCTGTAATATTCAAAATGCCTGTGATTTCCGTGCAAATGCATGAAAATGCCGACAAGCACTGCTGCGCAAAGCTCAACTTTTACTGCGATATCTGTGGCTTTCAGCATAAGTTCACGGGAAAGCTCATCACTTGGCTGCTTTTTGTACTTCGCTGACATAACGCAAAGTAAAACTATTACGACGATAACAAGCGGAGACAGCACGTTGATAATATAATGAAATACTCTCGTGTGGTATATCTTTTCAAGCATTCCGCAGATAAACATTATTATCATCACCAGAGACGATACGAATTCTGATACAGCCTGCGCTTTCTGGCTCAATACTCTTTTTTTCATATTAATTTTCCCTTTTTATTCTTCCTCTGCTGCTTTAGGTGTCATATCAAATATAAGGAAAAGCAGACTTCTGAGTGCGACAGCTCCTAATATCACAACAAGGAACGCTGTTGCGGATATAGCGTGATAACGGGCTTTAAGTCCGAAATATACAAGTGCGCCTATGAGTGCCCAGAATGAGAATTTTGTCGCCTTTGCCATGTTTTCCTTTACAAGCTCGTCCTCTTTCTCGGACTGTCCGTCACATATCAGCGTGAATGCGATACATACCCACATTATCCACTCTGACCAGCCGCCGAGTATAAGTCCGCCCGCTATAATGACAACTGCTGCGATGACGGTTGCTATATGTGTGGTTCTGAGTGTAACGATTTTCTTTTTGTTAGTTTTAGTGTTCATAGTAATTCCTCCTTGGTGTGATGTGTTTGTCACTTTCTGTGATAATTATATCACTCGTATATACGGTTGTCAATAGAAAAAGTGATAAATTTATCACTTTTGGAAGAATATACAATTAAGGGGCGGATTTTTAGTACGATGTGATGCATTTGTAACATGGAATAGTGATTAGTTATTAGAAAGGAACGCCGAATAGCATCCCTTGTAGGGGCGCGTTCCGCGCGCCCGTGCCTTATCAATTTGTGGGACGTCGAGGACGCCGTCCCCTACAATCATTACCGCGCACATAACAGTTATGTGTCAAACGTACTGCCAAAGGCAGCCCCTACAGTGGGTTCATGTTCAATATCTTGTCGAACACGGGCGGCGTTCAGCCGCCCTGCCAACCACTAAGCACTATCCACTAATCACTAAAAAAAGCGGACATAAAGTCCGCTTTTTATCATAACTTTGTGAAAAATCTTTCGTGTGTCTCGAATGTATCGCCGGGCTTTACCTCGCGGTAGCCTGTTACATCAGCAGGCAGGCTCAGGTTCGGAGCATCTATCATTGCTGTCATCGGCTCTGGACAGAAATAATGATTGAAGCCGCGGTCGTTCCAGATTATCCAGAAGCCGTACTCCTCGGATACCTCGTAGCAGAGCTTCTTGCCGCTTGCGATATCCTCTGCGATAACGCCGTGGAACTTATCGCCGTCAATGTCGATATACTCGCCGAAATACATCTCGTTGTCGACTACCTGCAATACGGGCTTCTTTACACCGTTCTTGTACTCAAGATCGTGCATTGTGGGAGCTTTCATCTGCTCTGTCGGCAGACAGCGTTCATTGAGCTCGCATCTCTTGCCTATCGGCACTGTAAGGCGGATATCCTCTTCCTTTCCGCCGTCAACGAACGGCGAGCTGATAGCTGTATGTGAAGCCAGAGACATAGGAAGTACCTTTTCTCCGTCTGTATTTATAAAGCGGATATTCTGCTCAAGTCCCTGTGCAGACAGTGTGAATGTGTACTCGGCTGTAAATCTTACAGGAAGATACTGGAAAAACTCGTCCTTTTCATCGTATACATAACGAGTCTTTACCCATGCACAGTTGTCGTCAGCCTTGTATTCAACGACCTCATGCTTCCTTCTGTGGATAAAACCGTGAATATGATTGTTATAAGGAGCTTTTTCGTTTACGGGAAGATGATATACTGCGTCAGATGTTTTGAGTATACCGTCTGCGAAACGGTTAGGCAGGTAAAGTGTAGGGAGTCCCCATACCTCTGCGGACTGCTTTATAGTATCGGCTGTATTGTCATCGCTGAAACGGAAAAATTCCAGTCCGTTTGCATTGTCGCGGAGACGTATAACGTTTGAGCCTATCTCATTAGCCACCCATGCTTCATAACCGCCTGCACTGAGTTTTACGCAGGTAGTTCCCTTCCATTCAAATAATTCTGCTGTGTTTGCCATTTTTAATCACATTCCTTTTTTATGTTTTATCGAAAGCCGTCGATATAAACGGCATATCCTCATCATTTATCGTTTTTGTTCCTTCGTGCCCAGTGAACTATCGCAGCTGCTACGCGGAAGATAACTGCCCAGATAAATCCGCCCACCAGTACCATACATACCAGCGCAAATCCTATCCCGCGCAAAAATCCCCCCGGAAACAGCTTGTCGGCAAGATCTATATCCTCAATTATCATCTGTATTATCAGTGCGGTCAAAGTAGCTGCTGCATATCCGCACAGGAACATTACCGAAGAACGCTTCAGGGCTGTGCCTTTTGGAGTATTCTTTTCCTTGCCAAGCATTATTATGGGAAGTATAAAAAGTGCTATGCCTTCAAGCACGACCAGCCCAATGACCCCGTATTCCTCAAGGAGTATATCAATAAGGTCAAATATCAGAAATATTGACAGTGGTATGAAATAGCCCATAAGGAAAAATCTTAAAAGATGCCTTTTCTTCATATACTTAGTCAGTCTATGCGGTTCTCCATGTCGGTATACTCGCGCATAGGTGATATAGCTTTATATGCGGGACGTATTATCTTGTTGGAGTTGATGAGCTCTTCTATTCTGTGTGCAGACCAGCCCGATATTCTTGCCGTTGCAAAAAGAGGTGTGAACAACTCGTCGGGTATGCCTAACATTCTGTATACAAAGCCGCTGTAGAAGTCCACATTTGCACAGACTCCCTTATATATGCGGCGTTCCTCTGCTATTACCTCGGGCGCAAGACGCTCTACCAGTGAATACAGTGCAAACTCTTCGTGTCTGCCCTTTTCCGAGCTGAGCTTTTCTACAAAGCCCTTGAACACCTTTGCTCTCGGGTCTGACTGTGAGTAGACAGCGTGTCCCATACCGTAGATAAGTCCTGCATGGTCAAAGGCTTCCTTATGGAGAAGCTTGCGGAGATAGACCTTTATCTCCTCCTCGTCTGTCCAGTCCTTGACATTCTGCTTCATATCATCCAACATCATAGCTACCTTAATATTCGCGCCGCCGTGCTTAGGTCCTTTCAGCGAACCAAGTGCAGCAGCTATTGCGGAATAGGTATCAGTACCCGATGATGATACAACATGAACGGTAAATGTGGAGTTGTTTCCGCCGCCATGCTCTGCGTGGAGCACAAGCGCAAGGTCGAGTATACGGGCTTCAAGTTCGGTATACTTTCTGTCTTCACGGAGCATATACAACAGATTCTCAGCTATGGAAAGCTCGGGCTGAGGGCTGTGTATGAACAGGCTTCCGCCAAGCCTTGCGTATTTATATGCGTGATAAGCGTAAACTGATATGACAGGGAAAAGAGTTATAAGCTCTATGCTCTGTCTCAGTACGTTTGGTATAGATATATCGTTAGCCCTGTTATCGTAGGAATACAGTGCGAGAACGCTCTTTGCAAGAGTATTCATCATGTTGTCCGTAGGAGCTTTCATTATGACATCTCTCATAAAATTAGACGGCAGCTCACGGAATTCCGCAAGTATCTTCTTAAACTCTGCAAGCTCTGTCTCTGAGGGCATTTTTCCGAAAAGGAGAAGATACACGGTCTCTTCAAAGCCAAAACGCTTTTCTTTTATAAATCCTTCTACTATATCTTCTACATCTATTCCTCTGTAGTATAATTTTCCGTCGCCGTGATTTGGCATACCGTCGCCCATATCAAGGACTTTTATCGTACTTATATTTGTAAGTCCTGCTACTACACCATTGCCGTTTATGTCACGGAGACCGCGTTTTACATCATACTGAGTGTATAACTCGGGGTCTATCCTGTAGCCGTCAAGTGACATATCTGCAAGGCGGACTATTTCCGGAGTAAGTTCTGAAAATTTGTATCTCATGTATCGTCATCCCTTTCTTTTTGCGATTATTAGTAACAAATATAGATATTATAATTATATTGGATTTTAAGAATTTTGTCAAGGCTCTACAAAATGTTATTTGTGTTTACAAACTAAAATATTTATTTTGTCATCATTTTTCACCCTTTTCTCTTGAAAAACGACACATATTATGGTAAAATATATTTATCGGTCACTGACCGTTTCGGATAAAGGAGATGATCATTTGGAAGCTGTAGAATACAAATGTCCCAATTGTAACGCGGACCTGAAATTTAACCCTCAGACTCAGAAGCTCGACTGTGAATACTGTCTCAGTTCTTTCACTGTCGATGAGATAAAACAGATCTGTGCAAATACAGAAAACAGTATCCCTCCAGAGGCTGTTCAGCTGAAAGAGGATTTTGAAAATAACACTCATCTTTACCGCTGCAAGAGCTGCGGTGCGGAGATAATGGCTGACAGCGAGCAGACTGCTCTCTTCTGCTATTACTGCCATAATCCTGTTATCCTTTCGGGTAAAATGGGCGGCGAATTCAAGCCCGATAAGGTCATCGGCTTCAAGCTCACAAAGGAAAATGCCATAGCAAGCTTCAAAAAATGGGTAGGCAAACGCTGGTTCGTACCCTCAGACTTCAAATCAGTGCAGCAGATAGAAAAGCTCACAGGTCTTTATGTACCGTTCTGGCTGGCTGACTGCCATGTAAATGCGGACTATCGCGCTATCGGCAAGCAGGTGCGCAGCTGGACCTCGGGAAGCTACAGATATACGGAGACTAAGGAATACCGCATAGTTCGTCAGGGAAAACTGGTCACAAAGGGCATACCTGCCGACGGTGAGACTAAGATAGAGGATCTCCTCATGGAGGCTATCGAGCCTTTTGATTACCGCGAGCTCAAGGACTTTTCAATGTCCTACCTCAGCGGTTTCTATGCAGATAAATACGATGTGGATAAGGCTGCGGTGTTCCCGCGTATACGTGTGCGCTCAACGCAGGCCTGCACTTCACTCATAAACAGCACCATAAGCGGCTATGCTTCCGTTATCCCGTCTGTTCAGCAGTACAACATAACAAATACAGACTGGCATTATACCATGCTGCCCGTATGGTTCTTATCCTACAAATACAATGGCAAGATCTACGAATTTGCAATAAACGGTCAGACTGGAAAACTTGCAGGTACTCCGCCTCTTTCAAAAGGAAAACTTGCCCTCTTCTGCGCAGGTCTCGGACTTGCGGTGGCAGGTATACTTACTGCTATAGGAGGTGCTATCCTATGATGAAAAGACTTTTTTCTCTTATAGCTGCCTGCGTGATCTGTATGTGTCTGCTGCCTTTTACGATGCTCGATGCTCACGCTTCAAACAACGATTATCAGGGCTGGGACGGCAACTGGAGAGCTTCAAAGCTCGTAGACAATGAATACGGCGGTTCGGGACTGTTTTCAAATGAGAACAAAAAAGCTCTCGAAGAAAAGATACAAACATACGCCAAAGACCTTGAAATGAATATCCTCATATACATAGGCGGCAATGCTTTTTACAGCGATGACGCGGTTCAGAGCTTCTGCAATGACACCTATGACATGACCTTCGGAAATGATACCGACGGCATACTCTATTATATCGACCTCTCAGGCAATTCCCCTGCAAGAGACTGTATCTCTACTGCTGGAAAGGCTCTCCTGCTTTACGAGAAAAACAAGAACGAGATCTTCGATCACCTCGACAATTACCTGCCTTCTTCAGGTCAGGCGATACACGAACAGGATATATACGATGCTGTAAATTCTTTCCTGTCTCAGCTGAGCTACTACTCGGAATACAGACCTTCTTCCTTTTCTTATTATCACGACAAGAATACAGGCAGATATATCTACTACAAAGACGGCGAGCTCATGATAACTGACAAAAAGCCATTCCTGCTCTGGATGTACATATTGCTTGTATGTCTGGCTATAGGCGGTCTTGTTGGTATAATCACCTACTTTGTTGCAAAGAGCAATTACAAATTCAAGTCCAAGACAAATCCGAGCGTATATCTGGCTAACAACGATGTCAATTTCACGGAAAGGTCGGATACGCTTATCCGCTCATACGTGACAAAACATAAGATCGAGACCAGCAGCGGCGGCGGCGGTTCACGCGGCGGCGGCGGTTCACGCGGCGGCGGTGGCGGCGGATTCCACGGCGGAAGCCACGGCGGCGGTGTTCATCACAGATAAAGTGCTGCATGAATATGCACAAAAACCCGAAAGTACAATTGCTTTCGGGTTCTTTTACTAAGCAATGCGTAACGCCGAGGGTGACTCGCTGCATTTCCATGTTTCGCTGTGAGCAAGGTGCGGACTGCCAAAGGCAGCCCCTACAATATATTCATATTATTTGCATCATAGGCTCGGACGACCAATGGTCGTCCCTGCATTTTTACGGCTATTCTCTCGGGCGAGCAGGACTCGCCCCTACAGGCTAACGGCTAATGGCTAATGGCTAAAAAAGGCTATCGGTTAAACCGATAGCCTTTTGAATTATGCGTTCATACCAAGTTCGATAGCCTTGAAGTTGTTAGGGATAAGTGCTGCCTTTTTAGGCGGAACTACCTTTTCAATAGCCTTCTGCATTGTCTCAAGTGAGCAGATATTTGTCTCCTTGAGGAGCTTGCCGAGAAGGATAATGTTTGAACCGCCCTTGAGCTCGTTATCATCAGCCATCTGCTGTGACGGGATACCGTGAAGCTCGATGTCTGTTCTGTCTGTATCAGGCTCGATCATTGTGCTGTCGAAGAATACCTTACCGCCTGGGCGTACACAGCTTACAAACTTGTCGAATGAAGGCTGGTTCATAGCGATGAGGAGATGTGGTGTGAGTACGAGTGGTGAACCGATAGGATCATCGGAGATAGTAACTGAACAGTTACAAGTACCGCCTCTCATCTCAGGACCGTATGAAGGGAGCCATGAAAGCTCCTTATTGTCCATAAGTCCGCAGTATGCAAGTATCTTTCCTGCGAAAAGGATACCCTGTCCGCCGAAGCCTGCAAGAAGGATCTCTGTAGTAGCCATTACTCGTTACCTCCTTCTGTCTTTGGGAATACTCCCTCTTCAACGTCCTTGTATACGCCGAGAGGATAGTATGGGATCATTTCGTCCTGAAGTCTCTTGATAGCGTCAAGAGGAGCAAGTCCCCAGTTTGTAGGACAAGTTGAAAGTACCTCTACGATAGAGAAGCCCTTTCCTGCCTTCTGGTTCTCGAATGCCTTGCGGATAGCCTTCTTTGCAGCCTTGATGTGTGGTACGCTGTCAACTGCAACACGCTCAGCATATGCTGTACCTGTAAGTGTTGAGAGCATCTCACATACCTTTACAGGATAGCCTGCAAGCTCAGGGCTTCTTCCGAAAGGTGTTGTCTGTGTTATCTGTCCAGGAAGTGTTGTAGGAGCCATCTGACCGCCTGTCATTCCGTAGATAGTGTTGTTGATGAAGATAACGACGATGTTCTCGCCTCTTGTTGCAACGTGAACTGTCTCAGCAGTACCGATAGCAGCAAGGTCGCCGTCGCCCTGATATGTAAATACGAACTTATCAGGATTTGTACGCTTTACGCCTGTAGCTACAGCAGGAGCACGTCCGTGTGCAGCCTCGATCATATCACAGTTAAAATAATCATATGCCATTACAGAGCAGCCAACAGGACATACTCCGATAGTATCGCCCTCGATGCCCATTTCGTCGATGACTTCACAGAGTATTCTGTGAACTATACCATGTGTACAGCCAGGGCAGTAATGTGTAGGAATGTCGATAAGTGACTTTGGTCTTTCAAATACTACAGCCATCAGAGAGCACCTCCCATTCTCTTGATCTCGCCCAGCACCTCAGCAGGTGAAGGGATTACGCCGCCTGTTCTTCCGAAGAACTCTACAGGCTTTGAGCAGTTGATAGCAAGCTTGATATCCTCTATCATCTGTCCCATTGACATTTCTACGCTGAGAAGCTTCTTAGCGTTCTTAGCAGCCTCGTTTATCTCCTTTACAGGGAATGGCCACAGTGTCTTAGGACGGAAGAGACCAGCCTTGATGCCCTGTGCTCTTGCATCGTTTACAGCAGACTTTGCAACTCTTGCTGTTGCACCGAATGCGCATACGAGTATATCACAGTCCTCTGTGAGGTAAAGCTCTGCTTCTGTCTCTGTCTCCTTGATTATCTCGTATCTCTTGTAACGGTCAAGGATAGAATTTTCAAGCTCGTCAGGCTTAAGATAGAGTGAGTTGATGATGTGATGCTCTCTCTTCATCTTATGTCCGTTTGCAGCCCAGCTGCTCTTGTCGTAAGCTTCGGGGTTGATCTCTGGGAATGTAACAGGCTCCATCATCTGTCCGAGAAGTCCGTCTGCAAGGATCATTGCAGGCATACGGTACTTGTCAGCACGGTCGAAAGCCTTTACAACGTAGTCTACCATTTCCTGTACTGATGCAGGAGCATATACGAGAAGCTGGAAGTCGCCGTGACCGAGAGCCTTTGTAGCCTGCCAGTAGTCAGCCTGTGATGGCTGGATACCGCCGAGACCAGGGCCGCCTCTCTCTACGTTGATGATTACAGCAGGAAGATCTGAACCTGCGATATATGATACACCTTCACTCTTGAGCGAAATTCCGGGTGAAGATGATGATGTCATTGCACGAACACCTGTTGATGCTGCGCCGAGAACCATGTTGATAGCAGCGATCTCGGACTCTGCCTGTAAGAATACGCCGCCTGCCTTATGCATACGCTTTGCCATATAAGCGGCAAGCTCTGTCTGAGGAGTGATCGGGTAGCCGAAGAAGCATTTACAGCCTGCTCTGATAGCAGCCTCTGCCAGTGCCTCGTTACCCTTCATAAGATTTCTTTCCAAAGCTAAACAGCTCCTTTCAACGAATATAGATTATTTTTGAATAACGATAGCACAGTCAGGACACATTGTTGCGCACATTGCACAGCTTATGCAAGCTGACTGGTCGGTACACTCTGCATAGAAATAGCCCTTCTTGTTACGGTGCTCCTTCTGAAGAACAACGATCTTCTTAGGACAGGCAGCTGTACACAGTCCGCAGCCTTTGCAGCGTTCAGTTATTACTGTCATTTTTTCCATACACCTTTCGCTCCTTTCAATCAATTCATAATTCACAATTCATAATTCATAATTTATGCGTCTTGTGAACTGATCGGCATTTCCGAACATATTCCAACAATTATGCATTATGCATTATGAATTATGCGTTTTAAAGATCAGCCCCAGACGGGCTTTACATATATCTTAGCCGAAAAAACATCGGGCTTGTCTGAAAGCTTGGCGATGTCCTCGGGATATACCGTATACTTCACGGGAAGTCCTGTGAGCCTTGAAGTCTCTTCAGCAAAGCTTCGTGACTGTTCTATTATCTCAAGACTTGTCTCGCATCCGAGATTGGTATTGTTGATGATAGCGGTATGCTTCATACGTGCAGCCGCCTCTATCTCATACATCAGCTTTGTTACCTCTTCCGCTGTATTGGTAAGGTATCTGCGCTGATTTATGACGTAATACATCTCGATACTGTCCTTGAACTGCTCAAGATCATCGGCATAGCGTCCAAGTGCAACAGCACCTGCGTCGTCGCCGCCTACGTCTATTATAAGGCAGTCCTCGTCCATAGCAAGCTCAACTACATCAAACTGTATCGACGGGATATCGAGATTGCTCCTTGCAAAATCGGGAGCGATGAGCCTTATGCCCTTTTCCTCGAAAAGATCGCGGAAATCCGCTGTTCGGAAATAAGGATTTACTATGTCAAGATCGACTATGGCAGCAGTTTTGCCCTCAGCTGCGGCTTTAACCGCAAGATTTACCGAGAAATTGGTCTTTCCGCTTCCGTAGTGACCTGTGATTATCTTAATATTCTTCATAAATATCCTCTTGGCTTGTTTGTGAAAAATCCTACAACCTATATTATACCACTTTAAATAATCAATTGCAAGTGGAATTTTTAACATTCAGCGATATGATTTTTGTGAAACAGGCAAAAAGCCCCGACTGTAAAGTCGGGGCTTGGACTTGCCGGAATAGAAGTAAACTGATTTACAAATACAAACTGTCAAACAATAATACCAAAATAAGGATAATCAAATGTCTGACCACCGTAATAGCTCGTTACCGAACCGCCTCTTACTGAAATGCTCACACCATTCATCGCAGTCAGCCCCTCCTCCTTTAACTACCATGAATACTTGAAAAAGTCCAGCTTTCGGCTGGACTTTTTTGACAAGCTGCGGGGCGGATATTATCCGCCCCATTATTTTTATCATACTGCTTCAAATCTTTTTGCAAAATCATTCTCGTCAGCGATCGCACTTCCGCTTGCAGAGATTTTTATGATAAAGTTTTCGTCTATCCTTCTTACATATATATTTTGGAAGTAGCCGTCGTCCTCAATCCTTATCATATAATAGTCCTTGCCGCCGAGTGTTACCAAGTCAGGGCCGCTTACATATGAATAAACAGTATCGGTAAGACCGTTTTCAATATAGTCGTTCAGATAACTTTTCTCAGATATATTTGGTGTATCAGGATATCTGAGTTTTGTATTGATAAAACTTACATCCATTCCGCCTTCTGCATTGGCGTATGTTACGACAGCATCATCAATGCTTGTGAAATAAACATTTCTTTCTTCCTCAGTCATAAATCTTGTAGGCATAACATAATGGGTGTAGAGGTCATCTTCATTAAGGAAAGATGTTCCTGTTGGAGCTGTGAACTTAAAGCCCGCAAACTCAGATGTATAAACATTTCCGTTTGAAACGCCCCTCTTGAAAGCAGTTCCTTCTGCTGCTGCGGCTTCATCAAGTCTGCCGCTGTCTGTTTTTTGTGCAGCAGTTGTTGTAGTCTGCGGCTTGGCTGTAGTCTTTTCAGTGGTCTGTGTCTGCATTGCAGCAGCATTTGAAGATGTAGTTACTGGCTTTGCTGTGGTTTTTACTGTTGTCTTTGCAGGCTGTGTCTTCCTGGCAGCTGTAGTCACTGCAACCTTTACCGTTGTTGTTTCTGTGCTCATCTTGTCTGTTGTGACAGCTGTTACCGCCGGAGTGATTCCTCCTCCGTTGGAAAGGCTGCCGTTTTTGTTCAAAAGTAAAACGCTGCCGATGACAGCTCCTGTAACGAGAACCAGTGAAGCTGCTGTTATGAGAGGTGTGAGCCACACAGGTCTCTTTACGCGTTCAACTCCGCTGACTGAATCCGTATCGTGATCTATATTGTTATCTTTCTTTGTCCTTTCTATTTCTTCCTTTTTCATTTTGTAGTTCCTTTCGCTCACTGCGAGCAGCTTTTCAAACTGCTCATCGTCGATCTTCGGGCTCATATCCGTAAAATCTTCCATAAGCTCGTCCTCTGCATTTTCAAATGTATCAAACAGATCTATTTTTTTCACAGCTGCTCCTCCTTTACTTTGTGATACCGACTTCGGCAAGCTTGACGCGAAGCTTTTCCATTGCTCTCGTACATCGCGAGCGGACGGACGATGCCGTCATTGATACTGTTTTTGCTATCTCCGATGATTTGCGGTTATAGTAGAATTTCTGTATCAGTATAGTGGTGTCAGGTTCGCCGAGTTCCTTTATCTTCTGAAGAAGGATCCTGCGGAGTTCCGAACTGTCAACGCGCTCGTCAACGCTGAAATCAGAAACAAGCTCTGCCATATCCTCTTCATCTGTATATACTTTATGGCTGTTTGCAGCGGAAAGTCTTCTGAAACGGTCTATGGCGTTGTGTTTAGCCACAGTTCCGATGTATCCCTTGATATCGTTTACGTATTTTTCGTTATACTCGAACTTTATGAATATATCCGTGAACACATCACAGAAGCACTCCTCTATATCTTCCTTAGTGCCGCAGCTCCTGAGCTTATTGAATACTATGGCATAAACATATCTGCCGTACTCTTTCATCAGCTGTCTGTGACATTCAGCAGGGGAAGTATCGAGAAGCTCTTTCAGCTCGTTCCCTGTCATGTTCATCCCTCCTTAACTATATATTAAAGATCGACCTTTCATAAACAACATTCGCAGTGAAAAATGAAAATGCTGCAAAATCTCAAAAAATTTTCTTCTTTTATATTACCATACTTTTTACAATGCCGCAACGAAAAAATCCCCCGACTTAAAGTCGGGGGAATATACGCTTATTACTCAGCGTCTGTATTCTTTTCAATGTAGTTTACGATGTCTCCTACAGTCTTGATCTCTTCTACAGCCTCATCAGGGATAGAGATGTCAAATTCGTCCTCGATAGTTGTGATAAGATCAACAACGTCGAGTGAATCTGCGCCGAGATCGTCCTGGATATTTGAATCAAGGCTAACCTCATCTGCCTCTACGCTGAGCTGTTCTGCAATAATATCTTTGAGTTTTTCAAAAATCATTACAAGGTCCTCCATTTTTTCTTTATTTTTCATCAAAATCGGTTCATTCAATGAACGCTCCGATTTTTCTAAATTTAGTATAGCGTTCTTTAAGCAAAACGTCAATATCTTTTTTACATTTTTCAGGGATTTTCTGTGACAAATATTCGTGTATATTTTCTGAAATTTTGTCTAAATCGTTATGTGCGCCTCCGAGAGGCTCTTCGATTATGGCTTCGGCAACCCCTAAACGCACCATATCCTCTGCGGTTATCTTCATTATCTCGCTTGCTTCCTGCTCGCGTGAAGCGTCCTTCCAGAGTATACTTGCAAAGCCGCGGGGCGATAATACGGAGTATTCTGCGTTCTCGAGCATTGCAAGCTCATCGCATACGCCGAGAGCAAGTGCGCCGCCGCTTCCGCCTTCGCCGAGTACTATTGATATTATAGGTGTGCGGAGAGTCATAAACTCTGCGATATTCTTTGCGATAGCTTCACCCTGTCCGCGCTCCTCGGCTGCAACTCCGCAGAATGCACCAGGAGTATCTATGAAGCATATAACAGGTCTGTGGAATTTTTCTGCCTGACGAGCTATCCTGAGTGCCTTTCTGTAGCCCTCGGGGTGCGGCATTGCAAAGTTGCAGGCTTTATTCTCGTTGATATCCCTGCCCTTTACCTCTGCGATTATGGTAACAGGCTCACCGTCAAGTCTTGCAAGTCCGCCGATGATAGCTCTGTCATCGCCGAAAAGACGGTCGCCGTGCATTTCGTACCAGTCTGTGAATACCTGTGGTATATAGTCCTTTATCGTAGGTCTGCCCTTGGTATGAATGAGCTGAAGGCGTTCCCACGCTGTTCTCTTTTCTTCCATGCTCACGCCTCCTTAGGGTAAAATCCGTGGAGCTTCAGAAGATGTGAGAGTACGCTCCTCATCTTTCTGCGCTCAACTATCATATCCACAAAGCCCTTGTCGAACATGAATTCGGCAAGCTGGAAGTCCTCGGGAAGTCTCTGCTTGATAGTTCCCTCGATAACTCTTCTGCCTGCAAATCCGATAAGTACCTTCGGCTCTGCGATGATTATATCGCCAAGTGACGCAAAGCTGGCTGTAACGCCGCCTGTTGTAGGGTCTGTCATTACGGATATATAAAGTCCGCCTGCCTCGCTGTGGAGCTTTACAGCTCCTGATGTCTTAGCCATCTGCATGAGAGATACGATACCCTCCTGCATACGTGCTCCGCCCGAAGCCGTGAACATTACAACAGGGAGCTTATTCTCTGTTGCATACTCAAAGGCGCGTGTTATCTTTTCGCCTACGACGCTTCCCATAGAACCCATCATAAAGCGTGAGTCCATTACGCCGATAACTACAGGTGAGCCCTTGATAGTTGCCGTACCTGTAATAACTGCCTCGCTGAGGCCTGTAGTCGAACGAAGCTCTGCCTGCTTTTCGGAATAATCAGGGAAATCCAGCGGATTTGCGCTTTTCATGCCGCCGTTGAGCTCCTTGAAGCTGCCCTTGTCGACTGTTATGGCGATACGCTCGGTAGATGACAGCCTTCCGTGATAATTACACTTAGGGCATACTCTGTGAAGCTCCTCGTACTTCGACAGAGGACTCGTATCCTGACAGCGCGGGCATTTGAACATAGGCGGTTTGTATTCTTCCTCACCGTCATTGAAGCGTTTCTTTACAACATTAAAAAAATCTTCAAACAATTATTTTCTCCCCATTCACTTTTAGTTCTTCTTTTCGTCCATATACCTTCCAAGGAAGCCGATATCATACTTTCCTGCCTTGAAATCAGCGTTCCTTATCATTTCAAGCTGAAAATCTATATTTGTATCCACGCCCTCCACGATGAACTCTGAAAGTGCCCACCTCATCTTGTTGATAGCGTCCTCGCGGTCAGAGCCGTGAGCGATGAGCTTGCTTATCATGGAATCGTAGAAAGGTGTTATGGTATAGCCCTGATATACGGCTCCGTCTATTCTTATTCCGGGACCGCCGGGCATATAAAGCGCCGTGATAGTTCCCGGTGACGGTCTGAAGCCGTGAGAAGGGTCTTCTGCGTTTATTCTGCACTCGATAGCGTGACCGCGCATCACTATATCCTCCTGCTTTACTTCAAGAGGCTTGCCGTCTGCTATCTCTATCTGTGCCTTTACTATATCAAAGCCTGTAACTTCCTCTGTTATCGGGTGTTCCACCTGTATACGGGTATTCATCTCCATGAAGTAGAAGTCATGGTTCTCGTCAACGAGAAACTCGATAGTACCTGCATTGTAGTAGCCGCACTCCTTAGCCGCAGTAACTGCTGCTGCGCCCATTTTTGCACGGAGCTCCGCGTCAACTATAGGGCTGGGGCACTCCTCTATCATCTTCTGGTTGCGTCGCTGCATAGAGCAGTCGCGCTCGCAGAGGTGGATATAATTGCCGTGCTTGTCGGCGATTATCTGTATCTCAACGTGATGTGGATTTATAAGGAATTTCTCGATATAAACCGCGTCATCACCGAAGAAGTTCTTAGCCTCCTGCTGTGCGGCTGTCATCTGAGCTTCAAGCTCATCTGCGCTGTCAACACGGCGTATACCGCGTCCGCCGCCGCCTGCCGAAGCCTTTACAAGTACGGGATAGTCTGCCTTATCGGCTATCTCACGGGCTTCCTCAAGAGACTTTACAGCTCCCTTTGAACCGGGGATAACAGGTACACCTGCTGCTGCCATAGTCTCCTTTGCAGCTGCCTTGTCGCCAAGCATTTCTATAGACTTATATGACGGACCGATGAAAACTATTCCGTTTGCTTCACAGAGCTTTGCAAACTCTGCATTCTCCGAAAGAAATCCGAAGCCCGGGTGGATAGCATCTGCACCCGTATTCAATGCCGCCTGTACGATAGCGTTCATATTAAGGTAGCTGTCCTTTGTTGCGGCAGGTCCTATACATACTGCCTCGTCTGCTATCTGAGCATGGAGAGAATTGCGGTCAGCAGTGGAATAAACTGCTACACAGCGTATATTAAGCTCTCTGCAGGCTCTTATTATTCGTACAGCTATCTCGCCTCTGTTGGCGATAAGTACTTTTCTGAACATTTATCCTTATCTCCTGTGTCACTTATTTATTATCCGCAACAATAAATGTTATCTCGCATGATACAGCCTTTTCGCCGCCTACCGATGCAAGAGCCTTACCTGTTCCCACAGGTCCGCGCTGGCGTATCATCTCGACCTCAAGGTCAAGTACGTCCCCCGGAACTACCTGTCTGCGGAACTTTGCCTTGTCGATGCCTCCGAAAAGACCTACCTTGCCCTTGAATTCAGGCTTTGAGAGCATACATACAGCTCCTGCCTGAGCAAGCATCTCTATCATAAGTACGCCAGGGGTAACAGGATATCCAGGGAAGTGCCCCTTGAACCAGAAATCCTCTTCCTTGATGTACTTTCTTGCGTGTACCTTCACGCCTACTTCCAGTTCAACTATCTCATCTATGAGAAGGAACGGATCGCGGTGAGGGATTATTTCCATTATCTGTTCTTTATTCATAAGTATATCAGCCATTTTGTTTACTCCTTATTTATATCGTTATCCGCAAGCATCCCCATATCGTCCTCGGGTCTTATCCTGTACTTTGCGAATGGATCTTCAGGGACTTGTTCCGCGCTTTCAGACTGTAGTCCTGCTCCGTACACAACGCCTTCACCTACTCCGTAGACCTCGCCGTCCTTGACGAAGCTCTTGAACGAGCCTACAAGCTGTGTGAAATGGGGATATCCGATCTCGTCTCTGATACTGCTGTCTTCCTTCTCCATAAAATAGATAATAACGGCGTTGGCAGCTGCAAGAGCTATAAAAGAAACCGTCACGGGGATAAGTATGCAGCTTATGGCAAGACCTGCCTTCCAGCTGTACATCTTGCGTATACCTATAAAGTACACCAGCAGGAATATATATATTACAGCAAGCATCACACATGGAAAGAACATTCCGCTCGCCATGTATATCAGCGAGCCCTTCCATGCCGCAGCAGACATCACTCCTATGGGAAGAAGTATGACGTTCATCAGCCACAGCCCCCAGAAATCACGCAGAAATCTCCAGCGTTTCTTCTGCATATCCAGCATACGCTGATTGTATTCCTTGAATTCGGTATACATCTCAGCGGAGGTGATGTTGATATGAGACTCGTCTATATTGTCCTGTGTTATATATTTCAGTTCCATAATATCAAAGGAAAGTACCGTCGTGTGGGTGGTCTCTGTTAGCCTTTTCGCGTATGCTGTCGTAAGTGAGATTGGTTATGCTGTCAGCATCGCTGTTTACAGTAGTAATAAGCAGCCTCGGGAACGAGGGATAGCCAAGCTCCTTTGAAAGCTTGTTCTCATTGTTGTTATAGTACCATGCCATTCCGAAATTCGCCACGGGGAATATCAGGAACACAAACGATACCAAAGATGCAGGAAGTGACACAAGACACAAGACATACCGTTCACGACAGTTCTGTATAAATACAAAATACGTAACAAGTATCACATATCCTAAAAATCCCAGTGCAGCCAAAGCTATGCGCCAGCCCGGAACAACATCATTTCCAAACATCGTAATGAGCCCGAACATCATGTGGATAAGCAGTACATACTGGACAATTATCCATGTATTGAATAATGCATGGACACGCCGGCGCCTGACGTTGTTTTTCATCGCTTCGATATTATAAAGACGCGCTTCGGCGAACATTTCGGGTGAAGTTATATTTCTTCCGCCCGAATCTATTACTTCCTGAGTGATGTACTTGTATTCCATTACTTTATGACCATTATAGGCTGGTCGAATTCTACTGCCTGACCGTCTGATACGAGTATCTGCTCTACAACGCCGTCATACTCCGACTGTATCTCGTTCATGAGCTTCATTGACTCGATTATCATGATAACGTCGCCCTTCTTTACCTCGTCGCCTGTTTTTACAAAAGGCGGCTTGTCAGGTGAAGGTGATGAGTAGAATGTTCCAACGATAGGCGATTTAACTATCTTTCCGCTTACCTCCTCAGCCATTGAAGCCTCGCTTGCAGCAAGTGTGCTGTCAACGGACGGTGCTGACTGTGCAGGTGCAGATGCTATCATAGGCACAGGCATTGCGGGAACGCTCTTCTTGCCCTTGATAGTGATAGTGTTCTCACCGCTTGATATAGTAAGCTCCGAGAGCTCTTTCTTATTGATTATGTCTGCCAGTTTTTCTATTGTTTCAAGGTCAAACTGACCGTAAATTTTCTCCATTTAATGTCCTCCTCAATCTTTTACCTTCTTGAAGCAGAGGGTAGCATTGTGTCCGCCAAATCCAAGTGAATTTGAAAGTACGGCATTTACCTCCTGCTTGATATTACCGTTTCCGCAGTAATCAAGGTCGCATTCCTCGTCAGGCACCTTATAGCCGACTGTTGCGTGGATAAAGCCTTCCTCGATGCTCTTTGCGCAGACTACAGCCTCAACCGCACCTGCTGCTCCGAGAAGATGTCCTATCATTGACTTTGTGGAGCTTATCTTCACGTTCTTTGCCTCGTCGCCGAAAGCAAGCTTTATAGCGGCTGTCTCATACTTGTCGTTAAGACCTGTTGATGTGCCGTGTGCGTTTATGTAATCTATATCAGCAGGAGTAAGTCCTGCTTCCTCCATTGCAAGGCTCATGCCCTTGCCTGCGGCTTCACCGCTGGGCATAGGTGATGTCATGTGGTAGCCGTCGCAGGTAGCTCCGTAGCCTGCCACCTCTGCGTATATCTTAGCTCCTCTTGCCTTTGCGTGTTCGTATTCTTCAAGCACCAGTACTGCGCTTCCCTCGCCGAGAACGAAGCCGCTGCGCTCCTTGTCGAAAGGTATGGAAGCTCTTGTGAGGTCCTCACTCTTTGTGAGAGCCTTCATATTGGCAAAGCCGCCGAATGTGAACTCTACTCTTGTGGACTCTGTACCGCCTGCAAGACAAGCGTCAAGGTAGCCGTCCTTTATCTTTCTGAATGCTTCACCGATAGAATGTGTACCTGATGCGCAGGCTGTAGTTACATCGAAATTAGCTCCTCTGAAGCCTGTTTTCATTGAGATAGTGCCTGCTGCCATATTGCTTATCATCATCGGGATATAGAATGCTGACATTCTTCCCGGACCTTTTTCGAGATACTTGTTATGCTCTGTAAGTGTAAGGTCTACACCGCCGATGCCAGAACCAACAAGTACGCCCACTCTGTAGGGGTCCATGTCCTTGAAGTCTGTTCCTGCATCTGTAAGAGCCTCGTGTGCAGCAACTACTGCATACTTTGTAAAGAGGTCCATACGCTTTGCTTCTTTCTTGTCGAAGCAGCCTGCCACATCGTAGTACTGCTCTTCATCGAAATCGCGTACCATACCTGCTATCTTAACGCCTATGCGCTCTGTTTCAAACATATCTATAAAGGAGATGCCAAGCTTGTTTGCCTTTATGCCCTCCCAGAATTTATTAACTCCTGTTCCAAGTGGAGTAACTGCTCCCATTCCTGTGATAACTACTCTTCTGCTCATACTTATTCCTTTCTTAAACCTCTGTATAACTTAGTGTGATCAGAGCCTGCGCTCCATACTGCGAATATTATAGGTCTTACATAGCAAGTCCGCCAGATATCTCTATGACCTGACCTGTAACGTAAGAAGCGTTTTCAGATACAAGGAAGGATACAACGGAAGCTATCTCCTCGGGCTCGCCGTAACGTCTGAGAGCAATGGCTTCGATCATCTTAGCCTTTAACTCCTCGGAAAGCACATCTGTCATAGGAGTATGTATAAATCCAGGAGCTACTGCGTTACAGGTGATATTGCGCGAACCGAACTCCTTGGCTGTTGTCTTTGTCATACCTATGATAGCTGCCTTTGATGCAGAGTAATTCATCTGTCCCGGATTTCCGTAGAGTCCTGCAACAGAAGCCACATTTACTATCTTTCCGTGTCTCTGCTTCATCATAACTGCTGTTACGTTCTTTGTCATATTGAAAACGCTCTTCTGGTTTACTGCGATGACTGCATCGTATTCGTCCTCGCTCATTCTTGCAAGGAGCTTATCCTTTGTTATGCCTGCGTTATTTACAAGTGCGTCTATAGTGCCGAAATCAGCCTTTATCTGCTTTACCATAGCCTCGCACTGGTCGAACTTTGATACGTCAGCCGCATAGCACTCAGCCTTTACGCCGAATGAACGGCACTCCTCAGCAACTGCAAGTGCCTTTTCCTTGTCACTGTCGCTTGGATAATGATTTATAACTACATCAAAGCCATCCTTTGCAAGTCTTTTTGCGATACAGGCACCTATGCCCTGTGATGCGCCTGTGATTACTGCTGTTGCCATTATTGTATACCTCCGTTTATGGTGTTTATTTAAGATAACTGTATTTTATCACTTTTTCCGTGGTTTGTTAACGGGAAAAATGTCACTTTTTATAGTTACAAATGTAATTATTTATGCCTGAGCATCTTTTTCAAATACGAGATCATAGTGTTTCAGTTTGCCGTAACCGTCCATTTCAACAGGGATATTATCAACATATTTCCATCCGTCTGCTGCCATTTCATTTATTACATCACGATGGGAACGTTCGCCTTTTCCGTCATCAGCAACATAACTTCCAAAGGCTTTCTTACGCATACTTACAAAGACATATTTTTTCATTATGAGACCTCTGTATTTGTTTTTATCTGCCGAGAAGCTTCTCTGCGCCGTCATTTATTTCCTTGACTATCTCAGCACATGGCTTTATCTCGTTTACCATACCCGAGATAGCTCCGCAAAGGAACGAACCGCTGTCCACATCGCCGTCTACTACAGCTCTGCGGAGTGCGCCCAGTGTAAGCTTTTCAAACTCATCGGGAGTAAGTGTACCGTCCTTTTCGCCCATAGCCAGCTTCTTTGCAAACTTTGTCTTGATATTTCTGCAAGGGTGACCTGTATATCTTCCTGTTACGATATTATCGGTGTCTTTTGCCTTTATTACGAGATCCTTGAATGTAGGGTGTATCTGACATTCCTCAGAAGCAAGGAAGCGTGTACCTATCTGAACGCCTACTGCGCCCAGCATGAAAGCTGCTGCCATTCCTCTGCCGTCTGCGATACCGCCTGCTGCGATAACAGGTATCTCAACTGCGTCTACTACTTGAGGTACGAGACACATCGTTGTATTCTCACCTATATGACCGCCCGACTCTGTTCCCTCTGCGATAACAGCGTCAGCTCCTGCCTTTTCCATTCTCTTTGCAAGAGCTACTGACGGTACGACAGGCATTACCTTTATATCTGCTTCTTTCCATGCAGCCATGTATTTGCCGGGATTGCCTGCACCTGTTGTTATTACCTTTACGCCCTCGTCGATACAGAGCTGTGCAAGATCGTCGGCATTAGGGCTCATAAGCATGATATTTACGCCGAAAGGCTTGTTTGTCTTTTCCTTGCAGAGACGTATCTGCTCACGAAGATAGTCGATAGGTGCGCTGCCGCCTGCGATAAGTCCGATACCGCCTGCATTTGATACTGCGGAAGCGAGTGTATGCTCGGCTACCCAAGCCATACCGCCCTGTATTATCGGGTATTCACAGCCAAGAAGTTCAGTAATGCGTGTTTTCATATTCATACTCCTTTGATTAGTCTATCATTGTAGGGGCTGGCGTCCTCGACAGCCCGTCAGTTTTGATCATATTCGCGGGACGTCGGGACGCCGTCCCCTACACATTGGTAAAATCAATATTCAAGTATTATTCCGCCGTAGGTAAGACCTGCTCCGAAGCCTATGAGAGCAAGCTTCTGTCCGCGCTTGATAAGTCCCTTTTCTATACCCTCGGAAAGTGCCAGCGGTATTGACGCACTGGAGGTATTTCCGTAGTGGTCAAGGGTGATTATGAATTTATCCATGGATACGTCCAGCTTTTTTGCAGCCGTTTCGATTATCCTTATATTAGCCTGATGAGGTACAAACCAGTCTATATCGTCCTTTGTTATGCCGATCTTTTCTGCTGCGCACTCAAATGCCTTAGGAAGAGCCTGTGTCGCGAATTTGTATACCTCTTTACCGTTCTGCTGGAGCTTGTGCATAGGACCGTCAGGGATAGGATCTTCAAAATCGCTCTCTGTTGCAACTTCGGGAGCAGGTCTGAGTGCTCTTGCAAAGAGGTGCTTTGCACCGCCGCCGTCCGAGAAAAGTGCAGATGAGAACAGCTTATCGCTTCTTTCCAGCACAGCTGCTGCCGCACCGTCACCGAAAAGTATACAGGTAGTACGGTCTGTGAAATCAAGGAAACGTGAAAGAGCTTCGTTTGCAACTACAAGCACGTATTTAAGGGAGCTGTCTGTTTCAAGGAAACGCCTTGCAGTATCCACGCCGTAAACAAATCCCGTACAGGCTGCACCGAGATCAAAGGCTGCTGCATTAACAGCTCCTATCTCGTGCTGTATCACGCTTGCCATGCTCGGAGTAAGAAAATCGGAAGTAATAGTGCAGGATATCACCAGACCTATCTGTGAAGGATCAATGCCTGCTGCTTCTATGGCTTTGAGAGAAGCCTGCTTTCCCATATACCATGTGGGCTCCCAGCCTGCCATAGGACGCTCTGTTATGCCCGTTCTCGTTCTTATCCACTCATCGTTGGTCTCGATAAAACGGGTGAGGTCGTCATTCTTTAATACCTGCTCGGGCACATATCTGCCCATTCCCAAAATGCTTATTCCCATTAAAAAGCTCCTTAGAATCAATAAAAATTATGTGAACATGGTTGTAAAAACCAAAATTTTGTGTTATAGTAGTAGTGTTAGTACTTGAACATAAGGGACTATCCCCTATATGGACATAATACCACACATAATATATTGTAAAGCATTTTGAGTTTTTTTGCAACGATATTTTGTCACTTTAGCACCCCGAAATCAAAATATCGTCATTTCTCACAAATTTACAATATACCATTCGGATATTTTCACCATTGATTTGTGTATACCACACAGAAAGGATGTTATCTATTATGACAATTTCACTATTTTCAGGACAGGGCTCGCAGTATGAAGGCATGGGTAAGGATATTGCGGAAGCCATGCCTGAACTGGCGGAAGTCTACGAAACAGGCTCGGCTGTACTGGGCGTTGATCTAAAGGATATCTGCTTCAATGCTCCTCTTGACGAGCTTTCAAGAACCATCAACTCTCAGCCTGCTATCATGGCTACTTCTATCGTATGCCTTAAAGCTGCACAGGCTAAGGGCTTCACATTTGACGGCGTTGCAGGTCACTCTCTCGGCGAATACGCTGCTATGTACGCTTCGGGAATGATAACTCTTGAGGACGCTTTCCGCCTTATAAAGGCAAGAGCTGCCGCTATGGAGGAGGCTACAACTTCAACTAAGGGTGCAATGGCTGCTATAATGAAGATAGCTCCCGAGGAAGTTGAAAGGGTATGCGGCGAGGCTAAGGAATATGTTACCGCTGTAAACTACAATTCTCCCGTTCAGACCGTTATCGCAGGTACTCCCGAGGGCATTGCCGAGGTAAGCGATGTATTTGCCGAAATGAAGGCAAGAGTTATACCTCTCAACGTTGCAGGTGCTTTCCATTCAAAGCTCATGCAGCCTGCTGCTGATAAATTCTATGAAACAGCAAAGACTATCACTTTCAACGCTCCGCAGGTGAAGTATTACTCAAACCTCACAGGCGGCGAGCTCAATGACTTCTCAGATATGGCTTCAATGCTTGCAAAGCATATAGTTTCCCCTGTACGCTTCACTTCCGAGCTTGCTGCTATGCAGGAAGCAGGTGCGGACAAGTTCGTTGAATTCGGTCCGGGAAGAACTCTCACAGGACTCGTTAAAAAGACTCTCAAAGATGTGACAGCTGTAAATGTTGAAAATCTTGAAACTCTCGAAGGAGCATTATCATGAATAAATTCGCGCTTATAGGTCACCCCCTGGGACACTCAATGTCCCCTCTTATCCACGAAAAACTGTTCGCTCTCAGCGGACTTGACGATACTTCATACGAGCTTATCGACATAGCTCCCGAGGATATGGCAAAGAGCCGCGGACTTCTCGAAAGTCTCCGCGGACTCAACGTTACTATCCCTCACAAGCAGGCTGTTATACCGCTCCTGAACGAGCTTGCAGAAAGTGCTCTGCGCTATAATTCAGTAAACTGCATAAGCAATAAGGACGGAAAGCTCACAGGCTACAATACCGACTGTGACGGATTCCTGCGCTCGGCAGAGAAGCTCCCTATCGGCGGAAACGTTGCTATACTTGGCTGCGGCGGTGTCGGCAGAATGATAGCTATTGAAGTCGCACGTCACGGCGGCAATATCACTCTCGCTGTTATCCCACAGGACTTCAAGAACGCTCAGCTCCTTATGGCTGAGATAATGTCAAAGTGCAGCGGTGCTTCAATAAAGATCGTGGAGATATCCGCTCTCGAAGGCAATTTCGACCTGCTCATAAATGCTACCCCTGTTGGTATGTATCCGAAGGTAGATGCCTGCGCTGTAAGCGACAAGGTAATCGAAAACAGCGGCAGCGTATTCGATGTTATCTACAATCCTATAGAAACACTTCTCATGAAGAAAGCCCGTGCCCTCGGCAAAACAGCTGTAGGCGGCGCGTCTATGCTGGTATATCAGGCTGTAAAGGCTCACGAGATATGGTACGGCGGCAAATTCGCAGCCGAGGACATCGCTAAGATAATCACCGATGTGGAGAATGCTGTTGAAAGCATGAACAAGTAATATGATAAGACCTGCTAAAGCCTGCGATGCTTCACGAATCGCTGAAATAATAATCACTAATTACCGCGTGAATTTCTATCCCTATTTCCTTAACGATGACTACTACTTCAACGAACTCAACGTAGTGGATATGGCTTCGGAATACGCTAAAGGTTCGGAAGCCCTGAGCAACTCATGGGTGTTCGATGACTGCGGCGTGGTCAAGGGCATTGTCCGCGTAAAGGGCGATGAGATAGAAAAGCTGTTTGTAGAACCTCAATTCCAGAATATGCGCATAGGTCGGACTCTTCTCGACTATGCAGTAAACGAACTAAAAGCAACATGGCTGTGGGTACTTGAATATAATATACGCGCAAAGACATTCTATAAACACCACGGCTTCGCGCTTACAGGTGAAAAAATAATAGAAGATGACTGGGTGCCGCTTGCAAAAATGGCTCTCAGCAAAAAGTAATATCATGAAAAAGACTGCTTTCCTCTTCCTTGCCGCAATAGTCCTTTCGGGCTGCGGACAGAAAAAAGCCGAAAAGCCTCTGCTTGAAGGCATTTCCTGCACGGGAGAGAACCATTTTTCCTGCACCTTTGACGGCGTAAAGCATGATTTTATCGTGGATATGCCAGATAATACGAAAAATGCTCCCCTTGTTGTACTGCTTCACGGCTACGGAGACTCGGCGGAGGGATTCCGAAACGGTATCCACTTTGAAGAAAAAGCAAATCCCCTCGGATATGCCGTTGTATACGTTACGGGAGCTTCTTCCGCAAGGGACAATACTTCTGCAAGCGGCTGGAATTCGCCTGCTGCACCAAATGACAACAAGGACACGGAGTTCCTTGTATCGCTGGCTGAATATCTGCAAAAGGAGTATTCCCTCGACAAAAACAGGACATACGCCGCAGGCTTCAGCAACGGTGCGTGTATGATGCATACCATTGCCGAAAAGGTTGACGGTACGTACTCGGCATTTGCCTGTGTTGCAGGATATATGCAGCCGAACATATGGGATAAGCGAAAAGGCTCAGATGTGAGCTTTTTCCAGCTTACAGGCGAAAATGACGACTTTGTGCCAAAGGAAAGCGACGGCACTGCCGAGAATAATCCTGCACCGTCCATAGAAAAGGTGATAGAGTACCGAGAAAGCTCCATAAATGCTGATACATCAGGCAGCTGTGAGGTGGGCAAGGGCTCTGTGCTGAACAAGTATGAAAACTCAGAAACTCACAGACAGGTCTGGGAGCTTACTGTAAAAGGCGGCGGTCATTCGTGGTATTCCGAGAAATACAATGGATTTGACGCCACTGAGCTGATACTTGATTTCTTTGAGACTCAAAAGTAAAAAGGAGTAAAATATGACTGTATTCTTATGCGGCTTTATGGGCTGCGGAAAATCAACTATAGGCAAGCTTGCAGCTAAAAAGCTTGGCTGCGGCTTCTGCGATACCGATGACATAATCGTAAGGACTCTCGAAATGACTATCCCCGAGATATTCGAGAAAAAGGGCGAGCCTTTCTTCCGTCAGACAGAAGCAGAGATAGTGAAGTCGCTCTGCGGCAAGACTACCGTTGCTGCCTGCGGCGGCGGTGCTATGCTCAATCCCGATACGGCAAAGGCTGCAAAGGACGCAGGTGCGGCTGTTATCTTCCTCGATGTTCCTTTCGAGACCTGTTATCAGCGTATCAAGGACGATACTAACCGTCCTATCGTTGTAAAGTCCACAAAGGAGGAGCTTGAGGCTCTCTACAACTCGCGCAGGGACATCTACTTCAAACATTCCACCATACGACTTGAATGTACGGGAAGTCCCGTTGAAAATGCGGACAAGATCGTTGAAGCCTTGAGAAAGTGAGCAAGTCATGCTTATCTATAACGCTGAGATACACACTCTTGACTCACGGGGAGTCATCGCAAACGGCTGGATAGAGACTGAAAACAGCAAGATAAAGGCCATCGGCGAGGGTGCTCCTGCGGAGATACCCGAGGGCAGCATAAACGCTCAGGGCGGTCTGCTCATGCCGGGATTTATCGACGCTCATACTCACCTCGGCATAATCGAGGACGGTCTCGACTTTGAGGGCGATGACTGCAACGAGTCCACAGATCCGTTTACGCCTCAGATGAGAGCTATCGACGGTATCAATCCATTTGACCGCTGCTTTGAGGAAGCCCGTATGCGCGGCATAACCGCTGCGGCTTCAAGCCCGGGAAGTGCCAACCCATGCGGCGGCGAGATAGCTGCCCTAAAGACTAACGGCAGGCGCGTAGACGATATGCTCATAAAAAAGTGCGGCATCAAATTCGCTCTGGGTGAAAATCCAAAGAATGTATATAACGGACGGGAAGAGACTCCCATAACACGTATGGCGATAACCGCCCTTATACGTGAGGGGCTTTACAAGGCTCGACGCTATGTTCACGATATGGACAGCTACTACTCAGACAGCGAGAACTACGATCCGCCTGAGTACGATATCAAGTGCGAGGCTCTCATGCCCCTGCTGGAACGCAAGATAAAGGCTTTCTTCCACTGCCACCGCGCAGATGATATCTGCACGGCTATGCGCATAGCTTCGGAATTTGCCCTTGACCCCGTTATCATACACGGCACTGAGGGACACAAGATAGCCGATATCATAGCCGAGGAAAAAATCCCTGTGATATGCGGTCCTCTCATGTGTGACCGCTGCAAGCCCGAAATGCGCGGACTTGAACTGAAAAATGCTGCTGTGCTCCACGAAAACGGAGTAAAGATAGCTATATGCACAGACCATACAGTAACTCCTGTACAGTACCTGCCACTTTCGGCTCAGACTGCAATAAAGGGCGGTCTCAGCTTCGATGAGGCTGTAAAGACTATCACCGTCTACCCTGCCGAGATACTTGGCATAGACGATGTCACAGGCTCGCTCAGAGAGGATAAGGACGCTGACTTGCAGCTCTACCGCAAGGGCGACAATCCACTTGACCTTATGTGCGAACCCGTTCTCGTAATGGTCAGCGGCGAGATATGCCGCAGGGAGGTATAAATTGAAAAGACTGCTGTCAATCATTGCTTCCGCTGCCCTTATCTTCACATCAGCTCCTGCAATGACTTCTTTTGCCGAAGATAAGACTAATGACTTGAAATTGCATTTTAAAATAGAAAACGGTGAAGCCTGTTTAACAGGCGAATGGAGCGACAACGTAACTGAGCTTGTAATTCCCGAAACCTACGAAGGTAAGCCTGTTACTTCTATCGACGAGAAGGCATTCACAGGCAATGAAAATATCGTTTCATGTGTTATTCCCGATACCGTAAAATCAGTAGGCGATCTGGCATTTGCCGCCTGTCCTAATCTGAAAAGCATAAGTATAGGAAGCGGTTTTTCTTCTTTAGGCAATCTTTCTTTTGCCAACTGTAACAACTTGACTTCCATTACTGTGAGCAAGGATAATCCTGATTTTACTTCGATCAACTCTTGCCTTTACAACAAAAAGGGGGATACGCTCCGCCTTTATGCAGGCGGCAGCAAGGCTGTCGTATCCGACAATACCAAAACTATCGGCAAGTGGGCTTTCTTTGAAAGATCGGATATCACCTCGGTCACTATCCCGAGTTCTGTCACTGCTATTGAAGATTCTGTCTTTTCGGGCTGTCTTTCTCTGAAAGAGATCACTATCCCCGACTCTGTGACCAAACTCGGAAAGTACTGCTTTATGAGCTGCCGTGCCTTGCAGAGCGTAAGCCTCGGCAAATCAGTGACAGAGATACCCGAAGAATGCTTTTATTGCTGCACAGCTCTGAATAATATATCTCTTTCAGACAATATCAAGTCTATAGGCGACAGAGCCTTTTATTGCTGTGAGGATATCAGCGGTATCTATATACCAGCCGCCGTTAAATCTATCGGTGAAGATGCTGTCGGAAAGAAATACATCTCCATGGGCTCTTATTCTATAAAAATCCCGAACTTTCAGATAAAAGGCGAAAAAGGCTCGGCTGCGGAAAAATATGCCTTTGATCAGAATATATCTTTCCTTACCAACGACTCACAGGGAGATGTGAACGGCGACGGCAAGGTGGACTCGGTCGACGCTTCCGCTGTGCTGGCTGAATATGCTCTTCTGTCGGCAGGCAAAAAGGGAAAACTTACCGAGAAGCAGTCAAAGGCTGCGGACTGGAACAGCGACGGAAATATCGATTCCGTGGACGCTTCCGCCATACTCGCGGAATACGCAAGAGTGCAGACACTTTAACACTTGGTTACTTTAATATATCAAATTGCTTTTTTCGCCAAAACCCGACCATATTTGACCATAAATTTTTCACGTTCATAAACCGTCCAAACTATTGACAGAAGCCGCGAAAAATAGTATCATTAAAGTTAATATCAATGCAAGGAGGAATTTTATTATGCTGACTGACATGAACAGCAAATTTCAGAAGGAAGGTCTTACCTTCGATGATGTGCTGCTGATACCCGCTGAATCCAATGTTACTCCCAACATGATCCAGATCGGTACACAGCTCACAAAAACCGTCCGTCTCAATACTCCTATAATGACCGCAGCTATGGACACAGTTACAGATTCTCGTATGGCTATCGCTATCGCTCGTGAGGGCGGCATCGGTATCATCCACAAGAATATGTCCATTGAACAGCAGGCTGAAGAAGTGGACAAGGTAAAGAGAAGCGAAAACGGCGTTATCGTTAACCCGTTCTCACTTACCGAGGATCACATCGTTGCAGATGCTGATGAGCTCATGGGTAAATTCAAGATCTCAGGCGTTCCGATCGTTGACGGCAAGGGCAAGCTCGTTGGTATCATCACTAACAGAGATATGCGCTTCCTTACAGACTTCAAAGCCAAGATCTCAGAGGTAATGACTAAGGACAACCTTATCACAGCTCCTGTAGGTACTACTCTGGAGCAGGCTCAGGAAATTCTCCGTGCACATAAGATTGAAAAGCTCCCACTCGTTGATGAGGCAGGTATCCTCAAGGGACTTATCACTATAAAGGATATAGAAAAGTCAGTTCAGTATCCTAATTCAGCCCGTGACAGCAAGGGCAGACTTCTCTGCGGTGCTGCTATCGGTGTTACAGCTAACGTACTCGAAAGAGCTAAGGCTCTTATCGACGCTCAGGCTGATGTTCTCGTTCTTGACTCAGCTCACGGTCACAGCGCAAACATCATCAAATGCCTGAAAATGGTCAAGGAAGCTTATCCCGATATCCCTGTTATCGCAGGTAATATCGCTACTGCCGAGGCTGCTGAAGCTCTTATCGCAGCAGGTGCAGACTGCCTCAAGGTAGGTATCGGACCAGGTTCTATCTGTACTACCCGTGTAGTTGCAGGTATTGGTGTTCCGCAGATCACTGCTGTTTATGATGTTGCCTGTGTAGCTCAGAAGTACGGTATCCCTGTTATTGCTGACGGCGGTATCAAGTACTCAGGCGATATCGTTAAGGCTCTCGCAGCTGGAGCTAACGTTGTAATGCTCGGCTCACTCCTTGCAGGCTGTGCAGAAGCTCCAGGTGAAACAGAGATCTATCAGGGACGTCAGTTCAAGGTATACAGAGGTATGGGAAGCCTCGGTGCTATGGCTAACGGCTCTAAGGACAGATATTTCCAGGAGGGCGCAAAGAAGCTCGTTCCTGAGGGCGTTGAAGGTCGTGTACCTTTCAAGGGTCCTGTTGCTGATACTATCTTCCAGCTTGTCGGCGGTATCCGTTCGGGTATGGGATACTGCGGCTGTGTGGATATCCCCACGCTCCACGAAAAGGCTAAGTTCATTCGTATCACTGGCGCAGGTCTTAAAGAGAGCCACCCACATGATATTTATATCACTAAGGAAGCTCCTAACTATTCAACTCAAATATGAATTAAAGGCGGACTTTATGTCCGCCTTTTTTCGAGCTGAGCCAGCTCGACCGCTTCCACGTTGGCGCTTGCAAGCTCGCTCACTCTTATCAAAAACCATACTCGTACATCGCTTACGGCACAGTTTGTAGCGGCTGATGCCCACATAAGTCACTACTGCAACAAAAAAGGACGACCAATGGTCGTCCTTTGATTTTGTTATGAAATTACATAAGGTTCGCCGTCTATTGTATAGACTGCTACATCGACATATTTATTGCCTCTGTGAAGCATCAATGAATAAGAACCATGTCCGCCCGGTTCGGTATACGTGCAGTTTACTTTGAGAAGCTTCTTGGCTGTGACCTTTGCATCGGGAGCTACCTGTGAAAGAACATGGTCATACTCCTCATAAGCAGACTTATCATTCTTCTCCTCGACGATATCCTCGATAAGTACATAGGTAAACTCAAAATCCTTCTCGGTGTATCCCTTGTAGATATCATACAAGTTGTTGAGCAGATCCTGTGTTGATGCCTGCTCAAGGCTTTCGAGCCTGTACTTCAGAACAGCAGGATATACTGCATTTTCGTGCATAGCTGCGTCTTTAGTCGATAATGAGTAGAAATAATCAACTACCTTTGCAGCTTCTTCTGCTGTCACATATCTCGGATCATAGGAAACACCTATAGGTACATCTGAAGTCTCAGGTGTATCGTCATGCTGTGTTGCTCCGTATCCAAGTTCATCAAGACTTACGTCGCCATCGACATTTACGGCGACCATATTATGATCGTCTTTTTCTTTCTTCTCTTCCTTGCTGCCGCATGATACTGCGCAGACCGAAATAGCCGCAGCTGCTATAAGAGCCGCTGCCCTTGTGATAATCCTATTCATTGTAAGATCGCCTCTTAACCAAATGTATAGTATCTGCCGTCCTTTTCGGCAAAAACGATTTTATATCCGTTAACGATAACATTCTCGTTTCCGTTTGAATCCTCGCCCATAATGTAGAAAGTTGCATCTATAAGGTAATCGCTATCGCCCTTTACCTGCTCATAGTATGACTTGCCGAAATGCTCGTCCATACCCTTGAAATACTCAGCAAGACCGTCAACGCCCTCCTGCGCCTCGGGCTTTTCAACTCTGATACGTGTTATCTTATAATCACCCTGCATTACATTTGCAAGACTTGCACACTGCTTTGCAAAAGAAGTCTTGAAATCATAGCTGTAGTCCTTCTGGAGATATATTCCCATTTCATCAATAAAGCTCGGGAATACACAGCTTGTATACTTAGTATAATCAGCTAACGGGAATGAAAGGAAGTACTGCTCAAGTGTGAGCATAAGATCCTTTGAAAAATCTTCATCATTAAAGTAAAGCTTTACGCCGTTGCTGCTTACACGATATTTTCCTAAATTGGCCTCAGCAGAATCCTCAGCAGGTGTAACAACATCTCCGAGAGTTCCGAGCTTAGGAGCTTCTGTTCCTACCTCGCACTTCTGGACAGTTTCCAAAACCTTATTGTAATAAGCCTCTGCATCGAATTTTTCGCCTGAAAGCTCGCTGCCGCCTACTGAAGGAGCAGTTGTTTCAGGAACTTTGATCTCATCTTTCTTTCCGCAGCCTGCAAAACACTGGAGTGCTGCTGCAACAGCAAGAACTGCTGCTGTGAGTTTCTTAGTTTTCATGGTTTTCCTCCCAGTATTAATAATTTAGTATATGGCGAATTTGCCCATTGCACCTGCCCATTCAGCAGCTGCCGAATCTTCGGGAGCATATATCACCAAATTCGGAAGTTCTTCCAATCCCCAGTTCTCATATTTAAGTTCGCGGCTCAGCACCGTCATTATATTTAGTGCGGTACATCCGGCAAAAACACCGTCATGTATGCTCTGTACTCCCTCAGGGATAGTAATTTCCGCAATAGATGTACAGCCTGCAAAAGCTCCTCTGTCTATTGTGGTGAGCCCTGTGGGCAGATTGATCTCTGTCAGCGAAGTGCAGTCGATAAAAGCTCCCTCTCCGATAGTCTGAACGCTTTCAGGAAGAGCTACCGAAGCAACATCCTCATTTGCTTCAAATGCATAGAAGCCTATCTCCCTGACAGGAGTCCCCTCTATCTCGGCAGGTATCTCTACTGCCTGATCCTTGCCTTTATACTTTGTTATAATGACTCCGCCCTCGTATATCTCATAATCAAAGATATCCGATGAAACGATATTGCGGTCACGTACTGTAGCAAGCTGCTCATATGAGCCTGCTTCTGTTGTTTCTTCGGCAGAGGTCACGGAAGTCTTTTCTTTCTCTGAGGGCTTGTCAGTATCGCCCTTGACTTTGTTTCCGCAGCCTGCTGAAGTTATAAATACAGCCGCAGTCAGCGATGCCAAAACAAACTTTTTCATATTATAACTCCACAATCTGCAAATTATATGGTTTATATGTGTTGATTTTGTGAAAAAATCAAGCTTTTTTACTTCTATCCTTAGCTCTCTGTGTATTGCTGAGAATTCTCTTTCTTATTCTGAGCGACTCAGGTGTTACTTCAAGGAGCTCGTCATCAGCAAGGAATTCAAGGCAATCCTCAAGGCTGAGAACTCTCGGAGGAACGAGTCTGAGTGCGTCATCGCTTCCGCTTGCACGGGTATTTGTAAGGTGCTTCTTCTTGCAGACATTTACAACGAGGTCCTCTGTCTTTGGTGAAGCACCAACGATCATGCCCTCGTATACAGGAGTACCTGATGTGATGAAGAGCTGTCCGCGCTCCTGAGCATTGTAAAGACCGTATGTTACAGCCTCGCCTGTCTCGAAGGATACGAGAGAGCCTGTGTTTCTGCGGTCAATATCGCCCTTGTATGGCTGATAGCCGTCAAATACGTGGCTCATGATGCCCTCGCCCTTTGTATCTGTGAGGAATTCGCTCTTATAGCCGAAAAGTCCTCTTGCAGGTATAAGGAACTCGATACGCATACGGCTTCCCTGTGGGTGCATATCCACCATATCGCCCTTACGTGCGCCTATCTTCTCCATTACAGAACCTACGCAGTCCTCGGGAACGTCGATAACAAGACGCTCGATAGGTTCGAGTTTTCTGCCGTTCTCGTCCTGCTTGAAGAGTACGCGGGGAGTTGATACTCCGAGCTCATAGCCCTCACGGCGCATATTCTCGATAAGTATTGAAAGGTGCATCTCACCGCGGCCTGCTACGCGGAAGGAGTCTGTAGACTCTGTTTCCTCAACACGGAGAGAAACGTCTTTGAGAAGCTCCTTGAAGAGTCTCTCACGGAGCTGACGTGAAGTAACGAACTTACCCTCGCGTCCTGCGAACGGGCTGTCGTTTACGGAGAATGTCATTTCAACTGTAGGCTCGCTGATCTTTACGAACGGGAGCGGATCAGGAGCATCTGTTGCGCATATAGTATCGCCGATAGTGATGTTCTCGATACCCGATATCCATACGATATCGCCCATCTGTGCTTCCTGTACAGGTACACGGTTGAGTCCCTGTATCTGGAGAAGTGAAACTATCTTAGCGTTGTAGTTTTTCTTTGAGCCTGTATAATCACAGACTGTTACCTGCTGGTTTACGCCTATCTTACCTCTTACGATACGTCCGATACCGATACGTCCTACGTATTCGTTATAGTCGATAGAGGAAATGAGCATCTGGAGAGGATCGTTCTCCTCGCCCTTTGGCGGCTCGATATAGTTGATGATAGTATCGAAGAGAGGCTTTAAGTCTGTACCTGCCTCGTACTGACTGAGTGAAGCTGTACCGCTTCTGCCTGAGCAGAAAAGGAGTGGGCTTTCGAGCTGCTCCTCGTTTGCATCAAGGTCAAGAAGAAGTTCGAGAACTTCGTCGCCTATCTCGTCAAGACGAGCGTCGGGACGGTCTATCTTGTTTACGACTACGATTATCTTATGACCCATTTCAAGAGCCTTTGAAAGTACGAAACGAGTCTGAGGCATAGGACCTTCTGCTGCGTCAACAAGCAGGAGTACGCCGTCAACCATTTCAAGTACACGCTCTACCTCGCCGCCGAAGTCAGCATGGCCAGGGGTGTCGATAATGTTGATCTTTGTACCGTTGTACATTACTGAGGTATTCTTGGCAAGGATAGTGATACCTCTTTCCCTCTCGATGTCGTTTGAGTCCATTACACGCTCGGCAACTTCCTGATTTTCACGGAACACGCCGCCCTGCTTGAGCATTTCGTCAACGAGGGTAGTCTTACCATGGTCAACGTGAGCGATAATGGCGATGTTTCTTAAATCTTCTCTTATCATATTTTCTTTCCTCCAAGTTAAATTTAACTTTGAACTTTCTTTATATGCAAACGGCTTTCACCGATTTTTACATGAGATATTCCAAACGTGAACGGAGCTGGTCTATATTCGTGAACGTCTGTGGGATATAGAGCGTTTTCTTACGTGTTGGAACTAAAGCGGAGCTCTTGTTCACAACGGTAAGCTGAGCCTTTACTGTAAGGAATTCCTTGCCCTCATTTATTGAAAATACCTTGTCTATAATGCTTCCGCTGTATTCAGCGACCCGTCTGTTGCAGACAAATTCTTCCACATAGGAAGTTGTGGGGAGCTTCTTCATGTTTTTCATTATGCGGTTAAAACCTGCAAGGCTTCCGCCCACGAGTATGCTGTACTGCTCGCCGAAAAGCGTATCATTTGTACAGGCTTTTGCAATGTCTATCTGATACACATCGGTTTCATCAATAACATAAGCCATGAAATAGCCTGCGTTCTTTGTTTTCCTTATGACGCGCAGAACCAGCAGAAGTACGATAAGTGCAGGTATCAGAAACAAAATGAAGCCTGTTTTCATACCGCTGTCGGAAAGAGCGACAAAACCGTATATCACCAGTCCCACAAATAATATGAGTACCGAAAGTATTATAGTAACGCCTGTTCCTGCGGACATCTTCTGCTGATATGTGGCATGAAGTCTGTCTGCGTCATCTATCCTGCATACTGTCATGTTACTTCTCCTTGAATTTAGTACCAAGCTTGCTGCGAAGCAAAGCTCTAAGCTCTTCTGCTGTGCCCTCAACTATCTCGTTCTTATCGAATACTATATATCCTGTGCCTTCCACCAATATAATGAAAAAACCGTCTTTTGCTGCCGCTCTTGCAAGGCGGACATATTTATATGTACTGTTGGTATTTGAGAACGATGTGCTGGAATTGAGTACAATCTCTTCTTCCTCAAACGATACCTTTAACTTGTAATCCGGATTTTTTTCAGTGAATGTCCTGAAGCTGACAGCAGGATTTGCCTTCCTTGTCCTGTAGACATATACGCCAAACACAAAAAATACAGTTGTCAGGCATATTATCATCACAGGATCGACCGTACGATCTTTAAGTGCCACCAGTATTGTGAGTAAAGCGATAAAAATGAATACCGCTCCGCATAATACAGTGAACTTCTTCATTCTGTTATACATAGGCGAATTGTTCACAAGTGCCGAATAATGCCTGATATCAAAATCGTTTACTTCGACCTTCATAGCTCCTTCTCCTACATTACTTATAAAATTCTTAACATAGAAAATGCGTTTCCGTGCAATATCTCTTTTTTTTCGGGCATAAAAAAGCCCTTGCAGAGGATTTGCAAGGTCAGTGTGGTGGATAGTCTGAAACAAAAACAGCCCCGAATTTTTCGGGGCGTTTCTGGTGGGAGAGGATGGATTCGGACCATCGAAGCTGAAAAGCAACAGATTTACAGTCTGCCCCCTTTGGCCACTCGGGAACTCTCCCATTGTATAGATTGTTTTTGCGACAAGGCAAAATAATGGAGCTGGTGGACGGACTCGAACCCCCGACCTGCTGATTACAAATCAGCTGCTCTACCAACTGAGCTACACCAGCGTTTAACGCTTAATTATTATATCACATCTTTTTTGAGTTGTCAAGTACTTTTTTGAATTTTTTCAAAAAAAGTTCTGGTCGAGGCGACAGGACTCGAACCTGCGGCATCTTGCTCCCAAAGCAAGCACTCTACCAAACTGAGTTACGCCTCGAAACTCATAAGCTGTATCCTTGATAGACAGCTTTTATATTATATCAAAGCAATGGCAAGTTGTCAATACCCAATTTCAGTTTTTGTATATCTGCACAATATTCAACATTTTTCTGCGTGTTAATTGTTCAAGCGACAAAAAAGGGAGCTTTAAGCTCCCTCAGAAGTCATTAGTCCTTGATATCGTCTACGATATCTTCAGCAGCGTCCTTAATATCCTCTGCAACGTCCTCTGCCTTGTCCTTTATTTCCTCAGCAGCGTCATCATTGATCTCGAAGTCGATGCTCTCATCTGTATCGAAGTTATCGAAATCATCGTAATCGTCATCATCATAATCAGAACCTGAGCTCTTATCCTTGAGAGCCTGTGCTGCGACATATCCTACAGCAGCTGCTGCACTTGCAACTAAAATAGCACCTAAAAACTTATTCATTTTATTTTCCTCTTTTCTCCGCAAGAAATAGTACTTACCGAACCGCTTGCGATCGGATTACGATAATCTATAATTATTATAACATACTTTTTTTGTAATTTCAACTCTTTACATATTATTTGTTAAAAACATCAAAATTGAAAGGGCTGTTATTGGTGCTGTTTCACAACGCAGTATTCTCTTACCCAGCCAGACCTGTGATGCACCGATGTTTACTGCCGATTCCGCTTCTTCCTTGTCAAAACCGCCCTCGCTGCCTATAAACAGTCCCACAGTTTTTGCTCCGTCAAGCTTTACCTCACCGAAAGAAACTCCGCCTTCTTCCTCATAAAGCAGGATATTTTTGTCAAGCTGCTTCATCATTTCAAGAGCTTCTTTAAGACTTACCATAGGAGTTACCTCGGGAATGATACCTCTTCCCGACTGTTTTGCAGCTCCCTCGGCTATTTTGTTCAGACGGGGCAGCTTTTTCTTTGTGAAGTCCTTTTCATCGGGACGTGACACGCATCGCCTTGTAAGCACAGGGACTATCCTCGAAACGCCAAGCTCCACGCTTTTCTGGATTATATATTCCAGCTTGTCAAGCTTTGGGACAGCCTGAAACAAGGTCACCTCGATATCGGGCTCTGCTGCGCATATCTGCTTGTCAACAAGGTCGAGATAGACCTCATCGGGGGTGATGCTCCTTATAGTGCAGTGGTGGTCTATGCCGTTGCAGCAGACCGTCACCTCTTCGCCCACTCTCATTCGCAGCGAACGTCCGATATGGTTAGCATCGCTGCCTGTCAGTACTATATTGTTTTCATCAAGTTCATTCGTAAAAAATCTTGGCATACCGCACCGCCTTTATATTATGTACTCTGATTTTACCACATATCCGAGGATTAGTCAACAAATCCGTATTTTGTAAAGCAAAATTTGGATTTGAGCCGTTAGCTGCGCCGACCCCTACATTTCGGGCGGATGATATCCGCCCCTACAACGTGCTAACGGCTAATGGCTAACGGCTCAAATAAAATGCCCCCGTCTGCTGACAGGGGATCAATTATTCTTTATATTCAGATTTGATGCCGAGATACTCCTCAAGGCACTGACCGCTGTTATAAAGCTTTGTTGCCAGCTTTGAGCCTACATATCTTATATGCCACGGTTCGTACTGATAGCCTGTATAAGCTTCCTTGCCCTGTGGATAGCGGATTATAAATCCGTACTCGTGAGCGTGTTCTGCAAGCCATGCAGATTCAGCAGTAGCTCCGAACGCGTCGTCGATAGTATTTACGTCGATAACAAGTCCTGTCTGATGCTCGGAGTAGCCCGGACGAGCCGAATAGGTATCGGCTGCTTCCTTGCCGTCCTGCTGTACATAGTTGTCGTATATCTTCTCCTGATCGCTGTATGAACGAAATCCCGAGCCTACATATATTTTCAGTCCCTCTTTAGCGGCATCGCTCGAAAGCTTCTGGAACTGCTCATAAACAAGCGGTTCAAGGTTAGGCTCGAATGTGGGCGGAAGGCTGTAGCTCTTGTTTGCTATCAAAACTCCCTGTACATAAGTAAGCCCCTCTGTATCATAAACAGGGGGCTCAGGAGCCTCAGTCTTATTGGACTGAGGCGAAGCTGTATCGTTGTTTGTTGTTCCGTCGCCGCGGACAGTTACCTTTATCATTACTTCCTGCTCAGGATCCTGTGCAGATCTGAGAGTAACGTAGCAGGTTCCGGGTGAAACGCCCTTGATATGGCCATAGCCGTCTACTGTTGCAACAGTAGAGTCGCCTGTTGACCAGCGTTCATCAACTTCAGATGCACCGTTAGGATACTGCTGTACCATAGGAGTATCTGTCTCGCCGACTTCGATATATACTGAATACTTATCAAGTTTGAAATCGCTCTTATTTACGGGATCTGCCGCAGTTGTAGTAACTGCTGTGGTGGTTATGGCAGGATCAGTATTTGTAACTACCATAGTAGTTGTTGTAGTTGTTGCCTTGCCTACCTTGCCTTTTTCATCTTTCTTCGGCTTGCTTGAACACGAATGAGCTATAAGAAGTATGAGCAGCAGCACAAGCAATGCAATGATGAAAAGTGCTGTCAGCTGTCTTCTTCTCAGAGTCTTACGGGATACTCTTTTACGGGGACGATGTGAATCGTATCTATCGTATCTGTTATTGTCCATATTATAAATCCCTTCCTGTGTATATTAGCACGGACTATCTTCATGTCCGCATAAAATTCTTATTAACATTATAACATAATACTTATGAAATGTCACGCAATTTTACTTCAATTCCGCAATTTTTTAACAACTTCACATATAACGCCGCTCATTTTTGGCATTTTTAAACAAAGGAGTCCGCAATATAAGCCTTTAGCCCTTAGCCGTTAGCTATTAGCCAAGGTGTCGCCTTCGGCGAATTATTTAAATAATGTGAGCGTAAGCGAACACTTTCGGCTAACAGCTAAGGGCTAAAGGCTAATGGCTATAATGCCTTGACAGTTCGGCTGTGAACGAGTATAATATAAAGTGGTTCATACCGCATAAAAACTAAGATAGCGGTCATGAAAGGAGTAATCACATGAAAAATTCAAAACGGCTGATAGCGGCTATATTTGCCGTCACAGCTGTAATGTCAGCTGCCGTTTCATGCAGCAAAAAGAAAGACGGCAATAAAAAGGAAAAAACTAAAGAAGCTCAGACTACCACGGAAACAGCTGCTTCATCTGATGCGCCCGCTGAGGCAATGGAGATATACTGGCTCTCAGACTATGACCTTAACCCTGGTGAAGCCGAGGAAAAGGCTGTGGCACTTTCGCTGTTCGAGGACGTTTACGGCGGAAAAGTGACCTATCTCCCCACAACTGCCGAGGACAAGTACAATGAGCTTGCTTCACAGATAAACGCAGGTGCTGCGGTAGATATGTTCCCATACGATGCAGCAGTGTTCCCTGACGGCGTAATGAGAGATCAGTTCGATGCTCTTGACCCGTACTACGAGGAACTGGGCATGAACGAAAGCGGTCTCTGGGACGAGATGTCGGGTGTTATAGATATGTTCGCATACAAGGGACAGCACTATGTTGTACCATATTCCATTTCCGATACGTTCCTGCTGACCTACAGCCGAAAGCTCATGCAGTCAGAGGGTATCGAAGATCCTCGCAAGCTCTGGCAGGAAGGCAAATGGGACTGGAACGCAATGAAGTCCATGATGGAGAAATTCAAAGCCAATAACCCAAACGCTTACAGATGTGGTATAAACGGCTGGTACGGGCAGGCTGCCTTTGCGTCTACAGGTCACAGAGTAGTGGAATTTGACGGCAATACGCTGAAAAACAATATGTACGATCCCGATATAGCTAACGCCGTAAGTCTGACTAACGATATACTGCTCAACGGCTGGTACAGCACATACTGGCGCGATACCTTCCCTACCGATTTCAACACACTGTTCTATGCTTCAACAGACTGGACTCTGCCGTTATCCAATGCGGCAAATCCCGAGGCCGACCTTATGATAGTGCCTTTCCCGAAAGAGCCGAATGCAGACAAGAACTACATCTCCTGCAATTTCGACGCGCGTATGCTGGTAAAAGGCTCTGACAACGGCAAAGCTGTTGCAACTTATATAAAATGCGAACGCCTTGCGGCTTCCGATGAAAAGATGAAAAAAGCCGCAAAGGAAAAGGCTACCACCGTTGTAAAGCATCAGTCAGGTGCTTACAAGAGCTTCATTACCGAAGAGCAGTATGACGCTCTTATGGAATATACCGACCTTTCAAAGATGACACCTGTTTTCGATTACGGATACGGCATGGGCGAGACTATGACAGGCTACGGAATATACACCAACGAAACAAGAGGTGTTATGTACCGCCTTACCGATACCGAAGTCGGAAAAGACTGGGAAGCTCTCAAAAATACATTCTCCCCCGTCATCGACGAGCAGATAGCACAATACAACAAGTAATAGCAATATAATGATATTCGAGTCCCTGATTTCCTCAGGGACTTTTTTTATAATAGTATATACATGATATCTTATTTTTATGATAGTAAAATCACACAATAAGCAAACATCTTTTTTATCGAATTCTCCAAAGTTGCCGCTATTTATGCAGATTTACACAAATTGTTCACAAAACCGACAGTAAAAATGTTATAATAGTAGTGAGGAAGTATGTCTTCTTTAAAAGACGTATTTATGAGAGGAGTTTTTAACAATGAAGAATTTAAAGAAGTTATCCAAAAGGCTGACTGCTGCGGCAGCATCGGCTGTCATGGCTCTGACCTCCCTTGGAGTGTCCGTGCCTTCCGTAGCAAGTGCCGAGGATAAAGACTACTACAAAGCTCTGGCAATGTCGCTGTATATGTATGACGCGAACGCCTGCGGAAAGGGAATTTCCGACGGTCCGCTCACATGGAGAGGCGACTGCCACACCTACGACAGCAGCTGCGCTGTAGGAACTCTCGACGGCTCTGCAAAATCCGTCGTTGACCCTGACGGCGACGGAAAAGTTGACCTTTCGGGCGGCTTCCACGACGCAGGTGACCACATCAAGTTCAACCTCACTATCGGTTTCGGTATATCGAGCCTTGCACTCTCGGATTACCTTAACCCGGGAGTATATGAAAAGGCAGGCTGCAAAGACCACCTTATATACGAGCTGAAATGGGGCTCTGATTACCTAATGAAAACAACATTCCTCGACAGTTCGGGAAATGTTGCTGCTATCGCACACGTTGTCGCAGGCGGCAATGACCACGATTTCTGGGGTCCGCCTGAGACTCAGACATATGAAAGACCTGCTTACTGGCTGACAGCAGGCAATAACAATTCCGCTGTATGCGGAGAAATGGCTGCTGCTCTGGCAGGTACTGCTTACGTTGTGAAGGAGTCCGACCCCGATTATGCTGAGAAATGCCTGAAATACGCAAAGGCTATATATGAGTTCGGCAAGAAAAACGTTGGAAATAATACCAGCGGTCTATCCCCATTCTACGACACCGAAGCTCAGTATCAGGACGAAGAAGCATGGGCAAACGCATGGCTCTGGATAAACGATGCAGCAGACAAGCCTACCCGCGTTCCAAAGGACGCAAACTACGGCGACAACCAATACGACGGCTGGATATACTGCTGGAACAAGGTATGGCAGGGATATTCGGCACTTATGTACAAGGCTACAGGTGAACAGGCTTTCGCCGACGAGCTTCAGGTAGAGCTCAAAAAGCAGGGCGACCTTACAGTAGGCACTTACAACGCTGACGGCTGGGGTGCTTCACGTTACAACTGCGCTAAGCAGATGGACGCTCTCATTCTTGCAAAGGGCGATCCCGAGGCAAGTTACGCAAAGGCTGCAAAGTATCAGATGGACCACATCCTCGGAGACAACAGCTTAGGCTATAGTTTCCTCCTCGGATACGGCGACAAGTGGCCTGTTCATATCCACCACCGTGCTGCTAACCCGGGTACGGACAGCACAGGTGCATCAGGAAATCCGTCCGCTAAGTACACAGCTTACGGTCTCCTCGTAGGCGGCGATGACAAGAGCGGCTATCAGGATCAGACTGATAAATACCAGTACACAGAGGGTGCTCTCGACTACAACGGCTGTTTCGCTATCGCCTGCGCAGGTATAGCAAACCTCTATGGCGGCGATGCAACTTCAATGCCTGCACTTGCAAAGAGCGTGAGCGAGATAAACGCTGATTTCAAGTTCGGTAACAGCACTCCTGCTGTAACAACTACCACAACTACTACCACGGCAACTACGACTGTGGTTACCACGACAGTAACAACAGCGGACGTTACTCTTACATATTTCGACAGTCAGAAGTTTGACAGTGTGGCTACATACCCGACAAAGACTGTTTACAATACGGGTGACAGCTTCACGCCTGAGGATATCAAGATAAATGTTATCACACGTTATTCTGCTGTACACGCATCAGGCAAGGTAACTTATATCGACCAGAAGGAAACTATCACTTATGGTGTGCGTCCTGAATATGTAACTCTCGTAAACGCAAACGGACAGGAGTTCAAGGCTACTGAGATGAGTACTATTCCCGCAGGTAAATACACTGCAAAATACCGCGGAGGTGTCATGGGTACAAATGTCGAGCTTAAAGATGTGGCCTTCGATTACGAGATAACCATTGTCGGAAACAGCGTAACTACCACCACTGCCCCAACCACATCTACACCTACAGTGACTACTGCCCTTGATGGCTCTGACTTTGAAATGGACGTCAACCGCGACAAGCTTTACATCGGTCAGACAGCTACGCTTACATTCTCAAAGGGCGCAAACCTTATCCCCTTCGGAAAATTTGATTATGATGACAAGATCATCTCATTGACAGAGAATTCCGACGGTTCATTCACTATCAAGGCTCTGAAATCAGGTCAGACAAAGCTTACTTTCGTTTCTCCTACAGGTCAGAGCAAGTACCTTTGGATAGCTGTAGAAATATATGTTGACCCGGGCGACGCAAACTGTGACGGTCAGGTTGACCTTTCAGACGTTGTACTCATAATGCAGTCTATGGCTAATCCGAACAAATACGGCGAAAACGGCACAGATCCGACTCATATCACAGAAACAGGTATGGCAAATGCCGATGTTGACCTTTCATCAGAAGGCATAACCGTCAACGATGCTATGGTATTACAGCTTTACTTGCTCCACAGCATTGAGAAGATACCTTGTTTCTACACAGGAAAATAAAATACCAGTTTCGGGAGCAGGATATCGCTATCCTGCTCCTTTCTTTTGTCCACCTGCAAATACATATTTTCATCGTGATAATGACCAATTGGAGTGCGCAAATTTTGCGCACTATGCCGAATTTGACCACAATTAGCGTGTTTTAATCATATTGTAATACTTTTGTTACTAATTTGTAACTACTTTTGGAGGCAAACCCTGTATAATGTAACATGAGACATATTATAGGCAAAGACTTATGAAAGAAGTGTGATAATATGCATAAACTCAATAGGTTTAAATCTGCATTAATCGGCGGAGCTGTAGCTCTCACTTCACTGGCTGCCCCATTCTCGTCAATGGTTGCTCCCTCTCTCACAGCAACAGCGGCAGACGGTGATAACTACGCAAAGCTCCTTCAGTACTCCCTCTATCTCTACGACGCAAATATGTGCGGCAACAACTCTGACTGCGGTATCTCATGGAGAGGCAACTGTCATACAAACGATGTAGTTCCAGGCGGTTACCACGACGCAGGTGACCACGTAATGTTCGGTCAGCCACAGGGTTATGCTGCTTCTACACTCGGTTGGTCCTACTACGAATTCAAGGACGCATACGATGCTACAGGACAGGGTGCTCATCTTAAAGTTATAACAGACAAATTCGCTAAATTCTTCCGTGACGCTACAGAGCTCAACGGAAATACAGTATCAAGAGTTCTTATCGAAAAAGGTGAAGGTAACACAGACCATAGCTACTGGGGACCACCTGAGACACAGGGCGACAGAGGCCGTATGTACTGGACAACAGGCGGTGCTGCAAACGTTACTGCTGAATACGCAGCAGCTCTCGCAGCTAACTATGTAAACTTCGGCAATACAGAAGACCTTAAGTACGCTAAGGCTCTTTACGAGTTCTCAAAGAAGGATACAGGCTACTATTCAGCAGGTACTTTCTATGATGCACACTGGACAGGTTCATCTGACGAAATGGCTTGGGCAGCAGGCTGGCTCTACCTTGCTACAAAGGATCAGAGTTACCTCAACGACCTTAAGAACTGTCCTACAGCTTATTCAGTTCACTCATGGGAAAGCGTTCAGCTCGGTGCTGCTATCCTCAAGGGTGAGATCACAGGCGACTGGGGCAGCGCAGCAGAGCTCGGCAAGTTCCAGGGCAATAACTACTACTTCGCTAACGAGTGGGGCAGCGCAAGACACAACGCAACCGCTCAGCTTTGCTCACTCGTAGCTGCTAAGTACAATAAGGCTGATTCTTCATGGGCTAAGGGTCAGATGCAGTACCTCACAGGTGATAAGGCATTCGCTAACGGTCAGTCATACTGTCTCGTAGTTGGCTTCAAGTCCAACTCTTCAAAGAATCCTCACCACAGAGCTGCTTCTCCTGATGCAGATGCAAGCGAGAGAAATGACGGCATCCAGAACAAGAACCTTCTTATCGGTGCTCTCTGCGGCGGTCCTCTTGATGCAAACGGAACATACAGAGACGTTCGTTCAGACTATCAGGGCAACGAAGTTGCTATTGACTACAATGCTGGTCTCGTTGGTGCAGCAGCAGGTCTTTACCACTTCTATAAGACAGGTTCTATAGACACAAATATCACAGGTGTTTCAAAGATCTACCCAGTGGGTGGTTCTCCAAGTGTTACACCTTCTGTAACAACTACAACTCAGAATAATCCTTCTGTAGTTACAACTACAACAAACAGCAATCCAAGCGGTCCTTCAACAAGCGGCGATGACATCGTTCTCGAAGGTTCAAGCCTCAACGCTAAGAAGGAAGAAAGCCAGACAGACGGCGCTATCAACAATGTCTGCGAATTTGCTCCACAGGGTGCTAAGTCAGTTACAATGTACCTCAAAGTAAACTCAAATGATACAGAGGTATCAGGTGGTTTCGGTACATGGACAGGCGAATGGTTACAGGAAGAGTTCTCAGGCGTTAAGGTAGGCTCTGACAAGACAGTAGCTATCGACTATACAGTTCCTTCAAACGTAGGATCTACTATCAAGGCTATGGTTTGGTGGCCGCACGATGACGATGTAACTATCACAAAGATCGTTCTTCACAAGGGTAACTCCACACCATCTACACCTTCTGTTCAGACAACAAGAACAAATCCACCTGCAGTGGTTACAACTACAACTAACAGAACTCCTTCAACACCTTCAAGCGGCAACGATATCGTTCTCGAAGGTTCAAGCCTCAACGCTAAGAAGGAAGAAAGCCAGACAGACGGCGCAATCAACAATGTTGCTGAGTTCAAGCCACAGGGCGCTAAGTCAGTTACAATGTACCTCAAGGTAAATTCAAGCGATACAGAGGTATCAGGCGGTTTTGGTACATGGACAGGCGAATGGGAGCAGGAAGAGTTCTCAGGCGTTAAGGTAGGTTCTGACAAGACAGTCGCTATCGACTATAAGGTTCCTTCAAACGTAGGTGCTACTATCAAGGCTATGGTTTGGTGGCCACACGATGATGATGTTACAATCGAAAAGATCGTTCTCCACATGGATGGCAGCTCAACACCTTCTGTTCAGACAACTACAACTCAGAGAGTTACAACAACTACTACAACTCAGAGAGTGACAACAACAACTACAACACAGGCTCCTGTAGTAACACAGCCTTACGTAGTTACAGATCCTCCTCTCCAGCCAACAATGCTCGGTGATGCTAACAACGATGAGCAGATCGACCTTTCAGATGCTGTTATCATCATGCAGGCTCTTGCAAATCCGAACAAATACGGCGTTGAGGGTACAGACCGTCACCGTATCTCACAGCAGGGCTGGGTAAACGCTGACGTTCACAAGAAGGGCAACGGCGTAACTTCTAACGATGCATTAGCTATCCAGAAGTACTGCCTCGGTCTTATCTCATTACCAACAGAAACAGTTTGATCTTAAATCGAACATTGAAAAGCAGCTCTTCGGAGCTGCTTTTTTGTTCATATCCGCGTAAGTTGTATGATTTCAACAATTTTAAACGCTAATTTTGTCTCGCTTTTTCAGAGAAAACCCTTGCAAATCGGCTTCGACTGTGATATAATAGTATAGCTAATTGAAATGTATCGGCTTATGCCGTAATCTATAACTGTATTTTCGGAGGTAGTTTTTATGTCAACATTAGAGATCATCGGCGGAGTTGCAATTCTCGTAATCAGTCTTCTCACAATTATACTTTGCCTTTCACAGGAGCAGAAATCACAGGACAGTATGACAGCGGCTCTCACAGGTGCAAGTGCTGATTCATTCTACGGTAAGAATGAGGGCAGAACAAAGGAAGCTATTCTCGCTAAGATAACAAGAACTCTTGCAATACTCCTTTTCATTGCTGTGCTTGCTGTTAATATCGTACCGATCTTCACAAAGTAAGAAAAGCTGCCCTGTGACTAAAAGTCATGGGGCTTAAATTTTTATCGGATAAACTGCAAAAGGAGACTTTTATGTCTGAAAAAAGTAAAAAGAAGCAGATAGTCAAAAAAGGCAGCTCCGCCGTTTCGGTTGAGAGCTATAAAAATAAAATAGCCACTTTCCTGAAAGCTTACGGCAAAAAGTCCATGCCCCTGAGCGAGCTTGAGTCCAAGTGCAAGACTAAGAAATCGGGCAGAGAAAACTTCACCGAGGCTTTTTCACAGCTCCGCACCGAGGGCGTTATCATGATGAAAAAGGGCATGAAGGTGGCTCTTTGCTCAAGAGTCAAAGCTTATCCCGGAACTGTCACACGCCTGAGCCGCACCTTCGGCTTTGCCATGACAGATGACGGCGTTGAGTACTTTATCCCGGGAAAATGTATGCTTGGAGCTATGCCTAACGACAGGGTCCTCATCTCCCCTATTGCTTCACGCTCGGGCGAGCCTGAGGGCGAAGTGCTTGATATACTTGAATTCGGAAGCTCTCAGCTTACGGGAAAAATAGAATTTGAGGACGGCAGACCTTATCTCGTCCCCGATACGGCTTCACGAAATCATATCATAATCGTCCGCGAGGAAAGTATCCCCTTTGAAAACGGCGACAAGGTACTGGCTGAGATCGTTTACCGCGGCAGACGACACGCTGAACACAAGGTCAAGATAACCCTTGTTTTCGGAAGCTCGGAATATGCTGCTTCTACGGCAGCTTCAATACTGGTCATGCACGGTGCTTCCACAGCTTTCCCCGAGGAAGTTCTGAAAGAAGCACGTAAGATATCCGCAGGCGGTGTGCAGGAGTACTGCTTCAACAACCGCGAGGATCTCCGCGATATGACTATATTCACCATTGACGGTGCTGAGTCAAAGGACCTCGATGACGCAGTATCGGTACAAAAGACTAAAAAGGGTTACTGCCTCGGAGTCCACATCGCCGATGTTTCACACTACGTAAAGGGCAACAGTGCCCTCGACAAGGAAGCTCTCATGCGCGGAACAAGTATCTATTACGCAGATAAGGTCATTCCTATGCTGCCCAAGGAGCTTTCAAACGGTATATGCTCCCTCAATCCAAATGAGGACAGACTCACGCTCTCAGCTTTCATGGAGCTTGACAACGAAGGCAATATGCTTTCATACCGCTTCTGCAAAAGCGTTATCCGTTCAAGGGTAAAGGGCGTTTATTCCGAGATAAACCGTATACTTGACGGCTCGGAAACTGACGAGATAGCCGCAAAATACGCAGAAGTACGCGATAATATCACGCTTATGAACGAGCTTGCGGACAAGCTCATCGCTAAGAAAAAGCTCCGCCATGCTCCCGAGATAGAAACTGCCGAAAGCAAGCTCATTATCAATGAGGACGGCATCTGCTGCGATGTACAGCCCCGTGAACGCGGCAAGGCTGAACGCATAATCGAGGAATTCATGCTTACAGCCAATGAAGCTGCTGCAAAGCTTGCAAAGGATAAGAAGGTACCTTTCGTTTATCGTATACACGAAGCTCCCCCCGAGGAAAAGTCAGAGCTTCTTCACGAGATGCTGCCGAAATACGGCTTTGAATGTCCGCCATTCAACGAATTCAAGCCTGCTCATGCAGCTAAAATACTGGAAAGCGCAAGAGGAACGGAAAAGTATGAAGCTATAAATATGCTCATACTGCGCTCAATGGCTAAGGCGAAGTATTCTCCCGAGCCGCTGGGACATTTCGGACTTGTGCTCGATGACTACGCACACTTCACCTCGCCTATAAGACGCTATCCCGACCTTGCTATACACCGCATAATCACGGATATACTTGCAGGCTACAACAACGAATGGCTCAGCAAACGCTATTCGGGTTTCACTGTCAATGCTTCGGAGCGTTCTTCCGCTGCGGAGATACGCGCTGTAACTATCGAGCGCGAGTGCGAGGACTGCTACAAGGCTGAATATATGAAAGCTCACATCGGTGAGAGCTTCACCGCTAAGATATCAGGCGTTACAGAGTTTGGCTTCTATGCCGAGCTGCCTAATACAGTTGAGGGGCTTGTCCACATAAGGACTCTACCCGAGGGCGAATACGACTATACCGAGCCCGTTGCACTTACAGAGAAATTCAGCGGCGTTTCCTATACCTTAGGACAGACCGTTCAGGTAATATGTGCCGCTGTTAACGTCAGTGACGGAATTATTGATTTTGTCCTTGACGATGATGAACAGGAGGAAGAATAATGAAAAAAATATTGTCTTTTATCGCAGCAACTGCACTTGTAATATCAGCCGCTTCATGCGGAGAGAAAACAGGCAAATCTCCTAATACCGCAAAGAAAAAGCCTGCCGAGACTACAACTCAGGCAGACGATACTGATACAACTACCTCTGTTTCCACAACAGCTAAAACTACTGCAAAAACCACATCTACTACGACAGTCACTACTGCTCCCACAACTCAGCCAGATCCGCTGGGCGGCGGTGCTTTCGCTTACAATGAGGACGGCGCGGTAGTATTTGAAGCAGATCAGGACAAAGTCGATGACCGCACACTCATTGCAGCTGCTCAGGCTCTTTTCGAGTCAGCCTGCAAGACACAGATGAGCTTCACTGTAGGCTGTCCGTTTGATGTTGACTATAATGATACCGCTGAAAACGATATGGGCTGGAAGTGCTACCGCATAACAGACAGCAATATCAAGACATTCAGTGACCTTGAAAACGAATACTTCAAGGTATTCAGTTCACGTTACCCAAACAGCGAGCTTTCACAGCTCTACTTTGAGAAGAACGGTTCTCTTTACGCTTTCTGCGGCAACCGCGGCAGTGATATCTTCTATTCATCTTCAAAGGTGACGGAGATAAAGTCAAAGTCAGCTGACGAGATAGTGTTCACAGTTGAAAACTTCTACACAGGGGACGATTACGGCGATGAGCCTTACACAGAAACAGAGGATTTCTCAGTTGTCAACGAAAACGGCATCTGGAAGGCAGGAAAGTTCGTGCTTCCATATTAAGCAGCGTGATGCTGCATCCTTGCCACGTTGTCGCTCGTAAACTCGCTCACTCTTATCAAAAACCATAATCGTACATCGCTTACGGAACAATATGTAGGGGCTGCCTTTGGCAGCCCGCAAGTGAATAGAAAGTAAAATAATTGTAGGGACGCGCATTGCGCGTCCGCAAAGTATAAAGGGATTATAACGGGCTGTCGAGGACGCCGTCCCCTACACACAGCAACGACATACATCACGTTTGCGTTAACAAGGGTGAGCGAAACTCGCCCCTACATTCTCAATTCGCGGACGACCAATGGTCGTCCCTACACCCAAAACAAATATACCGTTATACACGCAAAAGCGGCTGACGAAATGTCAGCCGCTTGTTTTTATGCTTTAACTTCCGATGCACCGAGTCTGCGGAAATATTCCTCTGCATACTCTCTGTACTCGTTTCTGAATCCCTCGTCATTCTCCTTAACATCGTGGAGATATGCGTGGATATTGGTCTTTTCGTCTGTCTCGATAAGACAGCCTGCAATATTTGAACAATGGTCGGAAATACGCTCAAGATTGGTAAGCACGTCCTGGAAGATATATCCAAGCTCAACAGTACATTCATCGTTCTGGAGTCTGCGGATATGTCTGTTTTTAAGCTCTGTGCTGAGGTTGTCCACAACTTCTTCAAGAGGCTCTACCTTATGTGCGATTGCAAGGTCGTTATTCTCATATGAGTCAAACGCCTTATTTACATTCTCTTTGATAGCATCTGTTATGACGAGTATCTCGTTCACACACTCCTCAGAGAACTTTATGCCTTTTTCGTGCATTTCCTGAGCTGACTCCACAAGATTAACAGCGTGATCGGAAATTCGCTCGAAATTGCCCACACAGTGCATCATCTTTGATACGCTTCGGCTGTCTGCGCCTGTAACACTGCTCTTTGCTATCTTTATCAGATAGCTGTTTATCTTATCCTCAAAGCCGTCGATTATATCCTCGTTCTCGATAACTGTATCGCAAGCTTCGCCGTCATACTCCACAAGGAGCTTCAATGCCATGATGATAGTCTCTCTTGTGAGCTCAGCCATCTGTGATGTTGCTGATAAGCAAGTGTGAACTGCTACGGCAGGAGTTTTGAGAAGTATCTCGTCCAGACCTGTGAGAGTTCTTCTCGGATCCTTGACCTCTTCCTTGCCGTCCTTTACGAGTATCTTTGAAAGCTTTACGAGCTGCTTTGTGAAAGGCATGAACATTACTGTTGTAGCTACGTTGAATATGGTATGCATTACCGCGATGCCAACATAGCCGACAGTTTTTTCCATAATGCCAAGATTTATGACATTCTGGAGCAGTATGATTATCGGGAGCAGTACAAGTGTACCGATTATCTTTATGATGATATGAGTCCATGCAACGCGCTTAGCGTCCTTGCTTACGCCAACTGTTGAAAGGAGCGCAGTTACACAGGTACCGATATTACAGCCCATGATTATAGGGAGCGACATTCCCCAGGTAAGTCCGCCTGTCTTTGAGAAAGCCTGTAAAATACCGATAGAACCTGCCGAGCTCTGGATTATACCTGTAAATACTGTACCTACAAGTACGCCGAGGAGTGGATTTTTAAATGCTGTGAGCACCTTCTGGAAATCAGGAGAGCTTGCCAGCGGATCAACAGATTCAGACATGAATGTCATACCTGTCATAAGAACCGCAAATCCTACAAGAATACGTCCTACATCCTTTTTCTTGTTCTTCTTTGCGAACATTATGAGTATCGTTCCTGCAAGTGCTATAAGCGGCGAGAAAGATACAGGCTTCAGCAGTCTGAGTATGAAGCTTATGACACCGCCCTCACCCGAATCCTTTATGCCGTCAAGACAAAGTATCCATGCTGTGAAGGTAGTACCTATATTTGAACCGAAACAGACTCCGATAGTCTGTTCAAGGGTCATGATGCCTGAGTTAACAAATCCAACAAGCATTACCGTCATAGCCGATGACGACTGTATGGCAACAGTAACACCCATTCCGAGAAGGATAGCCTTGAGTTTGTTCTCGGTCATTTTTTTAAGTGCAACTTCAAGCTTGCCGCCCGTGAGTTTTTCAAGACCTGTTGACATTACATTCATGCCATAAAGAAAGAAGGCAAGTCCTCCAACAAGTGTGAAAATATTAAATATTGAAAAATCTTCCATAATTCGCTCCTGTTCTTATACCTTTATTTTGTTCCATTATTATTATAACAGGAAAGAAAGACAAGTCAATAATTACTGCTCTTTTTTTACGTGAATTTAACATTGACCATACATAAAAAAGGGCTGCGTTCAAAGCAGCCCTTAATATTACTTTTTCTTGTTTTTATTTGCGTTTTTCTGTGATGCGTTTGCCTTGTCAGCTTCTTCCTCGATGATATCAACGAGTTCATCAAGATCTGCATCTTCATCGTCATCATCATTTCCGGAAGCTTTTACAGCTTTTTTTGCAGCGTCGCTCTTGAGAGCACTGAAAAATGCCATGCAAAGATAGAGCATGAAGATAAGTGCTTCAACAATTACCAAAAGCTTTATAGAGCCCTTGACTGCATCAACTAATCCTGCTGCAACTGATCTTGAAGCAGGGATAAGGATATTGTATGCGTGTGCGAACTGAACGTTCTCATAATAATCATCAGCTGTCTTCTGTGTAAGGTCAACTATCTGTGATACCTTTTCGCTGAGTGACTTGATATCAGCCTCTACCTTTTCAACGTTTGCCTTAGAGCTGTTCTTGTTGTTCTTGAGGGCATCACGTCTTGACTCATAGAAATTGATATCCTGTTTTGCCTGTGCGAGACTTGCCTGTACCGATATCTTCTGTCTGAACAGTGAGTCGTACTGGTCTGAATGAACTGTAGACTCTGTATTTACATTATCGCCGTATACTGTGATATTATCCTTCTGGTACTGTGATATTGAAGAATCAATTGAAGCAAGTCGTTCTGAATATTCGTCCTTATCACGGTTGAGGTTCTCTATTCTGTAATCATAGTATGCAAGTGCTGCATCCTTGTCCTTTGTTACGTTGTTTACAGAGATGTAAGAAGATATTCTGTCAAGGTCGATGCTGTAAACTGTCTTTGCATACTCGGAAAGGTCCTTGAAGGTATATCCTGTAACACTTGAACGGAACGCTGTATTGTCATCGTTTGAAAGTGAAGAAAGGTAATTTCTTACTGTTCTGAGTGAATTTCTGAAAAGATCGATCTGCTGTGCGTAATCGTAGCTTTCATACTCAACCACTTTTACAGCAGCTCCGAGTGACTCGTTATATCCGTACTGCTCATAGAAGAAGTCACGGTAGCACTCAAGCAGAGTATTAAGGAACTCAACACCGTCGGTTCTGTTAAAATCGGCTTTTCCGAAATCAAAATATACAGTGAACTGTGTAGGATACCATGTAACATCAAGCATATTCTGCGCTGCGGCAAGGTTTCCGCTTGATGCGTTTTCCATTATGTTTTTATATGTAGTAAGTCTCTCATAAGCGTCCTGTGGGATCTTTGAATCAAAAGAAATATTCTCTCTTATGCTTTCAACCTTTTTCAGATCAAGACCGAGCTTAGTAAGAGTCCTTTCGATAACAAGAGGGTTTTTCATGGAGTTGATATCGAATTTACGTCCGGCAGGATCAAGACCTTTTTCAATGCCGCTGTATGAAAAACTTACAAGAGCTTTTGCAGGAGTTTTCTTTGAAAATGTCCATATTGCAGAAAAAGAAAAAACAAGGATACCTGCGATTATAGCTACAACGAGCCATAAAGCAAGAAATCTTTTGAGCTGTTTCAGAATAGATGATATGGAAATTATAAACTCGCCCTTTTCATCATCCGGGCTTTTGATCGTAACATTAAGATTGCGCTCATTATTCTTAGCCATTTTGACCTCCAATTAACTACATATACTTATTTTGTGGCATAACACGCCGTAATAACCATTATATCACCAAAAAAAACATCAGTCAATAGCTTTGTGAAATTTCCAGTATTTAACTGAATTTATTTTTTTAATACTGTTCTGCTTTGTCATATCATACCAATATAAACGGCGACCCCTTTTTGCCGAGATCGCCGCTGTATTATTATAATGTATCAGACTGCATGGCCCTTTGACTTTATCACAGAAACTACTCTGTCAACGCAGCTTCTGCATACAGCCTCATCCTTTGCTTCTACCATGACTCTTACAAGAGGCTCTGTACCGCTTTCACGAACGAGTATTCTTCCTGCGTCGCCAAGCTCTGCGGCAACCTTGTCCACCTCTGCACGTACATCAGGATCAGCCTGTGCAGCAGCCTTATCCTTTACCTTGACATTTTCAAGCACCTGAGGATATACTGTGAACGGTGCAGCAAGCTCGCTGAGCTTCTTCTCGCGTGACATAATTACCTGCATTATCTTCAGGCTTGTAAGGATACCGTCACCTGTTGAAGCATACTTCGAGAAGATTATATGTCCTGACTGCTCACCGCCGATGCAGCAGCCGTTTTCCTTCATATATTCATATACGTACTTATCGCCAACGGCTGTCTTTGCATAATCTATGCCGATCTCGTCAAAGGCTCTGTAAAGTCCGAAATTGGACATTACTGTAGTAACTACTGTATTGTTGAGGAGCTTTCCGCGCTCTTTCATGTATCTTCCGTAGATGTAAAGGATATGGTCACCTGTGATGACATTGCCCTTTTCGTCAACGCAGAGGCAGCGGTCAGCGTCTCCGTCATATGCAAAGCCTGCATCAAGACCGTTTTCAACCACAAACTTCTGGAGTCCTTCAATATGTGTTGAACCTGCATTGTTGTTGATATTAACACCTGTAGGTGCTGCATTTATAACATAAGTCTCTGCACCGAGAGCATCAAATACTGACTTCGCAATATTCCATGCTGCACCGTTTGCACAGTCAAGACCTATCTTCATTCCTCTGAAAGAGTACATTCCGAGAGAGATAAGGTATCCGAGGTAACGGTTTCTGCCCGAAACATAGTCAACGCTCTTGCCTATCTTGTCGCCGTGAGCAAAAGGTATCTCCTTCCACTCCTGACCAAAGGCATTGAGATTTCCGTCAAGATATGCCTCAACAAGGTCGATGACTGTATCTTCCATTTTCTCGCCCTGTCCGTTTATGAGCTTTATTCCGTTGTCATAATAAGGGTTATGGCTGGCAGATATCATAATTCCGCAGTCAAAGCTGTCAACTCTTGATATATATGCAACAGAAGGTGTAGTAGTAACGTGAAGAAGGTATGCATCAGCACCCGAAGCAGTAAGTCCTCCTACCAGAGAATACTCGAACATATAGCTCGAACGGCGTGTGTCCTTGCCTATTACTATGCGCGGTGCTTCATCTGAGCCGCTTCTTCTTTTGAGCTCTCCGTAATACCAGCCAAGGAAACGTCCTACCTTGTAAGCATGGTCAGCTGTAAGATTTTCATTTGCAGTACCTCTGAAGCCGTCAGTTCCAAAATATTTTCCCATACATTTCCTCTCTTTCAGTTCTTTGAAATTTCCGAACTGTCTCTGAGGAGACTGTTCAGTTCATCTATGAATGAGTTGACATCCTTAAAGCTTCTGTATACAGAAGCAAATCTTACATAGCTGACCTCGTCGATTTCTTTCAGACGATCCATTACCATTTCGCCTATAGTGACGGATTTAACTTCCTTTTCAAGCCGTCCGCGGAGTTCAAGCTCGATATCGTCCGCAATTTTTTCAATGCTGTCCAACGCGACAGGTCTTTTCTCACATGCTCTCAGCATTCCGTTGATCAGTTTCATGCGGTCGAATGCCTGGCGGGTCCCGTCACGTTTTACAACATAGAGCGGCATGCTCTCTATCATCTCATATGTGGTAAATCTTTTTCCGCAGGAAAGGCACTCTCTTCTCCTTCTGATCCTGGCTCCCTCATCAGCAGGGCGGGAGTCTACGACTTTGTCTTCAAGATATCCGCAGTATGGGCATTTCATGGCTTAGGTCTCCTTATTCAAACTATTTAAATATTCCGTGAGTTCTTCTCTCGTGAACATGATATTCAAAACACTCAGGAGTGCGTTTGTACTTAAATATATCGGCAATCCAAGACTTTCAAGAAGTCTCTTCCTTATTTTAGAGCTGTTGTTTTTCCCTGAAAGACCGAGCAGATAAAGATCTTTTTTACTTATTTTCCCGAAAGATCCCTTGTCGGTGCTTTCATCCAGGAACGTGACCCCGGCTGTTTTCAGACTGCTTATGATCACATTTTCATCAAGGCCTTCTACACCGAGATACCCTTCTTTTGAGGGCTTGTCTTTTCTTCTTTCTTTGCCTTTAACATTGGGTATATAAGCATTTTTGATCTTATCCTGCGGCACAAAGCTCTTGATGTAGTTTCTTATCTGGAAACCGGAAGCGTCACTGTCTGTGAGGATAACGATTCCTGAAATATCAGCTATTTTTTTAATCAGATTACGTTTCTGAGCGTCATTGTAGATCCTGAACCCTGAGGTCTCAAAAATCTCCGTATCCAGAAAACTTTTGAGTTTCATCAGATCATATCTGCCTTCGACTATAACGGCTTCTTTTATTCTATACATTGCAGAGATCGAGTATAAGGCTCTTAAGGATCGTCATCTCGTCATTAGCAGATGTCTTCAGCGAAAGATCCGCGTCTGCGCAAAGGATTACGGCATTTGCAAGGTATTCGGCCGATATTCCTCTGCTTTTTGAAACGGACATTTTAGCCATATATTCACTGGAACCCGTATG
>NZ_JAEEMU010000023.1 GCF_016283395.1 Ruminococcus sp.
ATACGGTAAACAAGTTTTATGAAGAAAAAAGGCAGCCAGTGGACTTGTCAAGAAATGTGCAGTCGGAGAATACCCAAAATCTTGGATAGGCAGATATCAAGCAGCGTGATGAGCCAGCCCTGTTGAAGTTCTTAGTGCCACAGGTGGGAGACCACCTTCGTTGAAGCTGTTGATCCTTTGTGTGTTGTAGTAGCCGAAGATATAACGGAAGATTACAGTTTTGACCTCTTCACGCTTCATTCTGTAGGTCGGGATCTGATATAGCTTTTCTTTTTTCAGTGTGGCGAAAAAGCTCTCCATACGAGCATTATCATAGCAATGAGCAGTACCGCTGAGGCTCTGTATAAGCCCATTAGTTACAAGCTCTCTGCGGAACGCGTAGCTCGTATACTGGCAGCCACGGTCACTGTGAAGGACAGTTCCATCGAGTCTGCCGTACTTTTCACGCAGCTGTTTTACGGTGTCTATGCAGAGTTCCTTCTTCATATTATCACGCATTTCAAGAGCGACGATCTCACCGTTGAAGCAGTCGAGGATTGGCGATACATAGAGCTTTCCGTCAGCACACTGGACCTCGGTGATATCAGTAAGCAGCTTCTTCAGCGGCTTGTCTGCACTGAAATTTCTTTTTATCAGATTCTCTCTGTGCTGAGTTTCAGTATCAGCCTTGGTGATACCGTGAGGTCTACGATGTCTGTGGATTAGTCCGGCTTCGCTCATAGTGCGGTATACTGTTCTGAGGCTGACATGAGTGCCTTTCTGTGCAAGAGCTGCCTGCATCCTTCTGACACCGTAATTCTTATTGTCAGGATGCTCTGAAAGAATTCCCTGTATTTTGACCAGAAGAAGCTGCCTTGCACCTATCTTGCCCTGATTCCTGAGCCAGCGATAATAGCCTGATTCGCTTATTTTCAGAAATCTGCATATAGTTTTCGCTCCATACTTGTTGCGGAACTCATTGACGAACAGATGACGTTCGCTTGTCTTTACTTCTTCCGGTCTTTTGCGAAAAAACCGAGTGCATCCTTGAGAATGTCATTCGCTTTGCGAAGCTCAGCATTTTCTCGCTCAAGCTCCGTAATACGCAGCTTTGCTTCGTCATCGGTCATCTGATACTTCTTAGCTTTGACAGCAGCATTTCGCTTGCTTCGCCAGTCTGACAGCGTGTAATACTGGATACCTAACTGCTGAGCAGCCTTTTTCAGTCCGATCTCGTCTGACAGCTTTAATGCTTCTTCTTTAAATTCTTTGCTGTACTTCATAGTCGTTTTCCCTTTCCGGTTTTGTTATTTATATTCTACCAGATTTTTGGGTGTTTGTCGACTGCTCTTTCAGTATAACACTTCACCGATAACAGCGGATTTATAAACTGGAAAAACGTTTCTCCGTTTATTAATGAAGCGGTCAAACTTCTTGAGGAGTGTACAGATGGTCTTATTGAATGGAAATGTCATTTTGAAGCCTTTGAGATCGTAAGCTATTATTACGATGAGATACTTACTACTGATCTTGATGATGACGGTGACATAAGTTACTTTCAGAGTGTATGCCTGGAAATACTTTCTGCTATTGCCGATGCTTCGGACATAAAAACAAAACATAGGCTATTTAACTCCGCTTTCAGAAAGTTAGATACAAAGTTTGACTACTTCACTGAGCTATACTTTGACTTTATCAAAGAATGCTTTGATGAAGAAGAATTTCTCGAAAAAATGCTTAAATTCTCTGATAAGATCATTTCAAAGAATAATATCAGCAATTATGAACGTAAAAAATGGATATTGTATCACATCGAGCTTATGGATAAACTGGGTTATTCCGATGAGGCTTCTGCAAAAAATACCGAAATATCATCGAGGTCCGTGAGTTTCTGACAAACAGATACTCGAAAAACGGTGATACAGAAAAGGCAATAGCCGTCCTTAAAGAATCGCTTGAGCTTGAAAAAGACAACATGTACATTTCTGAAGGCATTCATCTGAAGCTGAAAGATATTTATAGGCAGCAGTCGGATAAAAAGAATTATATAAAGGAACTCTGGACTATACTTACAGAGACTACTATTACTGATAAGTCTGTTTATCTTGAATTCAAATCACTTTTCGATGGTGATGAATGGGAAGAAACAAGAGAACAGCTTTATTCCTCAATGAAATATCAGGCAATGCTTCCCGAATACTTTATCGAAGAAAACCTGACAGACAGACTTGCAAACTATGTATTTTCCAATAACAACACCTATCTTATAGAAAAATATGAATCTCTCCTGATAGAAAGCTATTCTGAGCTTGTTCTTGAGGCATACGCCAATTAACTGAACAAGGCAGCAGAGCATACCGCTGACCGTCCGACTTACAAACGTTGGGCAGATAAACTAA
>NZ_JAEEMU010000065.1 GCF_016283395.1 Ruminococcus sp.
CATGTCTTTTGTACGCAAAAGTTTTTGGGCGTACAATGTGCGCCCTTATTTCTCAGTATTCCGGTTATCAGCCGTTAACTATCTTTTCTCTGTTGAAGAGTCTGCCAACGATGAATATTCCGAGAACAGCAGCCGTTAAGTTGACTACGACTGTCAGAGTTACGCTTGCAGCTGTATATTCTGTCTTTATAACGTCCTGAAGCGTTTTTATCGAGTTCCATACAGGTATCATGTAATTCTTTGTGCCAAAACCCTCAATCTTCTTATTAAAGTTTTCGCTTGTACTGAGAAGCAAGGGGATCATAATAGCGAACAGAAGTATAGGCGAAAGAGTTGTTGCCTGCTTTACGTCCTTTGCAAGTGTTGAGATTATGAGCAGCAATGCTACGAGCACAAATGAACCCGTAACTACTGCGGCAAAGAGCATAACGTACTCAGATACGCTGTATGAAGCATTCTCTGTCATTTCCATAGACTTTGAAAGCTTCGGGAGAGATACTGCCATTCCGATACATGCTGAGATACTTGCGATTATGGATACAACAAGTATTGAAAGCGACTTTCCTGCTGCGATGTGTCCGCGCTTTACGGGAGTGACCAGCAGAGTGTTGAGGAAGCCCTTTTCCTTGTCTCCCGCGATGGAGTTTGCGGCAATACTCATACATACCATGTATACAGCCATGAATATCATAAGAGGAATGATACCGCTGAGAAAATCCTTTACGAGAGATACGCTGTCGAACAGATTGTACTCCTTTTCAGCAGACTCGTTGAATGTGAATACACGGGGCTGCATAGTTGTAAACAGAACCGTTGTCTTGGAAAAGAGCTCCATTGAGTTGTTCTTCTCCGAATTGTAGTATACATCGATATTTGAAAGATCAGCTGAACCCGGCTCTGACATTTTGAAATCATCGGGGAAAACCATAAGGAGGTCTACATCCTTATCTGTCACCTGCTTTTTCAGCTTTTCGATATCATTATCGGGTGCGGGCTTGATCCTGAGCTCGGAAAGCACATCATTGAACGCTTCGGGAGCATTCATGCTGTATGCAACGACCGGCTTTTCAAGTTCTTCCTTCGACTCCTTCTGTGAATCGATCGTCGTTGTCATAAGCATACCATATCCGAAAACTATAACGAAAGGAAGGAGGATCATCTGTAAACGAACGACCTTATCGCCGAAAAATGCCCTTAGTTCCTTTTTTGCAACTGTAATAATATCTCTCATGGTCATACCTCTCCCTTTTTGCTCATATATTCAGTATAAATATCGTAGAATGCGTCTTCAAGAGGCCGTCCCTGCATGAGATTCTCAAGTGTATCGTCAACAACGATCTTACCGTCCATTATCATGGCTGCACGGTCACAGACCTTTTCAACAAGGTCAAAGAGGTGAGTGGATATGATAACGCACTTTCCCGCTTTTTTCATATTGAGTATGAAATCGCGCACCTCGCGTGCCGCAATGATATCGAGGCCGTTGGTGGGCTCGTCAAAAATAACGAACTTAGGGTCGTGTATTACCGAGTTTACCAGTGATACCTTCTGCCTCTGTCCCTGTGAGAGCTTTGAGATCATGGTATCCGCAAACTTATCAATGCCGAACTCTGCAAAGAGCTCTTTTTTGCGCTTTGCTGCTTCATCAGCGGGAACGTGGTAAAGCTCGGCAAAAAAGTCGTACATTAAGTTAGGAGTAGACTTCATATCGGGCTTGAGGTCTGTGGTGAGGAAAGCGAGCTGCGAGCGCACCGCCTCAGGCGTTTTTACTGCACTGATATCGTTGTAAAGTGCGTCGCCGCTGTTTGGTTTGATAAGTGTGGCCAGCATACGCATGGTTGTGGTCTTGCCGGCTCCGTTAGGACCGATGAGTCCGAATACTTCGCCTGACTTAGCGGTAAAGCTTACACCGTCAACAGCGACCTTCTGCCTGTCCTTGATACCCAGCGATTTACGTTGTTTTTCGCTTATCTGGAATGTTTTTACGAGATTTTCTGCTTTCAGGATTTCCATAGTATCCTCCTTATATCATTTATTTGCAGTGCTTTGTTAATTATATCACATATGTATCTCATTGTCAATGATCACGGCGGGGCTATCCGATATGAAATCTCTGTATTACAGCCTTTACTGTGTTTCACCGTCCTTATTCCATCAGACAGATGTAAAGAAAAGGTCAGGAAAACAGTAAATAAAAGGTAAAGTTTATGCAAATAAAGCTTTCTCTGA
>NZ_JAEEMU010000066.1 GCF_016283395.1 Ruminococcus sp.
AGATCAAGCTCAAGCTCATCGTTAAATGCATCAGTACTATCGTCAAATACAGATGATTTGAGTTTATAATTACTGAAATCGTATACTTCATGGAACTTGTACTTATACGACACATCATCGTCAATATGATCTGCAAGAACTACACCATTATAGGCTATAAATGGTCTTAAACGCCTTCCTGCCTTACTGTCATCTGAAAAGTCTTTACCGTCTTCGTATGCGCCAAGATCACCTTCAAAAAAATAATAAGAACTAAGCTTCGATGCAAACGTAGCGCCCATAAATTTAGCGATCTTTTCTGGATCATTGAGCTTTTCGTCCGTTACCTTGTAGTAAGTAAAATCTTTCTTATACAGTTCTCCTGTTTCAGGATTTACAGCGTCTCTATAGAAAACAACACCTATTTCGCTCTCGTCTCCGTCATCTGCGATATAAAGTTCTCTCATAATATGCTCAAAATTATCAACAAGCACATCTACATCAGCATTCATCTTATCTTCTTCGATCTCATTCACCATAGTAGACTGACTTGTATTACTGCTGTCATCTATATCCACATTCGGTATTCTGCTGTTCTTAGCCAAAAGCAGCCCACCTGCAAGTCCGCTCACAAGTACAAGTGCAGCCGCTACTGCGCTTATTCCGCGATAAAGCATCGGTCTGCGATAACGCTCAACTCCAGAAGCTTCAATTGTAAAGCCTTCGTCAGACTCCTCCATGGCCTTGAGTTGCTGATACTTCTGTTGACTTATCTTATATATTTTTTCTTTTTCTTTTCTGCCAGCAGCCGGATATTTTTCTGATATCCTTTCGATATCCTTTTCTATTCTACTAAACATCATATCAAGATCATCTTTCATGTATATCTCTCCTTATCTTGCAAATCCCACTTCATGGAGCATGTCTTTCAATCTTTTAATCGCCCTGCTGCATCTTGTCCTAACATTATCTGAAGACAGTTCGACTATTTTCGCAATTTCCTTTGAGCTCCTGCCATAGAAATACTTCTGTATTATTATTGTGGAATCGGGCTCACCAAGCTGCTCTACCGTATCGTATAGCAGCTGCCTGAGCTCAGACTGCTCCGTCGAAACTACTATATCCTCGTCCGATACGAACTCTTCGTTCTCCTCGAGTGATACGCTCCTTGAAGTATGTCTTGCAACCCTTCTATATGTATCAACTGCCTTCCTACGAGCCACAGAAGCTGTAAAGGCTTTGATATTTCCGCTTATTTCCTCCTGTTTGTCAAAAAAAAGGAAACACTGTGCAAAAACATCTCCTACACACTCATCTATATCTTCAACTGATGCAAAACCTTTAAGACGTGAATATACTATAGTGTAAACATAGTTGAAGTATTTATCATAAAAGGCACGTTGCCCACGTTCAGGCTTAGTCTTTAATAAATGCTGCATCTCTTTTTCAGTCATAGTTCAACACTCCTATTATGCACATTTTGTATTTCCCCTTTCACTAATACAAATCGTTAATGAGTTACATTATGTAACACTCAAAACATTATTTTTTATTTTTAACAATTATTATTTGCGGAGATACAAAAAATTTCTGCAGGGTATTTACTTTTTCGAGCAAATATGGTATGATAAGAAGGACTAAAAACGCATCGTCATTTTTTGCAGCTCAGCTGCTTTTTCCCTGGGGGGGATCATTTTTATGCAAATTCTTCTGTGTGCCCTGCTCGGATACTTCTTCGGCAATATCAATCCTGCCTTTATCATTGCTAAATTCAAGGGATTTGATATCCGTGAAAGAGGCTCGGGCAATGCTGGCGCATCAAATACAGTAATAACCATAGGCAAGAAAGCCGGTCTGCTAGTGGCCCTTTTTGATATCTTCAAAGCCGTTGCAGCTTCGACGCTTGCTGCATACCTTTTTCCTCAGATCAAGTTTGCAAAAATACTGTCGGGATCATGTTGTATACTCGGACATATCTTCCCTGTACTTATGAAATTTCATGGAGGAAAAGGGCTTGCTTCACTAGGTGGTACAATACTTGCATTCAATCCACTGACCTTCTCTCTTCTTCTTCTTTTTGAAATAGTCTTGGGCTTCTCAGTAGATTATGTTTGCGTCGTTCCTGTTACGGGTTCAATCATTTTTACCCTTATGTATGCGTTCATCACAGGAGATCCTGTG
>NZ_JAEEMU010000021.1 GCF_016283395.1 Ruminococcus sp.
AAACGTGAGCTCTAGATGAAAAAGCTCTTCGGTAAACACATACTGAGAATGGAAGTTGCACTAGTAGTATTTTCGATACTGTTCGCAGTATTCGACGGTGTATTTATAAAAAAATGCGGCGTGGGCAAAATGTTCACTGATTCGATCGACGCTATCTTCTTCGGCAGCGGCTGGATGCATATGTGGTACATCTATTTACTCTTCGCACTGTATCTTATGCTGCCAATATACAAGATGATCAGTGGAAATGCCACAGCAGCACAGCTTAAATATATCCTGCTCATCTATACGATATTTGCTTCGTTAATACCGTTTATAGAAACAATCGCAGGTAAAAAGCTGCCGTTTTACATATGTGTATATACCGTTTATCCGCTTTACTTCTTCTTAGGTCACGCTCTTCATACGGGAATAATAAAGCTCCCGAAAAGAGCAAGCGGACTCATGCTTGTGATTTGTCTCGGCATAATCGCAATGCTTACTGTACACGCTTACAATAATTCAGAGGCTGCACCCGAAACAAGCGGCAAGATGATAAATCTTCTCGGAGTTTACTCCTTCCCACTGTATGTTGCAGCAGCTGTAGCTTTATTCGGATTTCTCAGAAAGACGAAAAATCAGCCCGTGCCTGTTATTGATAAGATCGCCGCAGAGCTTGATAACTGCTCATTCGGCATCTATCTTCTGCACATGGCAGTACTCAGATATATATTCTTAGTTATGAAGTTCAATCCATTTGAACACGGCGGTACGATATCTACTATTGGTATTTGCCTGCTCACCCTCGTTATCTCTTATCTGATAACAAAGGGGCTGAAATTCATACCGTACGTGAACAAACTCATATAACTCAAAGCTCCCGAAACGGGAGCTTTTAATTATCTCAGAGGTGATAACATGAAAGAAATACCTGTTTCAGAATACAGCCGATTTTTAACACTTGCCCAGGACTCACCTTTTTGCAGAGTCTATCCAATGGCAGTGACGGAGGGCAGACAGAGCGGCTGCATATACACAAACAAAAGCGAAAGCGTTGTACTCATACGTCACAGGGGCAATTTTACTTTTATTTACGGAACTCCCGATGAAAACGATATCCGCGAGATACATGAGCTCATAATATCCGAGCAATTTAAGTTTCTATGTCAGGACAATACACTGGCAGATAAACTCCTGCAATATGGCGGAGTGGAGCTTATCCCACGAGATGAATACTGCTATCCCCATGACAAAGCTCCCGATTTTGATATCCCTGACGGTTATTCCCTGCACAGTATAGATGAGAAGCTCTTCAACAGGCTCACGGGAAGAGTCGTACCCTCGTTTTACTGGAAAGACTACGCTGAATACAGCAAAAGCGGCAGGGGCATATGCATTATGCACGGAAACGAGCCTGCGTCGTGGGCATTTTCGGCTGCTTCAAGCAGCTTGGAATGTGACATCGGTATCGAGACTGCTGAAGCCTATCGCCGCCGCGGAATGGCTTTTATCGCCGCAGCTGCTGCCATAAGGGAGATGCTCCACGAAAAGCGTCCTGCATGGACTTGTCAGCGTTCAAACCTCGGTTCAGCAAGAACAGCCGAAAAACTCGGCTTCATTAAATGCGGCAATTACTTTTTGATACGAAAACCTTTATAAGCTCCCTTTTCGTAACCACTCACCTGCTTTGTGCATATAATAACAGGAAAGGAGTGGTTGAAATGAAAACACCCGAGATGATCGCTATAATAGTTGTTGCTGTTATAGCCGCAGCCGAACTCATATGCCTTTTTATATGCTCAAAACACAGAGGCAAAAGCTATCCCCTTTGCACTGTACTGCCTATTTTTTCTCAAGATAGCGAGCTTTCTGAACGGCTTGACTACCTTTCCACCATAATCGAGGACGGAAGTCTCATAGCTGATACTATCCTGCTCATAGACTATTGCGGAAGTGCCGAGCAATTGCAGCTTTGCAACGAGTTCTGTGACCGCTACCACTCCGCAAAGCTTATATCACCCGATGATATTGAACCATATCTAAAAAAGCCGTATAAAAAATAGGCATCTTTTTTTCTCCGCGCCTGTTGCTATTTTCTGAATTATGT
>NZ_JAEEMU010000067.1 GCF_016283395.1 Ruminococcus sp.
CTGCTCCTTTCTTTTTGACTGCTGTATTTTTGTATTACTGATTATAGCATTGAAAGAAGCAAAAGTGAACGGGGATTTTTTTGTAAATCATTAATATTCAAAGTGGAATTTGACGAATACAGTTATCTGTACCGTATATTTACTCCATATCGTTTATCTGCATGTATATTCTCTGCATTTGTATATCAGTCTCGGCTATTCTCTCTGCGCACTCGCGAAGCTCCTCCGAAATATCAGCAGGTATATTCGCAGATGTCTTGTATTTAAGCTGGTGTTCAAGACTTGCCCAGAAGTCCATTGCGATTGTGCGTATCTGTATCTCAACAGGAGCGTATTCCTTATGTGTTGACAGATATACTGGTACGTTCAGTACTAAATGATAGCTGCGATATCCGCTCGGCTTTGGATTCTTGATATAATCCTTTTTCTTTATAACGGTAAAATCGTCACGCCTGCACAACATTTCGATAATTGCGTATATATCGGTGATGTAATAGCAGGTAACTCTTATACCTGCAAGATCAAGGAGGTTCTTTCTTGCCGCTTCAGTTGTGATTGGAAGTCCTTTCTTTTGGAGCTTTCCAATTATTGATTGCGGGGATTTCAGCCTGCTTTCGATGTTGTGTATGGGATTTCTCTGAAATTTAACTCCGAATTCATTATCAAGTATATTGAGATATGTCTTTACAACCTCTATCGCCGAGTCATAAAGATGCTGCAGCTGCAAAAAATCGTAAAAGACATGAGAAAACATCTCTTTCATGGACTCACTGTTATCTGTCAAAGCCGGAAGGTTGTCAAACGCTTCGATGTAAAAGTCCTTTTCGCTCATACTCTATCATCCCTTTCGTTGTTATTCTAAAATTTTCAGTCCTCTCCTTCGGTATATTCAAAACTGCCTGAGTTGTTATCAGCCTTGCTGAACTGGGTCTTGTAAAGCTCCGAATATACTCCCCCGCGGTTGACGAGCTCGCTGTGCGTACCTCTTTCGGTTATCCTGCCGTCTTTTATTACAAGTATCTCGTCGGCAGCAAGGATAGTCGAGAGCCTATGCGCTATCAGGATACTTGTACGCTGTGAAATAAGCGGTTCTATAGCGTCCTGTATCTTCTGTTCAGATATAGAATCAAGAGCCGATGTGGCTTCATCGAATATCATTAGTGCAGGATCCTTGAGAAGTACTCTTGCAATGGAAATACGCTGTTTTTCTCCGCCTGAAAGCTTAAGTCCCCTGTTTCCGACAACAGTATCGAGCCCCTGCTCCTGCTTTTCTATAAAGTCATAAATATTTGCCTGCTTACAAGCTTCTATAAGTTCTTCCTCCGTAGCGTCAGGCTTTGCATAAAGCAGATTCTCACGGATTGTGCCGTTAAAGAGATATGTCTCCTGACTTACGATACCGATATGCTCCCTGAGATAAGACAGATCAAGCTTTCTTACGTCTATACCGTCAAAAAGGACAGCTCCAGCCGTGACATCGTAAAGACGGGGTATAAGATTGACAAGGGTACTCTTTCCCGAGCCCGAAGGTCCTACAACGGCTATGCATTTTCCGCTGTCAAGTCTGAATGAGATATCATCAAGTATCTGCCTCTCCTTGTCATAATAGAAGCCAACGCTCCTGAACTCCACCTCGCCGTTGGGCTCCTTTTCAGGAGTTATAGCATCGGGAGCGTTCTCTATCTCCACAGGCATGTCGAAATACTCAAATATACGGGTAAACATTGCCATTGAGCGTATCCAGTCAACCTGTATGTTGAGAAGCTGATTCACAGGTCCGTACATTTTGCCAAGAAGTGCAACGAGAACAGTGATATCACCTACTGTGAGGTCTGAATCAAACTTCATCATAAGGATACCGCCAGCAAGGTAAATGAGCATAGGTCCGATACTTGAAAAAGTTGTAAGAGCAACTCTGAACCAGCGGCCTGCCATGCCCTCGCGGATATTAAGCTTTATCAACTTATGATTGACTTTTTCGTATTTATCATACTCTGTCTTTTCCATTCCGAAAAGCTTTACGAGGAGCTGTCCGCTGACGGACATAGTCTCGTTAAGGATACCGTTTATCTCGTCGCTGCATGCCTGCGACTCCTTGGTTATAGACCATCTCGTCT
>NZ_JAEEMU010000022.1 GCF_016283395.1 Ruminococcus sp.
TACAATATTATGATTTTTATACCACTTTGGGCACCTGCACAATTTCACCCGCCATTATAGAGCTTCTCACTGTATAACTTGCACTATTGCTGCAAAAAAGAGCATATAAAAGCCCGTAAGCAGTTACCTCAACCGCTTACGGGCATAAAAACTATATCATGTATTTTCAATATAAATGACGAATTCCATTTCGGAAGTCTCTTCGAGACGTCTGACATAAACTCTGCCACCAAGAGCCTTTATAGTTTCATTGGCAACGTACATACCTATACCGCTGCCTTCTTTATCGGAAGCATTTGAACCTCTCCAGTAGCTTCTGAATATATAAGGCAGTTCCTTTTCTGGCAGAAGCTCGCCGCTGTTCCTTACAGATATGCCGAAACCCTCGTCTTGCTTTGTGAATGTCACCTTTATGCCTTTACCGTCACCATACTTCACAGCGTTTTCCAGTATCTGGCTTATAGTACGGTAAAGAGCGTATTTATCGCTTTCCATTACAGAACGGCTGCTGCACTCGACTTCAAATGGTATCCTTTTCATAGCCATTCTGTCTTTATACTCATTTCTCACAAGCTCAGCAAGCTCCATAACCGAGAAACGCCTTATCTCAAGATCGGCGACCGCAGCCGATGAAGCTGATGATCTGAGAAGTTCAGCCGCAATTGCTTCTATCTTCTCAGTATTTTTGTCAATTTTATCCGCAATATTCACTATCATATCATGGTCAGATGAATAAAGTCCTGTCCTTACTGCATCGGTATAAAGACGTATATTCGACACAGGAGTTTTTACTCCGTGTGCGATCGACGAAACAAGAGTACGCCTCTGTCCCTCAAGCTCATTTATACGCTTAGTGCTTGACGTAAGCACATCAGACAGCATATTCATACCCCATATATACCGACCGAAGTACCTGTTCCTGCTTTCGGGCAGCCTCTGTATATCACGCAGCCGAGCCAGACGCTCAGGATAGTCCGACAGCCGTCTGAACGGAACTATCACAGCAAACCACATATACAGCGCGTGAACAAGTATTATCAAAAAGCTGACTATTATAACGATATTTCCCACAAGGAGCACATGACCTATGTCATCTTCAATGTAGCAGTATTCAATAAAGCCTGTTATTTCACCCTTATCATTATATAAGGAGCAAAGTGCCCTGCTCTTGTCAACAGATGCATAAAAAACTTCTTTCCCGTCACTTTGAACAGGTATGAACCTGATATCATCAGGCAGGTCATCGCCGTACTCAATCTTCCATTTCCCCATATTCGAGGAGATCAGGCTTTCTGCGTCCTCACTGCCCTCGGCTATCATTGCCGAAATTTCGGAATTTATTCTGTTAACAGCTATGTTTCTGTCACTTATCTCAGCGGATATCAGCTTTCTGCACCCTATATTGAACCCCAGAGCTACAGCCGCAAGAGTGACCATAAGTATTATCATAATCTTCTTCATCGGCTTGCCCCAAATCTGTAGCCGACCTTCCAGACGGTCTGTATTATCTCGGGAGAATTCGGGTCTTTTTCAAGTTTTTCCCTCAGCCAGCGTATGTGTACACTTACCGTACTCTGCTCTGTAAAACAGTCGTAGCCCCAGACCGCGTTAAAAAGCTCGTCCTTGCTGACAGCTTCCCCCTCATGCTGCATGAGATACTGCAAAAGCTCAAACTCCTTTACATTAAGTTTAAGTTCTTTACCGCCTGATGTTACACGCCGCGAGACTGTATCAAGCTCCACACCGCAGCTTTTCAGTATACCTGTACTGCTGCTTTCGGCATTTCCTCTCTTCATAAGTGCCCGTATCTTCGCAGTAAGTACTCTTACCGAGAACGGTTTGTCGATATAATCATCAGCTCCCGTCTCATACCCGAGGAGCTTGCTCTCCTCATCGGTAAGTGCGCTCATCATCAATATAGGGATATCCCTTATACTGCGTATGGCTGTGCAGGTCTCATAGCCGTTCATTTTCGGCAGCATAACGTCCAGTAGCACAACTCTGCACTCTTCCCCTTCAAGCAGCTCAAGGGCTGTCTCGGCATCAGCGCAAAGCTTTTCC
>NZ_JAEEMU010000029.1 GCF_016283395.1 Ruminococcus sp.
GTACCCGGTTCTGAATAATAGCAGGTATAGAACTCGATATCATTGTAAGAAGAATTAAACACCCTTACTGAATAATCAGTATTAGGTTTTACAGGTATAGAATAAGTTTTACAGCGTATTGCTATATTAGACGGTGAAATAATATAATTGTTAGTTCCACCGCCGCCGTCGTCACCACAGTAAAGCTCCTGTGTTACTCCCACAGTTCTCGGAGCTGTGGCGTCATGGTTCACGATATTGCCCTGCATAATGCCCTGCTTATACATTGTAGTATCAGCATCATAGGCTGTCGGTATAGTTGAGCCCTCTGTCATCATAATATCGCCAACGTGTGAGGGCTGGACAGCGTAGTCACCATAATGTCTTATCTGGAAAAGAAGTCGAGCAGCATTTCCGCTGTTAACGGTAAATCCATTGACAGCATTCACAAAACCAGGTGCATATGCAAGCCATGTTCCTGCTGCGCCATTAGGGATAGGGTCGGTTTTTAGTTTAAGGTAGTTTTTTCCGAGCTTTCCGACTCCGCCTGCTGCTCCTGTTATTCTCCAGTCGAGCAAAGATGTACCGTTGGAACGGAAACGGAGCGGAAGTGCCCGTGTAAGCTCGCGTACACCAAAATTGATCTTTCTTGAAACCATAAGGGTTCTCAGATCATCGGTAACTGCTCCTCTGTTTGCAAATAGTAATTCACGCAGCATCGCATCATTCTCCGTCCGTTGGATCATACACTTCGCCTGTTGCCTGATCAACCCATTTTCCGTCGCCGCCGAAGCCGTAAAGATCGCCTGTGCTTATCTCCCATGCAATAGTGCCCTGTGAGATAAGTCTCCCGTCAACTCCGTTCTCGGCTGGGAGCTCGGTCTTTGTATCAACTGCAAGCTCTGCGATAACAAGTGATCTCTCACCGTTAAAGCTCATAAACTTTTCTTTTAATATTGTAAGCATTTTCTTACCTCCTGAAAAATTCTTTGAAAGTACTTTCATAAAGGGGCTGAAAAACCCGTTTTTTCAACGGAAAACCATTGAATATCGGAAAACGATACAGGATATTCGTTTATATGCATAATGAGCAGCCTGCATAATTGTAAAAAACTTATAATGAAGATAAGGAACGCTGTTTTCGGCGTTCCTTGTTTTTTGTGTGCGCTCAAATGAAAAACAGGGATAAAAAGCGGTTTTAAGTATTGACAAAAACATGAAAATATGATAAAATAAACTGAATTGCAAAAGAAGCTTAGGTTTCGGAGCAAGACTATTGACCACTCCTTTTTGGAGTCGAGGCCATACGGACAGCCGGGTCAAATGCCGACCGCCGATTTTTCGGCTGGCAACTTCTGTTGCCTTATTGATTCGACTGTATGTCGATAAAGTTTTTATAAGTTCTCATCAGCTTGTGAAAGGTCAATAAGAGTAGTAAAAGGTAGTACTTGCTTGTATAGACTCTGAAACCGTAAATGAAGTTTCTGCGCACCGCAATGATATTTCATGCACACAATGGCTGGTAAGGTCTTTTGTGTGCATTTTTTGTTTAAAGGTGTGGTTTTATGGAGAATAAACTGAAGCTTTATGGGTTCAACAACCTTACAAAGTCGCTTAGCTTTAATATATACGATGTCTGTTATGCCAAGACAGCACGTTCACAGCAGGAGTATATCGCTTATGTTGATGAACAGTACAACTCTGAGCGTATAACGGATATAATGACTCATGTAACCGAGATGATAGGAGCACAGGTGCTCAGCGTATCCCGTCAGGACTATGATCCTCAGGGCGCATCGGCTACCTTCCTTATCGCCGATGATACTATGATACCTGTCGGCGGTACTGAGACTGTGGCACATCTTGACAAGAGCCATGTTACAGTTCATACCTATCCCGAATTTCACCCCGATACGTCTATCGCTACGTTCCGTGTGGATATAGATGTTGCCACCTGCGGCAAGATTACACCGCTTACTGCGCTGGACTATCTTATCGGAAGCTTTGATTCGGATATCATCACTATGGATTACAGAGTAAGAGGATTTACACGTAATCTTGACGGTGAAAAGCTATTTATCGACCACGATATAACTTCCATACAGAATTATATCGACGCGAAGATACTGGATAAATACGATGCTGTGGATATAAATGTCTATCAGGCAAATATGTTCCACACAAAGATGCTCATAAAGGAGCTTGACCTTCAGAATTACCAGTTCAATACAGATGTAAACGAGCTTCCGCCGAGACGCAGACTTGAGATAACCAATGCGCTCCAGCGGGAGATGATAG
>NZ_JAEEMU010000025.1 GCF_016283395.1 Ruminococcus sp.
GGATAAAATCCTTTTCTTCTTCCAGTTCTTTTCCGCTGGTGTCTTTTATTATCCTTCGTGTCACATATGCATTATCATCAGACTTTATAACGACTTTATAATTATTGATCGAAAAGCTGACTCCTGAATAAGAGTACATATAACTCTCTTTATACACCGTATCTTTTTCAACTTCTAATTCTTTCCATTCAATACTTTCAAAATAATCACAAAGCTTCTTTGCTATATCGTCATAACCCACAACAGTCGCATTAATGACTCTGTCGGTTGCATTGAATACTGCATCATGGAGCGGAAGTGTAGCAAAGGGGAAATGGCAGTTACGTTCATTATATATCCTTTGCTCGCCATGAGGCTCTATACCGCTTCTTTCACTGTATTTGTAATACGCTCCGCCGCCGATAGCTCCTGCACATATAACAAATGCCGCAGCTATTGCAAGTCCGCGAAATCTCTTTGGCTTTATTACGTCAACATGAGTTACGACGTCTTCGTACTCATCTTCTGTTTTTTGCTCAATTCCTGCAAGCTTTTTCTCCATTTCTTCGCAGAATTTACTGCTGAGCTGAAGCTCATTCAGAGCGTCTTTATAATCGTCTCTCCGCATGACTCATCCTCCTTTTCAAGTTCAGCTCTTAACTTTTCCCGTCCCCTTTTCAGTAATGAACCAACCGTGTTCTCGTTCTTTTCTGTTATCTCGGCTATTTCTTTTATGCTGTAGCCCTCATAATAGTAAAGGAATATGACCTCGGCATACTTCCGCGGAAGCTCCGATATCTGTCGGCGCAGTTCGCGCCCTTCGGTGCTTATCCCATATATAGCCTCGGACTGTTCCAGCTCGTCGATAGAACAGGTACGGCTGAAGCGAAAGCTTCTCCTGAGATTTTTGCACTTGTTTATCGTTACCCTGAGAAGCCACGCTTTAAGATGTTCATCGTCATTAAAGGATCGGGGTGTTGTGTGTAATGAAAGGAAAACGTCCTGAACTATATCCTCTGCCTCGGCATAGCTGCCGCAGAACGCAAAGGCTGCGCGCAGAACTGTGTTTCCGTATTTTCTGAATGCGTATAATGCAGTACTGTCATTATTCATTGCTGTGACCTCCTTTCATATACAACACACTTGAGGAATGAGTAATTGTGCAGAGAGTTTAAAAAAATTTATTCTTCGTCGTCTGTGAATTCAAGTATATCTCCGGGCTGGCAGTTCAGCGCCTTGCATATGGCGTTGAGTGTGGAGAAGCGAATTGCACTTACCTTGCCTGTTTTCAGCTTTGACAAATTAACATTGCTTACCCCAACACGGTCGCTGAGCTCGTTAAGGCTTATCTTTCTGTCCGCCATTACGCGGTCAAGTCTTAAAATTATCGACATATGCGCTCACCTCATAAAGTCTCGTCAGACTCGATCTGGAGAAGCTTGCCGTAGCGCATTATCTCGGCAAAGAACAGGAAAACTACAGCTCCGAATACTGAAAAGATCGAAGAGAATAATGCCGATATGAACGACATACCTGTGCTGTGCCTTATCAATGCAGTGATGATACTGCCGATAAGTGACAGTGCGGCTATAACTCTGACTGCTGTTATATTGTCGTTTGTAAACGGTCTGCCGCTTCGGAATATCCTGTAGAAAATTATCATCTCAATAAAGAATGTTGCCCCATTGAAAGCATAATTTGAACACTCTCCTAACATTATCTTATTGAAAGCAGGATGCAGTTCTTTAGAGGTTTGGTATGCCATTACCGCTAAGGTCACCGAAAGGGCTGTCTCAAGAGCAGCTATTATCATTACAATGAGGCTGCTTCTCTTTATCATGGCTTCTGTTTTTGTTTTATTCATATTGATCTCTCCTTTGTTCTTATAATGTCTCGTCTGACTCTTTCTGTAAAATTGTTCCATAGCGGAAAACCAGTGAAAAGGCGTAAAGAACTATGCCTGCAAGCCAGAGCATACCTATTTCTATTGTTTCTTCATACATATACTTGAAAAGTGCTTTTGAAACCTCAAGAACTATAAGGCTCACGCCCATATTTCTGATAGTACGGCTTATCTTTTCGGTAAAGGGCGAAGCTCCGCGGCTCATTCCGAAGAGAAGCTGCAGACCTGCGACTATGGCTATAACAACCGCAGTTATCATGACAACTGCACAAAGCACACCAAGTATCGCCTTCCACGCAGGCAGGTCGCTGCCGCCCTCATCAACAGAGTTCCAGCCGTCAATAAAACCGCTCTTAGCGTCAGGGAAAAGGGCGTATACCGCCAGACCTAAGTAAACTATAAGTCCCACCACTGATATTCTGCTTATGTTTTTGATCTTTGAAGTTAATTTTTCGTTGTTCATAATAATTATCTCCTTGTAGTCTTTCTGAGGATTTCCTCTCCTGTGACTACAG
>NZ_JAEEMU010000056.1 GCF_016283395.1 Ruminococcus sp.
AAATGTTTTCGGTAATGACTTTATAAGCGAGATCACGGATATCTTATCAGCAGATTTATATGCGCTCGCTTCCGCGTGATTGAGTTTAAGGAAAATATCCCATATTATCTTGTAGCTGATAAATGCGGTCAGCATTGAGACAGCAGAACAGCCCATGAATTTTATTATCTTCCTGTTGTCGGCTTCATTTTGCAGATACCATAATACAAGAACAAGAATAAAGACACAGGCGCAGCCTATATTCATCTGATAACAGCCCAGCGAAAGCGTGAACAAAACTGTTGATATGATAAGCGATCTGACAGAACATTCCCTGAGCTGCCATATTCCCAGTACCGCAAAAAGATACGCAAACGCAAAGGTCGGAGACATATAACGATATGACAAAAACGAACATACCGCAGTATTTACCACACTTATAAGAACAACGATATATCCCCTGAACGAGTCTTTCAGCCCGAAAATATACGCCACAATGATGCCGCCGCATACATGACAGGCTAACGAAAACATTGATGTAAAGGGTTCGGGGGAATAATTCTCCCTCAATCTTCCTATAGTAGGCCAGAACCACCTTCCTATAGAGATCACCCACTGATATCCGATATCGTATGAGCCCTTCCAGAGTCCGTCATATGTATTCGTCAGCTCGTTTGATATCAGTACGATATAGGCAAGTGTGCATAATATCCAGTTTACCGCAAAAAAACGCGCCAACCGCTTTATGTCATATTTCTTTTCATTAAGCAAAGTACATCCCCCGTTTGCATACCAACGTTAAACATATTATACATCAAATCCTCAGGCCCTGTCAATGCTTCATCACTGCGTTTCTTTTTTTCATGATTCTCACATTGTTTTACTGAGAGAATCACGCAAAAGATACGTCTAAGAAGTAGATGCCTGTTTTTTATACGGCAAGATAAAATTTCTATTGCAAAGCGCGGAGTTTTGTAGTATAATAGAAAATAGTATTATAATCGGGTACTATGGCTTTTACCACCCGAAACAAAAGGAGGAACAAAATTGGCTAAGTCAACAGCTACGGGTACGAAGACTGCTTCGTCCTCATCCCGCAACAAGATCGGCAGCACCAGACCTGCTATCACTGCCGCAGACATCATAGCCGAGAAAAAGGGACAGAAGTTCAAGCCGCTTTATTATGTCATCGCTTTTCTTGTACCTTTTCTTCTGACATTCGTGTCATACATCTGCTTTGATGTTTACCCATTCGGCGAACGTTCCGTACTGACGCTCGACCTTAACGGTCAGTACATCTACTACTTTGAAGCATTGAGAAATGCTTTCTGGGGCGACGGAAGTATTTTCTACAACTGGAGCCGAAACCTTTCGGGCGGCTTCATGGGTATCATAGGATACTACCTCGCAAGTCCGTTCACCTTCATCGTCATGCTGCTTCCGAGAAAAATGATAATCGAAAGCGTCATGATAATGCAGATGGTAAAGGTAGGTGCGGCAGGTCTTACATTCTGCATCTATGCACAGAAGTCAAAGAGACTCAAACCGCTCCAGTCTGTATTGTTTTCAACAATGTATTCTATGATGGCATATGTCGTTATCCAGCTCATCGACCCCATGTGGATCGACGGACCTATATTCCTGCCACTCATAATCCTCGGCGTGGAATATCTCATTGATGACGGCAGAAAGCTGAATTACATCATACCTACAGCTATAATGTTCGTGGCAAACTTCTATATTGGCTTCATGATAGCCATATTTATCGCCATTTACTTCGTTTATTACCTGTTCTTCGGTACTAAGCGGAAATTCAAGAGCATAGAGGAATACGCAAAGACCATAGGTATTATGGGCGTTTCCACCGTGGTAGTCCTGCTTTGCAGTATGTTCATGATACTGCCTGTCTACAATGCCCTTGCACTTGGTAAGTTCGACTTCTCTGTTCCTGATTACAGCTACAGGGCTATGTTCAATCCTATCGAGCTCGTTCCTTGTCTGCTCCCGAACCAGTATTACTCAGTTAACGTTGACGAGGGAACCCGCTTCTACGGCAGACCTGAGATATACTGCGGTGTGCTCACATTCGTTCTTCTCCCATTGTTCTTCATGAACAAGAAGATAAAGACCAACAACAAGATAGGCTACGGTCTTATGACCTTTGCCCTCCTGTTCAGTATGTATGTAAAGCCTATCAATATGATGTGGCACGGCGGTCAGGATCCTAACTGGCTCCCATACAGATACTCATTCCTGCTCTCATTCGTTCTCGTATCAATGGCAGCAGAGGTGTTCTCAAAGCTTGACGGCTATAAGCTATCACCGCTGAGTGTAGGCTCATCGGCAGCAGTTATCGGTATACTGACGGCGATATTCTGCAAGATGATGAAGTCCTTCAACTATAACGAGAGCAAATACAAGTATGTTGCTATTCTTCCTTACAAAGCCAATATGGAGCGCGGCTCTGAGAGCTGGGAAGAAACATGGCTGGGCACTATCGCTTTCGGTATGATACTCGCAGGCATCTACCTTGCAGGCGTTTATCTGTACAGCCACTCCAAGACCAAAAAGGCTAAAAGTGCTATATCCGTTGTAATGGCACTGTTCATATTCTTTGAGACAGGCTATAACTGCTATGACTCGTTCAGAAAGATATTCAAGGAAGTCGGCAACTCCGACAAGAGCACATACACCGAGATACTTTCCGCTCCCGATGTTGTAAAGGAGCTCCAAAACTACGACAACGGCTTCTACCGCGCTGAAAAGACATATTCACGTATGGTAAACGACGACCTCGCTTACGGTCTCAAGGGTATTTCACACTCAAGCTCGGTAATGAATGCAAGAGCTATCACTTTCATTGAGGCTATGGGTTATTTCACTCAGAGCTTCGAGTCAAAATATGAGGGCTGCAACCCTGTTGCCGATTCTATCCTCGGCTTCAAGTATATCCTTGATGACCCTGCAAGAAGCAGCGGCAGCACACAGATGCTGGATCACTCCTACGTCAAGCGTTTCTCCACCTCATACACAAAGGATAAAGATGTCCCTGCAACAGTTGACATCTACGAAAATCCAAACGCGCTGAATATCGGTTACATGGCTAACGAGGATATCCTGAGACTTTCAGGTCTCGGCAACGATAACCCATTCAACAGCCTTAACAACTTCCTCAGCTCAATGACAGGAAATACTACCGATTACACAGCTGTTCCGCTTGTTCCAAAGCAGTATTATGTTCCTTTCGATTGTACTGTAAAATACGATGATACAAAGGTATATCTCCACGATTACAATAACAACGGCACTCTTCACGACTGCTACGAAGCATTCGCAGGCGTTGACGACGCTGTTGTAAACGTTGATGTTACTGTTCCTAAGGACGGAAACATCTATATGCACCTCGGCTCTGAAATGAGAAAGACCTGTAACGTATGGGTAGCTGTAAAGGGCGAGGACGGTGTATACAGAGGTCAGAAGACAGGTACGGAAGCTTATGACGGCTATGGCACATACTTCAACACCAACTCTTCACCTATCGTAAGAATGGGTCCGTTCAATGCAGGCGATGAAGTCGAGATAAGACTTACTATCCCGCCTACAGACGGCAGATACACAGGAAGCAACGAGTACATCATGGTAAGAAAGAACCAGGGCTTCAACTTCTATTACCTTGATGAAGATGCTTTCGCTGAAGATATCAACAAGCTCAAGGAGCGTCAGTGGAATCTCGATATGAGCAAGACTACAGACCGCTACCTTGTAGGTGATGTTGATGCTCAGGAAGGCGAGATACTCATGACAACTATCCCTTACGAGCCGGGCTGGAAGGTAGAGATCGACGGCGAGGCTGCTGAGAACTTCATTACAGAGACAAAGCCTGAGGGCTCTGACAAGACAGTGCTCGTAAACGACAGCAAGTCTGCTGAGGCAGGTGCAAAGGGCGAAGTACTCGTTCTCGGTACTCTGATAGGCATACGTCTCCCCGCAGGTCACCACACTGTTTCAATGAAGTATACTCCTCCCGGATTTAACTTCGGTATATTCACACTTATACTCGGTATAGCTATTCTCGTACTCTTCTTTATGTATGACAAGAAGCACAACAAGGTGCTCCTCGAAGTACAGAAGGCTAAAGAGATAATCAAGAGCGGCAAGGCTGACGAATACCTTGCTGAGATAGCTGCTCAGGAAAAGGCTGCAAAGAAAAAAGGCAAGAAAAAATCACAGCTGATAAAATCAAAGGGAGCTATCGCCGAAGAGTCACTCAAAAAGGCTAAGGACAAAGCCGAGGACATCGCTGAGGACGCAAAAGATGCCGCAGATGATGTCAAGGAAAAAGCAGAGTCTATATCAAAAGATGCTTTAAAAGCTATCGAGGACGCTGTTGAAGTGACTGCCGCAGAGATGAAAAACGCTGAAGAAACAGCAGAAGATGCAGTTGAAGAAGCTGTTGAAGATGCTGTCGAGGAAGCTGAAGAGACTGCACAAAATGTAACAGAGACCGTAAAGGAAGCTGTTAAAAAGCCAGCTCAGAATTCTGCAAACAACAAAAACAAGAAAAAGAAGAAGTAATTTCATGTCCCCGCCAATGTGCGGGGACTTTCTTTTTTTCTTTAACGCACTTGTGATACATGGTAAAATGAGAACTAATTTATTAACTATATGTTACATAGTAAAATACTTTATCACATTATTTAATTTCTTTTTCTTATCATGTGAAATGTTATATCAAAATAAAAAATTAGAAATAATCATTTCACGGTATATAGCTTCTCTCTGGACAATTGTACTAAAATAACAAATCAGAATTCTATATAACATATTATGTATTTTGCACAAATCCACTTGACTTTATTCTACACATATGATAAAATTTAGTTGTAAAGTTAGATTGAAGCTTTTTGCACTGAGCTTCGATCGAATAAACCAAATATCATTTTTATATCATTAAGGAGGAAAACATAATGTTTATTGAAAAGAACGTTAAACGTTTGGTCAGCATTTCTGCTGCCGCAGCTTGCCTCTTCACTTCAATCAACGTAGCTCCTATCGGAGATGCTGATGCTGCAAACACAATGACAGCTTTCCAGATCACACAGAATATGAAGGTGGGCTGGAACTTAGGTAACACTCTCGACGCTTATGCTCAGGACGAGAACGGCAATCCTCTCACAACATACGGTCTTGATTCAGAGACCTGCTGGGGCTGCCCAAAGGCAAACGAGACTCTCTTCAAGGCTCTCAAGGCAAAGGGATTCAATACAGTCCGTATCCCTACAACATGGTTCCAGCACCTTGACTCAAACAACAACGTTGACCCTGCATGGATGGCAAGAGTTCACGAGGTAGTTGACTACGCTTACAAGAACGGTATGTACGTTATCCTCAACATTCACCACGAGGAGGGCTGGATCAACAGACCTGATCTTGCTACAGCTTATGACGATATCAAGCCAAGACTCTTGAAGCTCTGGGAGCAGATCGCTACAGAATTCAAGGATTATGACCAGCATCTCATATTTGAGTGCATGAACGAGCCCCGTGCTAAGGGTACAGACTGGGAATGGTGGTATGCAAAACCTGTTGCTGAGGCTGACGTTATCAACAAGCTGGAGGCAGACTTCGTTAAGCTCATCAGAGGCATGGACGGTCCTTACGCTAAGACCCGTCTCCTTATGCTCCCGGGTTATGTAGCAAGCTCAGACAAGACCTTCCTCAACCAGATCGTTCTTCCTGAGAATGACGACTTCATCGCTGTTTCTATCCACGCTTACACACCTTATAATTTCACAATGAACACTGACGAAAAGACAGGTGCATATCACGATACATTTACAAAGGATTTCAGCAATGACCTTGCTTACAACCTCCAGAACTTCCGCGATATGTTCATCAATAAGGACGTTCCTGTAGTTATCGGTGAGATGGGTACATCTAACTTCGGCAACACACAGGCTCGTGTAGACTGGACAACTCAGTACTTCACAACAACTAAGAAGTATGGTATCCCATGCGTTCTCTGGGACAACAACATCGAGTCAAATCCAAAGGCTCCCGGTGAGTGCCACGGCTATATCAACCGTGAGACAGGCGAATGGTATTCTTCAAGTCTCTCAATCATCAACAAGATGATGGAGATCATGAACGATGATTCTATCGTTTGGGGCAGCGAAGGCAAGATGCCTACTTACGATCATCAGGATCTCTCAACAGGTAAGGTATTCCTCGAAAATACAGAGATCGACGTAGCTCTCGAAAAGACATACGGCAACTCAACTCCTGGTAAGGAGATCTCATGGAACGACCTCAAGGGCAAGGAAGTTGCTATCAAGTACACAGGCGATCAGCCTATCCTCGCTGTTTCAGACAAGGATTACAAGGGCTGGTCAGAAATGGCAGCTTACACAGTTGACGAGGCAAACGGCATCGCTTACTACCTCGTTGATACACAGGTACCTGCTGCTTACGCAGGCGACCTTTCAACTATCAACCATATGCAGGCAAGAACACCTGGTAAGACAAACATCGAGAAGATAGTTATCCTCGATGCTCCTGATGTACAGATCGACGTTCCTGTTAGCAAGACAAAGAAGTATACTGTTGACTTCAAACACGATTTGACAGCTTCTCAGTTTGTTCTCACATTCAAGGGCGAACCAAACACAGACACTAACGGCTGCGTAGGCTTCAACGGCGACGGCTGGGAGCAGGTTGAGTGGGAAGGCAAGACAGATGCTAACGGTGACCTCCAGGTTATCCTTCCAATCTCAAGCTTCCCTGATGATCTCCAGTCAGCTGAGGTTCAGATCTGGTATCAGCCTGAACTCGTTGATATGGTAAGTGCTAAATTCGCTTCACAGGCAGTTACACAGCCAGTAACTACAACATCTACAACTACTACAACAACCACAACTACTACAACAGTTACATCTACAACTACTACAAGTGCAACAACTACTGTTACTGAAACAACAACAGTAAGCACACCTAACACAAAGAGCACAGGCAACGGCGATGCTAACCAGGACGGCGGAGTTGACATGGGCGACGTAGTTCTCATCATGCAGTCTCTCGCAAATCCTAACAAGTATCAGCTCAACGGCAAGGGTGCTGAGGCAGCTGACGTTTACGGCAACGACGGCGTTACTGTAAAGGACGCTCAGGTTATCCAGCTCTTCCTTCTCCACAAGATCAATACACTTCCTGTTGCTGAAGGTACAGTTGTAGACTAATTCTTAATTCAGTTCTCATATACCTCTAAAATGCAGCTGCATCACGCAGCTGCATTTTTTATGCTCTGATTTAATAATTTCTTGCACTTATTCAATTATAAAATAATATTAACATTTGTTACCTATTGACAAAACAATATGAACTGTTATATAATTATAACGGTATCGCTGTACATATAAAAAGAAATAACGATACTATTGGGATAAAAAATATAACAAAAGCAGAGATATAAATATGCTTTATAATATGCAATTAATGCTCTATTGTAGAAAAAAGGAAGACAACTAAATATGCTTACTGATTACCATTGTCATATTCTGCCTGGCATGGACGACGGTGCGCCCGATGCGGATACCGCTCTGGACATGATAGACATGATGAAGGAGCAAGGCGTTGAAAGGATCATCGCTACTCCTCATTTTTATGCGCATGAGGAACGTTCACTGACAGAATATCTTTTAAGGCGTGAGGACGCCTTTGACAGTATTGCCGATTATACTGCAATACCTAATATGCTTCTTGGCGCAGAAGTCGCCATAGAACACGGAATATCGAAAATTCCCGGGATACAGCAGCTTGCTATCGAGGACTCAGACATGATACTTCTTGAGCTGCCTTTCCGAGATTATGAGGATTGGATGTCTGAGGAGATAAACGCTATATCTTCAGAGTACGGGCTGAAAGTAGTGCTTGCTCACATACACCGATACCTCACATATTATTCGCCCGAAAATTTTGAGAAAATACTCAAGACCGACGCTATTTTTCAGTTTAATAACGATGCATTCTTATTACAGAGAGAAAGAGACTTGTTAAAACGGCTGGTAAAAGAGAAAAAGACAATTATTTTCGGAAGCGATGCACATAATACGGACACGAGATGTCCGAACTGGGATGTTTGTTTGGAGGTATGTGACCCCGATGTACTTGAAGCGTCAAATTCTCTTCTGAAAGTAACAGAGGAACAGCTTCGTGTCATGGCTCCGCCAGAGATCGGAGAACAAGGGGCATAATTTTAATGGCTTTATTTATGAGCTAATGGGGGAAAAGTATGAAAAATCTATTAGAAAAGTTTAGTTTCCGCAGAGTAATTCTTGCTCTTGCAGATGCATTCATCATCATGTCATCTGCTCTTATCGCAAATTTTATTCTTTCGTTCCTTAATTCGGAGATATCACGCTCCGATATGCTTATGAGCTTTGTCGTCAGCTCTGTCACCTGTTGCGGCTCGCTGTTTATATTCGGAGCTTACAGCAAGCTCTGGAGATTTTTCCATAAACGTGATTATCTGTCATGCGCCTACGGAGTCATCGGCGGTATCATTATCGCCTGTGGATTCATTTATATCATCAGAAAAAACGTAAACATCAATTATGCCTGCGTTCACGGTCTGATATCTCTTATCGGCGTGTGCCTTTTCAGATTTCTCTTCAAGGAGACCTTTGTCACTTTCTCGGACTCTGTCACCGAAAACGGCAAAAAACGTACTATGATAGTGGGCGGCGGTCAGACCTGCCGAATGATACTTACCGAGATAAAAAATGCTACCGAATCCTCTTTCACAGATGACAAGGTAAGCGCAGTATACGATCCTGTATGTATCATCGACGACGACAGATCAAAGATAGGTTCGGAAATACTCGGCGTTACTGTTGTAGGTACTACAAATGAGATAATCAAATTCGTGGATCAGCAGCACATCGAGCAGATAATCTTTGCTATCCCCTCCTGCCTTGAGGACGAGAGAAAGCGTATCCTCGATATATGTTCGTGTACAAAGCTCCCAGTTAAGGTAGTGCCTTTCATAGGCAATCTTATCTTTGACAACGGAAACACTCCTATCCTCACTCAGATGCGCGACATCAAGGTCGAGGATCTTCTTGGACGCTCTCCTATAAAATTCGACAACGAGGAGATACGTCACTTCATCTACGGAAAAGTATGTATGGTAACAGGCGGAGGCGGTTCTATCGGCTCTGAGCTTGTCCGCCAGATCGCAAAATACGGTCCTCAGCAGATAATCATTGTGGATATCTACGAGAATAACGCTTACGCTATCCAGCAGGAGCTTGTCATGGACTACGGCGACAGCCTTAATCTTACCGTTCTAATCGCTTCCGTAAGAGACTATTACCGCATGAACCGCATATTTGAAAAGTACAAGCCCGATATCGTATTCCATGCGGCTGCTCACAAACACGTTCCTCTTATGGAAAATTCTCCTATGGAGGCTATCAAAAACAACGTTATAGGTACTTTCAACACCGCTTCGCTGGCACAGTTCCACAAGGTCAAGAAATTCGTTATGGTATCCACCGACAAGGCTGTTAATCCTACGAATGTTATGGGAGCTTCAAAACGCTGCTGCGAAATGATAATACAGTACCTCTCACAGCAGAGAGACTGCTATACCGAGTTCGTAACAACACGTTTCGGTAACGTTCTCGGCTCTAACGGCTCTGTAATACCGCTCTTCAAAAAGCAGATAGAGCAGGGCAAGCCTGTTACCGTAACTCACCCCGATGTCATAAGATACTTTATGACAATACCCGAGGCTGTAAGCCTCGTCCTCGAAGCCGCTGCAATAGCTCACGGCGGAGAGATATTCGTGCTTGATATGGGACAGCCTGTTCATATCGTAAAACTGGCTGAAAACCTTATACGTATGTACGGAAAAGAACCGTATAAAGACGTTGAGATAAAGTTCACAGGTCTCCGTCCGGGCGAAAAGCTCCGCGAAGAGCTCCTCATGAACGAGGAGGGACTCAGAAAGACCTCAAACGAGCTTATCTTTATCGGTCAGCAGATAGAGCTTGACGGCGAAGAATTCATCAAAAAGCTCAGAAGGCTGCGAAATGCTGCTAACGAAAACCTCTGTGACCTTGTAGTTGAACAGCTCCATGAGATAGTTCCTACCTTTATTACTCCCGAGGAGTTCAACAGAGCCGAGATAATCAAGCACAGCAAAACAGAATTTGTCGAAAATGTAAGGGACTGACTTCAGTCCCTTTACTATTGCCATAAAGGAGAAGCAATATGATATACAGGACACCCGAATATTGCAGGGATTTCCGCTGTATCGCAGGAAAATGTAAAGACAGCTGCTGCAAGGGCTGGGAAATAGATATCGACACCGATACCGTGCGATATTACGAAAGTGTAGGCGGAGAATTCGGCAAAAGACTCAGAGACAATATCCGTGACGGCTGTTTCGTACTCACGGAAGATGAACGCTGCCCCTTTCTCAATGCTAAGGGGCTCTGCGATATATACACCGAGCTTGGCGAGGACAAGCTGTGCCGCATATGCTCCGATCACCCACGTTACTTCGAGTGGTTCGAGGGACTCAAAGAGGGCGGCGTAGGGCTGTGCTGCGAAGCCGCTGCGGAGCTTATACTGTCCCGTCCGTTCGAGCTTTCGGAGACCGATACCCCCTACGAAGAAGCCGCAGGCGGCTACGACGATGAGCTTTTCGAGCTTATATTATCCGCAAGAAGCGATATGTTCCGTGTCCTCAGTGATGAGACTGTCCCCCTTGCCGATGCAATTTCGGATATCCTCGATATCGCCGCCGATACACAGGAAAGCATTGATATGCCATTCCCCGATAACGATACAGTAGCCTGCTCCCATGATCTTAGCCGTATTTTCGGCTGTTTCAGCGAGCTTGAACCCATTGACGAAAACTGGCTGCCATACATAAAGGACTGCACCGAAAAGCTGAACTGTCTGCCTGAGCACGACAGCTCAGCTGACATATATCTCCGCAGGATAGCTCAGTACCTTATATTCCGCTACCTGCTGAAAAGTGTTTATGACGGAGAAATACTGGGGTATACCAAGTTTGCTGCAGTGAGCATCATCGTCATTAGCTCACTGTTCAGATATTCCGCACTGAAAGGGACTGTCCTTAACCTTTCGGAATATGCCGAAATAGCTAAGAATTACTCAAAAGAGACGGAATACTGCGAGGAAAACATGGAAAAGCTCCTTGAACTTTTCGCAGACGAGCCCTTTTTCAGTATATCGGCTCTGAAAGACCTGCTGTATAAAAGTCTTGGCGGAAATGTGGACAATATCTGAAATATCCGCCTTTAAATGCGAAAACTAAGTGAAATTCATTGAAATACTTGCAATATTATGATATAATGAATGTGAATTAACGGCTTTTGCCGCATAAATAATGAGAGGGTAATATTTATGTTTAACTGTAAAAAAACTGCCGCTTTTATCGCAGGTCTTATACTCTGCGCATCATCTGCGGCTTCACCTTTAGTCTCTTATGCAGTTATTGACGGTGCATCTGTTGAGGCAAATGACGGAGTCGAAGCTACAACTGCTGCTGCGGAAGAGGATTACAAGACCAGCGGCGATTTCAAGTATTCTCTTACTTCCGAGGGAAATATCTGTATCGAGGACTGCACCAGCACTGCGGAGTCTCTCGTTATACCCGATACTCTTGAAGGCAAAAAAGTAACAGAGCTTGGCAAGACTGCTCTTGGTAAAGACCACGAAAGCAATCCGTACACTTCCGTTACTATCCCTGCTTCCATTGAGTATATCTCCGCAGACAACCCTTTTATGTACTGCACAAAGCTCAAGGAGATAAAAGTAGACAGCGGTAATGCTGAGTATACTTCTGTTGAAGGAGTCCTCTTTACCAAGGACATGAAAACTCTGATATGCTATCCGTGGTGCAAGGAGGGCGACAGCTATACTATCCCCGAGGGAGTTACTACTCTCGGATTTGCTTCGTTCTACAGTGCAAAACTCACCACTCTGAATTTCCCGACTTCGCTTGAGATGATAGGTGCTTTCGCATTCGGCGACATGATATACCTTAAATCCGTGGATCTCAGTAAGACTATAATAAAGGCTCTCCCTAACTATGCATTCTCGAATTGCAGCACAATGGAAAATATTATTTTCCCTGACAGTCTTGAAGCTATCGGCGGCGGTGCTTTTTCAAGCTGTAGTCTCATAAAGGATATAGCTCTCCCAGAGTCGCTCACGTCTATCGGACAGTATGCCTTCGTGGATACAGGGCTCGATACTATAGTTATCCCCGATTCTGTGCAGGAGATCGGCTATTCCGCTTTCGGATACCGCTCATCGGAATACGGCGGTATCATACCTATGAACGATTTTACCTTAGTCGGTAAGATAGGCGGTGCAGCTTACAAATATTCTACAGACTCCGACAGCGACTACGACTATAAAAACAGCTTCACTTTCCTCACCCGTGAGGAATATACACAGGAGAAAGAGCTCCTGAACTTAGAAACTGTCAATTCAGGCGATTATACCTACGCTATCAAGAACAATACAACTCTGCTCATCTCATGCAGAGCTGCGGACAAGACCGTTACTGTACCCTCGGAAATAGACGGAAATACAATAACTGTCGTATACCCCGGCTGCTTCACACCTTGTCAGGCTGAGGAGATAATCCTGCCCGATACAGTCACTGAAATAAGAGAAAGTGCATTCCTGCAATGTCCAGAGCTCAAAACTCTCATTATCCCCGAAAGTGTAAAGAAAATAGGTCAGGCTGCCTTTGCTGAATGTGCAAAGCTTGAAACTATCGAGTTCAAGGGTGCTGAGACTATCGCAGAAGCTGTGTTCAGCGGCTGCGGCGCACTGAAAAAAGTAACAGCCGCAGGCTGTCTGAAGGACTGGCAGGACGATGAACCTTTCGTATACTGCCCGCTGCTTGAAGAAATAAACATCGGTGAGGGCGACGGAAATTACAGCTCTAACGACGGTATCCTCTACTCAAAGGACAAGACTTCACTTCTCTGCTACCCTGCAAATAAATCGGGCGACAGCTTCACTGTTCCCAACAGTGTAAAGGAGATAGGCATGTCTGCTTTCCTCAACAATAAGAACATCAAAAGCGTGAAAATGTCCAAAGTTGAGAAAATACTTGCATACGCATTTGAGGGCTGCTCAAATCTCAGCTCCGTTGAGGTCTCAGAAAAACTTAATACTATCGAAGCAGACGCATTTTATAACTGCACTTCACTGAAAAGCCTGAGACTTTACGAAAACCTCAAAACTATCGGCACTTGTGCATTCGGTTACTGCAAGGACCATTCTTCCGATGCTGAAACCGATACTGATACTGACACCGACTCGAAGGACTCCGAAACAGGCAATGACCTTCTCGTTGCAGGCTTCAAGCTCTATGCTCCCGAAAGCTCTAAGGCATATGAATACGCTAAAGAAAACGGCATTGAGGTCATTACAAATACAACAGAAATACTCGGAAAGAACATGGATACACGCTTCCTTTATACCCTAATCGGCATCATAAGCGCAGCTATCCTCACAGTCCTCGGCATACTCATCGGCAAGGGCGTAAAAAAGAAGAAGGCTGCTGCTGATAAAGCCAGAAGAAAAGAAAAGGCAGCCGAGCTCCGCAGCAAGAAGCAGGAGGAAGAAAAGGCTGACGAGGACGCAGATGACGATGATGAAGAATATGAGGACGATGAGGAGGAAGTATCCGATGAGGATTGATATAAAAAAGGCTGCCGCTTTATTTGTAGCAGGCTTTATGACATTATGCAGCGTACCGTTCAGTGCTGCTGCTGATAATTTACAGGGTGCAGGCGACGATCCGTTGACTGACGGTTCGTTTGTCTTTGAGCTCACAGACGACAATACTTACAAGATAACTCAGTGTACGGCTACTATCGTAGAATCCATACCTTCAATGAGAAACGGTACTGCTGTAACAGCTATCGGTGAGGGCGCATTTCTGAACTGTACTGCAATAACCTCACTTGATATCCCCGACTCTGTAACTACTATTGAACCAAGAGCCTTTTACGGCTGTGCATCGCTCAAAAACGTAAAACTGCCGAAAAAGCTGAAATCTCTCGGTGAATATGCATTCTTCTCGTGCAGTGCTCTCGAAAGCGTAAAGCTGCCTGATACACTTACGGAAGTTGCTCCGTTTACATTCGCACTTTGCGATAATCTTGAAAATGTAGAGCTTCCCGATACCATAACTTCATTCGGCGACTATGCATTTTATCAGTGCGGCAAGATAAGCTCATTCCGTCTGCCTGCTTCGCTTAAAGAAATAAACGACAACGCTATGGGCTGCTGGTTCTCAATAAATGATATTGATGCTTCCGCAACGAGCAATTTCATCTATGAGAACGAGATGCTAATGGATAAAGACAAGCACTTTATCTACCGTGCTTCAACTGAGATAAGCGGCGATGTAGTCATTCCCAACGGTGTAAACACTGTCAAAAGCGGTGCATTTTCCACCTGCGCCCAGATAACCAATCTGTTCCTGCCTAATTCGCTGGTATACATAGAAGACGAAGCGTTCAGGAACTGCTCATCTATCAAGAAAACTGACTTCGCAGAGGGCCTCAAAAGCATCGGATTTGGTGCATTTATGTTCGATATGGGACTTGAGACCGTAGACCTGCCGGCTTCTCTTGAACTTATTGACGAACTTGGTTTTGCTTATTGTATGAAGCTGAATAAGGTAGTGCTTACAGAGGGACTAAAGACCATAGGCAAGGAAGCGTTCCTCGGCTGTGAGGAGCTGAAACAGGTAAATATACCAAAGAGCGTAGCTCAGGTCGGTGAAGATGCTTTCGGTTTCACTTATGCAAACGAGCAGAAAACCAAGGTAAGCGGCTTCTCTATGAGCGTGTTCTCAAGCTCGGCAGCTGAAAAATACGCAAAGGCTAACAGTATAGAGTATACAGCCAAAGATGTAAATATTGCGAAGTTTGCTTTTATAGCTGCAATGGTAGGTATTATCATTGCCGTTATCGTATTCGCAATAGTCCTTATGAAGCGCAGCAAAAAAACAGCTCCCACAAGCGCAAGAAAGGCTGCAAAAGAAGCTGCTAAAAAGGTTAAGGAAGAAGCTGAGGAAAGAGAATACAAGAAGCTCATCGCCGATGAAAATGACGATGATGACGATGATGGCGATGAAGAGGACGACTCAGAAGAATATGATGATGACATTTCCGACGAGGACGATGACTCAGAAGAAGATGCCGAAGAAGAATAAATTGAAAATCATAGGGGCGGATAATATCCGCCCCTTTTATTTCGTAATTAAAGTCCCGTAAGCGATGTACGAGTATGGGCGCAGTGTCACGCTGCTTATTTCTTCTTGATTATGTCGTTTCTGGAGACTTGTTTCCTGTCGATATCCTTCAGAATAAAGCCTGCATTTGCGCCCTCAGAAACCGACTCGCACACTTTGCGGAACTGCTCTATACCAATAATAGTCGTTGGTGTGCCTGCGTTTCCATTGTGTACCAGCAGCACATTGTCACCCACAAAGAACACGCCGCCTGTTACAGTACCCGTAACTACCGTGCCTCTGCCTGTTATAGTAAAAACATCGGTAACAACAAACTCTGAATACGTACCCTCTGCAACTCCCGACTGCGGAGTATAATACGCCTCGTATTCGCGAAGCTCCTTTTCATCATCGGTCATAAAACCCGTATCAGAAGGTTCGCGGTTGAATATCTTGTCCTTGAGCTTATCCAGAAATCCCATGATCTTACCTCCATTTCATTGTCTGTTAGTTTTTTCGTTCTTCATCATTCTTTCCCATGCAGGCGACTTTGAACGCAGTTTTTCGGCTGATTTAGTGATAACTTCGAGGATATAGCTGATATCCTCATCTGTTATATCCTCCTCTATAGAAAGTCTCAGGGAGCTGTGAGCAGCTTCACTGCTGAGACCAATAGACATAAGTACGTGTGACGGGTCATTTGAGCCCGATGTACAGGCTGAACCCGATGAACCGCAGATACCGTTCAGGTCAAGCATGAGCAGGAGTGCTTCCCCGTCAATACCCTCAAAGGAGATATTGATATTCCCTGCAAGCCGCCTTTCCCTGTCGCCGTTAAGACGGGTATGCGGTATTTTGAGAAGCCCGTCAATAAGGCGGTCTCTCTTTGAAGCTGTTACAGCAGCTTTTTCTGCAATACTGCGCGTTGCAGCTTCTACGGCTGCTCCAAGACCTACGATAGCAGGCACATTTTCCGTACCTGCACGTTTTCCGCGCTCCTGACCGCCGCCGTGTATAAGATTAGGCAGAACTATACCCTTGCGGATATAAAGTGCGCCTATCCCTTTCTGAGCGTGTATCTTATGCCCCGAAACTGAAAGCATATCTATGACCTGCCTGTGTACGTCAATATCAACGTGTCCCACAGCCTGTACTGCGTCTGTGTGGAAAAGCACTCCCTTTTCCCTGCACAAAGCAGCTATCTCGCCAACTGGCTGGATAGTGCCTATCTCGTTATTTGCGTACATGACAGTAACAAGTGCAGTATCATCGCGTATAGCCTTTTTTACGTCCTCGGGGTCGATAAGCCCCTTGTCATTTACAGGGATATATGTTACTTCAAAGCCGCGGTCACTGAGATATCCGCAGGTGTGGAGCACAGAATGATGCTCGAAAACGGAAGTAACGATGTGCTTCTTACCCTTTTCAGTCATAAGCTCCGCAGCACCCTTTATAGCCCAGTTATTCGACTCTGACCCGCCGCTTGTAAAGAATATCTCTCTCGGCTCTGCACCTATTGACTTTGCCGCTTTTTCACGGGCTGTCTCAACAGCCTTCTGTGCGTCGCGTCCCAGCTTGTATATACTCGAAGCGTTGCCGTATGCCGTTGTGAAATAGGGCAGCATAGCGTTCAGGACTTCCTCCGAGACTGCCGTAGTCGCAGCATTATCTGCATAAACAAATCGCTTTTCCAAAGGATATTTCTCCTATTTCGAGTAAATATCGCGCTGTTCCACTGCAAGTCGGTCACAGCGTTCGTTTTCGGGGTGTCCTGCGTGTCCCTTTACCCAATTGAACGTAACGTCATGCTTTTCAAGGAGCGGCAGGAGCTGCTCCCACAGGTCAACGTTCAAAGCAGGCTTCTTGTCGGACTTTATCCAGCCCTTTTTCTTCCAGCCGTATACCCAGCCCTTAGTTACGCTGTCAACTACGTATTTGCTGTCGGTAGTAAGAATGACTTTGCATGGCTCTTTCAGAGCCGACAGTCCTGTGATGACACCGAGAAGTTCCATTCTGTTGTTGGTGGTGGCACTGTCGCCGCCAGAGAGCTCCTTTTCTATATTGCCGAAACGAAGCACTACACCGTATCCCCCGGGACCCGGATTGCCGCTGCAAGCACCGTCTGTGAATATCTCAACTGTTTTTATATGTCTCACCCCTGATTAAGTGATTAGTGGTTAGTTATTAGTAGGGGCGACGTAATCGCCGTCCTATCTTCTTAATATCATTTTACAATAAAATAAACATAAAATCAATAGGCAGTCCATAAGTAACACATCGCAAAGTTTGCTGCCGCTAACAATGAAAGAACGAAAAGGGCGGATAATATCCGCCCCTACATTGTTTTTTGCTGCGGACACCCAATGGGCGTCCCTACAATTATGAATTATGCATTATTAATTACGCATTAATAAGCCTTGCCCCAGTATACCATATACTTAGCAGGCTTGCCGCAGCATACGCACTTGTCGCTGATCTGCTCCTGCTCGAACGGGATACATCTTGAGCCAACGCCTGTCTTTTCCTTTACCTCGTCCTCGCAAGCTTCTTCGCCGCACCACATTGCCTTTACGAAGCCGTCGCCCTTTTCTTCAAGAGCATTTTTGATCTCGTCAAGAGTTGTGCAGGTATAAGTTCTGTTTGCACGGTTCTCGGCAGCCTTATTGAACATACCCTCGGGTATCTCCTTTTCGAGGAGTGCCTTTACATATACAGCAAGATCGCCGAGAGCTACTGTTTTCTTTTCGCCGCTGTAACGTACAGCTACGATGCACTGATTTTCCTCGATATCACGAGGTCCTATCTCGATACGAACAGGTACGCCCTTCATTTCGTACTCAGCAAACTTCCAGCCCGGTGAGTTCTCGCTGTCATCGACCTTGACTCTGATACCTGCGGCTTTGAGCTCATTGAGGAGCTCGTTTGCCTTGTCGAGAACGCCCTCCTTGTGCTGTGCGATAGGTACGATAACTGCCTGTATCGGAGCTACAGCAGGCGGAAGTACGAGACCGCTGTTGTCGCCGTGAGTCATGATAACTGCACCGATAAGACGAGTTGTTACGCCCCAGCTTGTCTGGTGAGGATTTACTCTCTTGTTTTCCTTGTCTGTATATTCAATGCCGAAAGCCTTTGCAAAGCCATCGCCGAAATAGTGTGAAGTACCAGCCTGTAAAGCCTTACCGTCATGCATAAGAGCTTCGATAGCGTATGTTGATACAGCTCCTGCGAACTTGTCGCTCTCTGTCTTTTTGCCCTTTACAACAGGCATAGCAAGTGACTTTTCACAGAAATCAGCATACACATTGAGCATACGCTCTGTCTCTTCAACAGCCTCCTCAGCTGTTGCGTGGATAGTATGACCTTCCTGCCACAGGAACTCTCTTGAGCGGAGGAAAGGACGTGTGGTCTTTTCCCAGCGAACAACGCTTACCCACTGGTTGTAGAGCTTAGGAAGATCGCGGTATGAATGAACTATATTAGCATAATGCTCACAGAAAAGAGTCTCGGAAGTAGGACGTACACAGAGTCTGTCCTCAAGCTTTTCGCTTCCGCCGTGAGTTACCCATGCAACCTCGGGAGCAAAGCCCTCAACGTGATCCTTTTCCTTCTGGAGAAGGCTCTCGGGAATAAACATAGGCATACAAACATTCTCGTGTCCAAGTTCCTTGAAAGTAGTATCAAGGATATGCTGCATATTTTCCCATATAGCGTAACCATAGGGACGTATTACCATACAGCCCTTAACGCTTGTATATTCGATAAGCTCTGCCTTTTTGCAGATGTCGGTATACCACTGAGCGAAATCCTCGTCCATTGAGGTTATCTCAGATACCAGCTTTTTATCTTTTGCCATAAATATGACCTCTTTCTGTAATATTTCAATAGATACATTAATTATATCATCTATTTATGATATTGTCAATCAAAAATCCCTGTCAGTACAGTCTTTCTGCTTATATCTGAACTAACATATATACAAGCAGGTATGTGCAGACTAAAGCTCCGACGATCATTACTCCGGCAATACACTTTCCGACAACTGTTTCGGGAGCTGAACCGCGGTTCTTTGCGAAATGTATTATCAGAAGCACCACTGCAAGAGCGTTATAAACGCCTATAATGAGCCATATGATGTTCATTTTGTTGTAGAGCAGGTCTATGTAATCGGCACTCCTGATGCTCCTGTAGTCTACTCCAGAAAAATTCTCCTGCACTTTTTTGCTTGTGCTCTTTACATTGCCCTTTATTTCAATACCGCTTATATTCTTATAGGTCTCGCTGTCAAAGTTTTTGCCGAAGTCCTTGTCAGCACGTACCAGCACTCCATGCTGCATATCATCTGACATGATAATATAGTAGTATTCATCGATAAGCGGTATAAATCCGAACTTGTGAGTATACTCAAAATTCGGGTGACTTGCACCATATGAAGGTACACCGCTTACACGGCTGCCGTATACAGAACCATTGCTGAAAGCGTCATCAAGTGACATACTTTTCTTTGTCATGCCCGATATGCCCATATATAAGCCAAGTGCTGCCAAAAGAACCATGATTATTATAGCAGGCACAGGCGAGGCTTTCTTTCTGCCGCCTTCAAATGTTGGGGTTCCGTCCGAAAAATTTCTAAGATCCATAATTATTCTCCTTAGTATAGTATTCGTAAGTATATTGAGATTTGCGGGGTGATACAATACACGCTTATGATATCACAAATGCTTAAAAAAGTCAATATACTGCAAAAAGCTGCACGTACAAGCCGTGCAGCTTTTATATTTACCATATCATGTCTGAATTGAATTATTTTGAAGCGTTTCCGCCGACTTCCTGTAAGCCGTCTAAACCGCCCTCAAGATTGCGCTTGCCGAGGAGATACTCCTGTATTGCAAGTGCATCGTCGTTTGTAACACCCTTGCTTGTGCCTGCTATATCAGCATTTGCCCAGCCCTGCTTTGTGATAGCGTGTTCGTCTGTACCGTCGATGCCGTACTTGTTAGGGTTAGCAAGTGCCTGCATGATGATAACAACGTCACCCATGTCGATCTGACTGTCATTATTTGCGTCGCCGAGCTTAGTTACCTTAACTTCTTCGCCTACAGATGTTGTTGTCTGAGCAGAAGTTGTAACTGATGTGGTCGTAGTAGTTGTTGTTGTTGTAGTTACCTTGCCGACGTCTGGAATAGTAGTTCTTACAGGATCAGCAGCAGTTCTGTCGCCTACGATATCCTTGAATGCAGGCTTAGCCATATATTCCTTATCGAAGATGAGCGGATTCTGTGAAGCTCTCCAGCTCTTAGGGTCTGTAACGCCCCAGAAGATAACAGCTGAGATCTTATCAGCATACTTCTCATAGAGCTTGAAGAGTCCCTTGTAGTAATCGCCCTGAACGTCGAAATACTTGTCGCCTGATTTATCCTGTACAGTAGCATCGAGCTCTGTTATCTGAACATCAAGACCGAGTTCTGTGTACTTCTTGAGAGCTGTTTCATACATAGAGAGTGACGGGAATGCTGCCTGTAAGCTCTCTCTTACATCAAGGTGAGACTGCATACCGATACCGTCGATATTGCCTGCCTTCTTGAGTCTTTCAGCCATTTCGCATACAGCGTTCATCTTGCCTGTCATGTACTCGTTAAAGTCGTTGTAGTAGAGCTTACAGCCCTCAGGAGCATACTTTCTTGCATACTCGAAAGCGTAATCAATGAATGAGTTGTCACCGAATACAGCTACCCAGTCAGAAGCAGCGTAGTTGTTTGACTGAGCGCAGTGACCTGCCTCACGCGGCTTTCCGTCATCTGTCCATGCTTCGTTTACAACGTCACAAGCATAGAAGTCTATATCAGGGTAAAGCTTTGTAAGAGTCTCGAAATAGCTCTTGATGTAGTTCTCCATACGCTTCTTCATCTTCTCGGGAGAAACGTAATCCTTCTTCTCGTCGAAGTCCTCCTTGAAGAACCACTCAGGAGTCTGGCTGTGCCATACGAGAGTGTGAACTCTTACAGGTATACCGTATTTTCTTGCATAATTGAGAACAGGCTTAGCCTGTGCAAAGCTTATCTGAGGAGTCGTGTCGTCGCCTGTCTCCTCGAAATATTTAAGTGTAGCGTCCTTATTGAGAACATAGTCGGGCTTCATCTGGTTGCCGACTGTGATGCTCTCGCCGAAGTGCTTCTGTACAAGATCCATAAATGGCTGTGAAGCAAGATCATCAGGAGTAAGAGCAGTACCTACCTTGAACTGATCCTTGTATAACTCACTGAGTGAAGGAAGATCCTTCTCAATATCTATATGAGGAGCTTCAACGATCTTGAAGTCGTCAATGTAAAGATCATCCGAACCGCCCTCAAAGTAAACATAAACACCTTCCATACCGTCGCTGTAGCTGATCGGTACGTCCTTTACTGTAGCCCAGTCGCTGCCGTTCAGGTTCTGAACGAGGTTGGAGTAAGATGTAACTCCGTCAGCTGTTGACTGGAAGCTGAGCATTGCGCTTGTGTAGTACTTGCCCTTTACTGAAGCACTGAGGTAATACTGCTTATTTGGTTCGAGTACACCGTCAAGACGGAATGCTGGACCATTCCAGCTCTCACTTCTGCCGCTTGCAAGAAGTCCGCTCTTGCCGCTCTTTGCAGCATCTGCCGAAATAGATACCTTTGTAGTATCATCGCCGCCTCTGTTTGACCAGTTAGCGAGATCGTCCTCACTCTCAAAGCCAAGGTCAAATACTACTTTTCCCTCTGCTGATGCGGATACCTTGTTGTTTGTCAGCTGTATGTCTGCGGGTGCTACCGCATGAACAGCTGCTGCTGTTGCTGTCAGTGTCATAGCTGCACCCATAACACCTGCGATCAGCTGGTTGATGTGTTTTCCTTTCATAGTAAATTCCTCCAAAAATAAATTTTTGTGTTTATATTGTATCACGATTGTACAAATAAGTCAATGATAGCACCATATAATGAGCAATAAATGGAAAGTTTCACTATAAACTGTAACAAAAAATGGTCAAGGCAGCGTGACGCTGCACCCTTGCCACGTTGGCACTCGTAAACTCGCTCACTCTTATCAATCCCCATACTTGTACATCGCTTACGGCACTTTAATTACAAATTACGCATTGCAAGTTAAAAAGGGCGGATAATATGCCCCCCGTTAATTACGATGCAGGCACATGAGCGCATTGTAGGGACGACCACTGGTCGTTCGTGTACGGATTTGATGTTGTATGTTTGCGGACGCGCATTGCGCGTCTCTACAATGTATATCATGGTATTTGTTATGGAAACACGGGTGAGCGGAACTCGCCCCTACAAGCTAATGGCTAAGGGCTTAAGGCTGACAATTTGCACACAATTTCATGGAATATCCACTCATTTTTCTACTTCAAAAAGATGAAACGAAACGTGAGAAAGAGAGAGAAACAGAGCATAAGTGAGAGATTGAGAGAGAAAATAGGGTATATATTAAAAAAATTCCTAAAAAAACCTTGACATACTCTTTTATATCGTGTATAATAAGTCTTGCACTGTGAAGGAACAGGCGTTTTTTCGGGAAGCAAGAGGCAGGTCCTTAAGCTTCATTCGGAGGCTCTGCCTCTTGTTTCCGTATTCGCTTTCCTTCCGAAATATAATTACAGGAGGAAAATATTATGTCAACTACACTGGCAAAACCCGCTGAAGTAAGCCGTACTTGGTATATCCTCGACGCTGAGGGTCAGTCCCTCGGTCGTGTTGCTGCTAAGGCTGCTCACATTCTCAGAGGCAAGCATAAGCCCACTTATACTCCCAACGTAGATTGCGGAGATCACGTTATCGTTATCAACTGCGCTAAGGCTGTTCTTACAGGAAGAAAGCTCGAGCAGAAGAAGTACTACTGGCACACAGGCTGGATCGGCGGTCTCAAGTCCATTTCTTACAAGGACATGATGGCTGAGCAGGCTGACAGAGCTATGATGATCGCTGTTAACGGTATGCTCCCTAACAACAGCCTTGGCAGAGCTCAGCTCAAGAGACTCAGAACCTACAAGGACGCTAATCACAAGCAGGAGGCTCAGAAGCCTGTTGCTTACGAGCTTTAATAGGAGGTGCTTTTAAATGTACGAATCAAAAGTTAAATACTACTACGGAACAGGCAGAAGAAAGCACTCCGTAGCAAGAGTAAGAATTTACCCAGGTTCAGGTAATGTTACTATAAACGGCAGAGGCATCGACGAGTATTTCGGTCTCGAAACACTCAAGCTCATCGTTCGTCAACCTCTCGCTCTTACTGACAATGTTGAGAAGTTCGACGTTGTTTGCACTGTTGCAGGCGGCGGCGTTACAGGTCAGGCTGGTGCTATCAGACACGGTATCTCAAGAGCTCTTCTTGAATTCGATGCTGAGCTCCGTCCTGCTCTCAAGAAGGCTGGATTCCTCACTCGTGACCCAAGAATGAAGGAGAGAAAGAAGTACGGTCTCAAGGCTGCTCGTCGCGCTCCTCAGTTCTCAAAGAGATAATCACACACCTCAAAATCTGCGTATCTACGCACTTTGCGAGTGTTCCAAAACTCTTTGGTCAACTATTGGTCAAGTCAATCACCTCCCTGTTCGCGCAGGGAGGTTTTTATTTGCCTTTACGCAAGGCACAGCTCGATCTGCTCGGCAGTTCGGGCTTTTGTTTTTCGCAGAACATCGGCGTAGATGTCGGCGGTGACGTTCACATCACAGTGACCAAGATGTTCGGACACAACTTTCAGATCGATACCGCTGTTCAGGAGCATTGTTGCGTTGCAGTGACGAAGCTGATGCAGCGTCATATCCTCGAACTCAGTTCCCTTGGTAAAACGTTTGAGGGACTGATATACCGAATTGCGGTCACGGTAGTTCCCTCTTGCGGACACGAACACCATTTCAGGGTGAGCGAAATCATCACCGAGGGCGAGTTTCAGTTTCTCGATGTAGTCCCTTTGAGCGAGAAGGACTTTTTTCAACTCCTGCCCCATACCGATGATGCGGATACTGCTCTCGGTCTTAGGATCGGTCAGCTCATGCTTTCCACCTATATCGGTCAGCGTGTGGTTTATGGAGATCGTGTTGTGCTCAAAGTCAATGTCCTCCCACGCAAGTCCGAGACACTCACCAGAACGCATACCCGTGTACAGCAGTACCTTGATGATACGCTTGAAGTCCTCGTCCCACGGCTTGTTTTCAAGGTAAGCCATAAACCTTTTGAGCTTGTCCTCCTCCAGAGCCTTGTTCTTGCGGCTTTTCTTCCGCTTCGGCAGTACCACGTTACGGCAGGGAGTGTCACGGATAAAGCCCTGCTCTGCTCCTCTGCGGAAGATGCTCTGCACAATGACGTACAGCTTCTTGACCGTCGCAGGATTCAGGTCATAGGACTGCATTATCTGCGTCAGCCTGGGAGCGTTTATGTCCTTGACTTTTACGTTGCCAAGAACAGGCTCGATGTGATTCTTATACTGCCCCCAATAGGTGTAGACGGTACTTTCTTTCAGCTCCTGGGGAGCGTAGTTTGTGAAATACCAGTCGGCAAGCTCTGAAAATCGCATATTCTCGTTGAGCAGAGAGTAACCCTTGCAGTGTCTCTCGAACTCAAAAGCGTACTCCTGAGCCAGCTTCTCAGCTTTCTTTTCAGTCACCCCGACAGGCGGAGTGAAGGTGGTCGATTTTACAAGCTGTTTGCCGTTCATATCGTAGCCGACAAACACCCTGATACGGAATGTGTTTCCACGTTTTGTTATATTTGCCAATGTAAATCCCTCCAAATTTACACTATGGCATATCTCTGTATTTAGCATTGTAGCGCACTATTCTCTCTTTGTCAAGCGCTTTCCGAGATATGCCATAGCTTTTTGTCTTTTATTCTAACTCTGAATTTCTTGTTTTGTTAAACTTATACCGGGCAAAATCCTCCGCAAGTCCACAGGCAGTTATGAAAGCCCTTGCCTTTTGCAGGTCACGGGAGAGCTGTTCCTCACGCTTGATACGCTGAGCTTCGGCATTCTGCTTTTCACGGGAGAAATAACGCTTGTTATCTTCCTTTTTCTTGTACTCCGAAAGCTCTGAGGAGACTGCTGCCAGCTGCGTTTTCAGCTTGTCACGCTCCTGAACAGCGTCATCACGTTCCTTGCGGAGCTTCTTAGTCTGCTTCTGAGATGCGACTTCTTTCTTTGCAAGGTCGGACACATTCTCCCAGTCCTCCTGAGAGACAGTCACCTTACCGCCGAACACGGTCTTGCCGGTCTCCACGCTGTCTATCTCAGTCAGCTTCACCTTTTTCCTGGACACCTTTTCAAACTCCTCAACAGCTTCGTCACGCTCGGCGGTGAGCCTTTCAATCTCGGCATTGAGAGCATCAATCCTGTCCTGATGCTCGCCGTACTCCTCGACCGTGTAGCTGTACCCTCTGGACTTCTTAGGCTCGCTGATCTCGATATCGTGAGCGTTGCAGATATTCTTCAGGATATCCCACTCACTTCTCCTCCAGCGATCATTCGATTTCACATCATTACCGAAGCCCATTTCCTCCAAAGCCTTGTTCTTGGCATTGCGGACTTCAAGTCCACGGGCGAAGTGACCTACGGGGATATAGTTGATGTGCAGATGCGGTGTAGATTCATCGAGGTGGAGAACCGCATTGAACACATAAAGGTTCGGATTCCTCTGCTGAAAGCCCTCCATGTATTCACGCAGGCATTCAGTCGTTATCTCAGCATCGGGAGTGCCGACCGCTGTATCTTTTCTCGTTCCTATGTAAACAAGATGTTCGTAGAAGCTCTTTTGCTTGTTCGTACCCGTGATAACACTCTTGCTCGGCAGGCGGTTGAACAGGTGCTCAAAGTAATTGTGTATCTTCCTGTCATTTCTTTTCTGACGGGCATTGTATTTCTCGACTGCTTCATCAAAAAGCTGGTGGTAGGCATCGCTCAAAGCCTGCTGAACGAACACAACATTGTTCGGTGTTCTGGAGCTGTCTATGTTCCTGGCAGTGAACTCTCGGTTGTTATGTGAAAGGCTGCCTTTACCCTCGCACATCGAGATAGATTTTATATTCATTTTTATCTCTCCTTTTTAATGTGTATCTTAACCCTCTGATGAGGGAATTGCTGACGCAAAGTCCTGACGGACAGATTGGCTTGTAACGATACGGAGATCGGCAAACCAAACGGCTCGGAGAGCCGGAATTACTTGCGGAGTGCCGCCAGTAAACCCCAAAGCACTTTTGACAGCCTACCCGGACTATCAAAAATGCTATTGTGGCTCTGCGAGGCTAAAACGGCTGGCGGAGCAGCCGAAAATGTGGGTACAATTATTCTGAATCGTACCCATGAGAGCTGTGGAAAAACGCATTACAATTTTGAAAAAATCACATATCGGAAGTGATATTTTTTCAAAAAACAGCCCTCATATTTTTCAAAAAATCTGCAATCTGTTCCACGATATTTTTCATGGACAGCCGATCTGCTTTATTGAAGTTAATGAACTCCAGACAGAGGTACTCTGCGTAGTCCAAGTGATGCAGGGAATACACAAATCTTTCATCACATTTTTCATCGTGAGAAGCAGGAGCAAGCTGTCTCCATTCACGCATCAGCCACAGGTAATCATTGAGTGTTCGCCAAGCGGACTTTTCCCATTCTTCATAGGCTCGTTTTTCCTGAACACGCTTCTGATATTCGGACACTTCTTTCGCAGTCGGAGCTTTACCGATCTCGATATTCAAACCGAAGTCCTCATTCAGCTTTTTTACTGCATCAATAGGCTTGTCCAGTCCGAACATTTTCTGCGTGAATACGATAACATCAACGTGTGTTCCGCAGCCGAAGCAGTGCAGGGCATCGGGATAGATTTTCGCAGAGGGAGTACGCTCATTGTGAAAGGGACAAAGTGCCATACCGCCACGGTCAATATGTAAGCCGTATCCCTCTGCAACCGTTCTCATATCAATAGCAGATTTTACTTGCTCGAATATCGTCACGCTCAGAACGGGATAGAGTTGTAGAAGTCGAGAGCCGACTTGTAAACGTTCTGCTCCTGTTCGGTCAGGAAATGGCAGGGATCGCAGTCCTTGTTATCGGCAGCATAGAAGCCACGATAGAACAGCGTGTGGAGCATCTTGTAGTAAAGCTCCTCCTGCTCGGCATCATCGAAAGTATGGATACCGTTGCAGAGATCATTCTCGTTGTATTCGCACATATTATCACCCCCTCTCAGTTCTGAAAATAGTTTAGCAGGTCAGCCTTATTGACAAGTATCTTGCCACGGACACCCTCGCCTGTGCGGATATACTTGATCTTATTCTGAGCAACGAGCATACGCACGGTGTGTTCGGAAAGCCCGTCAATAAGCTCCGTACACTCTTTCACGGTGAGCATCTTCACCTTTTCAGGCTTTTTCTCGGTGGGCGCGGGAGCGTTCTCCACAGGCTCATCATAGGCGATAGCAGTCATAAGCTCCAGTATCTGGTTCAGCATTGTCTCTTTCTGTTCTCTTGTAAGCATAATAAATACCTCATCTTTCTCTTTTCTCTGAGTTGTATTATTGTGTACTATCAGCATTTTCAACACTATCAAGTCCGAAAATGCTGATAATGTCGATCGTTCATATGTTGGGATTGATAAAAACCATGATCCCGCTTTTGTTGTTCCCATTCGCTCCCTGCACTTTCTCACGTCGGAGGTAGTTGTATTCCTCCAACATATCCATTGTCTCAGCGAAGTCAGCAGCATTCTTGAACAGCGTACATCGGCAGAGCTTGTACAAGTCATTCTGCCTGATGTTGGTTATATGCTTGGAGCGTATCTTGTTGAGTACCCTCTCAGCCTTTATCGTTCCGAGGTCAACATCTCCGAGACTGTAAGCGTAGATAGCCTGTTCACGGAAATACTCGCCTATCTCAATGGCATTGCAGAACGTATCAAGTGTTACACGGTTCTCCACGGGCTCAACACCGTTCAATGCACACTTGATACAGTGAATGATACCGCATAGGCGGAGCAGTTCGCCGTGGTACTTACCGCCCCAGTCCTTGCAGAAAGCCATATCCGTGACAAGGTGCGGCTCGATAAAGTTGTTGTAATAGTCAACGAACTCTCCGTATGCCTTTGCATCGAAATGCAGATAAAGCTCTTTCTCGTCATGGTAGGTGAACTTAGCTCCGAGGAGCTTGTACACAAGGTTCTTGTAATTCTCAGCGACTTGCTCAGGCACAGCTTGCGTATCATACTTTCGTGAACCGATGTTGCTGACAGGAAAACAATACATGAACCTTGCTATCAGACCGCTGCCACGAAACACAGGATTGTTTATCATACCGTCGAACACATAAGGCTGACAGGCAAGGCAGATGCTCATGTAGGGCTTTTTTAGCACAATGCTCGCTCTGGTAGCTCGGTCGCTGATGTAGGTCTCGCCGTTCCATGATTTCAGCAGGAGGTCGAGGTTCGGGACATTATTGGAATAACGTCCGCTGAAATTGCCGAGCATTCCTGCTTCATCGGAGATCATAAGAAGTGTGCCGTTTTCTTCGAGCAGGTTCACAAGGGATTCGGGTGTCACATCGTCCACCGCTATCCTGCGGAAGTTGCTTGCAGGGATATTGCTTATCTTCGTCTGGAGCTTGGCAATTTCCTCAGCTGTCACATCTTTCTTCTTTTCAAGGGCTTCTAGCTTGCTCAACAAGAGCTTGCGTTCCGCCTGAGATTGAAAGATATCCTGCTTGTTGTTCTCATTCCAGTCGTGTGCAAACTGAATGTACGGACGCTTTATAAGTGACATAACAGGTGACTTCTTGAAGCTCGGCTCCGCTATCGTCAGCGTGTCAAGTACCAGAGGTTCGGTGGGGTCACGCTTGGCAGACATTCGATACACGCCCGAGAAGCAGTAGCTCACAGCCGAGAGTATCGAAGTCCCTGCCATTGCAACGTCCGTTGAGGTAGTTGTCGCTATCGCCTGCGCCATATCACCTATTATAGGTGGGAGGGCGTTCACAGGGAACGGCAGGAGGTTTGTCCCGTCGGGACGGAGGAGTGTGGGTGTTGCCCACTGGTCGTTGGTCAATATAGATTATCGCCTTTCTTCTATTATTATATAAAGCGCTTTATATTCGTGGCGGCCAACATAGGCTATGCTGCTCCGCTGTTAGGTATCGTTCTCTCCTGACAATCCAATTTTACCATAACGGCACTTAGTAAATCTATAATATCACGTTATAATTTGCGCAAATAACGTTAATTACCTCGTTTATATTATAACGTATCATGATTTGAACGTTATTATCTTGACTTTTTCAGGTTGTAATGGTATAATTATCATAACGTATTCTATCTTGAACGTTATAGAAAAGGAGCGTAATATGGGCAAAGATAAAAAAATCCTGCTCTATCGCATCGACGAGCAGGCTAAAAACGTGATATTTGTTGTTACTGAGGATAACGAGAGCGTATGGGGAAAAATCTCCGAGGACGCATACACCGTTATCAGCTTTGATGATGTATTCAGGGACATAACGGAGTTCAGGAGCAACTTCCTTGACTATGAGCAGCTCACCAATGAGCTTATAGGAGCTATCAACGGCAGGGGTGCTGTGTTCCGTGAGATATTGGAAAGGTTTGATGATAATCGCCTGAACAGTTTCAACTTCTTTACACGTTATTATTCCGACACGCTCCGTGGTGTGTTCACCGAAGCGAGAGCAGATATAGACAAGGCAGGAGCTTTCTTCAATACCCGTGCCTTGAAGAAGTCCACCGAGTATGTGAATGATGTTTTCAATCATATCCGTGAGGTTATGCGTGATGACTGGAATTTTGATTTCAACTCCGAAAGCGATATGAAAGCGTTTCGGCTCAGTTTTGATAAGATTATCATACGGGGAAATGACCGTAACGATATTTACACCGTAGCCGATACAGCCCTTGTGACCTTCTTCTATGATTTCAGCTTTGCGATTCATAAGATGAAGCTATATGTTTGCAAGTGTAAGTATTGCGGTAAGGTATTCCTCGGAAAGAAAAATGCAGTCGCCTGCGAATCAGAGAACTGTCAGGCAACCTACCAGCGAGAAGTCAAGAATGCCAAAAGGCGCAAAAGAGAGAACGGTACTTACAAGGTATACAGCACAAGGCTCAGTAACTATATCGGTCAGCAGAAAACAAAACTGTATGCCGAGGTGCTTGATGATCCTGCACTTGTGGAGAAGTATGACCAGCAGCGCAAGGTTTTCACTAAGCAGATGCAGGATAAGCTCGATGAGTATGAAGCCGAGAACCGCCTGCCTGATGAGGAGCTGAGTGCTTTCTATGAGAAGATGAAGCAGGACGTTATGAGTTTTGTGTATGCTTTGGAGGCTGAGGCGGAGTGAGAGAAACTTTGATCCCAGCGGAGTCGAAGTTGAATTCAGCGTAAAATCGGGGAATGGTGTTGCTTTTTCGGCAATGCTATGATATAATGTAGACAGCAGAATACTATGATTTCTGGGGGGTGAACAAATGCAAAAACGCAACAATTTAGCATATGAAAAGCCTGAATTAGCTGAGGAATGGCATCCTACTAAAAATGGGGATTTATCACCATCTGATGTTTCAAGTAAGTCAGGAATAGAAGCTTGGTGGTTAGGCAAATGTGGTCATGAGTGGAAAACCAAAATAATAAATAGAACAAGTGGTAAAGGGTGTCCATATTGTTCAGGACGATATGCAATTGTTGGAGTTAATGATCTTTTAACTTTAAATCCGGAACTAGCAAGGCAGTGGAATTATGCAAAAAACGGAGTCCTTACACCTAAAGATGTGAAACCTAAATCCAATAGGAAAGTATGGTGGATATGCGAAAAAGGGCATGAATGGGAAGCGATTATTGCAGATAGAACAAGCGGAAAGGGCTGCCCTATTTGTTCAGGTAAAAAAGTGCTGTATGGCTATAATGATCTTGCAACGAATTGTCCTGAGATTGCAGAACAATGGAATGAACTCAAAAACGGTGATTTAACTCCGCAGAATGTGACTATTGGTTCTCACAAAAAAGTATGGTGGAGATGCAATAATGGTCATGAATGGCAGGCATGTATATGTGACCGAGTAAACGGGAATGGATGTCCCTATTGTTCCGGTCGTATGGCGATAACTGGAATCAACGACTTTTCAACCCTTTATCCTGAATTAGTTAAAGAGTGGGATTACGAAAAGAATGGAGAATTATTACCCAATACCGTAAAAGCACACTCAAATATAAAAGTGTGGTGGATTTGTGAACTGCATCATTCTTGGCAAGCAGTCATTTCAGATCGGGCAGAAGGAAGCGGTTGTCCATTTTGCCAAGCGGAATTCAAAACCTCTTTTCCTGAACAAGCAGTGTTCTTCTATTTATGTCAATTCACGAAAGCAGAGAATCGTTTTAAATTAGGAAAGAATGAGATCGACATCTATCTGCCACAATTGAAAATAGGAATAGAATATGATGGATTATACTTTCATAGCACAAGAGCAGCGGAAAAGAGAGAAAAAACAAAAAATTCTGCTCTACATAACTATGGTATCAACCTGATAAGAATTAAAGAATCTGAAAATGAAAACAGTATCGTTGATAATGTGATTTACTATGTGCCAAATCACTGCCGTTCAAATCTAACAGCAGCAGTAATACAACTATTTCTACTAATTGATAAAATTGCAAAAACTAACTTTTCTAAAGAATTAAAGGTTAATATAGAGAAGGACAGAATTGAAATCTATCAACAATATAAGCAAACCATCAAAAGTGACAGTTTAGCAGAGAAGTATCCTGATATAGCCAAGGAGTGGAATAAACAAAAAAACGGTTCTTTGTGTCCTGAAATGTTTTCAGGTGCAAGTCATCAACGAGTTTGGTGGGAATGCTGTAATGGACACGAATGGCAGGCGATAATCAGCAATCGAACTACTCAACGCACTGGATGCCCATTCTGTGCAGGAAAAAAAGTCTTAACGGGATTTAATGATTTGGCTTCTGTTTGTCCAGATATTGCAGCACAATGGCATCCAACCCGAAATTCTCCTCTTACTCCAGAAAGTGTAACGTTAAGTTCCAATAAAAAAGTCTGGTGGATTTGCGAGAAAGGTCATTCTTATGAGATGGTAATAAATAATAAGACTGCTGGACAAGGATGCCCATATTGTTCTGGACGTTACGCTATACCAGGCGAAAGTGATCTTGCAACAATGTATCCGACCATAGCTGCACAGTGGCATCCTGTAAAAAACGGAGAACAAGCGCCACAGTACATTAAGCCCAAATCCAACAAGAAAGTTTGGTGGATATGTGATAAGGGACACGATTGGACTGCTAAAGTGGTCGATAGAGTGAAGGGAAGCGGATGCCCTTATTGTTCAGGACGGTATGTAATAAGGGGCATAAATGATTTGCTTACAGTTAATCCTGAGTTAGCCAAGGAATGGGATAGTGAAAAAAACGGAACTTTGACTCCTTGTGATGTAAAAACAGGATCAAATAAAATGGTATGGTGGAGATGTTCTAAATGCGGGCATAGTTGGAAATCCTCGGTTAATAATCGAAATAAACACCATGCTTGTCCTAATTGCCATAATAAATATTGGGAATAAATGGAGACAGTTCTGAACTTTGATTCCGGCGGAGTCAAAGTTGAAAATAGCGTGAAATTGGGGAATAGTGTTGCTTTTTTTAACGTAGTCATGGTATAATCTATATAAGGATTTACTCTTATGTCATCAGTGGCAAGCTCAACACCGTGAGCGAGTGCATCGCGGAGCTGGTGAAAATGTATCAAAGGAGGCAGACGTATGAAACCGCAAGTACAGAAAAAGCCGGTCAGTGCTGAGGAGCATCAGAAGATGATCCGGAGCGTTGCCGGAACAATGGCGATCGAGGGGCTTACGTTGAGTGAAGCAAGCAGGCGCAACCTTGACAGATATGCCAGCGGTCAGGCGAATTTCCAGCAGATCATGGCAGAGCTGAAAGCAAAGTATCAGAGGGCGGAGTAATGTTTTCAAAATATGATGTGTACACCACGGTGCAGTCGCTCTACTGCTATCCGGATTCTGATGTGCTGAAAAATAAGCTGAATATCAGGGACAGGGACGAACTGAAAAGGGCGGAGGAGGAGATTACCGCCCTCAAACAGTATATGCTGATGGAATCCCCTATCAAGGGGAGATTCTCCAAGACGCAGCTTATGAATATCCACCGTTTTCTGTTCGAGGACATCTACCCATTTGCAGGTCATATTCGTCGTGAGCAGATCAGCAAGGGTGATACCATGTTCTATCCGCCGCACCTGATCGGTCAAGAGCTTGACAAGGTGTTTTCCAAGTTGCATAGCGAGAAAATGCTTCACGAAACGGACAGGAAACGCCAGATTGAGCATTTGTCCTATATCATGTCGGAATTGAATATCATTCACCCATTCCGTGAAGGCAACGGCAGAAGCATCCGTGAGCTGATACGGTGTATGGCAATCCATTATGGCTTTACACTGGACTGGAGCCGTGTGGATCGGGATACGATGCTCGATGCGGCGGTAAGGTCGGTAGTGGATGACAGGGCGTTTTGTGATGTGATCGTGGCGTGTGTTGTTGAGAGATAGAGATACAATGAAATAAGTCTAAATAAGAAATGAGGTACAAATATGAATAGCAATCCATTTTATAATCAGTTTTTTAATCAGCAGTATGTAAATCCCGACTATTATCGACAGAGTCAGGAACAGATCATTCAGTATCAGCAGGAGCAAAGCAAAGAGGTGCAGAACGTGGTAAAAGCTGTTCACGACCTTTGTGATGCCTACAAGAAGTTGGATCCACAGCATCAGCAGCAGGCGTTTTATCTGGCTCTTGCGGAGATGGCGAAGGAATCCGGATGGAACAGCAGATAACTATTATTTGAGAAGGTGATACTATGCCCCGAGGAAAAAACATAAATCTCTTCCTTATGGACGGAGATGCAAGCGGACGTATAAAATGTACCCTTGCCAACTGGACAGGTGTTGCGTATAAGATACCTCGTACCGAAATAGAAAAATGCAAGAACCGTGAAGATCTGAAATGGAGCGGTGTGTATTTCCTTTTTGGCGTTTCCGATGATACCGGGGAGAACAGCGCTTATATAGGACAGGCAGGCATCAGGAAGAATGGCGAGGGCATTCTCTACCGCCTTATGGAGCATAAGCGGAATCCCGATAAGGACTACTGGACGGAAGCCGTAGTATTCACCACCTCCAACAACTCCTTCGGTCCGACAGAGATAAGCTACCTTGAAAATAAGTTCTGCAACCTGGCAATCGAAGCCAACAGGTACATCGTCAAGAACGGAAATGATCCGTCTCCAGGACATATCACGGAGGAGAAAGAGAGCGAGCTGGAGGAGTTCGTGGACTATGCGAAGCTCATTATGGGTACGCTCGGACATAAGATATTCGTTCCGCTTAATAAGACCGCTCCTGTTATCGAAGATACCACAGATACTGCATCTGAGGAGATAGAGCTTTTCTTCACTCGCACTATCAAGAAGCTCAACTTTACCGTCGAAGCATCTGCCAAGCAGACTGCTGAGGGCTTTGTTGTTCTGAAAGGTAGCAAGATTGCTCCAAGTAGTGGTGCAGATGATACCATATCGCCTGGCAACCGCAAGAAGCGTGAGGAGTGCAAAATCACAGACAATATCTTACAGGAGGACGTGCTGTTCACCAGCCCTTCCAGTGCTGCTGAATTTGTTACGGGGAAAAGCTGTAACGGCTGGGTCTCATGGAAAACTAAGAACGGTAAGACGTTGCATGATTTGGAAGATCAAATCTAATCATGTTAATAGAATCGAAACTGTCATTTATAAACAATTTAAAGATGAGGACACAAGCATATGGAGATTAATGAATTCATAAGCAAGATTGAAACCGAAAAGCCTTCAAATATAACCAAAGTATTTTTCTCAAGAAAAAACACCAATGGTAATAAGTATATTACACATCAGCCTTCTGTATCAAATGCTGTCCAGTATAGTATTTTAGAAACAATATTGCCATTTATTAAAAGTCAGTTAAATAACAACATAGTTCCATATAATCCTGTTGGGACAATAGACGGAAGCATAGAAAAATTAGGTATAGCAAGCGTAGATGGATTACGGAAATTTCAGGAAAGCTTATCGGAAGATAATCTTAATATAGATATGTCCACAATGAGGATAGACAAGATAGGCTTTTATTGTATAAGAATCCAAATCGACGATGATATAATGTTTATCTTTAGGCAATTCCAAAAACTTGTAAAGCTACGAAAAGGCTTGTTAACAAGATTGATTGATAATGAATTGAACACAACCGAAAGTGATTTTCTAGGAATAGACGAGTTTACTGATATTATTGTTTATTCTGATGATATGTATATTTTAAATCATATAGGCTTAGAAAGAATTTTCAACTACAAAGATGTATTCTTAAACAACACAAATACTGCATTATCAGAAATTGAAAACAAGAATGTTATTCTAAATTTCGATCAATTTACAGATGATTGCAGGAAAGATGTTCGCATTATGAAGCGTTTTACAAGTATTATGGCAAATGGGCGCTTACCGCTTTTCTTTGAAAACTATGATAAAGTGCCCAGTATAGTTGAGGAATTAGGATTAGATATAGAATTTGATGAAGATAAGAAACTAATATACAGAGAAAAATCTCAGCTGTTTCATATTATCAATTTATTATCAGATGCTTATTTTAAATCTCTTTTAGCTCAAAGACCAGGCGTAGCAATGATTGAGGGGGAAATATAGTTGACTAAGTTTTCAAATTGGGTTATTTACACGGCTTCATATCTTCCGCTATCAATCTTTCAAACCATAAGATTTGTTGTTATAATAATAAAAGAAACAAATGACACTACAAAACACTCAACAATCTTAGAAGTTATAAAAGTGCAAGGTGTTTCTCAAATTATCATTCTATTATTATCATTACTATGTTACCTGGATTTTATAATTTTTGCAATTTTAATCCATAAAACGAATGCAAATGAACGTATATACAGCAGAATTAAGAATAACAGCCTTGTTGATATGATTGGCTTTTTAGGATTCTATATATTATCGTTACTCACTATTGAAAGCGATTATATATGGTTAATTATAAATGCAATTGGATACATAGTTGTTGGAATTGTTATCACAAAATCAGAAAAGATATATCTTTGCCCATCCTATTTGTTTTTAGGCTATTTATTGTATGAAACCGATGATGATCATAAAGTATTGGTTCGACTTAGTAGAGAAAAATACAATATCCTTTTGGATGATAGTTCAAATGGAATTGAAGCCAAACAACTAACCGTCACATCACACTTAGTTAAAACCAATAAATGATTCATAACGAAAAACGACTGTACCCGAAGGCACAGCCGTAAACGATCAAATATAAACCATACACTCAAAAATTGCTTCTCTCGCCATGTATACGAAGCAGTTATCCAGACCGAGCATTTTCTCGGCATCACCGCTGAGAACAGCTTTCTGATAGCAGCTATCGGTCTGCTTCCAAAGCTCCACCTGGCGTGTGATAGCTTCACTGACTTTCAGTTCCATATCAGCGAGGTACTGAATGATCTTCCCCTCGTTGACGAGCCTGCGAAGCCTATCGGGACAATGGCTGTCAGAGAAATGAAGATGATACCTGATGAAGTCGGTATGGTACGTCTTGCTTTCCTCGGTCTGAGTATCGACATTGAAGTGGGTGACGGTCACGGTGCTGGTATCCAAGTCCCACAGCGGAACATATTTCTTTTTCAGTGGGTTGTATGCGATCTGTTCGCTCTTGTATCTGCTCATAGCTCACACCTCCTCGGTATCGCTGAAATAAGACAGCAGGCTTTCCTTGTTTACAAGTATCTTGCCACGTTCTCCTGCACCTGCACGGAAATATGTGACCTTGTTCTGCGCTATAAGCATACGCATTGTATGATCGCTGAGCCCGTGTACAAGCTCAGTACACTCTTTAATTGTGAGAAAAGACACATTGTCTTTCTTGGGTTTTGGCTGCTCAACAGCAACAGGTACAGGAACTTCTTTCACGGTCTCGTGATGATCGTCCTCAACGGTAAGCTGAATGAGCAGGCTGATGATTTGATTTACGATTTCTTTCTTCTCTGTAATAGTCATAACAGACCTTCCTTTCGTTGGTGAAAGCTCTCTAAGTCTCTCACCACAGTTATCAATTTTATTTACAGAGATATGCATAGTGCTTGTACAACTATGGTCAACCGCTGGACAAGTCACGCCAGAAAAAGCGATTGAAAAACAATTAAAACTAACAGAATATGATGCCAGAAATGCCTAAAACTACGGCTTTATCTGAATTTGAGTTCGAGACACTAAAAATAGCAGAAACTTGTTTCCTTACTCAAAGAGATAATTTTTCTTATCTTATTAAAATTGAATGTTACGGTTCCATTGAGAGCCTGAAACAAACGGTAGTCTTCTACTTAGTATTAGACTTAAGCGTATTATACGCCCATCGTTAACGATGGGCGTATTTTTATTATATAATGTAATTTTTTTGGAGGTAAACATGAACAATTTTAACATTTTATATTGGGAACAATACAAACTGATTGAAAAACAATTAATCGATCTATCTGAATATGTTAGCATAGATAAGAAAAACTATTCTACATTTTCTAACAGATTAATATTTATGTATTTGGCTATTTGTTCCGAGATAGACTCTGTAGCAGATGAGCTTTGTGAAAAGCTCGGAGCTAACTCAAAAGAGCGATACGGAATAAACAATAAGATAAACATCATTCTTGAAGAGTATGAAAATTTAATGCACTGGAGGTGTTCAACATTGCCGCCATATCAAAAAATTAACATTGAGCCTTTCGTTGGATTCAAAGAAAATGATACGGCAGAATGGTGGAAAGATTATAATAAAGTTAAGCATTTCCGTTTTAAAAAAGAGGATAATGGCATCTACAACTATGAACTCGCAAATTTAAAGAATGTTCTTTTTTCACTTGTTGCGCTTTATTTGCTTATAATCAAACTAAACTGTGAAAGTATGGAGCTCAGCTGCGATAAATTCAAATCAGAACTTTTCAATATCGAGCATCTCTGAAAAATACGTCCGATTTTTCGATAAATTATATGTAAAGTTCCATTATTCTGCTAAAGAGAAATCATAAAAAAGAGCAATAAATGCATAACATTAATCATAATATACGATTGACTTTTTAACTATTGTATGATAAAATGTATTTATTCAAAATATAATTTTTAAATCAAATCATACAGGAGGTTTATTATGAAAAGTACAAACAAAGTTAAAAAGCTCATCAGCCTGATAGTTACAATGGTGATCTCTGTATCTATTCTTGCATTTACTACTGCAACTACAACAGCAGAAGCACCTAACTACAGCTCACCATACCCTGCACTCCGTGTTCAGGCACACGTTCAGAATATTGGCTGGCAGGATCCTGTAACAAAAATAATGGGCGACAGAGATAACCCGGGAACCAGCATCGTTGTAGGTACTACAGGCAGATCACTCAGACTTGAAGCTTTAAGAATTGGTATCATCAATCGTCCTGTTGGCGGCGGCGGTATCGAAGTAAACGCTCATCTCGCAGGCAAAGGCTGGACAGGCTTCAAAAGAGCAAACTTACCTAATACGCTCGAGATAGGAACAACAGGTCAGTCAAGAGCTATCGAAGCTGTTCAGATCAGACTCACAGGTCAGCTTGCAAGATACTACACTATCGAATACAGACTGCACTTAGCAAACACAGGCTGGACAGAATTCACCAGAAACGGCAGGGTTTGCGGAACTACAGGTCAGTCTCGCCGTGCAGAGGCTCTGGAAATAAGAATTAAATAAGAAAATCGCACAGAAACATCAACTCGCAGGTATTACCTGCGAGTTTTTCTTTTGCCATGATAAGGTCATAATTCGCTGCAAAAATTTATTATTTCCGGTAGTAAACATATTCTGCTGCCTCATACATTTCATGTTCTACAAAAGGGAGATATTACTAAAAATATCACATTTTGGCTACCGCAAGCAGTCAATGCTCGGAAAAGAGCTCATTTTTTCTCCGAAAATCCCTATTATATCATCGTATATCGTATCATCATAACACCTGTCCGAAGCAATAGTGAACTCATCGAGGCTTTTCGTCAAAGCCCACAATTACGACCCGAAAAGCAGCCGTTTTTCTGTTATCCGCCGCTCATAAAGTATATATTTTGCTATTACGAACAGACTTACTTAATATTTTTGATATATACAAACTGTTTAGCGGCATATAGTTTTCATAAACAGAGATTACCATTTATACAGTTTGTATTAAATATTAAGTAATATTTTTTGCGTATTATGTATTTTTAGTTAATACACAATACCTTTTACTCAAACCTCAATCCTGTCTATTTTAAGCCAAACTTTCAAAAAACAAAATCCGTTTTTGCCGCTCATAGCACAATATGAACATTTTTTGAAGTTGAAATATCCACCTTATCATCATTTTAGGGGTTGATGAAAACTTATATAAAGGTGTATAATTTTATTATAAAGAACATATGCAGTAACAAGCCTTCCAATCAAAATCAATTAGTATTTCGATTATGAGGGATTTTTTTATCACCGCAGCACGAGGTACTAATGCTACTAATTTAAAAATGTGAGGTGAAATAATGAATTCAGAGGCGATCTTTAATGCTGCTCATTCAACAGCTATAAGACTTTTAGAATCAGGAGCTTTTGTTACACCGTCTGACACAGTCTGCGCTTTGCAGACAGCCTCCGGTAGGATCTTCACCGGCATTAGCCGCTCAGACATGAATAATCCTATCCACGCCGAGATCGACGCGGTAAACAATATGCTCGCATCAGGCGAAAGAATAGTTATCGGTCTTCTTCTGATAAGCACACAGATGAGGACTCCAATGCTGCCATGCAGCAATTGTCTTGGCTATATTTTATCGCTTGCACAGGAAAACATGGGGTGTATGGTCATGCTGCAGGACAGGATGATCAGCATAAACGAGGTCGGGATGTTTGCCGCGCCGCCACCACCTATGGGCGGAATGATGGAAAATCCCAATTTCGTCGGACATACACCTATACAGCCGCAATTTACATCAGCCCACGCTGTCGCTGCTGCACCTATCCCTCCACCACCTCCTGCATCCATTACAGCACCTCCCCCCGCACCTGTTCCACCAGCATCTGATGCAGATACCCCTGAACCCGATATTACAACAGTCTCAGAAACTTCAGCAGCGAACACCGAAAACGCTACGGGCGATCTTCTGAAAAACAAGGTCAACAGTCTTTTAAGATCAGTTGACGATGACACTGACGAGTTTCTTGATAGTTTGCCAACAAAGAAAAAGAAATTTGGCTTCTTCAGGAAGTAATATTTAAAAAAACAGGGAGGTTTTTTTAATATGAGAGGACAAAAAAAGATGTCTGCTATAAGCCTCGCGCTTATAATACAGCTTATTATAATGGTAGTGCTGTCTTTAGCTATCACAAAAACAATAAGCTCAACGACACGAAGCAATTCTATCCGCAATCTTGAAACAATTACTGAAGAACGTGCAAACATCATCGAAACATACGTAAGGAATGCCGAGGATAAGCTTACATACTTCAGCAAGGCAGGCGAAGTAAAAAAGCTCCTTCTCAATCCTGAAAACTCTGCACTTCAGGCTTCCGCTCAGGCTTATACCGAGGACTATTCAAAAGATATAGATAACCTCGAAGGACTCTGGATAGGCGAGTGGAACACTCACTGTATCGCACATACAAATCCCGAAACAGTCGGAATTACAACAAGAAAAGAAGAAACTTCCCTCCGCCAGCTTCAGGACGCACTGGTAAGTGCAGGCGACGGAGTATACAACACAGGCATTATAATCTCCCCTGCATCGGGTAAACAGATAGTATCAATGTATAAAGCCGTATACGGAGACAACGGAGATCCTGTCGGCTTCGTGGGACTCGGAATATACACAGAGGGGCTTGTAAATACACTCGATACACTCTCTATCAAAGGTGTAAAAGATGTTTCTTACACTATGATAAATGTCAAGGACGATAAGTATATATTCAATAAAAACTCAGACCTCATCGGTACTGAGACTACAAACAAGACTATCAAGTCCATATGCAAAGACCTTCGCGGCAACAGCAAGGACACGATAGGAAGCTTTGAGTATAAGGAAAACGGTACAAAATATATCGGTATCTACTCTTACATACCCGATTATAAATGGATGTTCATTCTCAATGATACAAAGAGCGAAGTTTATTCACTTTCGCATCTCATGCGTATCTATATGGCTGCATTCGGCGTTGCTGTCATAGTACTTATACTTATATTCAACTTTATCTCCAAGAAGCAGGAAAAGGCAAATCAGAAGCTTGCTTCTACTATCATCAAGAGCAACAAAACCAAGGAATCTCTTTATACTGCTATGTTCAAGGATGTTCTTACAGAAGTACGAAACAGAATCGCTTTCTCAATGGATTTTGAAGAAAAGACAGCAGATCCAAAAGAGCCTTATTACTTCGTAATGTACAATATAAACGGTTTCAGCGATGTAAATACCCGCTACGGAAACGATGTCGGTGACTGGCTGCTTGTCAGAACTGTTGATATCTTAGGTCAGGTATTCAAGGGCAGCAGGATATACCGTACAGGCTCAGATGAGTTCATCGTTGCTGTAAAGGGCAATATCAATGATATCGCATATACAGACGTTATCGAAGATGCTACAGACGCTTACAAACGTCTTACAGCAGGTCAGAATACCCCTATGGGTAGGATCAATTTCGAGTTCAGATCATCTGTCTGCAAGAAGAGCGGCGGTATCAATACTTCGATCATCACAGTCCTCAAGGACATGATAAATAAGAACAAAAACGCTACAGTTGGTCAGATCACTTACAATGACCTCGATTCATAAATTCACTGTACCCCTGCTTTATGCAGGGGTATTTTTTGTTGACAAGCTCCTGCTCATCGTGATATAATTAGTAAAACTGACCTTTTTCTACATTTTTCGACGGAGGATTATACTATGAATATTCTTGTTATCGGCAACGGTTTTGATCTCGCTCACGGTCTGCCTACAAGGTATCAGGAGTTCTTGGAATTCATGGCTAATTATGACTGGCATATAATAAGGGGCAGCAATACTCCTATTATTGTGCTGGATAAAGATAACTATGACAAACTTTATAAAGATTATTTTATAAACTTGTCACCTGAGTTAAAAACTGAATATACTCAGTTAATAGAGAACAATTCATGGCTTGAACATTTTATAATCAGATTAAGAGAAAATCTGAGAAACAAGGTGAACTGGATAGATTTTGAAGCAGAAATAGCTGATGTAATTCAGGAAATGGACAACATAAGAAAAAAACTATTAAACAACGAAGAAATAACAAATGATAAAAAAACTGAAAGTATAGAAACTGATTATGAAATAATAAAAAAAATAAGTCAGCCTTTAAAATACGGTCTAAGTCTTAACGGTAATTCTTATTCGCTCCAGAGAGTATCGACTATAAAAAACGAACTCATCAAAGACCTGAATAAACTTATACGCTGCCTTGAATTATACCTTACTGATTATATTGATTACTATATTGATCACTTTATGGATCATAATAAAGACACAAAAATAGAACCGTTTAAAAGCACAAGGTTCGATCATGTCCTTAACTTTAATTATACAAATACATATATAAAATTATACGCACCACATCTTTCAGGAAAATTCGAGAATGGTTTCTGCAACTACATACACGGAAGAGCCAAAAAAGAAAATAAAATCGAAGACTGCGACCTCGTCCTCGGAATAGGTGAATACCTTAAAGGTGATGAAAAAAATAACGATAACGAATATATTGAATTCAAGAAATTCTATCAGCGTATATACAAAGGAACAGGCAGCGCATATACAAGGTGGTTAAATAAGGAACTGATCGATTATAATGAGCATGATCCTGAAAAAAGAATACACACTTATATTTATGGACATTCCCTTGCAACAACTGACGCAGATATAATAGCAAACCTTATAAGAAAATCTGACAAAACAACGATCTACTATTACAGGAAGAGCGATCTGCACGATATTATCCTTAATCTTGTAAAGATAATCGGCGAGGAAGAGCTTATAAAACGCACCTCAGCCGAAAACCAATCTATTATTTTCAACCCTAATCCATAATCATATCGTATTGACAAAACAATGTAATTATGATACAATGATAAAAAATTCAAACGCAAGAGGCTGATAGTATGTTTTGGAAAATCAGAAACGTACAACTGAAAAAAGGTTATTATTTCCCGACTGCGGGGATAGTGCGCCCTTTTTCAGCTTTAGCCAGCTAAAGTTTGTAAAGGTACTATAATATAATATGCGCATTATCTCCTTAACTGCTTTTAAAATTCAGTTTAAGGAGATTTTTTATGTTTAATATCAGAAAACAATTATCAAAGCTATATTTATCATCTGTTCTCGGCAATTTATCCCTTACAGGAGCATGGGTAGCCATACTCGCTGCAAGAGGCTTCACGCTGGTCGAAATAGGCATAGCCGAGACAATATTCCATATCACGAGCATTATATTCGAGCTGCCCTCGGGAGTCATGGCGGACGTTTTCGGCAGGAAGAAAATGCTCATAGTCAGCACTATTATGCAGATACTGGGCAGTATCGCCATGATAGCTTCAAATGACCTGTTCATGGTATGTGTGGCTGTTGCTTTTCACGCGCTGTGTTATAACTTCTCATCGGGCACAGGCGATGCTCTCGCCTACGACTCAATGAAAAAGGCACGTATACAAGGCAAATTCGAGAAATATGAGTCCAATCAGCTGGTAATATACCGCGTTTGCAGCGGCATATCCACTCTCTGCGCAGGTCTTGCCCTTGCAATAGGCTACAGGCTCGCATACAGTACAGAGCTCTTAACCTGCATGATACAGCTGTACGTCATATCCACACTCAGTGAAGTCAACAGCAAAGGATTATCCCACTCCGAAAGCACAATGCAAAAAATACTTAGCTGTGTCAGGGAAAGTATTTCATTTCTAAAACAGGCTCGCAAGGCTCTCGGACTTATGCTGTGCAATTCTTTTGTGGGAGCTGTAGACATACTGCTGCTGTTCTTCCTACAGGCAAAGCTACCCGAAAAAGGTATACCGCAATGGGGACTTGGTCTTGCTCTGCTGTTTATGGAGCTCGGCGGCGTTGTAGGTTCAAGACTTATACTCAAATTCCCGAAAGTAAGCTATAAGGTCATATTTATGATAACAACAGCCCTTGTGCTTACGGGAGTCGGCATAGAACACTCTGCAAGCTTTATTATAGCTGCATTGGGCGGATTTATCTCCGCAGTCGGCGATGACGCACTACAAGTAAGGACAAATGCAAAACTGCAAAAAATGTTCCCCTCGGAACAGCGTGCAACTCTCACATCAGTGGAGTCATTCAGCTTCTCAGTTATAATGATAGTACTCTCTCCCCTTGCAGGCTTTGTTTTCACATACTGGTAAAAATAATACAGGGAACGCCTTACAGAACAAGGCGTTCCCTTATTTTACAGATATTGCTCGATTAATTCGGGCGGATAATATCCGCCCCTACAGTATTTTCATTAATATAAAATAGCCGTAAAATAAACTAGTGAGGACAGTGCGGCAAATACCACCGATGCGGCAAGCAGACCTGTTTTCATTACCTTTACGGCAGTCCTTCCGTCCTTTTCATCATCAGGTATAACAAAGCCAATGAAAAGAGCTCCGATAATAACAGTAGGCATAAGATAGCGGAAATTCATACTGCAAACGAACCTATAATTCATGGACAGCATATAAAGATTGCCCACAAGGATAGCATAGAAGCTTACGAAAAGAAGCTTCTGAACTTTGTCTGCCGCGCCCTTTCTGATAGTTCCAGCAATTATTGAAACGAAAGCAACTGCTGCAATGAAAGTGGCAAGCCAGAAAAGCAAAACGCAGACATTTTCCATATAATGCCTTGACGCAAAATTGTTTCCATTTATGAACTCGCCGAAAATGGAGTTCTTGAGAATAGCTATCAGCGGATTATGCTCGTTAAAGCCCTGTGGTGCGCCGTTTTCATCACGCCACAGCCAGTTCTCATAGACGTTTTTCACCTGAACAAGTGAAAAATCCGTGATTCGCTCCCAGAAAGTTATGCCTTTTATAGACTGATCCATTTCAGGGAGCTCCTGCACATAAGTAAGAGGTATGCCCCAGCGGATAAGTCCGCGCACAGGGAACCAGAGCCCGATAGGAGCACATATACAGCCGAAAACAGAGAACTGTCCAACGTATTTCTTCCACGAGGTCTTGATATTCCTTATAAAAACAACAAGAAATACAAGTGCGATAGGCGGTGCAACCAGAGCCGCTGAGAGCTTCGACATCATGCCCAGACCGATACAAAGAGCGATGCAGACAATGTTCCTCATGTTAGGTTCCTTGTACCATTTGAGGGTGAACCAAACAGCTCCCATAGTCAAAGCCCATGCGAGAGCGTCGTTGTTCACGAGGCTGCCGAGGAAAGTGAAGCATGGGTGAAAAGCCGTAATGATGAGCGGTATGTAAAGAGCCTTGCCGTCCAGCTTAAAATAGCGGAATATCTTGTATGCGGTAATGATTATGGTCAGTGCATAGAACATGGTTAGTACCTGTATGGACTCCACAGCCTTGTCCATATCCATGCCGAAAATACCGTTCAGTATCTTTATCCATACCGCACTTAAAGCGTGATTCAGAGGTGGGTGGCAATACTGGGATATCCCCCTGTAATCACCGTCATAGAGATGATGATTGTAAAAAAGATACGCCACGTAGCCGAGGTGTCCGGGAGCTGCTTCATCGGGTGCTCCGAACCAGTTAACGTCATGCTGACGCTCATAAACGGAAGTTCCCAACACATAGGTAAGCTTCACAGTAAAGCTGATGCAGAATATCAGCAGGCAGTTAAACTGTCGCTTAAACTCCTTCCTGTAAAACGTAAAATACAATGCCAGCGAAAGAACAGTGCCAACTATCATGACAATTGCGAGCCTTTGGTTGAACGTCCTTACATAGGAAATACCAAGTACTCCTATGGCAGCTGCGGCAATAGTGAAAGGCAGCGATACCTTGATATCATAGTCTTTCCGTCCGCACAAAACAGCGATAACAAAGGCGGATACCACACAGTAAACGAGGAACAAAGCTCCTATGCCAAATCTTGACTCTTCCATTGCCGAAGCGTGAAAAGGCAGCAAGGCAAGCATACAGGCAATAAAAGCCGAAATATACGAATGTGACGATAAAAATCCGAATATACGCGAAACAATATCCTCTGTCCCGCTTTTGTTGGCATGACTGATCTTCATTTCATTCTCCTTATTAAATCAGATAGTTAATTTTATCACATTACAGAGTTCTTGTCAAATAAAAAAGGACTACAAGAAGTAGTCCTTTGAGTGTCGGCACTGATTTAGTTTCCCGGGCCGTCGCCAGCCAAGTATCGTCAACGCGAATGAGCTTAACTTCCGTGTTCGGAATGGGAACGGGTGTGACCTCATTGCCATAAGCACCGACTAAATATTATTGAAAACTTTTGAAGGAATAAAGCGTAATGCG
>NZ_JAEEMU010000057.1 GCF_016283395.1 Ruminococcus sp.
TCTCAGGGCGAACCTCCATAGGAACCTGATAAGTAGCACCACCGAGACGGCGAGCCTTTACTTCGAGCTCAGGCATGATATTCTCCATAGCCTGCTCGAACACCTCAAGAGCATCCTTGCCTGTCTTTTCAGCTACGATCTCAAATGCACCGTAAACTATTTTCTGCGCAACGCCCTTCTTACCGTCTAACATGATATTGTTGATAAGACGTGTAACGAGCTTTGAATTGTATACAGGATCCTGTAATACATCACGCTTTGCGATTTTACCTCTTCTTGGCATTTTCGCTTCCCTCCTTCATATAGATTGATGAATTCATAGGTACTCAAACCTGATCGGTTACTGCCGTACGTCGGCATTGCTTCGCCGATCGGTGTGTCAGGAGCCAATGCAGAGGATCTATCGAATAAATCTATATGATCTCCGCATTACCCTGCGGTAGTAGTTATCCTATTTAATTGATAATGTGCGGCTTTATTCATGCAGCCTGCCGCTGACTGCTCTGAAGTATCTTACTTCTGCTTAGGCTTCTTAGCACCGTACTTGGAACGAGCCTGATTACGGTTAGCAACGCCCTGTGCATCAAGAGTACCTCTGATGATGTGGTAACGCACACCAGGGAGATCCTTAACACGTCCGCCTCTGATGAGAACAACGCTGTGCTCCTGAAGGTTGTGACCGATACCTGGAATGTAAGATGTTACTTCATAACCGTTTGTGAGCTTAACTCTGGCGATCTTTCTCATAGCTGAGTTAGGCTTCTTAGGAGTAGCAGTTCTTACAGCAGTGCAAACGCCTCTCTTCTGAGGTGAGCTCTGGTTGATCTGTGTCTTCTTCTTTGCATTGTAACCCTTCTGAAGTGCAGGAGCTGTAGACTTTGTCTCAAGATCCTTTCTTCCCTTACGAACGAGCTGGTTAAATGTAGGCATATTTTTCCTCCTTTTCAATAATATAAGCGTCAGACCTTCCATAAAAAGGTATAGAGTCTGCGCACTGATATATTATACCCAAAAAAGGACGGCTTGTCAAGGGTGATCCTCAAAAAGCCGTCCGTTTTCATTATTTTTTGTGATTTTTCCCATTATTGCATGGGATTTTGTCATAGATACTTAGCTATTATTTCAGCCATTCTTTCATGTCGGTTATAGTACCGCCGCCCGAGATGTAAGAATAGAACGCCAATACGTTAGATGCGTCAATGGAATCAACTCTTCCGCTTTCGTCAACATCGGCTGCCGCCCTCTGCTTTTCATCCAGTATAGAGCCGTATCCCGTAGAAACGCGGGCATATTCTTTAAGTATCTTGCTGGCATCGACCGAGTCCACCTTGCCGTCTCCGTTTACATCGCCGAGTACTATCTCAGGCTCAGGCGGAGTTGTAGTAGTGGTTGTTGTCGTGGTGGTCTCTGTAGTAGTCGTGGTAGTCGTTGTTGTTGTGGTCGTAGTAGTAGTCGTGGTAGTCGTTGTTGTTGTGGTCGTAGTAGTAGTTTCCTTCTCCTTGACCGTAACGTCGAACTCTACGGTTGCGTATACCCACTCGTTGGCATCTGCGTTGAATACCTTATACTTTACTGTGATATTCTTTACACCCGGAGTAAGGCTGTCAAATCCGCTTACTTCATAGCGGTCAGGACTTGAAGCAACTCTGTCACTTCTGTAGATACGCTGTGTAACGCCGCCCTGAGTATGATAAACAGCTACATACAGACCTGAAAGGTCTAATTCTTCGCCGACCTCATACTCTGTCTGATGCGGCATTCTTGTTATTTCAATAGAAGCCGTAAAATGCGGATCAATTGTAGTAGTAGTTACAGTCTCTGTTGTTGTGGTAGTGGTAGTTGTGGTAGTAGTTGTAGTTGTAGTTGTCGTTGTGGTCGTTGTAGTTGTTGTAGTGGTCGTTGTAGATGTAGTTGTTGAAGTGACCAGTTCAACTCTTATCGAAGCCGTAGCCTCTGAACCACCATGCTCATAGCCAAATACTATTTCATATATTCCGGCAGCCATACTGTTGAAATTATTGCCAATGATACGAAGCTGATTTCTGTCAAATGAAATTTCACTCATATCAACAGGATCAAGAACGACTTCCCTTGAAGTACCATCGCTGAGCTGCTCAGTGTATGACCTTATAAGAGTACCGCCTCTCAGGTTGAGCTCATCATGTAATTCATATCTTGTCTTGTTTGGTTTTTTGCCAACTTCAAGCTTTGCCTCTACGCTCTGTACATACGGAGCTGTGGTGGTAGTGGTGGTTTCAGATGTAGTAGTGGTTGTGGTTGTAGTAGTTGTTGTTATTACTTCTGTTGTAACAGGCTGCTTTACAACACCAACAGTCATTGTGAACGAATCAGTCACGGTAATACCGCCTTCGGTATAACTGAGGATAAATGTATATTCTCCTCTTTCCCATGCTCTGTAATTGGTCTTTTTAACTACTCTGTTGTCATTCATTGGAATGACCTCTGACCTTTCTTTGCCGTCAGGACCTGTATGACCTATCCTTACCGTACCGCCTGCAAGGTCATATGGCTCAAACATTTCATAATCGACCTTATCAGGAAGCGTCTCTATACGTATGGACGGCTTTACACCATTAGGCGCAGGTCTCGTTGTAGTGGTCGCAGTTGTTGTCGTTGTGGTTGTAGTGGTAGTTGTGGTTGTTACGGGAGCTTCCACATTTATAGGCAGCTCAACAAATGCTTCGGAATCGTTATAAATATAAGTAAATCTTATATTGCAGGTTCCTTCTTTTGTATTTGCAAATTCAATATCATCAAGTCTTATGCCGTTTCTTCTCGGACTTACCTTATCCATATCAACAGCATCAAGGAATGTATCCTTATATGTGCCGTCACTGTAGATCTCTCTGTAAGAGCGAATAAGCGTACCGCCTCTGAGGTCAAGCTCTTCTCCTGCGGTATAAGTGGTCTTATTCGGCATATGACCTATCTCAAGCCCTGCATCTATTCTTTCAACATAGACCGATGTAGTTGTTGTAGTCGTTGTGGTCTCTGTGGTCGTTGTAGTTGTAGTCGTAGTAGTGGTGGTAGTTGCAGGCTTTACGACTTCTACCGTGAAATCTGCATATACAACGCTTCCCTGAACGGAATATCCCACATTTATAGTGTATGTTCCTTCACGGTTTTTATCATAAGCCGAGGTATTGATATATACAGCATCTCTCCAAAACGAAAGCTCGTCCATTTTCAGGCTTTCGAGGAAGATATCAGCGTGTGTACCGTCACTGTAGTACTCCGTATACCATCTTATAACAGAACCGCCGCTGAAATCCAGATCTTCACCTATAGTATATGTAGTCTTATTCGGAAGACTATCTATGTCTATCTTCGGATCAACACTTACAACATACACAGATGTAGTAGTTTCGGTCGTGGTCGTAGAAGTCGTTGTGGTGGTAGTAGTAGTTGTTGTGGTGGTGGTCGTAGTTGTGGTAGTTGTAGTCTTTGGCGGCTCGACCTCCACCTCAAACTCTGCAAAAGCTGTAGAATCAGAATAGGTATAGCCTATGCCTATTTTATGCTTTCCTGCTTCATTACTGTTGAATTTCTCGGTATTTATATATATACCGTCTCTCCAGTAAGCAGCATCTTTCATATCAATAGGATCAAGGATATGATCCTCGTAATTACCGTCGCTGTAGAATTCTCTGTACGAACGCAGAACTGTACCGCCGCTGAGGTCAAGAGCCTCACCCATTGTATAAGTGGTCTTGTTAGGCATTTTTCCTATACCAACACTTGCACTTACACTGACAACATACGCAGCTGTTGTTGTGGTTGTGGTAGTTGTAGTAGTTGTTGTAGTAGTGGTAGTTGTTGTTTTCTTTGTTGTAGTAGTCGTTGTTGTAGTGGTGGGCTTTGCAGTAGTCGTAGTAGCAGCAGGCGGATCACCGCTGAGCAGCTGGAACTGGTATTTATAGCCGCTTGCATAAGACTGGGCATATGAGCCGCTGTATCCTCTTATGACTCCGCTGTACGAACCTGTAGTGCCGTTACTGCTGTTGCATATAGTCTCAGAAGAGCTTACTATCTTACAGTTCTTATTGTAAAAAGTAATACTTCTGAGTGAAGAACAGTTCTTAAAGCAGTCTCTGCCGACAACAGAAACGCTTACAGGCAGTTCAACAGAACCAAGTGAAGAACAGGAATTGAATGCGCTGATTCCCAATTCCTTTACTGTATTCGGAATATTTACCGATGAAAGGCTCGAACAGTTCATAAAAGCATATGAACCTATGCTGGTTATTCCGCTGGCTATATCAACGGAAGAGATACGACTCCTGTAAGAGCTCCACGGTACCTTATCTGATGACAGCCAGTCTGCCAGATTTCCCGTACCCGTGATAGAAAGTTTTCCGCCGTCAAGGCTCCAGTATGCACTGTTTCCGCATTTGCCTGATTCCTGTACGGTATTGTCCTCAATAGAGATGATCTGAGGAACAGCAGCCTCAGATATTGTCTGAGGGCAGCAAAAAGCTGATGAAACGCTCATTATCGCCGCAATAGCTGCGGCAGCAATTTTTTTCATGCATATTTCTCCATTCTCAAGCACCATCCGCCCCTCCGGAAAGTGTTATTTTGATTTCCCCTATGCACTCCCTATCTATGCTTTTGCTTTTATTTCTCTAAGAATTCCGATAATGATTTTACGTTTCCGTTTTCAGAAGATGTATAAGCGTAGTATGCCAGTATCTTTGAAGCGTCAACTGAGTCTGCCATGTTGTTTTTGTCAACATCGGCAGCCTTGAATGCTGTTTCGCTGAGCTTTGAAGCCTTTCCTGATGAAACAGCAGCATATTCTGCAAGCACCTTGCTTGCGTCAACAGAATCTATAAGCTTGTCTCCGTTTACATCGCCAAGCATATAGTCTTCACTATGAGGAACAGGTGTTGTAGTAGTTACCGGAACAGTAGTAGAAGTTGTAGAGGTAGTGGTTGGTTTAGCTGTTGTAGTAGTTGTTGTTGTGGTTGATGTAGTTGTGGTTGTGGTTGTGGTTGTAGTTGTAGTCGTTGTTGCTGAAGTGGTCGTAGTGGTTATTGGCTGATCGCCCAGCAGCTTGAAGCTGTATCCGAAAGAATCCGCATAAGACTGAGCCCACGATTTATCAACGCTAATGATAGTACCGCTGAAAACGCCTTTATCGTTAGCGACTGAATTACATATAGTAAGTGAATCGCCTACTACCTTGCAAAGTCTGTTGCGGATTATCACAGTGCTGAGTGAAGAACAGTTTTTGAATGCTTCTCTGCTTACAGCTGTAACGCTTTCGGGGATATCAACAGAAACAAGCGATTTGCATGAAGTAAATGCGCTCATTCCTATCTCAGTCACGCTGTCGGGAATGGTTATAGAGCCGAGGCTTGAGCAGCCGAGAAAAGCATACTGACCGATAGACGTTATACCTTTTTCAATCTCAACAGTATTGATCTGCTGTGCAAGAGACTTCCAAGGCACTTTCGTACTTGATGTCCAGTTTGCCATTGCTCCCGAGCCTGTAATAGAAAGCTTTCCGCCTTCTAAGCTCCAGTAAGCATCTGAACCGCATTTGCCCGATTCGCCTACGTTTTCACCTGTAACCATATATTCCTGCGGAACGCCCGCTGCCAGTACAGGGAATGATGCCATAGACGTAAAGCATATTGCTGCCGATACGACAGCTGATACGACCTTCTTCATTTTTTATTCCTCCCATTTTAATATCATATTTCAGACCCGCACATCACCCCAAGCATATGCAGGTCTTAAAAGCTTATCTTCTTCTCGGTATAAAAAGCATTATGAGCGGATATATCTCAAGTCTTCCCAGAAGCATATCGAAACAAAGCACTATCTTGGAAAACGAATTGAGTCCGCTTAGATTGCCGGCAGGACCAAAACGTCCCACACCGAAGCCGATATTATTGATACAGTTTATTACTGCCGAAGCTGACTCTTCTATGGTAAAGCCGTTAAGAGTCACCAGCAGTACAGATATACAAAAAAGCATCAAAAACAGTATAAGATAATTGCTTACACCGCGGACAACGTCTTTCTCAACGGGCTTTCCGTCCATCTTGACAGTCGATACAGCACGCGGATTTGCGATATATTTGAGTTCCTTGATACCTGTCTTTATAAGTATGATTATTCTCGATACCTTCATACCGCCGCCTGTAGAGCCTGCGCACGAACCCACGAACATGAGCATCAGCAGCAGCGTCTGCGAGAATACAGGCCACTTGGCAGTATCCGTAGTTGAAAAGCCTGCCGAGGTTATGGTAGAAGCTACCATAAAGAATGTATGTCTGAGAGTATCGCCTACGCCGTCATAGAGTTTGTGGACATTACAAGCGATAATAGCTGTTGCAGCTATGATAACGCCGAAATAAGTCCTTACCTCTTCATTCTTGTAAGCAAGCGAATACTTTCTTATTATAAGGTAGTAGTAAAGGTTGAAGTTGACACCGAAAAGGATAATGAAAGCTGCCACTACCATTTCGATGTAAACGCTGTCATAGTGACCGATGCTGTCTCCCCATATGGAGAAGCCTCCCGTACCTGCCGACGAGCAGGCGTGGATAATAGCATCATAAAGCGGCATACCGCCGAAAAGCAGCAGTACAGCCTCAGAGACCGTAAGTGTTATGTATATGCCGTAGAGTATACGTGCGGAAAAGCGCGACTTTGATACAAGTCGTCCCACCTTCGGACCTGCACACTCAGCTCGCATCATATGCATTGTACGCGAGTCGTTGCTGGACATAATGGCAATTACAAACATAAGCACTCCCATACCGCCCAGCCAGTGAGTAAAGGCTCGCCAGAAAAGGCACGCTCTGGACATTGCCTCGACATCATCAAGGATAGTCGCACCCGTGGTCGTAAATCCCGAGACAGTCTCAAAGAGAGCACTCGGGTAATTGTCTATCTCTCCCGAGATAATGAAAGGCAGGGCTCCGATACACGACATCATTATCCATGAAGCTGCAACGCTAACAAAGCCTTCCGTGGAATATACTGAATTGTTTTTCGGCTTACTTATAGTGAAGATAACAGCTATTGCCATAGTTATCAGAAAAGGTATGCCGAAGGAAGCCACAACATGGTCTTCCTCATAAATAAAGCCTACTATTATGGGCAGAAGCATACAAAGTCCAACGACTTTCAGTATCTGTCCCATAATGTAAGATACCATTCTATAGTTCATAAAAAGTCAGGCGAACTCCTTAGTCAAAGATATTACTGAGGTCGTGCATACCCTTTGTAGTAGTAACGACAACAACGCTGTCGTTAACCTGGAGACAGTCATCACCCTTTGGTATAATAAGTTCATTTCCTCTTGCGATACTTGCAATAAGGATACCGCTGCGAAGCTTCAGCTTTTTAAGCGGAACATCCACATATTCCTTCTTGTCGCGGACAACGAACTCTATAGCTTCAAGACGGTCATTGACCAGTCTGTACAGTGTAGTTACACTGTTTCCGAGAGAATTCTGCTTTGCACGCACATACTGGAGTATCTGATTGACTGTGATAGTCTTTGGCGATATGATACTGTCAAGGTCGAGAGTATCGGAAAGCTGCATGAGAGACATTCTGTTTACCTTTGTTACTACCTTTTCAACGCCGTTGTTCTTTGCCAGAAGTGAGAGAAGTATATTCTCCTCATCAATTCCCGTAAGGGTAACAACTGCATCGGCATCGTAAACACGCTCTTCTTCAAGGATATCATGGTCTGTACCGTCAGCACATGAGATATCCACCTTGTTGAGCCTGTCAGACAGTTCAAGGCAGCGTTCACGGTCTATCTCGATTATCTTTACTTTGACGCCCATTTCTATAAGCTGTTTGGAAAGATGATAAGCAATTCTTCCGCCGCCTATGAGTACAGCCGATTTTACACGCTTTTCGCGGTAAGCCGCACTTATGCTCTTGAAGAATTTTACCATGTTGCTGTGTGAAGCAGTCATGTGTATCTTATCACCTGCGCGGAGCACGTAATTACCGTTAGGTATAGTGAGCTCCTCACCGCGCTGTACAGCACATATAAGCACATCGAGCCTCATTCTTCTTGAAAGCTGACTGAGTGCCACACCGTCAAGTATACTTCCGCTTGTGACACGTATTTCCGCCAGGTCAACTCTGCCCTTGGCAAAGGATTCTATATTTATAGCATCAGGGTAACGCAGTACCTTGGCTATTTCGTTGGCTGCATTGTAATCGGGGTTGACCATCATGCTGATACCCAGCTCCTCACGCATGAATACCAACTGCTTGTCGAATTCGGGGCTGCGAACACGCGCGATACAATGACGCGCACCCATTTTTCTTGCAATAAGGCATGATAACACGTTTACTTCATCGGAAGTGGTAACAGCGATAAAGATATTAGCCTTGGAAACATTAGCTTCTTCAAGGATATTGGTCTGTAGACAGTTACCGCATATTCCCATTACATCGAAATCGTTTATTGCAGTTTCTACCAGCGTCTCTTTCTTATCTATAATAGTGATGTTGTGTTCATCGCTGAGGACTTGCGCAAGAGCACTTCCTACCTTGCCGCATCCTACAATTATAATGTCCATATTTCCTCCATAAAATAATTACTACAAAACTATGGGTGAGCAGATATATTTACTCAATATAATTATAATCCCACTGTACACGTTTGTCAACACAAAATTAGAGCTAAGACCTCAGAACTTAGAACTAAGAGCCGAGAGTTGCTGAGCCGATAAAATACGGCTGTTTTACTTTCCAAGTATTTCCGGCATATCAAGTATACGGTAATATGCTTTCTTATCCATGCCGGATCTGTTGAAATTCCAGTATTCAGCCGCAGTCCTGTAAGCTATAGCGGCTTCCGCCATATATTCCTTTGACATCTCAAACATAATCTTTACAATGCCGTCACATTCACATATACTGCCGAACAACATTTTAATATAGCTGTCAATATCGACCTCATAAAACGTAAGCTCGTCATAGTCCTTTTTGAGCTGTTTGTATGGACAGCTGACCCTTTTACCGCTCACGCTGCCATACATTATACCAACATCATATTCTATCTCATTTCGTATATCACGGCTCTGCCCTGCATTAAGAGCTTTAAGCTCATTTTCGTTTCTGCCTGTAAGCAGCCAGAGCTGACCATTCTGAAGTCTGTCATTTTCACTGACATCAATGAACTTATAATTTTCCAGCTGCGATCTTACACTGTTCAGATGCTGTCTTTTTCTTATAGTACATATCTCTGTCAGTATTTTCTTTTCATTTATAAGCATATCAAGATGAATTGATGCCGATACTTCATCGGCACATTCGAGTTTTCCCATTTTCTATGCTTCACCTGCCTATACGAATGATACTGTTGCCTGCATCGTGATTGACGGGCGGATAATATCCGCCCCTACAGGCTAATGGCTAACGCCTAAGAGCTAAGGGCTAAAATCATAATTCAGCAAAGCTGAATTATGATTTATACTGCTCTTCCAGCCATTTTATCATATTGTCGAAGCCTTCCTGTGTACGTTCAAACTCCGCCTCATGCTCTATCTCAGCCTTCATGGAACAGAGTCTGCCGTGCCATGTCATACATTTAAGCACATCGCCGTTCAGTATCTTATATGCGAAATCGCCCTTGCTTCCCGAGAAGTCGTTGCCGCTCTCGAAGTAGTAGAACTTAGGTATCTCAAATATCTCCGAAACACTCATTCTTTCATGCTCCTCTCAAAATACTCTATTGCTTCGTCAAGGCTGTTATATACTGCCGACAGAAGCGGCTTTATCTCATCATCGGGCTGGGTCATATCGGGTATCATTATGGCGTGACAGCCTGCTGCATGAGCAGCTGTGATACCGTTGGGCGAGTCCTCAAAAGCAGCGCACTCCTGAGGCGGAAGTCCCAGCTCTTTAGCTGCCGTAAGGTATATATCGGGAGCAGGCTTGCCGTTTGTTATCATGTCTCCGCAGACCATAGCCGAAAAATAGTCATAAGCACCTATAGTACGCAGATATTCGTTAGTCCTGTTACTTGGTGTAGCCGTTGCCACAGCCATTTTTATGCCGTGGTCGCGGAGATAGTCCAGAAGAGTGAACAGTCCCTTTTTCACTTCAAGACCGTTTTCCTTTATGTACTCGTTCATAAGCACAGTTCTGTGCGCACGTATCTCCTCTGTGGGACAGTCCTCGCCCAGAAAGCTCTTTATCTTTGGAATGGAGAATTTTCTCGCCATACTGCGGATAGCGTAAACGTGCTCGGGCTTCATATCGTAGCCGTAATCCTTAGCCGCCAGTATCCAGAATTTGAGATAGAGCTTTTCGGTGTCTATCATAAGACCGTCCATATCAAAAATCGCGCCTTTTAACATTATTTGCTCCTTGTTATGTAATATTGCTCAGTCGCAGTCTGCTCATATAAAGCATACACGGGCGAGCGGAACTCGCCCCTGCAATTATGAATTAAACCAGTAAGGGCGGAACGAGTCCGCCCTCATACATTATTTTACCAGTTTATCATCCAGCTGTACATACCCTCGTACTGACGGGCGGAGCTGTTCCATGAGAAATCCTGCTCCATAGCACGTTTTACCATTTCGTCCCACTGCTTGCGGTTATCGAAATACACTCTCTTGGAGTAATTGATAGTTGACAGCATCTCGTCACCGTTATAGTTGGCAAATGAGAAGCCGTTTCCTGTGCCCTCAAACTCGTTATAAGGCTGTACTGTGTCTTTAAGACCGCCTGTTTCACGGACTATAGGCAAAGTACCGTATCTCAGCGCGATGAGCTGAGTAAGTCCGCATGGCTCGAAAAGCGAAGGCATAAGGATAGTATCAGCAGCCGCATATAGCTTATGAGCCAGATTATCATCATAGAGGATATTAGCCGAAACTCTCTCAGGGTACTTCCACTGATAATGTCTGAACATATTCTCATATCTCGGGTCGCCTGTACCGATAATCACGAACTGTGTATTCTTATCGCAGATACGCTCCATAGCGTAATTTACGAGGTCAAGTCCCTTCTGATCGGTAAGACGGGAGATAATACCTATCATATACTTGTTCTTATCAACGGGGAGTCCCAGCTGAGCCTGCAATTTCTCCTTGTTCTCGGCTTTCTTAGTCTTGAAGTTCTTGGAAGTGAACTTAACAGGTATCTTTTCATCGTTTGCAGGATCGAATACCTTATAGTCGATACCGTTGAGGATACCTCTCAGTGAAGCCGAACGCGCACGGAGAAGTCCGTCAAGCTGCTCGCCGTAGAAAGGATACTTTATCTCCTGAGCGTATGTCTCGGAAACTGTGGTTATATAGTCTGCATACACCAGACCACCCTTTAGCATATTGGCGTCCTTGTGGAATTCCAGCTTGTCCGAGGTAAACATATAATCGGGCAGAGCTGTATTGAACTTGAATGTATCTATATCCCATACTCCCTGGAATTTCAGGTTATGGATAGTCATAATGCTCTTTGTTGAGCTGAAAAACGGATTTGTAGCAAAGGCAGAATGAAGGAAAACAGGTATAAGTGAAGCCTGCCAGTCGTGACAATGGATAATATCGGGACGGAAGCCTATAACAGGCATGATAGCCAGTACAGCCTTACAGAAGAAAGTGAACCTTTCGATATCCCATTTCAGATCGGGAGAATATGGCGTATCGCACTTGAAGTAATACTCGTTGTCAACGAAATAGAACTTGATACCGTTATATTCATACTCCATTATACCGACATGAACACCCTCACTTCTCATACCGTAGTCCATATAGAAGTGGTGAACATATTTGAATTCATTCCTGTACTTTTCGGGGATACAGGTGTAATAAGGCATAATAACTCTTACATCAAACTGATTTTTGTCGATATACTGCGGAAGTGCTCCAACAACGTCAGCAAGACCGCCTGTCTTTATAAATGGAACGCACTCAGAAGCGGCGAATAGAATATTGTTCATAGCATATCTCCTTTTTCGTTATTTGTTACAGCAAACACCTGTAACCTTAATAAATATTATATACTAATTCCTGCCATTAGTCAACACAAAAATATGAACATTGCACAGCGAGCAGAAACTCCGTGATAATCAACAATAGTATTCACCTAAATTTGTACGGAAATTCAAAAAATAATTGTTAGCTTTCGGTATTTAGCGATAAGTACGCAGTACAGGAAAAGCTTTACACAATTATCACTATGCACTAACAACTGATAACTAAAAATTTTTTTGATATTCAATGGTTTTCCATTGAAAAAACGTGTTTTTCAGCCCCTTTATGAAAGCAATATAAAACGATTATGTATTCCGTATTTATTATATGTATGGGTGAGCAGCTTATCATCGCAGCTTGCGGACACCCAATAGTCGTCCCTACAATGCGTTCATCATGTTTGCATCGGGATTAACGAGCGAACGGAATTCGCCCCTACACATGGTGTCTTGTTATTTATATGTAAGGCATACACGGGCGCGCGGAACGCGCCCCTACAGGCTAACGGCTAAAGGCTTTTAATTATGCATTACGAATTACGCATTAATAACTAATCACTATGTACTAACCACTAAAAACTAAAAAGGGACGGAAAAATCCGTCCCTTTTTAATCACGCGATGATATATACCTTTTTGTTTATTATCCCTCGCAGTGATATTCTGTCTTTCACAACAGTTATCATGCGGAGCAAGGGTGCAGCGTCAAGCTGCTTAACTAAAGTATTTAACGCCGCTCTCGAATATCTTCTGGTCTTTTTCACCCTCAACGTTCTTGCAGATGTAGCTGCCCTTACGCTCGGAGTGTCCCATTTTACCGAATACTCGTCCGTCGGGAGAAGTGATACCCTCGATAGCTTCGATAGAAGTATTCGGATTGTAACGGATATCCATAGTAGGATTGCCGTCAAGGTCAACGTACTGTGTAGCTATCTGACCGTTCTTAGCAAGCTGCTGTATAAGACTTGCAGGTGCTACGAAGCGTCCCTCACCGTGTGAGATAGCAACTGTATGTATATCGCCTACCTCACAGCCATAGAGCCAAGGGCTCTTGTTGGAAGCGATACGTGTATTTACCATCATGGACTGGTGGCGGTTGATAGTATTGAATGTAAGTGTAGGAGCATCGTCTGCCATATCGATTATCTCGCCGTATGGAACAAGTCCAAGCTTGATAAGTGCCTGGAAGCCGTTGCAGATACCCAGCATAAGTCCGTCACGATTCTTTAAGAGATCGTGAACAGCGTCCTTTATCTTAGGATTGCGGAAGAATGCAGTAATGAACTTACCGCTTCCCTCAGGCTCGTCACCGCCGCTGAATCCGCCTGGGATCATAATGATCTCTGAACGTCTTACAGCGTTCTCAAAGTATCTTACACTTTCCTCGATATCACCTGCTGAAAGGTTGCGGATAACTACTACCTCAGGCTTTGCACCTGCCTTCTCGAAAGCTCTTGCAGTATCGTATTCGCAGTTAGTTCCCGGGAATACAGGAATAAGAACTCTCGGCTTAGCTATCTTTGTAGAAGCTGAAAGCTGGATACGGTTAGGTGAAGAATATGTCTGAGGAGTTGTATCTGTAGTCTTTATGCGGCATGGGAATACAGGCTCAAGCTTTGCTTCCCATATTCTCTGGAGATTGTCAAGGCTGAGAGTATAATCACGGCAGATGATCTTGTAATCGGAAATAGTCTTACCGATAACGTTCTCATCGCTCTTTGCATCGCCCTTGAGCTCGATGATGAATGCGCCGTAGCAAGGCTTGAAGAGCTCATTGCTGCTGAGATACGAAGTAAACTCGAAACCTATCTTGTTACCGAAGCACATCTTTGCGATACCCTCTGCAAATCCGCCGTAGCCGTTTGTCCATATTGCATTTGCACGGTCATCGGCGATTATCTTCTCTACCTTGTCGAAGCAAGCCTTTATGCTGTCGAACTTAGGAAGTCCGTTCTCGTCATACTCGGGAACGATAGATATAACTGTATTTCCTGCGCTCTTGAATTCAGTTGAAACTATCTTGTCTGCCATTGCAGTTGATACTGCGAATGAAACAAGTGTAGGAGGTACGTCGATATTCTCAAAAGTACCTGACATTGAGTCCTTACCGCCGATAGAACCGCATGAGAGCTCGAGCTGTGCCTTGAATGCACCGAGAAGAGCTGCCATAGGCTTGCCCCAGCGGAGAGGATCGTTCTGTGTTCTCTCGAAGTATTCCTGGAATGTGAGCCAGCACTTCTTATATGTACCGCCTGCTGCAACTACCTTTGCAACAGACTCGATAACTGCAAGCATTGCACCGTGATAAGGTGACTTTTCCGATATATCAGGGTTATAGCCCCAGCCCATAAGTGAGCAGGTATTTGTCTCGCCCTTGAGTACAGGTATCTTTGCAGCCATAGCCTGTGAAGGTGTCATCTGATATACACCGCCGAAAGGCATGAGGACTGTGCCTGCACCGATAGTAGAGTCGAACTTTTCGATAAGTCCCTTCTGTGAGCATACATTGAGGTTTGACATGAGCTGTGTCCATGACTCAGCCTTGTCTGCGATCTCTTCCTCAGCGCGTGGGAGAGGAGCTTCAACTTCGATATCTGTGAACTTCGGAGCACCGTTTGAGTTGAGGAACTCACGTGACAGGTCAACGATAGTGTTGCCGTTCCATACCATTTTAAGACGAGGCTCTTCAACAACGTCTGCTACGAGAGTAGCTTCAAGGTTTTCCTTTGCAGCCTCTTCAAGGAATTTATCAAGGTCCTCGGGAGCTATGACAACTGCCATTCTCTCCTGTGACTCGGAAATAGCTATTTCAGTACCGTCAAGACCATCGTACTTCTTTGGTACTGCATTAAGGTTGATGATAAGTCCGTCTGTGAGCTCACCGATAGCAACTGAAACGCCGCCTGCACCGAAGTCGTTGCAGCGTTTTATCATCTTTGTTACCTCAGGATTGCGGAACAGTCTCTGGAGCTTTCTCTCCTCAGGAGGATTACCCTTCTGTACCTCAGCACCGCAGTGTTCAAGTGACTCTAAAGTATGTGACTTTGATGAACCTGTTGCACCGCCGCAGCCGTCACGGCCTGTCTTGCCGCCGAGGAGGATAACGATATCTCCCGGTACAGGTCTTTCTCTGCGGATATTCTCAGCAGGAGCAGCACCGAGGACTGCGCCTATCTCCATACGCTTTGCAACATAGCCCGGGTGGTATACCTCAGCAACATGACCAGTTGCAAGACCGATCTGGTTGCCGTATGAACTGTAACCGTTTGCAGCTCCGAGAGTTATCTTTCTCTGTGGGAGCTTGCCTGCGATAGTATCTTCAACAGGAACGAGCGGATTTGCCGCACCTGTTACACGCATAGCCTGATATACATATGAACGTCCCGAAAGCGGGTCACGGATAGCACCGCCGAGGCAGGTAGCTGCGCCGCCGAAAGGCTCTATCTCTGTAGGGTGGTTGTGGGTCTCGTTCTTGAACATGAGTATCCAGTCCTCGAGCTCGCCGTCGATGTCTACCTTTATCTTTACAGAGCAGGCGTTTATCTCTTCACTCTCGTCAAGGTCGGGGAGCTTTCCGTCAGCCTTCAGCTTCTTTGCAGCGATAGTGCCGAGATCCATAAGAGTAATGGGCTTGTCCGTTCTGCCCAGCTCTTCACGTACATTGATGTACATATCATATGTATCTTTTATATAAGGAGTATTTATCTTTACGTTCTCAACATTTGTGAGGAATGTGGTATGACGGCAGTGGTCAGACCAGTAAGTATCTATCATACGAATTTCTGTGATAGTAGGATTACGCTTTTCCTCGTTGCGGAAATAATCCTGACAGAACTTGATATCGTCATAGTCCATAGCAAGACCGAACTTGTCAACAAATGCATGGAGTCCCAGTGCATTGAGGTTGATAAATCCTTCAAGCTCCTCAACTGTTGTAGGGATATCGTAATTTGTATCGAGAGTCTTTACTGTTTCCAGTGAAGCCTCACGGCTCTCGACAGGGTTGATGATATAAGCCTTGAGCTTTGCGAAATCATCATCGCTGATAATGCCTGAGATGATATATACACGGGCATTTCTTACACGGCAGCGTTCTCCCTGACGGAGTATCTGTATACACTGCTCGCAGCTGTCAGCTCTCTGGTCGAACTGTCCAGGAAGATACTCTACAGCGAATATCCTGTCAGTCTCTGATATCTGTGGGAGCTCGTCATATACAACGTCAACGGCAGGCTCTGAGAATACAGTGCTTATAGCTGCCTTGAAATCCTCCTCACTGAGTTTATCTGCGTCGTATCTGTTAAGGATACGTACTCCTGAAATGTTTAGTCTGAGTGCAGTTTTTATATCGCTGAGCACAGACTGAGCTTCTACAGCAAATTCAGGCTTCTTTTCAACGTAAATTCTGAATACGGACATAATTCAGTTCTCCTTTCAAACAATTCATAATTCTTAATTCATAATGCTGAACTAATTCATAATTCATAATTCATAATGCATAATTAATGTATCGGCTTCGCCGATAATATCAGAATAGTTCTTAAAATCCGTCGCCGTAAGGCGACACCACAATTATGAATTATGCATTATGCATTATGCATTAAAAAACATTATTCATTATGAATTACGCATTAATACAGGTCGACTGGTCTGCCAAAGCAGAAGTCGTGACCATACTCTTCTATTATAACACTAATTATCTGATTACGCAAACTTTTTTCGGGATTTTTTCGTGAAATCTTTATTTGTGTATAATCAGGTGCATATCCGCGGTGAAATTCTGTAGAATTTTCACGCTCGAACAGCACAGGCACTGTTTTGCCTACCAGTGAGCTGAGGTATTTTTCCCTGGTTTCATCTGCTGCGGCAGTCATTTCCTGCCACCTCACCGTCTTGACGCTCTCGGGTACCTGTCCGCTCATTTTGTCGGCTCTTGTACCCTTTCTCCGCGAATATCTGAACACATGGACTTTCGCAAAGCCTACCCTGCGTATGAACTCCACGGACTCTGCATGGTCCTCGTCCGTTTCCTGCGGAAATCCAACCATTACGTCCGTTGTGAATGAGCAGTCGGGGAAGATACTGCGGATACGCTCCGTAAGAGCAAGATACTCCGCAGCGGTATATTTGCGGTTCATGGCTTTAAGAGTGCGCTCGCAGCCGCTTTGCAGGGACAAATGGAACTGGGGACAGAACTGTGGCAGGGCTTTCAGACGCATGAGCAGCTCCTCGGACATCATCTCAGGCTCCAACGAGCCAAGTCTTATACGCTCTATGCCTTTCTCGGCAGCGCATATTTCCGCTGCATCAGCAAGGTCAAGTCCCCATTCTCTGCCGTAAAATGCAAGGTTTATACCAGAAAGGACTATCTCCTTCTTGCCGCTCTCCGCTATGGCTCTCACCTCATCCTGCAGTACTTCGGGCTGTTTTGAACGGCAGCGTCCCCTTGCATAGGGTATCATGCAGTATGAGCAGAACTGGTTGCAGCCGTCCTGTATCTTCACGAATGCACGGGTATTATTGTCGAAACGGGTACATTTCAGCGGCTCAAACACATCGTCAGAGCCGTAGTCCTCTATCTCCACCATGTGCGAGCGCGTTTCAAGGCAGTTCTTCACCATTCCCACTATATGGCTGCGGAACTTTGTTCCTGCGATAATATCCGCTTCGGAAAGCTTTTCGGCTTCCTCCCTGTTTGCCTGCGGATAGCAGCCCGTTAGAGCTATGACCGCATCAGGAAGTTCGGCACGGGTCTTTCTCAGAGCCGTAAGGGCACGGCTGTCCCCCGAGGAAGTGACCGTACAGGAATTTATGACAACTGCGTCCGCGTCTGCCGATTCTTCCGCGATCTCAAAGTCTGCCTCACGAAAAAGCGACTTCATACATTCAGTTTCATAGTGATTGACCTTGCAGCCAAAGGTTATAAAATATACTTTATACATAATTCACCCATAGTTTATAAAATATGCACATTCTGCTGTGTGTATAGTTTGCACAATTATTACTTTGTGTTTTTATGCACTGTTAATAGTTATCTGCTATCAATAAAAATTGCTATTCCTGTGTCAATCTATTGCACTATTATGACGAAAATTCAGAAAATGGCTTGACACCGCGCTTTAATAGTGCTATTATATAGTTGCGGAAGGGAAAAGCCGCAGAAAAAGAAATAAACAAGAAAAAAACACAACCCAGACATCTGAAAACAGGAGGTATAGTATGACTAAAACAACTGTTAATCTTCAGGCAATCAACGACGTAAAGGAATTCGTCAACATCGTTATGAAGTATGATTTCGATATTGACCTCGTTTCCGGTAGATACGCTATAGACGCTAAGTCTATCATGGGTATCTTCAGCCTCGACCTCTCAAAGCCAATCCAGCTTAATGCGCACACAGATGATGCTGATAAGTTCCTTAAAGAGATCGACAAGTTCATTGTTAAGTAAGATAAAAAGTTAATAACAAAGTAAAAGGGATATGTTCCGTAAGGAATGTATCCCCTTTTTCTTTATATTTCAGGCATATGATCTGGTTTTCTGTACTATATCGCCGTTTCTTGCGTCTATGTATACCTCGCATACATCATCATTTGTCACAGGAACACACCACGCAAGCAAAGGTCCGCTGAGTATTTTCAGTTCAGCTTTAGTGCCTTTATCGACCTTGTATTTGGCTTCGGCACACTTTATGGCTTCGGCTTCGCTTACCTTCGGCTTGGTATTGAAGTCCCAGAGATCCATGTAATTGCTGATGAGTATCTCGGGCTTATTGCCGCTGATATGATCTACAGTAAGCTCAACCGAGCCTGCTTTCAAGTTATCGCAGTACTGGTCGAATACATAATCCACCTTGCTGGCGTATTCTATCGTTTTGCTGAACTGCAACTCTGAATATACATCGTTAAAGCCCATTACCTCGGAGTATGAAGCTATAACGTCAAGGGCTTCATCCTTGTCGTTTACGGAATCGGGACTAAGTACGCCCTGTATCAGATAAATGATATCATCGTCTTCCTCGTCACGCTTAACGAATATCTGTGTTTCGCCGCTGCGGGGTGTCACATCGTCAAGTGTACGCTGTTCTACTGCCCATGATGTAGGCTTTTCCTTTGCATCAGCTCTTTTGCTCTTTGAACCTTTCGCTGAACATCCGCACATAGCTGCCGCTGTCAGTACTGAAATTACTGCTGCTGCCGCTTTTTTCATTTAAAGCCGCTCCCTTCGCTTATTGCCTGTTATAATAATCTATCCCGCCGTTCGGACGGAAATACGTTCTTATATATCCGTCTGTGGAAAGGATAACAAATTCATTCGTATCTTCTATATAGTAAACGCCGTCACCGTCCTCGGCTTCGGTCTTATGAAGAGCTTCCGAGTTATTGATAACATCGCTTGCTCCCTTTTCGTATTCCTTTGCGGTCTCATAGCCGAAATCATCGTAGAACTCCGCACCGTGCTTCTCGAAATGCTGGTTCAGAAGCTTGGCATTACGGAAATGATACTCAACATATGTACCGTCATCGCTCTGGAATACAGACTCTGTCGCGGTAGTAACATTTTCAGTTTCGGCAGAGGTAGTCTTTTTATTTGACTTGTTGTTCTTTTTATTTTTAGTAGTGACAGTTTCGGTGGTCTCTGCCTCAGTTGTGACGTTCTTTTTGTCTTTCTGCTTTTTTGTTGTAGCAGTCGTAGTCGCAGGAGCTGTTGTGGTCGTTTTAACGTTTTTGTTTTCTGTTGTTACTATAGTGACAACAGGTCCGTCGATATATTTTGCCTCGTTATTGTCACCGCAGCCGCCGAAAAGTGAAGCCGATAAAACTGCTGTAGATAATACGGCAAATATCTTTAGTTTATTCATATCATTCCTCCTGACTTCAGTTCAGAATAATTCTACATTACAATTATACAGCAATACGTCAAAAATAGCAAGAGAAATCTTAACATCAGAAAAGCTTCCGTTCAAGGAAGCTTCTGTTTTTTCATTATGCTCTGACTGCGCGTATATCGTAAGTCAGCTCAAGGTCCTGATCTTCACATTCGCTGTAAAAGCTGCTGACGATACGGTTTGCAACAAGGTGTCCGCCCTCATCATCAGCACCTATGAGCAGAACGAGCATCTTATTGTCTCCGCAGACTGTTGCCATATCTCCGCGTCTGAGGCAAAGCTTTACCGCATGGGACAGTGTACTTATCTCATTCCTGCAAGACATTGCATCACAGTTTTTACTGTCCTCGATAGTGAGTACAAGTACCTGTGCGTTCTTTTTAGTGCGCTCAAGTATCCTGCGAACGAACTTGTATATATTTTCAAAATCATCTGTGCATACGTAAAACGCTCCACATTCTGCGTCCTTCATTCTCATAAGGCTGTCGAGGTTTATTATTCTCTCCGAGCAGCAGTTAGATGCCGTTTTCAAAAGCGATACGACCCTGCGCTGTATAAGCTGAGGGCAAGCTGGAAGAAGTATTATATCATCAAAGCCGAGTGTGAAAAGTATCTCCTGATCTTCGCAGCTTCTCTCAGATGTGACCGCAGCCGCAGGTATCCTGCAAAGCTTTTCCGAAGCACTGATATTCTCCATTAACGTACCTATCGCTCCACCGCAGTACTCCTCAGAAACAAGCAGCACATCACAGTCTGAAAGCTCACTGATATCAGCAGCAACTATAAAATCCATTGTTTCGCCTATGGAAAATTCCCAGAATCCGAATTTGTTCGGACTGTCTATGATACCTGCTTTCATAATATTCCTCCGTTAATAATTCGTTCATACCGTATTATAACATATTTCATTTTAAGTATCAACTATCGTTTAACACAAATTTTCATTGTTTTTTTATGCTATAAATGACAAAAACAGCGTTTTATAAGTTTGCTGCGCATACAGAAGCTTGATGGTCATCTATTGAGGAGGACCCTTTTGAAAAAGGGTCTCTCCTCAAACTCCTCCCCTAAAACTTCCTGTTTTATTTTTTCTCAGATAGGGCACACCCAAAATAAAAAAGCCCTGCAATAATGCAGGGAGTGCCATATCCGAGAAAAAATCAGATAAAAAGTCTTTGGAAAAGGGTTTGGGGAAAAGCCTTTCTTCAGAAAGGTTTTCCCCAATAAAAAACTATAAACTTTTATATGTGTATCATACTTGTGAAATGCTGTTTATATCAGTTAGCAGCGTTTTCTGCGGCAGCGGCAGCTGCTGCGGCTTTCTTTGCTTTTCTTCTTATACCGAGGTATGTCTTTCTGAATACAAATCCGATGAACAGCTCAGCTACTCCTATTGCGATGATAAGCAGTGTAAACGGCAGGAGCAGGTTTTCAGCAAGGTAATATCCCACCTTATGTGTGAATGTGAAGCCCATTGCCGAACCGATAAGTATCGCAAGTCCGCCGAGAGTGAAAAGTGCTCCTGTAAATGTGAATATAAAGCCGAAAAATCCTGTAACGTGCTTTGCGCGCTTGTCAACTATAGCTGCTATCCAGATGAGGAAAAGCAGGAAGAATGCAACGATTATTCCTATTGTTATGTAGGAGAATACGAAGCTGAGCCTGTCTACAGGGAATCCCACTTTTCTGTTCCACTTTCTTATGCTGAGGGAATCAGTGAAATTGTCTTTATCAAGGTTCTTTGCTATGAGTTCATAATCATCATCATCGAAGTCATAGTTGAACTCCTTGACTGCTGCGCCCTTATTAGCCTTAATGAAATCGTTTACAAAGTCCTCGGAAGTAATTGAAGGATCACTTCCCTCGCCGTCTATGATGAAATCGAGGTAATTGTCAGCAATTCTGCCCATATACTCACGGAAATCAGTGTTGAGCATATATCTCTTGAAGCCTGCTTCATCGGCATTTCCTCTTGTTGCTGTTCTGAATCCCATAGAATCATAGAAGGTCTTTGAAAGCTCCTTGCCGTCATACTGAGCAGAAAGAACTGTCTCACCGTCAAGCTTTGCGGCTCTCTTTCTTATGACATTTCCGTTAGCTCCGAGCTTTACTGCAAGGAGGAAGCTGCAAAGCATGAGGAAAAGTATAGTAAATATTGATACGATAGATGCTCCGAAGATACGTCCGCCGCCGACTTTTTTGCGAGCCTTTGGCTTGTCCTCCTGAACAGGCATTGGTGCAGGCACAGGCTCTACAGGCTGTTCCTGAGGCTGCGGCTGATACTGAGGTGTATCGTTCACAGGCGGCTGTACACTGTCATTGATGCTGTACTTAGGCTCATTTGTATACTGGTCTTTATTTGCATTTTCCGAGCCGTACTCAGGCTGTACGGGTATCTTCATGGTATCGCTGTTGTCATTGAAGCTCTCGGGAGCACTTATCTCAGGTGCAGGAGCTTCCTGCTTCGGGAACTCCGCAGGCTTCTCAAAGCTTGTCTCGGCAGGCGGTATCGGTGAAGGCTCGGGAATTGGTGACGGCTCAGGTATATCTATCTTCTCGGTAGTGCTGAGTATCTCCGTTGGCTCATCATTGAGAAGATTTACCTGCTCCTGTGTGAGACTGAGCGTCTCCTCATTGTCAGCTATTACTTTTTCAAGATGTGGTAAAATAGAAGTCTTTTCATTGTCCGTATCCGTATCAACAGATGATACATCGTTTATGTCTTCGTTTTTTTCTTCTGCAAGCGAAGCTCCGCACTCTGTACAGAACAGAGCGTCCTCGGGAAGCTCACTTCCGCATTTTTTGCATATCATAATATCCCTCCTGTAAATAGGTCAAATGGTCAAAAGTAATACTGTTATCATTATAAGTCATACCATTAAATATGTCAAGTAAAAAAACTGTTACATAAGATTACATATCGGCGATTTTGGCAAAAATTCGGATATTATGAGAAAAAGCCCTCGAATGAGGGCTTTTCTTGTTATTTCTTCAGATAATCAGTAAAACTCAGAGTTCCGCTTGAAGAACTGTAAGCATAGAACGAAAGTACCTTTGATGCGTCGATAGAGTCTATCTTGCCGTCACTGTTTACATCGCTTGCAGCGACCTCAGTCGATGTAGGTGAAGCCTGTCCTGTTGAAAAGACTGCATATGAAGCAAGAATATTCGATGCGTCTACAGAATCTATCCTGCCGTCACCATTAACATCGCCAAGTTTTGTAACGTGTGTTCCGTCACTGAGAAGTTCAAAATTAAAATTGTATTTATCCGCATACGCCTGCGCTGTAGAGTCCTCATAGCCGTATATCGTACCGCTATACTTAGGAACATACTTTGAATAACGCTTTTTGCCTTCCTTCCATTCCACTCTTTCAGTGTCATTGGATATGGAATAGTAGACTCCCGATACTAAATTGCAGTCAGGATTTTTTATGGTTATGGACAGCAATCCCGAGCACTTTTCAAAAGCACTTCCTTCTATTGCAACAATGGTATCGGGCAGGATAATGGATTTTATCCTGTCATCGCCGTAAAAGCACTGGTAAGCTATCTCTGTTACAGGCAGACCGTTTACTGTGTCTTTTATTACGATCTCATCGGTCATCACCTTTGCAAGCAGGCTCGCCAGCTCGCTTTCAGCCTCTTTTGCCTTATCTGCCCCCTCAGCGATAAGAGCTTCGAGTTTTTTTATTATCGGATTTTTTACAACTTCGACATGATCGTTCAATATGTGGTATGAGATGAGGGGAAAATCATCACACTCAACATATTCTTCTTCGGGAGCTGCTGCACTTATATTCAGCGGCATACATACCGCCAGTGCGCTTACTCCTGCAACTGCACCTGTTATAATCTTTTTAATATTCATAATCATACCCCCTTATGATTTATCAATATCTTTCTAACTACATTATATAAATCGCATATCACAATGTCAATAGATTATATATTAAATAACTAAAAAAATTAAAAAAGCCCTATTATCGCAATAATTATATAATAATTTATGCTATTTTTTGAGAGTCCCCTTATGAAAAATGGAGCCCTTTCCTCAGAAAGGGCTCCCAGATAGATCAATATAAACTTCTATATCAGCACCACGGTTATCGGGTGCTTTAACAGAGCTTTAGTTCTTTGGCTTTTCGCCTGTAACAACAGTATCAGCGAGTTCGGCAAATTCACCTGACGGTGCAATTCCCTCAACTTCCATAGCATTTGAATCATAGTATACCCATACGAGCATACCAGCCATACCCGGATTGTTCTTGAGGTTTATGCGGTAGCATACTTTATCCCCCGGCTTTGCGGAAACATTGTCACCGTAAGCAACAAAGCCTGTTTCTGATGAAACGTCCTGAGCCTCGATGCTGCCGCCAACTCTGATATTACCCTGCATTACCTTATCAGGCACGAGAGAATCACCATTGATAGTTGAGAAATCAGGGATAAATCTTACAGCATAGTCTTTCTCGGGGATATTATCCTTGAGTCTGAAGTTTACCTCTATGAAATCATCGTTGAATACATAGTCCTTATTCTCTGCAATGTCTATCCAGAAGCAGTATCTGCTGTCTATGTTGCTTGCATAGCCGTCATCAGAAGTCGTTTCTTCTGTTGTAACGGCTTGTCCGTTTTCGCCACTTAATGACCACAAGCTGCCCCACGGATTGTATGAAGATCCCCAGATCCATGGAGATGAAGAAGCAGATCCGGGAGCATCTGTAATTTCTGTATCCGAAAACTCACCGTCAATAACTGCAGATGGGTTAGTATACCACAATTGCCACGGCCCCCACAGGACTTCATTATCCCAAAGCCCACTTTCACTCCATGTATTCGAATCAGGATCCCATTTTCCCCACGGAATATCCTCACTAAATTGATCGTTCCAACTCAATGGATATGAAGGATCAAATCCAAGATCTTTTGCGTTTTCGTCCCACCATGAAACAGCCTTATTGCATATCTCCTCGATGAAAGCCTCCAGTGATACCTCTGTATCGGCTATAGACTGATTTGCATAGTAAGAAAGGATAAGCGAAGCATCAAGTGAATTCACCTTGCCGTCCTTGTCAACGTCGCAGATCTCAAGTATCTCATCTGTTATCTCTTCACCGTTCACGGAAAGATCAGCGTATAAGCTGAGTATATATGAAGCGTCTATTGAATCAATAATACCGTCGCCTGTAGGGTCGCCCAGCTTTGATAATACGTCAGCTGATGCGGTCATAGCCGAAACAGTCATAGCCGCTGCCATTATTCCTGACATTGCCCCTGCCAGAAGTTTTGTTTTTTTCATAAAAAATCCTCCTTTATGAATTGTCCTATACCTGATACTTATATTATAGAAAAAAACACTTATTATGTCAATAGCTCAGAAGCCTTTTTCTTTAAGTTCCTTTACTATTCCCACATAAAACTCTCTTACATCAAAATCCTTTATGTTCTCGCGGTTAAGGTCTATGATGTCGCCGTGAGTTATTCCCCTTTTACCGTGTGACTCGGCAAAAATAAATTTCTCGCCCCATTTCATTGACTCTACGGAAACAAGTCCGTCATTAGGTCCGTCGAAATACTTCACGAAACTATAGGTCAGATTTAAGGGAAAACGTCCGCCCATAGCCGATACCGAACGTGAGCCTACGCTCTGGTAATACACGCCCTTAACGTCCTCGCATATGCTGTTCATCCGTTCACACGCCGAAGCAGTAAGGTCGGTAACTGCCGCAATGAAGTCGGGCTTGGTGTCGCCAAGCTTTTTAAGAGCAGCATTGTATTTGTCGGCAAGTCCGTTCTTGAAGCTCTCAGGCACTTTCGACAGCAGATAATCTGCGAACTGGCAGCCTCTGTGAGGAGTATTTATAGTTGTAAGGCTTGCCACCTTATCGCCTGCTCCGAGCATGGATATGGCATATCTCGAATCGAGTCCGCCCTTGGAATGTGCAATGATATTTACCTTGCCGCACTTTTCCTTTGCAACTATCTCGTCTATCTTCGCTTTAAGCTCAACGGCGCAGCCTGCAACAGAGTCCGCTGACTGCTGACAGCCGTAGTATATCTTTGCGCCGTTCTTTTCCAGTGCCTGGGGTATCCTTCCCCAGTAATTGAAAGCTCTCACGTCGCGGAAGAATACCCCGTGTACCATGAGTATGGGATATTTCGTAGCGCATACTCTTTCCTGTTCACGGGAACGATCAAGAGCAAGCCTGTCACATTCCGTCCTGTATTCAGCGTCAGTGAGCTTTATCATCTTTAAAAGGATAATAACGTTTATCACGGGGATAAAAGCAAATATCATGCCTAATACTCTCCATTTTACGCCTATCTGCACAGAGCTTGTATATATCCTTAAAGCCGATACCAGAAACATAAGTGCAAGCAGGATAAACGCTATGATGCAGTTTATGGTGAGGGTAAGTCCCCATTTTCCGCTTACTGCATAATATATGCAGCCTGCTATCTCAGCTGTCACATCAACAAGGAATATCTTCATCAGGTGGCTGCCACGGTGCATACGACCAAGCCTGCCGCCCTCCCTTGACTTGCATGGGAATACACACAGCACAAGTACAAAGGCTATACCTGCGATTATGGCAAGGACTTTCACTGCTCCGTGAAGATACATAAGTGAGACTGCATATATATTAACTGCACAAAAGGCAAGCATCATTTTTGTTAAAAGAGCCAGTATTTCCATATATTCCCCTCTCATACAATTCTTATCCGATACATTATCGTATCACACTAAGATTATACATCTAAGGGGATATTTTGTCAATAAAACAGCCAAAGCATTTCTGCCCGACCGAAAAGGCAGAAATGCTTTGAAAAATCCCTTATATCATGTTGTTTTTTGAATATATCTTATGATTCCTTACTTTTTGACTTTATGCTGTTATAAAAAAGTGTATATCTTGGATCATCGGTGTGGAAATAATAAGTAGAGTTAATGAGATTGATCTCCATATTGCCGTTTTTATCTATGGAGATATGATCAGAATACATTAGATCATCGCCAAAGTTAATATCACTTTTCTCATCAAATTCTGAAACGTCCTGTCTTTCCCACATGAATGATCTCAAGTTTGAACTCATTTCTGCCAATTCTTTTTTGTTTAATGATAAAGTTCCGGCACTATAAACATCTATACCATCATCAGGATCATTACGGTATACGTTATAACACGACTGATCGCCAAGTACCAGCATATTTTCAATGAACCAGTCCGATATCTCGAAATCTCTCATAGACTGTCCGTCAATATCATCCACATAAGCTTTTAAAGCTTCATAATCTCTATTGCTTATACTAAATCTGTTGCCTCCCTGCAAAGTGACAAGATCATTGTCATTTACTATAATGACCTGATCACCGATAGCTATTTTGAAAGTATTCTCGTTTTCTGCTAATTTTTCATCAGATATCGAATATTGAACCGAACCGTCAGGAAGATTTTCCATATAGAAGAGATCATCATAGTAAGTCCAGTCACAGGTATCAAGTATGTCGGCAAGTTTAGTATACCACGTAGAAGCAACACAATATGCTTTTTCTATGCCCTTTTCTTTCCTGATAATAACAGCTTCTTCATGTTCAAGCTCTATCGGACACTTTTCAAGCCACAAATAGCTGTCGTTTTCGCTAAGTGCAGCCTTTACCTCGTCATATATGCGCGGATGATCTTTACAGCGATACTTACTTATCTCTTCTCCATCTACGCCGTCTGTAGTCTTACTGATATATACAAAAGCGTCTCTGTACACGCTTATCAGATAATGCTCTCTGCCGTTTTGCAGTTTGAGTGTGATCGGCTCTTCATCGGGATCTTCATCAGGTTCTTCCGTACACTCGCTCCACAAAGGCTCATTAAAGACCAGTGAAAGAGAAAACGCCTGTATATCCGATACATTTCCACCACTTCTCAGAGTATGGTATTCTGCGCCTGCAAAGCTTGCCTTTATACCGCAGAAATCAGCATTTCCGCCTGTTCTTTCCGCAAGAAGCATACTGAGAAGCTCATAATATGTTCCCTCAGGCAGAGAATACGTATAATAATCGTAAGAATTAAAGATCACTTCAGGGATAAAATCCTTTTCTTCTTCCAGTTCTTTTCCGCTGGTGTCTTTTATTATCCTTCGTGTCACATATGCATTATCATCAGACTTTATAACGACTTTATAATTATTGATCGAAAAGCTGACTCCTGAATAAGAGTACATATAACTCTCTTTATACACCGTATCTTTTTCAACTTCTAATTCTTTCCATTCAATACTTTCAAAATAATCACAAAGCTTCTTTGCTATATCGTCATAACCCACAACAGTCGCATTAATGACTCTGTCGGTTGCATTGAATACTGCATCATGGAGCGGAAGTGTAGCAAAGGGGAAATGGCAGTTACGTTCATTATATATCCTTTGCTCGCCATGAGGCTCTATACCGCTTCTTTCACTGTATTTGTAATACGCTCCGCCGCCGATAGCTCCTGCACATATAACAAATGCCGCAGCTATTGCAAGTCCGCGAAATCTCTTTGGCTTTATTACGTCAACATGAGTTACGACGTCTTCGTACTCATCTTCTGTTTTTTGCTCAATTCCTGCAAGCTTTTTCTCCATTTCTTCGCAGAATTTACTGCTGAGCTGAAGCTCATTCAGAGCGTCTTTATAATCGTCTCTCCGCATGACTCATCCTCCTTTTCAAGTTCAGCTCTTAACTTTTCCCGTCCCCTTTTCAGTAATGAACCAACCGTGTTCTCGTTCTTTTCTGTTATCTCGGCTATTTCTTTTATGCTGTAGCCCTCATAATAGTAAAGGAATATGACCTCGGCATACTTCCGCGGAAGCTCCGATATCTGTCGGCGCAGTTCGCGCCCTTCGGTGCTTATCTCATATATAGCCTCGGACTGTTCCAGCTCGTCGATAGAACAGGTACGGCTGAAGCGAAAGCTTCTCCTGAGATTTTTGCACTTGTTTATCGTTACCCTAAGGAGCCACGCTTTAAGGTGTTCATCGTCATTAAAGGTTTTGGGAGATGTGTGTAATGAAAGGAAAACGTCCTGAACTATGTCCTCTGACTCGGCATAGCTGCCGCAAAACGCAAAGGCTGCGCGCAGAACTGTGTTTCCGTATTTTCTGAATGCATATAATGCAGTACTGTCATTATTCATTGCTGTGACCTCCTTTCATATATAACACACATGAGGAATGAGTAATTGTGCAGAGAGTTTAAAAATATTTTTATTCTTCGTCGTCGGTGAATTCCAGTATATCACCCGGCTGGCATTTCAGTGCCTTGCATATGGCGTTAAGTGTGGAGAAACGTATTGCACTTACCTTGCCTGTTTTCAGCTTTGACAAATTAACATTGCTTACCCCAACACGGTCGCTGAGCTCGTTAAGGCTTATCTTTCTGTCCGCCATTACGCGGTCAAGTCTTAAAATTATCGACATATGCGCTCACCTCATAAAGTCTCGTCAGACTCGATCTGGAGAAGCTTGCCGTAGCGCATTATCTCGGCAAAGAACAGGAAAACTACAGCTCCGAATACTGAAAAGATCGAAGAGAATAATGCCGATATGAACGACATACCTGTGCTGTGCCTTATCAATGCAGTGATGATACTGCCGATAAGTGACAGTGCGGCTATAACTCTGACTGCTGTTATATTGTCGTTTGTAAACGGTCTGCCGCTTCGGAATATCCTGTAGAATATGACCATCTCAATAATAAATGTTGACGCATTGAAAAGCATATTGACAGTGTTTGGCAACATCATCTTAAAGGTTTCAGGAGACATTTTTTTAGAGGTTTTGTATTCCATTACCGCCATCAGCACCGAAAGAACTGTCTCTATAGCAGCTATTATCATTACAATGAGGCTGCTTCTCTTTATCATGGCTTCTACTTTCGTTTTATTCATATTGATCGCTCCTTAAAAGTATTTGTTCGTTATCAGAACATAGAGTTACTCCGTTTCTGTGACTAAATGATAGCACAGTCATTAATGTTTGTCAACAGTTTTTTATCGTTTATCATTAAATATTGTACGATTAAACATAAAACGACAGCTTATTTACGCAATTCATTGTATATTTCGCACGATAATTATTTATCGTTTATCATTAAATCTCTTCAGAAGTTTTTCAGTTTTCAGTCATTTTTCACAGTTTAATTATAGACATAAGCCGTAAAATATGGTATAATATAAGTGAGATAAATCATAATTTTGCAAAGCAAAATTATGATAGTGATTAGTTATTAGTGCTTAGTGATCAGTTTTTTCTTGTACCATTGATAACTACAATTCTATGCACTTTGCACTACTCACTATCCACTCAAATCAAAATTCAGCAAAGCTGTATTTTGATTTACTAAAGGAGGTTTTTCAATGAAAATGACTTTTATCGGTGCAACTCACGAAGTTACAGGAAGCTGCACTTATATAGAAGCCTGCGGCAAAAAGTTCCTTGTGGACTTCGGTATGCAGCAGGGAGAAGATATATTCGAGAACGTTCAGATACCTGTTTCACCTTCAAATATCGACTTCGTTCTCCTGACTCACGCCCATATTGACCACTCAGGTCTGCTGCCTTTGCTCTACTCGGGCGGATTTCAGGGCGAGATACACGCTACGGAAGCTACTTCAAACCTTTGCAGCGTTATGCTCCGCGACAGTGCCCACATTCAGGAATTTGAAGCAGAATGGCGCAGCCGTAAGGCTGAAAGACGCGGCGAGCCTAACTACGAGCCGCTCTACACTATGGAGGACGCTCTCGGTGCTATCGAACTCTTTATACCTCATCAGTACGAAAAGGAAGTCGAGATATGCGAGGGTATAAAAGTCCTCTTCCGTGACGCAGGTCATCTCCTCGGCTCTTCAAGTATCCTCCTCACTCTTACTGAAGACGGAGTTTCAAAGACTATCGCTTTCTCAGGCGATATCGGCAATATCCACCAGCCCCTTATACGCGACCCACAGCATTTCGCTGAGGCTGACTACGTTGTAATGGAGTCCACATACGGCAATCGTGTCCACGACCGCCCTACCGATTATACCACATCGCTGGCAAAGGTGCTGCAAGAGACATTTGACCGCGGAGGAAGCGTTATCATACCGTCATTTGCAGTCGGAAGAACTCAGGAAATGCTCTACTTTATAAGACATATCAAGTCTGAGGGACTTGTAAAAGGTCACGACGGCTTCCCTGTTTATGTGGACAGCCCTCTCGCAAACGAAGCTACCGACATTTTCGTAAACAACCGTGAAAGCTGCTATGACGAAGAAGCTCTTTCATTCGTTCGTCAGGGCATCAATCCTATAGGCTTCGAGGACCTTATCCGCACAGTTACAAGCAACGACTCTATCGCAATAAACAGCGATGAACGCCCGAAGGTCATCATTTCTGCCAGCGGTATGTGTGAAGCAGGACGTATCAAGCACCACCTCAAGCATAACCTCTGGAAAAAGCAGAATACTATCCTCTTTGTCGGCTATCAGGCAAGCAACACCCTCGGTCGAAGCCTTGTGGAAGGCGCAAAGCGCGTCAAGCTCTTCGGCGAGACAGTCAAGGTCGCTGCCCGTATAACTCAGCTCCCGGGTATAAGCGGTCACGCTGATGTGAACGGACTTCTCGAATGGGCTAAGTCAGTTTCGGGAGTTCAGAGATTTTTCATCAACCACGGTGAAGCAAGCTCTGCTGAAAGCTTTGCACAGCGTCTGAGAGATGAGCTGGGCAAAGATGTTTATGTACCGTACAGCGGTGCTGAATTCGACATTGCCGAAAATGTCATAACCATTGACGCTGAGCCTATACCAGTACCAAAGAAGAAAAACACCGCAAACTTCAGTATTGCCTACAGCGACCTCATTGCCGCTTCGGACAGACTTTCAGCTCTTATCAAAGACTCGGAAGGAAGAACAAATGCTGATATGCGCCAGCTCACAGAAGCTATCCATAAACTCTGTGACAGCTGGAAGCTGTAATGCGGTGCTGTAACAAGTGCGGCGCAAAAATACACGACAATTCCTATCTCTGTCCCATATGCAGAAATATGAGCGACACTGACAGAAAAAAATTCATTTTTTCAAGTACTATAATTTATTTATTCGTTTTCATCATATCCGCTTTTCACGCTGTTTATTACATTTATAACGGCCCAAAAGAGCTTATCAGACTTAACGACCTTGGTTCAGACTACAAACCGCCTACTGACTTCATAAACCTTGCACGAAATGAACTGCCGCTGAATTATATCACAGTGGTGATAATGTACTGCATACTTCCTGCTGCTTTTCTGGTATTCACGATACTTGTAAATATGAAAAAGCATTATCGCCTGCTGATAATATTTCCCGTGGCAGGTATAGCGACAGAAGCTGCTCAGCTTGCACAGCAGTTCCACAACTATGCTGCTGTTGTAAAAAGAAACCTTTCTTACCTTTACAGTGTAATAGGTATGGATATCCTCTCAGCTCTGCTTATCACTGTATTCTTCATCGTTATGATAAGAATGATACTCAACGGGTATTCCATATCACAGAGCAGATGGCTGATAGTAGCAGGTTTTTTCTTCGTATTCTCGCGTCTCATCATAAAACTAACATTATATGACGATGACGAGCTTATCCCCTATTTCAGAGAATTAAAAGGATATCTCCTTTTCTCGGCTACATTGCTGAACGTGAAAAAACGCTACATCACAAGCAAATCTTTATAAAATTATAGCCCCGAAGCTATCGCTTCGGGGCTTGATTATTATCATTATCTTACTTGATAACTCTTACCTTGATAACACCGTCAACTGCGTTGATCTTGCCTTCAACTGTTGGAGGTACATCACTTGTTACATCGAGCATTGTGTAAGCGAAGTCTTTCTTACTTGCGTTTACCATGTTCTCAATGTTTATTCCCTCGTTACCTACTACTGATGTGATAGAAGCAATAGTTGTAGGTACGTTCTTGTGAATGATGCAGATCTTTGTGCCTACAGCATTCATAGAAGCGTTAGGAAGATTTACGCTGTTCTTGATATTACCGTTCTCGATGTACTCGATAAGCTCTTCTGCTGCCATGATAGCGCAGTTGTCCTCACTCTCAGGTGTTGAAGCACCGAGGTGTGGGAGAACGATAACGTTCTCAACGCCAAGAACTACATCATCAGCAAAGTCTGTTACATACTTAGCTACCTTACCGTCTGCAAGTGCCTTAACTACAGCCTCGCTGTTGATAAGCTCGCCTCTTGCAAGGTTGATAAGACGAACGCCGTCCTTCATCATTTCGATCTGCTCAGCGTCGATAGTGTTCTTTGTCTGTGGTGTATATGGCATATGTATTGTGATATAATCACTGTTCTTGTAGATATCGTTGATATCTGCAACGATCTTTACAGAAGGCTCAAGGTGAAGAGCTGCACCTACTGAAAGGTATGGATCGAAACCGATTACCTTCATGCCGAGTGCCTCAGCAGCGTTTGCGATCTTACCGCCGATAGCACCAAGACCGATGATACCGAGAGTTTTGCCTGCGATCTCAGGACCTGCAAACTTTGACTTGCCGCCTTCAACTGTCTTAGGAGCATCAGGTGTGCCCTTCAGTGAAGCAGCCCACTCAGCAGCCTCAACGATCTTTCTTGAAGAAAGAAGAAGTGCGCAGATAGCAAGCTCCTTAACAGCGTTTGAGTTAGCACCGGGAGTATTGAATACACAGATACCCTCCTGTGCGCAGCGTTCAACAGGGATATTGTTTACGCCTGCACCTGCACGAGCGATAGCAAGAAGGTTGTCGCCGAACTGCATATCGTGCATCTTTGCCGAACGAACCATTATAGCATCTGGATTAGCGCAATCCTCAGATATAGCATACTTGCTCTTGTCAAATACATCTGTTCCGACTTCTGATATCTTATTTAATGTCTGAATCTTGTACATTTCAGTAAACCTCTTTCTGTTTGATTTTGAAATGCATAATTAAGAATTCATAATTCATAATTGCGGAGCTCGCTACGCTCGATATCTCAAGTATAACACATCACTGTAATTATGCATTATGCATTATGCATTATGAATTATTACGAGTTTTCTTCCTCGAACTTTTTCATGAAAGCAACGAGCTTCTCAACGCCCTCGACAGGCATAGCATTGTAGATAGAAGCTCTCATACCGCCAACTGATCTGTGACCCTTGAGGTTCTCAAAGCCTGCTGCCTTTGACTCAGCAACGAACTTCTTGTCGAGCTCTTCATTGCCTGTGATGAAAGGTACGTTCATGAGTGAACGATCCTTCTTCTCAACTGTGCCCTTGAACATCTTGCTGCTGTCGAGGAAATCGTAAAGGATCTTAGCCTTCTTCTCGTTATGAGCCTTCATAGCCTCGAGTCCGCCCATCTTCTTGATCCACTTGAATACCTTGCCGCATACGTAGATGCCGTAGCATGGAGGTGTATTGTAGAGTGACTCGTTATCAGCCTGGATCTTCCAGTCCATCATTGTAGGTGTGCACTTGAGTGCAGGACCGTCAGCGATAAGATCTTCACGAACGATGATGATCTGTACGCCTGAAGGACCAACGTTCTTCTGAACGCCGCCGTAGATAACGCCGTACTTTGTTACGTCAACAGGCTCTGAAAGGAAGCATGAGCTTACGTCAGCAACGAGCTCGTGACCCTTTGTGTTAGGGAGCTCCCAGAACTTTGTTCCGTAGATAGTATTATTCTCGCATATATATACATAGTCAACATCGTCAGGGATGTCGAGATCAGAGCAGTCAGGGATATAAGAGAATGTCTTGTCAGCAGATGAAGCAACTCTTACTACGTCGCCGTACTTCTCAGCTTCCTGAGCAGCCTTCTTTGCCCACTGACCTGTGATGATATAAGCAGCCTTGCCCTTCTTCATAAGGTTCATAGGTACGCCTGCAAATACAAGTGAAGCACCGCCCTGTACAAAGATAACCTTGTAGTTGTCAGGGATATTCATAAGATCACGGAGATCCTTTTCTGCTTCCTTGATTATCTCATCATATACCTTTGAACGGTGAGACATTTCCATTACGGACATTCCGCAACCCTTGTAATCCATCATTTCCTCTGCGCACTCCTTGAGGACTTCCTCAGGAAGAACTGCAGGACCTGCGCTGAAGTTATAAACTCTGCTCATTGTAAATACCTCCAAGTTAATATATAAAATAAAAAGCAGTATTCGCCATACAATATAAATTATACTCTTTTCGACCTTATAAGTCAAGACATAAAATCGAAATTTTTCTATAAAGGTAATATTCCACAAAAAATGGTAGGGCAAATTTGCTGCTCATTATGAGCTTGTCCGCACAGTGCCGCATTTCAAGGCATTTTTTCAGTATTAAAGCACTTTATTACCGCAGATACTCTCCTGTGCCTGATATAAAAGGCTGCTGTTTATACAGCAGCCTTTCAGCGGTTTAATAACTTTTGAGTACTAAAAAGTCCTTTGAACAAACCCAACCATTTAAACCTTTAAAATAAAACCATGTTACTTTATTATGATCCTTAGCAGTTTTACTTATCTTGTAAGTACCTACTTTATAAGCAATACTTTGCGTATTTATTACTTTTGAATTTGTGTTAGGACTTTGATACATTTTGGCTTGAGAATTAAACATTACCTTTACATTTACATCTTCCAATTTTAAACGCACATAACTCTCATAAACAAAACCATCATACTCCTTTTTACCGTCATACCACTTTATCCAATACCATTTTTCCTGAACACCATGTTCTTTATTTTTAATTACTACCTTTGTAGCCAAAAAGCTCTTTCCAAGATCGCTGATAACTGCTATTTTCTCAGTTTTTCCATTTGGACATTTGTAAACAGTTGTATTTAAGAGCAAGTATACTTCTTTATTGTATTTTACATAAATACCACCTTCATATCCAGGTTCTACCTCGGCAGCTACAGCAACGGTATCATTTGATACATATTCAGCTATCGAAGGAACTGTTACTGTTCCGAGCATAGCAAATGAAGCGACGAATGATGCGATTCTTCTTTTGATGTTTGACATAATAAAAGCCTCCATAATTATTAATATTTTTGCCCGAGCAATTATATTATACAGTATATTTTCAACTATTTCAATACATTTAATTTTTATTTTAAAAAAATTCAAATAAATATTGTTAATAACTTGCTTTTGTCGTTATAACTCCATATATTTTAGTGCATTATTTCAAAACAAAAATACCGCACAGTTCTTCGTGTGCGGTATCATTCATAATATGCAACTGCAATAATTGATATATTGTCCTTGCTGCCGTTATCAAGAGCCTTTTTCACCAGCATATGAAGCCGAGTATCCAGACTTTTCGGCATTTCTATTATCTCCTCGATATCGAGCACCGAAACATAATCCGAAAGTCCGTCCGTACACAGCAGCAGCAGGTCGCCGTACTCCATTCCGCCCTCAAGCACTACAGTATCTATCTGCGGTGCCGACTTCTGATTACCGAAAACAGGGAAAATGATATTGCGGTGGACATGGTTCTTGCGCTCCTCACTGGTAATAGCTCCCTCGTCAATGAGCAGCTGCACAAGTGACTGGTCACGGGATATCTGCTTGATACGTCCGCTGCGGTAACGATAAAGCCTTGAGTCGCCAACGTTGAATGTGAGGATATTATCAGTCTCATCTACTGCAATTCCGCACAGAGTAGCCTGCATATTGTGCATTTCGGGATCAGACCTGCTGTAATCCGCAAGCTTCTGATGTATGCCGAGAAGCTCATCGTCAAGCTTTACCTCTCTGCTGTAATCAATATCGCGTACAAGCTCAAGACACATCTTTGAAGCAAGCTCGCCTGAACGCTCGCCCGATACTCCGTCAGATACAGCTGCAATAAACGGGACCGATACATTCTGTTCGGAAGAGCCTGAATCAATAACGCTTTTATTTATAAGCAGAGCATCTTCATTATGGGGCATTATACCCTTGTCTGTAACTCCGCAGCAGTAATACATCAAGTCTCCTCCTTTACTTTTATTCTATGCCGTACATCTTCATTCCGTTGCGGCAGGTAATATCAATAAGTTCCTCTGTGGGAACTCCTTTTATCTCGGCAGCCTTTGCAGCCGTGAAAGCTATCATCGAGCTGTCGCTGCGTCTGCCTCTGAAAGGCTCGGGTGCCATATACGGGCAATCAGTCTCCATGAGAAGTCTGTCCAGCGGAACAGCCTCCAGTGCTTTCAGTGCTTTCTTTGAATTTTTGAACGTAAGGACTCCCGTAAAGCCGATATACATTCCAAGCTTTAGTATCTCCTTTGCTGTTTCAGCAGATCCGCTGAAGCAATGGACTACTCCCCTCGGACGGAACTCTTTGAGTATCTCCACTGTGTCCTCGGTGGCATCGCGGCTGTGAACTATGACAGGCATATCAAGCTCAGCAGCAAGTGCAAGCTGCTCGCGGAAAAAGCGTATCTGCTTTTCGCGGTCATAGCCCTCATAGTGATAGTCAAGACCTATCTCGCCTACAGCCTTTATCTTTGGATTTGAAGCAATGATGCTCCTGAGAAAATCAAGATAATCCTCAGGTGTTTCGTCAAGGCTTTCGGGGTGTATGCCTGCGGCAGCATAAACATAGTCATACTTTTCCGCAAGCTCGGAATTTGCAGCGCAGTCTCTCATATCAGAAGCTGCAAGCATTACAAGCTCTACGCCCTTATCAGGAAGCTCGGCAAGCACCTGCTCCCTGTCCTCATCAAAGGCATGGTCTGCATAGTGTGAATGGGTATCAAAAATCTTCATCTTACTTTACTTCTTTTGCTTCTGAAAACTTCTCTTTGATGTCATCAAGGAATTTGTCGCTTGGGATAAAGTCCTCGCCTGAGATAGTGCCGTCAAGTGAGATAGCGGAAGAGATAGATTTGCCGTTTTTGAACATATTCTTCAAAGCTGCCTTGTGGTCTTTATAATCCTTAGATGTTACATTTGATTCGACCATGTTGATGATGATGCCAAAATTGTTATCCATATTATCTGCAAAGTAACCACCGTCTGTCTGGTTCAGCATTGATGAAAGGAAAGTAGCCGCTGTGAAAGCTCTCTCGCTCTCTCCGTCCTTGAACATTCTGTATGTAACGAATGTAAGAGCCTGATCGCCGTTGAGGAGCTGGCTTGAACCGTCATTCTGGAAGCCTGCGATATCAGCGTTGACAGGATAGGTAACATCACCGAAAATATCATAAACCTTCTTTGCAGCATCTGCGTTGAACTTCATATATCTGTCTATTTGCAGATCAAACACCTTTGAAACAAAATCAACAGCAGAATCAGCACCGCCGCTTCCGTAGCTTCCGTTAATGCTCTTCTGCTCACCGTCTAAAAGGTAGATAGTATTTGAAGGTATTCCTATGAACACTACCTCTTTCTTTACAGGCATTGAACGCATAAGCACAAAAGTAGGAGGACAATTTTTTTCGGGAACGTCAAGTATCAGAAGCATAGTGTGACTGTCCTCAGAGGTTATCTCATCGACCTCTCGCGGTATGGGTTCACTGATCTCCTCTTTCTTTCCCAAGTCGAAATATCGGTAAACTCCGTATGCACCGCCTCCTACGATGATAAGTCCGATAAAGATAGTGATAAGGAATGGGACAGCTATATGTCCGCTTTTTCTCTTTGCCATTTCATTGGCTCCTTTCATGTATTTTTACAGTTTTGTTTTATATGTTATTAATATCACAAAGGATATAAACTGATCGTATAAAGTTATATTCTAAAAAATATACATCGGGAAATGAATAAAAAAGTTTTCCAAAAAACAAAGTTAAAAACTTCTTGGCGCAGATACGGTTATCCACAAAGTTTTCCACATTTTCAACATGGATGAATTGCTTGTCCATGTTTAAACACACAATTCAACAGTCTGTTGAAAAAGAACAGACATTCATTAACTCAGTTTTTATTTGAGGAAAAATTATCTGAATAAACTTGCAAAAAAAGTTTTATGTGATATAATTAATAGGGAAGATCAAAGACATTTTCCATAAAAACAAGCTTTCTGCGTATGCTTTCTATATCAGCTCCGCACTCGTCAATGACGGAATATGCGTCTTCAAGACCGAAACGCCGTATCTTCAGTCCCTGACGGACTGCATAGTTCAGCGTCTGATATGTTCCCGATTTGAATGAACCTTCGTTGAAATAGGATATTACCGCAGAAGCATGATCTACCATGAAATAATTCCTGACACGGTAAAGATCGGGAGAGGTGTTCTCTCCTGTGCGGCTTTTGCCATATACTACTGTTGGATCAGTATTTGTGGTAAGAAGCATATCAGCTCCTCTTTCCACATCTACAAGTATATCCTTGTAGCTGCTGCTGAAACGCTCTGCATGGCGCAGATACGGCATAACACCGATAAGGCGTATGCTGCTGTCAGCACGTTTTTTATTGAGTATGTACTTTGCCGCCCACAGGTCTGTACCAACGGCAAGTCCGCTTATAAAGCTTCTGTAGCCGTATTCAACAGCCATGTCTATGTATCTGAACAGCATGAGCTGAACAGTGCGCAGGGTTATCCTGCTGTAAACAGGATCTTTCATATATGGTATCACGCTGCTTTCGCGGTGACCTGTAAAGCAGACAGTGCGCCCTGCGTCTGTCTCAATAGTCTCCGCAGGCATTACTTCGATACCCGAATCAAGTGAGAAAAGCATGACACACCTCGCTTCTCTGAAAAATCATACACTAAAAAGTATAACATAAATTATGCATTATTTCAAGGCGTTTTTCAACTTGTAATTAAATTTTAACTTTGACATAAAGAAAGGATTGATAACGGAAATGAAGCCGTATCTCAAAAGAGCATGGGCTGAGATATCTCTCCCAAAGCTCAGAAAAAATGTTGAAATAATCAGGGGCTTAAACTCAGCAGGTACAGAAATAATGGCTGTAGTCAAGGCGGACGCTTACGGTCACGGTGATGAGCACATCGTCCGCTGTCTTGCAGAGCAGTGCGGAATAAAGTATTTCGCCGTTTCAAACCTTGATGAAGCTATAGCTGTAAGGAAATTCGCTCCCGATGCAGATATACTCATTCTCGGATATACTCCCCCCGAGTACGCTCACGAGATAGCTTCATACAACATTATTCAAGGCGTTGTTTCCACTGAATATGCTCAGGAGCTTGTGAAGAACACTCCTGCTCCCATAAGATGTCATATAAAGATAGATACAGGTATGGGAAGAATAGGTCTCAAGCATGATACTCCCGAAGCCTGTGCTGCCGAGATAGAAGCTATGATGAAGATCGACAAGCTGTCTGTTGAGGGAATATATACACATTTTGCTGTTGCGGACAGTGACGATCCCGACAATATCGCTTACACCGACAAGCAGGAGAAGTTCATAACCGATACATATGATGTACTTGTGAGCCACGGCATAAAGCTAAAACATCTCCACTTTATGAACAGTGCAGCTACCTGCTACAGAAACAGCTCACGCAGCACTCTTTCACGAGCAGGAATTATCCTTTACGGTCTGCACCCCGATGTCAGCCTTGATATCCCTGAGGGACTTGAGCCGCTTATGGAGCTCAAAGCTGTTATCTCTCATGTCAAGACTGTAAATGTGGGCGACTGCATAAGCTATGGACGCACATTTGTAGCTGACCATGAAATGCGTATCGCTACCGTTACTATCGGATACGCTGACGGCTATTCAAGACTTCTCAGCTCTAAGGGCGAAATGCTCGTTCACGGAAAGAGATGCAGGATAGTCGGCAGAGTCTGCATGGATCAGCTCATGATAGACGTTTCAGACGTGCCCGAAGCTAAGTCGGGCGATATCGTAATTCTTATCGGTGAGGAAAACGGCGACCGCATAACTGCCGATGATCTTGCTCAGATATACGGAACTATCGGCTACGAAGTAGTCTGCGGCATCTCCAAGCGTGTACCGCGTATATACATAGAATGATCGTTTTTTAGTGCTTATTACGGACGCGCTGTACGCGCCCCAAAAAGGTGAAATATTATGAAAAAGAAGTATTTATTATTGGCATCTGCTCTTTTAGTATTAACAGGTTGCAGCAATCCTTTATCCAAAGACAGCAGCACTGAGACAACGACCGCTCCGAAAACGACTGCTCAGGAGCAAACTACCGAACCGACTACAGCAGCCAAAAGCCAGATCTTCTTCCGCATGGGTGAGGACGAAAGCACAGAACCATTCCTCACCAGCGACCATATCACCGACTGCTCAATGGAGATAATTCCCAGAGACTCAGGCGAATCCACATATGTTGTCGATATCTTTTTCGATGATGAGGGCAAAGAGATATTCGCAAAAGCTACCACTGAGGCTGCCGAAAACAAAAGTATCATCTCCACTTGGTACAACGAGTATCTTATCAGCCGCGCTACAGTTGAAGAACCAATCACCAACGGTGCAGCGGTTATATCGGGAACAGACTTCAGGGAAGCCGGAAAGATAGCAGGCTGGATATATGAGTGTATAGGAAAATCCGAAACTAATGATAACGAGGGTGAATAATATGACTAAAGCTATGACTATTTCTTATGAGGTAGGCAATAACCTCTACCTCAACCTTACAAATAAATGTCCATGCAACTGCACTTTCTGCATACGCAATCATGCTGACGGTGCATACGGTTCAGATCCGCTCTGGCTGGAACACGAACCCTCATGGGACGAGATAATCATGGACCTGAGAAAGCGCGACCTCAAAAAGTACAGAGAGATAGTTTTCTGCGGCTACGGCGAGCCTACAGAGCGTCTTGACATGATACTCGAAACTGCTGCTTATCTCCGCAGCAGAGAAGGATGTCCCAAGCTCAGACTCAACACAAACGGTCTTGGCGATCTTATCCATGGCAGAAGTATTTCCAAGGCTCTTTGCTATTCCCTTGACATCATCTCTATAAGCCTCAACGCAGGTACTGAGGACGAATACATGAGAGTCACACGCCCAAGATTTGACAACGCTTTCGAGGCTCTCCAGAAATTCACAAAGGACTGCGTAAAGATAGGCAGAGCTGAGATAGTAATGTCAGTAGTTGACGTTATCCCTCCCGAGCAGATAGAAGCTTCAAAGAAGCTTGCTGCTCAGCTGGGTGCAAAGCTCCGCGTCAGAACCTTTGACGACTGATATACTGCACATATTTCAACACCTCATTTTATGCAGTATTTTAGCATTTCGACTATGGAAAAACATGCAAAAATATGGTATAATTATTTATTGAAAGATTTCTCTGATCTGAGATAAGGAGTAGTTTTTTATGAGCAAAAAAAGTAAAGTTATTCTTGCAGCTTCTATCACTTCAACAGTTCTGGCATTTTCTGCCGCTGCTGTAACTATATTCGTCTGCAAGCGCATTTACGAGAAGAATTACTTCTCGGTCACAGATTAACAGGTCAATATTATTAAAAGAAGGTTGAATAAAATGGAAATCAAATTCACAAAAGCAGCAAGCCTCAAGGCTAAGCCACAGCCAGGCGACAAGCTCGGCTTCGGTCACATCTTCACAGACTATATGCTCGTTATGCCCTATGATGAGGGACAGGGCTGGCATGATCCTGAGATCAAGCCTTATGCTCCTCTCGAGCTCTCACCTGCCGCTATGTGTCTCCACTACGGTCAGGAAGTATTTGAAGGCTTAAAGGCTTACAGAACTGCTGACGGCAAGGTACAGCTTTTCCGTCCTGAGGAAAACTTCAAGAGACTCAATCAGTCCAACGAGAGACTTGTTATCCCTGAGCTTCCTGTTGAGCTTGGCATGAAGTGCCTTACAGAGCTCATCAAGGTTGAAAAGGACTGGGTTCCTTCAAAGGAAGGCGAGTCACTCTATATCAGACCATTCATCATCGCTGTTGACCCATTCCTCGGCGTTAAGCCAGGTGCTCAGTACCTCTTCATCATTATCCTCTCACCTTCGGGAGCTTACTATGAAACAGGTCTTAACCCTGTAAACATCTACGTTGAGAGCAAGTATGTCCGCGCTGTAAGAGGCGGTATGGGCTTCGCTAAGACAGGCGGTAACTACGCTGCTTCTCTTATCGGACAGGACGAGGCTCACAAGCAGAACTACTCACAGGTTCTCTGGCTCGACGGTGTTGAGCAGAAGTACATCGAAGAAGTTGGCGCAATGAACATCTTCTTTGTTATCGACGGTAAGGTAGTAACTCCTATGCTTCAGGGCTCTATCCTCCCGGGTATCACAAGAAAGTCTGCAATCGAGGTTTGCAAGTCAAAGGGTATCGAGGTTGAGGAGAGACGTATCACTATCCAGGAGATCGCTGATGCTTACGATGCTGGTAAGCTTGACGAAGTATTCGGTACAGGTACTGCTGCTGTTATCTCACCTGTTGGCCACCTCAAGTGGAACGACAAGGTTATGGAGATCAACGACAACAAGATCGGTAAGATCTCACAGATGCTCTATGATACAATGACAGGTATCCAGTGGGGCAAGATACAGGATACATTCAACTGGATCCTTCCTATCGACTGATAATAAAAGTATTGTTAAAGGCGTTTCCGCAATGGAAACGCCTTTTTATGTATTGATATATTGTCACTTCCGCCTGCTTTTTCATATAATAGGTTGATTAGAGATAATCACTTCTTTGCCTTACGGCAGATTGGAGAAATATATGAAAAGACCTGAAATACTTATCGCAGGCGGTGATATGCGTCAGCTTTACTGCGCTGCAAGACTGTCACGCGAATTTGAAATAAGTGTTCTCGGATTTGACCGTGAACGTATCCCCGATGACCTTGAACTGGATACTGCCGACCGTGCAGGAATCCGCTCATTCGACTGCGCCGTACTGCCTGTGCCGCCCCTCAACAGTGAGGGAAACCTCTTTGCACCGTGCAGTTCGTCTGTAATATCCATAGCCGCAGTTGAGGAGCTGCTTGCTCCCGATGCTGTTATATACGCAGGAAGAGTCGACAACAAGCTTATAAAAGCTCTCCCCCAACATACGATATACGATTACCTGCTGAGTGAGGAGATGAGTCTGAAAAACGCAGTTCCAACCGCTGAGGGTGCTGTTCAACTCGCCCTTGAAGAGCTTCCCGTAACTCTCAACGGACTGAAAGTCCTCATCGTAGGAATGGGCAGGATAGGTACAGCTCTTGCCGAGATACTGAAAGGCTTCGGTGCAGATATAACTGCGGCTGTACACAACTCCCGCGGTACTGCAAAGGCAAGACTGCACGGCATAAAAGCTATCCCCACAAGCCGCCTGAAAGGCAGCTATGACCTAGTTTTCAATACAGTACCAAAGCTTATCTTCGATGACGATATGCTCAGCAGATTTGATAAGGATACTCTTTTCATCGACCTTGCCTCAAAACCGGGCGGAATTGATTTCGATGCCGCTCTCGAACACGGTATCAGAGCTATATGGGCACTTGGACTCCCGGGAAAGACTGCTCCCGTCACATCGGGAGAGATAATCGCAGAAACTGTTAGCTCTATGATATGGGAAAGAGGTGAAGCCGTTGAGTAATGCCTTAAAAGGACTAAAGATAGGCTACGCCATGACAGGCTCGTTCTGCACCTTTCAGCAGAGCTATGAACAGGCTGAGATACTGACGGAGTACGGTGCAGAGCTTATACCGATAATGTCTGAACATTCAGCCTCTATATCGACACGGTTCGGAACTGCTCATGAAAATATGGAAAGGCTGAAAAAAATATCGGGAAAGGATATCATAATGTCCATTGAGGACGCTGAGCCTATAGGTCCTAAAGACCTGACAGATATAATGGTAGTCGCACCGTGTACGTCAAATACTGCCGCAAAGCTGGCTTCATCTGTTACCGATACCGCTGTGACAATGGCTGTAAAATCTCATCTCCGCCGCGGTAAGCCAGTTGTACTTGCAATAGCTTCCAATGACTCCCTTATGGGCTCAGCCAAAAATCTTGGAGTGCTTTTCAACCGCAAGAATTATTATTTCGTTCCCATGATACAGGACGACTGGATAAACAAGCCTGCGTCACTTGTTGCGGAATTTTCAATGCTCCCACAAGCAATAGAAGCAGCTCTGAACGGCGTACAGCTCCGCCCCATAATCTATCATTCAAGACCATAAAAAAGCCCTCGTATAATCTATACGAGGGCTTAGTCATCAGTATTCTTCCTTTGACATATTGTAATCGATCATGTCGACATACAACGTCTGCTTTTCAAATATTTTTTCATCAATACCATTATTTATGCAGTACAATTCAGTATATGAGTACTTCCTGCCGTTCTTTACAAGGTAAAGATCATCTTCAGAAAACAGCGTTATCGGGTCAAAACAGTTCTTCTGATACGGCAGCTTTATGAGTTTGATCTGCCGCTCGTCATCTTCAAGCTGTTGGTGGATATAATTTATTCTAATGACATCTACCGCCTTATTGGAAATATCCATAAACAGATTTAAGCCTAATACCGATGTAACGATAATTAGCGTACAGGTCTTTGTTAAAGCCGTTTCAAGACACTTGATATCATTCACTACAGGCACACAAAGCTCGAATGCAAACAAACACCAGAATATATATGAAGCAAAGAAACATCTGCCTGTAATCGCATTTACAACTAAAAACGGTGCAGTGGCAAGGATCGTACTCAATAAATAAACTATTGCTCTTACACGATCACCGTTCTCCAACAGATTATACAACATATAGATAACAGCTGTAATGTATGCAAAAGTGAGGGCAGTTTCTACTGCTCTGCTGCGATAAGCGTTTGAAAGAACAGCTATTTCCTCACCATTTGAAACTACAACGCTGAATACAGCATAAAAAACTATGATAACAACAGATACTATCCCATACTTTGGCTTTTTCTCTGAATTACCGTACTTATTAACAAAAAGGTACAGAATACAGCACGCAATAATAATGTGAATGATAAAATATGGACGTGAGAAATTCGGTATTATTTCTCGATAAACCTTCATATAAATATCGGACGGTGAAGTGACAAAGCTTCTGAATGCGAAACTATCGCCCTCATCAGCAATATGCTTATAATTGCTGTCCGCCATCATGATTATCGCTCCGACAGCAGTTCCTGCAAGGTAAGCAACGTTTGATAAATATACTTTTTTCTGAGTAACATAAGCAAATACAATGATAAATACGCCAAACAACAGATTATAAGCCGTAATGTTCTCAATACAAAGCGCACCGAGAAATCCGACGATCAAGAGTAAAACAGGCATTATCTTACTCGATTTCAGAGGCTTTTTTTCAAAAATCGGGCAACAATAGCGGATATAAATTAATAAAAAAACAAGTGATATCACGTAATTAGTAAATCCCGATATCCAGTTGAATATATGCACGTAAAAAAAACGAGGCGAAAACATAAAAAACGTTCCAATAAACAATGCAGCTATCCACTTTTGCTTTAATCTGCTCTTGAAAAGCTCAGCTATAAGAAATAAAAATGCCCCCATGAATGCAGTGTAGACAATAAGACAAAGCACAGAAGAATTGCAGATAAAGTATGTCAGGATATTTGTGAAATACCGACCATTCGGATTACAGCTGTTAAACATCTGTGAAAGCGAATCTATATTATCCCACATAAGATCATCGCAGGTCTTGATAAGACATGAACAGTGTACTATGATAAACACAGCAAAAATAATATATATTATGATTTGTTCCCGAGAAAATGCCTTTTTCATAAACTCGTCATCACCCTTCAAAAATTATTATCTCATTAGTTAATTTTATCACAAAACGAGGAATAAGTCAAATAGAAGAAAATAAAAAAGGACTACAAGAAGTAGTCCTTTAGAAGTGTCGGCACTGATTTAGTTTCCCGGGCCGTCACCAGCCAAGTATCGTCAACGCGAATGAGCTTAACTTCCGTGTTCGGAATGGGAACGGGTGTGACCTCATTGCCATAAGCACCGACTAAATATTTTTGAAAACTTTTGAAGGAATAAAGCGTAATGCGAGGCAAGAACAAAGAAGTTCAGAAGTAAAAAGGAAAAGCCCT
>NZ_JAEEMU010000068.1 GCF_016283395.1 Ruminococcus sp.
CGACTTCCTTCTTGAAAATTCTGGAGATCGTCCAAATCTTGAGCTGGACTTCTTCGGTGGCGAACCGCTGATGAACTTCGGCGTGGTAAAGCAGGTAGTTGAGTATGCAAGAAGCCGTGAAAAGGAGTATAATAAGAAGTTCCGATTTACTATCACTACAAACGGACTTCTTCTCGATGATGAAAAAATCGATTTCATCAATCGTGAGATGTCAAATGTAGTTCTCTCTATCGACGGCCGCAAGGAAGTTAACGATTATTTCCGTGTATTGCCCAATGGTCAGGGGTGCTATGATATCATAATGCCCAAGTATAAAAAGCTCGTTGCAGGCAGGGGCGATAAGGAATATTATGTTAGAGGAACTTTCACAAACAAGAACCTTGATTTTTCAAATGATGTTTTTGCCCTAAATGATGCAGGTTTCGATCAGATATCCGTAGAGCCTGTTGTGGGCGATGACGATGTTTACGCACTTACTGAAAAGGATCTTCCTGCTGTTTTTGCGGAGTACGAAAAGCTTGCACTCAAGCTTCTTGAAAACGAAAAGAAAGGCAAGAAGTTCAATTTCTTCCACTTTATGCTGGACCTTGACCAGGGCCCTTGCGCTATAAAGAGACTCAGGGGATGCGGCTGCGGAAATGACTATGTGGCTATAACTCCCGATGGAGATATTTTCCCATGTCATCAGTTCGTGGGTATCGACGAGTACAAAATGGGCAATATAGATGAGGGAACTTTCAATCAGGAAATGAAAGCTGATTTTGCAAAGGCTCACGTTTACTCGAAGCCTGACTGTCGCGACTGCTGGGCGAAGTTCTATTGCAGCGGCGGCTGCAACGCTAACAATTACCAGTATATGGGTGATATCAGAACAGCTCATAAGATTTCATGTCAGCTTGAAAAGAAGCGCCTTGAGTGTGCAATCATGATGAAGGCTGTGAAAATGGCGGATACAGCTGAGTAAAAGCCTTACTGGAAGAGAAATAAAAGGGATTTACTAAACGAAAACTGTATAATAGGATATTAATTCTGAAGTTCTATGTTTTACACAAGTCGGCAAGCTTAATTGGTCGGCTTTGAGAAAATGGCTTCAAGAATGAACGCTGAAAGATTTGCAGGCGGCGGAATGCTGCTTCTGAAGTTTAAATTGAACGGCAGGTGGGATTTTATGAAGATAAACCGCATACAGCTCAATTGCCGGCGGAGCAGTGCTCTCGGTGGAGAAATGGGGGCTGATCCTGTGCTGTTGCTTTTCAGAACTCCTGTTGAGTATATCGAAAACGGTGCCGTCAAGCGTACAAGCGGCAATTCTGCGGCGATCCTTACAAGCGGCTATAAGCAGAGTTTCCGCCCCGTGAAAGGCAATCCGCTGCGGTACGATATAGTTAGCTTTAAGACCTCCGCTGCCGACAGACAATATATTGCTTCAATGAATCTAAAGCAGGATGCTCCTGTGGAACTGGAAGATGATTTTGTAATATCAGGTGTTCTGCGTTCGATGCAGTCACAGTCTATGCACAGGGGAAAGCATTTCAGCGAATTTATGGAGCTTTCCATGCGACTGATATTCATAGCTATCAGTGATGCTTCTGATAACTGCGAGAAGTCTTCCGTGGAAAAGATACCTCATTACCTAAAACTGAAAAAACTTCGTGATTCTATATATGAGGATCCAGTAAACACATGGTCCGTTGACGAGATATGCAGTGAGCTACACATAAGCAAGACTTACTTCCATCGTCTGTATTTTGCAGCCTTCGGTGTTACTTGTCGTCAGGATGTAATTGAGAGCCGTTTGATATTTGCGGCGGAAATGCTTAAAAATACAGAGAATACCGTTACAGAGATAGCAGAGATCTGCGGTTATGACAGTGAATCTTATTTTATGAGGCAGTTCAAAATGCACAAGGGTTGTACTCCTACAGAGTACAGAAGAAGAGCAAAGACCACAGAAGAATAGCACTTCGGTTGTGGACATTTGTGTTTTGTTAGTATACAATGTGCAAATTTCAATAAAAAATTAGTGCAAAAAATAAAAAAAACACTTTACAAGTACA
>NZ_JAEEMU010000041.1 GCF_016283395.1 Ruminococcus sp.
TGCCACACTGAAAAAAGAAAAGCTGTATCAGATACCTACATACCGAATGAAGCGAGAAGAGGTCAAGACCATCATCTTCAGATACATCTTCGGCTACTACAATACGCAAAGAATCAATAGCTTCAATGAAGGTGGTCTCCCACCTGTGGCACTAAGGACTTATATGGGCTATGTTCAGAATAAATGGAAAATGAATATCTGTCAGACTTTGGAAATACTACGGACAAAATCCAAGTCTGTACATTTATCCTGTTGACTTTCACGCAAAAGCATGATATAATTTTAACGAAGTTTTAGACAGGAGATGTGTCAATGGATAAGATCAACGATATAATCAGTCAGATTGACAGCTATGTATGGGGACTTCCGCTTATTATCCTCATCATGGCTTGCGGAATATTACTTACATTCAGACTGAGATTTTTGCAGGTACATAAACTTGGCAAGGCATTGAAGTACATGGTGAAGAATGAAGAGGAAGGCAACGGTGAAGTATCAAGCTTCGCGGCACTTTGCACCGCTCTCTCGGCTACCGTCGGAACAGGCAATATAGTCGGAGTCGCAACGGCTATTTCGGCAGGCGGTTCAGGAGCTCTGTTCTGGATGGAGCTTGCCGCATTTTTCGGTATGGCTACAAAATACGCAGAGGGAATGCTTGCGGTAAAATACCGTATCAAGGACGAAAACGGCAATATCCTCGGCGGTCCTTTCTATTATATTGAAAACGGACTCGGAAAGAAATGGAAATGGCTTGGTAAAATGTTTGCAATTTTCGGGCTCCTTGCAGGTATCATGGGAATAGGTACTATAACCCAGATAAACGGTATCACATCAGCTGCAAATAATTTTTTTGACCCGCAGCAAAGTCATACAGTTTCTGTATTCGGCATGGAATACACTTGGACTACCGTAATTGCAGGTGCTGTAATAACTCTGCTGACCGCACTTATCGTTATTGGCGGCATCAAGCGTATTGCCACTGTTTCAGAGATAGTAGTCCCCGTAATGATAATCGCTTATGCAGGCTGCTGTCTTATCATTATTTTCTGCCATATAACAGAGATACCCACGGCATTATCATCTATCATCAAAGGCGCATTCAGCCTTAAAGCTGCAGCAGGCGGTGCGGCTGGAACTGTAATGATGTACGCTATGAAAAGCGGTGTTGCAAGAGGTATCTTCTCAAACGAAGCAGGCCTCGGCTCTGCACCTATTGCAGCCGCTGCCGCCAAAACCAACGAGCCTGTACGTCAAGGTCTTGTTACTATGACAGGTACATTCATCGACACTATCATTGTCTGTACAATGACCGGTCTCGCCATAATCATGTCAGGAAGCCACAATACCTCTGAACTTAAAGGCGTTATGATAACTATGGATGCATTTGACTACGGGCTGCCGTTCAGCGAGAGAATATCCTCGTTCATACTCATGTCCTGTCTTGCAGTGTTTGCGTTTACCACCATACTCGGCTGGAACTATTATTCGGAGCGCTGCCTTTCTTATCTGACAGGCGCTAACAAAAAGATAACAGGAATATATCGCTGGGTGTACATCGCCGCTGTTTTCATAGGTCCTTACCTTGCTGTTGAAGCAGTCTGGAATCTGGCGGACATATTCAACGGTCTTATGGCAATACCTAATGTTGTAGCGATAATCCTGCTCTCGGGAGTAATATCCTCCGAGACAAAAGATTACTTAACAAGACTAAAAGCAGGAAAAGTAAAGGAATAAAAACAGGGGCTGTTTTTTTACAGCCCCTTATTTTTTGTCATGTAGCCAGTTCATCATTTACGATTATGAGGCACGCTTTCTTGTTCAGCATAACGGAAATCTTAACGGAAATCTACTATTTTCTACTTTCCCAAAGCATAATAGCAAAAAACAAAGCCTATGTTTTTGGCTAAACATAGGCTTTTCCGTTGGTGGAGCATAGGGGACTTGAACCCCTGACCCCCACACTGCCAGTGTGATGCGCTCCCAACTGCGCTAATGCCCCAAACTGTTAAAAGTATAGCACATTATTACAGTTCTGTCAAGGGTCTTTAATAATATAGGGCGTACCCGTTGGCTTCAGAAGCTTCAACTGCATCAATCTGCTTGTTTATGATATCTGGATCATTTATCCATTCAAGCTCTGCTGAGTTTCCTGCCCATTTATCCTCGCGTCCTAGCTTATAAGCCGCAAGTCCTATGATAAGTGAAACTCCACTTCCTTCTGCAAGCTCCACCCACTCATCTAAAGTTGACAGGAAAGGCATAGTCTCATTCTCAAAGCCATAGTAAATCTGCGGTACAATATAGTCACAAAATCCGTTCTCACTCCCCCATTTCCTTACATCTGCGTATTGAGTCTCATAATTCGCCTTTATATTTCCCTGCGGACTTATGCCGAACAAAAGCCTTTCGTCCGTTTCTTTTACTGTGTCAAAAAGATTCTTTACATATCGGCTAACATTCTCGGTACGCCATGCAGCAAGGTCTGAAGATTCACTCGTTTCAAAAGCCTCTCTGTCAAAATCTGGTGAAGTCGTCGGGTAAAAGTAATCATCAATATGGACTCCGTCAACTTCGTATTTATTTATTATTTCCCTTACCGAATCGCTGAGCAATTTTTCAATTTCGGAATAAGAAGGATTAAGATACCATCTGCCGTTCACTTTCTTCACAAATGGTTTTTCCATCTCTATCCACTTCTTAACAATGAAGCTATCAGGTAAAATCTGCATTTGCTCTTCAGTTTGCATACGTAGAGGATTTATCCAAACATGAACTGAAATACCACGCTTATGAGCTTCATCGATAACTATCGCAAGAGGATCGTAGTTTCCATCAAGATAAACTCCTTTTGGATATATATCAGAGGAATAATATGCATCACCGTTTGGATGAGCGTGAAAATATACTGTATTCACGCTATCCGCTGCTGCGTTTTCAAGTATCTCCACCACATTTTTTCGAAAATCATCCTCGCTTTTCCCTTGCATATATTCAGGGAACTTAACATAAGGAATCCACATTCCTAATTGTTTCGGGTAATTCATTGGAACATAGCCACTCTTTAATTCTGTTGAACTTGATAATTCACTTAAATCGTTATATTTTCCGCTCTTATTCGGCAGCATATCAGCCGAACAACCTGACGATATGAGAAAAGCAGCTATACTTACAGTTGCAATCAACTTTTTCATGACCATCACCTCACTGCATTATATGCAGTAAACGGACATGATATGCTCATTTTTTCTCATAGAATACTATAGTCATTCTATCATTTATGTCCTGAGTTTCACCTGTCTGACGGTACCCCATTTTCTCATATAAGTGGCAGTTTCCCTCCTCCTGCAATATAGTATCAAGGCACCAGTTATCGTTCCCATGAAGTTCCTCCGCTGCTCTCATAGCAGCATATGCATAACCGTTCCCTCGATATTTTTTCATAATAAAAATAGGCGAGATTCTCTTGGCAGAACCATCCTTCATATCCACAACGCGAATAGCTCCGATTGTATTTTCACCGTGCATTATGAAATAGTAGTATGTATACGGCTGAATAAGCCTCTCCTTCACACGACTCATTGGTTCGTTTGCAGGACTTATTTCATAGTCATGATACTTTTCGAGAAGCTCAGAAAATGCTTCCACTTGCATTTTCCACAATTTTTCGCATTCTGCCATACTGATACGTTTTAACTTGATATTCATATTTACCTCATTATATAATGGACAAAAGTCATTATTTCTTTTCAGAATAATTAAAGGCTCCCGAAGAATACCTCCTCGGGAGCTTTAATGTTATATCTGATTTGCTATTGGAGCAGCTGCATTGTGCTCACCATAGCCTTCATTCTTAACGACCTCAACGTTTCTGTAACACTCCATACCTGTACCTGCAGGAATGAGCTTACCAATGATAACATTCTCCTTAAGTCCGAGGAGTCGGTCGCTCTTGCCTCTGATAGCAGCATCTGTAAGAGCCTTTGTAGTCTCCTGGAATGAAGCTGCCGACATGAAGCTGTCTGAATTTGATGAAGCCTTTGTAATACCCTGAAGAACAGGACTTGTCTGAACAAGCTGTACATTGTACTCACCTGCGTCAATACGAGCCTGAAGCTCTTCATTGATAACATCGATCTCCTTGCTGTCAACAAGTGTACCGGGGAGCAGATAACTGCTACCTGTTTCCTCAACCTTGATCTTACGAAGCATCTGACGAACGATAACCTCAATGTGCTTATCATTGATATCAACACCTTGTAAACGGTAAACCTTCTGAACTTCATTGATGATGTAGTTCTGAACAGCCTGTGTTCCAAGGATATTGAGTATGTCAGCAGGATAGATGTTACCTTCTGTAAGACGTGTTCCCTTTTCAATCTCTTCGTTCTCCTGAACTCTGATTTTAAGGTTATAAGGAATCATATAGCTTTCTGATTCACCTGTCTCATCATTATTAACAATGATATTTCTAGTGGTCTTTATCTCCTCGATATGGATTCTACCTGAAATTCTAGACAGGATAGCAGCACCCTTCGGACGTCTGCTCTCAAAGAGTTCTTCAACACGAGGAAGACCCTGTGTGATATCTTCTGCGTCGGCAGAAGCAACACCACCGGTATGGAAGGTTCTCATGGTAAGCTGTGTACCAGGCTCACCGATAGACTGAGCAGCGATGATACCAACAGCTTCACCGACTGAAACCATGTTGTTGTTTGCAAGGTTAGCACCGTAACACTTAGCACATACGCCTGTTCTGGACTTACAAGTGAGGACTGAACGTATCTTGATCTTTTCGATACCTGCGTCTATTATCTTCTTAGCATCAGCATCGTTTATGATCTTATTGCGTGAAACGATAAGTTCACCTGATTCGTCGCGGAGATCCTCAGCAAGGAATCTGCCTACGAGACGCTCTGCGAAAGGCTCAACTATTTCATTTCCGTTCTTGATCTCGAATACTTCGATACCCTCAGTAGTTCCGCAGTCCTCCTCACGTATGATAACGTCCTGAGAAACATCAACAAGACGACGTGTAAGATAACCAGAGTCAGCTGTACGAAGAGCTGTATCAGCAAGTCCTTTTCTCGCACCACGTGAAGCAATGAAGTACTCCAAGATGTTAAGGCCTTCACGATAGTTAGCTCTGATTGGGATCTCGATAACGGTACCTGACGTATTGGCGATAAGTCCACGCATACCTGCAAGCTGACGGATCTGTGAGATAGAACCACGGGCACCTGAATCAGCCATCATCCAAATAGGATTGTATTTATCAAAGTTGGACTTAAGAGCCTTTGTAACATCGTCTGTGGTATTTGTCCAAAGAGCGATGATTTTCTTAGTCTTTTCCTGTGCGGAGATATATCCGTACTCGTATTCACTTGTTATCTGCTCAACTTCTGCGTCTGCCTTTGCAAGTATATCCTTCTTCTGAGGAGGAATAGTAGCATCGCAGACAGCAACCGTAAGAGCTGCTCTTGTCGAGTACTTGTATCCAAGAGCCTTGATACGATCAAGCACCTCAGATGTAGTAGTAGTTCCATGAATCTTGATACAACGCTCAATAATATCTGAAAGCTGCTTCTTTCCTACGAGGAAAGCAACCTCAAGATCGAACTGCTTGTCGGAATTGGTTCTGTCAACGTATCCAAGGTTCTGAGGAATATTCTCGTTGAAAATGAGTCTTCCAACTGTAGCATCTATTACCTTGGATACCTTCTTGTCACCGATATCCTTTGTTATCTTTACCTTGATATTAGCGTGAAGTGATACATCATGCTCGTTATAAGCCATGAGAGCTTCATTGACATCGCGGAATACCTTGCCTTCACCTGGTTCGCCGGGCTTATCCATTGTCAGATAGTACGAACCAAGTACCATATCCTGTGAAGGAACAGCAACTGGCTTACCATCTGAAGGTTTAAGAAGGTTGTTTGCAGCAAGCATGAGGAATCTTGCCTCTGCCTGTGCCTCAGCTGAAAGCGGAAGATGAACAGCCATCTGGTCACCGTCAAAGTCAGCATTGAACGCAGAACATACAAGCGGATGGAGCTTGATAGCACGACCCTCAACGAGGATAGGCTCGAATGCCTGGATACCAAGTCTGTGAAGCGTAGGAGCACGGTTCAGCATAACAGGGTGATCTTTAATTACGTCCTCAAGAGCGTCCCATACCTTGTTATCAGCACGGTCAATGAGCTTTCTTGCACTCTTAATGTTAGCTATAGCCTTTTTATCAACGAGTCTCTTTAATACGAATGGCTTGAAAAGTTCAAGAGCCATTTCCTTAGGAAGACCACACTGATACATCTTTAGCTCAGGTCCAACAACGATAACCGAACGTCCGGAGTAGTCAACACGCTTACCGAGAAGGTTCTGACGGAAACGTCCCTGCTTACCCTTGAGCATATCTGAAAGTGACTTAAGAGCACGGTTGCTAGGACCTGTAACAGGTCTGCCGTGTCTGCCGTTGTCTATTAGAGCGTCAACAGCTTCCTGAAGCATACGCTTCTCATTTCTTACGATAATGTCAGGAGCGTCAAGCTCAAGCATTCTCTTAAGACGATTGTTTCTGTTTATTACTCTTCTGTAAAGATCGTTAAGATCTGATGTAGCATAACGTCCACCGTCCAGCATAATCATAGGACGGATATCAGGTGGGATAACAGGTACTACGCTGAGTATCATCCACTCTGGCTTGTTGCCAGAAAGACGGAATGCCTCGATTATCTGAAGTCTCTTGAGGAGCTTGACCTTTTTCTGACCAGCAGGGAGACCTACTAACTCAGCCTTGAGGTCATCAGCAACGATTTCAAGGTTGTTTCTCCAATCGATGTCCTCAAGCTCTCTGAACTTCTGACACTCTTCACATTCGCACTCTGTAGGCTTGTTGAAGCACTCAAGCTTCTTTCCGCCGAGAGACACTTTTCCCATTTCAATGAGTCTCTGCTTGTGAGTATCATATCTAGCAGGGTCATACTCATTAAGGAGCTTCCTGATAGCCTCTGCGCCCATCTCTGCCTTGAAATCGTCGCCGTACTTCTCGAGGTATGAGAGGTACTCCTTCTCGGAGAGGAGCTGCTTCTTAAGGAGCTCTGTGTTACCTGGGTCTGTTACGATGTATTTTGTGAAGTAGAGAACTTCCTCTAATCTCTTCTGAGAAACCTCAAGCACCTGACCGATACGGGAAGGTGTACCCTTGAAGTACCAGATGTGAGAAACAGGAGCAGCCAACTCGATGTGACCCATTCTCTCTCTTCTTACTCTTGCTCTTGTGACCTCAACACCGCAGCGGTCACAGATTTTTCCCTTGAAGCGTATCTTCTTGAACTTACCGCAGTGACACTCCCAGTCCTTTGTAGGTCCGAATATTCTTTCACAGAAAAGACCGTCACGCTCAGGTTTCTGGGTTCTGTAATTTATCGTTTCAGGTCTTTCAACTGCACCGTGTGACCAGCTTCTGATCTGCTCAGGCGAAGCAAGACCTATCTTTATTGATTCAAAAGTTGTAAATTCCAAACTGCTACCTCCTAATATATTAATTCGGAATTATGAATTAGGAACTGCCGACCGCAGTCTGCAAAACAGACCACAGTCGTTCATTATTCGTATCCGCTGTTCTTGATTTGTGTTCCTTATATCAGTCCTCGCTGTCGAAGTCGAAATCCTCGCCGCCGTCGTCAAGATCAAGAACGTCGTCATCCTCGGATTCAAGATCCATATCAACATCGTCCTCGTAGCTGAACTCGTCATCACCGTCAACGAAGTCGAGATCTCCGTCTTCCTCATCATCGCCTTCAAAGCCGAAGCCTGCCTCGCCAAGCTCACTTTCATTCAAGTCTGAGCTGTCAAGAGTATCCTCGTCATCGTATGAGCGTGACGGCATCGGATCATCATCGTCAAAGCTCTGAGTGAGGTCAATCTCCTCCTGATTTTCATCAAGCACCTTGACATCAAGACAGAGTGACTGCATTTCCTTGATAAGAACCTTGAAGGATTCAGGGATACCTGGAGTAGGAACGTTCTGTCCCTTAACAATAGCCTCATAGGTATTTACACGTCCGATAGTATCGTCAGACTTAACTGTAAGAATCTCCTGAAGGGTGTAAGCAGCACCGTAAGCTTCAAGAGCCCAAACTTCCATTTCTCCGAAACGCTGTCCGCCGAACTGAGCTTTACCACCCAGAGGCTGCTGTGTAACGAGTGCGTAAGGACCAACTGAACGCGCATGGATCTTATCGTCAACGAGGTGGTGGAGCTTGAGGTAGTACATATAGCCCACAGTTACGCGATTATCGAACTTTTCACCTGTACGTCCGTCATAAAGAGTAAATTTACAATCCTCTGTAAATTCCAGAGCGTTCGGATTTATTACCTTATCCATAGCCTTGAGCTCGAACATATCGTCCTTGTGCTCATTTGCATGGTCGTTGGCCATTTTGAAACATTCACGGATATCGTCCTCGTGAGCACCATCAAATACAGGAGTCATGATGTGCCAGCCGAGAGCCTTACAAGCCATACCGAGATGAACTTCAAGAACCTGTCCAATGTTCATTCGTGAAGGAACACCGAGAGGATTGAGTACGATATCGAGTGGAGTACCATCTGGAAGGAATGGCATATCCTCCTCAGGAAGTATACGTGAAACAACACCCTTGTTACCGTGACGGCCGGCCATCTTATCGCCGACTGTGATCTTACGCTTCTGAGCAATGTAGCAGATAACACGCATATTTACTCCTGCTGAAAGCTCGTCACAGTTATCTCTTGTGAATACCTTTACGTCTACGATAACACCAGATTCACCATGAGGTACCTTAAGTGAATTATCACGAACTTCTCTTGCCTTCTCACCAAAGATAGCACGGAGAAGTCTTTCTTCAGCCGTAAGCTCAGTCTCACCCTTTGGAGTTACCTTACCAACAAGAATATCACCAGAATTAACTTCGGATCCTATGCGGATAATACCATTTTCGTCGAGATTTGCAAGTGCATCATCGCCCACGTTCGGAATATCACGTGTGATTTCCTCTGGTCCGAGCTTTGTATCACGACACTCTATCTCGTATTCTTCTATATGAACTGATGTGAATACATCTTCTCTTACAAGGCGCTCGTTAAGAAGAACGGCATCCTCGTAGTTGTAGCCTTCCCATGTCATGAAGCCTATGAGGGCATTCTTACCAAGTGAGATCTCTCCGTCGGCTGTTGCAGGACCATCTGCAAGCACCTGACCCTTTTTGACCTCCTCGCCTGCTGTAACGATAGGTCTCTGATTTACACAGGTACCCTGGTTGGAACGCTTGAATTTAATAAGCTCGTACTTATGCTCAACACCATCAGTGTCAACCATAGTGATCTTATCTGCATCAACATATGTTACCTTTCCGTCGTAATCGGAAACAACGCATACACCCGAATCAACCGCAGCCTTATATTCCATACCTGTACCAACGAAAGGACGCTCTGTCTTGAGGAGCGGAACAGCCTGACGCTGCATGTTAGATCCCATGAGGGCACGGTTAGCGTCATCGTTCTCAAGGAACGGAATCATAGAAGTAGCTACTGAAACAACCATCTTAGGTGAAACGTCCATGTAGTCAACTTTTTCACGCTCGCACTCGAGTATCTGCTCACGGAAACGTGCATTTACACGAGGTCTTGCCAGCTTGTTGTCCTCTGTTAGAGGCTCGTTAGCCTGAGCAACTACGAAGTTGTCTTCCATATCAGCTGTCATGTAAACGACTTCATTTGTAACTACGCCTGTAGTCTTATCAACCTTTCTGTAAGGAGCCTCAACGAAACCATATTCATTGATTCTTGCGAAAGTAGCAAGATAAGAGATAAGTCCGATATTAGGACCTTCAGGTGTCTCAATAGGACACATTCTTCCATAGTGGCTGTAGTGAACGTCACGTACCTCAAATCCGGCACGGTCTCTTGAAAGACCACCAGGTCCGAGAGCTGAAAGACGTCTTTTATGAGTAAGCTCGGCAAGAGGATTGTTCTGATCCATGAACTGCGAGAGTGGTGAGGAGCAGAAGAACTCCTTCATAGCCGAAGAAATAGGTCTTATATTAATAAGAGTCTGTGGGGTTAGAGTATTTACATCCTGAGTCTGGAGATTCATTCTTTCACGGATGCCGCGCTCCATTCTTGTGTAACCGATACGGAACTGGTTCTGAAGGAGCTCACCAACTGAACGAATACGCCTGTTTCCAAGATGGTCGATATCATCGACAGTACCTACGCCCTCACAAAGGTTGAGGAAGTAGCTGATGGAAGCTCTGATATCATCAAGTGTGATATACTTTGGTGAGAGCTCGTCTGCCTTCTTCTTGATTGTTTCCTCGAGCTCGTCTGCATCTGCGGCGTTGTCTATGATATCCTTGAGAACATTGAAAGAAACTTTCTCATTGATGCCATACTTCTCAGCGTCGAAATCAACATAGCCCTTGATGTCAACCATACCGTTACCAATAACCTTAACGGTCTTCTCCACCATACGGACTGATGTCTCGCCGCGCTCATCAGTAAAGTACTCCTTAGCCTCAACATTTACATACGCACTGTAAACGCCTGCCTGCTCAATCTCACAGGCCTTATCGTAAGTAAGAGTCTCACCTGCATCAGCAAGTATCTCACCTGTCATTTCATTGATAATAGGCTGAGCAAGAGTTCTGCCTGAAAGACGTGAAGCAATACCAAGCTTCTTGTTATACTTGTATCGTCCGAAACGGCAGAGGTCATACCTCTTAGCCTCGAAGAAAAGGTTATTGAGATGACTTACTGCACTTTCTACCGTAGGAGGCTCACCCGGACGGAGTTTCTTGTAAACATCTATAAGAGCGTCTGAGCGGTTCTTGGTCTGATCCTTCTGGAGGATAGTCTGTCTGAGGCGCTCATCATCGCCATAAATCTCAAATATCTCCTCATCTGTCCCCTCTTCACCGAGAGCTCTGATGAAGGTAGTTAGCGGTATTTTTCTGTTCTTATCTATACGAACGTAAACAACGTCGTTAGAATCCTGTTCATACTCCAGCCATGCACCACGGTTAGGGATTATCTGTGAGCTGAAGAGGTCTTTACCTGTCTTGTCCTTAGTGAATGAATAGTAAACACCCGGCGAACGAACGAGCTGAGATACAATAACACGCTCAGCACCATTGATAACGAAAGTTCCGCTGTCAGTCATGAGAGGGAAGTCGCCCATATAGATCTCGCTTTCACTGACTGCACCTGTTTCCTTGTTTGCAAGTGTAGCGGTTGCTTTCATCGAGACCTGATAGGTAGCTCCTCTGGATTTACATTCTGCGAGAGAATACTTGGGAGTATCGTCAAAGCGGTAGTCCTTGAAGTTGAGGACGAGATTGCCGTTGTAGTCAGTGATGGCGGTCATCTCGCGGAACACCTCGCGAAGACCTTCTTCCTTGAACCACTTATACGAGTTCTTCTGTACCTCGATAAGGTTCGGCATCTCCAGAGGCTCGGTAATCTTACCGAAGCTCATTCTGACATTCTTTCCCAGCTGCTTAGGTGTAACATTCACCATAGGCGGAACCTCCTTGTATTTTTTTACTGCCGTTCGTCAGCGACCGGCGCATGAGCGGCAGAAATTATTGTTTGTTATCGTATCCTATGAAAAATTTTTTCGCAAAAACTATTGACAAGCCTGTGCATAATGTGCTATAATATCTTGCAAAATAGCGAGACTATTCCATATTGATACATTATTACATTATAATACAGTTCCTGTCCAATGTCAAGGGACTATGAAAAGATTTATCGAAAGCACCTGTTTTCACAAAAAACAGGTGCCTTTTTTGTGCATTTTTGTCTTATCCCCAACGTTGCATATACATAAAAAAGCTGAGGACTAAAAATGTCCTCAGCTTTTTATCATGCCGCATCTACTCTTTCAACGATGTAGCCTTTTTCTTTCAGTATATCATCAACACCCTTATCGCCTGCGAAATGCGCACTTCCTACCATGAAGAAATAATTATCGCCGTTTTTGAGGTACTCCTCAGCCTTTTCAGCCATACCTGCATTGCGCTTGTAGAGGATAGTGTCCATATAATCGGCATAATCATCTTCAAGCTCCTCGGGAATATCATCTTCTTCGTCCTCTTCATCGAGCTCGTCTATATCGCCCGAAGCCCATGCATCATACATTTCGGCAAACTCCTTTGTATATTCCTTCATATCATCTGCCTTATCTATAGTCTCGGATATCATATAATCCGAAAGCTCATCGGAAAGAGAAGTTATAACGCTTGCCTGTATATCTATAGTTTCTATGTCAACAACCTTTTTGCCGTCCTCATCTGCCATAGTTATAAATCTTGCGTCAACGCCTGATTCCTCAATATTCCCGATGCTCAGAACGCTTACAGACTCGATCTGTGAAGCCCAGAAGCCTGCACTGTAGGTATCAAACATAGGGCTGTACATACCTTTTTCAGAGAGATAATTCTTCATTTTCACGTAAGTCTCTTCCGAGATATGGTCTTTGACCGTAGTTCCGTCTGTGTAGACAAGCTTTTGGTAGAATCCCTGGAGCTGCTCCATATCCTCCATAAGACTGTTTATATTTATCTCAACAGCCACGCCGTCGCATTTTTTGTAAACGTCCATAATGTAATCGGGAAGCGGAAAAGTATTGTCTGTGACAACATGGATCGTTCCCATCATATAGAGCTCATTGCCTGTAGCAGGATCAGTTACCTTCCACATAGCAGGAGTGATATCGGTCACGGATACATAATCGTTTATATCTGTTTCATCTCTTTTTGCCGCTTCTGTAGTCTGCTCTGCAGTTTCTGTCTCAGTCGCAGCCTCTGTGGTCTGTTCCTCTGTCAACGCAGCAGTAGTCGCTTCCTGCTCCTTTTTGCTGTCCGTATTTTTCTTTGTGCATGAAAACGAGCCGACAGCGCATAATAATGCAGCTGCGGCTGCGATAACACGTTCAGTTTTCATAAAAAAAATAATCCTTTCGCTTTTACATTAAAAGCCATCATCGATAAGGTCATAGTGAGCGTCAATTGCTTTCAGACAGAACTCCGTATCACTTGTTATAATGCCCTGAACCATTTTTTCATGACATTCCTGAAGCTTCATCTGCATACTGTGATCGGCAGTTATCAGAAAATCATCTATCCACCTCATATACACCTCTGATACAGCATTCATGAAGGTTATCCAGAAGCTGTTCTCGGTAGCGTAAATAAGCGAATAGTGGAAGTCCCTGTCTGCAAGCGAATTCTCACTTGTGCCCTCGGACTCCTTTAGTCTGTTGAGAGCCGCAACTATATTGAGCTTATGCTCATTGCTGCATCCTCTTCCGATAAGATAACTGCAAACAGTCTTTTCCATGCTTCTTCTGAAAGAACATATCTCTTCTTTTGTAGTTCTGTTCATAAGCAGCATTACGTCCATAGCCTTAGCGATAGACTCTGAGATATTATCGGTAAGATAATTTCCCGAGCCCTGTTTTCCATTGACAATCCCAAGTATTTCAAGACCTCTGAGTGCCTCTCTGACAGTGTTTCTGCTGATCCCGAGCTTTTCCGAGATACTGCGTTCAGTCGGCAGCTTGTCCCCTACCTGCAGCATTCCGCCTCTGATAAGGTCAAGTATATAGTCGATCGTCTTGCGGTATTCACTGTTCCCCATAGCTCCTCCTTATATAATATAATAATAATGGTATATAAAAATTATAGCATATCTTTTTATGCAAGTCAACAGCATAATGTAAATATTTTCCGATCCCCCTAATATCGGCACATTCACAGTAAAAGTCTATATGTATCACACCAAAGGAATTTTCCCTTAAAAAATCCTGTTTCGTTACAGCATATATACTTTTAATATGAGTGTCATATCCAAGAAGCCCCTGCTATAACGGCAGGGGCGTGAATATCACTTCTTGCTCTTTTTCTTTGTCTTTTTTTCAGGCTTCTTTTCGGTCTTTTCAGACTTTTTACCGCTCTTTCCGCTTTCGTACTCAGCCATAGCTTCTGTGAGCACCTTTCTGCACTCAGGCAGTTTCTCCTTTTCATCATCTGGAAGCTCAGGGTACTCGGGCTTGCAAGCCTTCAAAGCGTCAAGGAGTATCTCGGTCACGAGATATCTTGTATACCATCTCTGATCACCCGGGAGCACATACCACGGTGCCTCCTTGGTGGATGTCTTATTTATAACATCGTTAAAGCATTTGAGATATGCGTCGTATTTGTCCCTTACTTTAAGGTCATCGGCGCGGAATTTCCAGTTTTTCTCGGGAAGCTCGATACGTTCGAGGAGCTGTGCAGTCTGTTCCTCTTTTGAAACATGGAGGAATATCTTCACAACGCGGTAGCTGTTCTCATAGAGATACTTCTCGAAATTGTTCACCTGCTCATAACGCTTCTCAAAGAATTCCTTCTTCGAGTCATCGAGTATCCTGTCCGACATATGATAGCCTTTCCATATATCCTCAGCCTGTACGGTAACAAGGTCCTCATAATGGCTTCTGTTGAATATGGCTATCTCGCCTCTGCGGGGGATATTCTGATGGATTCGCCAGAGATAGTCGTGAGCAAGCTCATCGGAAGTAGGTGCTTTGTAGTAATGCACCTTTACTCCCTGCGGATTGATGCCGCTGAAAACATTCTTTATAGTAGAGTCCTTTCCCGAAGCGTCCAACGCCTGGATAACAACGATAAGTCCTTCTCTTGCATCAGCATAGAACTTGTCCTGCAATGCAGCAAGCTCAAGCTTGTTTTCCTCATATTTTTTTATGATCTCTTCCTTATCAACATTATCCTCTTTGCTGTTTGTGGGGAGTTTCCGAATATCGGTCTTTTTACCTCCGATGATGTACTTTTCCGCCTTCATTGTAATTACCTCCGTTCATTTATGGGATCATTGCTTTATTTGATTTGTATCATATTCCGGGTACGACAGGCGCAACAGTCATCATGCTGTAGACCATAAGGGAGTACAGTGCAGCCTGACTTGCCGCCATGAGCACACGTTTTTTCAGTTCATCATTTATATTTATATCTCTTGCATAAGCAGTTGTCAGAAGCATGAAAGCATGGCAGCCGGGCTCGTCGCCGTCAAATCCCGAAAGATCGAACACCGCCTTATGCTGTGCAAGGAAGGCTTCAACATCGCTGACATCGCCGATTATCTCGCTGCTGTCGAAATCAGCTATGGATATTGCCGCCAGCATCGCCAGTTCATAACGCTTGCCGTATTTCTTGCCCTTTTTGAGCATACTGTCATAAAGCTCCTTGAATTTCGCGCACTTGTCCTCAGGCTTGCCGTCAGACATTGCCAGAACATGGGATACCGACTGCATACTGTTCTTTGCGTCACTGTGCTTGAGGAGCTTGTAGCTCGCCTCCATGTCCTCTATAAGGTCGTCATCGGACTTCTCCGAAAATGCAAGCATAACAGCAAAAGCTATATTCTCCTTTGTGGTAAGGATACGGTGCTCTCTTTTCATTCTGTCGTATAGCTGCCTTCCGCGCTTGATATACTCCTCAGCCTTTTCGGCAGGGACTATCTTTGTGAAAAGCATGGACAGCAGAGCCAGATGCTCCGAATTTGCAAAATACTTCCGCATCATCTCATAGCACTGCATATACTGCTTTAATTCGCCCCGAGGGTCATCGCTTACGGAAATAAGCGAAGCGATAAGCGGACGTATAGTACTGCGGAAGCTTGAAAGCATTTTGGGATCAGCCTTGATGAATGTCATGCTGGCTTTGTATTTTGCTAAGTCAAATTCCGCATCAGCAGCACAGAAAACACTTGCACATACAGGATAGAGTATATCCCTTTCAAGCGGGCAAAGATCGGTAAACAGCCCGAGATTGAGCAGATACTTGTCACAGAGTTTCTTGAGAAGCTCCTTCATGGCGCACCTCCCTAACATTTCATCTCAAAAATAATATATCAGAATATCATAAAAGTGTCAAAGCACTTTTTGCGCACAATTTATATTACAGATACGAATCATGTCAATTTATTACCATTGAAGCAGCAGCGTCCCCAAAACCTGCTTACTTCGTCATTTCAGGCAGCTTCATCACAGTATATATGAAGCTTGATAAAACATTTTGGTATCTATATAAAAATATTATATCACACTTCTCAAACAATTTCAACCAAAATTATATAAAAAATCATTTTTTTTCGTACAAAAACTACGATGAGCCGTAAGAAAAGAGCTGTACCATTACAGTACAGCTCCTTCTGATTTGTCCCTTACAATATATTTCTATCTCTTTGCGGAGTGCAGTTCCGCGCAAAAAGCGTCATGAAAACAGAACAAGTGCTCAGTCTGCCCATTCCGCCTTTTACACTGACAATTATATTATCACCCCATTGATAAATCAAGACTTTTATTGCTATAGGGAGCATAATTTGGTCAAATAATGCGAAATTTCGCTGATTTTCAATCATTATATTACCAAATCGCACCTTTCACATATTTCACTCCCATGAAATATCCGAGATAGTGACAGTATGTGCTCCTATCGCAGCAGCGTCGTCGATATTTCCGAGCTGGAACTTTATATCCGCTTTCATATCGCTTGGGAATACCACGTCGAAGCTGTAATGCTTCTTTTCGGGAGTAAGCGTCAGCTTTTCGTCAAGATAACGGGTATATGCACTATCCTCGGCAGTCAGTACCATACTGCGCTGAGCGGTGGAGCTGATATCGAAACTGATAGTGTGCTTTTCTCCCGCCTTGACAGCCTGACCTCTCAGCAGCCCCATAACAGCATATTCCAGTGAACCTGCATTTTTGATATCGACTATGGTACAGCCCTCTCTATTTGCAACAGAAGCCTCCGCGCCCTCGATGTAATTATCCAGCGGCAAAGAGCTCATTTCGGAAGGAACGAACTGAGAACCCGTTTTTTCATAAACTCTTACGTAATCTATATCGAAGTGCTTTTCGCCGTCTGCAAATGTATTAGGTTCAGCGTAGATACCGTCGATACCGTCAAAATGTCCGCCGACAGCGAAATTGAGAATAATATAGAAATTCTGGTCAAAGGGCGCAGGATAGCTGAAGCCCTCGGAATACCAGTCGGTCTGAGTGCTGTACAGGTTTCCGTCCACATACCAGCGTATCTCGCCGCGCTCCCACTCAATACTATAAGTATGCCAGTTCTGAGTGCCGTCACCGTCAGTGAATTTGTAGTCATTGGTGAGATAAGTATTGTTAGGCCATTGTCCGCCGAAATGGATAGTTCCGCATATCTTTTCGGGAGTGCTTCCCCAGCCCTCCATGATATCTATTTCGCCCGATGCAGCCCAGCCGCCGTAGGCACTGTCCTCGGGGAGCATCCATATAGCAGGCCAGAGTGACTTTCCCGAGTCACATCTTGCCCTGACCTCTATTTTACCGCCGCAGGTGGAGAACTTGTGAGCGGTATTGATACGCGCAGATGTATAATCATAGCTTCCCTGTACCTCATCGGCAAGTCTTTCTTTTCTTGCTGCAATAGTGAGGATACCGTCCTTGACAGTGGTATTCTTATCAGTATAGAACTCCTGCTCGTTGTTGCCCCAGCCGTTGGTAACGTAGTTGCCGTTGTCGTCCAGCTTCCAGTTGCCCAGCTCATAGGACCATTTGTCCATATCCAGCGAATTGCCGCTGAATTCATCGCTCCATATGAGTTTATAGCCGTCCTCGGGAGCAGCTTCCGCACCGTTTCCCAGCAGGAAACCGCTGAGTCTTTTCAGCTCCGACTCGGAAGTACCGCCCTTCCTCGCACTTACCATATCGAATATATCAACAATGCCGTCATTATTATAGTCCATGACAGCAGTACCGTCAGCACATACCGAGACAGGAACAGCCGCCGCAAATATCAGCGCAGCTGCCAATGCTTTGATACACTTCATAAATACCGCCTCCTGTTTAAAAGATAGTTTTACGCCATAATTCTAACATTTAAAACAGGCTGTGTCAAGCATTAAAGCCGTTTTTTTATGTGCAAAAGGAACATTTTTTCAATTCGGCACACTGTTATTTAATTGCATTTCGGCGACTTTTCAGTATTACACTTGCAATACAAAAATCACCATGATATAATGTAGTGTGTCCGCAATGACCGTCTGACGGCGTTTATTGCCCGAACTCGGTTCGGCAAGCGCAAAAAATTGCGCGTCATAATTTTTGATGTCAAGCTCATTTTGCCTAAAATGGCAGATGCAGAATGATATATATAAGCTTATATTTCGTTCGCTTGCAGTTAACTTTAACGGATATAAGATACAATTACGGAGGTTAAGATAATGAAAAAGATAATTTCATCTATAGCAGTATGCTCATTAGCTATCTGTGCTCTTGCTTCTTGCGGAAGCGAAAAATCAGCAAAATCAGCAAAATCTGCTGACATAGCAGGTAAATGGTCCATCGACTCGCTTGAGAACGAGTCTATAGAGCAAGGCGGCATCATCTTCAATGACGGCAAGGGTTCCGCTTATACAGACAGCTCTAAAATGTTCCACTTCAACGACGAAGGTCTTGTGATCGGCAGCGATGATGACACAGCTACAAGAACGATCTCAAAAGATCTGTTCAAGGAAGAGGGAAAGACATTAACAATTGACCTTTCAGGAATGGAACTGCTCATAATGAACAAGCTTGACGAAACAGAAGGCTACAACGGAACATATTCCCTGGACGGCGGCATCTTATACGAACAGCTGTCCGCACAGATCTCAGGAAGCGAAGAGAATACAGCAGAAGCCGTTGATATCACACTTATATTTAACGGCGATAAAAGTGAAATGATCTTCAACGATCTGTTCGATTACGAAACCAAAGACGGTCACCTCACATTATCAGGCAATTCTGACGTAATGGGTCTCTCAACCGACGGCAATTCTGCCGAATATAAAATTGAAGGCGACAAGCTGACTATAATAACTAAAAACGGAACTGAAACTTTTACAAGAGTAAAATAAAACAGTCATCAAAAAGCTGCCGAACAGGCAGCTTTTCTTGATTTCACACAAAGGAGAAAACCATGGCAAATATTATCGAGATATCAGACCTTTCAGCACCCGAACTCGCACCATACAGGAACACAGCCGAAAAAGAACTTGAAGCAGCAGGCATTTTCGTAGCCGAAAGCCCTAATGTCATCCGAACTGCATTAAATTTTGGATTTACCCCGATTTCGCTGCTTATGGAACGTAAATATATAAATATACAAGCTGCCGATATTATTGAACTATGTGGAAACATTCCTGTTTATACTGCTCCATCGCAGGTGCTTACGGAGCTGACAGGATTTAAAATGACTCAGGGCGTACTTTGCGCAATGTGCCGCAGGGCTCTGCCCTCACCTGCGAGCATACTCGCAGGTGCTGAGCGGATCGCAGTGCTGGAAGATATAATGAACCAGACAAACATCGGCGCGATCTTCCGCTCAGCTGCGGCACTCGGCTTCGATGCAGTGCTGCTCACTCCCTCTTGCAGCGATCCTCTTTTCCGCCGTTCGATACGTGTCAGCATGGGTACAGTATTTCAGATCCCATGGACTTATCTTGAAAACGAGCCGCCTTACTATATAAATGTATTAAAGGAGTACGGTTTCGCAGCAGCTGCAATGGCACTGAGAAATGACACAGTAAGGATAGACGATACAAAGCTTGCCTCAGAAAAAAAGCTTGCCGTCATTCTCGGAACAGAAGGAAGCGGTCTGAAAGCGGAAACAATTTCAGCCTGCGACTACACAATTAAGATACCGATGCAGCACGGTGTAGACTCGTTAAACGTCGCAGCAGCCAGTGCTGTTGCCTTCTGGCAGTTAAGCAAAAAGTGATAATCTTCACATTGCGGAAAAAATTTTGAAATAATCTGTACAAAAACTATTGAATTTTTCTATAACTTGTGGTATAATATGGTTGTAAGTTTATCGGAGAACGGTAAACGCCTCCCCGTTTTCCGTGAAAAAAGGAGGAATTCAAATGGTCTTAAAAAGGCTGCTGGCTGCGGCTGCCTCCTTCCTTTTGGTCGGAAGCAGTGCCAAATTCCCCACTACCATTGTTGTGGCGGCGGATGCAGAAGTCGAGTATCTGTGCCGAGATTACCACGACTTCTCAGGCGACCAGCACTACATGGACAAGTACAACACTGCAACTTCCCAACATTTCCAGATCATCTGGGGCAATGACGATCAGACAGGTCTAATCAATGACACGTTCATCAAGCTCAACCTCGATCAACTTGAAAAATACCGCGAAATCTATACAACAGAGCTTGGCATGAATGACTCCTCTGAATCCGTTTTCACCCCCGACGGGAAAAAGTACAAGACCAACATTTATCTTACAAGAACGGGACTTCCCGATTTCGAGGAGGGCTGGGCATACATGAGTGCCGAACCATTCACAGGATTTGCCTACATTTTCTGTGATCCTGCCGCAATGATGCAGTTGGACGGTACTGATTCAGCATCTCTCCCTCACGAATACGGACACGTTCTTACCTATCACTCAAAAGGCTGGACCGACCAGACTATCACAGGTCCTTGGTGGGAAGCAGTCGCAAACTGGTTCAAGGAGCAGTATTTCGATACTCTTGAAACTCCTACAACGCATTTTTTCCTTCCCTATCTCAGAAATATGAATCTAACAATTCCCCATGGAAGAATGTACTATGAGGCGTGGATATTCCTCCAGTATCTTTCCGAAAATCCTGACAATTTTGACGCTCTGGGCAAGGACTTTATCATGCGGCTTCAGACCGAAGCTAAACCAAACGAATACCCATTCGATACTATCGAAAGGCTTTCCGGCTGTGATATGAAGGAGCTTATCGGTAGTTTCGCAAAACACATGGCTACCCTCGATTTCAAAAACAAGGAGCTGTACAACGAAGCCCTCAGCAAATCCCTCGAAGATCCGTTTGTATGGCAGCTCATATACACTCAGCCAGAGCCTGCTCCCGATAAAGAGAACTGTTACATAGTTCCCGAAGAGAAAGCTCCTATGCAGACAGGTCTGAATGTTATCCCTCTGAATATCGAAGGAAAACGTGTGTCCGTCACACTCCGCGGCATCTCCGACGCTGAAGAAGCCGACTGGCGTGCTTGTCTCGTTACGGAAAAGAAGGACGGAACAACTAATTATTCTCCGCTTTTCTCAGAAGGTACAAAGACCATTGCCCTCGACGGCACAGAGACAGCTCTTTACCTTACTGTAGCAGCTACTCCCGATGAAATTATCCCGAACAATTTCTATGACAAGGCTGAGAGCGGAGACCAGTACTCATACACCAAAAGCGACTATAAACGCCGCTATCCCTACGAATTTGATATCAAGGGTGCTTCACCTATGTACCGCGATATCAAGAAAAGTATTGAAGGACATAAACACCCCAACGGCGGCGGCTTTGTTGCCGAAACTGTTGAGATAGACGACTCCGTTTACGTCGGACAGGACGCAATGGTGCTCGGAAACTCAGTTATCACAGACAAAGTTGTTATCACAGATCACGCCGTAGTCAATAATGCCACTATTTCCGATAACGCAAGAATAAGCGATTATGCCTGTGTTTACGGATTCTGGTGGGCAACACCAACTATAAGCGGAAACGCTAAGATCGGCGAGAATGCCGTTGTTACCGCAGGTGCTTCTGTATCGGGGAATGCCCGTATAATGGGCAATGCCTACCTCCTCGATGAATACTCCGTAACCGATGACGCTACCGTAAAGGGTACTGCTTATTGCTACGGAAAGGGAGTTGCCTCAGGTCAGGCTATACTCGACGGTGATTTCTACAATGAAAATTCTGTTTCACACGGCGCAGCCTTTGGCTGGATGGAATCAGATGAATACAACGAAGAACTCCCATATACTGACGGTCTGTATGCAGGATATGAATTTGACCGCAAGAGCAACGTATTTGCCTACGATACATACGGTGCTACAAACGGCATAATCAGAAATGCACCTCTCTGGCAGGAACACCGCGCAACTGCGGACGGAGTAATAACCTTCAACGGAGAAAACCAGTACATCATCTGCGATAAGACTCTTGTGGACTACAAGAATATGGAGATATGCACTTCTGTTCTCTGGCGCGGCGGCAATGCCGATCAGCGTGTTTTTGATTTTGGAAACGGTACTTCAATGTACTTCACACCCGCAAACAAGGACGGCAGACCTGAGTTCGGCATCGGCGATACAAAGATAGTATCAAGGGCCGAGTTTGAAAAGGGCGCATGGTATATCGTCCGCGTTATAATCAGCAATAATACAGCAAAGCTCATAATAAACGGCAAAACAATCGGAAGCGCAAAGCTTACCACACTTCCCGAGCAGACATTCAGTCCGCTCACACGCTGCTATATAGCACGCGGTCATTCGGGCAACTACTTCAATGGTTCTATGGATTATTTCCGCGTATATTTCCATGAAGCAGACGATCCCGAATACTACTACACAGGAAAAGAGATATTGCTTTCAGAGCCTACAATTTTAGGCGATGCAAACTGCGACGGTATCATTGACGAAGAAGATGTGAGCCTTATAATGAAGGCTGTTGCATTTCCTTCAAGCTACGGCGTAAAGGGCACTAACCCTGCACATATAACTGTACAGGGACTGTCTAACGCTGACGTTTACGAACCCGGCGGCGGACTTACAAATCAGGACGCTCGCTCAATAAGCAGATACATCGAAGGTGTTATCAAATCACTTCCCGAAAAATAATAACATAAAACAGGCTGCAAGTACATTTGCAGCCTGTCTTTTTTATATTACATCTCTATCATGGCTTTGAATTTTTTGTCCTTGCAGCTCAGCTTCAATGCGAAGCCGTTCTGCACTGCGGCAGCCTCTGCAATGGATAGTCCCAGACCGCTGCTGCTCTTGTCGCTTCGAGCCTTATCGCCCTTTACAAAAGGCATTTTCAGCTCCTTTGTGTCAATATTCTCGACAGTATCGTTCTCTATGACGAATTCCTTTTTGCTCACGGTTATTTTCACAGAACCGTCATTGCGGGTATACTTCACTGCATTGGATATGAGATTATCAACGGCAAGTGAGAGGGAGTCCCCATCGGCATTTACTTCACCGCTGCCCTCTATGGTCAGCTCTATTCCCCTTTCCTCAAAGGCTGATTTGTACTTTTCAGCGCATTTCTCCGCAAGGGCTTTTATATCGACTTTCTTTTTGTTCAGTTTCTTTGTCTGTTCTGTTTTACTGAGTTTCAGCGTCTTGGCTATTATATCATCTGTATAGGAAACATTTTTCACAATAGAACTCAGGTATTTCAGCTCCTTTTCATCACCGCTGTCCTTGCGCATCTCCATAAGATTCTCGGCGTAACCGCCTATTACCGCAAGAGGAGTTTTCAGATCGTGCGCAAGATTGTTTGTGAGCGCACGCTGATAGTCCTCAAAGGCGTACTGCGCCTTGTTTTTCGCATTCTTTATGAGGCATCTCACAAAAGCGATCAACGTAACAAACAGTAAGAACAGCCCTAACAGTATGCAGTACATTCTCTTTACTGATCTTGTCCATACATTGACCTTGTAATAAGTGAACAACCTGCACTTCTTATCATTATACGTAACACTCAGGTACATCGGATTCTCTTTTCTGACTTCAAATAATTTGGGATCTTCGCTCCATTCATAACCTGTGGTGTTATATTTTTCCAATATAGCTTTCCCCACTTCTTTATTATCTGTACCTAATATCATCTCAAATGTTGCTATTGGATATTTACTGCTATTGTCAGAAAAATCCATAAATTCATAGCCTGTCAGGTCAAAGTCTCCTGTATTTATCACTACTTCCTCTTCACTCACTACTTTGTTGTCATCTTCATCATATCTGTTTTCTGAATAATACTTGGTTTTCTTTATAGTATGCGGTATCATTTTATGTTCGGAATAATTCAGATAAGCACTGGTCACATCATACATATAAGAATCATGCTCTGTATAACTTCCTTCAAGCTTTTCGTTAACAAGTCTGGTAAAATCAGGGATATCTACTTCAACAGGATCGCAGCTGAACCACTTGTTATCACTGGGATCGTCACTGTATCTGACAACGAACCACATCTTTGCCATATTTGACGCGAGTATCCTGCCGTCTTCATCAATAAGAGCAGCAACAGCCACTCCGTTTCTGTCATAATATGATGAAGCATATCCTGCAAAATAGCTGAGGAAACGGGGATAAGGCAATTTTGGGGTGTAATTGGTATCATAATATGTTCCCAATCCCATTTTGAAATCCGTCACTTTAAGAGTTCCGCCAAACTTGTCATTTATGTCTTCGCTGGTATGTATCGACAGATTCAGTTCATTCTGAAGAGAACTTTGCTGTCCCCACGCGTAATCGCATATCTTATATTCGATATAGTAATGAAGCAAAAAGCCAAAAATAACAGAGAGCAGTACAGGTATTATCATCGCCTTTGCGAACATCTTCCCGAATGTTGTGCGTTTGGGCTTACGTTTGAAAAGTCCTTTTTTCATTTTGTTCACTCCTTTGTAAGCTTATACCCCCGTCCCACAAGAGTCTTTATCTGCGCACCTGCGCTGCCGAGAGCTTTTCTAAGCTTTTTTATATGATTATCCACTACGCGGTCGCTGCCGAAATAGTCATATCCCCATATCCTGTCAAGTAGAGTATCACGGGTAACTACCCAGTTTTCATGCTCTAAAAGATAGCGAAGTATAGCGAATTCCTTTGGTGGAAGCTCTACTTCATTATCATCAGCAAAGCATCGGAGAGTCCTTGTGTCAAGATTTATACTGCCGCAGCTGAGCACTTTGCTGTCGTCTGCATTGCCTGCACGGCGTACAAGTGCCTCGCATTTGCTGTAGAGTACAGAGAGCAAGAATGGTTTAACGATATAGTCATCGCAGCCCAGGTCATAGCCGTAGAGGATATCCTCTTCCCTGCCCCTTGCAGTTATAAAAATCACGGGGATATCGCTCCTCATTCGCAGCTGTCTGCACAGCGTAAAGCCGTCTGTTTCGGGCAGCATTATATCCAGCAGTACAAGCTCATAGTCCATATCATCACCCCTGATGATATCAAAGGCTTCGCCTCCGTTGTTTACCGCAGATACTTCCGTACCTTTTGTATTAAAGTAGTTTTTGATGACCTCACATATTTCGGTGTCGTCCTCTATAAGCAGAATTTTTTTCATAAGATGCGCGCTCCTTATTACTTTAACTGTATTATAAAACCGCAATGTGTCTTTTGTGTATCCTTTTATTGTCTTTTGTGTAGCTTATTTCTATTTCATTATATACACACCATGCAAAACTGTCAAATTTCTATCCGATTAAAATATGTAAAGAGCAAAAAACGATTAATGAACGTAATTTCAGGCAAAAAATGTCTTGTAATAGCCAAATATTTGTAATATAATATTGTCAGAAAGTCAAAAAGACTTTCTGTAGCAGCAGCATTGAAAACAGCTGACGACAGAAAAAAATACACGATGACACTTCATGTGTAGGCGCATATGAAGCTATAAACGGTTCATAGCTACGGGACTGTACGTCATCGTAAGCGGTACTACAGACCTGAAAAAACATTTCGGAAAATGGGAGCGCGCAGGTCTTTTTTACGGCACTTTTTGACCGCTTTTTTCACAGTCGGAGCTTACAGGTGCAATGCTTGGCTGCTGTGCAGATTTCGTATTCTCCTTGTTGTGATCTGTCCATGTGTCACGGGAGAAAGCGAAAAACGCGGCAATTCTTCATCTGAACTGCCGATGATCTGCACATACTATGGAAAAACCTTACAACAAATCCAAAACTGATTATTACTCTACAATTTTGTAAAACCCCCTCCCTGAACCCTACCTTTTCCATACTAAAAACAAATAAAATGACCGCTGAACCTCATGTATACAGCAATTAATGTGATGTGTACCTGATAGATTCAGCGATCGGGAATTGGCGGGTTCTTCACTGCACCGCAAAAGTCTTACAGAGAGATGAACGTTTTATCCGCATATTCCTAAGGAGTCTGCACCTTCTCAGGATTACCGTTTATCATTGAACAGACCACTCTTAACAGTTACAGGACAAAATATAAATGGTGAAAAAATGATAATGGTCTTTATAAGATTTGCTCTCTGAAAAGCTTTTATAATTGCAAAGGACGGAATATCAGAAAATAAGGCATCTGATATTTACGGCTGCTGAAAGATCGTGATAATTTATCCTGCGATGCTTTCCGTCTCCGTATCGGGAAATTCTTTCCCATCTTAGTACACGCTTGACCCACCTCTCTGAATAATAGATAAGAAAGCCCCTATATGACCGAGGGGGCTTTCTTATTTATACAACTCCTCTTAACCTGTGATACGCATACAGAAGCTTTAATAACTATTATTGAGGGAGACCCTTTTGAAAAAGGGTCCTCCCTCAAACTCCCTCCCTAAAACTTCTGGTTTTATTTTTTCTCAGATAGGGCACAAAGCAAAATTACAAAGCCTTGTAATAATATGATGTGTGCCCTATCTGAGAAAAAATCAGCTAAAAAGTCTTTGGAAAGGGGTTCGGGGAAGAACCTTTCCTCAGAAAGGTTTTCCCCGAGTAATAACTATAAACTTCTATATAAGCATCACAGTTACGGGAGCTGTATAGATCTATCCTACATACTTTATGTACATTTCCGTTGGCTGTACTTCGCTGTCAACGGTTATTATATTTGTACCGCTGTAGGTAGGTATAGCAGTATGAGTATCCGCAAGTGATATGGTATCACCTGCACCGAGGAAGGAGTCACCGAGATCAACAGTTACAGTCTGTGTCTGACCTCGGCTGCTGATATTTACGGGAAGGCTGACGTTATACTTCTCCCACGCACTGTATCCCGTCATATTGCAGGGGTCTGCACCTGTTGTGGCAAACTCCTCAGCTTCAACATCAGAGTCCACTATCATAAAACGGTGATATGCAGGGATAGGATCGCTGTTGTTTTCGTAATATGCTTTGTGGAACAGACCGACTTTAGTATCTTCCTGCAACGTGAATGTGACTTCCTTATGGAAGTAGTTAGGATATGGTGCGCCGTCGTCAACTCTCTTTGATTTTGAACTTATACCGCTTGGCAAAATATCAGATTTTGCAATAATTACCGTATTATCCTCTGCAAGCAGCGTAAACCATTCATTTCCCTGTGTGTTTCCATAACTGAAATTATCATATACGCAGCCGCTGTAATCCTGTATGCCTGTCCAATATCCGCCTGTTCCAGAAAAGCGATTGTTGCCCCAGGTGTCGATCATAAGCTTGTATGTACCTGCTTTAAGAGTTGCAAAATATTCGCAGTAATCATATTTTACAGGTCTTACATCACAAGGTAATGCGTACTGATACTCAGAACGTCTGTAATGAGAATACACAAGCTTTACCCACTGTTCAGTATCTTCAACAAACGTATCATTCCCGGGAATTGATTTTTGTGTATATGCCGAGCAAGCTGTTACTGTCGGAGTTATTGTACCCGGTTCTGAATAATAGCAGGTATAGAACTCGATATCATTGTAAGAAGAATTAAACACCCTTACTGAATAATCAGTATTAGGTTTTACAGGTATAGAATAAGTTTTACAGCGTATTGCTATATTAGACGGTGAAATAATATAATTGTTAGTTCCACCGCCGCCGTCGTCACCACAGTAAAGCTCCTGTGTTACTCCCACAGTTCTCGGAGCTGTGGCGTCATGGTTCACGATATTGCCCTGCATAATGCCCTGCTTATACATTGTAGTATCAGCATCATAGGCTGTCGGTATAGTTGAGCCCTCTGTCATCATAATATCGCCAACGTGTGAGGGCTGGACAGCGTAGTCACCATAATGTCTTATCTGGAAAAGAAGTCGAGCAGCATTTCCGCTGTTAACGGTAAATCCATTGACAGCATTCACAAAACCAGGTGCATATGCAAGCCATGTTCCTGCTGCGCCATTAGGGATAGGGTCGGTTTTTAGTTTAAGGTAGTTTTTTCCGAGCTTTCCGACTCCGCCTGCTGCTCCTGTTATTCTCCAGTCGAGCAAAGATGTACCGTTGGAACGGAAACGGAGCGGAAGTGCCCGTGTAAGCTCGCGTACACCAAAATTGATCTTTCTTGAAACCATAAGGGTTCTCAGATCATCGGTAACTGCTCCTCTGTTTGCAAATAGTAATTCACGCAGCATCGCATCATTCTCCGTCCGTTGGATCATACACTTCGCCTGTTGCCTGATCAACCCATTTTCCGTCGCCGCCGAAGCCGTAAAGATCGCCTGTGCTTATCTCCCATGCAATAGTGCCCTGTGAGATAAGTCTCCCGTCAACTCCGTTCTCGGCTGGGAGCTCGGTCTTTGTATCAACTGCAAGCTCTGCGATAACAAGTGATCTCTCACCGTTAAAGCTCATAAACTTTTCTTTTAATATTGTAAGCATTTTCTTACCTCCTGAAAAATTCTTTGAAAGTACTTTCATAAAGGGGCTGAAAAAAACGTTTTTTCAACGGAAAACCATTGAATATCAGAAAAATTTTTCAAAAAAATTTTCACAGCGGTACAATAGTTAGCTACGTATAACAGTATTTTCCCTATTTTACGTCATATCCATGATATTATTATAAAATTACGGCAGAATAATATAGCGGCGGTTATTGATTTTATTTATAATAAGTGGTATAATTGATAAAGCAATAACAATTTAACATTACGATCAAAAAGAATGGAGTTCTGAAAATGCTTGAACTGAAAAATATTTCCTTCAGTGCTGAAGACAACGGCTCAAATATAGAAATTATCAGAAATATTTCCCATACTATCGGTGATAACAAATTCGTTGTAATAACAGGCCCTAACGGCGGCGGTAAATCTACTCTGGCAAAGATCATTGCAGGTATCGTGCCGAACACAGGCGGTCAGATCATTTTTGACGGTGTCGATATCACCGAAAAAAATATCACCGAACGTGCAAAACTCGGTATCGGATTTGCTTTTCAGCAGCCTGTCCGTTTTAAGGGACTGACTGTTATCGACCTGCTCAGAATAGCCGCAGGCAAGAACCTTTCCGTATCAGATGCCTGCAATTACCTTTCGGAAGTAGGTCTTTGCGCAAAGGACTATATCGACCGTGAGATCAATGCTTCTCTTTCGGGCGGTGAGCTTAAACGTATCGAAATAGCTACAGTCCTCGCAAGAGATGTAAAGCTTGCTATCTTTGACGAGCCCGAGGCAGGTATCGACCTCTGGAGCTTCAATAATCTTATCCGTATCTTTGAGAAAATGCGTCAGGAACGCCACGGAAGAACTATCCTCGTTATCTCTCATCAGGAGCGTATCCTCAATATTGCTGATGAGATAATCGTTATATCAGACGGTAATATCTTAAAGCACGGCGATAAGGATATTATCCTCCCTGAGATCACAGGCACGGAAAACGCAATAAATATCTGTCATAAAATGGCGTAAGGAGGCAAGGATATGGAGCAGATAGATGCAGTTCAGAAAAGACTTTTTCAGGAGGTCGCCGATCTTCACGGTATCCCCGAGGGAGCATATAACCTCCGCGCAAACGGCAAGGCATTAATGAGAAATACTACCGCAAATATCGACATACAGTCTAAGAACGATGTCAGCGGTATAGATATACGCATAAAATCAGGCACTAAGAACGAAAGTATCCATATTCCTGTTGTACTCAGCCAGAGCGGTATCAAGGAAGATGTTTACAATGATTTCTTTGTTGGCGATGACTGCGATGTTCTTATCGTAGCAGGCTGCGGTATCGACAACTGCGGCTCTCAGGACTCCGAGCACGACGGTATACACCGCTTCTTCATAGGCAAGAATTCAAAGGTGCGCTATGTTGAAAAGCATTACGGCTCAGGTGACGGCAGCGGTAAGCGTATCCTCAATCCTGTAACGGAAGTACACATGGATGAGGGCAGCACTATGGAAATGGAAATGGTGCAGATAAAGGGCGTTGACTCTACAAAGCGTACTACTATCGCAGAACTCAAGGCTGATGCAAAGCTTTTAGTCCGCGAAAGACTTATGACTCACGGTCAGCAGCAGGCTTTCAGTATCTATAAGGTCGACCTTAACGGTGACGGTTCAAGTGCTGATGTAGTTTCTCGTTCAGTTGCCCGTGACGACTCTTACCAGAAGCTTGATCTGTGCATAAACGGCAGCGCAGCTTGCAGCGGTCATACAGAGTGCGACTCTATCATCATGGACAACGGCAGGATACTTGCAGTCCCCTCTCTTGAAGCAAACAGCGTTGACGCTGCACTTGTTCACGAGGCTGCTATCGGAAAGATCGCAGGCGAACAGCTCATAAAGCTCATGACTCTCGGTCTTACAGAGGCTGAAGCCGAAGAACAGATAATAAACGGATTCTTAAAGTAAATCATAAAAGCCATAGTATCAGAAGTACTATGGCTTTTATAAATTATGAGGTAACGTAATAATTTGCCGAGCCCATGAAAGGGATTCCAAAGGGACTGTGTTCCTTTGGCAGAGTGACTCCCCACAGGGTGGGGAGATGTCGCAACGCGACAGAGGGGGCGTACCGGTTAGGTCAGAGACAGCGTCTCTGGTCGCTGTTCACAGCTTTTAAAGAACAGCGAAATAATACGAAGGCGCACCGCAAGGGTGAATTCCGAAAACAATCCAGTGAATTGTTTTCGGAAGAGGGTGACTCCCCACGGGGTGGGGAGATGTCGCAACGCGACAGAGGGGACGGACCCGATTAGGGGGCCCTGCAAGAGAGGGCGTCCCTTACATCATTATATCGTTGCTGACGGGCGGATAATATCCGCCCCTACAATGGAACGCCAAGGGTTACTCTATACAGTGTAGGGAGATGTCAGCAAAGCTGACAGAGGATCGCAGCTCCTGTTGGGAGGCGTTCACTACAATCGCATAATCTTCTATATTAGCATTATGATTAATGATATGCTTTTTCTATTACATACAAGAAAAAGGGCGGATAAATCCGCCCTTACTTTTTTAATCATGCACGACACTTATGTCCCGATGCTGCTTCAAAATTGTACTTTACTATACCAAGATCAATTTTTGTCATCATGCCTTTTTTGGCTGTAATGACTGCTTCATCATTTTCAAGAGTTACAAAGAACTTCTGCTGATTAAGTGCGGTAGGTGCCATCATTGCTGCTACCATGCCATTTCTGAACCAAGGCTGCATCTGATCTCCTCTGATATCACAGAGCTTCTCGATAGGCTTTGAACGATGCTTTGTTCCCTCATTTGCTCCGTAACCAATGGCAATAACGCATACGCGCTTTTCATCGTCAGGTATATCTACTCTGACCTTGCTCTTGCCGTATGTTCCTGCTACCCAACAGGTATTGAGTCCCATTTGCTGTGCTGCAAGTACGATCTTTTCGCCGTAGTAACCGCAGCGTTCATCGAGGTCTTCGAGTGATTTCTTTCCGGCGAGAACTATATAATTCCTTGCATTCTCGAATTTTCCAACATGAGAAAGGAATGTGTTAAAACATTCAGGATCGTCATATACTATCTGAAAACCCAGTCCGCCTTCTTCGTTGCACTCTTTGATAAGTTTGTTGAGTTTCTCTTTAAGATCATCTGCTATTGGTTTATTGATAAATTGTCTTACACTGTGTCGTGATTTGATTGCTTCTTTGATATCCATAATACACCTCGTTCCTGCAAAATTGCAGTTTTTATTATTCTAACACATTTTTTTATGAAATGCAATAGATTTTAGATGATATTACGGAAATAAAAGCGAAAATTTCGCAGAAATTCGCCTTAGAGTATCTGATTTATCATATCAAGAGTATAAACATACCTGTCATCGTCTGTATTGCAGCCCACTACTACCGATATATATGTATCGTCATCGCCCTCAAAGGCTGATATGAGACAGCTGCCTGCATTCTGGGTAGTTCCCGTCTTTACGCCTATGGCATTCTCACAGTAGTAGCTGCCGTTAATATCGAGGAGCTGGTTTGAATTCTGCCATGTAAAGACCTTTCCTGCTGTGGAATAAACAGTCTTTTTCGGCAGCTTTACGATATCACAAAGCTCAGGCTCTGACATGACATATTCAGTGAGTTTAAGAAGGTCTGATACCGTAGTATACTGCTCATAATCGTCCCAGCCGTCAGGACTTACAAAAGAACTGTCCTCCATGCCTATGCTTTCCGCAAACTGTTTCATAAGTCCGCAGAAGCAGTTTATAGCTTCGGTATCGTTAAGGTCTGCATCAGGGAATACATTTCTTGCGACCGAAACTGCCACCGTATGAGCTGCGTCATTTCCCGAAGCAAGAAACATTCCTGTTATCAGGTCGCGGAGTGTAAGGCTGTCGCCCACCTCAAGACCTGCAAGGCTGGAATTTGCATTTACGTATGCAAGTTCAGAGCCAGCTGTAAATACGTCGTCCATATCAGCATACTGCATAGCAACAGATGCTGTAAGCAGCTTTGTAAGGCTGGCAGGAGCTGTTTCTTCATTTATATTATAACTGTATATCAGCTCGCCCTTTTTCATGGAATATATGGCAGAAGCCTTACAGTAAGGCAGATAGTCTGTATCGAACTCCGTTTCCTTTTCGGATACGGTCTGAGATCCTGTTTTTGCTGTATCCTCAGCCAGTTCGGTGTCCTCTGTTGGGTATTCGACCTCTGCTGCCTCAAAAACAGCTTCAGCGTTATCATAATATTCATTTGGTTCAGCATTGCCTTTCAGCGATAATATCACAATAAGCAGGATATCTATCAAAAGCACCGAGATAAGTATTATAAGGAGCTTTTTTCTGTGTTCTTTTATCCAGTCAATTATTTTTGCCGACAATAATATCCACCTTTCTGTTAAATAGTCCTCAATAGAATAATCGTTATGTCAGTAAGAAAACTGACATTAATTATAAAACTCTGCCTTTAACCCTTAGGCGTTAGTTATAAGCAAATGTGTCGCCTTCGGCGATTATTTAAATAATGTGAGCGTAAGCGAACACTTTCGGCTAATGGCTGTATAGTTTTTTTCTGAGTTTGTAAGTCTGCATCTATATATTTGAATTTTTTCTGCATATATTTCAAATGATCTTTCCGAACAAAAGCAGACCTGAAATAACTTTTCCGGTCTGCTTTTTAATATCAGCTGTGTATCCTGAAAGTTTTGGGTGCGAACTTATAGACCAGCAGGCAGGCTGCTATGATATACACCACACAGAAAACAATGGTGAGGATACCGAAAGTAAGTGTGGGAACGTGTAAATATATCATCCAGTAGCACACAAGATATGTCACTATAGTTATCAAACGGTATGTGCCGTTCTTTATCTCTGTACCTGCATTGTAGGGCTGGAGAAGATAATATATCGTAAGATAATGTACGGAGAAGAATATACTCAGCGCACATATTGAAACAATAATGACTCCGTAGTTTATAGGATTATCAGTTCCGCCTGACAGGTACAGCAGCGATGCAAGTCCGATGCCGCCGACTACTGCGGGAAGAAGATTTACCTTGATTATCTCACGCAGACGTATACGGAACAATGTAAGAATGGACTTCGGCTCCTTATAGAACGGATATGTGAGCAGACTGTGGTCGCAGTTTACGAAAAGTGCCTGTGTGAACTGCATACCGCGGTTCACTGCATACATGACAAATACGAAATACGGGAGAGAATTGCTTATATACTTGTTTATCCCCTTTGTCTCCTTAGGCACGAAAATGCAAACTATTCCCATCAAAATAATTATTATCGCAAGGAAAAATGTCACCTTTATGGAGCTTTCCCACAGTATCTTTTTATGACGCTTTACAAAAAGCTCATTGAGGTATTCAAATCCGCTCTTGTCACTGGTAATACCAGTATCGGCACTGATATTCTTCTGTGTGTTCTTCTGGAAATTCTGCCTTTGCGCTGCTTTGATATCCATTTGCGACACGAATTCAGCATTGAGTATCTCTTTGTTCAGTGCGCGGTAATTATCATATTTTAATATGTACGGTACAGCTATGACTGCTGCGATGATAAACAATGCAATAATGGCGTATGATACTTTAAGAGGTATCATGCAGCCGAATGCTGCCGTTACGTAAAGTCCTGTTATGCCTGCGCAGCCGAGCAGCAGAATCAGAACGCTGAGTTTGGCTTTTGTTGCAAGCTTCTTGCCTTTTTTAAAGCGTATCATCTCCAGCGGACATACTGCGATCTTTGCTGCTATTCCGTATACTGCAAGCAGCAGACAGCCCTTTATTCCGATACGGTCTGCAAAGAATATCATAGCAGCCACAAAAAAGCCGATGAAGTGCTTCAAAAGCTTGAAAGCATAATTCACAAGAGTGAATTTTTTTGCTTCCATGCCAAGCTGTATCATGGCATAGTACTTATGCTTTTCGGGAGTGAAGATATAGTTATTTGTAAATGCCCCCATAATAGTGAATGGCACAAGGAGATGAAAAATAAACTGCACCGCGTTATGGGCGGGTATCTCCAGCGTACCGTTCCATACAGAAACTGCCAGGAACAGATATGCTATCTTAAAGGCGAACATGGAGAATAACTCCCAGAGTATGGATATGACATAGGCAAATATCTTGAAGCCTGTCATACTGTAGACATCAGGCGGAAAAATCTTCTTTATGAGCGGTATCTGTCTGAAACCGTGAAGTATAGAGTTGACACGGTATGTATTTTTCAGCTTGAAGGAAATGAGCAGAGTTTTAAGCATTGTTATCCTCCCTCAGTGCTGCGATTATCTTGTCCTTGAATTCGTTATTGTCAAGGTCTGACTTGTATACGGGTTCAAGTACACCATGATTGAGAAGCACTATCTCATCGCAGAGATCAAGTGCAAGATCCATGATATGAGTCGAAAGAATAGTTATCTTATTACCTTTAAGTGTGCGGAGAAGCTGCTTCATCTCTTCGGCAACTACTACGTCAAGTGAGGTCAGCGGCTCATCGAGCAGAAGTATATTCGGCTGTGCTATGAAGTTTATGAGCATCTGCATCTTGTTTTTCATACCGTGAGAATAGTCCTTGAGGAGCTTGTCGCGGTCTATGCGGTCGATACCCATATAGTCGAAATATACATCAAGGGGTTTTAAGTCGTGTATCTTGTCAGAATGTATCTCTGTAAAAAACTTCAGGAACTCACGTCCTGTGAGGAATTCGGGAACCGTGGGAGTAGAAAGCACATATCCTATATCCTCGGGGACAAGATCTCTGACGCCTGTATCCGTAAGAAGCGTATACTTTCCCGAATCAGAAGTGATATCGCCGTTTATACAGTTGAAAAGAGTAGTCTTTCCTGCTCCGTTCCTGCCAAGAAGTCCGTATATCTTGCCTGATTCAAAAGTAAATGTTATATCTCTTAGTACCTGTTTGTCGTCATATTTTTTTGATAGATTTTCAATAGAAAAGCGCATAATAAAGCCTCCGTTTATTTGTGTTAAATATACACTCCAATATAAATTATAGCAGTTTACAGCACTTTAGTCAATAAGAAAAAATGATTACATATGTCACTGAATAAATTATTCTTGTCATCTTGAAAATACACGGAAGATAATGTAAAATATAATCAACGAAAGCCAATGGGGAGGCAGTATTATGAAAGTACACTTTTATGAGGTCAAGGATTGTACATACGATATGGTTCAGGGAATTCCTGCAATTTTCGCTCCTGAGGGAGTCGATACAGAGACATTGCAGAGACATTTCTTCATACAGACTATGGACGGAAGATGGTTCCACTATCTTACGAGGGAGGAATACTACTATCTTATGTCGTTCAGTGGTAGCGATGAGGTGGTTTTCAGCTTCGACAGACCTGTAACCAACTATTATCCGCCCAATTATATGCCATACGCTCAGAATAACGCTCAGGACGAGAACAAAGCAAATACAATGTGCGGAATATCCTTAGGACTTATAGGTCTGGGATTTCTTATATCGTCTGTGGCACCTGCTTTGACATTTCCGTGCTGGATAGCTGCTCTTGTGCTTATGATAATAGTCCGCGTTAATCATCCGCAGAACACATTCGGAAAAGTACTTATGATAATCTACATCGTGTTCGGCGTACTTTTCTTTATCGGAATATTGCTGGCAATGGCTGCCTGCGGAATGATAACAGGAGAAATCCTGGACAGCTGCAACAATATCCCGGGATAATGCGGCTTTGGAGATGATATATATGACTTTACACATTGATACTGACTGGGGCAAAATACCGCCCTATGCTATAATGATAATGCTGTCGTTTGCAGCAGGTATCGGTTCTATGTTTTTTATTAACGTAAAAAGCGGAGTCAGAAAGCACATGGCAGGATATCTTTCCCTGCTCGCCCCTTTTATGAGCATATTCTTCGGGCTGCTGCTTACGTATATAACTACTTTCGGAAAGGGCCTGGGACTTTCCTCTATAGGCGGACTTTTCGGTATGTTCGCTGCCGTTGTGACTATTGCACTTATAGGCAGAGACCGCCGCGAGTTCAGAACAATGCTCACAAGCTGCACTCTCGTTGTGCCGCTGATGTACAGCATATCAAAAATAGGCTGTCTGTGCGCAGGCTGCTGCCGCGGCATTGCCTGTCATGGAGCGTTCTGTATTGAGTATACAGGCAAAAGAACGGGAGATATATGCGTATTCCCTGTACAGCTTGCGGAAACTCTCCTGTTTTTCGCTATATTCGTTACGGGTATCATCTTATTTATGAAGAAAAAACAGAACACCGAGCTTTTCGTCATCATCGCATCTGTACTCGGCAAGGGCGGACTGGATTTTCTCCGCGCTTCTCACACGGATAAGATAATATCACTAAATCAGATACTCTGTCTGGTCATTGCAGCCGTTGCAATTGCAGGATATAAATACTTTAAAAAGTTGAGAATTGAGAATTGATATTTTCGCTGCACTCACATTAAACAAACAAGCCCCGAGGCAAAGCCTCGGGGCTTGACTTTCATATAAACCAAACTCTAATAAAGGGAATTATTTTACCTGTGCTTTCTCTCGGGGTATTTGCCGTAATAACGCTTTTTATCCTCATACATTCTCTCATCTGCCGTCCTCATGGCTGCACGTATATCACCGCCATTGTCGTCGCAGTAAAGACCAAGCGCAAAGCTGATATTATCAGGATTTTCGGAGTCTTTCCTGAGCTTCTCAACACGCTCTTTAAGTACTCTTTCACAGACATCAATGGCGATAAGCATGAATTCATCGCCGCCTGCACGGTATATCTCGCACTCAGGGAAGGTCTTCTTTAACAGGGCTGCTGCTCCTTTAAGGAGCTTATCTCCCTCTACATGGCCTTCTTCATCGTTTTTCTGCTTCAAGCCGTTAAGGTCTGCAAAGATTATGCCGAATTTCTGCGGCGAGGGTTCTCTTCCGGAAGTGATACCGAAAACGCGATTGTTCATGGCGTTACGATTATATATACCCGTAAGAAGATCTACGGAGCTGAGTATCTCAAGCTTGTTGAGGAGCTGATAATTGGCTATCTCGGAAGCTATAAAGTAAGATGTTATCTCAAGAGTATCCTTTATCCTGATAGTCTGTTCAATATCAAAATTTACCGACCAGATATAGCCAAGAACTTCGTTATTATGCTTAAGTGGGAACAATACCACGCTGTTAACATCTGCTTCTCTGAGGGAGTCGTACCATACAGGATTTCTTTCCTTTAACACCTGCATATCTTTTTCGTCCTGCACAATAAGGCACGAACTGCCTGCAATAGTGTTTTTCCATGATTCAACAACATCAAAAAAGCCTTCTTTGATGTAAAAATCCATACGCTTTGTTCTGCTTTCGTCATAAACAGATTCAGCCAGCACGGAACATTCTCTCTTTTTAAAATCAGTCAGCAGGATACAGCATTGATCTGCACCGCAAAGCTCTCTGATATCGCAGATGATCTCGTTCATAGTTTCAGAAAAGTTCTCGGTGCTTCTGAGCTTAATACAGGTCTTTATAACAGCAGAGGCTATTTCAGCCGATGTATTCGCCATCATATCGACATTGCTGTTGATAGTAAGCTCCTGAGAATATGAGCAGTACCCCATATTAGGATCATCTGATCTAAGCGGCATCATTACCATATTTATCCAGAAATCATACCTCTCAGGGTGGATATATGTATGCATTATCTTCTTTTTAACAGCACAGTTATAAACAGAATCCTCGAAATTCAGATCCTTTGGGATATACTTTTCATATAGACTATTAGGCACAAACTTGTTATCAAGCATAGACGAAGAAGATACATGATGAGGATCTTCTATCGACTCAACATATGCCTTGTTTCCTGCAACTATCCTGATATCGCCATATCCGCCGTTATCCTGTTTCTCTATAGAGATTATGCAGGTCATTGGTTCAAAATTATCAACATACTTTTGGAAATCCATACTAACTCCTTTCTTAACTATTATTAAGATAAAGTTAATGTATCATTATGTTATATTATAGCATTTTTGTCGTAAAAAGTCCAGTGAATTTTATTTGAAAATACCAATCACTTATACGACTTAAACAACAGATTTAACTAAAAAGTCTGCATATTTTCATTTGATATATAAAAAAAGTATGTGTTTTCATAATAAAAGACGAATAATATTTCTGTATAAAATCCACATTCGTTTTTGATTGTTATATATGCACAATGAGAAAGAAAAAAATTCGTCGGATTTACAATTGAAGGCAGTGATACATTATGGTATAATTTAAGTAACATATTACCGGAAGTCAAATTTACTGAAAAGGAGGGAAACGACATGCAGCCAATACTTATTGTCGGGATAGCTCTGCTCGTACTGTTGATCCTTGTTTCTATGTTTTTCATACACAAGAGCAAGCAAAGAGCTGACGAGGCTTATTATTCCGAGCAGATGAGAAGAAACCAGGAGCGTCAGAGACAGACCGAAGAAGCTGAACGTCAGAGACGTATGATGCAGCGTGAACGTGTAAGCAAAAACTGATATTGTATGAAAGACCGCTTTATAAAGCGGTCTTTTTCGGTGCAGCTGCAAAAATGCCGTCCTCAAATGAGGACGGCATAAGCTTTATTCAGCAAGTATATCTGCTATTTCCTGTGCAAGATTCGGATCATCGCATGAGAACCATAAGCTATTTGACAGGAAGTAATATGGGTATTCTTTATCGACACAGACATAATCAGCAGCTTCCAAACGCGGGTTTGCATTTTCGCCTGATGCCATATCTTTGAGTCCATAACCATCTGCACTGAAATGAATAGTTGTGCTGTTTTCTCCGCTTTGCACATGCATACCTATAAAATGATCAACTGTTCGTGTGGTAAAATCTACAAATCCGTTTTGTTCGGAAGGCATTTCTTCAAAGTCAGGTAACCGCCATTCCTTACTGTCAAGGAGAGAAGAAATCTTCATCAGTTTATCGTCCGACAAATAATTTGTATATTGAATTAATTGTAAAGTGGCTTCATGTTCTTCTCCGTACTGATCTTTAAATTTGTTATATAAGTCTACCTGATTATACGGAACATCTTCATTATTGACACGGCAGCCCCAGCTTCCGTCATTCAGGAATGAGAAACTGATAAGCTCATCTCCAGAATTTTCACCAGACAGATAAGACTTTATCTTCTGTACTAATTCGGTATCATAAGCTCTATAGACCTGTCCCGTCTTTGAGCGAATGATCTCTCCCGAATCATTCTTTCTATATTCGGAAATTTCAACTAATGTATACTCAGGAAGAGTCTGCAAGCTGACAAGAAAATGCATTTTAGTATCTTCACTGTAAATAACTATGCTATCGTCAGCATTGATGTCAGCTTCATTGGTGATAGATTCATTCATGCTTTCTACTTCCCATTTGCAGGAATTTAATGTATTGTATAATGCTTCTTTATCCTTATCTGTAAGATATATGTCAGTATCGTCTTTTATCTTCCAGTTGAAGAAGGCGAAATTATTTTTCGGTGCTGTTTCAACAGCAAAATCATCACCGAGTATCTCTCTTATCCTGCCTGCAAGCTCATCATAATTAATATCGTAAACCTTGATATTATCTCTTGTATGACCTTCATCTGTACATTTGTAATTGTAGTAACCTTCTAAATTACTTCCGTTATTAAACGTTTCAACGTGCATCGAATCATAAACAAGAATATTTGAATCCCTGCGCAAAGTGATATAAGCAAGTTCGTTGCCATTGAGGTATACAAAATCAAGTTTGTCCAAAGACTGGAAGTGGAACGGCATATCTTCAATAAACGGATCTCTGTCCTTTCTTTCCAGCGTCAGGCTGTTAAAGAGTTCGCCAAGCTGCTCACACTTATCCGAAGGTATTGTCCTGCCCTGAGTTACATACGCAAGATAGTCTTCGTCTGTAGTTACACTGATGTTTGTATGATCATCACTTGATACAGTTATTTCATGTGCAAAGAAATCTCCGAACGGTGCGATTTCTTCAATTGCCTCTGTTATTGGCTGCTCGCTCACATTACCGAGTATACCTTCAATAGTAGACTTGAAAAGGTCATAGTCTATTTTCCATGTCTTAACGGAATAATCATCTTCTGCCGCAGCAAGTCTGTCGCCCTCGTCGGTATACTTGCAGCAGCTGTATCGCAGTATACCTGTACCGTTTATATCTTGTATACCTATACATCTGATCTCGTTTCCGTTATCATAGACAAAAGACGGAGCTTCTTTAAAATCATAACTGCCATTTTCTTCATTATCAATATCTTTCAGCGACTGATTGATAGCAGATAATAAAACATCAGCATCGGATATCTCTTCATAGTCGTAGTTATTCAGAAATCCTGCGATCTGTTCACGCTGCTCCTGAGTTATATCCTTGCCTTTGTAAAAAAATACCTTGTATTCTTCATCTGACTCGTTATCAATATATATTGTCCTTGGCTCTGAATTATAATGGCATAGCTGATAGTTTATATCTGCAAAGTCGCCGAAAGGAGCTGTCTTTTTGGTGGTATCTGCATCTGTCATAGCCAATTCACTGTGTCTGAACTGTTTGTATGCGTATGCTCCGCCGCCTAATCCGCCAATTACAAGTGCAGCGGCAGCTGCGACACTGAGAAATCTCTGCCACTTAGGACGGCTGTACACTTCAACGCCGCTGACAGTCTGTTCTGTTGTTTTTTCTATTGGGGTTGATCTTTCTTTGAATTTTCTTTCACTCATACTGAATATCTTCTCCTTTTCCTTGAAATCACGAGGAGGATATTCTTCTGTGAGTCTGTCTATTACGCTCTGTTCTGCATTTTCCAGAAAATCGAGCTCGTTTCTTTCTATCATTAACTCACCTTCCCTTCACCAATATCCGAAAGCACATCTCTCAGCCGCTTTAATACTCGACTGAGCCTTTTTCTTACTGCATCTGCTTTCATCCCGACCATATCTGCAATTTCGTAAGACGATTTTCCGTAATAATACTTCTGCATGATTATAGTCGAATCAGGTTCGCCGAGAGAATTTACCGCATCAAGAACTTCATGGGCGGTCTCTGCTCTTTCTGCGATCTCATCAACTCTCTCCGCAGACGGAATCTGTATGACATCATCACCGTCAATAGATATAGTATCCGCCCTGCGTACATTAAGCTTACGGAACATATCTATCGAACGCCTCTTTGATATTGTTGCGACATAGCCTTTGATATTACCGCTATACTCCCTGCTGGGATCGTACTTCAAAAAAATATCCGAGAAAACATCACTGACACATTCGTCTATATCCTCCCTCGAAGCAAAGCTTCTCAGACGGTTGAATACTATGGTGTAAACATAATTATAGTATTCATCGAATATAAGTCTGTGTGCCTTGTCAGGACTATTTTTTAAAAGCTCGCGCAGTTTTTCGTCAGTCATCTGATCCCTCCCCGCTTGTGTAATCTATTTGTTAAAGCTGTTCAAATGCATTTGTCACGCTCTGTAATATATACTCGCAGTCCTCAAAACGACTGTGACGTGGTGCAGAAAAATTTTTTCGTTGGTTATATTTTATCACAAAATATCGAATAAAACAACTCCTCAGCTAAAAACCGCCTGTTTTTCTTCATCAAATTGCACAAAAATAAAACTGACCATATGTCATGGAATATAATACAACTGCAAATTGATGCGTACAAGTTGATTTTTTGCAGATTTTTAGCACAAATTATTGTATGTACAGCACAATCGTGATATAATTAGTATAGTAACAACATTGGGTTACAGGAGGATATTAAAATGAGAATAGGTTTTATAGGAGCAGGTAAGGTCGGGTTTTCACTCGGAAGATATTTCGTTGAAAACGGACTTACAGTATCCGGATATTACAGCCGTAATATCCAGTCACGAGTAGAAGCTTCACGCTTCACAAGAACAAAGGCATTCGACGAGCTGGCTGATCTTTTAAACAGCAGCGATACGGTGTTCATAACCGTTCCCGATAACGCTATCAGGGAAGTATATGAACAGATAAGGGATATCGGCATAGCCGGAAAGCAGATATGCCATTGCAGCGGCGCGATGTCCGCGCTTGAAGCTTTTCCCGATATCGCAAGATTCGGCGGCAGCGGATGCTCTATCCACCCGCTTTTCCCTGTAAGCAGCAAATACGACTCATACAGGGAGTTCCATAATGCTTTCTTCTGCCTTGAAGGCAGCGAAGCTCATGTTATGCAGTGGAAAAAGATCTTTGAGGACATGGGCAATCCTGTACGAATTATCTCAAGCAGCCATAAGCATGAATACCATGCAGCCTGCGCTGTGTCAAGCAATCTCGTATGCGCACTTGCTGAGGAAAGCGTTGATCTTCTCAAAAAGTGCGGTTTCAGCGAGAACGAAGCACTTGCAGCTCTCCAGCCCCTTGTAATGAGCAATATCCGCCATATCTTCAAGGTCGGTCCTGCACAGGCTCTTACAGGTCCTATTGAGCGAAATGATGTCCAGACAGTCCAGAAGCACATCGAATGTCTTAACCAGGAAAGCGACAAGTCGATGTACAAGGCAGTTTCACGCAAGCTTGTTGAGGTGGCTCAGAAAAGACACCCCGACAGCGACTACAGAAAGATGAACAGAGTCCTTTTATAAACTTACAATACAAACATAGCCCGAAAGCAGTTTTTAACTGCTTTCGGGCTTTTTATCAGTCTATTTTTAGTGTACGCTCAGTCATTCCGACCGCTACGCCCTGAGTGTTCGTTCCTACATGACAGGCTATGCTGCATGAAAGCGGACGATATACAACCTTATATCCTGCAAACTCAGCCTTTACCTTGTCAAACCACTGTTTCGCAGCACGTTTGTCCTCAAAAGTACCTGCCGCACCTATGCTCAGCTTTTCCTTTGGTATGCCTGCATACTTTTCCGCAATGTCCTTATGAACGGCTTCGAGCATTTTCTGCTCAGCACTTGCCATTCCCCTGACTCTTGCATATGCATCGAGCTTGCCGCCCTGTATTTTAAGTATGGGCTTCAGATTGAGCACGGTTGCAATAGCGGCACCTGCGGCGGTTATTCTTCCTGTCTTGGTTATTCGCTTGAGACTCTGAAGAGTTATATATATATCATTCTGATACGCATTTTTTTCAAGCAGCTCCTTTATCTCGGCAGCATTATTCCCTTTGTTCGCAAGATACTTCGCATCGTAAACAGAGTCAAGAAGTGTTACGGATATACGGTGATTGTCGATAACGACCACCTTTCCGTCATATTCTGCTGAAAGAGCCTTCGCTGTACTGCACGAACCGCTAAGTCCGCTTGACATTGGGATATAGACAAGTTCGTCATATCCCTCGGAGAGTATTTTGTCCCACATTTCCGTCATTGCTCCAGGGGACGGCTGAGACGAAACAATATCCTTGTTTTCGTTCAGTGCCTTATACAGTTCGTCATGGGTAAGCGTCACTTCCTCAAGATGATCCTTTCCGTCAATAATAACAGGCATCGGCAAAACATATATGCCGTATCGGCTGCCCTCCTCAAGTGATATACCACTGTTAGTGTCAGTCATGACCGCAGTTTTCATTCAGTTTTCCTCGTTTCCATCAGCTTTATACATCTCTGCCTCAGCAGAGCAAATTTCCCATAGGTGATTATACCATTATACGCCGATATTGTCAATAGAACCTGATCTATAATCACGAGTGTAAAATGAAAAGCTCCGATTAAAATCGGAGCTTGTATATCACCATGAGAGCTTATTGTCCTCTATCTTAGCGTCAAGAAGCTGGCAGTACAGATTTACGCCCTCTTTGTAATAATTGAAAGTGCCCGATACTGTTATTTCACTGTTAAGGGCAGGATAATCATCGGGGTATTTGTGTTCGCCGTCAAGTACGAACTCTATTCCCTGTGAGCAGCAGGCTGTAGCATCACTTATAAGCACGGCAAAGTACTCATTGCCTGTCTGTTCGTCCTTAAAATATGAAAACGGACCTTTTACACGTATCTTCTGTCCCATATAATTGTCAGGATTTGATACCATATCATAGACCTGTGCATAGACCATCTGTGAATTCAGCTCTGTCAGATCCACATCGTATCCGTTTACAGCAACAGCTGCTTCTGCCTTTGAAGATGTATCAGCATCGGATGATGTGCTTTCTTTCTGCGCTCCGCAGGAACAAAGGCTCGCCGCTAAAAGCATTGGTATAAATAAAGATCTTTTTAAAGACATCTTTTTTCTCTCCTCACAAATTGATAATCGATTTCATTTTCAATCATATTATACCACTATATTTTCAAAAAATCAAGTCACAAAATTCTTTTATTTTTCAATAAAAAAGACTGCTGAGAGGGGAGCCCCCTCTGGCGAGATCGTGGCATAAAATTACCGAGCCCATAATCACAGGCTCGGTAACCCACTTTTCCGTTACGAGGAGATAACTGATAAGCAGTCCTCGTTATTACAGATTTTTGCTGAAGAAATCGTCTATAAGCTTTATAAGCTCATCATTCGTACTGTTATACATTTCCTTGTCTATCATATCAACGAACTTTATGTATTCATCGTCAGGAATATCATCACCGTACTTATTCTCAAGCTCATCAAGCTTTGGAGTAATGAATTCCTCCTTGTACTTCTTGTATTCGGGAGTGTAGAAATAGCTGTTATGCCCATTCCTGCCCTCTTCGTCAAACACCTTGTATTCCACATTCGGGTTTGTTATATCACTCTTATGCGCAATTATAGCTGCTCCATTATAGTCTATGACATCATCATCGTTGCCATGCAGCACAAGCACAGGTATACCCGACTTGTTTATGCCGTCAACTGCCGATATTGAGGAGTCGCTGCCGAATTTGACCTTATTATACAGCCATACCACAGGATCAAGAAGTTTGCCCCAAACGCCATATCTTCCGCCGCAAGTCTCTGAAAGCTCCTCAAACGGCGTATTATAGCCTGACATAGTTATATCTGCTTTTACATCATGGTCGTAGTTGAGCACGGCTGCCGCTGCATATCCGCCCCAGCTGTGTCCAAGCACAAATTTATCAAGTATATTGAGACGAGCGTCGCTTTCCGCATAAGTAAGTGCGTTATCAAGGTCGAGGACAGACTGTGCAAGTCCTTTTGTACCCTCTCCTTCGCTGTAGCCGCTTCCTGTAGCGTCATAGGCGAATACACGCCAGCCGCAGTCAACAAGCCTCGTTATAAGTGAGAGATACATCTCGTGACCGCTGCCTATACCATGAGCGAATACGATAAGTCCCTTGTTGTTGTCCATGCCGTATATGTAGCCTTTGAGAGTATTGTCCCCTGATTTGAAGCTTACCTCTTCACGTGGATATTCCTTCTCATAATGGTCGTAGAACCATGTGGCAGCTTTATTCCTGTCAGGATAATCGCCTCGTCCGAAGCTCTTCGACATTTCCTTTGACGTTATTATGTATGCTATTACAAAAGATATTATCAGAAATAAAAATAATGCTATGAAAACTCTTTTCAGTACTTTTTTCATTGCTCTTTCCCCCTTGCTTTCTGTTAATTATACCACTTTGTATTTTTGATGTCAACAACTGCAAAGTACGGTATACATAATCATTGACATTATATGCCGAGTCTGCTAAAATAAATGTATCTTATTTTTTATGGAGGTAACATATGAAAAACACATTCACAAAAATAGCCACTGCTTTTCTTTCCGCTTCTGTGTTGATGATATCATCTGCTGCTCACGCATTTGCTGCGTATGAACTCGGTGATGTCAACAACAACGGTTATGTAGATGCAGTAGACGCATCGCTCATTCTGTCGGAATACGCAAGCAGTGCAACTCAGAAGGGCGGAACTTTCACAGACGAACAAAGAAAAGCTGCCGATGTGAACCACGACAATTACGTTGATGCAGTTGACGCTTCACATATCCTTGCATACTACGCATACAAGTCCACAAGCGGTACTCTTGACCTCGAAGCTTTCGTAAACGCTCCAACAACCGCTGCTACAACTACTAAGGCTGCCACAACAACGACTACTGCAACGACTACAACTGCCGTTACCACCACGGTAACTGCTGTATCTGTAGATTACAGCGAAGATATCATAGGCTTCTGGGAGCTTGTTCCCGATGACGAAGATGATACCGACAAAATGGGACTCTTCTTTGCTAAAGACGGTACAGGCGGAGTATACGATATTACCTCCGATATGTTCCGTTTCAGCGGAAATGATTTCATTTTATCCGATACAGTTATACCCTCACCGCTCTTCTCTGATGATAACGGCAAGATCATAATCAATGACAGTGAAGAAAACATTATCGAAATGGAAAGGATAAAAAGCTCAAACGGATATCTTGGAACATATCACTTCTATGGCGGTAAGTTATACGACATTCTGGCAAACAGCTTCAAGCTTGACCGCAAATCAGAAGTAAATCCCATTTATGCTATACTTGATTTCTATGAAAACGGTCAGAGCAAGATAGTTTTCAAAAACTACTTCACTTATAAGCTGAACGGAAACACCATTGAATTAACAGAAAATGAAAACCTTATGGTACTGTTTAATGGTCCGGGGACTGTAAAGATCGAAGGAGATAAAATGTCTGTTACGGACGGCAATGAAGCAGTGCTCTTTACAAGAGTAAAATTCCCCTCAGATGAAAGCCTGCTTTATTAAATATGTTTATCTGCTGCGGTAACTATAAATGTTACCGCAGTGTTTCTTTGTTCATTCAAACATCATGTTTACATAATCTCCATATATAGTCGTTTTCTACAAGTCTACACCTCGTTTTTCGGCAGCAATATAGACAACATTGCGGAATTTTTTTAAGGCAGTATAACGAATAAAATTAATAAACTGTAACATTTCATAAAAAGGGGTTTACAAATCCCCATATTCAAAGTATTATAATAACATAATTTTTTATTTTATAGGGGGCTTTTTTATGAAACTTTTTTCAATGTTAGGAGCAATTTACGACGACATCACGACAGGCGCAAATTCCTACATCTACGATGAGGATTATGACTGCTTATACCTGCCTGTCAGCAAAGAGTTTGTCAACCAGATCCTGGGAAGAAAGTGTGAGCAGTGCGGAGTTCTTGTTTTCACTATGGACAGCAACTTCTGGTATTCGGTTGACAGCGTTCTCATCGATGAAGATGAGACACCAAGGGATTTGAGAGAAGAAATCAATGAATACGTTGAGGACCTCGAGTTAGGTCATCAGTACCAGGCACTCAGCTGTGCTATCTCAAACGTTTTTTGCAAAATCTGACAACGCAAAGGACCGCCTTTTATAGGCGGTCCTTTTTCTCTTTTGATGCAGCACCATCATTCTCACATAAAAAAGAGCAGTCCAAGCGGACTGCTCTTTCTGTATATTCAGTAATAAATTACTTCATAGCCTCTTCAACAGCAACTGCGCAAGCAACTGTTGCACCAACCATCGGGTTGTTACCCATACCGATAAGTCCCATCATCTCAACGTGAGCAGGAACAGATGAAGAACCTGCGAACTGAGCGTCAGAGTGCATACGGCCGAGTGTATCTGTCATACCGTATGAAGCAGGGCCTGCTGCCATGTTATCTGGGTGGAGTGTACGTCCTGTACCGCCGCCTGAAGCAACTGAGAAGTACTTCTTGCCAGCGTCAACGCGCTCCTTCTTGTATGTACCTGCAACCGGGTGCTGGAAACGTGTTGGGTTTGTTGAGTTACCTGTGATAGATACGTCAACGTTTTCCTTCCACATGATAGCAACGCCTTCTCTTACATCGTTTGCACCGTAACAGTTAACCTTTGCACGGAGACCGTCTGAGTAAGCCTTGCGGAATACTTCCTTAACTTCGCCTGTAGCGTAGTCCATTTCTGTCTCAATGTATGTAAAGCCGTTGATACGAGCAATGATCTGAGCAGCATCCTTACCGAGACCGTTAAGGATTACGCGGAGTGGCTTCTGACGAACCTTGTTTGCCTTCTCAGCGATACCGATAGCACCTTCAGCAGCAGCGAATGACTCGTGACCTGCGAGGAATGCGAAACACTCTGTATCTTCTTCGAGAAGCATCTTACCGAGGTTACCGTGACCAAGACCAACCTTACGCTGATCTGCAACAGAACCAGGGATACAGAAAGCCTGGAGGCCTTCACCGATAGCTGCAGCAGCGTCAGCAGCTCTCTTGCAGCCCTTCTTTATAGCGATAGCGCAGCCTACTGTGTAAGCCCACTTTGCATTTTCAAAACAAATTGGCTGGATACCCTCTACGAGCTTGTAGATGTCGAGTCCCTTAGCCTTGCATACGTCAGCACACTCTTCGATAGAGCTGATGCCATATTCTTTAAGAACAGCGAGAATCTGCTTCTCACGTCTCTCATATGATTCAAATAAAGCCATTTTTACAAGTCCTCCTTAGTCTTTTCTTGGATCAACGATCTTAACTGCGTCAGCAACTCTGCCGTACTGGCCCTGAGCCTTTTCAAAAGCAGTGTTAGCGTCATCGCCAGCCTTGATGAAGTCCATCATCTTACCAAAGTTGATAAACTTGTAGCCGATGATCTCGTCGTCCTCATTAAGAGCAAGACCTGTGATATATCCGTCTGTGAGTTCAAGATAACGTGGACCCTTCTTGAGAGTACCGTATGTAGTACCGATCTGTGAACGGAGTCCCTTACCAAGATCCTCAAGACCTGCACCGATAACGAGACCGCCCTCAGAGAATGCAGACTGTGAACGTCCGTACACGATCTGGAGGAAGAGCTCTCTCATAGCTGTGTTTATAGCGTCACAAACAAGGTCTGTGTTAAGAGCTTCAAGAATTGTTCTGCCCGGGAGGATCTCAGCAGCCATAGCAGCGGAGTGAGTCATACCTGAGCATCCGATAGTCTCAACGAGAGCTTCCTGGATAACACCTTCCTTAACGTTAAGTGTGAGCTTGCAGGTACCCTGCTGAGGTGCACACCAACCGATACCGTGTGTAAATCCGGAAATATCCTTTATCTCCTTAGCCTTTACCCATTTTGCTTCCTCAGGTATCGGAGCTGCGCCGTGAGCAACGCCCTGTGCGATAGGGCACATTGTTTCAACTTCGTGCGAATAAATCATTATAAATACTCCTTTCGGTTTTTAGACAGCCGAATGAACTGCCCTTGCATACAGTAAATATTATACTACATTTCAGTAGGTTAATCAAGAAAAAAGCTTAAAAATAAACTATGTTATTGTTAGCATACAATAACATATATTCAGGCTTTTTATCCTTTCTGCGTTGATTTTATGCCGAAAAAGTTATATAATTATTGCACTGATACATATTAAGGAGCTGTTTTTATGAAATACGATCATGCTGAAAAAGCCTGTCAGCTTTTTGCAGACGGACTCAACTGCGCTCAGTCAGTCCTTGTTGCTTTCTGCGATGTTACAGGACTTGACAAAGAACTTGCCATAAAACTTTCCTCCTCATTCGGCGGAGGTATGGGACGTATGCGCGAGGTCTGCGGCACCTGCTCTGCCATGTTTATGATAGCAGGTATAGTTTACGGTCCAGGAGAAAGCTTCTCACACGAGGATAAATCAGAGCATTACAAGAGGATACAGTATCTTGCTTCTCAGTTCAAGGAGGCGCATGATACCATTATCTGCCGTGAACTGCTGATAGGACTGGCTGTCACAAGCACTCCCGAGCCCGAAAGAAGAACAGAGGAGTATTACAAGGTACGTCCCTGTGTCAGGTTCGTTCGTACTGCTGCTGAAATAATGGACAAATATTTATCTGAAAACCCGCCCGCAAACGGCTGATTTTCGGTAATATAACATTTCATGCATATAGTCACAAATTGCTCTTCTATAGCGTATTTTACAAAAATTGCGCTTTCACGCTCAAAAGTTTTTACCCTCTTTCTTTCCACCAAATAAAGCCGAAAAGACAGTAATGTTTATTATTTTTTGGTGCACAGGCTATTTTTTACAATTTATTTATTGAAATTTGTATTGATTTGGTGTATACTATTCTATAATAGATTTTTATGAGTAAAAACTCACCCGAAGGGAAGTGACTTTTTATATGACCTCCCGAAAGAGTTCGGAGATCCTGCGTGAGTTTGTAGAAGATCATCAGCATTTTTTTGATAAGACACATGAGAAAACAATATATGTAATCGGTCTCGTCAGCTGCCTCTGTGCCCATATTTCCTATTTCTTTATATTTCATATGCTGAATATAAAGGAAATGATGTACTTCAACATCGGAAGCATTGCTTTTTATATAGTTGCACTTATTTTTGTTCCTATCCTGAAAAACGATAAAAGTATGCTGCTCTATCTTTCCGACCTTGAAATAATCGCTCATGCAGCCTATGCCACGTATCTGCTCGGCTGGAAACCAGATTTTGGTATGTTCCTGCTACTGATAATCCCTGCAACGTTCCTTACACAAGGAAAACGCTTTTATATACCGTTCATTGTTACGTTTATATCAATGGCGATCTATATTTACCTTAAATTTATAATCACTGACGAAACCATTTTAAAATACCCTCTTGAAGATGCAGGCATACTCAGAGCCATGCATATGATCAATGTTTTCATCGGTGCATTCGTTATGCTATTCGCATCAGCAAGCTATATGCTCCAGCGCGAGTACATGGAATACCAGCTTGTCAGCCAGCGTGAAACGTTCAAGAATCTCGCTTCAATAGATCCTCTTACACAGCTTTACAACCGCCGTGCTATGAACGAGAATATAAGGACTATCCGCAGAGAGTGTCCTACCACTACTACAAGCTATGTTATCGGTATCGGTGATATCGACAACTTCAAAAAGATAAACGATACCTACGGACATGATATAGGTGATAAGGTACTGGTCTATGTTGCAAATCTCTTCATAAGCCTTATCCCCAAGGGAGGATATGCTGCCCGCTGGGGCGGTGAGGAATTCCTCTTCGTTATCCCCGAAGCTACTATAAAAGACGGTGTTGAGTTTACGGAAAAGATACACAAGTCTCTGAGAGCTCATATTTTCGAGATCGAGGACTGTGAATTCGGTGTTACTATGACATTCGGCGTAAACACGGGAATACAGACCGATAAGATAGACAGTGTTATCACTAAAGCTGATAAACGTCTATACAAAGGCAAAAACAACGGAAAAAACCATACAGAGTTCACAGATTAAAAAACGGAAGGTATTAACTTTTTACCTTCCGTTTTTGTTTTATTCAGATGTACTTTACGCCAAGTGATGTGAGTTTATCTCTCATTTTTTTATGCTTGAAATCAGAGAAACGGCAGCCTGTGCTCTTTTCGATTATACTTACGCTGAGTCCCGCCTTGACTGCGCCTTTTGCTGTAGCTCCTACGCAGCCGCACTCGTCAAGTCCGCAGAGCACGACCTCGGTATACCCTCTTGACTTTACATGCTCTCTGAATTTTGAAGCAGTAAATGTATCAGGAAGATTTTTCTCGAAATACAGATCTGTTACCTTATCCATTCCCTTATACAGCTCAGCTCCCTCTGTCCCCTTTATAGAGAAGCCGATGAACCACTTATTTGTGATGATATTGGGGAACATCTGCGCAATATAGATCACATCATCGCCGTTTGCGTGAAATTCATTTATGCTCCTGTTCACTTCCGCTGTGAGCTTGTCGGTGTCATAGCTGAATTTCTTCATTCTCTTGTCCCAGAGATAATCATTCTGCATATCAATTACGATAAGTGCCTTTTTATCTGCCATTTTCAGTCCCTCATTTCAAAATTTGTTAAAAATATTATATCATATGCAGATCATATTGTCAAGCAAAAAGGACTCCTTTCGGAGTCCTTTTTTATGAGAGGTATTAAAAATTGGATATTACTTTTCAGCCTTTTCGGGAAGTGAAGGAATGAGCTTGAGCAGGTATCTCTGGATAGATACTGCGTCATTTGTTGTAACTCCGTCACCTGTGTTGTAAACATCGGCATTCTTTGAGCCCTTATCGGTGATATGGGTCTTGTCTGAACCTGTAAGACCATATTTGTTTGGATTTGCAAGGCTCTGCATGATGAGTACAGCGTCTGAAAGGTCAACTTCATTATCGCAGTTTGCATCACCGTACTTAATATCAGCAGGCTTATTTGAAGTTGTCACTGTTGTTGAAGTAACAGTTGAAGTTGTTGTTTTGGCTGTGGTAGTTGTTGTCTTTGATGTTGTTGTGGTTGCAGAAGTTGTAGTAGTTGTTGTATCAGGCTTTACTGCAGGTGTTTCGCCCTGTGCATACTCATATACTACCTGTATGCTCTTGTAATCAACTGCGATGACATCTTCTACAGAAGCTTCGCTCTTTTCAGAAGCGTCCCACCACTTCTGAAGCTCTATCTTGCCGTCAGCAACAGTAGCTTTGAGCTCCTCAACTACCTTTTCAGCACCCTCACCTGTTTCCTTGTTGAGTATGCCGTCAAACTTGACTGTAGCTGTTGAATTGCCCAGATTAAGGCTGTAGCTCTTGTATGTCCAGAAGTTCTCGCCTGCGTCTGAAACTGCGTTTATACATACTGCGCAGCCTGCTGTGCCCCAGCCTGAGCCTGCACTTGAAGTAACATTGCCGTTGATGATGATCTTTGAAAGGTGCTTTGCATCCTCGATAGGTACTACAACGTAGCCCTTGTCGTTTGTCAGTGACTTGATATCTGTGTATTCTTTTGTTACTGTCTCTGTCTTTGTCTCTTCAAAGGTCTTGAGTCCGTCAAAAGTGTCAGCCTTATCGGATACTACTACCATAGCAGCAGAGAAAGCAGGAAGCTCAACATTTACCTTGTTATCCTTTACGTCCTTAACGATGTCGATGAGCTTTATCTGCTCGTCATCGCCGTAAATAGCGTATACAGCTGCCGACTTATACTTGTTGTCTGTGTTTTTCAGGTCGATAACAGCATTCTCAGTCTCCTTGAGGTTCTTGTTTGTGACCATTACAGTTACCTGTGAGTCGTCCTTTGCATTTACAGCCGCATAGGTGCTTGACTTTGAAACATCCTCTGTCTTTGCAGGGATAAGTGTATCACCGAAGCAGCCGCCCTTGCCGTCATAGTTGGTGTAAAGGTTGATACCTGCAACGATGAAAGGATCGCCGCCCCAGAGTGAAGCGAAATAAACGCCCTGATCCGCATAGCAGCCAAGTGCCTCTACCTCAGCGATAGTGCCCGAAGCATCATTTCCGCCGCCGAAGTTGTACTCAGAGATACCGAGCTTTGTGCCCGGATAGTACTTGTCGATAGAAGCCTGTATAGTCGGAAGTATCGGTACGTTCTGCATACACCACTGACCTATCCAGCTGTTCTCAGAGAAGCCTTCCTCATAGAGCGTACGTACAGACTGGAGTCTGTCCTCGATGCCGTTTCTTGCAGACTCTGAGTAGTAGTGGATATCAAGTACATCAAGAAGTCTTGTGCCTGTCTCCTCGGAAGCCTTTTTCATCTGGTCAAGGTAGCAGTCAAGATACCAGTGATAGTTATTTGCAGCCTTTACTTCTTCCCACTCGGTATGTGCATCGTCGTCATCGAGGTGGTCGAAAGCTGTATAGCCGTAGAGAGCAGGTCCGAATACCTCTGCATCGGGATCGAGCTTCTTTACGTTCCTTGCCACTTCTATAGACTTTTCACCCAGTTCCTTGATAGTTACAGATTCGGGGTGCATTCTGCTGTGTGTGTCATTCCAGAGAACAGGCTCATTGTCAAGGCTGTAGCCCTGGATACCTGTCTCAGACTTTGAATTGCCCAGCTTCTTGATGATGTAGTTCACGTATTCATCCATGTAGACTACACCGTCTGTAAGGTCTGGAGTATCGGCAAAATCAGTGCCTTTTGTGAGAACTACCTTGTTCCAGCGTTTTGAAGGAGCTTTCTCCTCCTCTGTTACTGTACCGTTCTTATCTGCCGAAACATAACCTGCAAGCTGTAATGTTGTGAGCTTGTAGCCCACATTGTTCTTTGCTGCATCCTTTGAGAGTACCTGAACGCAGTCAGCAGGATCATCTGACTCTGAGAGATTTGTGTCCGAGCTGTGCTTCCAGTCAGAACCTGCGTTGGAAGCGTTTGTCTCCCAGTTGTATGCTGTCATACGGTTGCCGCCCTGACGGACAGCATAGGTTTTCACGTCCTTGAGATTAGTGGTGTACTGGTTCACGCCATAGATAAGGGGAGATATCTCTTTTCGCTCGCCCTTGAGATCGACTGTGATATTCATATCATAGCCGCCTGCCGCATTTACGGTATTATGAGGGATACCGCTCATGGGAGCAGTAACTGCGCAGCCTGATACGACACAGGCTGCAAGAAACGCTGCTGTTTTTTTCATGTTTTTTCCTCCTGTTTTTTACCGTGCCTAAACGGTCTTTTTAACAGCTTTCGCTGTTATCGTCTATAGCTCGCCTTCCTTCCACCACGGCACCTGCGGTACTATCTCGTCCTGTTCACCGTTCTCACGCCTGAAAGCTCCGCGCTCCCATAAATCAACATTGGGATCCATGTATTTCAGATAGTTGGTAATGGTCTTAGCCAGTACCAGTATAAGAGTAAGTGATGTATGATGAGTATAGCCGTAGAGTATGACAGGCTGGTCATTAAGGTCGGCAGAAACGCGCCAGACAAGTCCGAAACGGTCAAGCCTGTCGATGATATGCTGGACCTTTTCCGACGGTATGTCCAGTTTTTCGGATATCATCGCTACCGAGAACATCTTGTTCCTTACGCTTGCTCCGAGATAGCTTATTATACTTATAGCGTCATCATCGGCAAGTGTATTAAACAGCCTTACCATATTTGTGGTGTCACCGAAGTAGGAATTAACGCCCTTTTCGGGTATCTCAAGGAAACAGAAGTACCTGAGATCAGTATTCAGCCGTGAGAGTGCTAATTCACGGTCTGTTTTAAGTCCTGCAAAGGTCTCGTGCTCAAAGCTTGTGCGCAGCCTGCCCACTGTATCTTTATTGGGGTTGCAGGCACAAAGCGCAGTATACATCATTTTCATAAATAGCTCTGAACGCTTTTCTTCGGGAACAGAGCGAACCTCGTCATCTATGAGCTGTTCGATGTCTCGCTCGCTGTCCATGACCTTTACTCCGAAAAGAGAATCAAGTGAGATGTTAAGCTCCTTTGCGATACGCGGAAGAAGCTCACCGTCGGGATAACTTGAATTCTCCCACTTTGATACTGCCTGGGGCGAAACATTCAGCCGTGCTGCAAGCTGCTCCTGAGTTAGCCCTAAAGCTTTTCTGCGTTTTACAAGGTTTGTTCGGAAAGTGCTGTTTTTATCCATTTTAATCTCACCTTTTCGTTTCTATAATCATTCTACCACAACTTTCGGTAGAATACAAGCGAATATAAATAGACTCATCTCAACTGTTGGTTGATTTTCGACAATCTCTAAACCGCTTTCATGCTTTTTATAATAGCACAAAATGCCGTAGATTTCATTTTTTTTTATGAAGCAGTCTTTACTTTTGCCGTTTTTTCTGTTATTATATAGTTATCAATCACAAGGAGTGTTCAAAATGGCAGAAAAAACCGAAAAAGCCGTAAAGTACCACAAAAGCTTCTACAGCTGTTCCGCATCTGTACTCTGTGCCTTTGCCGATGACGCAGGCATGGACGCAGAACAGGCAAAAGCCGCAGCTGCACCCTTTGCAGGCGGAAAAATGATAAAATGCGGTGCTGTATTGGCAGCAGAATATGTTCTCGCAATGAAGTACGGTAAAGATACAGACAAGATAAGCGAATTTGAAAACAAGTTCATTTCACGCAATAAGTCCGCGATCTGCCGCGAATTAAAAAGCGGTCTGCGTACTTGCAGAGGCTGTGTTACAGATTCCGCCGAGATACTTGAAGAAATGCTCAGCAACGGGTAAAGTCTCATTTATCACGCTCACTCAGCGTGATATGAGCCTTTTGTTATAAATCATCAGAGAGGAAGAAAAAATATATGAATATGAACTTCAAATGCAAGCTTCCTATACCTGCCGAAGTTAAGGCACAGTACCCTGTTTCGGAGGAGCTTGAAAAAGTCATAGAAGCAAGAAACAAGCAGATTGCCGATGTTATCGGCGGAAAGTCTGATAAGATACTCCTTATCATCGGACCTTGCTCCGCGGATATCGAGGAAAGCGTTCTCGATTACATCTGCCGTCTGAGAAAAGTGCAGGACAAGGTTGAGGATAAGATACTCATCGTTCCACGTATCTATACAAACAAGCCAAGAACTACAGGCAAGGGCTACAAGGGAATGTTACACCAGCCTGATCCAAGCAAAGAGCCTGATATGTACAAGGGCATAGTTGCAATACGTGAAATGCACCTCCGCGCAATACAGGAAACAGGCTTCACCTGCGCTGACGAGATGCTCTACCCCGAAAATCACCGTTACCTCAACGACCTTCTCGGATATGTGGCTGTTGGAGCTCGTTCTGTTGAAAATCAGCAGCACCGTCTTACTGCCAGCGGTCTCAATATACCTGTAGGTATGAAAAATCCTGTAAGCGGCAGTATCCCTGTACTTATGAACTCTATCGAGGCTGCACAGTCAGGTCATACATTCCTGTACCGTGGCTGGGAAGTAAGCACAAAGGGAAATCCCCTTGCACATTCCATACTCAGAGGTTTCGAGAACAATCACGGTCAGCATATGCCTAATTATCACTATGAGGACTTACAGCTCCTCTTTGATATGTACCAGCAGAAGGGATTTGAAAATCCTGCCGTTATAGTTGACACAAACCACTGCAACTCTGGCAAGCACCCTCTCGAACAGCCAAGAATAGTCAAGGAAGTCATCAGCAGCTGCCGCTATAACAGCGATATCCGCAAGCTTGTGAAAGGCTTCATGATCGAAAGCTACATCGAGGACGGCGCACAGAAGATAGACGAGCATATATACGGCAAATCTATCACCGATCCTTGTCTCGGCTGGGAAAAGACCGAAAAAATGATACTTGATATCGCAGACAGACTGTGATAAAAAACTGCTTCAACAGTGATATTGATATAGAAGATGTATGCTTATTATTGAGAGAACCCCTTTTGAAAAAGGGGCTTCTCTCAAACTCTCTCCCGAAAACTTCTGGTTTATTTTTTCCATATAGAGCGTGACCTGTATACTTGCGGGTCTTTTTTATTATCTACACGCGCTCTATATGAAAAAAATCAGCTAAAAAGTCTTTGGAAAGGGGTTCGGGGGAAAACCTTTCCTCAGAAAGGGTTCCCCCGATAAATAAATATATTTTTCTGTATCAGTATCATCATTAAGGCAGCTTTTCTAATCAACTCGGTTTACAGCCATTTTTTCTTTCTGAAGAATATCAGGCTTATCACAACTATTATAATGCTTATCAGTATAACGATAGGATATGACGCTTTGAATTCAAGCTCAGGCATATATTTGAAGTTCATTCCGTACCAGCCTGCAATGAGTGTAAGCGGCATAAAGATAGTCGTAACAATGGTAAGTATGGTCATTATGCGGTTCTGCTTTATATCAAGCTGGGACTGGTAAAGCTCGCGTATCTGTGCGGTGTAATCTCTCAGTGCTGCGGTAGTATCATGGAGACGCGCGATACGCTGAGTAAAGAGGTGGAAATATCTCAGGTTTTCGTGTGCAAAGAAGTTATTCTCATTCTCCTCAAGCTCCTGACCAAGATCCTCAAGCTGTTCGTAGTGTATCCTCATATCGCGGAGATCGCTTCTTATCTCACTTAAACGCTTGGGGTAATTGTCCTCTTCTCCTGCAAGGATCTTATCCTCCATTTCGTCAAGCTCAGCATCGTATTTGGCAAGAATTCCCTGATCTATATAAATTATCTGCTCTAAGAAATCATAGATGAACCTTTCAAGGGACGGATTAGTCCAACGCTTGCTTTTTACGACTCCTTTGATTATTTCCTCCACAGTACCGCTGTCGTCAATGAAAACTATCCCCTTTTCGTCCAGAGCAAATGCGAAATTGTTCTTTTTTTCCGCAATATTATGCCTGTCGGGAATAGAAAATGTACCTGTAAGTGAATCATAGTTTACTTCCGCCTTTGTACTGTGTATCTCGGAGGTACTGACTTCAAGGTCAATGCCCATATCAAACTTTGAACTGTTGCCGAGCCATTCCTCAGTCGAAAGCACTGCAACATACTTTGCCTTTGAATCCTTTGGTCTTAAATTCTTGCATTTTTCAAGAGTATCCTTAATAAGATAAAACATAGTATTCTCCCTTTGTGTCACGAACGTTTTTTTCATTATATCACACAAGTACACACAAATCAATATCAGCGAAAAATAAATACCTGTAAAGCCTCTTTCCCGAAGCTTTACAGGTAATTTTCATTTTTTATAACATCCGCTGCATTTAGCACAGTTACCGCAGCAGCTTCCGCTTTTTGCATTTTTCACCGCAGCCCTTACCGCAAACACAAGAGCCGCAGCTATAAGCACTATAAGGACAATATCAGCTATATTCATTCAGCTCACTCCTATCGCTATAAGTACAGCGCGTATGATAAGCGTTACGATCCACGCAACTCCGCACTGCCATACTACCACTGCCAGAGCATATTTTTTGCCGAGCTCCCTCTTTACAGCTGCAATAGCCGCAACACATGGAGTATAAAGCAGTGAGAACACCAGCAGACAGCCTGCGGAAAGTGAAGTCATTGCAGCACCAACGCTTCCCGAGTAAAGTATCTCAAGTGTGGATACTACGCTTTCCTTTGCCATAAATCCGCTTATAAGCGCAACAAGTATACGCCAGTCGCCAAGCCCAACAGGACTCATTACAGGTGCAAATATTCCTGCTATGCCTGCAAGTATGCTGTAACCTGCATCGCTAACCATATTCAGATGAGTGTCAAAGCTCTGTAAGAACCATACAACAACTGTAGCAATGAGTATTACCGTGAAAGCTCGCTGTAAGAAGTCCTTTGCCTTTTCCCAGAGAAGCTGCGCAACGTTCTTTGCGGCAGGAAGTCTGTAATTAGGAAGCTCCATTACAAAAGGAACTGCTTCGCCGCGGAATAAAGTTCCCTTGAAAAGATAAGCGGCAAGTATTCCCGTAACTATACCGAGAAGATAAAGTCCGACCATTATAAATCCGCCACGTTTTGGGAAGAAAGCATTTACGAAAAATGCATATATAGGCAGTTTTGCGGTACAGCTCATGAATGGCGTGAGAAGTATGGTCATCTTTCGGTCGCGCTCACTTGGCAGAGTTCTCGTTGACATTACAGCAGGCACTGAACAGCCGAAGCCGATAAGCAGCGGAACTATACTTCTTCCCGAAAGTCCTACCTTTCGCAGGAGCTTGTCCATAAAGAAGGCAACTCGTGCGATATAACCGCTGTCCTCAAGCATTGACAGGAAGAAGAACAGCGTAACTATTACAGGCAGGAAGCTGAGAACGCTTCCCACACCTGCAAAAATACCGTCTATAATAAGATCATGTATGACGGAGTTTACGTGTGTATGGACAAGAGCCTTATCAGTAAGCTCCGTGACCTTGTCTACGCCCATTTCAAAAAGATCCTGCAAGAACGCGCCGATAACGTTGAAGGTAAGAAAGAAAACAAGTCCCATAATAAGGATAAACGCAGGTATTGCAGTATATTTTCCAGTTAGTACCTTGTCTATCCTGCGGCTGCGGATATGCTCCTTGCTCTCCGCAGGTTTATTTACGGTATCATCGCAGAGCCTGTGTATAAACCTAAATCTCATATCCGCTATGGCGGAGCTTCTGTCGAGACCGCGCTCCTTTTCCATCTGAGTGACTATATGCTCCATAGTCTCGATCTCATTCTGGTCAAGGTCAAGCTTTTCTATTACAAGAGGATCGTCCTCAATGACCTTGCTGGTGACAAATCTCAGCGGCATACCGATAGACTCTACATGATCCTCGATAAGGTGGGATATACCGTGCAGGCAGCGGTGTACTGCACCGCCGTTCTCGGTCTTGTCGCAGAAATCATATCTAAGTGGTCTTTCCTGATAATAAGCAACGTGCATGGCGTGTTCCACAAGCTCCTCGATACCCTTGTTTTTAGCTGCGGATATAGGCACAACAGGTACTCCCAGACGCTTTTCCATATGATTTATGTCGATACTTCCGCCGTTTGAGGTAAGCTCGTCCATCATATTCAGTGCAACTACCATAGGTATGTTCATTTCGAGGAGCTGCATGGTAAGATAGAGATTTCGCTCTATATTCGTTACATCAACAATATTGATTATAGCGTGAGGCTTCTCATTGAGTACGAAATTACGGGAAACTATCTCCTCGCTGCTGTATGGCGACATTGAATATATACCCGGCAGGTCTGTGATAAGTGTATCATCATGGCCTATGATAGATCCGTCCTTGCGGTCAACTGTAACACCCGGGAAGTTGCCTACGTGCTGCTTTGAACCCGTTAATCTGTTGAAAAGTGTGGTCTTGCCGCAATTCTGATTGCCAACAAGTGCAAAACGTATAACTGTACCCTTTTCAAGCGGAACACCGTCACCTTTTGCGTGGAAGCGTCCGCCCTCACCAAGTCCGGGGTGCTCGGTCTTTTGCTTTTTCTTCTTTTCCCTGACTTCTTCCTTTTTTTCAGTGACAGGACAGACTTCGATCTCGTCTGCGTCAGCAAGACGGAGAGTAAGCTCATACCCGTGAAGTCTCAGCTCCATAGGATCACCCATAGGTGCGTATTTTACAAGAGTCACCTCTGCTCCGGGGATAAGTCCCATATCGAGAAAATGCTGTCTCAGCGCACCTTCACCGCCGACTTTTTCAACTCTGACAGTCTCTCCTATTTTTATGTTTTTAAGCGTTTCCATAACCTGCTCCTAAACCTGTAAAGATCATATTTTTTCTATTATATCGCAAAGGATATATCACATCAATTCTTTCAGAAGCCCCATTATCATTGTTAAAATAAAAAAATATTTCCGAATATGTCTGATTAAACTATTCTGATACGATTGTATTTATGTGAGCGCAATTGCTACTACCACATTAGCAAGCCCCCGGAAACTTTTCGCAGTTCACTCCCCCCATCGCTGCGGAAAATGTTTCTTTGATTTAATCATATCCTCGGAAAAACAGGTACAGGTTTCTGTGCCTGTTTTGCTTTTATATGGTAAATACGGCGTTAAACATTGTTTAATCATGGGTTAGCTTAAACAAACCCTGTTTTATTTATAAGGGGTTAGCTCAAACTAACCCTTATAAATAATATCACTTTCCCAGTGTTTTGTCAATAGCATAAACATAGCATCAGGCAGAATTTGTTATCATGAACAAATATAATAGTATTCGCTAACTTATTTTAGCTAATTTCTGAGCATTGAATTATTTCCCGATACATGATATAATACATATGATACGTAATTTATGCATAGAGATCGGAGTTTTTCATATATGAATATCCTAAAAAAAGCAGCAGCTGTTTTGTCTGCCGCAGTTTTTTCAGCCATGTTCATGCCTTTTAAGCCGCAGGTCGCCGCAGCCGATAGCTACATCGCTACTGCGCCGTTCAGCCTTGAAAAAGGCGTTCTTACTCTGGATAACGGCGAAAAATGGTATAAAGTCAACGAATTTGAAAACGGAAATGACTACATCATAACAGTAAAAGGCTCTGACGATAAAGAGCTTATGCTGACTGCTTCAAATGACGATATAAGCGAATATATCTGGCATTATTACAGAAGCACTATGGTGACCAGCACTGCTCCCGAGTACACTACCCTCATTTCTCGTTCATTTTCTCTTGCCTGCCACGAGAACGAACTGTATACTGTATCAAACTGGTGGTCATCAGGCGAAATGGCGTGGGAGTATCATAACGGCAATCTCTGCTACAGAGAGGACGGAAGCGTTTCTTATCTTAAATACAGTGAAGGAAGCGATGTTCCCTTTACCTGTACCGATAATGCCGCAGAAGCCGCAGAAGTGTGCCTGTATTCACAAAGCGAATACCTAAGCCGCTGCATTGCGGAACACCCGTCCGCCGAAAGCTATGTTATCGAGGGCAGCGGTTATGCTGCACCTGTATTCACAGCAAAGCTCTACGATGATATAACTGTTGACAGCGTAAAGTGGTTCATTAACGGCAGGGAGCAGTCCTGTGCAGAGCTTTCGTTCACTGCCGATGCTCTCAGAAATAAAAAAACAGGAGTTTACCGTGTAAACTGCCTTATCGAAGGACATGACGGCAATGATATCCATTACCGCGAAAAATCGGCAGACGCAGCATTTATTGTTGCAAAGGGAGTTACACCCGAGTCCTTTATGACTTTTTCCGATGTACACGAGCAGTACTTCTTTATCACCGATGCCATAGAAAAGATTATGGCGCATACAGGCGGATATGTGCCGTCACTTGTCATATGCACGGGCGACCTCGTAAACGGACCGACTGCAAGCAAGGAGAAGATGCTTGACCGCTATTATCCTCAGATAGTCTCATATCTCGGCGGACTTGACACAGTATTCGTATCTGGCAACCATGATTCGGGCGAAGCAGCTTCCATAATGTCCGACAATGCAGGACTCGGTTCTGAGAATGACCGTTCACCATACGGCGGACAGATATTCAAAGGCACTTCCCAAGCCGCTGCTAAAAACGGAAAGAGCAGCCGTTTCGCAAAAGGTATCACCGTCTACGGTCTTAACTTTGAAGCTTCTATCGAAGGAAGCGGCAATAATATCACTTATTCCTACGACAGAACCATAGAAAAACTTGACAGCTTTCTGAAAAAGACTGCCGAGGATTACCACGGCGAACTTGTGGTGATATCGGCTCACTCGGGACTTCATGTACTGGGCGTTCAGCCTGAGTCAATGACCAGATACGGAATTCAGATAAGCAAATGGATAGGCGAAAATCAGTACAACATTGATAATTCCTATGAGCTGACAAAGCTTATAAACAGCTACGCCGAAAAATACAATATGGATATAATGTACCTCTTCGGTCATGACCATTCACGTCAGGAAAGCGAGCTTATCATGACAGACGGTGACGATCTCACAAGTACTGTTGAATACAGCAGCAGAAGCTATGACACTCAGCCGTTGAAATTCACCTATGCACATTCGGGCTATCTTTCCACTACCATTGGCTGTGCAGATGCGCATTTCAGCTTTGTATACCGCAATGGTGAAAACTACAGCTTTGACCTTATGAGCACCTATAATGATACGCTGAGACATACGGAAATCAAAGCGAAAAATACGTTCAAAGAGCCTGTTGTCACTACTTCGGCATCAACAACTGTCCCAACTAAGACAACAGCAGCAGGAACTTCCGCAAAAAAAGGTTCTGACAGTCCTGCTACAGGCGATAAATTCAGCATCATCGGCATTGTCGTCCCTGCGGCAGTACTTATGCTGATTAGCAGAAAGCGCAAAAAGAATAACCGTTAAATGAAAAGCTCCCGAAAGCAGAAAATAACTGTTTTCGGGAGTTTTATTATATATCGCTTAAAGCTTTCGTGCCAGTTGAAGGTCTAAGGTATCGGATATGACAAGCCTGCCGCCGTTAGCGTTTATGGCTTCTTTTATGCTTGAGAAGAATTCTTCCCTTACTCCTTTTTCAATGGTGATGTGGTCTGAGTAAGTGCCGAGGAGCTGAATGTACTCATCAGCCGTAAAAACACGTTCACGGTAAAATATATGAGACTGAATATCGATAAAACCGTATTTTCCTGCTATATTTGCAGTTTTCTCGGACTGCTCTGCCGTATACTCGGCAGAAGTACCTCGTTTTTTCTCAGGATAATAGCTGTAGTAGTATTTATCATAGGCAGCTTCTATCGCCTGTGCAAGTGCGGTATCTTTTTTGCTTATGCAGGGGTGATTGGCAAAACGCGCAAACGCTCCGCCCTGTCTGAGCATGGAGAATACCTTTCGGTAGCCTGTCTCTTCGGGTATCCAGTGGAATGCAGTTGCTGAGAATACAAGATCATAGGTATTTTCAGCAAAAGTCATATCTTCAAACTTTCCTGTCATAACAGTCAAATTCGGGTATTCTTTAAAATTCTCCTTCAATAGCTCGGACAAATTCTCACCATACTCTACGGCTGTGAGGTCACAACCTGTATCGAGCACAGGCTTTGTAGCCTGACCGCTGCCGCTTCCTACCTCGACAGCACGGCTGTTTTTTTCAATATGTACATAGCCGAAAATCTTCTGATATAATTCACCGACATAGCCGGGACGCATCTTATCATATGCTGATGAAACACTGTCAAAAGTACGTTTTAGCTCATTTTCTGCTGTCATTGCAATGCACCTCCGTATAACAATATAGGATAATCATTATATAACATATCATACCAAAAGTCAAGCTACGGGATTATACGCTAAATATTAACATCAAAAATATTAAATACAGTAATTATTTCCATATATATTGCATTTTGTGTTTATGTGTGCTATAATGAGTGTAGCACATTAATTATATCATAGCACTTCACTTACATGATATAATGAACGCTAAAGCATTCATTATAATTGATTTAAAAGCCCTTGCAGATACGCAAATCTGAGATTTGCTCCCTGCATATCGGGCAATTATATCATAACGCTTCGCTTATATGATATAATGAACGCTAAAGCATTCATTATAATTGATCTAAAAGCCCTTGCAGATACGCAAATCTGAGATTTGCTCCCTGCATATCGAGCAATTATATCATAACGCTTCGCTTATATGATATAAATAATGTAATGTAAATGGGAATGCGGATTACGACAGGGAATCTATAAGACAGAAAAATGTTCCGGTAATATCGGGTCAATGAGGATGATTAATCTAAATTATCGGAGGAGAACATGAAAAACAGATCAAAGAAACGTACTGCTGCGGGAGTACTGTGTCTTGGTATGCTGTTGCAGTCAGCAGCATATCTCCCTGCAAACGCAGACAACAACGGTGCAGTGACCATAAATGAGGTCTGCACCAAAAACACCACCTACCAGTCGGGTGACGGAAACTATTATGACTGGATAGAACTTTTCAACAGCGGAAAGTCAGAAGCAGACATATCAGGCTGGGGACTTTCAGACAAAGAACAGGAGCCTTACAGGTATACATTCCCAAGCGGAACGCACATACCTGCAAACGGACGACTTGTTGTGTTCTGCGACACCGATGCCGCAGCAAATGACAGCAAGACTGCTCCATTCGGATTATCTGCTTCGGGCGAAACTCTCGTACTTACGGACTCACAGGGCAAAACAGCTCAGACTCTTACAGTCGGCGCACTTGCTGCTGATACTTCATACGGACAGTATCCCGACGGCAGCGGCGAATTCTACACACTGAGCTGTACACCGGACAAAGAAAACGCTGCCCCCGAAGGCAGTGCAGCTGTACGTCAGCCTGTGTTCTCACAGGAAAGCGGTTTTTATGATAGCAGCTTCTCTCTGAACCTTACCGCAGAAGAAGGCTGTACCATATACTATACCACTGACGGCAGCGATCCAACAACAGAGTCTGAAAAGTACACAGCACCTATCACTATCGAAGATATGTCAGATACTCAGAACCGCCTCAGCGCACGTACCGACATAACTCCGAACAAAGCAACAGCACCGCGTGACAGCGTTGACAAGGCAGCTTTGATACGCGCAATATCAGTTGACAGCGAAGGCCGCGCAAGCGAACCTGTAACAAAGACGTATTTTATAGGCAAAACAAATTCGGGATACTACAAACAGATGAAAGTAGTATCATTAGTCACAGATCCTGACAACCTTTTCGATTACGAAAAAGGCATCTACTGTCTCGGAAAGGTGTTCTACGGCGACAAAAATCCAAACGATCCACAGGAGGAGCAAAGACCTGAGGAGCACAAAGAGCCTGAGGGCGAAAGACCTGAGGATAACAAGCCCGAGGAACATACAGGTCCCGAGGGCGGCAGACCTGGACGCAACAGAGCTCCACAAAACGGCAATATATGGGAAATGGAAGCCAATTATACTCAGAGAGGAAAAGAATGGGAACGTCCTGCTAACTTTACTCTCTTTGACGGCGGCGAAATGGTACTCCAGGAGAATGTGGGTATCAGAATAAAGGGCAACTATTCAAGGTGCCTTGCACAGAAGAGCTTCAATATCTACACAAGACAGGATTACGGCTGTGCAGAGTTTGATTACGACTTCTTCTCGGGGAAGGCTACAAAAGCTAAAAACGGAAAGGCTATCAAGAAGTATGACGGGCTTGTTCTCCGCAACGGCGGCAATGACAACGGTGCGGCTTTCTTCCGCGACAGCATAAACCAGAGCCTTATAACTGACAGAGCATTTGCTTATCAGGCTACTACAGAATGTGTAGTATTCATTGACGGCGAATTCTGGGGCACTTACCAGATGATGGAAAAGATCAGCGACAGCTACCTCAGCTCTCACTACGGAGTTAAGAAAAGCGATATCGCTATGATAAAGAACGGCGAGCTTGAAGAGGGCAGCGAAAGTGATCTGAGTGACTGGCAGGCTCTCTGCAATGGTGTTGCAAACGGCAGCATATCCTACGATGAATTCTGTCAGAAAGTGGATATACAGGGCTTTATGGACTACTTTGCAGCTCAGATATACTGGGCTAATGCAGACTGGCCGAAGAGAAACTATACCGCATGGCGTTCAGATGCCATTGACGAGGAAAATCCCTATGCTGACGGCAAATGGAGAATGGTTCTCTTCGATACGGAATCAGGTCAGGGACTTTACGGTTCATATGACAAGTCATTCTCAGCAGACTGCTACAGCCGCTTAAAACAGGACGGCAGCCAGCTTGCTAAAATGTTCACTGCTCTTTCGGGCAATGAACAGTTCAGACTTGACTTTTCAAGAACTATGATGGATATGGCAAACTATAACTTCGTTCCCGAAAAAGTAAACGAAGTCATAAGCTATTACAAGAACAACTACAAAGAGCAGATCGCAGATACTTACGAGCGTTTCAACTCAGGCAGCTCAGGCAAATTCGAGAGCGAGCTCTCAACAGTTGCAAACTTCTACGCTCAGCGTTATTCATATGCAGAGCGTACCACAAGATTGGCAATGAAGCTGTCTTCCGAGCCTCACAAGCTCACAGTAATCAACTCAGGCGATAAGGGTACTATTGACCTTAATACTCTCAAGCTCGGAAACATAGACCAGTGGAGCGGCAAATACCACTCCGATTACGACATCACTATCTCAGCAGATGCAAGCGGCGAAGAGGCTTTCACACGCTGGAACATTAAAGGCGCAGAGATAATAAGCGGAGACAAGACTTCGGCAACTATCACAGTAAGACTCAGCTCAGATGCAACAATTGAAGCAGTTTACGGAGACTCGGAGGGAACTATCTCCGAAGAACCCGATGAAGAATACATTTTAGGCGACCTCAACAACGACGGAGTTGTGGACATCTATGATCTCAGCCAGATGAGAAAGGCAGTCGTTTCAGGCAGTGCTGAACACTTTGCAGCTGCCGATATCAACGGCGATAAGGCTATCACCAGCGACGACCTTACACTTCTCAAGAAGTACCTCACAGGCGAGATAAAAGCATTTACAAACTAAACTATAAAAGCAGACCGTCTGTCATATGGCAGGCGGTCTGTTTACATTTTTATGCTTAGATGATATAATAAAGTATCACATGATCCTATGAGGTAAAATAAATGAAAAGCATAACTATAATTGATGATGAGTTCTCCTTCGGCGGATTTACTTCGGGAAATGAGGGCATATGGACAAGAAACGCTCCCACCGATCCGCCTACAGATGATTACATATCTCTAAGTGAAAGACTTGAAGCACCATTGTCACGTATCATACGCCCATATCAGGCAAGCGGTGATAAAGTTGAGATAGTCGGTGCTGAACACGGCGGCATGGGAGTCATAAAGGATAACGTACTGAAAAAAGTGGACGGTATCGTTACTGCCGAAAAAGGCATTGTTCTCAGCGTTCTCGCGGCGGACTGCGTTCCCATATATCTTATTGACAAAAAGGCGGCAGTCATCGGACTCCTGCACTGCGGCTGGCATTCGGCAGCAGGTTCACTTCTCCATAATGCTGTTCAGCGCATGAAAGAGCTGGGAGCTTCTGCTGCTGAAATTCAGGTGATAACAGGACCTCATATCTGCCATGAATGCTATGAAGTGGGCGAAGATGTCCGCAAAGTTTACGCCGAAGCTTTCACAGAAAAGCAGCTCGATGCTATATTCACTACCATTGACGATAAGCTGTATCTCCACCTATCGGAAGCTGTACGGTCAAAAGCTGCGGCAGAAGATATTCCCGATGAAAATATCTCAGCAATAAACTGCTGCACTTTCAACGATGAGTCATTATACTCATACAGACGGGGCGACAGAAGCAGACAGAATGCAGCATTTATCATGATGAAAGCATAATATTGATTAAATTAGGAAAGTATTATCTTAATTCTCACTTATCATGGAACTCAGCCTTTAGCCCTTAGCTATTAGCCAAGGTGTCGCCTTCGGCGAATAATTTAAATAATGTGAGCGTAAGCGAACTCCTTCGGCTAATGGCTTTTTTACAAAGAATCTCTTCCCTAATTCAATCAATATTAATTTAAAAATTAAAGCGGATGTGCCGCTTCTTTTTTAGTATTTTAACCTTCCGAATTCCTTGACTTTTCGGGAAATTTACGGTAAAATTAAACAGTCAATCAAGTATAAGACTCGGGGGTATTAAAATGAATATTATCAAAAAACTGCTGCTTCATTTGCAGCTGCCGCAGCTATAGCTGTATCCTCTGCGCTGCCTGCATCAGCTGCTGTAAGAGGTGACCTTAACAACGACGGCACTATCGACTCATTCGATGTGGTATTATGCCGCAGGAATATCATCACCATGTTCTCGGGCGGTCAGACTGACCTGCTGGCTGACATCGACGGCAACGGATCTATACAGATAAACGACCTTGTACTGCTGCAAAAATACGTGCTTGGCACTATAAAGGAATTTCCGCAGACTACAACTGCCGTCACAACTATGGCCACTACAACTTCTGTACCTGTTGTTACTACGACTGTTACAACGCCAAACGGTGACAGCTACATGAAGAAAATGGCAGCAGATATACACATTCATGAGGAATCGTCCTCAACTGAAAAAAAGGCAGGCGTTGACTACGGAACGATCGAGAAGAAAACTTACTTCTCAAAGGACGCTCAGCGCGAAAAGAACCTCAATATCCTGCTTCCGCCGGGATACGACAGCAGTCAGAAATACCCTGTAATATATGTTTTCCACGGTATATTCGGCTCTGAGGACTCCATGCTCGATGAAAGCATGAAGATACAGACAATGCTCGGAAACCTTGTAGCTTCGGGTGAAGCTGAGAAAATGATAATCGTTTTTCCACAGATGTTCACCACAAAGGAGAACATCTTCCCTGCATTCACAAATGAGTCCTCCCGTGCATACGATGCTATCCGCGAGGATCTCGAAAACAGCATCATGCCGTTTATGAAAGAGAATTACCCTATAAAGGAAGGCAGAGAAAATACTGCTGTTACAGGTTTTTCAATGGGCGGCAGAGAGGCTCTCTATGTTGGAGTCACAAGACCTGATCTCTATGGCTATGTGGGCGGAGTATGCCCTGCTCCGGGTATATTCCCTACTGTTGACGGAAATATGACTCACGAAGGCTGTATATCTCCCAGTGAATTCTGCTTCGGCTCAGCTCCGAGCCCGTATGTTTTAATGATAACCTGCACAAGATTTGACGGTACTGTAGGAGATGCTCCCGACAGCTACCATGACACGCTCACTCAAAACGGCGTGGAACATATCTGGCATCAGCTTACTGACGGCGACCACGGTTCTATATCCGTAAGAGCGCATATGTATAATTTCCTAAGATATGTATTTAAAGCTAAATAATGCCGTCGCTTATATAAAATCCAAGCCCCGAGACAATGCCTCGGGGCTTGTTCATACTATTATCATACTCGCCGAATTAATAACTCACTGTAAGTGCAGTAACTCCGCATCTCATTTGAGCGTACCGCTCAGAACGTCGTAATTCTTCTGCATAAGCGAGATATAGCTTGCACCGTCCTTTATATCATTTTTGGATACAGACTGTAGCGAATTAAGTTCAGCTATCTTGACGCCGCTCTTTCCCGAGCTTGAAATAACTGCATTTGCTATATCCTTGTTTGAGTTTTCAAGTGTATATACAGTATCGCAGCCTAACTCCTTAACTTTATCGGAAAGGAATTTGATAGTTTCAAAGCTTGCTTCGGATTCAGCTGAACAGCCGATAAATGCTGCAAAGTAATCAAGTCTGTAATCGTCTACAAAATAGCGGAATGGGAATCTGTCACCGAATATAAGAGTTTTTACGGAAGCACTGTCCACAAGTGCCTTGAAACTGCTGTCAAGCTCATCAAGCTCTGAAACATAGCTTGCAAGGTTAGATTTATAGTCAGCAGCATTTGCAGGATCTATCGCCTCAAGACTGCTTTCTATTTCTGTACAGAGGAGCTTTGCATTTTTCAGTGAGAGCCATACGTGTTCATCGTATTCGATCTCTTCCTCTTCATCTTCCTCTTCGGACTCCTCTTCTTCCTCGCCCTGCATACCTTCTTTCAGCTCCTCAGCCTTTGCAAAATCGCCGAGAGCGTCCATAAGGTTGATGACCTTCATATCCTTGTTTACTGCATTTTCGAGTGCATCTTCCACCCACTCGTCAGACTCGCCGCCTACATACACGAACAGATCACAGGTCGATATCTTCATAATATCATCAGCTGTGGGCTGATAATTATGCAGGTCTATACCGCTGTCAAGCAGATAGGATATATCAACGTTTTCGGCATGGCTGCCGAGTATCTCCTTTGTCCAGTCATACTCGGGAAATATAGTGCATACGACCTTCAATGGCTCTGCATCAGTCTTTGTTTCATTATTCTCTGTAGCTGTTACAGTTGCACCTGTCTCACTTTTTTCAGATGCTGCTTTACCATTAGCAGACGAACAGCCTGTTAATGCTGAAGTAGCCAGCATAAAACTCATAGCTGTTAAAACCGTACTTTTCTTTAACATAAAAAATGACCTCCATTTTGAATAACTGACATAATTTTGTTAAGCTTTGCCACGAAAAGGCATAGCTCTCCTATAAACTGCCGTTTTTCAGCTTAGGAGCTCAACTTTCAGCGATACGAGGGTATCATGCTCTGAATATACTCTGATAACTGCTTTTATAAGTGCCGCCACCGTAATGAGCAGCAGCATAAGCTTTATAACACCTGCTGCCTCGGCATTTACCGTATGAAGAACGTGACTGCACTCAGCAAGTTCTATGCAGACGGAGCAGTTCTCTCCCGAACATACGTGATCGGTATGAACTGCTATATAGCAGGCGGAGCTGAAAATAACAAAGCTGAATATGATAAATATCATAAATGAAAGTATTCTGTTTTTGTTATTCATCATGCTCACCTCAGCTTATCAAATATAATATGATAATGATTATCATATTCGCATTATTAATTATAACGCTTATGACCGCTTATGTCAATGCATGACTGAAATTTTCTACGCCCTCTGCAAATTGATAATGTCTCTCATTTTTAAACTATTAAAAATGAACAATCCACCGCATTGAAAACTCCAGCACAATTTAGCTTAGAAGCGTAAAAAAGAGTCCCCACAGATCGTGAGGACTCTTCTTTTTTGTGTCATTCGCTGTAAGACTTAATCAACTTTAGTTGTCTGTGGAACAGCGATCGTTGTTGTTGTAGTTGTTGTCTTGGGTTCAGCAGATGTTGCAGCCGTAGTTGTTGTAGTTGTAACAGGCTCGTCATCGCTTTGTGCATCTGCTTCAATCTCGATCGACTCGATCACGTTATTCTTAACGAATTTCTCAAGTGATACAGGCTCAGTTATTGTTGAATAGTAAACATAGTATCTGAGAATGATCGAAGCGTCAACAGAGTCTACAGAACCGTCATTGTTAACATCAGCAGCAGCAAGATTTTCTTCCTTGATGATACCATCCTGATGTGTAGCAACGAGTGCGTACTGACGAAGAACAACTGATGCGTCAACTGCATCTATTAATCCGTCTGCATTTACATCACCGTAGTTTACGACAACAGGAACTGTTGTTGTTACAGTTGATGTAGTTGTTGGCTCAGATGTTGTTGTAGATGTTGAAGTTGAAGATGTAGTTGTTGGCTTAGATGTTGTTGTAGATGTTGATGTAGTAGATGTTGTGGTTGGCTTAGATGTTGTTGTAGATGTTGATGTAGTAGATGTTGTGGTTGGCTTTGATGTTGTTGTAGATGTTGATGTAGTAGATGTTGTGGTTGGCTTAGATGTTGTTGATGTAGATGTAGTAGATGTTGTAGTTGGCTTAGATGTTGTTGATGTAGATGTAGTAGATGTTGTAGTTGGCTTAGATGTTGTTGATGTAGATGTAGTAGATGTTGTAGTTGCCTTTGATGTTGTCGAAGATGTTGCAGTTGTTGTAGTTGTAGTTGTAGATGTTGTTGTAGTTGTTGTAGTAGTTGTTGCAACAAGTGGACCATTGCCTGTGAGGTTATACTCACGTCCGCTGAAGTCGTTTACCTTGCCCTTAGCTACAATCTTAGCACCGTTCTTTACAGTGATGTTTGTATCAGGAGCAATAAGAACATCAACGTTCTCAGGGATAGTTATGTCAGATGCTATTGTAATATTACCGAAGAGTGAAAGCTCTGTCTTAGTGTCGAGCTGAGCAGCTTCCTCAACAGCTACCTTGACATCAGCATAAGTATTCTTATTGCTGAGCATTGCAGTTGCCTTTGGATTGATAGTTATGCTGTCACATATCTCACCGCAGGTATCACATCTTCTTACTGCAAGACCTTCCTTGCCGTCCTTAGGAGCAGCTACAAGAGTGTAACCGCTTGTTGACTTGCACTCATGCTTTTCAACATTGCTGATCTTGATCTCTTCTGTTGTACCGTCTGAGTAATCAACGATGAGCTTACCGCTTGCACCGATCTGATCTGAACTTACTCTGATGATAGTATCGCCCTTTACAGTAAGTGAACCGTCTTCATTGAGCTCTGTGCCGTTGATATCAGCAAGTGTGAACGAGTTCTCTGATGCAGCTGCCTTTACCTTGCTGTTTCCAAACGGAGCAAAGTTGCGGATTACGTCTGCTTCAATTCTGATATTTGTAGGAAGTTCTCCGTGTGAATGGAGGATAAGGTTCAGTTCATCAGTAAATGGTAAGAGATTTCTGTTATATCTGTTGATATATTCATCGAAATCGTCGATGAAGAATGGTGAATCGGTAGTTACATACTGAATATAGTGGTTAGTGAAGTTTATATACTGATTTGTTGTCTTGTCTGCGTGCTTGTATGCTTCAAAGAACAGCTCGCTTACCAGCTGATTAGCTGTATTTGATGCTACTCTTCTTACAGGGATCCTCTGATCAGGAGTACGCTCCTTGACCTTGATCTCGCAGTCAATTGCGTTTGAACCGTAGAACTGTACGATAACGTCCTTAAGGATATGCTCTACAGGCATTTCACCTACAGCTGCCTCAAATACGCTGCGGATACCGTCTACGTTCATGAGTTCGGGACGCTCCTCCAATACCTGAAGTATCAGAGCTGTGTTCCTGTCAAAATCATAAGATGAGACATATCTCTCAAATACTGAAGCCCATACATCAGGTACATTTACTGTATATGTTACAGCCTGATGAGGATTCAGATCAACTGGGAAATAATGAGTGCCTCTTCTTGTATAAAGTGTCTGTTCCTTAGTGATAGCACCAAGTGATGTAAGATTTCCGTCTGTATCAAGATTTGTGAAGTACAGTGTTGCCTTTGAACCCTGCTGCTTACCCTTTATAGTGGTTTCAAGGTTGTAAACAGGCTTGTCTGATACATTCTTGAGAGTTATCTTTATAGGATAATTTCTTCCGTAGTATGAAAGTGAAGGAACTTCAACTGTCATCTTGAGTGCATCGTATGCATATACGTGGAGATTTTCCTGTGATCTGTAAGTGAGTGCGAATGGATCGCTTCCGTTCATGCCGCTGAATACAGCTGAAAGTGAATAGTCGCCTTCCTTATCGCCGCGTACGCACCAGTTTCTTGTAGCTACCTGGTTAGGAGCAAGACTACCGATGTCTTCAACGACACTGCCGTCAACAAGTGTAAGTCCGTTAGGTACGTTGAGCCTTGCAGTACAGTCTGTAAGAGTACCTGTGCCCTTATTTGTTACGATAAGCTGAACGTCATAGAATTCCTTCAGCCACTTGCTTTCGCCGTAGATGATAAGGTACATATCCTCATCAACTGTTTCCTCATGGATAACGTGTGCGTGGATCTCATCTACATATACATAAGGTCTGTCAGTTATAAGCAGAGGCTTTTCACCGTCTACCTCAAGGTATACATAGTTAAGAGGTTCATAACCTTCGTCCCACTGAACTATTCTGTTGAATACAACGCCTGCTGCCTCGAAATCAGCTTCGATAGAATACTGTACGCAGTTGAAGTTGTCAGGATTTCTGATGTCAATGCCTCTCTTGATGATCTCATCTTCTGTCATTTCCTTAACGTGAAGTTCACCATCGACCCTGAGGATAGGCTGTGTAGTAGTTGTAGATGTTGTGCTTGTTGTCAGAGTTGTTGTTGAAGTTGTAGTAGGCTTCTTTGTTGTTGATGTAGTAGGTTTAGTTGCTGAAGTTATGTTAGGGGTAATTGTTGAAGTTGTAACAGGTTTCTTTGTTGTTGATGTAGTAGGTTTAACTGTTGTAGTTGTTGAAGTTGTAGTAGGCTTCTTTGTTGTTGATGTAGTAGGTTTAGTTGTTGTAGTTGTTGAAGTTGTAGTAAGCTTCTTTGTTGTTGATGTAGTAGGTTTAGTTGTTGTAGTTGTTGAAGTTGTAGTAGGCTTCTTTGTTGTTGATGTAGTAGGTTTAGTTGTTGTAGTCGTTGAAGTTGTAGTAGGCTTCTTTGTTGTTGATGTAGTAGGTTTAGTTGTTGTAGTTGTTGAAGTTGTAGTAGGTTTCTTTGTTGTTGATGTAGTAGCCTTAGTTGTTGAAGTTGTGGTCTTTGATGTAGTAGATGTTGAAGTCTTAGATGTAGTAGATGTTGAAGTCTTAGATGTAGTAGATGTTGTCTTAGCTGTTGTTGTAGTTGTAGATGTTGTTGAAGAAGTTGTCTTCTTAGTAGTTGTAGTTGTTGTCATTGAAGTAGGAACGTTGTATACTACTTCGCCTGCAGTGTCTGTAGACAATGTACCGCCCATTACAGCTGTGAAGTACTCTGAAGGAGCTGTGCCCTTATTGTACTTAGCATAGCCGTTTGTGATTGTACCTGTCTTGATAGCTTCGATACTTACCTTACCGCCTGTAAGCTTTTCGATAATGTCGATAGTCTTATCTGCCGGGATGTAAATGCCTGCAAGCGGGCTGCTGATGTCAAGCTTGCCGCTTATAGCTATCTTAGTATTGTTTGTGCAGTAGATACCATAGTTATCTGTACTTGATATCTTACCGCCTGTGATGTTGATCGTACCGTCATTTGAGCTTGAATAGATTCCGTAACCGTCATCTGCCTTTACAGTTGCACCACTGAGGTTGATAACACCTGAGTAAGATCTGTCAATGAAAATGCCTGCACGGTCATAATAACGATTGTTATTAGCAATAGCCTTTGACTCAAGAGTACCGCTTATAAGGTTAGTTGTACCCTTGCTTGATCTGAGTGAGAGCGGATTAGCAGCGTTTGAAATAACAGTTGCACCGTTAAGAGTAAAGTTACCGTTGCTGTTTACTCCTACTGTTGCGTAATTGTTATTCTTATCATTTCCATAGAAAGTACCGCCAAGGAGTCTGAGTGTACCGTCTACATTGAACAGTTCATAGCTGCCGGTAGCGTTCATAGTACCTGTCTTTGCCTTGCTACTGTCTCTAACTGTAACTATACCGTTGCCGCCTATTCTTACTCTGTTGATGCTTACCTTATGACCGTTGAGGTCGAGATCCAGCATTGTATTGCTGTAAATATCGCCTTCAACAGTTACATCGCAGTCGAGCTTGTACTTACCATGTGTAGGAAGACTGTCCGTCTTGCTCCATGTCTTTGTGTCAGCTTCTACGAATTTAAGGTTGTTGTCAGCAGCGTACTTCTCTGCATATGTTTCCTTATATCCAACAATAGTATCTACCTTGCTGTTTCTGAGGAAGTTGCCGTTAATGCCTGAAGCATTTGCAACGCTTGCAGGGATATAAACTGAAGTTACACCTGAATCGCTGAATACATCATTGCCGATGTATGTTACTGACTCAGGGATCTCAAAGGATTTGAGTAATGTACAGCCGCGGAATGTTTCACCGCTGAGTGATGTGAATGTAGCAGGAAGAACTGCTGATGTAAGGTTCTTACAATCTCTGAACAAGCCTGATGTATTTAAAGACTTAACTGTGTCAGGGATAATGATCGACTTGAGACCTGTGCCATAGAATGCACCGTTCTCTATTCTCTCAACAGAAGCAGGGATAACGAGCTCTGTGATAGCTGCATCATTGTAGAATGCATTATATCCGATTGTCTTTAAGGTATCAGGAAGCTTTATGCCTGTAAGGGCTGTACAGCCGTAGAATGCATTGCTTCCGATAGTTTCAAGTCCTGATGAGAACTTAACTGATTTAAGTGTTGTTAAATTCTGGAATGCGTTGTAATCGATAGTCTTTATATTTGCAGGTATCTCGATAGATTCAAGCTTTGTGTTCTGGAAGCAATATCTGCTGATAACTTCAAGCTTTGAAGGTATCTTGATAGATGTTATTCCTGTGCCTGCGAAAGGAGACTGTCCGAGACTTTCAAGTGACTCAGGAAGCTCGATGCTTGTGAGTGCTGAACAGCCGTTGAATGCATTGCTTCCGATAGTAGTTACAGAATCAGGAATATCAATTGATTTAATTGAAGTACAGCCGTGGAAAGCCATGTCTCCAATAACAGTTAACGACTCAGGAAGTGCAATTGTTTCAATTGAAGCACAGCCATTGAATGCATAATTTCCGATAGTAGTCAAAGACTCAGGAAGCTCTACGCCTGTAAGAGCTACACAGCCACTGAATGCATTGTTTCCGATAGTTTCAAGCTTTGAACCAAACTTAACAGTCTTTAAGTTCGTTGCACTGCCGAATGCATTATCACCGATAGCTGTCATGCTTTCAGGAAGCTCAACAGATTCAACTGCTGAATTATAGAATGCACTTCCTACAATTGTTTCTACACTCTCAGGAAGCTTTATTTCCTTAAATGGACTGCCGTAGAATGCACATCTGTCAATTGTCTTAACACTGCTTGGGATACTGATCTCTGTAAGTGCGCTGCAATTATTGAAAGCATATTCAGGAATAGCTTCAAGCTTTGAAGGAAGCTTTACTGATGTCATCTTTGATGCACCTGCATAAGCATTCTTAGGAAGCTCTGTACGTGAATCAGAATAAATGATGCTTGTAATGTTTGTATTAGCGAATGAGTTATTAAGTGTCTTTACAGAATCAGGGATAGTGATCTCTGTTATACCTGTTCCTGTGAAAGGAGTATACCCGATAGTTTCAAGATTCTTAGGAAGTTCGATACTTGTGAGCTTGCTGCAGTTATTGAATGCATAGTTGCCAAGAGTTGTCAAAGACTCGGAAAGTGTCACACTTGTAAGTGCAGGACAATAAGAGAATGCATAAGTTCCGATAGTCTTTACAGAATCAGGTAATGTAATGCTTTCAAGACCTTCACAGTAAGTAAATGCATTATTTCCAATAGATTCAAGCTTTGAAGGGAACTTGATCTTCTTTAAGCTCTTACAATTATAGAAAGCACTGTCAGGAATTGCCGTCATGCTGTCAGGAAGCTCGATCTCTTCGATAGATGAACCACTGAAAGCACTGTTGGAAAGTGTTTCGATATTGCTTTCAAGCTTCAGCTTCTTTATGCCGCTGCTTGTGAAAGCATTTGAACCGATCGATTTAACCGTACTCGGTATTGTAACGCTCTCAAGTGCTGTACAACCGCTGAATGCATAGTTCGGAATAGCTGTAAGCTTAGAAGGAAGCTTTACAGATGTCATCTTTGAAGCACCTGCGTAAGCATATGCCGGAAGCTCTGTACGAGAATCAGAATATGTGATAGTCTCGATGTTTGAGCCTGAGAAGACATTATTATTCAAACTCTTTACCGAATCAGGTATCTTGATCTCCTTGATTCCTGTATTGGCAAATACACTATAAGCAATAGTTTCAAGATTCTCGGGAAGCTCAAGCTTTGTAAGCTTTGTACAACCATTGAACGCATAATAGTCTATTCTTGTAACAGAGCTTGGAAGCTTGATATCAGTAAGCGCAGTACAACCATTGAACGCAGAATATGGGATAGTTGCAATCTTTGAAGAAAGCTTTACTGATCCAAGTGAACTTGCATTTGCGAATGCATAGTTGCTTAATGAAGTAACAGTCTCAGGAAGCTCTATAGATTCAAGTCCTGAACTCTGGAATGCATAGCTTCCAATGCTTTCAACCGTCTCAGGGATATCTATGCTCTTGAGAGCTGTACAGCTTGTAAATGCTCCGTAAGGTATCGCTGTGAGCTTTGCAGGGAGCTTAACTGATGTGAGCTTCTTTGAACCTGAGCATACATAATTTGGAAGTGTTGTGATATCATCAGCGAATACAACAGATTCAAGATTTGTATTTGCCAACGCATAATTGCTTATGGTCTCAACAGTAGCAGGTACAGTTAATTCCTTTACACCGCTCTCATAGAAAACATTTGAACCTAAAGATTTTACAGTGCTCGGTATTGTGAACTTTGTAAGACCTGTACAGCCGCTGAAAGCATTATTAGGAAGAGCTGTAAGCTTTGAAGGAAGCTTTACTGATGTCATCTTTACAGCACCTGCGTAAGCATTTGCAGGAAGTTCTGTACGAGAATCAGAATATGTGATAGTCTCAATATTTGAACCAGAGAATGTACTGCTAAGGCTCTTTACTGAATCAGGGATAGTTATTGCCTTTATTCCCGTACCTGAGAAAACATTTGAACTTATAGTCTCAAGTGATTCAGGAAGCTCCAGACTTGTAATGTTGCTGCAATTCTGGAAAGCATTGTAATTGATCGTTTTAAGAGCACTTGGCAGTTTGAGTTCCTTGAGTGAACTACAGCTCTGGAAAGCATATCCTTCTATTGCAGTAACAGTTTCAGGTATCTTCACATCAGTAAGTGAAGAACAACTTGTAAACATATTACTTGGGATAGATGTAAGCTTTGAAGGAAGCTTTACAGACTTGAGATTTTTAGAACTATTGAACAAACCATAATTGAGCGTAGTAAACTTATCATCTATCTCAGCAGACTCAAGGTTTGTATTTGCAAAAGCATAGCCAACTATCGTATCAACAGTTGAAGGAACCTTTATGCTCTTTATGCTGCTTCCTGCTAAAGCATATGAACCAATAGTCTTTATGTTTGAAGGTATCTCAAAGCTTGTTATCTGAGTACAACCTCTGAATACATAGCTCGGCAAAGTTGCAAGCTTTGAAGGAAGCTTAGGATCCTTCATCTTTGCAGCACCGCCGTAAGCATAGTTAGGAATTGTTGTTGCGTCATCAGGATAAAGGATAGATTCAATATTTGAATCAGTGAATGTCTCGGAATTAACATTCTTTACAGAAGCAGGTATCTTGATCTCCTTTATTCCTGTGTTGCTAAAGCAATATGCTCCGAGTAATGTGATATTCTCAGGAATAGTAATCTTTTCAAGTGAAGTACAATTACTGAAGCAATAGTCAGGTATATTTGTAACCTTGCTTCCAAAATCTACTGATGTAAGCTTTGAACAACTATTGAATACACCATAGTTCCAGTGTATTACATGATCAGGCATCTTAAAGCTTTCGATCTTCGTACCTGCAAGACAATATGAACCAAGTGTAGTCATTGACTTAGGAATGTTTATTTCCTTTACTCCCGAACCATAGAATGCATTGCTGCCAATGCTTGTAACAGTATCAGGAAGTGTTACCTTTTCAAGAGCTGTACAGCCGTAGAAAGCACTTGAAGCTACCGTTGTAAGATCAGACGGGAATGTTACACTTTTAAGATTATAACAATCTCTGAATATATCGTTACCACAGCTGATAGATTTGTCAGGATATGTTACTGTCGTAAACTGTGTATTTCTGAAAGCACGTCCATTTATGTACTTCAGGTTCTTAGGATAATTAAACTCTGTAAGACCTGAGGAATAGAATGCCTCGTAGCCGATAGTCTCAACAGTATCAGGAAGCTTAATGCTCTTAAGTGAAGTACAGCCTGAGAACATACCGCTTTCAATAATCTTGATGTTTGAAGGGAGCTTTACGGAAGCAAGACTTATACAACCGCCGAATGCGTTGGTTCCAATAGTTTCAACAGTATCAGGTATCTCAAGCTTTGTAAAGCCTGTACTGTTCAAAGCATTGTATTCAATTTTAGTTATATTGTCAAAATTGATACTTGCAAGTTTTGAACAGCCCTGACACATATAAGCTGATAATGCAGTAACCTTGCTTGGGAGCTTCAACTCTGTCAGTGATGAACAGTACTGGAAAGCATACGCTCCGATATTTTCAACACTTTCAGGGATATCAATTGATGAGAGCGAAGAACAATTTGAGAAGAATCCATATGGGATAGCCTTCATATTGCTCGGGAGCTTTGCAGATTTGATGCTTCGGCTATTATAGAAGACATAGTTTCCCCAGGACTCAACTGTTGAAGGTACATCTATCGACTCAAGAGATGTATTATTGAAGGCATAGTCGCCAACATTTTTTACAGTCTCAGGGATAGAAACAGACTTTATCTTTGACCATGCAAAAGCATATGATTGTATATCTGTTACCTTCTTGCCGTTTATCTCTGACTGGATAACAGCCTTTGTTGCTTCATAGTCACAGTAAGCAACCTCAGCATGATCCTTATATACGTTGTAGTATATAAGATCCTTCATTACAACTTCATAATCCTTTGTTGAAGTAGCTGCTGTTGAAGAAGGATCGATGAGGACATATCCGTCAAAAGGAGTTCCCTTGAGGTAAGAGTCGCTGTCTGTATCAGCCATATGATAAACATTTGTAACATATTCAGTCTTTACTTTCGGACCTACAAAGCTGAAATATTGCTTATTATAGTTATTGTTTGTACAAATGTTTACGTAATATACATCTTTTGGCTTTGCATCGGCAGGTACTTCTAAATTCAAGGTTGCAAATGTACCATTTTTACCTTTTTTTACAGTACCGTCTGATGCAGTGCTGCTGCTTGCATATATACCGTAAGTTTTTCTGCTGCTTGTAGGAGAATAGCTTGAATAACTTACATACATACCTGCTGTTCCGTCTTCTTTTCCGCTTTCAACGCCTTTAAGTGTAAGACGGCTGTCCAGATCCACATATATCGTCGCATTGGAGTAATACTCATCATTAGCGGCGAAGTTAGCATCATTGACCTTTATAGTCAGAGCTACTGTCGAACCTGGCTTTGCAACTGTATGGCTTAATGATATTTCCGGATCAGGCTGAAGCCTTTGTGATTCGGGTATAGTAGAAACTGTAGTAGAACTAACTGTCGCTTTGGTTGTCGTAGTCGTTGTTGTCGTTGTTGCTGATGCAGCAGCTTTTGCAGGTGCGCTTGTAACAGCATCTGATGAAGCAGCTGCCTTTGGTGCAGGAGAAGTTGTTGCGACAGGGCTTGTTGTGATTGTTGCGTTGTTTGTCTCCATAATTTTATCAGATGTTATATTGATAATATCTGAAGCGGATATGGAACCGGTCAGTGTTTTTTGTCCGATATCAGTGTTTGCTGCACCTGCTGAAAGGTTTGCAGGGATCTGCGTTGTGAGCATCGCAGACGCGGCAAGCACGGAAACGAACTTTTTGGTGATCTTCCCGGGATGTTTATGTCCCATTTCAATTACCTCCCTTATTAAAAATTAAATGAATGTAATTCACCACAATAATTATACCATGATGAGGGGAAAGGTCAATAGAAACGGAACTTTTGTAAACAAATTTTGGTAAAAGCTACCTAACTTGTAGCAATATTCAATGTCAAAACTACTAAAAGTAATAAAAATTGCAGATTTAGTTTGTTTAAAAATAGTAACATTTGTTTTAAAATATATGGCTATATAAGTTATATATCATGATTTATTAATGAATATCACAAAAAACGCAATCAGCAGTAACCTATCGCCTGTCTTGACATTAAAACTGTAATGTTGTATGATTTTAATATCTTATTTGCTGCAAAAAATGCGGCTAAAACTTCATTTCATACATTTTTTTAAACACGGAGGACAACATGAGAAACAGTATCCTTATTATAGATGATGATGCAGACCTTTCTTTCGTAATATCAGATATGCTTGAAGGCTACGGCTACGACGTAACAGCTGCCGAAACTGCCGAAGAAGCCTTTGAGCTTCTGAGCAAAGCAAGCTTTGATCTCATTCTTCTTGACATAAATCTCCCCGATTCTACAGGATTTGAGATATGCAGCGAGCTTCGCAGGGTATCAGATGTACCTGTTATCTTTGCAAGTGCCCGTACAAGCGAATCCGACAGGATAACAGGCTTTGACATAGGCGGAGACGACTACCTTCCAAAACCCTATTCTATGGCTGAGCTTTTCTCACGCATAAAAGCTCTCATGCGCAGAGCCTACGGAGACAGCGGCGAGAAAAAGTCAATATCTTTCGGCAATGTTAATGTTGATATCTCCGCACGTTCGGTCACTAAGAACGGAGCTGCCGTGGCACTTTCCCTAAAAGAGTTCGACCTCCTCGCTTATCTGTGCGAACATATGGGTACGGCTGTATCAAAGGAAGCTCTGCTTTCAGCGGTATGGGGAGCTTTTTCCGCTGTAGAAACGTCAACTCTTGCAGTACATATACGCTGGCTCCGCGAAAAGCTTGAGGACGATCCTGCGTCACCGCGATACATTAAAACAGTCTATAAAGTAGGCTATATACTGGAGGTCGAATAATGAAAAGCAGGATAATCGGCATTACACTTTTCTTCATAATGCTTATCGCAGGTGTTTCTGTATTTTTCGTGCATAACGAGAAAAAAAGTTACGACTCCGACTCAAACGGTGAACTGATAGTCTCGCTGAACGAAGTGGAGCAGCTCATACATATGGGTGAAACAGAGAAAGCTGCCGAAAAAGCAGCCCTGCTCAAAGATACTATACGCCGTCAGGAAAAGCCTGTTCGTGAAAACTCAGATACATTTATTATATGTATCATAGGCTGTATTTTCGCGGTCACTGTTTTCGGATATGTGTATTTCTCCATACTCCGCCCCTTTGATAAGATGAAGGCTTTTGCCGAGAAAATAGCTCAGGGAAACTTTGATATCCCACTGAACTACGAACGTTCAAACTATTTTGGCAGTTTCACATGGGCATTCGACAGTATGCGCCGTGAGATAACGAAAGCGCGAGCCTGTGAGCGCGAAGCCATAGACAATAACAAGACCGTTATCGCTACGCTTTCGCATGATATTAAAACTCCTGTTTCTTCAATAAGAGCCTATGCAGAGGGACTTGACGCAAATCTTGACAGCTCTCCCGAAAAAAGGCGCAAATACTTATCGGTGATTATGCGCAAGTGCGATGAAGTATCCAAGCTCACAAACGATCTTTTCCTGCACACGCTCTCCGACCTTGACAAACTGAAAATACACCCCGAACAGCTGGAGCTGACTGAGTTTATGGAAAACACCGTCAGGGAAATAGCTGCCGAGCATGATGATATCAGCTTTATCCGTCCGGACTTCACAGCCGAGGTAAGTGCAGACAGGAACAGGATCATGCAAATCACTGAGAACCTTATAAACAACGCAAGGAAATACGCTCATACGGATATAAATGTATCTATGGAGCTTGAACAGCACGATGTGCTCATACGCTTCCGCGACTTTGGCAGCGGTATCCCCGACTCGGATATGCCGTTCATATTCGGCAAGTTCTATCGCGGAAAGAATTCGGGCAATGAGCAGGGCTCAGGTCTCGGACTTTATATCGTAAAATACCTGACCGAAGCTCAGAACGGAGAGGTAAGCCTCAGAAACTGCCCCGATGGAGGTCTCGAAGTAACCATATCGCTCCCCTTGCTTAATTCGGGATTATCTTAAATACTTCTTAATAACTTTTGCTGTATAATCAAAACAGTAAAAGCGAAAGGAAAAACATATATGAAAAAATCTATTCTGACAGCAAAGTCACTTTCAAAGAGCTTTGCTCACAACGGCGAACAGGTACATATACTGTCAGGCGTTGACCTGGATATATATGAAGGAGACTTCACCGTTATAATGGGAGCTTCGGGCTCGGGCAAATCCACCATGCTCTACGCTCTCAGCGGTATGGACAAGGCTACCGCAGGCTCTGTTATGTACGATGACAAAAACATCGTCCTCATGGGCGAGAAAGAGCTTGCAAAGCTGAGATACTCCGACTTCGGATTTATTTTCCAGCAGATGCACCTTGTAAGCAATCTGTCACTCTATGAAAATGTTGTAGTATCAGGCTATCTCAACAAAAAGAATTCTCCTGCCGAGGTAAGAGAACGGGCTGACAAGCTTTTCAAAAGAATAGGCATAGACCACATAAAAACTCACCTTCCCTCACAGGTATCGGGCGGCGAACAGCAGAGATGTGCTATAGCAAGAGCTGTGATAAATCAGCCCAAGCTCCTCTTTGCAGATGAGCCTACAGGCGCACTGAACCGCAAAAACACCACAGAAGTTCTCGACCTGCTCACAGACCTCAACAAAAACGGTCAGAGCATACTCATGGTAACACATGATATTCGCGCTGCTGTAAGAGCTTCAAGGCTGCTTTACCTCTCGGACGGCAATATCATAGGCGAGCTCAGTCTCAGTCCTTATGGTGAGACCGAAGAAAAAAGCCGCGAAGCTCAGGTAAACGCATGGCTCAATTCACTTGAATGGTGAGGTGAGAACTATGGAGATAATCACCCTGCTGAAAGCAAATATACGCCGCAGAAAGGGCACATTCATAAGCATCGTCATTCTAATGTTCATCATCTCAATGGCACTGACGCTTATATTCAGTATCAGAAAAAGCTGCGAAGATTCCTTGAATGATGCTTATTCCTGCGCAAAAAGTGCAGATGTCACCGTTATGCTCAAGGACGCACTCCTCACAGATGAAATGAGGCAGAAGCTTGATAACGAAGCGATAATAGACCATTACACCGTAACACCTACAGCTGTTATTTCCTACGGTATGGATTCAGATAAAGCAACCCATAAAAGTTCCTGTTTCTTTACTCCATTGACCGAGGGGATAAGGCTTGTAAACGAAGAATGTAACGGCTATGCCGAAAAGATACCGCCGCTATCAAAAGGCGAGATATACCTTAGCTACGGCTCAAAAGGCAAATTTAAGTGTGATATCGGAGACAAAGTCACCGCGCACACTATAAGCGGAGACTATGATTTCACTGTAAAGGGATTTGTTGTTGAGCCTATGTTTGGTGCTATGGTGGTAGGCTGGAAGTGGCAGTTCATATCGCAGGAAGATTTTGATATGATAATGGCTGCAAATTCCGCCGAAAACAGCAGTGATCACTGGGGCACGGGGTATATTGTGCAGATATACAAGTCAGACGGCTGTACACTTTCAGACGGCAAATTCCGCCGTCAGGTAAATCTGGACACGGATATCATCTCAAATGCATGGGGTTCTACGACAAAAAGTGTATCAACACACTATACCAACATCTACTCGGATATCATAATGGGCATACTTCTTGTGTTCATACTTATACTTGCTACAGTCGTTCTTATAGTTATGGGGCACAGTATCTCAACAAGCATCGAAATGGATCATACCAATCTGGGAATACTGAAATCTCAGGGATTCAGCAACTCCAAGATACGTATCTCGATACTGCTTCAATACCTTATCGCGGAAGTCATAGGCGGTATCCTCGGAATATTCTGCGGACTCCCCCTCATAGGCATTATTACAAGTGTATTTGATACCATATCAGGCTGTATCACAGAAACACACCCTGCCCTGTGCAAAACACTTCTTTATCTGCTTGTTATCATCGGGATAAGCGTAGTGTTTATTATCATCACAACCCACAAGGTTTGCAGGATATCCCCTATTCGTGCTATCTCGGGCGGCAGAAATGAAATATACTTCGACAGCCGCATAAAGCTTCCCATAAGTGCAAAGCTGCTTTCTCCAACACTTGCTGTTCGTCAGTTCACATCTGCAAAAAGAAGATACGTTGCTTCTGTGATAATTGCTGCAATACTTGTAAGCTTCATGCTCATGGTAAATGCTCTCAGCGCAGCTATAAATTCACGAAAAGCAGGAGAAACTATGGGAATTGAAGTCAAAGATGTAATTATTAACTTCAATGAGATGACGGAAAAGGACAAAATAGATGACATCATGGAAACAGTCAAGGAATATGATCCTATCCACAGAAGATATGTCTCGTTAGGTACATATATTTCGTTGAACGGTGAGGAGATATACTGCCGTATGGATTTTTATCCCGAGGACATTATTACCACAAAAGGCAGAGCTCCTAAATATGATAACGAGATAGTCATAACCGAATTAGTGGCTGATGAGTTTGATCTTAAACTCGGAGACACTGTAAACATAGCAAAATTTGAAAACCACAAAGAGTTCGTGATCTGCGGAATATTCTCATCAATGTCCGACGCAGGTATGTGTACTTCGATCACAGAAGAAGCAGGCGAAAGCCTCGGTCTCCATAAACGTACCGACTATTGCAGTATCATGCTTGAAGATGAAACAAAAGCAGAAGAGATAAAAACTGCTCTTGAAAATAAATACGGAGACGCTATGAAAGCAACTCTCGGCAAATTCGATGATGAAAACAAGCTTATAGAAACAGCAATAGAAATAATGAGGCTGATAATCTACTCATTCTCAATGTTCTTTGCTCTCGTAGTCGTTTCAATGGTAAGTTCAAAGGCTTTCACACAGGAAAAGACAGATATCGGAATATTCAAGTCACAGGGCTTCACTACAGGCAAGCTCAGGCTGCAATTTGCGGTAAGATTTCTTATTGTATCTATTCTCGGCGCACTGCTCGGAACTTTAATGTGCGGCCTGTTCATGAATAAGCTGCTCACTGTTCTGCTTAAAGGCATAGGCGTAACGAACTTCTATACACCTCTTACTCCTGCAAGTATCCTTATACCTGCCGCTGCTATATGCATATGCTTCTTCCTTTTCGCACTTCTTGTTTCACGAAAGATAAAAAAAGTCGGCATAAGACAGCTCATAACCGAATAAACCAACATCAAAACGAACTATACATTCAAAATGCTTGGAGGCATAAAATATGGAAACTACAACGAAAAGCAGAAAATTAAAGATCACGTTACTGGTCTATATAATCATTTTCTATGGCATATGGACACTATATACATTCCTGGTTTCACCGTTCCTTGAAGACCATTTCCAAAATGCGGCAGTATGTCAGATCATCAAGGAGTGTATCAAGAACCTTGTGTGGACGCTTCCTGCCATGCTTCTGGTGCATCACTTCTCATCAGAGGTACATATACAGCTGAAGGAAATGTTTACAACGAAAGTAAAATGGTTACACTATCTTCCTATCTTTGCATTCTTCACTGTAGACGTACTGATAACTCGTTACAGAATGGATCATTCTCTGAAATTGATCCCCGATCTCAGCGCAGATAAGGTCATCATGCTCCTCTCGGTAGGAATTACGGAAGAAATGGTATTCCGCGGCTGGCTGCTCAATGCTACGGTAAGCAGTGACAAGAAAAAGCAATGGCAGGCTATAGCGTTAAATGCAGTCATGTTCATGCTGATACATTTCCCCACATGGATAAGACACGATACATTCGTTTCTGTGTTTACAGGATTTGGTTTTATAGAGATACTTGCTTTAGGCGTGATATTCAGTTTAAGCTTTCTCAAAAGCAGGAACATTTTTGTTCCAATACTGCTTCATATGTACTGGGATCTGATCGTATGATATTTTACAAAAAGGCAGAAAATGAAAAACAGGAGAGCTCATCAAAGCTCTCCTGCTTTTTTATGTATATTATTATGCATATTCCTGAACAGGAAGCGGTGCAATGAAGAACGTATCATCACGCTTGATATTGCCTTCTTCCGTAAATATAGCTGCGTTTGCGATCGGCGTACCGCCTAACCTTTCAACAATTACCTCCAAATCTCTAAGAGACTCGGGAGTACTGATAACGTTGTCGACAATGAGAACGCGCTTTCCGTCAAATGCTCTTGCTTCTTCTGCGGAAAGATAAAACTTTTTCTTTTTTTCCGACAGAAGCGATTTGACGGATACTTCTAAGGTATCATCCATATAAAGCTTTACGGACTTATGAGCAATGATACAATCCTTTCCGCTCTGTCTTGAAAGCTCATACGCAAGCGGAGTACCCTTTGTTTCAGCACTGAATATCAGATCGAATTCAGGCATTCTTTCAAGAAGTCTCTTGGCGTTTTCTGCAATTATCTCAACCTCACCATAAAGTATAGAAGCTGCGATATCAAGCCTGTCAGCAGGAGCACATCTTTTAAGTTCATCATTGAGCTCTGCTATCTTGACCTCGTAGTATTCGGCAACAGCACCCTTCTTCAGTTCAAGATTTCTTGCACGGATAGCCTTTGCTTCTCTCAGAAGCTTAGGACTCTGTTCCAGGAACTCATATCCGCTTTCCAGAACGGTTTTCATTATATCACGTTCAATTTTCACAGGTATGCCAAGCTCGATGCATTTGTCAATGAGATCCTTGATCCATTCAAACCTAAGCGGATTAGCTCCGCCCACTTCTCCGCCGATTATGACCCATGTATAGTCCTTGCCGAATGTATTGACAATTTCATCAAGGTGGACCGGTTCTATATATTCAAGCACAGGCTGATATACGACACAGGCTGTAATCTTGTGATCCTTAGTTTTTTCAATAAGATCGGTAATACGGCCTGTACACGCATTACGGTCAACTGTACAGGAAATAATAACATTTCGCATATCAGTATCCACAGGTATTGGACTGAGGTCAATTCCGCTCGGACGTTTTGTAACAAGCTGGAATGTATCAACAAATCTTCTCTGTCTGCGCTTTATATTACTTGCCGCAATGATCTGCTGAAGAACATTTTCCTGCCACTCGGGCTTCCAGCAGCCAAAATCAGACATATAAGTCAGGAACCAGTCGATAGGATTTTCATTTTCAATATTGAAGAGCTCAGGGATATCATTTCCCTCTTCGTCCTTTTTCATTTTATAGAAGCCGCGGAATATCTGCTTCTTGTAATCCTCAGTAATACCAAAATGATCTACTACGCATTTTGTAAAGCAGTACTTGCAGCCGATAGGACATCCGATAACGGGAGAATACACTTTCGTATTCAGGTGTGTGTCATAGTTGATATCTTTAAGTATACGTTTAAGCGCAAGTTGATGACCGTCATAATAAGCATGGAGCATCTGTATCTGGCTCAGATATTCCTGATGCATATTCCTATACTCTTCAAGTTCTTCCTGTACTGAGTACATATTCACCTTCAGCTTCGTATAATCAAAGCCGCCGAAATTGCAGATAAGTATATTCAACAGCCTGTTTACGACCTCAGGTCTTTCGAGCATTGTGATAATACCCGCTGACGGAGCGTCAGTATAATAGTCTTCAATTCTCAGCATAAAACATCTTGCCCCTCAATATTTATTTCTTTCCACGATTTTTGCCGAAAGCAGCATTAAACTGCATTCAGAGCGTGATCCCATCTGTCTTTTCCTATGCTGCGCGATATCTTTTATGCCGAAATGAATTAAAAAAGTAAATATGATATGCTCTGCACATAAGATACTTCATAAGTCGCAGAGATATGCATAATACGATTATAATGGCTGCTTATCATAAAACGGCACATTAAAAGTAAACGCATACGACAGAAAAATTATAATCAAACTTACGGTTTATTATTTTAGATCTGCCTGTAATTTAATATCATAAAATAACTGTTGATCATATCATGCTAAAAAGAATACCGATTAAATCAAAAACGATTAGTAAATATTCCCCACATTTATCCCTGTTTTAACGTAATAAAACAATGTGTGAGCTTTGAAAAAATAGTAAAATAACGGTATCAAAAAATATTATTAAAAATAATAGTAAAAAAAGGTAAAAATTAAGCTTTTGAAGATTTTTTACGTATAAGGAAATACTATTTATATTATATACTATATACACATTTTCGTCAAGTATAATTTTGTCCTTATATTGATAAACAAATGCTGCTATTTTGCAAATTTTAAGCATTTTCTTATATTTTTTCTTCAGTATTATAAAATAAATATATCAAACATGAATAATAATTATTATTTATTACCAATTCATTTAATTATATATATTTTATTATTTAAAATGTATTGACAACATAAGTTTTTAATGTTAAAATTTGGACTGAGTTGCAAAATATGCATATAATATAAACTATCAAATTAACAAATAGAGGTGAAATACCATGCATAAAGCTGTTATTGCAATAGATTCATTCAAAGGAAGTCTAACTTCTCTTGAAGCAGGCAAAGCTGCAGCAGAAGGATTACACCGTATTTTTCCCGAAACAGATACCGTGATCATACCTGTTGCTGACGGCGGAGAAGGCACTGTAGAAGCTCTTGTATCTGGTCTGAACGGAAAGTTCATCGAAACCGACGTGTGTGATCCTCTCGGAAGGTGTATCAAAGCCAAATACGGGGTACTTCCCGACAACACCGCTGTTATCGAAATGGCAGCTGCTTCGGGACTGACCCTGCTTTCGGAAAACGAACGCGATCCCATGTATACAACTACATACGGCACAGGCGAGATGATACTTGACGCTGTCAGACGAGGCTGCCGCAATTTTATCATCGGTATTGGCGGAAGTGCCACAAATGACGGCGGTATCGGCTGCTTGCAGGCTCTTGGCTTCGGTATGCTCGACAGCAATGGACAGCAGGTAAGCTATGGTGCAAATGGGCTTTCACAGCTTGCCCGTATCACCGACAGCAATGCAGTAAAGGAACTGAAAGAGTGCAGCTTCCATGTTGCCTGTGATGTTAAAAATCCGCTTTGCGGCACTAACGGATGCAGCGAGGTATTTGCTCCGCAGAAAGGCGCGGATAAAGACAGTATCAGCCTTATGGACGGCTATCTCAGCAACTATGCAGAGCTTACTAAAACGTACTGCCCTTCTGCTTCGCCTTATACAGCAGGCTCAGGTGCGGCAGGAGGGCTTGGCTTTGCACTGATGTATTATCTGAACGCCGAGCTGCAATCAGGTGTTGACCTTGTTATACGCGAAACGAAGCTGGAAGATATCATAAAAGACGCTGATATCGTCATCACAGGTGAGGGCTGTCTCGACAGTCAGACCGCTATGGGAAAAGCTCCCATAGGTATTGCAAAAATAGCAAAGAAGTACGGCAAGCCTGTCATTGCTTTCTGCGGCTCGGTACGCGAGGGAGCAGAGCTGTGCAACGCAAGCGGTATTGACGCATACTTCCCTGTTCTCCGCAGGATATGTACACTTGAACAGGCTATGAAAAAAGAGAATTCCTGCAAAAACCTCGCCGATACGGCAGAACAGGTTTTCAGAACTATAAAGCTTTTCTGCTGACAACAATATTTTCCGTAATACATAAAAACAGTCACAAGATCACTTATGCTCCTGTGACTGTTTTATTATTATGATTTATAAGATCAGGCTTAACATTTTGATCTTACTTTACAAGTGCCATTACCTTCTCATATGCAGGCTTTGGCTGATAGCCGTTAGAGAAGAGAAGTGGATTCTGCTCTCTTCTCCAGCTTACGCTGTCCTGAGTACCCCAGATTGTAAGTGCAGGGATCTTATCAGCATTCTGCATAGCGAGCTTGAATATCTTCTCATAGAGATTTGCCTGCTCCTGAGTATTTGAGCAAGTGATATCGAGCTCAGTGATCTGTACCTCAAGACCTGTGCTGAGGAACTTCTTGAGAGCTGTCTCATAAGTATTAGCATCAGGATAATTTGTAGCAAGATGTGACTGCATACCGATACCATCGATGTAGCCAAGCTGCTTGAGCTTCATAGCCATATTATAGATATCGTTTGTCTTTGCAGGAATATACTCGTTATAGTCGTTGAGATAGAGCTTGCAGCCTGCAGGAGCATACTGTCTTGCATACTTGAATGCGTTGATAACAAAACTGTCATCACCGTAAACTCTTACCCAGTTAGAATTGTTTGCAGGTCTCATTCCGCCGCCGTCATTGAGGAAGAGCTCGTTACATACATCGTATGAGTAAACATCAAGATTTGGATACTGCTGCTTAAGAGCTGCAAATGTATTCTTGATCATGCTCTCAAGACGCTGGTTCATGATATCCTTTGATACGTATGCACCGTTCTGTGAGAAGTTCTCACGGAAGAACCAATCAGGAGTCTGGCTGTACCAAACAAATGTATGACCACGGAGTGAGATACCGTTCTGCTCACAGAACTTCAGAGTCTGAGCAGCTCTGTTGAGAGAGATCTGAGTATTTACATTGTTGCCTCTCTGCTGACAAGCTGACTGATCAAGAATGCTGTCAGGCTTGAGTTCGTTCTCAGGAGTAATAGAATTATAATGCTTCTTAATGAAGTCAGCACCGCTGTTAAGCTCGTTAGGGCTTACAGATGTACCGATCTTGAAGTAATTTGCAAATGCACCCTTGAGGCTGTCCTTTGAACCTGCATTGTTGTTCTGCTGCTGGTTGTTATTGTTGTTGTTATTGTTGTTGTTATTATTCTGGTTCCACTGATTATTGTTGTTCCAGTCGTTGTTTACAACGCCGTTCCACTGATTATTGTTCTGGTTATTCCAGTCCCAACCCTGGTTCTGGTTCTGATTCCACTGATTGTTGTTCTGGTTATTCCAGTCCCAACCCTGGTTCTGGTTCTGATTCCACTGGTTGTTGTTCTGATTATTCCAATCCCAACCCTGGTTCTGGTTCTGATTCCACTGGTTGTTGTTCTGGTTGTTCCAGTCCCAACCCTGGTTCTGATTCCACTGGTTGTTGTTCTGATTGTTCCAATCCCAACCCTGGTTCTGGTTCTGATTCCACTGGTTGTTGTTCTGGTTCCAGTTATTATTCTGATTATTCCAATCGTTGTTTACAACGCCGTTCCACTGGTTGTTATTCTGGTTATTCCAGTCCCAACCCTGGTTCTGCTGTCCCCAGTTATTCCAGTTGTTGTTCTGGTTCCACTGGTTGTTATTCTGGTTGTTCCAGTCCCAACCGTTATTCTGCTGTCCCCAGTTGTTCCAGTCATTGTTCTGATTCCACTGGTTATTATTGTTCCAGTCATTGTTTGCAACGCCGTTCCACTGGTTGTTGTTCTGGTTGTTCCAGTCCCAGCCGTTATTCTGCTGTCCCCAGTTGTTCCAATCGTTATTCTGGTTCTGCTGTCCCCAGTTATTCCAGTCGTTATTCTGGTTCTGCTGTCCCCAGTTGTTCCAGTCGTTGTTCTGGTTCTGCTGGCCCCAGTTATTCCAGTCATTGTTCTGGTTCCACTGGTTGTTATTCTGGTTATTCCAGTCCCAACCCTGGTTCTGGTTCTGCTGTCCCCAGTTGTTCCAGTCGTTGTTCTGGTTCTGCTGGCCCCAGTTGTTCCAATCGTTATTCTGGTTTTGCTGCTGATTATTATTCTGGTTCCAGTCGTTGTTCTGCTGGCCGCCACCGCCGCCTGCACCTTCTGTAACAGTTACGCTCTTTACGTTAGCAGAACCGTTTGATCTGTAACCTTCGATATTGAGTGATACTTCGTAAAGTGTACCAGACATATCGAGACCAGCCTTTTCCCAAGCCTCGAAGTGCTTGGATACGTCGATAGTACCCTTCATGTAGTTTGTCTGATTGTTAGCTGAACCACTCTGTTTACGAACACTCCAGTACTGTGGGAATGTTGCTGTACCGTCAAGTGATGGCTGATTATAACGCATTGACTTGCGGATATCGTATGTATTGCCGTTAAGAGTTACTGTACCCTTATTTTCTCCGTCATTTCCGGGTGGTCTCCAGTCGCCCCAGCCTTCTACGATATAGTATTCCATAAGAGGATTTCTTGTCCATCCGTAAACGCACATATAAGAATTTCCTCTTGGTGTGTATTCTACATCATATGTGAGAACGATATTTCCGAAAGCCTTATAATTCTTCTTCTGGCTGTCGTAGTTCTTACCCATACGTGCGAGGAAGTTCTCAATGTTGCTCCATGAGCAGGTGAAAGAACCTGCACCGGGATTCATTGATGCCTGTCCCTGACCGTTCTGGTTCCACATCTCGTAGTCGTATCCGCCGATATTACCTCTTGTCTGCTGGTCAGCAGCTGAAGCAACAGCAGGGATAGCAGCTGCGATCATCATTGTGGAAGCACCTGCGCCGATGATCTTTTTGATCTTGCTAAGCTTCAAATAAATCACTCCTTTGACTTAGTAAAAAATGGATTAAGCAATTGGATTAGTAATACTCCCAGTATATTTTGCTGTTTTTATTTCTAACTTAATTATATTCATTCATTTCACCAGTCACAAGTCATTTTTTGCTCTTGTTTTTTAAATCAGTCAAATATTGCGAATTTTTAAAAATCATATTTCCCTAAAAATAGCCGTAAAGCACCATATGCCTTTAAAACGACAGCAATTTATGGAGCCTGTCTTTATGCAAAAATTGTTGTATTTATTATATGCAATATGTTATATATAAATTGCATAATGTTATATATCATATGCCATGTCAATCATTTTTGCTGTGAAAACTTACTCATTTGCCGTTTCAACAACAGAGCCTTCGGGAATAGTCAGCAAAGCTCCGATAAACAGCGGGATACGTGTTTCTCTGTCATATATACAGTAAACGAAAGGTCTTGTAAGATATACCTCCTTAGGCGGCATACCGCTTCCTGCCAGACCACCCGTAACAGCAGCTGCTGTAGCCTTTGTTCCTTTTTCATTGACATCAAGCGTTGTCTTGTGCTTGACGTAGTGCAGCCATGTCGGCACAGGTGCTGATGTAAGACCTGTGAAATTGGCTGTTTCTTCAAATGCACCTTCCATTCCCATTGCTTTCAGTTCTTCTTTAAGGTCGTTTTCATATTCCAGAGTATATTTCGGCATTGATGTGAGCGCGACCTCACATTTATTCTCTCCCTGAGCAAGAAGTGCGTCAAGTTTTTCATTTGTCAGGCTCTTGATATAATCATGTATATCTATATCCTCATGCGGCAGAAGAGCTGCATATCCGATATTCTTGTCCTTATAGTCTTTTATAAATCCGTCCGTATCATCATCACCTATATAATCAGCCCCGCACGTCATGAATTTACAGGTCTGGTCTGTTCCGAAAACATCTGTAAACTCCCAGTTGCTGACCTGATACCTCATATAATCGTTCGCCCATTCCGCATCAAGAACTACGGCATTGATGATAAAAAATACTTCATTCGGATCTATTTCGTCAATTATTTCAGGGATATAGTGTCTTGTATTTTCGTCTACCCATTCATTTACATTTTTAAGGGTATTACCGTTAAATGGCGACAGATAGTAATCCGCATCGTAGTAATTCAAATTTGTCTGTATAAATTCGGGAACCGGTATGATCAAACTCGGATCATCTCTTACCCATACGGAATTTGCAGTTTCTATCACCGATCTATTGCTCGAACCGACCTTTTTCCTGAACAGATACAGATATTCATTCAGTTCTTCAATAGGAACTCCGCCGAGCACCTGCTCCATTTGCTCAAGTGTTTCGCCTCTTGCTCCATTTGTAGTCATTGCAAGAGACTGCATTACGGAATAAGGTGATATAAATATATTTTCATTTTTGCCATCATCTATCGCTTTCAGAAGCTCAGTTGCGAATTTGCGCTGACCTGCTGCAAATTTATCGTCCGCTGCCATTCCTTTGACCTCAGATTTTGCTATACCAGAGCAAAGGTTACGTGAAACAGACAGTTTTTGCTCAGGCGCATCTTTTATCAGCATCTTTCTCATCTGACAGAGATCAAAGACATCATATGAACCGTCACCGTTTACATCTCCGTTGTCAGCGTTTTTAAGCTCGCCCTTTCCGCCCAGCCAACGCTGATACATTACAATATCAGAAATATTGAAAACTCTGTCATCATTTACATCTCCATTGCCGACTATATCCTGTGCGGAAATGCCTGCCGAGGCAAATGCCGGCAGCGTCATGCCTAATGCGAGTATAGCTGCAATTATTCTTGAACATCTCATTGGTTTTTCCTCCTTTATCAGTAAGCCGCCATTGTTGACGGCTTGTATTACATCGGTCACTATAAGCATAAAAGCTCTCCTGCCATAAAGACAGAAGAGCTTTCAGCAGTTGCATTACTTTTCTTCAAGCTGTGTAGCCGCACCAATAAACAGCGGTACATTGTTCTTATCAACTATCATATAAACAAAAGGTCTGTTAAGGTAGATATATACCTCTTTCTTCTGGATAGGAGCAGCTGCACCCAGTCCCATTATTACAGCTGTTGCAGCAGCAGCCTTTGTACCCTTTTCGGTAACTTCGATCTTTGTCTTATGGAGAACATCATCAATGTATAAAGGAAGTGCTCCTTCGACAGAGAGATCATTTATCTTTGAAAAGTCAGCCTTTGATGAATCGAATGCTGTTTCCATTCCAAGCTTCGGAAGTATATCCTTCAGCTTCTTTTCGTAATTATACTTGAACTTAGGTATCATTACATAAAGGTCTATAGTTGAAGGATCAGCGTATTCCTTTAATCCTTCGGCAAGTGCTTCACCGTCAAGGTCCTTCACGTAGCTTTCAAAATCAACGTCCTTATGAGGAAGTATGCCTACGAAGCTGTAATCACCATTCTGATAAGGCTTCTTGAAAGCATCGGCATTGCCGAGGTCATAATAAAAGCTTTCCATACTGTTCATTTCCTGAATAGGATGCTTGTCACCGTTCAGGTCGGTGAATTCGCCGTCTTGTGTGCTGAGATAGGGGCTCATCCATTCTGCTTCAAAATACAGGGTATTCAGCAGAAGCATAGCTGTATTTTCCTTTATGTTTTCCCTTTTGATAAGATTTGGTATCATGCCCTTTGTATTCTTGTTTACCCAGCTGTTTATGTCCTTGACTATTTTGTCCTCATTTCCCTTAAACTTGCACTTGTACATCTCAGAGTTATAGTACTTGCTATTTGTTTCAAGGAACTCGTCATATACCTTGAATGTAGGATCGTCCCTGAACCATATAGAGTTTGCAAGGTATACCTTTTCCTTCTCCTCATCAGGCAATCCCTTGACATAATATGCCATATACTCGTTTATCTCATCAAGAGTAAGACCGTTTCCGAGCACCTTTTCCATTTCCTTCTTTGTTTCGCCCTCAGCTCCGTTTGCAGTCATTGCCAGAGCTGTTGAAATGGAAAGCGGAGACAAAAGAAGATTTTCACTGTCATTCTCAGGGTCAAAGCACTTTTTCAGAAGATCAACACCGAATTTCATTTCTGCAGCAGCAAATTTTTCGTCAGTCTTTACGCCCTCCTCAGCCTTTACGCTTACAGTATTGTCAAGGCGCACACTTCCGATATTTGAAGCTCCGTTGAACTCCTTTGCACTTCCGAGAACGAAATCCGTTACCTGTCTGAGGTCCTCTTCGGTTATCTCGGTATCCATGTCGATATCCGCATTAAGGAACTGCACTTCGCTCAGCTTATACGAAAGATTTCCTGCGATATACTTCTTGTATGTAACAATGTCAAATGAGTCTATAACTCCGTCATCGTTTATATCGCCGTAGATATGCTCATTGGGATCCTTTATGGATACTATCTGGCTTACATAGTATTTATCGCTTCTTCCCCATGAACCATATCTGCTTGTATCTGTCATATCATCATATTTTTTCCTTGCAGCGAATTTGATGTTGACTCTGTCCTCACGTTTGAGCGTACTTGCCAATTCATGGTTATCAGCCTCATAAACCCTTGCAGACTCTTCATAATCATCACTGTTCAGCACTATCTCTTTATGAAATGAATATTCATACCAGTTGCTTCCAGTTGAAGGTATAAGGTCAATGGTTATAATCCCGGAAAAATTATGAACGTCATAGATATACGCATCAAGAAACTCATATTCATACATTTGAGTTTCCTCGTTGTAGCTAACGCTGGAGTAGCTTTCCTCTGCGTGTACAATCGGCGGCGGTGGGAACACCCCTCCCGAATAGCTTAACAGCAATGCAGTGCCAACAATGCCTGCTGCCAATCGTTTCATTTTTTTAGTTCTGCCCATAATAAACACTCCTCTCATGTCGTATGGATATAACAATCCATGTTACAATTATAACATTATATACCATAAATGTCAACAATAAATGTGAATTTTAATACACAAAAACAGACCTGCAAACGAAGCATTAAGCTTCGTATTTACAGGTCTGTTCATTATTAACTATATCATGTTTTATATTGCTGACTTAACCACCAAGTCCGAGGAGCTCTTTCTGTACCTGAAGAGCATCGTTAACGGTTATTCCGTTGCCTGTCTCGTAAAGATCAGCATTAAACTTTCCTTTGTCTGTAAGTTCATATTTATCAGGGTTTGCCTGTGACTGCATTATATATACAACGTCGCCCATATCCATGCCGCCGTCGAGATTTGCGTCACCGTTTCTTTCAATGTCTATATCGTTGAGAAGTGCAAAGCTGCTTGTGTATTCCTGTGAGATATTGAATTCTTCATTGGCATTCTTGTTGAAGATATCATCGTTTTTGAGCATCATATAGCACTCCATAAGGAGCATATCATATGTATCGCCGTACTTGCCGTCGCCGTTTACATCGCACTTAGTCTTGAAATACTCATACTGTCTCTCTCTTAATTCATTTTCTTCATCAGTAAAGCCTTCTGTATCATGCCAGTCAGGGAGGAATGTACATCTTACTCTCCACATTGCGATGTCATAATCGTATATGTCAAGCTTTCCGTCAAAGTTGAGGTCAGGCTCTTCCATCTTGCCGTCCTCGATATCCTTACAGTACTTCTTGAAGTCATTACTGAACTTAGTCTTGTCGAAGTTGCCGAAGTACTCGATGTTTTCGCCTGTTCTTGCAGCAAATACAAATGCAGCATTTATATCATAATTTGAAGCACCCTCGTAGAACTTTTCATAGTATTCGGTAAGGAAGTATTCAGTGTCAAGAGGATTGTCAAGGAGATAGCTGTAAGCCATGTAGCGTCCGCTGAACTGTCCGCCGTAAGGTCCGAGCTTGCTGAATACATCAGCACATCTCTTTACTGTTGCCTCAGGAAGTTCTATGATATCAAAAGTACACGGTCTCCAGCTTTCGCCGCCCTGTATAGTTGGATTGCTTGCATAGAACTCGCCTTCATCGCCTTCTTTCCAGTTGATAACGCCGTCTACCAGATTCTGATATTTTGCGTAAAGCGCAGTATCATTAAAGAGCAGGTTTTCAAGGAATATCTCATAGTCTACGCAGTCCTTAATATCAAATACGCCGTCGCCGTTGACATCAGGTGAGATATCACCGTCCTTGACCATATCAGCAAAGAAGCCGTAGCCCGTTCCGTAGTATCTCATGTATGTCTTTAAATTCATTGTAAAATAATATGAATTCGGGTGTACCTCATAGCCGTCTGCTATCGTTTGTTCATGGATTTTCTGAATTTCCTCGCTGGGCGGAAGTTCTTCATAGTTATCCATATTGAATACAGAAGTATCCAGAGGCTTTGTCATTAAATAATACTTTAACATGAGTAGTGCATCACTAAACCATGTTACAGATCCGTCATGGTCATAATCAGCATAACGCTCTATTCTTTCCTTTGTAGCATCATCTACGATATATCCGTCTGTATAAGCAAACAGCTTATAGCAGTCATCTATATCGAATTTACCGTCTCCGTTCAGATCTGTCTCGCCCTGTGCTACCTGAGCGATGATCTCCTTATCAAATGAGTTCTGTGAATACAGCCTGTAATTGTCATTAGCTGAAGCTTCCATAGGCATAGCTGATAATGCGGTAATAAATGATAATGCAAATGCAGATAGTTTTTTCATTTCTAAGCTCCTTTCGTCACCGGGTGCGATAATTGAGGCATCCGAATTGGCATTTGGTTTTGAGCTGCCATTGTTAAGTGAAGGATCCTTTATTAGTACTGTTGAAACCTTAGCATTGGCAGATGAATTCTGTGAAGCTGCGGTAACAGTGGATTTGCCGCTGTCCTTTACAGCTGTATTTGTAGTTCCGGCTCCATTCTTTTCAGGTGAAGCTGTCGTATGGGGCGAACTCGTATGTATTGCAGTATCCTCTTCCACCGGCTGCGTTGTAGTGACCTGCTGATCTGTGACAGTTTCCGTCACTATTATCTCATCATCATTCGGAAGGATAGGCTGATTATTTTTCATAAGATCATGAACTGCGAATACACAAATAATAATGGCTGCACAAAGACACGAAACAGTACATGATATGTTTTTGATACGACGAGCCCGCTTTCTTTTGCTTTCAATTATTGCATCGCCTTTTTCAAAGACACTTGCAATAGTTTCTTCATAGCTTTTCATACACAAAGCCCTCCTTGATAAGTTCTGCTTTCAGGGTCTTTCTGGCATGATAAAGAATATCACGGACCTGTTTTTCTGTTTTTTTCATTATGCTTGCCGTTTCTCTGTTTGAAAAATCCTCGAAGTATGTCAGATACAGTGCCTGCTCATATTCGGGTTTAAGTTTTCGTATAGCCTTATGTATAACGCGTTTTTCCTCATTCTGAATGATCCTGCCTTCGAGGTTTTCCTCGCTTACTTTTGACTCGGCATCATCAAGAGAAGTCTGCAAAACAGAAGAATTCTTTCTTATATAATCAACTGCCGTAAATCTGGCAATGGAATAAAGCCATGTCTTGAATGAGCTTTTTCCTTTATATTTGGGCTTTTTGACATATAGTTTTACAAAAGTTTCTTCCATTAATTCTTCAGCGATATTTATATTACATACAAGGCTTGACAGGTATAAGACAAGACCGTCACGGTATATGCGCATAACTTCTGCGAGACCGTCCTTGTCACCTGATAGAAAACGGCGGTAGCTACTTTCACCGTTATCCATATATACCTCCTTTCGGATAGTTCGTTGCCCATCTACTTATTAGTCGTAACTCGAACAGAAAATGTCGAAGTAGTTTTCAAAAAATTTTTCAGATTTATTATATCACTATTTTTTCGACTATTCAATGCCCAAAATCAGGTATGATCTTCAATGAAGATCTTGAAATTGCTCAGAATTTGTCCGGAGCAGTTATATCATAAAAATCAACTGAAAATTATTAACACTTTCAGGAGATCATAAAGAAAAGGCAGCCAATAGGCTGCCTTTTTATTCAGCATCTTCTGCTTTTCTTCTTCCGTGGAAAATTTCTTTCTGGATATACAGCTGCTCATCTGCCTGCGCGATAAGCTGTGTAGCTGTTATTGCTCCCGATCTGCACTCAGCACAGCCTGTACATACTGTGATAGCAGGGATAAGATCGGCACATTTCTGGCGCAGTACATTAACTTCATTCTGTATAGCCTCATCGATATCTGTATCATCATTGATTATCAGCACAAATTCATCGCCGCCGTATCTTGCACAGAAGCCATGAAGCCTGTCCGAAACATTGTGGATCGCGTCAGCAACAAGCTGGAGAGTCTTGTCTCCAACTATATGACCGAATTTATCATTGACAAGCTTGAAATCGTTGACATCTATCATATGTATCCTGAAAGAATTGCTTTCAGTAGCATTATGTATCATGTCCTGCAGGAATATCTCCATACGTCTGCGGTTATTAAGTCCTGTAAGCGCGTCGGAGTATATCTCGCTGTTCTGTATCTCAAGGAAGGAATAATGTATCGGAAGAAGTATTCCCATCGCAACTATGGGAGTAAGCGGCAGTATACCTTCAAGGACTGCTGTTGCCGAAGGAATGATTATAAAAAACAGCGGTAAGCGATATTCCTTTTTGAGCTTGACCTGCTGATTTGCAAAGCTTTTTCGGAAAGAGTATAATCCGCTTCCGAAAAGCTGTACGAAGGTCAATATGATATGTACGATATAACCGTCTGCAAACTGAAAAATACCATTTTTGTCAATATAGAAATAAAAGCCTGTAAAAACAGATGATATCGTAATTATACAGTCCACAATAGTTACAGTATAGTGTATTACTCTTAATGTTATTGTTTCCTTCATGTTATTCTGGTCGATACGTAAAATAACGAATATGCACCAGGCGAGAGTCAGCAGAGATACTGACTCCAGTCCCACAGTATTTGTTGCTTTGTTAAGCGTAGTGTTGAACGGTATCAGACCGCCTTGTCCAAGTGCCCACCAGATATCACTTATAAGGTAAATTATAAAAAACATAGCCATGCCTCTGAAATGACGCATCTGGATCTGTGTACCAACATTTTTGTTAGATTTTATAATAATACCTATGGAAAATAAAATACAAAAGACCTCAGTTATCACATATGAAATATAAAGTGACGAATTATTCATGTGATCCCCCCATACAAAACACCAAAAACAGATAACCATAAAAAACAAATAGCATAACGCTATGAACTCTCTGAGTATATAATAACACATTGATCAATTGAAGATATTGTTTTTTTGTAAATAGTTATCTTCAATCAAAATCTTTGTAACATTAAACAACATAACGTACTACGGTTTGTAGGAAATGATAAAGGGAGTGATACAATGTTTTCAAAAACAGACTACAAAAAATGCAGCCCTTTTGTTACAGAGCTGCATATAATATCAAAATTTAAATGTATCTTTAAAACCAAGCCATTTCTGATCCTTATCAGAAAGATTTAGCTTAGTACCGTCTTCAAGCGTATAACCTTCAGCACTTGCTGTGCCATTATATTCGCCTACGAGCTCAGGCCACTTTATACCTATTTCAGGATCATTCCAAGCCATTCCTCCTTCATCATTAGCATGATAGAAGTCATCACACTTATAGCAGAACTCTGCAACGTCACTGAGAACAAGGAAACCGTGAGCAAATCCCTTAGGGATAAGGAACTGCTTCTTGTTCTCCTCAGAAAGCTCAACACCGAACCACTTACCGTATGTCTTGCTCTCTGTACGAAGATCAACAGCAACATCAAAAACTCTTCCCTTTATAGCGCGTACAAGTTTAGTCTGAGGGAACTGCTTCTGGAAGTGAAGTCCACGAAGTACGCCTTTTGTAGAACAGGACTGATTATCCTGAACAAATTCAATATTCAAACCTGCTTCTTCCATATCACGCTGTGAATAAGTCTCCATAAAATAACCGCGGCTGTCACCGTGAACAGCGGGAGTTATAACGCAAAGTCCCTCTATGCCGCCGACATTTTTCTCAACTGTTATCTGTCCCATTTTACTGTATCTCCTTTAAATAACGTGAAAGTGCATCCTGCCATGAAGGAAGCGGAGTAAAGCCGTTTTCAACAAGCTTTGACTTGTCAAGACGACTGTTGAAAGGTCTTGCTGCCTTTGAAAGTCCGTACTCTGCTGTAGTAACAGGATTTACCTTTGTGGACATTCCTGCCTGCTTATATATCTCAACTGTAAAGTCGTACCATGAGATATATCCACCTTCGTTTGTAGCATGGTAGTAGCCATATTTCTCAGTCTCTGCCATATCAACAAGAAGTCTTGAAAGATCAAAAGTATAAGTAGGTGTACCTATCTGATCAGATACAACACGTACTTCAGGATATTTCTGACCTACGTTCAGCATAGTCTTGATGAAGTTCTTACCGTTTACTCCGAATACCCATGCGATACGCACGATGAAGTACTTATCAAGAGTATTAGATACTGCAAGCTCACCATCCAGCTTTGACTGTCCATATACATTCTGTGGAGCGTAATCCTTGCAGTCAGGCTGCCATGGTTCTGTTCCCTGTCCGTTGAATACATAGTCAGTGGAAATATATATCATCTTGCAGTCAAGCTTTTTACAGACATTGGCGATATTCTGTGTACCGTCAACGTTTATAGCCTTGACTTTCGGCTTGTTCTCTTCATCTTCGGCAGCGTCAACTGCTGTCCATGCTGCACAGTGGATAACAACATCAGGCTTTACTTCCGATATTGCCTTTTCTACTGCTGCCCCATCGGTTATATCAAGCTGTACATAAGGATATTTTATATCAACTGAGGGGATGATATCACTTCCTATGCCCTCATATCCGCGCTTTGCAAGCTCGTTCATAACATCATGTCCGAGCTGTCCGCCTACACCTGTTACAAATGCTTTCATATATCACACCTCTGCACGATTTCCGTACATCTTCTCATAGTAGTTCTGATATTCACCGCTGATTATAGTTTCCCACCACTCACGGTTCTCGAGATACCACTTGATAGTCTTTTTGATACCGTCCTCGAACTTTGTCTCAGGCAGCCAGCCAAGCTCGTTGTGGATCTTAGTCGGATCGATAGCATAACGCATATCGTGTCCCTTTCTGTCTTCAACGTGTGTGATAAGGCTCTCAGGCTTGCCAAGTTCCTTACAGATGAGCTTAACGATGTCGATGTTCTTCATCTCATTGTGACCGCCTACGTTGTACACTTCGCCGACCTTGCCCTTGTGTATGATAAGGTCGATAGCGCGGCAGTGATCCTCAACATAGAGCCAGTCACGTACATTAAGTCCTTGACCGTACACAGGAAGCGGCTTGTCTGCGAGAGCGTTAGCTATCATAAGAGGAATAAGCTTCTCGGGAAAGTGGTAAGGACCGTAGTTATTTGAACACCTTGAAATTGTCACAGGAAGCCCATATGTACGATTGTACGCCATAACAAGAAGATCTGCGCCTGCCTTGGATGAGCTGTAAGGGCTGCTTGTGTGGATAGGTGTAGTCTCTGTAAAGAAAAGGTCAGGTCTGTCAAGTGGGAGATCACCGTAAACCTCATCTGTTGACACCTGATGATAACGCTGTATGCCGTACTTGCGGCAAGCGTCCATAAGTACCTGTGTACCGAGGATATTTGTCTGAAGGAATATCTCAGGGTTCTCGATAGAGCGGTCAACATGTGACTCTGCTGCGAAGTTAACTACAATATCAGGCTTTTCTTCCTCGAAAAGCTTGTAGATTGCTTCTCTGTCGCATATATCTATCTTCACGAAACGGAAGTTAGGATTCTTCATAACAGGCTCAAGTGTTGATAAATTGCCTGCGTATGTGAGCTTATCAAGACATACTATCCTGTAATCCGGATATGTATCAAGCATATGGAATACGAAATTTGAGCCTATAAATCCGGCTCCGCCTGTAACAAATATGGTCATGGTCTTTTCTCCTTAATACTTTATTTTGCCTTCAGCAACTTTTTTCAGATGCTGACCATATGGCGACTTTCCATATTTCTCAGCAGACTTCATCAGTCCGTCTTTATCTATCCAACCGTTGATGAAAGCGATCTCCTCAGGTGCCGAGATCTGGATTCCCTGACGATTCTGGACCATCTGAACGAAGTTTGTAGCTTCTGCAAGGCTGTCCATAGTACCTGTATCAAGCCATGCAAAACCGCGTCCGAGAAGCTGAACATCAAGGAGATTATCGTGAAGATACATCTCGTTGAGTGTTGTTATCTCAAGCTCTCCGCGGGCAGAAGGCTTTACCTGATTTGCTCTTGCGCTTACACCTGCGGGGTAGAAATAAAGTCCTGTAACTGCGTAATTGCTCTTTGGAACAGCAGGCTTTTCCTCGATAGAAAGAGCGTGTCCGTCCTTATCAAAGTCAACAACGCCAAAACGCTCTGGATCAGGAACATAGTAGCCGAATACGGTTGCTCTGTTGTTCTCCTCAGCATTCTTCTTTGCAGCACGAAGAATTGTTCCGAAGCCGTTTCCGTAGAAAATATTATCTCCAAGCACCATTGCACAAGCGTCATCGCCTATAAACTCTTCTCCGAGTATGAATGCCTGTGCAAGTCCGTCGGGACTTGGCTGTACCTTATAGCTGAGGCTGATGCCATACTGTGAACCATCTCCGAGAAGTCTCTCAAAATTAGGCAGGTCAGTAGGCGTGGATATTATAAGAATATCCTTAATGCCTGCCAGCATAAGTGTGGACAGCGGATAATAAACCATTGGTTTGTCATATACAGGAAGCAGCTGCTTCGATGTAACCATTGTTAATGGGTAAAGTCTTGTTCCGGATCCTCCGGCGAGAATAATACCTTTCATTTCATCACCTCAATCTCTTCTAAATAAATCTCTTGTATAAACTTTATCCTGAACATCGTCAAGGCAAGCATCATATCTGTTGGCAATAACCGCGTTACTCATTGATTTGAACTTATCAAGATCATTTACAACGTAGCTGCCAAAGAATGTATCACCGTCATTAAGTGTCGGCTCATAGATAATTACCTTTGCACCTTTTGCCTTTATTCGCTTCATAACGCCCTGGATCGAGCTCTGACGGAAATTATCGCTATTAGACTTCATTGTAAGTCTATACACACCTATCGTAACTTCCTTTTCCTTGCTCTTATCATAATTTGAGTTTGCATCATAATACCCTGCAAGCTGGAGCACTCTGTCAGCAATATAATCCTTACGAGTTCTGTTGGAAGCAACAATAGCAGACATCATATTCTGTGGAACATCGGCATAGTTTGCAAGTAACTGTTTTGTATCCTTAGGGAGACAATATCCGCCATAGCCAAATGAAGGATTGTTATAATGAGTACCGATACGCGGATCAAGACATACACCGTTGATGATCTGCTGTGTATCAAGGCCTTTCATTTCAGCATATGTATCAAGTTCATTGAAATAGCTTACACGAAGTGCAAGGTATGTATTCGCAAAAAGCTTAACTGCTTCGGCTTCGGTAAAGCCCATAAACAGAGTATCAATATCTTCCTTTATAGCCCCCTGCTGAAGAAGTTCCGCAAATGTATGTGCAGCTTCAACAAGTCTTGCATCATTCATATCTGTTCCAACTATTATACGGCTCGGATACAGATTATCATAAAGTGCCTTGGACTCACGAAGGAACTCTGGGCTGAAAATGATATTCTTGCTGCCGGTCTTCTCCCTGATCGACTTTGTATATCCAACAGGGATAGTCGACTTGATGACCATGATAGCATTTGGATTATACTTAATAACAAGATCAATAACAGCTTCAACTGCACTTGTATCAAAAAAGTTCTTTTTGCTGTCATAATTAGTAGGAGCAGCTATAACTACAAAATCTGCATCTTTATAAGCTGATTCTGCATCAAGTGTAGCTGTAAGATCAAGTTCCTTTTCAGCAAGATACTTTTCGATGTAATCATCCTGTATAGGTGACTTCTTATTATTTATAAGCTCAACCTTTTCGGGAATGATATCAACTGCCGTTACAGTATTATGCTGAGAAAGCAAAGTTGCTATTGAAAGTCCAACATAGCCTGTTCCTGCTACCGCAATTTTCATTCCAACAACCTCCATTTATTATCATTATTTTTCATACTTTATTATTTTTCGCACGTTCTGCAATAGCATGATATAAACTTTTTATTATTGCAGCGATTCGTTTTCAGCCGTTATGAATCCTGGTGTTTCAAATAAAGCTTCATTGTACCGGTTATACACATCAGCCAGCTTGCAAATGTCTTCATCTTTCTAACAAGACAAAAACTCTGAAAATAAAACTTTGCTGCTTTTTTCAAACTTACCTCACGTTCTGCATCAGCTCGTGACTTCAGCCACTGGGCAAGCATTTTCTGATTACCGGGTTCGATATCTGAATAGTGTTTATTTAATATATAACAAATTGCACTATATGTTTTCTGGTTATTTGTTATACTGTCTTCCTGCACATAAACATCAACAAGAGTTTCTTTTAACGAACCGACACGAAAATTTATTGCTGCCTGCAATCCCAGCTCCCAATCCTGAAATCTCTTAACGTTAGGATCAAATTGAATTTTTTCAAAACAATAACGGTAACATAGAATAGTCTGTGTCGAAACCCAGTTTCCGTTTACGAGCTGACACCATAAATCCTGAGCATTCTTTGGGCAATCCACCATACCGATTTTTTCCTGCTTGCCATTACGATATCGGATAAAACCACAAGTCATAAACTCCAGCTGTTTTTTCTTTAAATACGCAATTTGTTTTTCAAGCTTGTCCGAATGCCATATATCATCGCTGTCGTGCAGTGCGACATACTTTCCTTTTGCTTTTGATATTCCATAATTTCTGGCATAGCACGCTCCTGAATTCTTATCAAGAACATAATAGTGCAAGCGAGGATCTTCATATTGTTTGAGTATTTCAACAGTATTATCTTTAGAACAGTCATCTACGACAATAACTTCAATATTATCGTATGTTTGTTTTAAAACACTGTCAACCGCTTTAGCAATTGTTTTTTCTCTATTATAGGATGGAATAACGACAGATATCAATTCTTCCATATGAAACCTCCATATGTTTAATGCTGCCAATCTGTGCTTCAGCACATTGGCATTTATCTAAAAAAGCTTATCTCTTATTAAAGTAACCTTTATCTTTGTATTATGCCTTATTCAACAAGATCAAAAATTTATAAACAATATTGCGGCGTGAATTCGGAGCTTTAATAGTTTTATCGAAAAGCAGGCTCATTTTATCTTTTATACTGCGCTGATAGTTCGCTAATTTACTCAGCTCACGCTTTTCCTTTTCAGACAGCATATCACGGTAGCAATTCAGGAACTCTTTTGAGAGCATCTTTCGCGGCTGAACACTATTATCAAACAAACGTGTGAATTTGTCTTTAACAGTATCAAAATCCAGCTTACTTGCCCCCACAACATTGTCCTCATGCTGACGATAACTGATATGTGGTCGTTTATCATAATAAACATTTCCAAAAAATGCACACACCAAATGAATCCATGCATCATGCATCAAGCAATACTCAGGTATTTTTCTTACTGCAAGTTCTGCCGCTTTTCTGTTAAAAACCATTGTACAGCCTGCCGCCATATTATCTATGAGTATATTGTATTTATTCTCGCCTTCAAAGCTTGATGAGTGAAACGATCTGATCGTCTTCAAATTACTATCTACAACCCGAAGATTGGAATAGTACATATTGGGCTTATCAGCAGGATAACCCTTGATATGTTTTAAAGCAACATACAGCTTATCCTCATCCCAGATATCGTCCTGATCACTGAATGCATAATACTCATTTTCAGGAGCACATTGAACAAGATTAAGAAACGATTTTGCTGATCTCAGGTTCTCACCTTCGTATACTTTGATTTTAGGCTGCTTCGAAGCAATCTCCTGAATATATTGATATGTATCATCAGGTGAACCGTCCACACGGATCAATATTTCAACATCAACTTTTTTTTGATTTAGAATACTGTTGAGCTGATCATTAATATACTTCTTACCTTTGTAAGCAGACATCAAAACAATTATTTTATCCATCACTATTCCCCATAACTATCTTAATTAACACTAAAAATCGTACGATATGGCAAAGCACCATGATTTCCGCTTGTTGTAACCAAGTAACTATAAACTATAAAGCAAAAGACAATTGCACCCATTACTAATATTCTTAATGGCTGTATTTTAATTCGTTTTATAGCAAGCGGTATCAATATAATTGCCGGAAATCCAAATAAATATCTAAATCTGTCTATCAGCGCAATACGCCCGCTAAACAGAGCGATCCACAAATTTATTACCTGTGCTGTATAATATAACTTATACTTTCTATCATCTTCTTCCTCCCATTTTAAAAATGGGAACATTTTTTCAAGCTTTTTTCTTATACCCTTAGATACATTTATCTTCAAATGATTATTATCATGGCTGCTATTAAAGCTTAATGACGCAAGCATCAACACCGCAAACTGAACTAACAGATATACATAGCCTACAACACTACTATCATACTCAGAACCGATATACCATGCCAGTTTTGTATGCATGATTATCATCATGATAATTCTCGCCATAACTCCGGCTAATGCGAATATAACTCCACTTAAAGCCACGGCAATACCTGGTGTAAGCTTTATTTTATCATACCAATAAAGTATAATGAACAGAGCGCAGCTGAAATGGAATCCGGCAGCGAGCAATATACATATTACAAATTTTATTAACTCTTTTTTCTGTACATAACGCAAGCCATACATTACAATTGCGCCGCCTATCATCTGTCTAACTATATTTTGATAGGCAAAATAATGAGTCATTCCTACAATAAGAAAAATACTTAATGCAGGATAAGGTGATTCATCAAAAATATGTTTAAATACAACAAGAAAAAAAATCGCTGAACAAACAACTAAGACCCATTGATATTCAAGTCCCATTTTGCCTACGATCCTGTTTACAAGATAGTATAGAAACTCTTTTTGCCGAACACCTCGCAAAGCTAATTTATAATGTTTGATATAATTAAAGTAATCCGTTCCTACACCATATCTAATAGAAGCAAGAATAAACAATGGCATTGATGACACAATTATTGCCATTGTGCGAAATATTCCCTTTTTTCTGCTTTCACTTATTCGTTCAAAAGCAGACGCAAAAAGAACGGATATAGCGCATGTCAGATAATATATAGCCATTTGTTCTCCTTATACAATAAATCAGCATAATCGTAATACACGCAAAACTTTTTCAAACTTACGAACGAGCTTATATCCCCAAAAACAATTGTGATCAATTGTACTTTTTTTAATTTTCTCCTTGAATGATAGCGATGCCGCTTTTACCTTTTTTACAGCAGCAAAACCTATATCCTTCTTCGCGCGAATAAGAAAATCATTTATTTCATCAGATTTACATCCATTTGCTATTAATTCATCCAAAACGCAATAAATATATTCATATTTTCTTAATGCACACTGTTCTGAGGAAGCATTTAATCTTTTCATGATCTCAACCTCATGCTTATACCAATTAAAAATGCCAAGCCAACGGTTTTCATATGCTTTTTTACCGCTCTTACATGATGTACTTCCATTTTCTCTCTGCTTCCAAATATACAAAACATCTGGTACAAAAACAATTTTAGATGCATTTCCGTTTACTCTTGAAACAAAAATATGATCTTCATACCCATAACGAACAGTCTCATCAAAGTTTATATCATACTTATTTAAAAATGAACGAAGATAAATTCCCGCCCATACACCATATCCACACTTTTTTATACTAAGAAGATAATCTTCCCATTTTTGCGGCTTTATGGTAAATTTCTTAAACGGTGCATAATCAGCCCCTATTTTTCCAAAACGAGTTGATAATTCATGTCGTCTACGGAAACGCACACAGTCTGAATTCGTTTTTTCAGCTGCATTGACACTTTTCTCCAAGCATGAAATGACCATCTCATCATCATTATCACAAAAAGTAACATACTTTCCTCGTGCAGCAGCCAAACCGCGATTTCTCGCTCCACATATGCCTTTATTCTGCTGGTGGATCACAACTACTCTGCTGTCTTCTTTAGATAATTCATCGCAAATACTTGGACTTGAATCACTTGAACCATCATCAACCAAAATCAGTTCAAAATCGCGGTACGTTTGACGCAGAATAGTCTGGCATGTACCTTTCAAGTATTTTTCAGAATTATACACCGGCATAATTACGCTTATCATTGGATTATTATTCATATCTATTATCCTTTTACCTAATTGCATAAATCATTTGCGTATACATATTTAGAAAGTATACCATATGACTTTAATCGAGTGTTATTTATTTTCAAATAAATGACCGAGATATTCTTTTGCATCAATTTACTTGATCATACCTGTATTCTTGACACTTGTAACATTCCCCGAAGCTGCAATTGTTATATTTATGGCTGAATAATATTCAACCTGTCTGTTCCTTGATAGAATGATTCTATCATTTTTACTATTGCACCGGAACATTCTTGTGAAATTACATTGTAACGTCCTTTGTTCTGGATCGACTTAATAAACGCTACTATCTCATAACGAATCCCTTCGCCGTCCAATTGATAAAAATAACGTTTATTCTGTGTCGCATTCTCAAAGCGGACCTCAAAATAATCTGTAAGCCACCAAGGAGCCGGAACGTATACATAACCCTTTGTTCCTGAGATCACAAGTTCTCCCTCAGATTTTACACCTTTGCCAACACGAAGTGAAGCTACTGCATTAGAATAAATCAAATCTATTTTTGAGAAAACATCAAAATTAGAATCAGTACCAATTGTTTTTGATACAATTGTTTTCTTAAGATAATTTGTACCAAGAATTTGAAAAATCGGAAGAAGTGCAGTCGGTCCCCAACCACAAATACTATTCCAGCGTTCATCGAGTTCTAATCGTTGTATTGCATCAATATCGCGCATACTTGTACATACTGCGTCAACAGATACTACATCACCGATCGCACCGCTTTTTACCAATACAAGCAATCTGGAATAAGCAGTTGCATAAGCTGTTTTTATACCATCCATCAACACACAACCGTTTTGTTCTGCAATAGACCATAACTCAGTGCATTGATCCGTTGATAATGCGATAGGTGATTCACACAGAACGTGTTTCCGTTTCAAAAGAGCGTTTTTTATATGTGAATAATGCTCTGCCGGATGAGTGACAATATACACAGCATCCATTTGATCCAGAAATTCCTCATATTGAGCAATTGAATATACAGGAACACCTTCGGGAAAATTAAGTTCTTTATTCAGATCATCAGTACAAATTCCTGATATCTTAGCTCCATTAACATAATCACATTCGCGAATAAATTTGGATAATACCATATTACTTCCAACAATTCCAATGTGTACCAGTCTTTTTTCTTCTCGAAGATCTGTACTTGAAATGCCTTCTGTTCTTGGTAAATAAACTACTTCGCAGTACTCCTGCAAATAATCAAATTTTCCTACCCAATCAGAACCTACCGTGAAGATATCGACCTGATAACGTTTGATATCATCTATCTTCTGACCTTCATATTCCTCAATGATTATCTCATCAGCAAGACCTGTGGCTTTTACTGCTTCAACTCTTTCCATTAAGGATTGCTGAAGATTGATCTTACCTCTTGTCTTGTCATAGTCGTCAGAGGTAATGCCAACTATCAAATAATCTCCAAGAGCTTTGGCACGCTCTAACAATCGAATATGTCCGTAATGGAGCATATCATATGTTCCGTATGTAATTACCTTTACCAATATATCATCTCCATTACAAGCATTATCCCTTAAAGTTTTCCCTTGCTCTGCATATCCTTCAGAGCATTAATAAGTGTTGTATTATCATCATGTGTCAAATGTCCTATATGACCTACACGGAAAATAGTGCTCTTCATATCGCCGCCGTTCGGGCAAATCCAGATACCGTAGTTATCCTTGAGCTCTGTAAATATCTCATATGCATCTGCATTGAGCGGATGAACAGGTGTAACACCATTTGCAGGTGACTCAGAAACAAATTCAAACGGAAGTTCGCTGATCTTATCCCTGAAATCCTTTGCCTGTGCTGCAACACGAGCTATCTCTGCGTCTGCACCGCCTGCTGCTTCTATTTCTTTCAGTCTTGTATTGATCTGTCTAAGGATTCCCACCGCAGGTGTGAACGGAGTCTGTCCGCGTTCCATATTTTTAAGTACATCTGCAAGATCAAAGTACATTGACTTCACTTTTGCATTTGTCACACGCTCAACAGCTCTCGGAGCGAGAACTATCATTGATACACCCGGAGGGCAGGCAAGAACCTTTTGTGAACCTGTTATCATCACATCTGCGCCGCAATGTGCCATATCAAATGGATCGGCAAGAAATGCTGAAACGCAGTCACATACATAGAACATATCGTTCTTCTTACAGAATTCTCCGATCATTTCCGAATCATAGAGAACACCTGTAGAAGTTTCATCTATATTTACCAGCAGACCTGTATAACCTTTTCCATCATACTCATAAAGTCTCTCTTTTGTCAGCTTTTGTCCGTGATTAAGTTTCAGGACATCGTGAGGAACATCATGTATCTCACAAAGTTCACAAAATCGCTGTCCAAAGCTTCCGCCGTTGATGACCAGCACTTTATCATTATCCGTAAAACAATTCATGACAGTTGCTTCCATTGAACCCGTGGAAGAATTTGTCATGAAAGCTACTCTTGAGTCCTTGGGTGCTTTTGAAAATTTCAGCATAAGCTGCTCATTTTCAAACATCAATTCAGAAAATTCAGGTGTACGAAAATAAGGCACCTGTTCTCCGCCAACAGCGCAAACCTCATCGCTGCACATAACCGGTCCTACTGTAAAATTAAGCAATATTACTCCTCCTCACTTCTATGTCTGAGATTCCATAAAAATACTTTTTGTCTGTTTCCCCAGACATACTTTTGAAATAGCAGTTTTTTTGTAGGTGCATCTGCCCATTTTTTACAAATCTCAGTATAATCCATACTTGTGTCCATCAGATCACGCATACAATCATCACGCTGCGGATTTCCGTCAATATGCTTTCGCATAGGGCTCTGATACTTCAATGCAGTCTCGAAATCAAGCTCATGTCCGACAAATCGTTTTGCAGCCTTATTCCAGAGTTCTTTTCCCTTTTCGGTATTGCATACGATCAGTGATGCTCCGCCGTTTTTGCCATAAAGCTCGGGACAATACAGATGCACTCCCCAAAGATCGCCAAGCGTGATATCAGCCTGACGTTCTGTAGTTGTAAAAGGACATTGATAGCATGACGGACGGCTCATCAGGTGTTTGAGCCAAATGGACCAATATGGATTGAACCAGCGATCCTTGTCAAGGATCGTTCCGTTTTTCAGTTCCAAACACATTCTCTGAAAATCCCATTTGAATGAAGAGGGCGCAGACTTAAATCCCTTGCTTCGATAATCCAGTTTTTTGATACGCGCACCGTATTTGCGTTCAACATGGTCATCAAGCTTTCTAATGTAATGCGGACTTGGCACACCTTCGCATATTACTTCCACTAAAAGCAAGTTAGTGGTATCAGCATTCTGCAAAAATGTTTTTAAACCTGTCACCTGACAAGGAGTACCTGAAAAAAGCACTTTCTTTCCTGCTTTAAGATCATCTCTTATCTTGATAAAGGTATTGCCAATACGGCTCTGTGAGTATTTTGATTTACATATAACAGGCAGCTTTTTAATATCATCGATACCATAATGAAAAACATCAAGTCCTTTTGATGCTGCACCGTATACGACATAATTCTCATCACACCAAGCTTGTGCAATTGCGGTAAATGCACCGCCTGATGTGCTGAAACGACGAACATTATTGCTTTTGTGATATCCGCCATATGCATATTTAGAATCCTTTGATGCTTCCGGCATATTATTTGCAGGACATACCTTATGGCACAACCCGCAATTTATACAAAGCTCCTCATTAATGAAAGGGTAACGGAAACCTTCTTCATCCTCACTGATGCTTACAGCACTTTTGGGACATATCTGCGCACAAGCTTCACAGCCGAAACACTCACCTTTAACTTTTGTAGTCAAGAAATCCATTTTTACTGCTCCTTTACGGGACACATATCCAGCTCTGACTTCAAAAAGCGTATTGATTCCTGACGAGCGGCATCTATGTTTTGATGCACTGTATCATAATTGATCGTATCACGGAATGATTCTGTTCCATTGACCAACATACGATCAGACAAGCCAAACAGAGCAAGCAATTCTTCTATTTTAGTATCACACTGTTCACGAGAAAACACAACAAATGGTCTTCGATACTGTACACTGAAGATCATACCGTGAAACGAATTTGTTACTACGTATTCTGCGTGCTTGACAAGCGAAAGGAATTCTTCAACTCCTGCTTCATAGAACATCTGATGTCCACGCTCCGCATTGGTTGCACGCAGACTAATGTCTATTATCTTCCAACCATGTTCTTTTGCAAGCTTCTCAGCATACTCGGTCATAGTTGGATTATAGCGGCGTGCATACAGCAGCAGATATTTCTCTGGAACAATGCGTTTCTCAGCTATACGATCATAATCCTCAGAAGTCAGCAGCAAAGTCGGATCAACAACCTTTTGTACAGGTACAGAAGTATGCTCACTAACATAAGGAATCATCAAATTCTCACGCAGACCGAATGCCTTAAAGTTTTGAAGCCTTGCATTAAGGATCTGATATGTCTCATCAGTAAAATGCGGATCACCAAAACTTGCAGCATAAGCAGCTGCAAAACCGTTTTTCATGCAATCATAGTTTGCATAATAACCGTCATCAAAACCGAATTCATCAGGACAGAAAATTGTATCACTTCCGCAAACAAAACCGTTGATTTTCTCGTCTTCAATGATGTCATTAAAATTTGCAGAAGTATATTTCTTCTCAGTCTTATTAAAACGTTCATGATAAAATTTATCGAACTTTTCATAATTAATACGAATTGCAGGCATTGTCAGCTCACACATTCTGCGTGATTCTTCATCCTTATCCCACATATTCTCAAACGGGTTCAATGGATCTTTGTCTGCAAGGATATCAGGGCAATAGTCAACCAACTTTGCGTGATGTCCGAGTTTGCCTATTGCTTGTGTTAATGCCCATGACTGAAGGGCGGATCCGTAATTTGTAAAGTTGCAATATATATTATAGCTTACAACGCCGAAAACCTTCATACTATCTTATCAACTCCTGTGCGTCTTGATATACAGCCTCTGCGATACGAAGTCCAGCCTTACCGTCAACTTGAAATACTTGTTTTATTATTTCGTTTCGCTCATTTAATCCGGGGTCATTACCAGAAGAAAGAAGATCAAGTTGTTTGACAAGCTGCTCTTTATCCTTCACAGAGTAGAACTGATCAGCCATTTTCACTCCATCTGTAGTGAAATCACGTATCTCTCCACAAAACACTATCGGTTTTCCTGTAATGAAGTATTCTAAAAGCAGCGAAGAAATATCCGAAACTAAGAATGTGCTTTTTCTAAAGCTTATATTATAGTCCAAGTTTTCATCAAAGGAAATATTAGGCTCATTCGCTACACGTTTTTTTATTTCTGATACATCCTGTTCACTAAGAACTTTCTTTTCTACAAAATTAGTAAACATTAATGGATGCGGACGAATTACTAAATTCAGTTCACGATGATTCTTAAAGTAATCCATCATAGTTTCATAATAATCTAAAAAGTAACTTCTGTCGTTGGAGTCATCAGCTGACCATCTTGGAGTCCACAATACATTGATCTGATTTTGCTCTGGCTGTTCACCAAGTCTTTTTATCAAATCAAACCGTGGAAATCCAAATTCAAAAATTTTACGAGTCTTAGAAGACAATTCTTTGCCGCTTCTTAAACGTACATACTCTGCGGTATGAGAACTATCTGCAAAAAACAAATATAAATATCGAAGCAATATATGATTGAATTCTATTTTCAAATGCACTCCCTGTGTTATATGACCACTGTAAGGTATATAACACAACAAACCGTGTTTCATTAGCTTTGACATTTCGTATTCATCCGGCATACATTCATCATAGGGACGCTGCAAAAAAATGTAATCTGATTTCATTGAACTCAAATCAAGCCATTTACCATTACTGAATGCATTTATTGCAGATATCCCCTCTTTTTTACAGTAATCCAATGCTTCGTTTTTCGATTCAAAACTCTTAATCTTAGGATTTACACCGCCGCTTTTGGGAATCGCCAGTATTTCAACTTGAAAACGGTTGTCTTCTTTCATAGTCTCATATACTGTTCGTTCTGAACCCCACATCTCAGGATACTGCATTATAAACAAAACTCTGATCTTTTTGTCTTTTTTAATGTTTTCTTTGGATATTTCTTTCCGAATTGAGATCTGTTTTTTGGAATAGAGGAACCATTTCATTTTACGTGCATTCCATACTAACGGACGAAACGTTGCGTGATATACTGGTTTTACTATCTTATCAACAATCTTATTCTTCATTTTTATCTCCTCTTATTGTCTTCTTAATTATTGAAAAAGATTTTGTAAAACCTTCAGGTTTAACAACAAAAGATAACATTAAATATATAAGCGCACCACTTACTATCTGTAAACAAAGTAAAACGATACGGTTTATAACTATATAATTCATCATGTATATAGAAACACCCATTATTAACGCTATAATAAAGTTTGGCATTATATCTAATAACTGAGTCTTGATATCATATCCGATCAGCTTTTTATTTGGATAAGTATTGACTAATAATGCAATAACACTGTTCACGATACTTGCATATGCAAAAAATACAGGTGTCTTTGCAACAAAAAGAAATGCAATGATCACAATAAGGAAAGATACTTTCTTTATAATTTCAAGTATCAGATGAATATCGCTTCTTCCTATCGCTTTAATTACTTGCAGGTTTCCTTTTGTAAGTATATTAAACATATAGCTCAGACAGAAAATGCGAATATAATCAGCAGCAGGCAGCCAATGCTTTCCCAACAGGATGGCAATGAAACTGTCGGAAACTGCAAAGAATCCAAATAATACAGGAAAGATCATATATGATGCTACCTTTATATACATTCTTGTATATTGCAGAAGACGCTGCTTATCATCTTGTATCTTTGACATGACGGGAAAAAGAACTGCCGCAAATGTATCTGAAATTGATGAATTCAGAATACTTGGGAAACTTCTTCCCTTTGTATAAAATGAGAGATCACTTGGCTTATACTTCAATCCGATGATCAGTGGATTGATCTCGTCATAGACCGTATTGATAAGGTCGCTGAGGAATATTTTCCAGCCATATGAGTATAATGCTTTTAAACGTTCAGGAACTACTTTAAAACTTATACGATAATGTGTTGTTAAGAACAGAATAGCGGTATCAATAAAGCTATTTGTCATCTGTTGAGCAACAAGTGCCCAAGCTCCCATGCCATGTTTTGCCATTGTTATTCCAACAACAGCTGACACAAGCGTTCCGCCTATAGTCGAAAAGAAAAACTTTTTAAACTCCAGGCGAACTGAAATATACGCACACAAAACTGATTTGACTGCATTTATCAGCAGTACGATACCCATTATTCGAAATATAGGTATTAATAATGGCTGTTTATACAAGTCTGCGATCAACGGAGCAGATAAAAACAATATCAAATACAGTACGATCGCAATTGCAATACTAACACTTAATACAGTTGAATAGTCTTCCGGATCACTTTTTTTCTTTTGAATAAGTGCAGTATTCAGACCACTTGTTATCAATACATTTGAAAATGTAAAAAAAATCGTAACAATACCAACAACACTATAATCATCAGGAGTTAAAATTCGCGCAAGAATAATGGAAACGACTAAAGAAACCATCTGAGCTATAAAACGCTCTCCAAATTTCCAGATCATTCCCGATGCGGTCTTTTTGCCATAGTTTTCTCCCACAATTTACCCTTCTTCCTAAACAATGAACCTATAATAAAAATTCCTACTTCTGCTATAAGTTAGGCAACTAAATCTCAAATATTTTCAAAATAATTTACTGACATAATTATTTATCATCAGATAAGAAATGATTATCATTTTATCTCATTACAGCAATCATTCGCTTATACATATCAGCAAGTGTCCCCTGCGGCTTCCAGCCGAGTTTTGTGATCTTATCAATGCTTAAATTCAGGCAGCTTGCCGGCGGATACTTTCTGTTAGCATCAGATTCTTCAATTCTAACGCTTATCTTACCATCTGCAATAGTATCCGCTACCATTTTGCCCATCTCATAAATTGAGCAATATGTATCCGGATTTGCAGCATTATATGTCTCGCCTTTTTCACCTTTGAGCAAAACACAAAGAATAGCGGTAACTGCTTGCGCAGAATAAAGATAAGGGTGACGTCCGTTTCCCTTTGTCAAAAGGACGATATCTTTTCCCTCTCTTGCACAATTCGCCATCATTGCAAAAACTCTTTTGTCACTTGACGGTATACCCGGACCAAATGTTTGAGCAAGTCTAAGACTCATCGTTCTTATATCATATTCAGTTGAATAAGAATAGCACAGCAATTCACAAAGTCGTTTAGCTTCGGGATAACAGCTTCTGACATTTGAAAGATCAACATGACCTAACTGATCTTCAGTCAATACTCTGTCATCATGAATAACTCCGTATGCTTCCATACTTGATAAAAACAGAAATCCTGAAACTTTATCTTCAACAGCACGTTTTAGAAGAGTTCGAGTTCCTAAAACAACAGATTCTATTGTCTCTACCGGATTTTGGACCAAAAACTGACTGGCTGTCGGTGAAGCACCATGTATGATGTAATCAAAATGAACATCCGAGAATTCAAACGCTTCTAATGTACCTATAACATAACGCACCACATCGTTAGTCTCACCGAATAATGCCTTTGCCTTATTTTCATCTCTTACAAGGCAATAAATCTTCATATTTAACGAGAAACGTTTATTTGCATTTATCAATGTTTTAACAAGCAGCGAACCAATCAATCCAGTTGCTCCGGTAACAAATATATTCGTATTTTCAAACGATTTCCAAGGAATACAGTCACATCCCAGAATGTACTCCATATCTTCTTTTTCAACACTGGTATCCATTAAGTTAACTCCTTATTCAACCAAATATTTGCGAACCTTCCCTTGCATCTACAATTGCCCTGAAAATGTAAAAATCAGACGGTGTCGTGATCTTAATGTTCTCGATTGCACCTTCTACAGTATACAATTCATAACCGTAGTAACGCATCATACTTGCAGAATCAATAAATTCCTTTTTCTCCTCGATTGCTTTGCGGTGAGAATCAATAAGCTCAGAAAGCCTAAAACACTGAGGAGCTCTTGCCATAAAGCACTGTGATCTTTCCATTATGTTTACTATCTTGCCATTTTCATCAGTCATAGAAACGGTTTCAATAGCAGATGTGACTGTAATTGCATTTCCATGTAATTTAACACAATCCAACGCATTTGTGATAGTTTGTTCATCGATCAGCGGACGTACACCATCATGTATCAGAACTGTAACGTTTTCTTTACCATACAGTCTCTCGACCTCAGAAAGTCCATTGTATATCGACTCCTGTCCTGTTGCTCCGCCTTTAACAACAGCCTTAACTTTAGTCAAACGAAAAGTCTCAATCAACTCCTGACAATACTCGATCCAGCTCTCCAAGATAACAAGAACAACGCCGTCAATCGCCTTATGACGCTGGAAATGCTCTATTGTATACACAAGGATCGGTTTACCATGCAACTCCAGAAACTGTTTCGGTTTCGTTTTTGCTTTCATTCTCTGTCCCGTTCCGCCAGCAAAAATAACCGCTATATTCATCTTACTTCTCCTTCACACAATAATACTTGCCTTTAAACTGTTTATATGGCTCTGTTGTGCTCAAATAAACCGCATCATGCTTTGCAACGCGCTTCTCTACTGGCGGCAGCTGCATATAGTCGCCCCATATCTCAGTCAGATATCGTTCATAACCGGCCATAACCGGTACTTTATGTCCTTCAAAGTCCAGATAGACAACATTATCGAAATCCTTTTTCGGATGTCTGAGCAGCATTCCCTTTATAGAACCGATCAACTCTGTAACTTCGTCACAATCGTCCCAATTGAATTTTGTCATTTTTCTCTGACATTTCTTCCAGATCTTATATCTTGATTCCGGAGATCTTACTATCTTATATATGATATTTGAAAATGCACGAATCAATCCGCCCTTATTATCAGGAAGTCTCTGAACATTGAAAAGGCTGAACATAAATGCATTATAAAGCTGACTTGCTCGCTTTATTTTTGACTTTGGACAGCCGTCTATAGGCATTATCTCCAGTGCGATGCCGTGACAAATATCTTCATTTATACTATGACGATTGATCTCTGTTGTGCGGATATCACGAACCGATGCGCCGCCGTCATGGTAGACCTTATTTCTTGTTGTTCGGCAATAAATATACTTGCTCGTATCCGCCTCCTGATTCCATATCTTTGCTAATTTTTCATAATCAGGGCGCGGCATGAAGAGGTCGATGTCATCGTCCCAAGGGATAAATCCCTTATGCCTTACAGCACCGATAAGGCAACCTCCGCAAAGGTAATACATTAAGTTGTTTTTTTTGCAGAACTCATCAAAATACAACAGCATTTCAAGCATTTTCTCTTGAAGTTCTCGTGTTGTAGCGTGGATTATACTATTTTTTTCAGTCATAATTTTTCCCCATTACAGCTGCAGCTGTTCTAAACATCGTTAATATTTCTCTAAGGAATCTGAATCGTCTTATGCTTTCGAGATTCCATACCATCTTACCGGGAAGGACCTGTTCAATATACACCTTATCAACATCATCAGCTGCATCAAGCAAACGTGCTTCATCTTTATAGCGAATAGACGCTTCTGATGTAATACCTGCCGGAAGCAGTAATGTTGCCAGCATTTCGGGTGTATAACCCTTTACGTACTTCATTACCTCGGGACGAGTGCCTACAAAACTCATTTCGCCCTTGAGGACATTTATAAGCTGTCCGATCTCATCGAGCCTATAATCACGTATTTTTGAACCAACTCGGGTGATACGGCTGTCATTGCCTACTGTAACCGCTGCCCCGACCTTATCAGCATTATTCACCATTGTACGGAACTTGTATATCTTGAATTTCTTTCCATACTGAGTTACTCTTTCCTGCTTATAAAAAACAGGTCCCGGTGAATCAAGCTTGATCGCTACTGCAAGTATTACAAAAACAGGCAACAAAATAACAAGCATTATCGCTGAGAGCACAACATCGAATATTCTTTTGCACTTCAGACTGAAACGTTTTTTGCTCAGAATATCGTAATACTCGCGAACTTCCTTACGCCGCATGAACTTCGGAAGCTCTTCCCATTTTCTTAATGTCATCAACTGCACCTACTGTATTATAAACTCCTTATGATACTTGAATACTTTTCAAGTACATACTCAACATCTTCATCTGTAAGACAGGTATGAAGCGGAAGAGTGATCTCATTCGCAAATCTGTTATATGCATTCGGGAAATCCTTGATATCAAATCCCATGTTCTTATATGCTGTATGCATAGGAAGGGGCTTGTAATGAACATTGCAGGCAACTCCCTGCTCAGCCATTTCGATTATGATATCAGAACGCTTTTCAGGGCTGATACCGGGGATCCTTGTAATATAAAGGTGTCCCGAAGAGATATGATCCTCTGTATAGTGCTTTAATGTTTCAACTCCAAGAGGAACGAGAACAGAATCATATTTTTCGATTATCTGCTTACGTCTTGCAAGCATACCGGGATAACGCTTCATCTGAGCAAGTCCCATAGCAGCTGCAACATCTGTCATATTGCACTTATACCATGCTCCGACGATATCATACTCCCACGCGCCGAGCTGAGTCTTTGCAAGAGCGTCCTTGCTCTGACCGTGAAGGCTGAAGAGCTGAACATTATGATATATCTCCTCATTATCTATACCATCGATATTTCTCCACGAAAGAGCACCGCCCTCAGCAGTCGTAAAGTTCTTTACTGCATGGAACGAGAAAGAAGAGAAATCCGCAATAGAGCCTGCCATTCTGCCGTGCCATGAAGCACCGAATGCATGGGCTGTATCAGCACAGACAGCAATTCTTCCCATAGCCTCCTGTATCTTGTTTGAAGGCTTGAAAAGATTCTTTTTAGCTTCAACTATAGCAAATATCCTGTCATAGTCACAGGGTATACCTGCAAGATCAACAGGTATGATAGCCTTTGTTCTTTCTGTTATAGCGTTCTCAAGTGCATCATAATCCATTTCAAGGCTGTCCTTCTGAACATCAACAAGGACGATCTTTGCGCCAACATGATATACAACGGAAGCAGAAGCTGTATATGTATACGCAGGAACGATGACCTCGTCACCTTCTCCGATACCAAGGATACGAAGTGCCATTTCAGCACAGGCTGTCTGTGAATTAAGACAAACCGCACGGTCAGTGCCTACATATTCAGCGACCTCTTTTTCAAGCTGCTTTGTTTTCGGACCTGTAGTTATCCAACCCGAACGAAGTGCTTCACAGACTTCATTTATCTCAGCTTCGCTGATATCCGGTGGGCTGAAAGGGATCGATCTCTTTTGTGTTGAACTCATTAAATTTACATCTCCTAATTATTACTATCTTAGAAAAAGTTTTTTCAACAAGATGAATGTTTCTGATCTGTTCTCTCATAAAACGCGCATTGTACCAAATGCGAACCGATACTTGCCAAATATCTGTTCATACAAAACTTTGTCGTCCACGTACTCAACTTCATTTTCGCCGAATATGCAAACGACACGTACTTTTAAATATGAAATATATATGCCATAGCACTCTTTAATAAGCTTATACCAGCTTATGTGAATAATCCTGTTTTACGTCATATAGTCACGATACGCTCCGAATGCTATATCCTGACCTTGTAAAACGATATTTTTAGCAAGCCGCAGTATACAAAACGCCTGTTATTATGAAAACTTATTCGGAGCACCGTATTCACGTTAAAACTACTCTGCATAAGTCAATATGATCAGACAGATCATTCAAATCGTTGTGTTATATAATAAACCTTCGCAAGCTGATAACATGAGATCACATATCATTGCCGACCTCTTATGTCTTTCAAAGGCTTTATCTATATCAAGAGTTTGTGAGCAGGCAGTATAATTATAATGGTATCACACTGCCGGCAATCTGATGCTGCTTTTTTTATAACATTTTCGGTTTTCGCAAAAAAACATTCCGCGAAAACACTGTATTCTATTAATAGTATTAAACGAACAAAACCCGTACGTTTCAATTATACCCGTTGGCAAAAAAAAAAGCAAGTGAAAAAATAAGGTAAATCATATCTGTCTTTGATTTTTGGCATTTTCAACAAATTAACTATACTATCTTCCGTTTAAATTGCACTATAGATTATACTAATTGTTTATTAAGTAAGCTTATTAAAATGCTGTATAACTCGTTGTACAGCTGTCATCAGGGATAATGCTTGCCGATTATTCCCTATCTTCAGTATAAATTATCATGCACTATACTCAAAAAACTAAAAAAACACTATAAAACTGTCAGGAAACTAATAATATAACTAAATGTAAAAACAATAGTCTAATGAATATCTTTATTTTTTCTCGAATAAAACCTCAAAATCAATTCAAAAGAATCATATTCCCAGCAACTCAAAGAGTTAAAATTTTTTCTGTATAATCATAAAAAATTGCTTTATACTGGTTTTTTACCACAGATTTTTATTTCCATTTTGTATATTTTGCACTAACTCTCACTCGTTATTATTTACAAATCGTAATACTCCACATTGTTCAAGGCTACGAAATTCCGGCGTTATAGTGCATTGTTCACAAATTATACATCTATTTTGTTATAATTCGTGGTATCATATATATAAAGAAAGGATAAATCCGGATAGAGTTTTCAGGTGCATATTCGATATGCACCTGGAAGTTCAAAACAAATATCCAATTAAGTCGAGGTGACATTTATGAGGAAAAACAAGGGCTTCACATTGATGGAATTGATAATCGTTCTTGCTATAATCGCCGTGCTCGGTACTATAATCGTTCCTTCAATACTCGGATATGTTGAGCTTTCAAAGAAAAAAGCTACCGTTGAAAACGGCAGAACTATCTATATGTCAGCAATGCTTGCACTTGCAGACGAAGATGCCTATGAGTCGTTCTACACTCCTCAGAGTTCATGGGTGGCTTATGAAGCAACTGCTGACGGTCGTGTAATAAATACGACCACCAAATACAAAGGCGTATCAAGCACCTATTCCGAGAGAGTAGGCAACGTTAATTCTCCTCTTAAAGCCGAAGGCAACTACCGTTTTACAGTAGTTGCAAGAGTTGACGGATACGCACACAGCACAGGAAGCGACTGGAAAAATCCTTCACATATCACACACGTTTTCAGAACATGGGACTACTCAGACAAGAGATATACCACGTTCGTAAAAAGACTGTGTGCTGAGCTCGATATGAAAGTCGGACAACAGAAGGGCGATAATTTCCAGGTCAAAATGCCTTATACCAAGCGTGATGACGGCGGTACTCTGCCGCTGGTACGCTGGCTGATATGTTATCGTCTCGATGATCCTTCTCAGGTTGAGATCTGGGCAGGCGACGGCTATAAGTGTGAAAATGGTCCTGCATACCGTGTGTATCCAAATCCTGCAAGTAATTACACCTGATTCTTGGGGATTTGACATAAGTGTAAAACCTAAAGAACGCTTCCGAGAGATTGGAAGCGTTCGCCTTTTTATGCATATGAGCCGCAATGCTTAAATGCTGCTAAGCTCAGGAGCTTTGTATTAATTAAGACCAAGAAGCTTCTCCTGGATAGCAAGTGCATCACTTACAGTCAGACCGTCGCCGTTCATATCAGCATTGCGTTCGCCTTCGGAAGTAAGATGATTATCAGATGTACCGTTCAAGCCATACTTATTCGGATTTGCAAGAGCCTGCATTACAATAACAGCATCAGACATATCAACATCTCCGTCGCAGTTTGCATCACCATTTGCCGGTCCAAGCACTCCCATAAGAGGCGGAAACTCCTCTGTAGTTGTTGTTTCAGTTGTTTCTTTTGTTGCTACTGTAGTACCTATCATTGAAGGAGTTATTGTTGGTGCAGCAGTAGTAGTTATTTTGGCAGGGGCGACTGTAGTACCAACCATTGACGGAACTGTCGTTGTTGTTTCTATCTTCGCAGTAGTTGTACCTATAAGCCCTGTAGTAGTTGTTGTAGTTGTTGTGGTGGGCTTTTTGGTAACTGTAGTGCCTACCATTGAAGGAACTTCAGTAGTAGTTGTAGTTATCGGCAGCTCATCGTCAGGCAGCATAACTACACCTGCGGTAGGAGCAAGCTCGTCAATGTAATCGGGATCAGTCGCCTGACCGGTCATTTTCCAAACTTCTTCCGAAGCTGCTGAACCTGCGTTCGCAGAAAGCCCCACAGTAACAGTTGCTAAAAGCGATGCTATCTCTTTTGTAAATTTCCTCATTGTTTATTCCCTCCGTTTTCCTTAGATAATATTTCAAGTGCAGTAAGTATCTGCACCTGTTCCTCCATACAAGCGGCTTCCGAGATATCTCTTACAGTGCCTGTTGTAGCCATTTTTCTGCACGCGCAGGAGTTGCGGCAATACATAGCTATCTCGCAGCCTTTACATCTTTCCGAAAGCATTGAATAATCTGGGTGGGCTTTTCTTGCCTTTTCAGCCTCTATACCAACAAAAACATCGCCGCAGCGGTATTCGGCTATATTCTGGAACTGAACACAGGGATAAAACTTCCCGTCCCAATTGATAAAGACCTTCTTTCTGCATATCTCGCAGGTACTTGGTTTGTGTTCCTTGATACTGTTCTTTTTGGCAGTGAGCTCATACATAAAAAGGTCCTTTATTTCGCCTATTTTTCGCCACTGTTCTCTCATAATATCGCCGAAGCTGTCAAGATCCTCGGGCATCAGGAATGCGTCCATTGTTGCCGAGACTTTTTTAACGCCAAGCCCTTTCAGATACATGATATTATCATATAATTTCGGAAGCGTCTGCTCTGTGTACACAAGCTGGACAAGTGTTTCGGGCTGATATTTCAGTAATATTTTCAGATTTGCATCAAGAACTGCCATATCTACGCCGCGCTCCGTACATTCTTTACCGTCATGGGACATATTGATAACAACATTCTTTCTGTCCATACACCACTTTATGAATTCTTCATCGAGCAGCGTACCATTGGTGGTAATAACGATCTGTTCCGCATCTATATTCTCACAGTAGTACTTTACGGTATCCTTGTAAAGCAGCGGTTCACCGCCAAAAAGATAAACTGTCTCTGCATTTCCCTGCTTCTTTATGTACTCTGCGATCTTATCTCTCATTTCATCGGTGATGCAGCCGTATTCAGTGTTAAGATGCCTTTCATAACAATAACTGCACTTCAGATTGCATTTGTTGGTTATGCTGATAGTATAGTCCAAAATATCATCTCGCTTCCGTTTAAAGACTCGCAGATCTCATTAAGATCGTTACTGTAAAAGAATACGTATTATTTACTGTTCACTTATTAGACGAAGGATTATATAAAAACTCTCACCTGTTTTAAAAATTTTTTTCTGCCTCAGCTGTGATTGTAAAGTGTCACTGTCTTTATACTTGTATCTGCGGTAATTTTCATTATCTCGGTGAGCAGCTCAGAAATATGCTTCCCTACGTTCTCAATGGTACTGTGACTTCCGTGTACTCTGACGACCTGCTCCGACAGCTTTACGCAGGTTGGATAATTATCAGGAAGAACAGTATCACCGTCACTGCACAGGGTATATGCACGTTCATTCTTCTCATGTGCCGACATATCACGATACTGCTCAATAAACTCAGCAGGTATCCCCGAAGCTGTAATAAGCTCCAGTTCATGGGGATAATAGCATGGATTTGTAAGTATACACGAACGTTTGAACCTGCGGCTCAGCTTATCAGCGTACCAGCCGCCCAAGCTCTGTCCCACAAATATAAAGTCATCAGTATCCGCATACGCTGCAAGCTGCTCAAGCAGTTCTATCGGCGAAGTTTCAATATATTTAAGCTGCGGAGAAATAATATCTTCCGCAGGGAACATTCCGCAAAGTGCCTTGTAATTCTTGTTATCAGCTTCACCCATGAAGCCGTGTAAATTAAGTATCTTCATATTTCTGCTCCTGTGTTCAAAAGATCTTTTCCGCAAGGAACTGCGCTGCAAATACAGCGGCAACTCCTAGCACGACACTCAATACAACATATGCGGCTGCTGTCAGATACGAGCCTTTTTCAATAAGTCCGCTCGTTTCAAGGGCAAAGGACGAAAACGTTGTAAATCCGCCGCAGATGCCGACTTTAAGAAACATAACAAGTTTCGGCGACTCCGATAATTGCTTCAATGCCAACGCAGCCGCAAGTCCTATGATAAAACAGCCAATAATATTTATAAGGAAGGTTTTTATGGGAAAGCCTTCATTGCTGCCTACGGGGAGCTTTCCTATCAAAAATCTGCAAACTGCTCCTATAGCACCTCCGAAAGCAACTATCAAACAATCTGTCATTTCTTCACCTCATTCAAATCTGTTAGCCGCAGCGTATGCTTTTTCACTTCAATTATACATCACTAAAGCCTGAAATGCAATAAAAATCTGTCTCATCAGCATGATATATCAAAAAAGCCTGCGGAGTGCATTTTACTCCACAGGCTCATTTAGATTTATCCCAAGAAAAAAATCGAAGGGGCAAAGCCCCTTCAAAATATATATAAATTTGGTCAAGAAACTTGTGTTATTTTACGGGAAGCGAAGGTATAAGTCCGAGAAGATACTTCTGTATAACCAAAGCATCATTGACTGTCATACCGTCTCCGCCTTCAACGTCTGCATTTGCAGTTCCCTGCTCGGTGATGTGATTTTCATCAGTACCTTTAAGTCCGTATTTATCGGGATTTGCCAGCGACTGCATTATAAGGACGGCATCTGACAGATCAACTGTTCCGTCCATATTGGCATCGCCTGCCAAAGTTTGCTTTTTCGGTGTTTCTTCATTTTTTATAAGCGGCTGTGAGCCTGCTTCCTGCCCGGGAGTTTTAAGGTCAAGTGTACTTGAAGCATAATATGTATACCCTTTCTCCTTGCAGTACTTCTTTATCGAGTCGATCACCTTGCTGTCCTTGGTATATTCAAGCAGATAAACATCTTTGCCGTAGTCGGCTACAAGCTTGCAGTAGTCCTGAAAATACTCTCTGTCCTCATCGCTGTTCTTGGTAAAAGTATCATGGTCCCAGTCGATGGCACTGAAAACCGATTCCTGATTTACAGCGTCCATAACAGCGTCAAGGCTCTTGTTCTTCTTTGCATACTCTGTTACATAGGTATCACCGCCGTTGATGATAACATATGTGCCGTATTTTTTGAAGCCTTTGAGTATTTCCGTTACGCCATTGAATATTTCAGTTTTTTTGAAGTTATAGTACACATCGCAGTTGTCAACAAAAAGTCCGTCAACGCCCTTGTCGAGTATCTTCTTTGCAAGATCATCAACTACGAATTTCTGCCAGTCTTTCTGGGAAACATCTACCCATCTTTCATCTTCCCAGTTCTCGTATACACCGAGGAAGTAATCTTCATAATTCTTGAAATAAGAGCGGAATTCTTCAACAGAACCAAGGTTTATATAGCTGTAAACAGTGTGGCCTGAGTCCTTTAGTCTGGTGATCTCTTCCTTATCAAAATACTGAGCATCTATGACGATCTTTTTATAGCACTCCATATCGGAAACATCTTCGGGATCTGCGCCGAGAAAAACGCCGTACTCATATTTGATATCTGCTGCTTCTGCCTTTAAAATGCTGAAATTTGCTGTAAATACTGCCGAACACATTGCAATTGCCGTAACTATACTTGATATTCTGTTGTTTTTCATTCTAACCCTCTTTTCTAAGATCAGTATTTTAACGAATTTCATAAGGGAGCATTTCCCTTACATTAGTATATACGAAACAAAGAAAAGATTTCAGACAAAAATTATTAAAAAGTAAAAAAGACCTGCACATAGGTTATATGCGTATATAGATAGGGAACGCCTTCTCTTGCAAGGCGTTCCCTCTTCAAAAACAGTCCACTGGACTGTTTTTGAATTCACCCTTTGCGATGCGCCTTCGTATTATTTCGCTGTTCTCTGAAAACTTGGAACAGC
>NZ_JAEEMU010000030.1 GCF_016283395.1 Ruminococcus sp.
TGTCCATCTCTGTGCAAACCGCTTCCGCGGACGGGGCATAGAGTACGACGACTTGTATTCCGCAGGCTGTATCGGACTGCTCAAAGCCGTAAAGGCGTTTGACAGCGGACGGGGAGTGAAGTTCTCCACCTATGCTGTACCTGTTATACTCGGGGAGATAAAGCGGCTTTTCCGTGACGGGGGAGCTATCCGCGTCAGCCGCGGCTTAAAGGAGCTTTCCATGCGCTTGCAGAGGCTTTGTGAGGAATTCCGACAGCGTGAGATGCGAGAGCCGACCATAACAGAGCTTGCGCAGCTTTCGGGTGAAAAGGAAAGCGATGTATCCGAGGCGTTATGCGTGAGCCAGCCCCTTATTTCCCTTACAGCAGGTGACGATGACGAGGGGCAGACAGATATACCAACTGAGTCTCCCGATGAGAGCATAACCGACCTGCTTGCACTTCGGCAGATAATGGCTCAGCTCGAACCCAACGACCGCGCACTTCTTGAACTTAGGTATTTCAAAGGGCTTACTCAGTCAAAGACTGCAAAGGCACTTGGTATGACGCAGGTGCAGGTTTCAAGGCGGGAAAAAAAGCTCCTCACCCGAATGAGAGAGGAGCTTCTGAGCTGATATCACATAGCCATATTGAAAAATTCATCTATTGTTACGTAGTCATCATGAGTTGAGAGGAAGCTGTAATATGACAGTATCTTTGAAGCGTCAACTGAGTCGATCTTGCAGTTGTTGTCGATATCAGCTGCATAGAACTGAAGTTCGTTGAATGTACTTTCCTTGCCTGTTGCAGTTCGTGCGTATTCCGAAAGTATAGCTGACGCATCAACGGAATCGACAGAACCGTCGCTGTTGATATCGCCCGTTGCTTCGATAGCCTTGCAGTCTAAGGCTTCAAATTTTATGTTGTATTTTTTAGCGTAATCTTCTGCGGTAGAGCCTTCAAATCCTCTTATCACACCATCGAAATAGTATTCGCCGCTATCCTTGTCAGCATCGTTGGAGATAGTGAAATTAATATTGTAATTATTCTCAGTGAAAGCCTTTGGATTTTCAATAACTGCATCAGGAGAGAGGATAGTTACTGTTTTGAGATTTTTGCAGTAAGCGAGAGCTCCCTCACCGATGAGTTTTGTCTTTGCCGAGAAGGTGATGTTCTCGATATTATCGCAGTTGCTGAAAGCGGAGCTGAGGACGTGGGTTATGGTTTTCGGAACGATGACATCGGTATTCTTTCTGCCCGAAGGATATACTTTGAGCTTTGACTCGTCCTCAAAGAATACCATGCCGTTTTTGCAGAAATAGGTCTTTGAATAGCTGGGACCTGTTATGTTTTCAAGCGAAGGACAGTTTGCGAAAACATGATCGCCAAACTTTTTTATGCCGTCATTTATCTCCACAGAGGAAAGCTTTGCATTATCGCCGAAAGCACGGTCTCTTACATCAGAGATGTTGCTGCCGAATTTTACAGTTTTCAGGTCTTTTCCCCATACGGAAAAGGCTTTTATTTCGGTAACAGGCAGATCATTTACAGTATCGGGGATATTGAGTTCCTCGGTATCTTCGGCTATACCTGCGAGAGTATAGTGGTCGAAGAAATACTGATATATGCCCATAGCCACCTGTTCCTGTATCAGGTACTGATGCTCCTTGCGTCCGTGTTCTTTAAGCTCAAGGTGATCGTATTTTTCCTTTGCCTGAACGTATTCTGTCTCGGAAACGTGTTTATCGTCCACTTCGTAGAATACTTCCTCAGTTTCGGCATTGCCTGTATTATCATAGAAAGAATTCAGATGAATGAACTTGCCGTCTTTGAGCTCATAATAATACATGGAAGAGTAGCCCATATGCGTGTCTGACTGTACAAGATAAGGTGCAGTATCAGCGCAGTACACAGTTCCGTATGTACCGAGGGTAATACTGTCGGTTATGATTCCGTCTTTGTATGTATAAATCATGCACGTACCGGGATGATACGAAGCTTCGGATATGAACAGCTCGGGAGTACCGTCACTGTCAACATCGTAAAGCTCAAATCGCGTACGGAAATCCTTGTCGGTGAGATCGTATTTCTCCTTATGGTCA
>NZ_JAEEMU010000031.1 GCF_016283395.1 Ruminococcus sp.
AAGGATTTGTAATATCAATAATCCTCTCGGATATATGCTCAACTGTATTTCTTTTTATAGCCGCAGGTCTGCATAAATATGCTGATATCAGCTGTTTCAGCAGGGAGCTGGGAAAAAGTATGCTTCGCTTCACTCTGCCTCTTATACCTACAACAGTAATGTGGACATTCACAGGCTTTTCGGATCAGATATTCATCGGAAATATGCACAGCGATACAGTATTTCTCGGCAAGGACGCAGCAGGCATATACGCCGCAGCTACCAAGATACCCAACATCGTCACCATGCTTTCGACTATTTTCTTTCAGGCGTGGAATATGTCGGCTATCACCGAAAACGACTCCGCTGACCGCAACAACTTCTATTCAAAAGTTTATTCGGCTTACGAATCATTGCTTTTCATAGGTTCGGCTGCATTGATACTCTTTATAAAGCCAGTATCCGCACTTCTCATAAACTACACTACCTTTCCCGAATACAAAAAGGCTTTTCTTTTCACTCCCCTGCTTATCGCAGCTGCCGCTTTTACCTGCCTCAATCTTTTCCTTGCAGGTATCTACACAGCTACAAAGCATACCAAAAACGCATTCTATTCCATAATAGCTGTTGTTATCGTGAATATTATCCTTAACCTCGGACTTATCCCATGCTGGGGTATCCAGGGTGCGGCATTCGCAACATTCCTCAGCTATCTGCTGTGCTACTGTATAAGAATGATAGACGCAAGATACTATGTACCGTTTAACTTTTCAGTAATCAGGACGATACTCAATACGGTCATTCTTCTGCTTATGTGTATGCCTGTGATATTCAGCTTCAAGGGCTGCATATTCTGGGAGCTTCTCCTCACCGCTTGTATGACCGCTCTCAATTATCGCCCGATGCTTACAACAGTAAATAAGCTTATGAAAAAATAATAAGTAAAAGCTCCGTTTAGCAGTGGTACTTATATAGAAGTTTATAGTTAATTATCGGGGGAACCCTTTCTGAGGAAAGGTTTTCCCCCGAACCCCTTTCCAAAGACTTTTATCTGATTTTTTCCCGGATAGGGCGCGACCTGTATACTTGCAAGTCTTTTTATTTTACATACGCGCCCTATCCGGGAAAAAATAAAAACAGAAGTTTTCGGGAGAGAGTTTGAGAGAAGCCCCTTTTTCAAAAGGGGTTCTCTCAATAATAAGCATAAATTTCTGTATGAGTATAACGGTTATGCAACGGGGCGTTTTGTCATCACATCAGTCGTGTCTGAGGTAGCGAGAAGTTCTCTTACGCTTTTTCCTCTCGTACATTATTTCATCAGCCTGTGTTATAAGGTTGAAAAGTGAAGTTTCGTCATTGACCTCGGTAACTATAGTGCCTATACTTGCATCAAGCTCGTAAGGCTTATGGATAAGTCTGTTCATGTTTTTGAGCTGAACATTGAACACGCTTTCAAGTGCATCAATATCCTCATCACAGGCGTTATCACCGAAAATAATGAACTCATCACCGCCGAAACGTGCGCATATCCTGCCACTCTTGCAGCAGTCCTTGATTATCCTTGCAAGATGCTGCAGCGCGTAGTCGCCCTCCTTGTGTCCGAAGTTGTCGTTGATGTACTTCAGACCGTCCATATCTATAAAGCTTATCAATACTTTATTATGGTGTGCGATACTTTCTTTGAATAGATTCTCAGCAATATTGAAGAAACCGTTGCGGTTATAGATATTGCAGAGGGGATCGATGACATACAGTCGGTTGAGCTCGTCCATAGCCTTGTTGATGTGGCAGAGCTTGCGTATATTTTCCATTGAGATGCTGAGATCCATTGTAAGCGTATGGCACAGCAGACTTGATATTGGAAAGTCACTGTTGGTGATTATGTAATATCCGAGACATCTCTCGCTGAAATGGAGAGGGAGAAAATAATTGACTTCATAGCCTTTGCCGAAGCCCTCGGGGAACATATCCCTGCTGGGGAAAAGATCAACGCTTCTTCGTTCGCCTTTATCAAGAATAAGCGGAGCTGTCATATATCTGGAATAGCCTGTACGGCTTGAAAGGTCGGGAGCGGAAACATAAGTCTCCTGCCAGTCCTCGA
>NZ_JAEEMU010000042.1 GCF_016283395.1 Ruminococcus sp.
CGGACAAGTGTTTCGATGTATCTGTGGGCTGTGGACGTGGACTTGAAGCCCATTGCGTCCATTATTTCCCTGACCGATGGGGACATTCCGTCGCTGAGACGGGACTTTATATAGTTGAAAACAGCTATTTCCTTGTCTTTCAGCATATTATTTTTCCTCCGAAAGCTTTTTCAGTACCATTTTTGCTATCTTGTATGCGTCGCCGCAGCCGAGAGTGATAACGAGGTCGCCCTCCTGAGCGTGTTCGCAGATATAGTCGCATATCTGTTCAAAGTTTGCGTATTTGCGCTCGTCTGTCCATTCTGCGGTCTCGTCCTGCGGGAACCATATGCAGTCCGGTATCTTTTCCGCAAGGTGACGGGTGAATATACCGTAGGTATTCTTCTCGCGGCTTCCCATGATATCGGTGAGCACGGCGTGGTCAGGTATCTGCAGCACTCTTGCAAAATCATCAAGGAGGAGCTTTGTACGGGAGAATGTAAAGGGCTGGAATACTGCCCATACGTTATTGAAGTTCATTTCCATAGCTGCATTCAGCGTAGCTTCAAGCTCCGTGGGGTGGTGAGCGTAGTCGTCAACTACGGTTATGCCCTTTTCAAAGCCCAGCTTCTCGAAGCGGCGCTTTGCTCCGCGGAAGTCCTCAAGGCCCTGCTGTATGAACCTGAAGTCAACTCCCACATAGCGTGAGGCAGCAACGGCTGCAAGGGAATTGAGCACATTGTGTATTCCTGCAACATGGAGGGTTATAGTTCCAAGCTTTTCGCCTCTGTACATAGCGTCGTAGGTGGTGAGAAGACCGTTTTCGTGCTTGACGTTCCCGGGATAGTAGTCGCAGGAGCTGTCCCTGCCGAAAGTGATTATCTCCTTGCCTGTGATGCCCTCCAGGGACTTCATGGAATTGGCGTCCGAGCCGTTGACGATTATGCACTTTGAGGTGTTCTCGCTGAATTTATGGAAGGACCTGATGATATTTTCAAGAGTTCCGAAATAATCGAGGTGATCGGCGTCGATGTTGAGTATTACGGATATATCGGGGAAGAATTTAAGGAAGTGATCCTCGAATTCGCATGACTCGCATACCATGATATCGCTTTTGCCTGCAATGCCGCTTCCGCCGATGCAGGGGAGCTTTCCGCCGATATATGCCGAGAGGTCAATGCCTGCTGTGTAAAGTATCTGTGTTATCATTGAGGTGGTCGAGGTCTTGCCGTGAGTACCCGAAACGCAGATAGCGTTGCTGTACCAGCTGGTTACGATACCGAGAAGGTCAGCACGTTCAAGCACAGGGACTCCGCTTGCTCTTGCGGCTACGAGCTCGGGGTTGTCAGCCATTATAGCGGCAGTGTGTACGATAAGGTCAGCTCCTTCGATATTCTCTGCTCTCTGACCTATGAAAACGGGAATACCCATTTTTCTTACAGCATCAAGTGTCTCGGTCTCGTTATTGTCAGAGCCTGTAAGGTAGTAGCCCTGAGAGTGGAGTATCTGTGCGAGAGGGTACATACCCGAACCGCCTATGCCTATGAAATGAATGTGCTTTTTACCGTTTAAAATATTGGTATCCAAAATGATCACCTTTCTTAATATATTATAATAGTATATGCCCGAGTAGGATCGGGAGATATAAACAGTCCATTATTTTTGATGAACTGATATTTTCTTGTGCTGAAAAGCGGAAAATGTTAACAGTATTTGTAATCTCATGATGTTTACAGAGTGGTCAAAACAACGCTGTCACGTGCTTTTTACGTATTTTTCATCGCTTTCACTTGAAATAATTAGATTTTTTCCTTATAAAAACAAAATTTAGCTTGCATTTTTACAAAATATACGCTATAATAGTTTATAGGTTTACTAACTGCTGCGTAATGTGGGAGAAAAAAAGAAAATCAGCAGTCAGACCGAGGAGTTCATAGACATTTTAAGGAGGAAAATCTATGGAGATTACAGATGTAAAAGTCAGAAAGATCATGTCTGAGGGCAGGCTCAGAGCCGTAGTTTCGGTAACTATCGACGATATGCTCGCAGTGCATGATATCAAGGTGGTACAGGGAGATGAAAGACTCTTCGTGGCAATGCCCAGCAGAAAGGACGAAAACGGAGTGTTCCGTGATATCGTTCATCCGATCTCTGCTTCCGCAAGAAAGCTTTTTGAGGAAAACGTTATCGAAGCATATGAAAGACAGCTTGCTATCCTTGAAGCTGAGGAAGCAAACGGAAATGTTGAAGAAGCTGAAGAGGCTTGATCTATGGCACTGTTTAAAGACCTACCGTGAGGTGGGTCTTTTTATATTCCCAGTAGACGTGCGGCTTTGAGTATAGTGACCTGAGTTTTGCCGTCACGGATAGTACCGTCCATTACCTGCTTTACAGCTTCCGAAAGAGGTATGCGCTCCACATCGAGAAATTCATCGGGATCAAGGTTCTGGCTGCTGAAAGTGAGTCCCTTTGCAAGGTACATGTATGTTACCTCACTGTTGTAAGCAGGAGTAGGCAGCATTTCGCCGAGGTATACATATTCCGAGCAGGTGTAGCCTGTTTCCTCGAGGAGTTCGCGTCTGCCGCATACGGCGTGATCTTCGCCTTTTTCAAGCTTGCCCGCAGGAACTTCTCTTGTTACTGTCTGAAAAGGATAGCGAAACTGCTTTACAAGGAATATCTCGTTGTTTTCGGTTATTGGTATCACGCATACACCGCCGTGGTGGTGGAGTACGTCTCTGACAGCAGTATTGCCGTTTTCAAGCTCTGCGGTGTCGTGAGTGATAGTGAAGATAGGCCCTTCGTATTTAACATCACTTGATATAGTTTTCTCCTGTAAGTGCATATCAAAGCCTCCATTATTTATTATTGGCAGGATTTTGCCTTTATAATAAAACCTCCTATGCTTTATGTTTTACCATAGGAGGTTTTACTTCTATAATGTCTTTAGCTTTAGCCCCTGTTGGCTTAAAGTATATTTATTTTAAATTAAGTGTGACATCAGGATTGCCAAATATATGAAGATTTTCAATACGTGCTGGAGAATCTGAAGGAAGAGAAGAATTTGATAAAATACCCATAGTGTATTTTTCTCTTGCATAATTTACAGCTTCTCTTACAGTTGTATTGGGATTTGCTTCAACAGCATCCATCATATATTTAAAGAATTTTTCAGCACCTGATACAGAATAATTAAATCCGATTACACAAGTTGCACCTGCGTCATAAGCTGTCTGAGCTAAGCTTTTTAAATATACAGTTCCTGTTGCGCTGCTGCTGCACGCAAAATATACAAGTGAAACGTGTTTCCATGCAAATTCAGGATTGATCTGTAAAAATTCATTAGAATCCAAAGTCTGCTCAACGTCTTTGTCAACCTGGATACAACCGGGTGTGCCATTTCCCTGAATAGCTACTATGTTTGAAGTAGAAATACAGTTTAACATTGATGTTCTTGAATTGAGAGATGTTGGGGATTCAGGATTATATCCGTAAGTGTCATATCCTAAGTTGTGTAAAGAACTTACTATAGAATTAAGAGATTTCTGACTTTCAGCACTTGGTTGTGTAAGTACCATGTATGAAGCACCTCTATCAGAAACCCTTTCAAACGCCCAGTTATCGTTCATTCTTGTATTACTGTAATCCCAAATCTGAATGATCGCATTGTTTGATTTAGAAGAATTAGTTACTTCAAGAACTTTTTTTCCTTTACTGCTTTTAGTACCAATTTGAAAACCGCCGCCAATTGCATTTTCAATTGTGAATCTCTGTTCAGTGCTGTTTGAATAGTAGTGGTAGAGCTGTGCATCTGTTCCGTTTGTATTAGCCATATATGAATTTTGAAAATCTAATGAAGCTGCTTCATAATGTACTGGTTTTATAGTGTAATAACCGTCAGATTCACGAGTTATACGGAACTGCTGATTTTTTCCACCTGTAAAATCATACTGGATGATCTCTGTTCCGTTAGCTGTTCTTGCCTCTTTAACATCAATGTATTTGCCACTGTTAAGGTTGCGTATATAATATATTCCGTCACTGATATTTCTTCCTGCTTCGGCTTTTGCGTTAAGATTTGTCATTGTAGTGAATGATAAGCTTGTTATGCAAGCAGTTGTTGCAAGCAAGCCTGATAGTAATTTTTTAATGTTCATAGTTTGATCGATTCCCTTCAATAAAAAGTTCAGTAATTCGAATTAATCTGATAATTAGTTGATTTTGAATCGTTCAAATGGCCATAAGAACATTTTTATTATATATTATTTTATTGAAAAAGTCAACAGAAAACCGAATATATTTTCGATTTTGCGCTAAAAAGTGAAAAGCGGCAGATTGCTCCGCGCGAGTGTTGCTATTTCTTGAATTATATGTTATAATAGAGAGTGCTACTATAAACGAATGAAGGGAACATGAAATGGAAGTTTACCTTGACAATGCAGCTACCACCAAGCCCTGTGCAGAAGCGATAGAGGCTGCTGTGGGAGCTATGAACGATAATTACGGCAATCCGTCGTCGCTCCACCGTGTGGGACTCAATGCGCAGCTCCTCATGGACGGCGCAAGAAAGACAATTGCCGACTCCATAGGCGTTGAAAGCGGCTGTATCATTTTTACTTCGGGAGCTACCGAGAGCAACAATCTCGCACTCCGCGGAGCTTCGGCTGCTTACGGCAGAAAGCGCAAAAAGATAGTTATATCCGCAGTCGAACACGCTTCTGTGGATGAGACTGCTGCTGACCTTGAGAAAAAGGGCTTTGAGGTGGTACGTGTTTCGCCCCGTGAGGACGGAAGATACTACGCTGCTGATTTCGTAAATGCTTGTGATGACGACACCTGCCTTATCAGCATGATGTACGTCAATAACGAAACAGGCTATATTATGCCCGTCAAGGAGACTTTCTCCGCAGTAAAGCGGAAATTTCCTGATATCATAACTCATACGGACTGTGTACAGGCTTACATGAAGCTGCCTGTTAAAGCAAATGCACTCAGTGCCGATCTCATATCCCTCAGCGGACATAAGATACATGGTGCAAAGGGTGTGGGAGCGTTATACATAAAAAAGGGAGTCCGTGTGATTCCCGTTGTTACAGGCGGCAAGCAGGAAAAGGGCATACGCTCGGGTACTGAAAGTGTTCCGCTAATTGCGGCATTCGGTGCGGCTGTGAAGAAGCTTGTTCCAACCATATCGGAGCGTTATGAAAAAGTAAGCGGACTTAAAGCGTATCTGCTGGATAAGCTCGGCGGAATTGAGGGAGTTACGGTGAATTCTCCCGAGGACGGTTCGCCATATGTGGTGAATATCTCGGCAGTAGGCAAGCGTTCGGAGATAATGCTCCACTACCTTGAAAGCAAGGAGATATATGTTTCAAGCGGTTCTGCCTGTTCAAAAGGACAGCAGAGCGGAGTTCTGGGACAGTTCGGCATAAGGGACAAGCGTGCGGACAGTGCGCTGCGTATCAGCATGACTGCCGAGACTACCGAGGAACAGCTTGATATCTTCTGCGAGGCTCTCAAAGAGGGTATGGAAAAGGTAAGAGGCTGATACACTGTAAATTGAAGTAGGGAAAAAAATGTGTAATACAGCCATTAGCCGTTAGCCATTAGGCATTAGCCGAAAGAGTTCGCTAACGCTCACATTATTTGAATTATTCGCCGAAGGCGACACATTGGCTAAAAGCTAAGAGCAAAAGGCTAAAGGCTTGGTTTTATGATAAGTGTGAATTAAGATAATACTTCCATAATTCAAGTATTATTATATTAAATAGTATAGGAGAAGAATATGAAAGAGTTAATACTTGTAAAATACGGTGAAATGGCACTGAAAGGTCTCAACAAAAAGACCTTTGAGGATATGCTCATAAAGAACATAAAGCGCAGACTGAAGCCTCTCGGTCACTTCCAGATGACCAGTGCTCAGTCCACAACATACATTACTCCACTCGATGAGGACATCGACCTCAGCGAAGTTGCCGACAGAGTGGGCAAGATATTCGGTATCGCAACTTATTGCCGTGCCTGCGTGTGCGAGAAGGACTTCGATGACATCTGCAACAAGAGCTACGAGTACCTTGAGGACGTACTCAGCTGTGCAAAGACTTTCAAGGTCAATGCAAAGCGTTCGGACAAGGCTTTTCCTATGAAGTCCCCTGAGATATGCATGGAGCTGGGCGGCAAACTTCTTGATAAGTTCCCGCACCTCACTGTTGACGTTAAAAATCCAGAAGTTACGGTAACTGTGGAGATACGCGACGAGAACGCTTTCGTTCACGCCGAGAACATCAAGGGAGCAGGCGGACTTCCCGTAGGTAGCAGCGGCAAGGCTATGCTTCTCCTCTCGGGCGGTATCGACAGCCCAGTTGCAGGCTATATGATGGCAAAGCGCGGTATCCACATCGCAGCTATACACTATGTAAGCCCTCCCTATACTTCCGACCGAGCACAGCTCAAAGTCGAGCAGCTCTGCCAGAAGCTCACGGACTACTGCGGAGGCATCGCATTCTACTGCGTGCCGTTCACAGAGCTTCAGGAGGCTATCAAGGACCACTGTCCCGAGGAGTTCTTTACTATTATAATGAGAAGACTTATGATGGAGATAGCTCAGCGTATCGCAGCAAAGGACAACTGCCTTGCACTTATCACAGGTGAGAGCGTGGGACAGGTGGCAAGCCAGACTATGGCAGCTATGGTTTGCACCGATGCTGTATGCCGCATACCTGTTTTCCGTCCATGTGTTGGAATGGATAAGACTGAGATAATCGAGATAGCTCGCAAGATAGATACATTTGATACATCAGTACAGCCTTATGAGGACTGCTGTACAGTATTTACCCCACGTCATCCTAAGGTAAGACCTCAGCTTTCTGACATTGAAAAAGCTCAGAACAGCTTTGATTTTGAGCCGCTCATACAGAAGGCTGTTGAAAATACAGAGATGAAGACCTTCAATTTTGGAGATTGATTTTTTAAGTTTTTCACAAAGTAATCACTTGATTTTTGTGAAATGTTGACTAAAGAGAGCGTGTGAATTTAGTGGTAAGCAGTAAATTTTCTGAATGTAATACCGAAAAACTTGACAAAACAGTTGAAAGTGTTGTAAAATTATTAGAACGGAAGGGTCTGAAGATAGCTACAGCGGAGAGCTGTACGGGCGGACTCCTTTCGGAGCTTATAACATCAGTATCGGGTGCGTCGGCAGTTTTTGAACTGGGGATCTGTACTTATTCGGAGAGAATAAAGACAGAATTTCTTAACGTTCCTGCTGAGGTGATCAAAAATTTCGGAGTCGTAAGTGAACAGACTGCACTTTACATGGTCAGAGGACTGAAAGAAAGTTCGGGTGCAGATGTGTGTGTTTCCGTAACGGGGATCGCAGGTCCATCGGGCGGAACTGCTGAAACACCTGTGGGAACGGTATATGTTGGCTTCGATATCTGCGGCAGACAATTTGTACGGCTGCCCGAGCTTTGGAAGCTCAGTGACATGAGCAGAGAGCATATAAGAAAGTGTACAGCGGCTTATGCCTTTGACACTATTGAAAAAGTACTGATGGAGGCGGAAACAGACTGATGAGCGATAGATTAAACGACGAAAGCTCAGAAGCTCAGCGCAGAGCTGAGAAGATAAAAGCTATCAGAAGGTCGATACATGGCGAAGCAGAAGTTGCGCCTACGACTTATGACAATAATAAAACATCGGAAAGCGAACGCTCGGAAACTATATCTGATCGTATAATGCGCGCCAAGGAAAAGCACAGCTCAACAGCTGAGGATATCCTTGATGAGCTGGATCAGGCTATAGCTTTTGAAAAGGCTGAAGCTGAGAGATTAGCTGCCGAAACGGCGGCTGCGGCAGAAAAGTCCGCAGTTGATGCTTCTCCCGATATCTCGGACATCATCAATGAGCTTGAAACACCCGTACAAGAGGAATTGAGCGAGATTGCTGATGAAATTACCGAGGATTTTTCAGAGGTGGATACCGGTATCGCAGCGGAGGTTGAGGACTTCACTGAAACTGTGACTGAAAGTTCGGAAGAAGAATCACAGACGGAAGAAATTGCTGCGGCTGTCGAAGAAATAGCTGAGACTTTCACAGAAGCTGAGGCTGATGACACCGAGGAAACAATGGTGTTCACTCCTGTTGGTCATGATACTGTTGAGGATCAGCTTGCTCCTCTAAAACGGGCTGAGGAGGAGGCTGCACAGCAGCTTAAAAATACCAACGAAAGCGTTGACGAGCAAAGCTTTCAGAAGACTGCAGTGCCTGACGAGACAGTCAAGCCTGCAAAGAAGAAAAAAAAGAAGAAGAAAAAGACTTTCAAGCAGAGACTTCGCGGACTGTTCCCGGAAAAAGGCGACAGTGTGTTGGAATGTGTCAGAAAGATCGTTTTTCTCGGCTCAATAATCGCTATATGTGTCTGCGGATACCTTGTGGGCGATTATTATTACGATCTCTGGTCGAGTAAACACAAGACTTCAGAATTAATGGATATATACGATATCTATAAAGACCGTGAGCCGAAAATTGAAGAAGAAACAACTCCCGAGGGAGATAAAAGAAAAAAATATGGCGGTATGCTCGACGGAGCCAAAAAGCTCTGGGACATCAACCATGATATAGTAGGTACTATCAGTATACCTGATACACCATTGAACAATCCTGTTTTACAGGCAGACGATAATTCAAAATATCTGGACAAGAAATATGATCTCACTGAAAATATTGCAGGTGAGATATTCATGGACTACAGAAATCATTTCGATGATGTAGGCGAGGACGGATATTTAAGGTATGAAAATTCGCAGAATCTGATCATCTACGGACATGATATGTGGGACGATCAGATGTTTGGCTTTTTGAAATATTATCTCAGGAATGAGGAGTATTACGGAGCACATCCCGTAATTGATCTCAGTTCCAATTATGAGAGATACAAGTATAAAATATTTGCATTTTTTATGCTCGACAACAATGACGATACAGATACGAAGTTTGACTGCTGGAACGTTCTTGATTTTGCTGACGAAAAGGAATTCTACGATTTCGTCAATGAAGCAAAGAGAAGGACGATACGCACAAATGACGTAGATGTTGAGTACGGAGATCAGCTCCTTACACTTTCTACCTGCAGCACCTTCTTCCCCGATGAAAGAGGACGTCTTATAATTCTTGCAAGGCGTGTAAGAGAGGGAGAAGATCCTAAAAAGGGAACTGAACACAGCGAGGCAAATCCTAACATAAAATGGCCTACATTATATTATTCGATCCATCCGGACGAACATTATGATCCAGATGCCAAATTCGTTCCCTATGGTCCAAAGGGAGGAAAGTGATAAGCAATGAACAAGAACGCTAAAACAATAACAGCCTGCGTAAGCTGCGCTGCGGCTGTTGGACTTGGTGCGTTTGCATTATATTTGAACAAGGACAAAAAATCTGTTCCGACAGTTGATAGTGTTCCCGAGGCTGTGACAGAAGCAGCAACGGAGGCGAATGCCGAAAAGCTTTCAGCCGATTGGGCAGACAATTATGATTACGTGCCGTCTCTTAACGGTGTGTGCGAGAGAACCAAGTCACTGATGCGTCTCAACAAGGACATTATGGGCTGGGTAAAGATCGATGGAACTCAGGTCGATTACCCGTTCTTGAGAGACCCCGGTGAGGTAGCTGCAAACGATCCGTATTACGGACCTGATGAGTGGGTGCCTAATTCTTATTATCTTGAAAAGGATATATTCAGACAGTATTACGACCGCGGAACATTCTATGCGGATTACCGCAACAACTTCGGCGGCGATGAAAGTCAGCAGTCTGATAATCTTGTGATCTACGGACATAACTGGTATGACGGAACTATGATGGGATCGTTGAGAAAATATCGTCCCGATCCCGAATTCTATGAGCAGCACCCCTTTATAGAGGTGAGCTCGAACTATAAGGAATACGAATACGTCGTCTTTGCATATCTCATAACAAGCGGAAGCTATAATGCTACCGATTTCCATTACTGGGATATGGAAGATTTTGATACAGAAGAAGACTTTAAGTTCTACATCGACAACTGCCGTGGCGGACAGCTTCTGGATACAGGTGTTGATGTTAAGTACGGCGACAAGCTGCTGACTCTTTCTACTTGTTACGCTGACTATGATAACTCACGTTTCATAGTTGTGGCAAGAAGACTCAGAGACGGCGAAGTCGCAGGAGACATGACAACTATACAGCACACTGAGGAGTATTTGAAGAAAAAGAAAGAAGAAGCAGAAAAGGCTTCCAAGGAAGAAGCCGAAAAAGCAGCAAATGAAGAAAAGTCTCAGTGAACTGACTTTATAATTTAAAGGAGATTGTTATGAAAATGCAGAAAATGCTTAAACGAGCAGCAGCTGCAGCCTCGGGAGTAATAGTATTCGCGGGGACAACAAGTATGACTACCGCTGAAAGTGCGGAAACTGAAGTGAAAACTTCGGTGACTGCCGAAGAGGTAAGTGATACAGTAGATGCTGTTACGGAAGCAGCTTCTGAATTAGCTGCGGAAATCGCAGAACCAAAACAGAAGATGCCTGAGGATTGGGAAAAAGCTGATATCAGCGATTATGACTCAAGCCTCACGCTTATAAGCTATGAGCTTGCAACACCTGAAATGGCTAAAGTGGGTGAAGCTGTCGATCCTTATGCAGGTCTTTCCGAGGAAGAGCGCAAGGCTCGTGAGGAAGAAGTGGAAAAGAAGAAGAGTGCTCTTAAAAAGGGAACTCCTACCTTATCCAAGAACTCTGCAAAGAGCAGGAGCAAAACTCCGACTGCTGTCGAGATAAAAACTTCGGGAGCATTCGTTGGTGATATCCCTGATTCTCAGCCGGGACCTACAATAGACGCTCAGCCGGGACAGTTCGCATTCGTTACATACGGTTGGGGACACGGCGTTGGCATGAGCCAGAATGGTGCTAATTTCTATGCCGCTTATGCGGGCTGGACTTATCAGGATATACTGTTCCACTATTATCCCGGAACATACCTGATGAATACAGGAATGACAGATGACGAAGAACTTACTATCGCTCACGAACCGGCAGGTGATACTCTGAAGGTCGTATCCGAGATAGTAAACCGCGAGGTGGGCGGAAGCTTCTCTTACGAAGCTATCAAGGCCCAGGCAGTTGCAGTATATACTTATTTAAAGTATAACGGTGACGATTCAAGAGACCTGAGAGGTAAGCCAAATCCGCCGCAGGTAGTTATTGACGCCTGCCAGGAAGTTCTCGGCGAAGCTCTTTACTATGATGATAATTATGCTCTTACAGTATTCTCTGCTTCAAGCGGAGGCTGTTCAGCAAACTGCTATGAAGTATTCTATGCAGACTACCCGTACCTGAGAAGCGTACCGAGCGAGTATGATGCTGCGTTTGATCCGCACTGGGGTACAGTAAAATATATGGATGCGGCAGAAGTGAAGAAGAAGCTGGAAACAGCTTACCACATCACACTTTCCGACGATCCCGACAACTGGATACAGCCTGTATACTCGGAAGAGACAGGTTATGTAACAGATGTAAATATCGACGGACAGACTACTGCAAAGGGCTATCCGTTCTCAATGATGATGGGACTTAAATCATCAAAATTCAATCTTACATATACACATGATTGATAAAAGGTGTAAAACAGCCTGATTAAGGACATTAAGAACAAAAGGAATAAGTCTTTGGATATACCAAGTGTCACGGCATTTTATATTCGGAGACTTATTCTCTTTCTTTTTGGGTGATGAAAGGTGAAGCCAAGTGGTAAAAAAATCCTTAAAAATACTCAAAAAGGTGAAAAAAGGTGAAAACAAAACAAAATATTTAACGAATATAAAAACGTTTGTTTCGTTTTAAAACAACCGTAAGTTAAACTTTAAACAAAATCGACAAAAAATAGCCGATTTTAGGGTTTATACTTGTGAGATATTCCATCTTGAATTTCTACCCAATTAATGATAAAATATGTTTAGGGTGAAAAAAGGTGATTGGATGTGAAATTTTCCAAATTAGGGTGATCTGATCCTAAGAGGTTGTACGAAAGCGAGGCGAAGTTCAAATGGCAGATCTGTTATGTGGTACCTATTACCCAAGTATAGATCAGAAGGGCCGTATGAGCTTCCCGACTAAGCTGCGTGAGATCCTCGGACCTGAGTTTTTTCTCTGTCAGGGACATGATGACTCCTATATCGCCGTATATTCGCCGGAAGCATTTCAGGACTATTGTGAGACTCTTAACTCGATCCCGGGCAAGCAGGGTGCTGACATAAGACGTAAGCTCCTTGCAGGTGCTGATAAACAGGTCCCCGATAAACAGGGACGTATCTTTATCACCCAGCAGCTCAGAGATCATGCAGGCATCACCGATGAAGTCGTTGTTATCGGTGCAAACAGAAGAGCCGAGATTTGGAACAAGTCCAAATGGGAAGAATTCAACAATAATATCTCTCAGGAAGAGATCAACAACGTTCTTGCTGATCTTGTCCTTTGATACGAACGTTTTTGTATTCGTTTTCCGAACTTTGTCGGATTAAGGAGAGTTTTGTTTAATGGAATTCAGCCACATACCTGTTATGCTTGAGGAATGTATCGAAGGACTTGACATTCGTCCCGACGGTATCTATGTAGACGGTACCGCAGGCGGTGCAGGTCACTCCTCTGCAATCGCTGCCCGACTGAATGAAAAGGGCAGACTTATCGCTCTTGACAGAGATCCCGACGCAGTTGCTGTTGCAACGGAAAGACTGTCGGTGTTCACCAATGCCAGAGTGTTCCACAGGAACTACTCAGAGATAAGAGCGGTCCTCGATGAACTTGATATAGACTATGCCGACGGTATCCTTATGGACCTTGGTGTTTCGTCATTTCAGCTGGACGAGGGAAGCAGAGGCTTCTCTTATCACTCTGATGCTCCGCTTGATATGCGAATGAGCAAGGAGGGGATGAGTGCAGCAGATGTTGTCAATACCTATTCCGAGTCAGAGCTTGCAAGGATAATATTCGAGTACGGAGAAGAAAAATTCTCGCGAAAGATAGCTGCGAATATAATCAGAGCAAGAGAAAATGCTCCTATAGAGACTACATTACAGCTTGCAGATATAATAAGAGAAAGCGTTCCTCAGAAGGCAAGGCGTGAAAAGAACCCTTGTAAAAAAACCTTTCAGGCAATAAGAATAGCTGTCAACGGAGAATTCGAGCACCTCGAAAAAGGACTCGAGGACGCATTCTACAGTCTGAGACCGGGCGGACGGCTCGCAGTTATAACCTTCCATTCCCTTGAAGACAGAATAGTAAAAAAGAAATTCGCGGAATGGTGCAGAGGTTGCATTTGTCCACCTGACTTCCCACAATGTGTATGCGGACACAAGCCGCAGGGAAAACTTGTAAACAGAAAGCCGTTAGAGGCTAAAGAAAAGGAACTCGAAAGAAACAACAGAAGCAGAAGCGCAAAGCTCAGAATAATAGAAAGGAGTGCGGAAAGCAATGGCTGAAAACACTGTACGCTATTATAACGACGAAAGCTACGACGATGCCGACTCGGACGAGACAACCGATATGGACGACGCAGTAAAGATGGATACTGAGCAGAAGCCTGAGATACAGATCAGAAAGAACGAAGCTCAAAGCGGTTCGGTTCTTATGATAATATTCGTATCGCTGCTGGCTGCCGCACTGCTTGGCTCGGTCATCTATTCGCTTGACAAGCGGAACACCATGTACAACAAGGTATCTGCTATGAACGAGAAGCTCGATGAAGCCGAAGCCGAAAATGTAAGACTCCAGTCTGAACTTGATAGTAAGATGTCCGCTAAGAATATAGAAGAATATGCGGAAAACGTTCTGAAGATGCAGAAGATAGATTCTACTCAGATAAAGTATATCAAGATACAGACAGGTGATGTCGTGACTATTCCGGAGCAGGAAAAAGGTGTGATAGCGAAAATAAAATCCTTTTTCGATAAATGCGTGGAATATTTCAGAGGGTAAGTCCAATATAAATATAACACAAGGACTGCCTGTATAATTAATGAGCACTATCGGCGATAAAAATATAAAAAGCCGAAGTTATATGTAGAACACGGAGATACAGCGGGTGATCGGAATATCGGAATTGCAGTTCTCGGGCTCTTAGAGAGAAAGAGAGCCCGGGAGCGGCAGTCCCACGCTTGAATAGCGATAAATCCTTCGTCGTATCAGAACAAAAGGACATCCCAAAAAAGAAATAAAGATGTTCACGGGCGGGGCACACAAAAACCCTGCCTTATTTATTTATAGTCGATTTTTCGCGGAAAGGAAGAATTCTGCTGTGATAAATACAAATCCGTCGAACTCGATGCGGTTCAGGTCGAAAATAGTTATGACAGCTGCTTTCAGTCTGCTTTTCGGAGCTGTTGCAGCCAACTTCTTCAAAATATCCGTTCTTAACAACAAGAAGTATCAGGATATGGCAAATGACCAGCATTTCGGTTCGATAAGCATCTCTGCACACAGAGGTACTATATATGATTCAAAGGGCATAACTCTCGCAAAGAGTGCGACTGTATACAAGATCTTCATTGATCCTGCTGCCTTTAAAGATGACCTTGAAAGCCTTCAGAAGCGCATCAACAAGAGAAATGAAGATAAAGCGAACGGTACATATACTCCCGAATATGACGAGAAGGGTCAGGAGATAAATGTACTTCCCGAGTCAGCTGAGGAGTTCAAGAACAAAGCAGCTGCATTTATTGCGCTTAAACTGAATGTAACAGCTGAGAAGGTCAAAAAAGCTATGGACGCAGAGGGCAGATACTCTGAGCTCAAGGTCCAGACAGAAAAGGCTGTTGCTGACGAGATACTGGATTATTTCTATGATATGGGCTTTGTTTCTATAGGAAGCGTCGAGGATACAAAGCGTTACTATCCTCAGAATGATCTTGCTGCTTCTGTAATAGGCTTTACCAGAGGAGACATAGCATACGGTATAGAATCATCTTATAATAAGTATCTGTCAGGTGTTGACGGAAGAACTGTTTCTGCCAAGGACTCTAACGGTAAGGAGCTTCCTTACAGATACTCCAAGACCTTTGAGCCGAAGGACGGCGATGATGTATACCTTACTATAGACAGAGAGATACAGTATATCCTTGAAAAGCATCTTAAAGAGATGTCTGAGGAGCACGATGTAAAGAACAGATCATGTGCTATAATGATGAACCCTAAAACGGGTGCTATACTGGGTATGGCTACATATCCAAGCTTTGACCTGAATGATCCTATCGAGCTTTCAAGCGATATGCTGCTCAAAAGAGTATTCTATGATAAAGAGATAGAAAATCCTACAGAAAAGGATATTGAAGAATGTACTCCCGAAGCCCGTGAGCGTCAGTGGAACAACAAGTGTATCAGTGAGCGTTACGAGCCGGGTTCGGTATTCAAGATAATAACAGCTGCCTCTGTAGTTGAAGAAAAATCCGTTGATGTCGATACATGGTCTCATGTTTGCAACGGCGTAGAGTATTTTCAGGACGGCGACCGTAAGCTTCCGATTGCCTGTCATAGTGTAGACACAGGCGGACACGGACCCGTGTCGTTCCAGGAGGCACTTACAAAGTCCTGCAACCCTGCTTTTATGGCTTTGGGTCAGGCTCTCGGTATGGAAAAGTTCCAGTATTATTTCGATGCTTTCGGTTTCAGAGAACCAACAGGCATTGACCTTCCTTATGAGGCAAACGGTGATCTTCCAAAACTGGGTGACGGTCCGACTGATATGAACCCTATCGACCTTGCCGAAGCATCATTCGGACAGTGTGAAACAGTTACACCTATAGAGCTTATCACCGCTTGCAGTGCAGTTGTAAACGGCGGCTATCTGCTTCAGCCTTATGTAGTTGACAAGGTAGTCGATCAGGACGGAAACATAGTTCTGAATAACGAAAGAACTGTAAGAAGACAGGTAATATCGGAAGAGTCCTCGAAAACAATGGCAGATGCACTGAGAAATGTCGTTATAGGCAATACCGCAGGCAATGTTGATATTATGGGCTTTGCAATTGGCGGCAAGTCGGGTACTTCACAGCGTTTCAGTGCCATAAAACAGAATGTTGCTCAGGAATACGGCAAGGAAAACGAAAATCTTAATGAATACGGTGCTTCGTATTTATGCTTTACTCCTTCCGATGATCCCGAACTGATACTCCTTGTGCTTGCTGATATGCCTGATAAGAGCAATCAGCAGTATTACGGAAGCAAATGTGCAGTTCCGTGCGCACAGGATATCCTCACAGACGTACTCAGATATCTTGACAAGAGCCCTGAGTATGATGAGACTGAGCTTAAAAACCTTAATGTAAAGGTTCCGCTCCTCAAGGGCGCATCTATAGATGATGCAATAAAGACTATCCAGGGACTCGGCGGCGGCAGCGTAAAATATGAAAAGATAGGCAACGGTATCGAAGTAGTTGAGCAGTCTCCTATAACAGGAACATATATATCAAAGGACGGCTGTATCTACCTTTATACCGAAAAGGGAAATACCTATGAACCTGTAACGGTGCCCGATCTTTCATATTATAGTCCTGAGCTTGCAAACGAGGTATTAAGCGCACTTGGTCTTAACTATGTTGCGAAGAACTCTCTTGCAACGCAGGAGGGGGCAACGGTCAAGAGTCAGAGCATAGATCCGTATTCAGTTGTAGCTAAAGGTACTACTATAGAACTTGAATTCCAGGCACAGTCGTTCAACGACTGACGATGCCCAAAGAAAAAGACAGGAGGCAGACGAAATGAAATTATGTGATCTTATTGAAAATAACGCTGTTACTGCAATAGGCGATACCGAAATAAGTTCCGTGACCGACGATACGCGCAAGGTAACTGAGGGAAGCCTCTTTGTCTGCGTAAAGGGCGGAAGTTTTGACGGTCATACGGCAGCTGCGGAGATGCTGGAAAAGGGCGCAGCGGCTGTTGTGTGCGAGCGTGATCTGGGACTTGGCGACAGACAGATAATCACGGAAAATTCCCGTAAGCTTTACGGTCAGATATGTTCGGCATGGTTCGGACACCCCGAGCGAAAAATGAAAATGATAGGCGTTACTGGTACTAACGGTAAGACTACCATAACTAATGTTATCAAGCATATCCTTATGAAAAACGGACACAAGACAGGTCTTGTGGGAACAATACAGAATGAGATAGGCGATGAAGTCATTCATACCGACAATACCACACCTATGGCATATGATTTCATGCAGCTGCTTGCCAAAATGGCTGATGCAGGCTGTGAGTATGTTGTAATGGAGGTATCTTCATTCGGTCTGTGTCAATACAGGATAGGTTCATCTCACTTTGAAACTGCGGTGTTCACAAATCTTACTCAGGATCACCTTGACTATCACAAGGATATGGAGGACTATTATCAGGCAAAGAAAATGCTCTTCGATATCTGTGATACAGCTGTTATAAATGCAGATGATGACTACGGAAAGAGGCTTTTCGGTGAAGTAAACTGCCGAAAGCTCAGCTTCAGCGTAAAGGAAAATGCAGACATCTATGCAGACGGCATAAAGATAAAGTCCACAGGTTCAAGCTTCTGGTTCTGCCGCGGCGATAAGTCGCATCTTATAAAGACAAGAATGCCCGGACTTTTCAATGTTTCAAATATCACAGCTGCTATAGCTGTATGCCTTGAAGCTGGTCTCGGCATTGACAATATAATCCCTGCCGTTGAGGAATACAACGGCGTAAAGGGACGATGTGAGGTAATACCTACAGGGCGTGACTTCACAGTTATCTGCGATTACGCACATACTCCCGACGCTATCGAGAATATACTCAGAAGCGTTAAGGAGTACACTGAAAACGACCTTATATGCCTGTTCGGCTGCGGCGGAAACCGCGATGCGGCAAAGCGTCCGAAAATGGCGAAGGCTGCTGCAAAATATGCCGACAAGCTTATAATAACATCGGATAATCCGCGAAATGAAGAGCCTGAGGCTATAATAAAGGATATACTTACAGGTATCGAAGGTATGCCTGTGAATTATGATGTAGTTACTGACAGACGAGAAGCTATATATCATGCCTTGAAAATTGCTGATAAAGGTGATATAATAGTACTTGCCGGCAAGGGACATGAGGATTATCAGATACTTGCAGGCATGGAGCATATCCACTTTGACGAGCGTGAAGTGGTTGCCGAAGGTCTTAAACTGCTCGATAAATAAAAAACTGGAGTTGTTATTTTAAAATGTCTTTCTGGATAATTAATCTTGTCACAGCACTTCTTTCATTCGTGATAGCAGGAGTTTCGGGTATATTCCTTGTACCTTTCCTGCATAAGATAAAATTCGGTCAGCCCATAAAAACTGTTGACGGACCTAAGTGGCACGCGAAGAAGCAGGGAACTCCCACAATGGGCGGTTTCATGTTCATTATATCAACTGTCATAACTGCTATTGCAGGCTATTGGATATACAGGTGGAAAGTGGGCATAGATACTACCGATAAGAAGAGCTTTTATCCGTTCTATCTTATGCTGGGCTGTATACTTTTCTCCGCAGCATTCGGTATCATCGGTTTTATCGACGACTACACAAAGGTAGCCAGAAAGAAAAATGACGGACTTACTCCGTGGCAGAAAATAGCTTTACAGCTTTTATTCTCTGTAGGTTTTCTTGCAGTGATCCACTTCTTCGGTGACGGCGAGACACGTATAGACCTCGGTTTCTGGAAGTCGCCTTCACTGGAAATATTCTATTATATACTTATGCTGGCTGTGATAATCTACCTCACTAATGCGGTAAACCTCACAGACGGTGTTGACGGACTCTGCGGTTCTGTAACATTTGTAGCTATGCTCATATTCACAGTATGCTGCACTATCCTCAAAAAGGATGAGATGACCTGCTTCACTATGGCACTTGCAGGCGGCTGTCTCGGATTTCTGCTCTGGAACTTAAATCCTGCAAAATGCTTCATGGGCGATACAGGCTCAATGTTCCTCGGTGCAGCCGTAACAGGTGTGGGACTTATCCTCCACAAGCACCTGCTGCTTATCCTCGTTGCTCTTGTGTATATCCTTGAAGCACTTTCCGTAATGATACAGGTGACTTACTTCAAATACACCAAGAAGAAATACGGCGAGGGCAGACGTATATTCAAAATGACTCCTATCCACCACCACTTTGAAATGAGCGGATTCAGTGAATACAAGATAGTGATATCTTTTTCGCTTTTCGGCATGATTTTCGGAGTATTGGGCATAATTACTCTGCTGGCACTTAACTAATGTCAGCTATCGTCACCACTTTAAGGAGGAAAAATGGCAGCAAGCAAAACTGAAAAGAAAAAGCACGTTTCTATCCCGAACTTTTTCTCGGGAGGAAGAAAAGGAGACCTGAGCCTTTCGTTCTTTGCATACGTTATGATACTGCTTGTTGTCGGTATCGTAATGATGTCCTCAGCAAGCTATGCGTGGGCATACAGCGAGCACGGCGGTGATGGTCTTTACTATGCAAAAAAACAGGCAAAAAATGCCATAGTTGGCTTTGTCGCAATGATCTTCTTTATGAAGATGGATTATCATAACTTAAAGAATTTAAAGCTCCCTGTGCTGAAAAAATTCAACATAGCAAGCCTTTTGTATTTTGCGGGCATAATACTTCTTGTTGCCGTGCTTATTTTCGGTAACGATGAAGGCGGTTCAATGGGTGCAAGACGTTGGATAGACATCGGTCCGCTCAACTTGCAGCCGTCCGAGGTCGCGAAGCTTGCGCTTATCATCTTCTTTGCCTATAATATGGAGCGCGACGGTGATAAGATGAATGATCTCAAGACAGGTATAGTAAAGTACGCTGTTATTCTCGGAGTTTATGTAGTTCTTATAGCCGCTGAAAAGCATATCTCAGGTATCATTCTTATAAGCACTATCGCTATAGCTATGATACTTTGCGGCGGTGTAAACAGAAAGCATTTTCTTGCTTTCGGAGCAGCTGCTCTCGGACTTGCGATTGCTTATATCTCATGGCAGGCACAAGTACCCGGCAGTTACGTAAGTACCAGAATAAAAGCCTGGAGAGATCCCTTTGCCGATAAGCTCGGCGACACATGGCAGAATGCAAACTCTATAATAGCTATAGGTTCAGGCGGTTTTTTCGGACTTGGTCTCGGAAACTCACGTCAGAAGTACCTCTATCTCCCTGAGACAAAAAACGACTTCGTTTTCCCTATAGTATGCGAAGAACTTGGCTTCGTAGGAGCACTTGCGATTATAATAGTATTTTTCCTTCTGATTATTGAAGGCTTTTCCATTGCAGTACGCTGCAAGGACAGATTTGGTATGCTCATAGCTGTCGGTATCACCACACAGATAGGAATACAGACTGTTCTTAACTTAGCAGTTGTAAGCAATCTTATACCTAATACGGGTATCAGCCTTCCGTTCTTCAGCTACGGCGGTACTGCCCTCATAATGCAGCTGGCGGAAATGGGAATAATGCTGAATATATCTCAGCACAGGTATTATCCCGATGAAAAGCCTAAACCGAAAAAGAAGAAAAAAGCTGTCAAAGAAGAAAAAGCTGAGCTAAAAGGAGCATGAACATGAGAGTACTCATTGCCTGCGGCGGAACAGGCGGTCATATAAATCCGGGACTTGCAATAGCTGATATAATAAAGAAGAAATATCCCGATACGGAATTCCTGTTTGCAGGAACTCCGAAAGGTATGGAAGCAAAGCTTGTCCCGAAAGCAGGATACAGACTTGAGACTATCAAGGTCGCAGGATTTCAGAGAAAGATATCTCTCGAAAATATAGGAAGAAATGCAAAGGCTGTAGCTTATCTTGTCACTTCGGGCAGGAGGGCAAAGCAGATAATAGAGGGCTTCAAGCCCGATATCGCCATAGGTACAGGCGGTTATGCAGCAGGTCCTGTTATCAGGAAAGCTGCAAGAATGGGCATACCTACAGCTATCCATGAGCAGAATGCTTACCCCGGCGTAACAAACAAGCTTCTTTCAAAGGAAGTGGACTATGTTATGCTCACTGTCAAGGAAGCACTCAAGTTCATGGACAAGAGCAAATTTGAGTACAGCGTTACGGGACTTCCCGTAAGGAGCAATATAAATACAATGAGCCGCGAGGAAGCACGTAAGAAGCTGGGCATGGACGACAGCTTCACTATCCTTTCATTCGGCGGCAGTCTCGGTGCAGGCTGTATAAATGAGACTATGACCGAGGTCATCAAGTGGCACGTTGGGAAGGGACTTGACATCAACCATATCCACGGCTACGGAGGCATGGGAAAGGATACTTTCCCACAGGCTATGAAAGCCGCGGGTATCCCTCTCAAAAATGACAGACTTCGCATCACCGAGTATATAAATGATATGGACGTATGTCTTGCTGCGGCAGACCTTGTTATATGCCGTTCGGGTGCGTCCACACTTGCTGAGCTTGAAGCGGCAGGAAAGGCTTCAATACTTATTCCCTCACCTATAGTTGCAGGAAATCATCAGTATCACAATGCAATGGTGCTCGGCAATGCAGGTGCGGCAGTAGTCATTGAGCAGAAAGACGTTACAAATGAGCGCATGATAGCCGAGATAGAAAAACTCTACGGCGACAGCGCAAAGGTAAAGTCAATGTCCGAAAGTGCAGCAAAGCTCCACCTTGCAGATACAAATGACAGAATACTTGCAGTAATAGATAAACTTATTGAAAAGAGCAAAAAATGAACACAGGTGAAAAAGTTGAAGTAAACGGCGTAAAGCTCAATGTGTACAGCGAGGGAAGCGGCGATGTTACCATAGTTTTTATGGCAGGCAATGGCGTTACCTGTCCTGTACTTGAGTATAAGCCTATATATCGCAGAATGTCAAAGAATTACCGCATAGCTGTCATTGAAAAGGCAGGCTACGGCTTCAGCGGCAGTGCGAAAACTCCGAGAACTATCGAAAACCTCGTCAGTGAGGACAGAGAAGCACTTCTCAAAGCAGGCATTGAGCCGCCTTATGTTCTCGCAGCACATTCCTATTCGGGATTTGAGGCTGTATACTGGGCAAATACCTATCCCGATGAAGTTAAAGCAGTGCTGAGCATGGATATGGGCATACCGACTATGGCGGTATTGCAGGCTAAGGAAGTAAGCGAGGAAAAACGCTGCGGCATGGTAAAGAAGCAGCAGAAGCTGCTGCAAAAAGTGGCTAAAGGCGGACTTCTGACAAAGCTGTTTAAAAACAAGCTTGAAAATGCTTCGGGACTTCTCAGCGGCAGCGAGCTTAACGACGAGGAAAAGAAGATATACAGGGAAATGTTCTATAAGAACATCGCTAATCCCGAATTTACCGATGAAGCCATGCACATGACAGAAAATGCTCAGAAAGCCGAAAATACAGGTATTCTGAAATGTCCGTGCTGCTTTTACATAAGTGATATGAAAACTCTGGCGAAAAATGTGTCGTGGAGACAGGTCGGGATAGACTACGCAAAAAAATGCGGCGGAGATGTACATCTGTCCGATAAAGGACACATGATGTACGCTTTCATACCCGATGAAATGTCGGATACATTCAGTAAATTCTTACATTCAGTCTTTTGTAATTAGCAATTAGGAAGCGGCTTTGCCGCTTTATTGTCGGGCGAGCGGAACTCGCCCCTACAATGGGCTTAACTGCTAACGGCTCAACTCAAAATTCAGCAAGCTGGATTTTGATTTGTAACAAAAAATCCCTCACAGGCATACAATACAGAAAATGCTGTGAGGTGGTTTAATGCAGAAATTCATAATAACGGGCGGCAAAAGCCTGCGCGGCGAGCTTGCACTGCAGGGAAGCAAAAACAGTTCATTGCCCATAATGGCGGCTGCACTGCTTTGCTGCGGCGAGTGTACGCTGCACAGTTGTCCTAAGCTTACAGATGTTTATGCAGCTTCAAGGATACTGAACTGTGTGGGATGTCGGTGTACATTCTCGGATAAAACAGCGGTGATCGATTCGCAGGTAGTAGATAAGACTCATGTATCCGAGGAGCTTATGCGCGAGATGCGCTCTTCAATAATATTCATGGGTGCTATGCTTGGCAGAGCAGGGGAATGTGTTGTAAGCGTCCCCGGCGGCTGCGAGCTTGGTCCGCGCCCTATTGATATGCACCTTGCTGCACTTAAAAAAATGGGTGTCGATATTACCGAAAGCGGCGGCAGCATAATCTGCAAGGCTGTTGGCGGCAGAGCAAAGGGTGCAAAGATATCGCTTGCTTTTCCTTCGGTGGGCGCAACTGAGAATATTATCCTCTGTGCAGTTACCGCCGACGGTGAGACTGTCATAAACAATGCTGCCCGTGAGCCTGAGATATGCGATCTCTGCGGATTTTTGAGAAACTGCGGAGCCGACATAAAGGGCGATGGCGAGAGCAGGATCATAATTAAAGGAAAAAAACAGCTTCACGGCTGTGAATATACAATAATGCCCGACAGGATAGCTGCGGCGACATACCTTTCAATGGTCGCAGCCACACATGGCGAGCTTATACTTACAAATGCCTGCGTTCCTGAAACAGAACCGTTCCTTTCGGTGCTTGAGCAGACGGGGTGCAGCATATATACATCAGAAAATAAAATATACCTGCGCAGCGGTTCGCGCCTGCGTGCTTTAAAGGAAAGGATAAGGACAATGCCTCATCCCGGATTTCCTACAGATGCACAGGCTGTGCTCATGGCTGCGCTTGCTGTTGCTGACGGAACGAGCATTTTCGAGGAGAATATCTTCGACTGCCGCTATCGTCACACAGATGCTCTTATAAAAATGGGAGCAGATATACAGGTGCTTGGCAAAGTCGCAGTTGTAAAGGGAGTTGAAAAGCTTCGCGGTGCAAATGTGCAGGCTACCGACCTTCGGGGAGGAGCAGCGATGATAATAGCTGCACTTTGCGGTATGGGGACTTCCGAGATAAGTCGGATCTGTCATATTGACAGAGGATATGAAAAAATTGAAGAAGCCGTAAGACTTCTCGGCGGAGATATGCGTCGGGTCTGAGGCGGAAAGTCTGGAGAAAGTATGAAAGACGTCGAGAAAACAAGTGTCGAGAGAAAGAACAGCCGTAAACGTATCAGACGGCGAAAAAGAATGATGAATGTTTACGGACTTGTGGGACTTCTGCTGGCAATAACCGCAGGAATAACCATAAGCTACACTTTCCTTTTCAACATCAGCGAGATACGCGTTTCGGGAGAATCCGATATGTATTCCGCTGAGGAGATAGTTGTGGCATCGGGTATAAAAGAGGGGGATAATCTTCTCAGACTCGATCTGAAAAAGAGTGAACAGAGGATACTTGATGAACTTCTTTATGTAGAGACCGCAAAGGTGAAAAGAGACTTTCCATCATCACTTGAAATAACAGTAACAAGGTGTATACCAGCATTCAATGTGCAATACGAAGGCGGAGTGCTAATTGTAAGCAAAAAAGGCAAGATACTTGCCAGCAACGATTTTATCACGGAGGGACTCCCTGTGATAAGCGGACTCGATCCGTCACAGCTGACTCCGGGAAAGCCTGTTGTTTCGGAGAATGAGCATAAGAATGAGGCGTTCCACGAGCTTATAAAAACAATGGTATCAATGGGCGATGACAATATATCCATAGTTGATATGAGCGATGAACATTCCATAATCGTTCAGTATAAGAACGATATGATATTCAAAATGGGCAACTGGAACGATGTTGAATACAAGCTCAATCTTGCCAAGAATGTAATGAACGACGATACCGTAAAGGGTAAAAAAGGCTATCTTACAATGATAGGCTCAAACCAGTGCAGCTTCAGAACAAGCGATTCTCCTGCTTCGACACCTGGTATCATCGAGCCGACAACACAGCCTAAAACAGATGAATATGGCAACCCTATCGACGAGATAGGAAGCGGTGAGCGAAATCCCGAACAGGAAGCCGACTTTGACCGCATCAACAGTACAACTGCGCCGACTCAGCACGAGCCCGAAACAGAGGCACAGAACCAGTGGACGGATAACGGTTATGACTACAACAGCGGCTATGATGACGGAAGTCAGTGGCGGAACGATAACGGCTACGATAATGGTGGCGGATACAGTGATAACAGTGGAGATTACGGCAATTATGACGGTGCAACACAGCAGTGGTAAGGAATAAAAATGTACAAAATGCTGAAATTATGCCGCTCGTTATTGTTAAATTCGCAGAAATTAAAAAATGTTTTATTTACTCTTGAAAAAAAAGACTCAGTATGCTAAAATATAAAGTGTATTTATAGGCTAATATATAAATTTGATGATTTATAAGGATAATAAATAGTAGGAGGAGTTCAAATGTCAGATTTCAATTATGAGGAAACACTCGAACCCGATGTTAATATAAAGGTCATAGGTGTAGGCGGCGGCGGCGGAAACGCTGTAAACTGCATGGTAGATTCGGGCGTTAATAATATAGAATATATCGCTATCAATACAGACGCAAAGGCTCTCAACAAGTCAAAGGCTACAACAAGAATACCGATCGGTGCTAAGCTCACAAAGGGCAGAGGCGCAGGTAATAAGCCTGAGATCGGTCAGCGCAGTGCTGAGGAGAACCGCGATGAGATCGAGACACACCTCAAGGGTGCTGATATGATCTTCATTACAGCAGGTATGGGCGGCGGAACAGGTACAGGTGCTGCTCCTGTTGTTGCTAAGATCGCTAAGGAAATGGATATCCTTACTGTTGCTGTTGTTACAAAGCCTTTCCTCTTTGAGAGAGAGCAGAAAATGGCACAGGCTGAAAGAGGTATCGCAGAACTTAGAAAGTATGTTGATTCTCTTATCGTTATCCCTAACGAGAGACTTCTCGTAGGTCTTGACAAGCCTCTTACAATGATGCAGAGCTTCGCTCTTTCAGATGACGTTCTCAAGACAGGTGTAAAGAGCATTTCTGATCTTATCGTTGAGGAAGGATACATCAACCTCGACTTTGCAGACGTTTCAACTATCATGAAGGACGCTGGCTATGCTCACATGGCTATCGGTCACGGTACAGGCAAGGACAAGGCAAGAGATGCAGCAAACGCAGTTATCTCCAGCCCGCTTCTTGAAACATCTATCTCGGGTGCTAAGAGACTCCTTATCAATATCGCAATGTCAGAAGATATCCTTTCATCTGATGTTGATGCAGCTACAAAGATGATCACAGATACAGCTGCTGAGGGTGTTGAGTTCATCTTCGGTACAGCATTCAAGGAAGATATGCAGGATGAGATGACTATTACAGTTATCGCAGCAGGCTTCGATGATGATTCAGCTCCTGTTGCTGATGCTCCTATCGAGGAAGCTCCTGAGGAGGAGATCATTCCTATTGACAATCCTCTTATTGACGGCTTTGGCTATGGTGCTCCGCAGCAGAGACCTGCACAGCCTTCATCAAGTCAGGATTACGATCTTGATGATATCTTCAAGATGCTTGGCAACTAATAAAAATATAAGCGGTCCGAATGGGCCGCTTTTTTGTTATATACGCTATTGAGTACAGATAGTGAATATTTCGATATATAGCCATGTCAAACAGATTTTGCAGAGAAAAAACGCTACTGCAAAGCAGATTTGGTTGAAATGTATCACGCATCGTGCTATGATGAGTTCGGACAAGGGAAGTACCCTTGTGGAAGGAGCGAAATGTTATGGAACTGCATGAGAGAATAAAAAAGCTGAGGAATGAAAAAGGCTGGTCACAGGAGATGCTGGCAGAACGCGCGTATGTCAGCCGTCAGACTGTATCCAACTGGGAGACTGGCAAATGCTATCCCGATGTCCGCAGCCTCATAATCCTTGCAGATATCTTCGGTGTTTCGCTCGATGAGCTTATCAAAGGAGATGTTGATACTATGAAAGAGACTATTACAAAGAATGACGGAAGAAAGCTGAAAAAACTTGAATATCTGGCACTTGTCGAATTACTCGTGTTGATGTTCGGTGTGACGCTGCTTGTTGACAGGGGAGGCGAGATTGGGCGGCTTATCGGACTTTTCTTAGCAGGAGCACTGACGGCAGCCATATTTATGACATTCCATAAAATGGAGCAAATAAAGAAGGACAACGATGTTCAGACTTACCGCGAGGTAATAGCTTTTATGAAAGGCGAGTCGCTTGACGATATTGAAAAGGCAAAAGAACTTGAAAAGCGCGGTGCTGAAAAGAAAAAGATACTGATATTCTTGCTTAGCTATGTTTTGAGTGGAGCAATTCTTGCGCTTATCTGTCATTATTTGCTGTAAAAGCATAGTGCATAATAGGCTTCTGCTCTGAAATGATATGTCGTTTTCAGGGCGGAAGCTTAATTTTATGTCAAAATTGTATTTCTTTATCATTTTATATTTTTTAATTGTAAATAAATATATATTTATTACCTTTAAAGTTAAAAAGAGCGACTGTAAAATGTACAGATGGTATATTTTGAGTGCTTTTTATAGTAAAGTGCACTAAAATCAATCCAAAATTTCTACATTTCAATAGTTGAAATAATATAGGCAATATGTTATAATTTATATAAGGCATAAATCGGCAGAACCTGTATTCTTATACTGTGAAGGCTTATTTATATGCAATATCACCAATGAGAAGAGCTTCACTGTGTCAGAGTGCGGGTTTTTGTTCCTTAAATTTTTAACCTCGTTCTTAACGAGGGGAATGGAGTGTACCATGAGCGAACCAACACCAACAGTATTAAGAGAAACCAAAATAGGTCAAAAAGGCTTTGTGAAAGAGGACGTTATTACATATCTTGACGAACTCAATTCAAAGATAGTTGCCCTTGAGGAAGAAAATAAAGCTTTAAAGGAGAATGGACCTGCAAGCAATTCTGACGAGCTGAAAAAGGCTTTATCTCAGGTCGAGAACCTTCAGGAGAAGCTCAATACCTCCAACAATGCTCTCAGAACTGCTAAAAGAGAAAACGAAGAGCTTCAGAAAACTATAGCTGAACTCAAGGCTGCCGGCGGCGGACAGGCATCTGTTGCTGCTCTCGAGGCTGCTAAGAAGGAAATAGAAACACTTAAGGGACAGCTCAAGGCTGCTGAGCAGAAGGCTGCAGCAGGCGGAAACGCTTCACAGGCTAATGCACAGACAACAGCTGCACTTGAAGCTGCTAAGAAGGAAATAGAAGATCTCAGAAATCGTCTCAAGGCTGCCGAGCAGAAGGCTGCTTCTACAGGCGCAGCTGTTGCAACAGGTGCTGCTGCTGACGGTGAGATAGCTAAGCTCAAGCAGGAGATCGCTAAGCTCTCTGAGGATATCAATGCTAAGAACAAGGAGCTTTCAGAGAAAAACGGAAAGCTTGCTGAACTTGATAAGAAGGACGCTGAGATCAAGTCTCTCAATGATGAGATCACAAAGCTCAAGGAAGAGGGAAGCAATCCTATCGCTATGATGGGGGCAATGTTCGCAGAAGCTCAGAAGAACGTTAACCAGATCCAGAATCAGGCTAAGATCGATGCTGAGAATGTTACTAAGGAAGCTAATGACAAGGCTGCTCAGATACTTGATGATGCAAATATCGAGGCTGAAAAGGCTGTTGCAGTTGCAAATGCTGCTGCTGAGACCTGCATCAAGGAAGCTAATGATCAGGCAAGAAATACAATCAATGAGGCTAATGCACACGCTGATAAGGTAAATTCAATGTCCAAGACTGTACGCGAGATGCTCCTTACAGAGATCGAGAGCGTAAACAGCAAGTTTGCTGATATCAAGTCTGTACTCAATAACCTTACAGGACAGTGCACAAGCAGAATGGGCGAAGCTCAGAACCTTATCGGTGAAGCTCGCAAGACTGTTGATACTGCAAAGGCTGATGAGAATACTATAAAGAAGGCTGAAGCTCCTAAGGCTGAGTTTTCACCTTCAAAGGCTCCGAGAGCTGATCTTTCAGATCTTCCTTCTGCAAAGACAGGCGATAAGAAGAGCGATCCTTTCGCTAATGTAGGCGGCTTCAATAAGGATAACAACAATAACAAGAATAATAACAATAATAACTTCAACAACAACAACAATAATAAGCCTGCACAGGCACCTGCTCAGAATCAGCAGCAGAACAAGCCTGCACAGGGCAATAAGAGCGCAAGCTTCAACTTCGATATGGCAGAGCTTTTAAAGGCTGCTGAAGAGGAAGCTGCTAAGGATACTGAGAACTAATATGACGAATTACCGACCTCCCTTCGGAGTGATCCGAAGGGAGTCGGCAATATACACTTGTATGGAAAATGCAGATTGTTGGGTGGATATCTTGCTTGATTTGGATTTCAATTTAAACGAACTGAACAGCAAACCTGATGAGGAACTTGCCGTTCTCGGAAAGACCGATAAAACAGCAGCAGCTGTCCTTATATCACGCTATTCCAGACTTATTTTTATTAAATCGGAGATATATGCTACTGCCGAAACTGACAGTGATGACTTGCATCAGGAAGGTATGCTGAGTCTCCTTAAAGCTATCGACGCATTTGATCCTAAAAAGGGAGTAAAGTTTTCGACATTTGCTGAGGTATGCATCGTTAATCGTATGAGGACTCTTTCAAAGAGATCTGTTAAGAATACTTCTTTTGCAGAGCGCATTGATGACGATGAGGCAGCAGATGTACTGTCTGTTGATGAAACTCCCGAAAGCATTTATTTTTATAAAGAATTTTTTTCTGAGCTCTGGAAAAACATCTGCTCGGTGCTGTCATTGACAGAGCTTAATGTTCTTACTCTGTGCGTACAGGGATTAAGCTATAAGAGTGCAGCTGAAAAGCTCGGTATTACCGAAAAAGCTGTTGACAATGCCATGCAGCGTGCAAGAAAAAAGATACGTGCTGTCATGCACGACATAAATTGAATATGACCGTGTAGCTCAAGCCAGAGAGCGTTGTTTTACAAAGATGTGGGTGGAAGTCCAACCGTGGTCGAAGAAATAATTAAGCGAGGTATTTAAGATGTACGAAGACAAGACATTAGTTTGCAAAGAGTGCGGTCAGGAGTTTATTTTCTCCGCAGGTGAACAGGAATTTTACGCAGAGAAAGGCTTCGTAAATGAGCCACAGAGATGCAAATCATGTCGTGATGCAAGAAAGAACGCAGGCAAGGCTGAGCGCGTTATGTACACAGCAACTTGCGCTTCATGCGGCGGCGAAGCAAAAGTTCCTTTTGAGCCAAAGGAAGGAAGAGCTGTCTATTGCAGCGAGTGCTTTGCAAAGATGAACGAAGCATAATTGATAAGACCGAAAGCACAGTCGGAAACGGCTGTGCTTGGTTTTGTTTATGCGTACTGCCGTGCAGTGCGCTATTTTTGAGTTTATGAGGTGCAGAAATGCTTGATAACAGACTGAAGAAAATTGCAGAGCTTGTCAGCGGCGATGGAATCGCCGTAGATGTCGGTACAGACCACGCATACCTCGCGGCTGAACTGGTAAAGAGCGGAAAGTGCAGCAAGGTCATTGCTTCCGATGTTAAGGAAGGTCCTCTTGAAGCTGCGCGTAATACTGTAGAAAAGTACGGAGTAAAGGACAGCGTAGAGTTGGTACTCTCCGACGGACTTGACAATGTTGAACTTAACGGTGTGTCCGATATCATTATTGCAGGCATGGGCGGAGAGACTATCGCTGATATAATGGAGCGCGTCGCCAGGTCGGGAAGAGCAAATGAAGAGACAAGCTGGATAATTCAGCCAATGACCAAGCCCGAAATACTCCGCAAAAAGCTTTATGAGATCGGTTTTGTCATCTGGGACGATATCATCGTTGAAGAGGGCGATAAGCTCTACAACGTAATGAAAGCAGAGTATGACCCGAATATTCTCTTTGAATTTACTGAAACTGAGAGCCTTATTGGTCATATTAACGAAGAAGAGCCTGTTTCGCGTAAATATCTTGACCGTGAAGCGGAACGCTGCCTCAGAGTTGCCGAAAGTCTCAGAAAAGCAGGCAAAACAGGTGAAGCGATACACTATGAAGCTATTTCTGCAAAGCTTAAAAACGGCATCGGAACTGAAAATGTAAGTGATATCATAGGATTTCTCGACAGCCTCTATCCTTTCGGAATTCAGGAAAAATGGGACAATTCAGGCTATCTTGTGGAATGTCCCCTTGAAGAGTGCAGAAGGATACTCCTTGCACTGGATATTACAAATGATGTTGTGGACGAAGCCTTCAAAAAGAATGCAGACCTTATTATCTCTCATCACCCTGTTATTTTTGAACCGAGAAAGCGTCTTATGAAAAGCGATCCTGTTTACAGACTCATAACTGACGGTATCGGTGCTATTTGTATGCATACCAATCTTGACATAGCAAAGGGCGGCACTAATGGAGTAATACTGAGCAAGCTCAGCGAAAAATTCGGAACTGTGGGTGACCCTGAGCCATTTGAGGAGCTTGGCGGCGAGAACAGTCTTGGCTGGATAGTGACTCTTGATGAGGAAGTATCTGCAAAGCAGCTTGCCGAGGTATGCAAAAGCGTTTTCGGTTGCGAGTATGTTCGTGTGAATAATAGCGGCAGAAAAATCAAGCGCATCGCATTCTGCTCAGGTTCGGGTGGCTCTATGCTGGGAGAAGCTTTGGAAAAGGGCTGCGATGCACTTATAACAGGCGATGTGAAGCATGATGTGTGGATAGATGCCAACAACAGCGGTATCGCACTGCTTGACTGCGGTCACTTCCACACGGAAAATATCGTTTTATGGGAGCTTCGCCGCGTATTGGAAGAAAAATTCCCACAGCTCGATATTGAGATCGCAGCAGCTTCTGTCGATCCCTGCGAGTACGTCTGAGGTGAGAATATGAGTATATTCATATGCCCCGTATGTGGAAAAAGGCTCGATTTATCAGGAAATTCCTACGTGTGCGAAAAAGGACACAGCTTTGACAGGGCAAGGAGCGGCTACGTTAATCTCCTACTCTCGAAGCATATGGGCAAGACTGTTCACGGTGATAATAAGCTCATGGTGCAGGCAAGGAGAGATTTTCTGAATAAAGGCTACTATTCGCCCCTTTGTGACGCGCTGTGTGATGCTGTATCCTATAACCTCAGCGGCTCGGTCATAATTGATGCAGGCTGCGGTGAGGGATATTACACAGCAGCAATAATTGATAAGCTGAAAGATAATGGTACTGAACCGTTAGTTTGCGGTATAGACATCTCAAAAACCGCGGTCGAGTACTGTTCAAAGCGCATCAAATCGGCAGAACTGGCTGTTGCAAGCGTTTTCCACATACCTGTCGCAGACAGCTCATGTGATATGCTGGTAACATTATTTGCTCCCTACTGCGGTGAGGAGTTTCAGAGAGTCCTCAGAAAAGGCAGTATAATGATAATGGCTATACCTTCGGAAGATCATCTCTGGGAGCTTAAACAGGCTATATATGATACTCCTTATAAGAACGAAGTCAAGCCCTATGAGCTTGAAGGATTCGAGCTTGTGAGCAAAAAGCGTGTGACTTATGAGATGCACCTTGACAGTCAGGAGGATATAAACGCACTGTTTTCCATGACTCCCTATTACTACAGGACAGGACGTGAACAGCAGGAGAGACTGTTACAAATAAACCAATTAACAACAAAAGCAGATTTTGAGTTGCTTGTCTATCGCAATATCTGATTGCTCATGGCTCGCAATAAATGCTGCTGAATTAATATAAACACTATCAACGCTCATAGCTGAGTCAGTTGAAAGCAGTAGAACTGCACATAAAAAATAGCAAAGGAATGATCTTATGGCTCTTGACGGAGCTTTCTTATATGCAGTCAGAAACGAACTTCTGCCCCTTATCGGCGGAAGAGTAGAAAAGATACATCAGCCTTCCCGTGAGGAGGTCATCATTTCCATACGCACCCGAAGCGGCAGCAAAAAGCTGTATATTTCCTCAAATGCAGGAAGTGCGAGGGTACATATCACCGAAAACAGCGTGGATAATCCTCAGACTCCGCCTATGTTCTGTATGCTTCTCAGGAAGCGTCTCGGAAGCGGTAAGCTCATTGATATAAGGCAGGACGGACTGGAAAGAATACTCTTTCTTGACTTTGAGTGCGTCAACGAGCTTGGCGATGTAGTCACGGTGACGCTTGCCTGCGAGATCATGGGACGCTGTTCAAACCTTGTCATCATCAGCCATGAGGGCAAGGTCATCGACAGTATCAAGCGAGTTGACGAGGATATGTCACGTGAGAGACTTGTGCTTCCGGGAATGAAATACACCATGCCGCCGCGCGATGACAGGCTGAATTTTCTGACAGCCGAGCCTGAGGAGATAGTATCGCGGCTGCGGAGTACCGAGCCTAAGGAGCTTTCAAAGGCTCTTATCCGAATATTCGAGGGCATTTCGCCTATACTCGCCCGTGAGTGGGCATTCTTTGCAGGCAGGGGAGCGCATCTTGAAAGCGATACAATAGACGGCGACCAGCTGGACAGGCTTCTTTTCGTCATAAAGCGTACAAAGGGACAGCTTGAAAACAGCGAGTGTTGTTTCTCCGTTGCAAGCGACAAGGAAGGACAGCTGAAAGATTTCTCATTTATCCGCCTTTCACAGTTCGGAACACTTATGTACACCAAGGAGATACCCACAGCCTCAGAGCTGCTGGACTATTTCTACTCCGAGCGTGACAGGGCAGCCCGTACCAAGCAGCGGGCAAATGACCTTTTCAAGCTGCTGATGAACCTTACCGATCGTACTTCAAGGCGTATTGCCGCACAGCGCGAGGAACTCGATGCCTGCGCCGACAAGGAACACGCAAAGCTCTGCGGAGACCTTATCTCGGCTAATATGTATCGTATTCAGAAGGGCGACAGCAGTGCAACTGTGGAGAATTTCTATGACGAGAGCTGTCCGCAGATGACCATAGAGCTTGATGTGAGGAAAACACCTGCACAGAACGCTCAGCATTACTACAACGAATACAAGAAATCAGTTACTGCCGAGGAAAAGCTGGCAGTGCAGATACAGAAGGGCGAGGAAGAGCTTCAGTACCTTGAAAGCGTATTTGATTCACTTACAAGAGCAACCTCTGAAAATGATATCATACAGCTGAGACTGGAGCTGCGCGAGCAGGGCTATGTCCGCTATGCAGGCGGAAAAGCCAAGCCGCCAAAGGCTCTGCCGCCTATAGAATACAAGTCCAGTGACGGCTTTACCATACTTGTGGGACGCAATAACAAGCAGAATGACCAGCTCAGTCTGAAATTTGCGGAAAAGTCCGATATATGGCTGCATACGCAGCTCATTACAGGCTCTCATGTGCTTATACTCACTGACGGAGCAACTCCTCCTGACAAGACAATTGAGGAGGCTGCCATAATAGCGGCAGTAAACAGCAGCGGCAGAAATTCGGGACTTGTTCCAGTTGACTACTGTCTGGCTAAGTTCGTGAAGAAGCCTGCTGGTGCAAAGCCTGGAAAGGTAATATTCACCAACTACAAGACCGCTTTTGTGAAGCCTGACGCGGAGCTTGAACAGAGTCTGAGGGTATGAGTATGAACAAGAGACTTGATGCGGAGTTCTTTCACCGCGATGCACTTGATGTAGCACCCGACCTTGTGGGAAAGATACTGGTTCACAGGCTTGCGGACGGCACTGAGCTCTGCGAGCGTATCGCTGAGACAGAAGCCTACCGCGGCGAGGAGGACAAGGGCTGCCATGCGGCAAAGGGGCGTACAAAGCGTACCGAACTTCTGTATGGTGAGAGCGGTGTCATTTATGTTTATCTCTGCTATGGTATGCACTGGCTCATGAATGTCATAACAGGCGAAAAGGATCAGCCGCAGGGCGTGCTTCTTCGTGCAGGGGAGCGTTTTGACGGACCTGCAAAGCTTACCAAAAAAATGCAAATAGACGGCAGCTTCAACGGTGTGCTGCTCAAAGGCAATGAAGAGGTATGGTTTGAGGATGACGGTTACAGACCCAAGATAAGGACTGCGCCCCGTGTGGGCATAGATTACGCAGGCGACTACTGGAAGGATATTGAATGGCGGTTCATCGCTGACGGGAAGTGATAATGTGAATATACGCTGTACAGGCTGGAACTCCATATATAAAAGCGGAACTGTGATGAAAAAGCAGGCTGACAGTGAGTATATGCTCATGCTTACAAGGAGCAGGAGCCGTGTAGTTATTGACGGAGCGGAGATGCACCTTCCTGCAAATACGATTTTTCTGTGCAGCGGTAAACGCGAGGTGGAGTGCTCGGCAGATGAATGTGCTTTGGTATGCGACTGGATATGCTTTGACGCAGGGGACGAGAAAGATTTTCTGGACTCTCTTGAACTTGAAGTCGACCGTCCGGTAAGGTTTGCGGATACAGAGTTCATATGCGGACTTATGAGAAATATTTCCGAGGAGTATTATTCTATCGGTGCAAGAAGGCTGAAAATGCTTGACAGTCTTATGAGGATACTTCTCGTAAAAATAAGCGATGCGGGAGTTAACAGGGATACGACTGTACAGAATACCGAACCCCATTACGGGCTGCTCGTAGAGCTGAGAGAAAAGATATACCGCAATCCTCAGATGAAATGGAACGTTGATACAATGGCAGCGTATGTAAATATGTCAAGATCCTATTTCCAGCACCTTTACCGCGAAACCTTCGGTGTGTCCTGCATAGCCGATGTTATCAGCGGAAAGATAGAAAAAGCCAAGGAGATACTCAGCGAGACAGGCTGTACCGTATCACAGGTGGCAGCAATGTGCGGCTATGACAATGAAGAGCACTTTATGAGACAGTTTAAGAAAACTGTTGGAGTGACTCCTACGAAGTACAGAAAGCAGCTTTGATGTTAAAAAATAGTTCACAATTAACAAAGATTATTAACAGTAATGCGCAGCTAAACAACGAAATAACGGCATTTTTGTCAATTATTGCGGACTATTGTTCAATTGTTGCTGTTTTTATATACAAAAGGGGTGATCTAACTTAAAAATGCAATATGCCTATGGCAAAATAATAGTATATTTCAACAAAAATAAGCAAAATATTGTTATTTAGCTGCAAGGCAATTCTTATAACCAAAATAAAAAATCATTATATGATAATCGCAAAGGACGTATTACAGGCGAAAAACAGCTTTTATTCTCCTTTTGTGGAATAGAAATGAAGATTTGGTGAATTAGTGGTAAACTTAAGACTATTTTAAGGAACGGCTACTATAATGTAATCAAATGATACGAAAGGAGTGTGAGACTCCATGCGGAGATATCCGTTATGGAGGCAGTTATGGCAATCAATACATTTGCTCGAAAAGAAATTAAATTTCTCCTTAATATGGATCAGTATCACGGACTGATGGAGGTCATATCAGAGTATATGAATCCTGATGATTACTGTATAGGCGGTAAGGAGTACGGTATCTACAATATCTACTATGATACTCCGGACGATTATCTTATAAGAGAGTCCCTCTCAAAGCCTTATTACAAGGAAAAGATCAGACTTCGCAGCTACTATTCACCTGCAAAGCCCGATGACAAGGTTTTCCTTGAAATAAAGAAAAAGATCGGCGGTATTGTTACAAAGAGAAGAGTATCAATGACTCTTGCAGATTCAGATGCTTATTTTGCTGACAGAACAAAGCCTGCATTCGATAAGTACATAACAGAGCAGGTTTTCAGAGAGCTTGATGTGTTCCTTGACAATTACCCCATCGCACCAAAGCAGTACATCAGTTATCAGCGCGAGGCTTTCTTCGGAAAGTACGATCACGATTTCCGTCTTACATTTGACAGAAAGATAACTGAGCGTCGCTATGATCTTGGATTGAACTATGAGAGCTACGGCAATTATATAATCGGCGCAGACCAGAGACTTATGGAAGTCAAGGTCTCAAACGCTATTCCTGACTGGCTGGTAGGCAAGATGTCTGAACTGGGCATATTCAAGACCAGCTTCTCAAAGTACGGCAGAGCATACCAGAATTTTGTTAAGACTCAGATCGAGGGTGCTCAGCAGACGACAGGAAGAAGGATTTATATTTCAGGCATCTCAATGGTCAAAAATAATGTCATTATGAACAGGAGCGTATAATTTATGTTTGAACACGGTTTTTTCGGAAATGTACTTTCAAAGTACTATGAGTCGAGTGATTCGTTTTTAGGCGGCAATGATGTAGTGCTTAGTCCTATAAAGGCAGGGGAGTTTTTCCTCTGTGTTGGCGCAGCGTTAGTAATAGGCTTCCTCATAAGCCTTATCTACATTCTGACTCATAGAAAAGAGGGTTATTCTCAGAGCTACGTTCTGACCATGATAATGCTTCCGACTATCGTTTCACTTATCCTTTTACTTATCAATACAACAGCAGGCGCACTCAGTCTTGCAGGTGCATTCACACTTGTACGATTCAGAAGCGTTGCGGGTGACCCGAAAGATATTGCGTACATCTTCTTCGCAATGGCAGCAGGTACAGCCTGCGGAATAGGATACATCGGCTTTGCTATTGTATTCTTCATTATCCTCGGTATTGTAATGTTTATCCTCAGCGAGACAGACTTCGGCGGCTGCAAGAAGAGACATATGACTCTCAAGATCGCTATTCCCGAGAACCTTGATTATCAGGGCGTATTTGAGCCTGTACTCGGCAGATACACTACATACCACAAGCTCAGAAGAGTTAAGACAACAAACTTCGGTACACTCTTTGAGCTTATCTACAGCGTTGATGTTCTTGATAACATCGACCAGAAAAAGTTCGTTGATGAGCTCCGTGCTCTTAACGGAAATATGACAATCAACCTCGTATTCTTCAAGTATGATGACAAGATCTACGAAGGCTGATATATAAAAATTTAAAAACCCTCTCCAGCGAATTTGTCAGGCTCTAATTATAGGTCTGACAAATTTTGCATATTTGGAAAAGGAGATACAGCTATGAAATATAGAAGGTTTATTGCAGCGGCTGCTGCACTTTTAACACTGATAACAACTATATCCTGCGGAAAAGATGAAGTACCTGAGTCGGACAAAGATCAGAGACCGACTGTATATACTGAAACTACCACCAAGAACTCACAAAAGAAGCTTGACTGGGGCGACAGTCAGCAGAATAAACAGCAGCAACAGAGTAACGGTGGTCAGAATATGCCGCAGAACGGCAATAACGGGGGAGGTATGCCCAACGGCAATGCTCCTCAGGGCGGTAATTCGGCACCGCCAATGAGCGGAAATAATTATTCGCAGAATAACAATAACTTCTGGGGTAACAGTAATCCAAATAACGGCGGTTCATACAACGGGGGACAGTCCAATGGCAATAATGCGTGGGGCGGCTTCCAGAACAACTATTACGGCGGCGGTTTCAGCGGCTATAATGGCGGAAATAATGGAGGCGGCAGCGGTCAGGGCAGCGGTGAAAACAACGGAAATGAGCAAACCCAGAGTACCCAGCCTGCTACACAGCCACCAACTGCACCGACTAATAATTCCTCTGAACCAACAACCATTGAAGATAATATGAAATATACTGCTGAGGTAACTCTCGGCAGTGAGGTAAATGTAAAGGGCAGCAATGTTAAGGTTAACGGCTCGGCAGTAACTATTACATCTGAGGGCGATTATATCTTTACAGGAAGCTTGTCCAACGGATATATCTGTGTTGATACAGAGTCTCCCACAGATAAGGTGACAATAGTGCTCAACGGCGTTGATATAGCAAACTCAAACGGACCTGCTATACTTATTGATGAGGCTAAAAAGTGTACTATCAAGGTGAAGGACGGTACAGCGAATTTCCTTACTTCCGGCGGCGATAACAAGATATACGACGGAGCTATCTTCTCGAATGATACTTTAAGACTTAAAGGTAACGGCGAGCTTTATATAACTTCAAATAATTCTCATGGCATATCCTGCGATGACGATGTTATAATTGACAACGGCACATATAATATCATGTCTGCCAAGTCAGGAATCAACGTACATGATGACATAACTGTTAACGGCGGTAGAGTTAACATAAAAGCAGGTACAAATGGTATCAAATCAAAGGGTACTGTGAATATAAACGGCGGTTGTACAATGATATCAGGCGGATATAAAGAAGAAAAACGTTATATATACTCAGTTGGACCATTCAATTATACGGGCGGATATTTATTTGCGTCAGGAAATGTTATGGCTGTTCCCTCATATTCGGAGAAACCATATATTGTCATGGATCTTGTTGATCCTGTTGAAGGCGGCAGCACTGTCGAAATGGTTCTCAATGATGTACAGATGGCTACATTTGTTCCGCCTACAGAGTTTAAAAATCTTATAATGCTTGCTCCTGAAATAACAATAGGCAGTACATTCTACGTTTTGATAAATGGTGAAAGTACAGATGTGTACACCGTAGATGATACACTTAATGTATTTACGAAAAATAAAGAATTATTATAAATCAACTGTAAATATGTAATAAATATATACTTATTTACATAAAATTAACTTGAAAAAATATGAAAAAATGAGTAAAAGTACACATTATTATATTTTTGTAGACAAATGTATATTGTAAAGTACGTGACAATGCAATATAATAAATACAGCAAATGAAGATTATTGGTATTCAACATCAAGTACCCTCCCCTCTCATGTGCTTGATATTGAGTATTAGTTCACTTGCACGCCATAGAAATAGTTTTGTCAAGTAATAAAACTAACCCCTTTCATTTGTAATTTTTTCATGTTTTCTATTCTCAATAATTTGTTTTAACTTATCGTCTATGGCTCGACCCACAGTGCTAAACGAGAAATCGTTTGGGTCGAATATCCGCTCCCTCTGAGCGGATTTTTTTTACATTGTGAAACTTGCGTGAAAGATTATATAATCTGCTTGACAAATTCAATAATCCGTGATAATATATATGTAATGAAGAAGGGAAGTGATGTACCCGTGAAAAAAAGTGTATACAGCCTCGTTCTTATGGACGATGTTATAAAAGCCGTGGACGAACAGGCTTACCGACTGGGAACGAGCCGCTCAAATCTTATAAATCAGATACTTGCCGAGCATTTGTCCTGTGTTACCCCCGAGATGCGTATGAGGGAGATATTTGAACAGGTGGCAGAGCTTGTGAGCAGCAACTTCCGCATACAGGAGCAGCGTTCACCTTCACTTATGACAGTGCGTACGGCTTTGGAGTACAAGTACAGACCAACTATAAACTATAAGGTCGAGCTTGAACGTTCGCCAAAGGAGTACATCGGTACACTGAGAGTAAATATAAGGACGCAGAGTGCTGCGCTTATAGATATGTTCCACAGCTTTTTTGCGTACCGTGCAAAGCTTGAAAACTCATATTTGCAGCAGCTCGGTATAAATAAGTACAGCTGCGAGATAGGTGACGGAAGCTTTTCAAGGCGGCTTATAAATACAGGAACGCTGTCGGGAGAGCAGGTGGGCGAGGCAATAGGCGAGTACATCAAGGATCTCGACCATGCAGTGAAAGTCTATTTTGCATCTCCGTCGGAATTCGGCGAAAGTGCGCATATACTTGAAAAGAATTATCGGGCACTGCTGGGCAGGTATATTATTTAGTAAAGAAAATGATTTGTTGATAAGAAAGAAAATGTGAATGGAGGAATAAATATGAATGCAGAGAAATTGACTCAGAAATCCATAGATGCTGTGAGAAAGGCACAGAGCATTGCTGTAATGCTCTCAAACTCGGTTATCGAACCAATTCATCTTCTTGCAGGACTTGTCCGTCAGGAAAACGGACTCATACCGCAGCTTCTCAAAAAGATGAATATTGACGAGGATATCTTTGATTCTGAGGTAGAAAAGAAGATAAATTCACTTCCTAAGGTAACAGGAAGCGGCAGAAGCAGCAATATCGGTATCTCGGCTGAGTGTGACAGAGTTCTCACATCGGCTGAGGGTATTGCTTCAAATATGAAGGACGAATTTGTGTCTGTTGAGCATCTCATGCTTGCACTTATAGACAGCAAGGACAGAGAGGTATCTCAGCTGCTCAGCACCTTTAATATTACCCGTGACAGCTTCCTCAGCGCACTTATGTCTGTCAGAGGAAATACGAGAGTTACCAGTGAAAATCCTGAGGATACCTACGATGTCCTTACGAAATACGGTCAGGAGCTCGTTGGACTTGCGAGGAGAAACAAGCTCGACCCCGTTATCGGACGTGACAGCGAGATACGAAACGTTATCCGCATACTCTCAAGAAAGACGAAAAACAACCCTGTGCTCATTGGTGAGCCTGGTGTCGGAAAAACTGCCATTGCTGAGGGACTTGCCCTGCGTATCGTGGCAGGCGATGTGCCCGACAGCCTTAAAGACCGCAAGGTGTTCTCACTTGACATGGGAGCTCTCGTCGCAGGAGCGAAGTACCGCGGCGAATTTGAAGAGCGTCTGAAAGCTGTCCTCAACGAGATAAAGAACAGCAACGGACAGATACTGCTCTTTATTGATGAGCTTCACACTATCGTCGGCGCAGGTAAGACAGACGGTGCTATGGACGCAGGCAATCTTTTGAAGCCTATGCTTGCAAGAGGTGAGCTCCACTGTATCGGTGCTACTACACTTAATGAATATCGCCAGTACATCGAGAAAGATCCTGCACTGGAGCGTCGTTTCCAGCCTGTTATGGTGGACGAGCCAAGCGTTGAGGATACTATCTCCATACTTCGTGGACTCAAAGAGCGTTACGAGGTATTCCACGGCGTTAAGATAAGCGATAATGCACTTATATCTGCTGCTATGCTTTCAAATCGTTATATTACAGACCGTTTCCTGCCTGATAAGGCTATCGACCTTATAGACGAAGCCTGCGCAACTATCCGTACGGAAATGGACTCAATGCCAACCGAGCTCGATGTGATCTCACGTAAGATAGTTCAGCTTGAAATTGAAGAAGCTGCACTGAAAAAGGAAAGTGACAATATCTCTCAGGAACACCTTGAAGAGATACAGAAAGAGCTTGCAGAGCTTCGTGAGAAGTTCAACAGCATGAAAGCAAAGTGGGAGAACGAAAAGAACGATATCTCCGCAGTTCAGAAGCTCCGTGAGGAGATCGAAAAGACAGGCGGTGAGATAGACAAGGCAGAGCGTGAATATGACCTCAACAAGGCTGCCGAGCTTAAATACGGCAAGCTGCCGCAGCTCCAGAAACAGCTTGAAGAGCTTGAAAAGCAGGCTGAACATGATGTCGAGAACGGCAGACTGCTCCGTGACAAGGTAACTGAGGACGAGATAGCAAAGATCGTATGTCGCTGGACAGGTATCCCCGTATCAAAGCTCATGGAGGGCGAAAAGGAAAAGATACTTGGACTTGAAGGACTTCTCCACAAGAGAGTCATCGGACAGGACGAGGCAGTTACAAAGGTAAGTGAAGCTATCCTGCGTTCTCGTGCAGGTATACAGGCACCCGACAGACCTATCGGCTCGTTCCTCTTTCTCGGACCTACAGGTGTCGGTAAGACAGAGCTTGCAAAGGCACTTTCCGAGATACTCTTCGACGACGAGAGAAATATTATCCGTATCGACATGAGCGAATATATGGAGAAATTCAGCGTAAGCAGACTCATTGGTGCGCCTCCAGGCTATGTCGGTTATGATGAGGGCGGTCAGCTTACGGAAGCAGTCCGCAGAAAGCCATATTCCGTTGTACTATTTGATGAGATAGAAAAGGCTCATCCTGATGTATTCAATATTCTTCTGCAAGTCCTTGATGACGGACGTATCACCGATTCACAGGGCAGGACAGTTGACTTCAAGAATACCATAATCATACTTACTTCAAACCTCGGTTCACCGTATATCCTTGAGGGCATAGACGAAAACGGCGAGATAACTGACGAAGCTCGTTCACAGGTGGAGGGACTGCTGAAAACACAGTTCAGACCTGAGTTCCTTAACCGTCTTGATGAGATAATCTTCTACAAGCCGCTGGCTAAGACAGAGATTATCAAGATAGTTGACCTTATGCTTGCAGACCTTCAGAAGCGTCTTGACGACAAGCACATACGTATAAATGTAAGCGATGCGGCTAAGAATTACATCGTTGAATGTGGTTACGACCCGAATTTCGGTGCAAGACCGCTGAGAAGATTTATCCAGCGCAACGTTGAGACTCTTGCAGCAAAGCGTATCATAGGCGGCAATCTTTCCGCAGGCGATGTTATCGACATCGATATCGACGCAAACGGAAAACTTACAGCAGACTAAAATAACAAGCCATAGTATTTCTGAGCCGCAGAGATACTATGGCATTTTTATGCTCTTTTCGGGGGTGCTTCTTCAATTTATTCTTATAAATATGTTGAAAACCGTGTATTTTAGCGCGAGTTCACAAAAAGTTTAGAAAGTCAGTGCTGAAAACGTTGATTTTTTTACCTTCAAAGGGCTGATTTCAGTGTATATTTCGGAATATTTTAGATATAATATACAAAAAGTAAAATGATAAATGCTTAACAAGGCAGTTCTTAACGGAAAATAGGCAAATTCTATGGCGGAATTGAATAAAAATGGGGCGGTATACAGCCAAATATAGGTAGATTTGTCATTTTTTTATGAATTACTTGACAAATAATCACAAAGGGTATATAATTCAATTGTAAAATCTTATTTATGGAGGATAAAATTATGACAAAGACCGAATTAATCAGTGCAGTTGCCGACAAGGCAGACTTCACAAAGAAGAATGCAGAGACTGCTGTAAACGCTATCATCTCAACAATTACAGATGCTCTCGCAAGCGGAGAGAAGGTTTCAATCGTAGGCTTTGGAACATTTGAAGTACGTGACCGTAAGGAGAAGCAGGTAATCAATCCTCAGACAAAGAAGATGATGACAGCTCCAGCTTCAAAGGCTCCTGCTTTCAAGGCTGGTCAGGCATTCAAGAACGCTGTAAACAAGTAATTCTAAGGAGGATATTATCATGCCGGAGAAGAAGACTGCAGAAACAAAAGTAGTTGAGACAGCTGCTCCTGTAGAGGAGAAGAAGGCTGTTGCTGCCAAGAAGCCAGCTGAGAAAAAGGCTGCTGCTAAGAAGCCTGCTGAGAAGAAGGCTCCAGCTGCTAAGAAGCCTGCTGAGAAGAAAGCTGCTGCTAAGAAGCCTGCTGAGAAGAAGGCTCCAGCTGCTAAGAAGCCTGCTGCAAAGAAGGAAACAGCTGAGGAGAGAAAGGTATTCATTCAGTACAATGGTGCTGAAGTTGCAGGTACAGACCTCATTGATAAAGCAAAGGCTGTTGCCGGAGTAAAGTCTGCTAAGAGCGTTGTTGTATACGTAAGACCTGAGATCAACAAGGTATATTACGTTATCGACGATAACATATTCGGCAATTTTGATCTTTTCTAAGAATTGAAAAGCTCCGCTTTATGCGGAGCTTTTTTGCGCCCTGAGGACATAAACAAGGCTCTCCATACGGAGAGCCTTTTAACTATATCATGTTTTCTGTTTTATCCCAGATCTTGTGTAAATTATTATGTCATCAGCTTATACTGCGCTTTCGATAGTTACCTTAAAGGAGATACTTACGTTATTGCATAAAGTATATGCATAATAATGACCTGTGCATCCTTTGTAATTAAATGTATATTCACCTGCTGGAAGTGTCTTGAAATCATCTGCACTATACACTTTTCCGTTGCTGTCAGTTACTGTATATATAGGTTTTCCCGACTCACTTGAATAAAATAATCCTTTAAATGTTTCTTCGTTTGTACCGTACTTTAATGTTGCGATATATTCAAGACCATCGAAATCAAGATCTTCCCCCTGCTTGTAAACTGTCTTTGTCGGATAGGATTTGACTTCCTTGAACTCATATGTCGGGTGCATATTTGGTACAGTTGTTGTAGTTGTTGAAGTCTCTTTGACAGCAGCAGTAGTGACTGATGTAACTACAGTCTGCTCAGTATTATTTGTGCTGTCGTTATTACCTGATGTTGGCTTTGGGTCAAGACCGAGGAGTATGCGCTGTATTGCAAGTGCGTCCTGAGTTGAGAGACCGCCGCCGTTAATATCGCCGAGAGCAGATCCTCTCTTTGTGATATGGTTTTCATCAGTACCGTTTACGCCGTACTTGTTAGGATTTGCAAGAGACTGCATTATAAGAACAACGTCGCCCATATCAAGTGAGCTGTCCACATTGGCATCACCGATATCACCGGTATATTTGCTTACTTCAAGTTCGCCGCGAATGATAGTATTTGTATCAGGATCAACATAGATATCGCCTGAAACTATATCGCCCTTGCGGAGATCTGTGTCAGCACTGCTGTTTCCGAGCATACTTTCTCTGTTGTTAATAGTGTAAGAACCGATCTTGCTTATAATAAATCCGTTTTCTGAACCGATAGTGAAGTTTGTTACCTCAGCGTTGCTTATCTTTACCTGCTTTGCAGGCTTTTTAGCTGAATTTATATAGACCATTACAGAAAAATCAACAGCCTGTGTATCGTAAACAGTTTTGTCGTAAGATTCGCCATTTACCTGGCACTTGAAGAAGCCCTCTGTACCTATCTTTACGATATAAGCACCGCCCTTGAGTTTGCTGAACTCATCGGCTGAAACAGAAGTCTTGCCGTCAAGTGACTCTATCTTGATGTACTGAGGATAAATGTTTGTAACACTCCATACGTAGTCAGTAATAAGTGTATCGAAATTGCCCTTGTTTGAATGTCTGTTTACGCTGTGGTAAGCGTTGATAACAAGACCGCTGAAGTCAAGTGACTCGCCCTCGTCGTAGATAGTCTTTGTAGGGATAGTCTTTATGCTCTTGAAATGGTCAACGCCTGTACCGTACATCCATACTTCAGGTTCTGTATATGTTGTTGAATGGTCGGGAACTTCGTTATTTGTACCGCCGTAAGGGTAAGATACAGCAGCTGTTGTGGTAGGGCTCGGGTTATAGTGAGTTGTAACAGAATATAGATCAATGCTGAAAATATCATAGAGATAGTTTACAGCCATATAGCTTTGATTAGCAGTTACTATTATATTATCGCCCTTATTGAGGCTCTTTAGTATTTCAGTGACTTTTTCTTCCGAAAGACCGTCTTCGAGGCGGAGAGAGCTTAAAGTGTATTTTATACCGCCGCTGAGATAAAGCTCCTTATAGCTGCCACAATCAGCATAGCTGTCGAAAGTACCTCTGAACGATGTGCGGTCATATTCTTTTACACTTGTTACCGGAGCAGTTAACGTAGTTGTGATCATAGTAGTTGTTACAGGCTGAGAAGATGAAGCATTGACTTTTACCTGATAATAGTCCTTAGCCATTCCTTCGCCTTCGCCGTATGTAATATAAATAGTATAGATACCGGGCTTTGTGTTGTCGAATTCAGAATCATCTATTTTGAAATACTTGGAGTCAAATGGCTGTTGGAAAGTATCTCCGTGCATTCCGTGTGAATCATATACTGTACCATAAGCCATGCCGCCTGAGAGATCAAGCTCTTCACCGATATTGTATTCAACTTTTGTCGGATATGAACCTACAGAAAGTCCATATTTTTTCCAGTATGCGGTCGTTGTGGTAGTTACGTTTGCATTAGGGTTTACAGTGTGAGTTCCTGAGTATAAGGAATGATCAACAAGGGCTCTGACAGACCTGATATAGTTGAAAGTCATATAAGTAGAAACTACACTTATTGTGACCATATCGCCTTTCTGAACATTTGCAAACCATGAAACGTCGCTTTCCTTTTCGAGAGTGTATACGTCTTCACCGTTGTTCATGTAAAGCTTTTTTCCTTCAATGCGGTCAAAGTTGCCTGTGATTACTGTATTATAATCCTCAGTATGTGAAGTAACAACTGTCGTAGTAGTTGTTGTTACCGAAGGATCGGGAGCTGTAGTGAAAACAGGACGTTTTACAGCGTAATCGGCCTTAACGATACCTGTCAGGAATATGTTGGATTCATGCCAGAAGCAATTGAACAGCATATCAGCGATATCGCCCTTTTTCAGAGATGAGAGTATTTCCTGATCTTTCTCGGTATAATCGCCTGTTAAATAAACAGGTCCGAGGTCATCTACTATAATAACATCGTCATCAATGTACTCTATGGTATCATATATAGAATTCATATCATTTTTTCTGATCTCATATCCTGTTTCGGTGTCGGCAGTACCGACAACAGCTGCCTTTTTGATGTTTGTTATCTTACGAGTTTTGTTCTTTTTATAAGTAAAAGTAGCCTCGACTACATTTCCTTCCTTGAAAGCATCTGATGATACTCCGTCTGCAAGCTTGAATATGCCGTTGTCCTTTAAGCAGAAGAATTTTCCTGTTACCCAGATCACTTCGTCCTTGACGGATATTTCTTTGCCTTCTTCGGGGAAGCTTTCGTCTGCACATTCGTGGCAGTAATATAAATAATGATCAAAAGATGTTTCTTCCAGATCATATATGTCGAAGATCTTGCCGCACATCTGACAGCTGTCTGAAAAACTCTTATCAGGTTTTTCGTTGCTTATACTTTTTAAAGATACTATATAATGGTTATTTTTATTATCAGGTGTATTCTGATAATTATACTCTAAATACAGCTCTTCGCCGACTTTGGGCTCGTGACCGAGCTTGTTGGTGAGATGCTGTAATTCAAGAGGAGCATTGAAGAAGAATTTTCCTGCTGTGTCGAAAGTTACTGAGTCGTTGTCGATAGCAGTGATCGTACCATGAACTTTTGCGGATAGTGTGGGGAAGCAGCATGAAGCTGCGGGATAGCAGTCGTAACAAGCGGAACAGCCGTTTGATGCAACGTGTATTTCGCTTTTCGGGACTTCCTTATGGCAGAGCATACACTTTGCCATTTCAGCTTGTTCTGCTGAGTCAGCGGCTACAGCTACTGATGTGTTTGTGATCGTGGGTGCAGCAGACATCATTGATGCTGACATTGCAGCTGCAAGTGTGATGGATAATATTTTTTTGAATAGCATAAATAATACCTCCTTTGTAAATTTTCATGCTTTCTATTACTTAGACGGGACAGGATAAATAAACTCTCACATTTTTTTAGAAAAAAATTATGAACTTTTTGTGAAGCGATATGCTACTTTTATTACTGTATATAAGATATAAATAGCAAAATTATAACTATTCGAGATAATAATTGACGGATTGTGTGAGACTATATATACTTATAGCACAAAATATCATCTAATAAGTATTATATGTCATTGAAATAGTGACATGGGAGGCATATAATATAGACAGTGAGAAAAAGGTATGCGATAGGCATACTGTTCAGAGGATATTAAAAATCTGGAGGGATTTGCTATGAAAAAAGCTGACCTTAGAAAGAGAGCGGTATCTGTAGCAGCTGCGGCTGTTATGACAGTGTCCGCAGCAGTCGGTACAACTGCCAATGTATTTGACTTTGGCGCAGATGCATCTGTAATGACCGTGTATGCGGCTGAGAGCAGTGTGAAGGTGCTCAGCAGCAAAGGCTACGGCGAGGGCGTTTATGCCACATGGTCATCGGTATCGGGCGCATCGGGCTACAATGTCTATGTAGACGGCACTCAGATAGACAGTATGCTCATAAGGCAGTACAGCGGCTACATGAGAGCCGATGCAGTAGGTCTCAAGGCAGGAAGTCATACTATTAAGATAGTACCTGTTATAGGTGGCAGGGAAGACGGTTCCAAGGCTGCCGAGACTAAGGTGAATGCATATGCACACGACAGAAGCGGCTTTGCTTTCGTAGGCGGCAGTGCTAACGGTGCATACAATGCAGACGGCACACTCAAGAGCAATGCTATCGTTGTATATGTTACAGACTCCAACAAGGACAGTGTTACAGCAAGTATTGATGCTACAGGTAAGGGAGCAGAGACTCTTACAGGCGTTCAGAACATCATTACAGGCTATAAGAAAGGAAAAGAATCAAGACCACTGAATATACGTTTCATCGGTAATATAACAGATCCCTCGATTCTCACTAAAGGCGACCTCATGCTTGATACGGTCACAGCAGGCTGTACCGTTGAGGGAATAGGAAACGACGCAACTCTTAACGGCTTCGGTCTCGTGATGAAAAACTGCTCAAACGTTGAGGTGAGAAACCTCGGCTTTATGAACTGCAACAGCAATGAGGGCGACAACTGCGGATTACAGCAGAATAATAACCACGTATGGGTGCATAATTGCGATTTCTTCTATGGCGATGCAGGCTCTGACGCAGATCAGGTAAAGGGCGACGGAGCACTTGATACCAAGACATCTACATATATAACTCATTCCTATAACCACTTCTGGGACAACGGCAAGTGCAACTTGCAGGGTATGAAGTCTGAGTCGACGGATAATTATATCACATACCACCACAACTGGTATGATCACTCAGACTCACGCCACCCCAGAATAAGGACCTGCTCTGTACATTGCTATAACAACTATTTTGACGGCAATGCAAAGTACGGTGTAGGTGTAACAATGGGAGCTTCATGCTTCGTTGAGAACAACTATTTCAGAAACTGCAAATACCCTATGCTTATTTCCATGCAGGGCTCTGACGATATCACAGGCGGTACATTCTCAGGTGAAGCAGGCGGCGTTATAAAGTCCTTCGGCAATGTTATGACAGGTCAGAAGGCTTATACCACATATCAGCAGAATAATACTGATTTCGACGCATATGAGGCTTCTTCAAGAACAGAGAAGATAGGTTCCGATGTAAAGGCAAAGAGCGGCGGAACTTCATATAACAATTTCGATACGTCAAGCGTGATGTACAGCTATACTCCCGACAATGCCAGCGATGTGCCTTCAATAGTCACATCAAAGGCAGGACGTGTGGACGGCGGAGACTTCAAGTGGCAGTTCAACAATGCTGTGGACGATGAGAGTTATGCAGTCAATCAGGGACTTAAATCCGCACTTGTGGCATACAAGGGCAGCGTAACAGCTATCGGAAGCGGCTTCAAGGAGGACAATGCTACTGCGCCTGTAGTAACTACTACAACTGTTACTCAGCCTGTAGCTACTGATATAACTACTACCACTACCACAGTCTCACAGGCAGCTTCAACGACTACTACATCTGCTCCTGTGGTAACTCCCGTAACAGGCGGAAATATCATCTTCGCTTCACCAAACGGCGGCGGTGACGGAAAGTCTGCAAATTCGCCTACTGATGTTCTTACAGCTATAAAGTCAGTACCCGCAGGCGGCACTATTTACCTCCTTGCAGGTACATATAAGTATACTTCAACTATTATGATAGAGGAGAGCAACTCAGGCAGGGCAGGCGCATACAAGACTATTGCCGCTTATCCCAGTGCTGAGGTAAAGTTCGACTTTACAGGACAGGCTGTTGACGGTGCAAACCGCGGCTTTGTTCTTGACGGTTCCTACTGGCACTTCTACGGCTTTGAGATAGCAAACGCAGGAGATAACGGTATGCTCCTCTCAGGCGATAACAATATCATCGAAATGATGATATTTGACGGCAATCAGGATACAGGACTCCAGATATCAAGGTATAACAGCTCATATACAAGCGTTTCACAGTGGCCGAGCAACAACCTTGTGAAGAACTGCACATCGCGCAATAACTGCGACGATGCCACAATGGAGAATGCAGACGGCTTTGCTGCAAAGCTTACCTGCGGTGAGGGCAATGTATTTGACGGCTGTATCTCTTACAACAATTCAGATGACGGCTGGGACTTATACGCTAAGGAAGCTACAGGTCCTATCGGTGTTGTAACAATAAAGAACTGTATCGCATTCCGAAACGGCTTCACAGAAAGCGGCAAGGGCTACGGCGACTGTGACGGCAACGGTTTCAAGCTTGGCGGCGGCGGTGTTGGTACACGCCATATCGTTGAGAACTGTCTTGCGTTTGAGAACCTCAACTGCGGATTTACGGACAATAATAACCCGAAATTCGGCGATATGAAGAACTGTACCGCGTACAACAACGGTATCGGCGGCAATGGCAAGGCTAACTACATGGTATACCGCTGCGATACATCTGCGACCTTCAATGGTATGATGTCGTACATCAATACAGGCAAGGTATCAAAGACAAATGCGGCAGGCATTAAAGTCTCAAATGATAAGTTCGTCGGAAATATGACCAACTCAATTTACTACAACAGCAAGTACTACTTTGCAAAGTCAAATACTGCTATGACTAATGGTGCAAAGCTGGGCGATATCATTACTCCTGCTGACAGTGACTTTATGACACTTAACGTTGCTGCTATGGGAACTGATTTCCACAAGGCTTGGAGAAATGCAGACGGCTCACCAAAGACAGGCGGCTTTGCTGAAACAGCATCAGGCAGCGCATATAAGAACATCGGCTATCATATGAGCAGCGGAGTTGATCAGGTCGCAGCTCCCGACCCTTACGCAAACGGTACATCTAATCCTGTACAGACTACAGCTTCCGCAACAACGACTACCACCACAACAACTACAACTACTACATCAACATCGACTACACTGCCCAAGGGTAACGGCGTGGCAGGTGACGCAAACGGCGACAGCGAGATAGATATGTCAGATATCGTTCTTATCATGCAGAGTCTTGCAAATCCGAACAAGTATCAGATAGCTCCCGAAAACCTTGCAAATGCAGATGTTAACCAAAGAGGCAACGGAATAACCAACGGTGATGCACTGGCTATCCAGAAGTATCTCCTGCATCTCATACCCACTCTCCCCGAATCATAATATGATCGGGCTCCAAATAAATGATACAATGGAAAAAGGAACCTCCCCCCATCAGGTTCCTTTTTTCATAATTTAAGCTGCATACTTAAATTATAACAGATTATTTACATTTAAAGATAGATAAAGTGTTGACATTGAGCTTAAAAGAAAGTATAATAAGATTAAAGAATTATTGGAGTTTTCCAATAAAAGGAGGATATATAACATGAAAAGCAAGTTAAGAAAAGCGATCGCACTGGCTGCTGCGGGAGTCATGGCAGCTGTACAGTGCAGTTCAACAGGTCTTTTCAATGCTATCGCAGCAGGTGAGGCAACTGCTGCTACAGCTTTCCCTTACACTATCGAGGGCGAAAAGATGAAGGGAGCAGACCTGTGGACATCTATCTATCAGACAGAGATACCGGGATACTCAGGCGAAGGATTCTATTATCTCACAGCTCAGCCTGCATCATTTGAGGTAACTGTTCCCGAGGACGGTATGTACTCTATCGTTGTCCGCGGAGCACAGATACTCAATGAGGGCGGCAGACAGCAGGCTGTAAAGATCAACGGAGTTAAGTACACTACACAGGCTGCTTATTCAGACAAGTGGATCGACTATGATTTCGGAATGGTGCGTATGAACAAGGGCGTGAATACTATCGAGTTCATAAGTGAATACGGCTATATGGCTATTGATAAGGTAACGGTGGATAATGCACAGTTCCCCGATCTTTCAAAGGCAAGCGGCACTACTGTGGACGCTAAGGCTACTCCCGAGACAAAGGCTCTTATGAAGTATCTCAAGAGCGTTTACGGTAAGCATATCCTTTCGGGACAGCAGGAGATATACGGCGGCGGTCATGCTGTTGAAACTACTATCCGCTATGATGCAAATGCAAACAAGTGCATCGATCAGGACGGTGTTGAGTACGTTATCGACGAGGAGAGCTGGGACAAGACAGAGCAGGGAGAGAAGTTCCCGTGGCATTGTACAGGTCCAGACGGACAGGTCTATACCTACAGCACTCAGAACCGCAATTACACATATAACGATTATAACTATGAAGTAAGATACATCAAGGAGCTTACAGGCGAAGAGCCTGCTATACGCGGATTTGATTTCGGAAGCTACTGTCCTTGTTATGCATGGGACGACGGTGTTGCACAGCGTATGATCGACTGGGCTACAAAGAAGAACGGAATATGCACAGCTTCATGGCACGTAAATGTTCCTACTACAAAGGCTGACTATACTCTCGGTGAGCCTCTTGATTTCGCAAAGACGACTTATACTCAGAATACTGACTTTGTAACTGCAAACTGCATGGTAAAGGGCACTATGGAGTATGATTATTTCCAGCTCTGTATGAAAAATCTTGCAGCTGAGCTTAAAAAGCTTCAGGACGAAGGCGTACCTGTAATATTCCGTCCTTTCCACGAAGCTGAGGGAAACCCAAGCCATACCGATGATCCTATCGACGGTTCGGGAGCGTGGTTCTGGTGGTCCAAGGAAGGAGCAGTTGTATACAACAAGCTCTGGAACTTCTTGCAGGATACTCTCACAAACGAGTACGGGCTCCACAACCTTATCTGGGAGCAGAACCTCTATGCATGGTCTGATAACTCTGCAAAGTGGTACTCAGGAGATGACAAGGTAGATATCGTAGGCTTTGATAAGTACAACTGCCAGTACAACCGCCACGACGGCAAGCAGCAGGGAACTCCTAACGAGGACGCTGAGGCTGGTATATTCTACACTCTGAATAAATTCGTCAAGGGCAATAAAATGGTATCAATGCCTGAGAACGATTCATGCCCGAGCCTTAACAATATGCAGGTAGAACACGCTTACTGGCTGTACTTCTGCCCGTGGTACGATTCTGAGCAGGCACACTTCCTCTGCGGTAAGGAGTATCAGGATCCCGATACATTCAAGGAGCTTTACAAGAGCGATTTCTGTATCACACTTTCAGAGCTGCCAAAGGACCTCTACAAGGGCAGTTCAGAGCCTTCAACAAGCACAACAACTACTACTGCAAAGCCTGTAACAACTACGACTACTGTAACAACTTCTTCCACACCTGCTGTAGCAGCTAAGAAGTACGGCGATGTAAACTGTGACGGCGAGATAGATATGTCCGATGTTGTACTCATCATGCAGTCTCTTGCAAATCCTGACAAGTTCGGCATAAAGGGTACTGACAAGAACCACATCACAGCACAGGGTGAAGCAAACGGCGATGTTGACAAGAGCAGCAAGGGCATCACTTCCAACGATGCACTCCGTATACAGGAATTCCTTCTCGGCAAGGTAAAAGACCTTGCACCGTCAAACAAGTGATAATAAAAAACCGAAAGCATTGCTTTCGGTTTTTTTATATGTTCATCGTTCAAATGGTCTGTTGAATGAACCAATTTCGATCAAATTGCCCTCGGGGTCTGCAATATAGCAGGTGCGCTGTCCCCATGGCTCGGTGGTAGGTTCTAATACTGACACTGCACCTTTTTCAACAGCCTTTTTGTACTCCATATCCACTTCCTCAAATGTATCCACGTACAGAGCTATTTCGGAATGACCATTCATGCCTTTGATGTATTCGTACTTGCGGCTGGTCATTTTTTCAAAATCACTTCGTCCGTAGAGCAGGAAAAGAGTTCCGTCCTTAATGAGATATACGTTTGAGGTATCTTCAGCTTCTTTTATCTCAAAGCCAAGTACATCGCGGTAAAAACGTATCATTTTACCCATATCTTCAACGAATAATCCGAAGCCGTCAAGTCTCATAAGAACCTCCTAAAAAGTATCGCTTTGTAGTTGTGGATAAATTATATCATCAATGAATGAACGTCCGTCTATGAGTCTGAATACATAGATGATAATGCCTGTACCAACGATAATGCCTGTGAGCTTTGACAGAACAGGTATTCCGCTGAATGAAGCGAGCCATACGCTTCCGTTCAGAAGATAGTGGAGCAGTACGGCTCTGAGCAGCCAGCGTCCAACCTTTTCGGTGATACATACTATCTCGGTGGATATGGCGGCTTTCTGCGCTAAGGGAGCAGCAGGAAGCATGAGATATGCAGCACCGTCAGCGAGTCTTGTGGCAAGGAAATAAGTGATTATGCCTGCTATCATTGGCAGAAGCTTCGCGGAATTATATTTCCTCATAATAAAGAATGAAGCCACAGGAAGAGCAAGATATATAAATGCAGTTATGCAATATCCTAAAATGGTGCTGTCTGAAAAAACGATATCATTTCCGTTCATAGCCTTATTTTATAACGGCAAAAGCCTGTTTCAGCGTACTGGCAGGGATAATATTTATATTATAGTCCTTTGGGTCTATAGCCGACATAGACTGCTTCGGCACTACACAGGTGGTAAAGCCCATTCGCTCAGCCTCGCGTATACGCTGGACTATATGTGATACCGAGCGTATCTCACCGCCCAGACCTATCTCACCGAAGGCTATGAGCTGCTCGTCTATCTGCTTATCCATGACTCCCGAATAAAGAGCCATTGCTACAGGCAGGTCGCCTGCAGGCTCGTCAAGCTTGAAGCCGCCGACGATATTGAGGTAAACGTCAAGTCCGCCCATGAATATGCCGAGACGTTTTTCGAGTACGGCGATTATTATATTAAGTCTGTTGAAGTCAAATCCCGTTACCATACGGCGCGGAGCTGAATAGCTTGTCTTTGCGGCAAGTGCCTGCACCTCTGCAAGTATAGGGCGGCTGCCCTCCATAACACAGGCTACACACGTACCCGATACGTTGTGTGGACGACCTTCAAGGAGCATCTGGGACGGATTTGATACCTCTCGCAGTCCCTTGTCAAGCATCTCGAATACACCTATCTCGTTAGTAGAGCCGAAACGGTTCTTAACTGCGCGGAGTATACGGTAGCTCTGATGTCTTTCGCCCTCGAAATACAGCACAGCATCAACGATATGCTCCATTACCTTAGGACCTGCAATAGCACCGTCCTTGTTTACGTGACCAACGATGATTATAGGTATCTCCTGATTTTTTGCAGTATGCATGAACAAGTTGGTACATTCCCTTACCTGTGTGAGACTTCCTGGACTTGATGTGATATGGCTTATGCTCATAGTCTGTATGGAGTCTATAATAGCGATATCGGGAGCACTTGAAGCTATGGTCTGAGATATTGCCTCAGCATCTGTTGCTGTGAGTATGTAAAGATTTTCCGTATCGACTCCGAGCCTCTGCGCGCGGAGCTTTATCTGCCTTGCGGACTCTTCTCCCGAAACGTAGAGTACGGAATGTTCCTCTCCGAGAAACTGGCATATTTGCAGGAGTATGGTACTCTTACCGATACCCGGTTCACCGCCGAGAAGAACAAGAGAGCCTTTTACAAGACCTCCGCCGAGGACTCTGTTAAGCTCTCCGATACCTGTATCGTAGCGCACATCACTGTCTGCACCGATATCCTCAAGTTCGAGGATATTGTCGGAAAGATCGGGAGCAGCTCCGCTTGATGCCGATGAACGCATGCCCGCAGGAGCTGTATCGGCGATGTCCTCCTCGAAGCTGTTCCAAGCTCCGCAGGAGGGACATTTTCCGTTCCATTTTGTGCTTTCGTAGCCGCACTGATTACAGGTGTATATATATTTTGATTTAGCCATTTTTTACCTCATTAAGCAAAGGCTTTGTCGATATTTTCAGCTGTAAGCGGATATTTTCTTCCGCAGAGCATAGTGCTGTCAGACGGCTTGAAGTTTGAAACATCAGAGCCTGCAAGTGACCAGCACTGTACCTTTCCGTCAAAATCAGTAGCATAGAATATCTTTGAAGTCATATCAAAATGTATGCCGCCGTCTGTATCACAGGTGGTATCAAGTTCCTTTATACCGTCCTCTTCAAGATAGAATACACATACCTTTGAGTCGGTAAGGATACCTGTTGAAACAACGACCTCAGGGACTCCGTTTATATCAAGATCAACGATCTCAAATGCAGCGTCCTTTATATCCTGATCTGCAAGTATCGATGACAGCTTTTCCTTATACACTGCCTTCTGGTCGTCCTTCATAACAGTGTTCCAGCACTCGGTATTATTCAGAGCGTAGTCAACGGCATTGTCGCCCATAGTGTATTTTCTGCCAACCTCGGCTGTTACGAAATCGCGGTAAAGGTGGAGATACTCCTCATACTTTGCAAGAGTTACCTCATTGCCGTTTATTTCATAGCGTATGGTAGTGCCCGAAGAAGCACTGCCCGAATTATTGAAGAAATCGAATTCCTTACTGAAACTGCCTTCCTTGAAGGTCTGATATTCACCTGTTGAGAAGCTTTCTCCGTCATAAGAGAAGCCGATAGCAGCCTGCGACGGTATGTACTGGAAAGTGCCGTAAGATCCTGTAGTGGCGATAAGATCGGCGTTGCTGCCGATGAGCATATATACATCGCACTGTGAAGCAGCTTCCGAAGAAGGTGAGATCACAAGCTCGGGGATATCATCGCCTGTAAGGTCGCAAAGATCGAACATTGAGTCGTCGGAACATCTGTCCGAGTTCTTGAAACTGCCGATAACTGCCTTGAAAGGCTGCTGCCAGTCAAAGGTCACATCAGACGGAGCAGAATTCACTTCAAGCAGACTCGGCGGCGGTTCAACTGCCTTTTTTGTTTCACTACAGCCTGTAAAAGCCGAAAGTGCAGCTGCCATTATGAGTAAAGTAGTGTTTTTCTTTATATTCACTGTTGTTGCCTCCTGATTTTATATACAATTATTGTACCACTTTTGACGAACTCTGTCAATAAATATTATTACAGGCTGAAAATGCATTTTTTTATGAAAAACAACGGTTTTACGATGTTAAAAGCTGTCATACCTCAGCTCCCAGAAGTACTTCCGTTTACATTCGGGGAAATCATCAAGGACACCATGCTCGGGATCGTAGAAAGTACCCTCGCAGTACAGTGACCAGTGCCAGCAGCGTGGAGTTTCAAGGCTCAGCAGACAAAGAGACGGCAGCTGAGACTTATCCTCAGCCTGTTTACGTTCATCGGATATATAAACGTCGTGATCGCGGAAGGTGCGCTTCATTTCTTTCAGGTCTGTTTCACGGTCATTATCAAGGTATTCGCATATGTATTCGGGAGTTTTTTTCAGTACCATAGCCAGTACAGCCTGACCGCACTGAAGGTCTGTAGGTTCATGTATGTAAGAAATATCCATTTTATCACCTCTCTGATATTTTACCACATCTGTAAAATGGTGTAAAGACTGTATTTCGGGCAAAATATCCACCTCATCTGTGATATTGGGGTTGAAATGGGTGAAAAATAGATGTATAATATAAAAAATAGATAAAATATAGAATGGGATAATAGTATTATTATGCACTTTATACCATAAAGTGGTAATTTAATAATATAGAAAGAGGGTATTAAAATGAGGAAAAACTTGATCCAAAAAACTATCAGTACAGCTGCGGCATTATGTGTACTGATACAGCCGTCGGTACAGATAATACCGCGGAGCACCGCAGCAAACACAGCAATGACCTACTCAAATGCAGTCGTAGCCAATAAAGGCTCAGCCGCAGGCGATGCCGTTATCAAGGGCGACAGCGCGGCGGTAGTGTACGACAGTACCCTGAAGTCAGATGTGCTCGATCTGCGCGGCGACTCATTCGGCAGCGGCTGGTTACAGCTTCCTGCGATGTTCGGCAAGGGCTGTGAGAACGGTTTCAGCTTTTCATTGAAGTATAAGCTGGACAGTGAGGCTGAGAGCTACACAAGGCTTTATCAGTTTTCACCCGTACCATTCGGAGCAGGTGCAGCACCCAGCTATTCTTCGCCCGATATATCAATCGACCTGAAAGACAAGAAGGCTTTCAGAACAAGTATATTCGTGGGCAAGGGAACAACTACCGAGAACGATGACAAGCACAGAGCTATATTCGATGTACAGTCTGCTCCCGACAGCGGAAAGTGGCATGAGCTTACGGCTGTATATTCAAAGACTAAGGCTGAATTCTACATTGACGGCAAGCTGCAAAGCATAAGTGATGCGGATACTCTCACCGATACCATGAGCAGTCTTTTCAGTGAGGGAGTCCTGCCGTCTTATATCTATAATTCTATCGGTCATTCGGTGTATTCCGACAACGATATAAAAGCCTGCGTAGACGATGTTGCGCTTTACGGCTATGCACTTACGGCACAGCAGGCAGCAGCACTTCCAAATGATCCATTGTATCTTTACACATTCGAGGAAGATACCATAACCGAGGGCGAGGCTGTTCCCGAGCAGGAAAATGCTACAGCCCGTGACGGCACAGTTCTTACAAGCATTCCCGAGTACGAAACTGTTTCTCCCGACGGTACTCTGGTAACAAAATTCTGGAAAGACAGCAGAGGCAGCTATTACTACTCTGTAAGAAAGCAGAGCAATGGTACATGGGGCACAGTCATCGAGCCCTCAAAGCTTGGACTTGTAACTACTACCGAGGATCTGTCGTCGGGCTTTTCGCAGACAGCTCCTGCAGCTGCAATCGTGGAGCATGACGAGACCTACTCAATGCCTTACGGCAAACATTCTAAAATACGAGACAACTACAAGGAAATATCATTTCCGCTGAAAAAGGGCAGTTCCACACTGACAGTCTATTTCCGTGTTTATGATGACGGCATGGGCTTCAGATATGCCCTTGACCACGGTGCTTCAATAAAGGAGGAGACCAGTCAGGTCATCTTCCCAAGCAAGAGCAAGTTCTGGGGCAACTGGCCAAATGCCACCTATGAGTGGGACATGGTCGAGCTCCCAAGAGACAGGGCTAACGAGACGAATGCTACCTATTCCTGCCCGTATACAGGCGTTATCAACGATAAGTACTGGGTAACTGTCACAGAGGCAAGCGTTTTCAATGAGGACGCTCCTTACTGTGCAGGTTCTTTGCAGTTCATTGGTGATTATCACAGCCTGCGATTCAAGGGCGGCGTAAAGGTCAGCGGCATAACAATGGGCAGTGCTTTCCATACTCCTTGGAGAGCAGTAGTTATCGGTGACAGCCTTGACCGGATGTCCTCCAGCGACCTTGTACTCAACCTTAATCCTCCCTCGGTAATAGAGGATACAAGCTGGATAAAACCAGGTAAAACAGCATGGTCATGGTGGAGCAGCGGCGGCGATTCGCCTGTTGAATATCATACTCAGAAGGACTATATCGACTTTGCGGCAGAAAACGGCTGGGACTTCGTATGTCTCGACTTCGGCTGGGCTCTCTGGGACGACAGTGAAGCTAAGGTCAAGGAGCTCTGCGAGTACGGCGCAGAGAAAGGCATAGGCATCTATCTCTGGTATGGTGTTAACAATAAGGGACACTCAGGCTATAAGGACAGCAAGGGCAATCCTGCATATCCGTATTACTCGCTGCTTGATGAAGCAACTATAGTACGTGAGTTTAAGCGCATAAGAGGTCTTGGCGTAAGCGGCGTCAAGGTAGACTACTATGAGAGCGATACTCAGGAGACTATGAAGCAGATGAATCTCTGCGCAAAGATAGCTGCTGAAAATCATCTCATGGTGCTCTTCCACGGCTGTACTATTCCCCGCGGCGAGAGCAGAACATATCCTAATATAGTTTCATACGAAGCTGTAAACGGAACAGAGTATTACAAGTGGTTTGACGCTCCTGCACTGGCTAACCGCGTTTCCTATACATTCACAAGAAATGTAGTAGGCTCGGCAGACTTCACACCTACAGGTATACCAATATACGGTATTAAGGCTACAGCAGGCTTTGCTCTGGCTGACGTTGTTACTATCGAGTCCGGCATACAGCACTTCGCACATTCTGTATACACCTATCAGGGCAATAAGGCTCTTCCGTTCCTCAATGATGTTCCCGTTGCATGGGACGACATGAAAGTCCTTGACGGCTACCCCATGCAGTTCAACGTTACAGCAAGAAGAAGCGGCAGCAACTGGTACGTAGGAGCTTCCACGCTGTCGGCAAGAAAGGTCACAGTAAAGCTTTCCGAGCTCATTGACGATGACGGAACATATACCGCTTATCTCTTCGGCGATAATAAGGACGGCAGCCAGATAGAGGTCAAGATAATCGAGGACCTTACCAGGGACAGCGTTATTGAGCAGCAGCTTCTGGCAAATGGCGGTTTTGCCATGAAGATAACCAAGAGCGGTATGAAGCTTACGACTCCGTACAGCAATTTCAAATTCTACGAAGCTGAAAATGCAAAGCTTTCGGGACAGGCTTCTGTTACTGCCGATAAAAACGGCAAATACAGCTCAGGCAATGCATATGTTGGCTATGTAGGCGGAAACGGCTCAAACTACATTACATTCGACAATGTAACTGTGGACAAGGCAGGGGACTACAAGCTCAGGATATACTATGTATCAGGTGAGAGAAGAAGTCTGAAAATAGACGTAAACGGCTCATATGCCACAACTCTTGACGGTCTGTATGCCAACAAAAACGACTGGTCGGGAATAGCTGCTGCCGATACTACAGTAAAGCTGAAAGCGGGCGTAAATACTATCAAGCTCTATAACGATAAGAGCTACGGACCTTCAATTGACAGAATAGCTGTAGCTATACCTGTTAAGGATATTGAAGGTGACGTAAATCTTGACGGCGAATTCAGTGTGGCTGACCTTGTTCTCATGCAGAAATATCTTCTCGGAGCAGCTTCATTCAATAAGCAGCAGTTCACTGCGGCAGACCTTAATAAGGACGAGATAATAGATATCTATGACCTTATAAAGTTCCGCAAAAAAATCATTTCAAAGTGAGGTCAAAGCTTTATAAACAGTACTGTAAATTGAAATAGGGAAGAAAAACTATGTAATACAGCCATGAGCCGTTAGTCATTAGGCATTAGCCGGAAGAGTTCGCTTATGCTCACATTATTAAATTATTCGCCGAGGGCGACACATTGGCTAATGGCAAAAGGCTAAGGGCTTGGTATTATGATAAATGAAAATAAAGATAATACTTCCCTGATTCAATCATTATTATTATCGCGGAAAGCTTTCTTATGAGAGTTTTCCGCGATATTTTCTCAATGATAAAAATAAATACTCCTGTATCGGAGCGGCAGCAGGTGATCACAGTATTTTTTTTAAAATATGAATATTTTTTGCCTGAGATATTGATATTTTCCGATATTTATGTTATAATATAGTATTACAAATCTCGGTTTAATATTCAACTTATTTACAAAAAGGGGTGCAATAATGGATAGACCAATTGAAATAGCTGTTATTGTTGCGGGAATCGACGAAGAGTATCAGAACGCTGTTTTAGAAGGTATAAAAAAATGTGCAAAAAGGTACAGAGCTAATATTTCTTGTTTCTGTTCATTCAGCGGAGTCCTCTCAAGCAGGAAATTTGATATAGGCGAATACAATATTTTCAATCTTATCAATTATAAGAAGTTTGACGGAATGATACTTCTTACCAATACTATCAGTGATCCTCTCGAAAAGGAAAAGATCACTTCAAAAGTAAAAGACTCGGGTATCCCTGTAACTGTCCTTGACTGTGATGACTATCCCGAATTCTATAACATAAGCATAGACAATTACAAAGCTATGCGTTCACTTGTGGATCATATCCTCGATGAGCATAAGGTCACGCTCGTAAATTACATATCAGGTCCTATTGCAAATCCTGAGGCTTCTGCAAGACTTAACGCTTTCTACGACTCTATGGACGCTCATTCTATCCCTGTTGATAATGACCGCGTATATCTCGGAGAATTCAGAGCTGCTGACGGCAAAAAGGGCGTAGATCAGTTCATAAGCTCGGGAATGCCTCGTCCGCAGGCTATAATATGTGCTAATGACGCAATGGCACTTGCCGCTATTGAAGAACTGGGCAATTTCGGTTATAATGTTCCTAATGATATAATCGTAACAGGTTTTGACAACACTTATAACGCTCAGCATCATGTCCCTGCGCTTACAACGGTATCACGTCCTCTCGAAGAAGCAGGATATAAAGCCTGCGAGATACTTGTCAAGGTAGCAAAGGGCGAAGAACACGATGATGACACTGTCTTTGAGGCGGTTCCTGTATTCAATGAGAGCTGCGGCTGTAAAAGTAAAAAGCTCAATGATCTTGATGAATTCAGGACATCTGCATATAAGCTTCTCAACAAATGCAGGGGAGATATATCTCTCCTCAACCGAATGACTACTGAGCTTGCCGAAAAAGACGATCTTGACGGCAATTTGCGTACTGTTGCCTGCTTTATACGTGATATAAAATGCGATAGATTTTGTATCTGTTTATGCACTAACTGGGACGAGGTCGCATCTGAAAGTACTGTTTCAAAGGGGTATACTGCAAAAATGAGTGCTCCGCTGGTATTGGAAGACGGAACAAACCTGCCCGTAAAGGAGTTCCCGACTGCGGATATGCACCCTGTTCCACTGAAAAACGGCGGAAACATAAGTTACTTTATGCCGCTTCACTTCCGTGAAAACTGTCTGGGATACTACATATTTGTAAACAGCAGCTTCCCAACAAAGAGCCTGCTTTGCCATACCCTCATGCTTAATATAAGCAACTCTATCGAAAATATCCGCAAGCTCCTGCATATGAACAGCATGATAAAGGAGCTTGACCGACTTTATGTTATTGATCCGCTCTGCAACATCTATAACAGAAACGGATTTATCAGAGCAGCTGATGAACTGCTGAAAAAGAGTCAGGGCACTAACAGTAAATTCCTTATCTCGTTTATAGATATGGACGGTCTGAAGCCCGTAAATGACAATTACGGTCATAAAGAGGGCGATTTCGCTCTCCAGCAGCTTGCAAACGTTATAAAGGAGTGTTGCCGCGGCGGCAGGATATGCGCACGTTTCGGCGGTGATGAGTTCATTATTTTCGGTGATAACGCCTGTGATGAGGATATTGATGCACTTGAAAGCGTGTTCAATGTTCAGCTCAAAAACATGAACAGACTTATCCATAAGCCTTACGAGCTTGATGCAAGTATAGGCACTATAGTTACCGAGGTCAATGACGAAACTTCACTTTTCAACCTTATAACACAGGCTGATGAAATAATGTACGAGAGGAAAAAGCGTAAGAGAACTTCTCGCTACCTCAGACACGACTGATGTGATGACAAAACGCCCCGTTGCATAACCGTTATACTCATACAGAAATTTATGCTTATTATTGAGAGAACCCCTTTTGAAAAAGGGGCTTCTCTCAAACTCTCTCCCGAAAACTTCTGTTTTTATTTTTTCCCGGATAGGGCGCGTATGTAAAATAAAAAGACTTGCAAGTATACAGGTCGCGCCCTATCCGGGAAAAAATCAGATAAAAGTCTTTGGAAAGGGGTTCGGGGGAAAACCTTTCCTCAGAAAGGGTTCCCCCGATAAATAAATATAAGCTTTTATACAAGTACTGCGGTCATACATCGGGGCGTATATTATCACAGCAGCGGAGCGAACATATTGAGTACAGCTCCTGCGATTTTTTTGAACATTGAACGGTTGTTGCAGTCCTCCATAGTTATGAGCTGTGAAAGCTCGGCAGTTTCATTGAAATCCCGCACCATTTCTTTTATGACGGAACATTCATATAATACGCTTCCACATTCAAAATGCAGATAGAAGCTCCTGTAGTCGAAATTGATAGTACCTATAAGTGCGGTCTTGCCGTCTGCAACGCAGGTCTTTGCATGGATAAAACCTGGGGTGTATTCGTATATCTTTACTCCGAGTGCAGTAAGCTGGGCGTAGTTGTTCCACGCTATCATGTGAACATACCATTTGTCGGGGATATGCGGAGTGATTATTCTTACATTGACACCTTTCTTCGCAGCAAATCCGAGAGCATTTGTCATTTCCTCATCGAGGATAAGATAGGGCGTTGTAATGCATACGTACTCTCGGGCATTATTGATAAGTTCGAGATATACACGCTTTCCCACAGGTTCTTCATCAAGTGGTGAATCGGAAAACGGCTGCACAAAGCCGTCATCTTTCAGCATGGAAAGATACTGTGGCATATGCGGACTGAATTTCTGCAATTCGCTGTTTTCAGCCTTTTCCCAGAGCTGTAGGAACATGACCGTATAATTCCACACTGCCTGTCCGCGTATCATTATACCCGTGTCCTTCCAGTGTCCGAAACGCTCCTTGCGGTTGATATATTCATCGGCGATATTAGTACCGCCGTTAAATGCTGTATGACCGTCGATAATAACGATCTTTCTGTGGTCACGGTTGTTCTGCACCGATGATATCATGGGGCGGAAAGGATTGAATACCTTGCACTTTATGCCGTGTTCTGCAAGGTTGCGGAATGGCTTGACGGAGTTGAGCATACCTGTGCCAATGCCGTCATACATAAGCCTTACGTCTAATCCCTCAGCAGCTTTCTTAATTAGAAGTTCCGATAAGGTATCAAACATATATCCCTCGGTGATTATAAAAAACTCAAGGAATATAAAATGCTTTGCGGACTCTATTTCCTTAACAAGTCTTTCAAACTGTACCTCGCCAAGCGGAAAATATTCCGCATCAAGATTTCTGTAAACGGGGTACATACCGTAGTCCGAAACATATCTTGCAAGATTGAGTGCATCAGGACACATGGCAGACAGCTCGTTCATTATGTCATTATCCTGAACAAGCAGTTCCTTTGTCTGCTTTTGATTTCGCATATCAAGGGATTTGGGAAACTGCTGTGAAAGCTTTATGAAGAGATAGGATATACCGCCCATAAGAGGGAAAACACTGATAATTACTATCCATGCGAAACGATAGGAGATAGGTTCGTTCTTGTTGGTGATATATATGGCAAGTATTATGTCAAGAATAATAAGAATGAAGTATACAAAGTAAAAACGTGTTCCGAGACTTGCTACAGCAAGCATCAAAAATGCGATCTGAAATAGCAGAAGTATAACGAATGCAGCGTTTGTACTGAGGATACTGCTTAGAAGTTTTTTTATCTTCATTTTCCACCTCCTGATGATGATATAAAGATCACTGTAATAAAGCCGTTAGCCATTAGCCATTAGGTATTAGCCGAAAGAGTTTGCTTACGCTCACATTATTATATCATATTTTTTTTATAATAGCAACGATAGCGGCGTATTAGATAACACGCTGCTCAGATACGATGAAAGGAATGATGTATATGAATAATATCAGACCATATGAAAGAAATGTATATTACTATGAGACAGATAAGATGGGTGTGGTACACCATTCAAACTATATAAGGATATTCGAGGAAACAAGAATACACTTTCTCAACGAAGCAGGAATGCCTTTTGAACAGATAGAAGCAATGGGTATATATATGCCTGTGCTTTCTGTGGAGTGCAGGTACAAGCGTCCTCTTTGCTTTGATGAGCCATTTGCAGTATACCCAAAAATCATAAAGTTTAACGGTACAACACTGCATCTTGAATATAAAATTATAAGCAGAAAAACAGGTGAGATCTGCGTTGAAGGCAGTTCTTCGCACTGTTTTACCGATCTTGAGCTTAGACCGCTCAGAACAAAGATCCACTATCCTGATATATATAAAGTATTCAGTGACTATAACGGTTATGAGATAAAAGAATAAAAAGTAAAAAGCTCCCACGTAGGGAGCTTTTTTATGTTAGAGTATCGAAGATGCTTTTAGTCGGTGGAGACTTGTTTTGATAGAGGTCAAGCTATCTCTTCGATTCTTACATTTGAAATATACACTGTAGCAGTTGAACCTCTGTGGCCGAGATTGTATTCAAGTCGTCCCTTTGGATCGTCCTTTTCCTTCATCTCAAATTCATAGGTAAATGTCTGCTTTTCTGGAGTTACAGTAAGCTTTGTATCCTCGAAATATCTTATCCAACCTGCTTCGGGAGCAGAAACGCAGGTGATAATTTCTCTTTCCTCATCTGCATATGCATCGAATGTGAGCTTGTACTTCTGGCCCTTTATCATCGGGATATCAGGCTGTACCAGCTGTACAGAGTAATCCTCTGTGCCTTCCTTTTCTGAGGTGATAACTATCATGTTATCCTTTATCTCAGCTGCACCTACACCGCCGTTGAAGAGCAGGAACTTCCAGTTTACATCATCAGTGAGATCCTCTGCCTCTGAGAAATCTCCGTTGTAGATGTAGTTGCCGTCCTCCAGTGGCTCACGGTAAGACTTTTCGGGCTTTTTAACATTTGTATCGTATTCGGGCTTCTGATAAACTCTTACGTAGTCTATCTCGAATTCAGCATTGTCAAAGTTTGTGGTTTCGTCAGGGTTACCAGGCCATGTTCCGCCTACTGCCAGGTTCATCTGAACGAAGAATGGCTGATCGAATGGTGCAGGATAAGGCTTTTCGTCCTCGCCCTGAACTGCTGTGAACCAGTCGTTTACTGTATTGTAAAGATTTCCGTCGATATACCAGCGTATCTCACCCGGCTCCCACTCTACAGAGAATTCATGGAAGCTGTCAGCGTAGGTCTGACCTGTAAGGTTCCATGTGCCCTGCTTTTCGCCGTGAGGTTCGCCGTAATGGAGAGTACCGTATGCAGTGCTTACATTATTTCCGAGTACTTCCATAATGTCGATCTCGCCGCACTTAGGCCACTGTCCGTAGTAGCTCTCGTCCTTTGGCATCATCCAGATAGCAGGCCATAAGCCCTGTCCTTCGGGGACTTTAGCACTTACGACTACTTTACCGTAAGTGAAATCTGTCTTGTTCTGACCTGTTACCTTACCAGAGGTGTAGTAGTCCTTGCCGTCCTTTTCGGACTTGATAGCCTTGATGACCAGCTTGCCGTCACGGATAAACACATTATCTGTTGAGGTTGTGTATTCCTGTAACTCTTCATTGGTCCAGCCCGGTTCGTGTGGCTCGTAGTTCCACTTGCTTTCGTCAAGTGCAGCAGCACTGAATTCATCGTTCCAGATAAGGTCGTAGCCATCTATCTCGGGCACTTCTGTCTCATCGGAAGCGGCAGCCTGTGTAGTTGTATCAGCGGCTGCTGTAGTTTCAGGTGCTTTTGCGTTATCAGTGTTTTCGTTTTTATCTCCGCAGCCTGCTGCTGAAACCATCATTGCAAGAGCTGCGATAAAAGATAAAGCCTTGTAATTCTTCATGTTTATTCCTCCTTAAATGTGAGGTTTATTCTCTTATGGCATTATTATAACTTTTTACAGCGAAAATTTATAGCAAAATACACTGATTTATGGTAAACTGGTGATGTAATAAAATGTGCAGATATGCTGACATATTTCATCATACAGTGAAATAAACCAAGCCCGAAAGCGTTTCCGAGGTCGCTTTCGGGCTTGGCTGTATAGGAGAGGTGATTATTTCGTTATGGTTCCAGGGACTTTACAAGTCCGAGGAGATACTTCTGTATCTGCATAGCGTCATTGTTTGTGATGCCGCTCTTGCCGTTTTCGTAAACGTCTGCATTGAGCTGTCCCTGTTCGGTGATATGGTGGTCGTCTGTACCTGTGAGACCATATCTGTTAGGATTAGCCAATGACTGCATTATAAGAACTATATCATTCATTGCAACTTCGCCGTCGCAGTCTGCGTCGCCGTAGAGTATATCTTCATCGGGTATATCCTGCGGTGCTTCTGCGATATTGTCGAAGTCAAGCCAGAGCTGAACATATTCGCTGTCGGCAGCATAAGCAGGAGAAGTTGTGTTCTGTGATGATAGCTCAGAAGCCGTAAGAGCCTTGCTGTATACTCTCATTTCGTAGAAATTAGCCTGTGAATTTCTGCCTGTTTCGGGGCAGGCACCAAGAGTCAGCGGATATCCCGAATGTGCAACACCTGCTGAGTTTGCTGCCTTTTCGGCAAGCATCTTTCCGTCGCAATATACTCTTATCATATTGTTTTCTGCATCGTATATTCCTGCAACCTGATGTTTCCTGCCGATCCAGTCTGAACCTATTGAAGCGCTGACGCTGTTCCATTCTCCGCCTGCATAGATGAAGAAATAGAGTACGGAAGGTTCTGCTCTGAGACCGAATGAGTAATCGCCCTTGCTTGCGAACATATTGTACTGCTGCGAGCCTGTGGGAACTACATTTGCCTCAACTGTAAATGAGTTTTTACCTTCAAGTGCGCTTTCAAGCTTGCTGCATGACGGTATGGTAACTGCGCCTGATACGTAGTTTCCGTCAGCTGAATTTGTGAGCTTGGCATCTGATCCTATCGGAACCTGTAAAGCATTGCTGCTCTTATCCTGTATCACTGTTCCGTTTGAGCGGAGCTTTGCAGCTGTGTCGGTTATGGTGCTGTCAGAGCTTGATGAAGCTATAGGGATAATAGTGTATGACCAACTGTACGGTCTTCCTGACGGCAGACGGTATTTTGGAAGTGTACCCTGTCCGCAGGTAGCACTTCCTGTACCCATTGAGCCGTAGTCAACGCTTAACATTGTCTCACTTCTGGGACGGAGCTTGTATGGGTGGTCTGCATTCTGGAGATCTTCGGGAGTGAAGTGGAGCGCACTTGCTTCCACTGTTCCATCGGCAGCAATAAGGAGACTTGAGTCCTTGCTGCTGTTTTTTACTGATATCCACTTGACATCGGTAAGGTTGCCGCAGTCGTCAGCCTTGAGGTACGGATAGAACATTTCTGAAACAGTGCTGTTCCAAACACCCATTCTGCCGTTGGTCTTTCTGTCATTGAAAGTCTCAACAGGACCGTTGCCGTACCAGCTTACCTTCTCTGCCCCCTCGGGGAGCTTCATTATAGAACCTACACGTATGAAGTTGCCAAGGCCGGCACTTGCTGCATTGACATCAAAGCCTACAGTAACGTTGCCGTTGCAGTGGATAGTATAGGTGATATCGACCTTTGTGTTTCCGGCATTTGTGAGAGTGAGATGGGATATCACGATCTTTTCGCCATTATCGCCATCCAATACGTCTATCTTGTCGCATCGTGCGCCCTTCATAGCGTCTTTCCATTTAGAGTCGAATAGGTCTCTTGCACCCCAGCCTGTATCGTTCTCAACATTGCCGCGCCAGAAATTCGGAGCAGGACCGTCTGAGATAAGTATCTCACCGTTGTATGTATAAGACTTCATAAGACCTGTTGACTTGTCTATAGCGAAGTTGAAGCCCTTTCCTGTAGGAACGTAGCTATCGGGAGTATCGACTACTGTAACTGCTTCGCTGCCTGTATCGTACTTGGCTACCTTGCCTGATGCTGTGATAGGGAACTGAGCATAGGATATCTCTGTACCTTCAGGGAGAAGGTCTGAGCCATTGCGCACCTTTACGGAGATATCGAGATATAATTCATCGCCTGCAAGGATATTCTTAGGTATCGTAAATGGTACTTTTAGAGTATTCTTTGAAAGCGGCTTAGCCTGCGCATCATCAATTGTACCGCTGCTGATGCTTATACCGTTCTTGAGAAGTGACCATGAAACATCAAAATCACTGAGGTCTGCAAAGTTATTCTCGTTGTATACGCTTATCTCATTTTTTGCGAGCTGAGAAGCATCTGCACTGAACCAGAAATTCTGATACTGATACTTTACCTCTGCAAGCTCAGGCTGAGGATTTCTGTCAGGACTAATAAGACCGTTTTCACAGAAACTGTTATCGTTTGGCCAGTCTCCCCAGTCTCCGCCGTAGCCGTAGTATTTGCCCTTTATCTCATCGGAGTAAAGGTTTTTGTGAGCATACGACTCTGAGTAGTAATCCCAGCTGTTATTGGGAAGATTTACAGCTCTCGACTGGTCTACCCAGTCCCAGATGAAGCCGCCCATCATATTGTCGGCACGTCTTATAGCGTCCCAGTATTCCTTGAGTGCGCCGACGGAGTTACCCATAGCATGATCGTATTCGCACATAACGTAAGGCATTTTTCCATCTCCTGCGTTATTGCCGATAACGTCTGAACCAGGGTACATATTACTTCCCATATCAACGCCCATGCCGAAGCCCTGACCTTCACTGTGTACAGGTCTTGTTGGATCGTTCTTCTTGAAATACCAGATCATATCGCGGAACATTCCGCCTGCATCGTTTGCATTGCCTGTATAGCCCATTTCATTTCCGATAGACCATGCAACGATGGCAGGATTGTTTTTCAGGCGCTTGTATGAAGTTTCGGTCCTGTCCATAGCAAGTTCGTAGAACAGAGACTTTGTATTGTTATTTTTACCGTCCTGAAGTGCATGACACTCCAGATTAGTCTCACCCATAACGTACATACCGTACTTATTGCAGAGCCAGTAAAGGTACGAATCGTTGCTGTAGTGTGAGGTTCTTATAGCATTGATATTGTTCTTTTTCATAAGGGAAACGTCCTCGCGGATAGTTTCCTGAGGCACAGCCTTGCCGTAGAATGGGTCTGTATCATGGCGGTTTACGCCTTTGAGGAGCAGACGCTTACCGTTTATAGTTATGGGCTGCCAGCGTTTTGTGGTGACGTTGTATGAGCCGTCCACCTGAGCGGAAGTGAAGTTTATCTCACGGAAGCCCAGCTGTGTGGACAGTATCTCCTGTACTTCACCCTGAGCGTCGCAAAGTTTCAGTACGAGGGCATAAATATTCGGCTTTTCAGCAGACCACAGCTTCGGAGCTGTAACGTCTGTTTTTATTGTACAGACCTTTCCTGTTGATGCAGCAAGGTCATTTATCTTTGCAGAAGCACCGCTGAGGATATTGTTTCCGTCCTCGTCATAGGCTTCGGCAATAACGCTCCAGCCGTTCTTTGAGTTGCCAGTAAGGTTGGAGATATCCATTGATATCTCAAGGTCGGCATTGGTGAAGCTATCGTCAAGGTCTGTGCGGACGGTATAGTCTCTTATCTGTACATCGGGAGCACTTACGAGGAAAACATCGCGGAAGATACCGCCGTCATAGATCATATCCTGATCCTCGAACCATGTACCGTCACAGAATTTATGTACCTCTACTGCAAGTGTATTTTCACCGTCAGTAAGCAGGTCTGTGATATCGAAACGATGAGGGCTGAAAGTGTCCTCGCTGTAGCCGACAGCAGTACCGTTTACATATACATAATAAGCGGACTCTACGCCGTCAAACTCGATGTATACTCTTCTGCCTGACTTGCGCATTGCGCTGTCCACAGTGAATTTCTTGCGGTAAAGTCCTACAGGATTGTAGTTTGTGGGAGCCTGAGGCGCAGGTACATTGCTGTCGTACTTAGCCTGCCACGGCTCACCAATATTGGTGTAGATAGAAAAGTCAAAGCCCTGACGAGTCCAGCTCTTGGGCAGCTGCACTGTTTTCCAGCCGTGTTCTGCCGAAGGCTGATAATCGGGATTGAAGCAGCCTGCATTGATATGAGAGCTTGCCTGCTGAGAGTTCTGTACTACTACAAGATCCCAGTCCTCATTCTTGCCTGTGAGCATTTGTAAATACTCCGACTCCTCCCGTGCGTTATAGTCCCATACTGCGTTTACGGCAGCCTCTGTGGAATGATAGGGCACAGGGTTGCATGATGCGGCTTCGCGGTTCACCTGAAATACATCTTCAGCACCGTTTTTTCCTGTCCACTCGTTTCCTGTAAAGGTAACGGCTGAAACTTTCTGCGGCACTGTGATACCAAGTGATGTGGCGGCAGTCATGACAGCTACGATAGCTGACACAATACGTCGTTTCATAATTAAGTTCCTCCTTGTTTTAATAATTCCCCTGAAATGCAATATCTTTTATTTTGATTATAACATCTATGATTTATTGTGTTAAACAAATAACTCTTTGATGTTGATAACCATTTATTGTGTATAATATAGCATAAAAATGAGCGGATTGCAACTGAATTTCTGAAAAAATAGTGTAAAATATAACGATTTTTTAATTTTGTATTGCTTATTACCAAAAAGACCACTCTCATATCATGAGAATGGTCTGGATTTCAGTCATTTTCGATTATATTTTTGATATCCTGCATACGTCCGTCCCATTCTGCACTCTGATCTGCGCATTTTTTAAGCTCGTCCGCGAGAAGATTGAGCTTGAACGGGGGAAGATTTTTCTTGTAGCGGAGTTTGTGTTCGAGACTTGCCCAGAAGTCCATAGCGATAGTTCTCAGCTGCACCTCAGCTCTGACAAGACGCTTTTCATTTTCAAGGAATATGGGTACGGCTACGATGAGATGCAGACTTCTGTATCCGTTTGCCTTAGGTTTTTCTATGTAGTCCTTTTTCTCGATAAGGGTGATGTCGTCCTGCTGCAAAAAGCAGTCTGCCAGTCTGTAGATATCCTGTACGAATGAGCATACCACACGTATTCCTGCGATATCGCTTATGTTGTTTTCGATAGCTTCGATATTTCTCGGGATATGCCTTGAAAGCAGCTTTCGGTATATGCTTCCGTAGCTCTTTATTCTCGACTGTATGAACTCTATGGGATTGCTTTCGCCGTTCAGTGAGAACTGCTCGTTGAGTACGCGGAATTTAGTCTCTATCTCCATTATGGCGCACTTGTAATATGTAAAGAACTGCTGCATGGGTATCATGTTATTTTCAACTGAACGCAGGAATTCCGCTTCTGACATTTCTGCTTCCGTGAGCTCACGCAGGTCTCGGATTATTTCGTTTTTGGGATCCATTATCTTACCTCACATCTATATTGATGATATTATTATACCATTATTGCAGGTCAAGGTCAATCGTAGTTTATGCTTTTTCATTTGTTTGACACAGAAGCGTCCGCTGTGATATAATCAGTATATATTTCTGAAAGGAGCATAGCTATGGCTTTCGATTACAAAAAGGAATACAAGGAATACTATATGCCGAAAAATCAGCCGCAGATTGTTGAGATACCGTCAATGAACTTTATCGCAGTCTGCGGGAAAGGCGACCCTAACGAAGAGGGCGGCGAGTATAAGCAGGCATTAGAGATGCTGTACGGAATTGCATATACTATCAAGATGAGCAAAAAGACCGACCACCGTATCAACGGCTATTTCGACTATGTTGTACCTCCGCTTGAGGGCTTGTGGGAGCAGGAGGGCAGAGTCGGTATCGACTACAGCCGCAAGAGCGAACTAAAGTGGACAGCTATGATAAGACTTCCCGATTTTGTAACAAAGGCGGACTTTGACTGGGCTGTGGAGCAGGCAACAGTGAAGAAAAAAACGGACTTTTCAAAAGTTGAGTTTATTACCCTTGATGAGGGAGTCTGTGTTCAGTGTATGCATATGGGCTCTTATGACGACGAGCCTGCAACAGTCGAAGCAATGGACAGCTATGCTGACGGCTTGGGTTATGATATCGACATCTCAGACAGCCGCAAGCACCATGAGATATACCTTTCAGACCCGAGAAAAACAGCACCCGAAAAGCTGAAAACAGTTATTCGTCACCCTGTGAAAAAGCGCGGCTGACACAAAAGTGCATAAATTGTCGGGACAGCGTACCGCCTTTATGGTACAATGATATCACACCAAGAGGAGGAATGACTATGAACTGGGCAGAGGGCATACAGAGTGCTATCGACTACATCGAGGAAAATATCACCGAGGAGCTGGACTATAATGATATCGCAGCGCGCGCGGCTTGTTCGGCTTTCTATTTCCAGCGTATATTCGGAGCTTTATGCGGTCTGACGCTGGGAGAGTATATCCGCAGCAGGCGGCTTTCTCTCGCAGGCAGCGATATTGTTTCTACAGATGAAAAGGTCATAGATATAGCTTTGAAGTATGGCTACAGCTCGCCCGACAGCTTTACCCGCGCCTTTACAGCCTTTCACGGCGTTACACCTACGGAGGCAAGGCAGATGAAAGCAGGTCTCAGGTCGTTCTCACGCCTCAGAGTGCAGATAATACTGAAAGGCGGTAATACTATGGATTACAGAATAGTTGAAAAGGAAGCATTTACGGTACTTGAAAAGGTTGAGCGTCACACGGTGGCAGGTGCTCAGAATCTGAACACTATCCCCGAATTCTGGGGCAGAGCAAACAAGGAAGGCATAATAGATACGCTGCTTGCTCATGCATCGGACAAAAGCTATGTATTCGGTACTTGTTACGGAAACGGACACACCAATGACGAAAGCTTTGATTACGGAATTGCTGTTCAGTGTGCTCCCGATACAGTTGCTCCCGAAGGATACAGTGTGAATACTATCCCTGCAAGAAAATGGGTGATAGCCGAGTGTGTAGGTCCTATGCCTGATGCCATACAGCATCTCTGGCATGAAATGTGCTCGGAGTTCTTCCCTACATCAGGATATAAGCCCACATACGAAATGGATATAGAAGCCTATCCCGACGGCGATATGACTTCTCCTGATTACAGAAGTCAGATATGGATACCTATTGAGCAGGACTGATAAAACAGCAGTGCGATTTTTGTGAGTTCCTACAAAGTTGAAAAATACTATTGACTCTCACGTTACGTCATGGTATATACTGAGATCACACGAGAGGAGTGGATAAAATGATGACAGTCAAGCAGGTCAGTGAGCTGACGGGAGTGAGTATACGCACTCTGCGATATTACGATGAGATAGGGCTGCTGCCCCCTGCGTCACATACCGAGGGCGGATACAGGCTGTATGACGATACGGCACTGGAAAGACTTCAGCAGATATTGCTTTTTCGCGAACTGGAGTTTCCGCTGAAGGATATAGTGCGCATAGTGAGCAGTCCCGATTTCGACCGTAAGCAGGCTCTTGAGCAGCAGATAGAGCTGCTGGAACTGAAAAGGAAAAGACTTGACGACCTCATAAGCTTCGCTCGGAGAATAAAAGTGATAGGAGTGAGAGCAGTGGATTTTACTGCATTTGACACATCAAAGATCGACGAATATACACAACGCGCAAAGGAAAAGTGGGGCAATACTCAGGCTTATGAGGAGTTCTCACAGAAGAAGCGTTCAGCCGAGGAAAATCAGCAGGTAATGGAGGACTTTATGCAGCTTTTTGCTGAGTTCGGAAAGCTTAAAGAGGGCAGTCACGAAAGCAATGAAGCGCAGGCAATGGTGAAGAAGCTGCAAGGCTTTATAACCGAGCATTTTTACACCTGTACCAATGAGATACTCAGCGGACTTGGCAAGATGTACGCAGCCGACGGAGAGTTCAGAGATAATATCAACAATGCAGGCGGCAATGGCACAGCAGAATTTGCAGCAAAGGCTATTGCAGTGTACTGCGGAGATATGTAAAAACAGTATAAGAAAGCGGAGCTTTTACAGCTCCGCTTTTTTACGTGAAAAGAAAAAAATAAAAATTCTTATGCGCAGTTAAGACTTATTTAAGAATTATTTAATTGACAAGGATTTTCGTTGAATGTATAATATATATCGTGGTATTTGTTTTTTATATGCCATAGTAATTATTGGAGGACGAAAATGAAGAAACAGCTTAGAGTCTTTTCGTTTCTTCTTGCGGGTATGCTTGCGGTAAGCTGTGCAAGCTGTTCATCATCGAAGAGCAGCGAAAGCGATGACACCAAAACTGCCGTAGAGGAAAGCGATGAAAAGAAAGACGCTGACAGCGTTAAAGACAGTAAAAAGGGGAAGCCAAAAGCTGAGGACGATTTTTACGGTTATGTCAACTACGATCAGCTCATGAACGCTGAGATACCATACGGCGAGAACTATATGTCTGGCTTTGAGGACGATGATAACAGAGATATAATCCCCGATATGATAAAGGAGATAGGCGAAAGCAGCGAGAAATACGCAAAAGGTACGAACGAACAGCTTATCCATGACCTTTATCAGCAGGCAAAGGCATATAAGGACGACGGTTCTGTATATAAAGAAGTAATGGACAACTGCGAAAAGATACTCGCAGCCGGCAACATACAGGAGCTTTTCAGTATATGGGGCGAACTGGTGCGTAACAGTGAAGCAAGTTCTTTATTCGGTTTTGAGGTCATGAATGATTTCAGAGACAGTTCAAGGAATTCTCTGTATATTGCACCTGAAAAGTCTTTTATTGGAACGAGCCTTGAAGATATAAACGACAGTTCCGAAAAGTGCAAGGAAGCTAATAATATAGCAAGAGATATGCACAGAGTTATGGGCGATGACTATGAAGAAGCCGATGAAAAGGGCAAGCAAATGGTGTATCTCGGTCTGGAAATAGCTCATCATACGGATTTTGAAACAAAGGAGACTCTTGAAAATATCTCAAAGATACCCATGTCTACCTTTGAAGAGCTTGACAGCATAATGTCAAATCTTGACGGCTCTGTTGTGGAAATGTTCTTGGGGGATGTCAAAAACAGCACTGACGGTATCTATATCTGTGATCCCGAACAGCTGAAAGCTATAAATTCTCTTATAACAGATGAAAATCTGGAGAAGTGGAAAACATATATATTTACAACTTATCTTTATGACAGACGTGAATTTATTTCCGACAGCAATAAGATACTGAAGGAGTATGCTCCCGAAAGCAAGGAAACTAAGGAAGATCAGGCTGCGACTATAGTAGAGCGTAATCTTGCTTATCAGATAAGCGAGGTATATGCGGAGAGATTTTATACTCCCGAGCTTGACAAGGGTATCCATGAGCTTTTTGACGATATCATAGACAGCTATGATGAGCTTATAAACAATGCCGACTGGCTCACAGCCGATACAAGAAAGGCACTGCTGAAAAAGCTCCATAACATAATTCTTATTACTGCTCCCGAGCCTCATAAGGTAGATGCGAAGGACGCTGAGCTTATCGGAAAGAACCTGTATGAGACGGCAAATAATATACGCAAAAAGAGTGTTGCAGATACTATAAAAGAACTGTCTGAGGAAGTTGACAAAACAAAGTCAACTATGCTCGCTACTGAGGTAAATGCACAGTATCAGATATCCAACTCTATCAATATCACTGTTGCTATTATGCAGAAGCCGATGTTTGACCCAAATGGCAGCCGTGCTGAAAATCTCGGTGCGCTTGGTGCAGTCATAGGACATGAGATAGGTCATGCATTTGACTCTAACTGCATCAATTACGATCCTGACGGTATTTATAACCCTGACTGGCTGGGCGAAAAGGATAAGCAGATACTTGAAGAACGTGCGGATAAGCTTGCCGAGTATTACAGCAGATACACTATCATGGAGGTATTCCATGTTGACGGAGAGCTTACAAACGGTGAGAACTACGCCGACCTTAGCGGTGTCGAATGTGTAACTAATCTCATTGACGACAAGGAAGAACTGAAAAAGCTCTTTGAGAGCTACGCTAAAAGCTGGGCTACTCTTATGGTGGACTCTGACGGCATAAAAGCACTGGAACTTGACGAGCACAGTCCTGCTGAGACTCGTGTTAATGCTGTACTTGCATCGAACAAAAAGTTCAATGAGGTGTACGGCTTGAAGGAGGGTGACGGAATGTACGTTGCTCCCGAGGAAAGGGTAAGCAGGTGGTAAGCGATGAGATTGATATTTAAACATACATTAAAGAATATATGGGCACATAAGCTCAGAACTATCCTGCTTCTGATATGTATTGCAGTGTGCAGTTTTACGGCTATGCTCTGTTTTGACATGAGCGGTTCACTTGATAAAATGGTAAAGAGTATGTTTGCCAATATGGCAGGCAACACCGACCTTATTATATCCACAAAGTCACCTATCGAGGAAGGCTTTGCAGACGGAGCTCCCGATTGTGATATCATGTATTTCAGCGGCGGCAGCTGTTATTTTGACAGACACCTTGATATGGATATATCCTATGTCCGCCGTAAGCAGGTAAATATATTTGCTATCGACGCAGCTCAGGCAAAGAAGATGAAGCTTGTCAAGAACGACCTTGAGCTGGGTGATAAAAAGGCAGCTATATCTGAGGAGTTTTCCAAGGAATTCGGCTACAAAAAGGGAGACAAGATAGTTCTTCACGGTGAAAGAGATATACCTGTAGAGTTCACTGTAAGCAGTGTTGAAAAGAAGCAGGGTATCTTTGATGTTGCCAGCAGAATTGCTATCAGTCTTGATGATATGAAAGATCTTGTAATAGCTGATGAGCCCGAGATAATGATGGCTTTCGTCGATGTTAAAAATGACTCAGAGGTAAAGGAAGCAGAGGATTTCTTCAAGAAAAAGTACCCTACAGCTGAAGTTGATAACTTCTTCGACAACGAAGAGCTCAACGAGCAGATAGGCTCTATAACAAGAATATTCCTTGTACTTTTTGCTATCTGTATGCTTCTTGTAATATTCGTAACTGTCTCCGTATGCGAGCGTATGATCGTTGACAAGATGTCGGTAGTTGGTACTTTCCGAAGTCTCGGAATATCCTCCCGTATCACTACAGTTGCTCTTCTTTTCGAGAATATCCTCTATGGACTTATCGGCAGTGTGATCGGTGTCGTGCTTTATTCATATGCAAAACAGCCGTTCTTTGACTCCATGTTCACTTTCAGTTCAAACGGAGAGGATACGATACACCCCGATGTGCCAAAGGCAAAGCTTATAGTCATTATCGGCGTTATTCTCGGTGCAATGATAGTAGAGTGCCTTTGTCCCATAAAGGAAGTAATAAAGGCAGTAAAGACACCTATCCGTGATATCATCTTTGATACAAAGGATACTGAGTATCGTCCCAGCAGAACAGGTACATATATCGGATTTGGCTTGCTTGCTGTATCTGCCGTGACATACTTCTTCAAGGATCATTTCTGGGGCGGTATGATATGCTTTGTTTGCTTCATCGCCGCAGTAGGACTGCTTTACAATTACATTTACCGTTTTGCGGCAAGACTGCTGGAAAAGCTTTTTGAAAAGCTTGGTTTCCCTATAGCAAGACTTGCAGCTGTTGAAGCAGGTGCAAAGAAATGTACAGTCGGCAGCTCTGTTCTCTGTGTTACAGCTGCATCACTTGCAATGGTTATTTATATATTTACAAATTCTATCTCGGCTGTGTATAATCACAGTGTTTTCAAGAGCGATGTTATAGCGATGATCGGTGGTTCAAAAGCTTCATACCTTTCGTACGTTAAGGACCTTGAAGGCGTTGATAAATCAGAGCTCATCTACTTCACGTGGGACGACGCAAAGATAAACAATGATGAGAAAGAGACTCAGATAGCTGTATATGGCTGGAAAGACGGCGGATATGAGCTGCTTGATGCTTTTTCGGAAAATCCTGAAATTGTTGGTGACGGAGAAGTATTGCTCGACAAGGTGCTTATGAAAAAGCATGGGCTCAAAACAGGCGATACAATAAAAATAAACTTCAATTCGGACGGATACCTCCCTGTTGAGGAAGAACTGAAGATAGCAGGCAGGATAGAATACGATTACTATGCAGGCTCGGGAACGAGCGTAGTCATCTCTGAGAAGCACTATAAGGAGCTGTTCGGTGACTATCCGTCAAACCTTATTGTTACAGGAAATGACGCAAAGGCGTTAAAGGATACCATAAAGGATCATTCTGCCGATTATATAAACGAGATATATACTCACGAGGAATTCGATCAGTATCTTGCTACTGAACGTGCATCGCTGAATATGATACTGACACTTCTTATCTGTATCGGTATAGGACTTACCTTTATCGGTGTAGTCAGCAACCAGCTCATAGGACTTGAAGGACGTAAGCGTGAATGTGCAGTAATGACTTCTGTAGCAATGCCTCGTAAGAAGCTGTCAAAGATGTTCCTTATTGAAAGCTTTATTGCTGCGCTTATCGCACTTGTTGCAGCAGTCCCCATAGGAATATTCATGTCACATATATTCATGGGTATCATGGAACAGCTTGAGATGTTCATACCTCTTGAGATATCTGTAGCTGCCTGCATTAAGTACGCACTTATCCTGTGTGCAGTCTTTACACTTGTTTCACTCTTCCCAATAAGAGCACTCAAGAAGATGGATATAGTTTCACAGCTCAAATACGAATAAAGGAGAATGTATAATGGCTAATCTTATAGAAGTTAATAATGTATATAAAACATTCGGAAAAGGCGAGTCGCTTACAAAGGTGCTTTCGGGAGCTACTCTGAATGTTGAAAAGGGTGAATTCGTATCTCTTATGGGAGCTTCGGGAAGCGGTAAATCTACGCTCCTGTACCTTATCGGCGGACTTGACAGAAGGTTTGAAGGAAGTATCTCGATCTGCGGAAATGACATCTCAAAGATGAAAGAAAAGGATATGTCAAAGCTGAGACTTGAAAAGATAGGCTTTATCTTCCAGTTCTACAATCTTGTGCAGAACCTTAACGTTGAGGATAATATCCTGCTTCCGTCAAGCGTAAAGGGAAAGAGCAAGTCAGAGATGAAAGCGCAGCTTGACGAGATACTGAAAATAACAGGTCTTACTGAGAAGCGCAAGGCAAAGCCAGCACAGCTCTCAGGCGGTCAGCAGCAGCGTGTTGCCATAGCAAGAGCGGTAATCGGTAATCCCGAGATAATACTTGCCGATGAGCCAACAGGAAATCTTGATACAGTGGCAGGTGCTGAGATAATGAATTTATTCTCGAAAATAAACAAGGAAAAGGGAATAACTATACTACAGGTAACTCATTCCCATAAGTGTGCAGCTTACGGTGACAGAGTCGTAGAGCTCGTAAACGGCATGACAAATATCCAGAATAATAATGAATGAATTAGGGAAGTACTACCTTAATTCTTGTTTAGCATGAAGCTAAGCCGTTAGCTGTTAGCAAATGTGTCGCCTTTGGCGAATAATTTAAATAATGTGAGCGTAAGCGAACACTTTCGGCTAAAGGCTCATGGCTAACGGCTCTGTTACACAGTAAATATCAGACTGTATAATAATAAAAGGGACTTTAAAAAGTCCCTTTTTCTTTATGCTGTTTCATTGCTGGCATTTTTGAAGTAAAGTCCGCCGTAAAGGCTGAACATAAGCTTTTTGATGAAGTCCACATCGGCTTTTGCACCTGTGAGTATGTAGTTCTTAGCGATACTGTTCATGCCGCTGGCTATGAAGTCGACTATGAATATTCGTTTTTCATCGGAAACATCGCTGATGAAGTATTTGCAGTCCATAAGAGATCTGTACTGCACATCATAGAGGAAATGTATCATGTCGTTGCGAACGAGCAGTGATATTATGTGGCGTTTGTCGATGATATAGCGGCTGTAGCCCTCACAGAAGCTGCGGAACATAGCGGAATGACATGAAGTTGCATTTTCTTCGGGAAGAAAGCAGCAGTTATGGCTGAGCTCGTATAATATTACGTTTTCCTTTGTTCCGAAAAGGGAATAGAATGTCTGGCGTGATACCTGAGCTTCACGGCAAAGGTCGCTTACGCTTATGTCGTTGAAAGACTTTTCTTCAAGAAGTCTTAAAAGTGCTTCGGAAATAAGCTTTTGTGAAAGTAAAGCTGATTTATTGCTGCCCTGATACATTGACAAACTACCTCGCTTTGTAAAAGTTTAGTGAAGCTCGTTGACAAATGTCAAAGAGTATGATAATATTATAACAAAGGAGTAGACATTTGTCAAGCCCCTTTAAGTGAATTTTACGGAGGTCAAAACTATGGCACAGGTTACTAAGGATACAAAGATCGGCGAACTTCTCCAGCTTGATACAGACGTATCACCAATTCTTTTCAGCATCGGTATGCACTGTCTCGGATGTCCTGCATCTCAGGGCGAGACTATCGAAGAAGCTGCAATGGTACACGGCGTAAATGCTGACGAGCTTGTAAACGCTATCAACCAGAAGCTTGCTGAATAATAATTATTGAATTAGGGAAGTATTATTTCTATTCTGGCTTATCATTAAACACAGCCATTAGCCGTTAGCAATTAGGCATTAGCCGAAAGAGTTCGCTTACGTTTACAATATTTAAATTATTCGCCGAAGGCGACACATTGGCTAATAGCTAAAGCCTAAGGGCTTAACATTTTCCCTATTTCAATTTACAGTAATATCTGTATTTGGTTGCAAACAAAAAGGACACTTTGGGGCTTACCTCAAGTGTCCTTTATTTTTATACTATGTTGTGATCGTAGACCAGTATCGTGTATTTTGTGAAGTTGATCTCTGTAACGAATGAATACTGCGGAGTATCGTTTTTATAGGCTTCGGACGACATGAAATCATTTCTTTCATTTCCTTCAAGTATGAGGAAGTACTTTTGCTGTAATGGATCGTCCTCATACCATTTTGTTGATGACTGATATCTGCGCCTTGACACACCTGTTTCATCGATGTATACATCGCTTACCTTTACTTTTCCGCCTGATATAAGGGTAACTGAGTTTGCGTTCCAGAAAGATGAATAGCCCTTTGTCAGACCGTGGTCGTAAAGAAAGTCCGAGAGCTGATACCATGTGTTCTGCTTATAGCCGTCCTTGGGCATTTTCATAACATTTGACACGCTGAGAGCACCTGCGGCGAATACAGGTATAATGAGCAGTGATACTAACCTTGAGCAGTCAGCCTTTGCAGAGACAGCCCAGCATACGAACAGTACGCTCAGGATAAGAGAAGTGCCTACCACAGGAGTGAGTCTCCAGTCTGCAACAGCAAGGACACCGCAGATATAGCCCATAAGCACTACAGCTGTCACAGCCCAGTGCATCCACACCCATATGCGCATCATTCTGCCCTTGCGGTCGTTTCCGTATTTTTTATAGCAGACAGTAGCGACGATAGGGAGCACAGTGATCATGAGAGCGGATATGATATATATAAGGTTGGGGATACCCTGTTTATCCGTAAACATAATATCGGGCATATCTTCAACGCCGAGGAGTCTAAGCCATGCGAGGGGCAGCTTCTGAAGATGAGCTATCCATGTTCCCATTTCCGAAAACTCCGAGTTTGCGTCCTGATAACGTGCCTGTAGATTTCCCAGAAGCAGTTCGTTTATGAGATTTCCCGCAATTGCCATTATCATGAAAAAAATAGCACGGAAAGTTACAAGAGCGGTCCTGCCGCTTAAAATGCTGTATTTTTTGTTGATGAACTGTTCAATGAATATGGCACCTGCAAAGGGGAGTGCAAACAGAGTAAAGCCTGTTATACCGTCCATTCCCGTAAGCAGCATGAATATGCACAGACACAGGAATATGAGCAGCTTGTGCAGTGAAGCACCCTTTGCGTTCCTGCCTTCTTTTCTCAGCTTGATTTCCCTGCTTCCCACTGACAAAAGCCTTGAATAGAGAAAAGCACCTATAACAAGGAAGAGTATGCCCAGGGAGTAGTAGATAGTATGTCCCCAGAATATCTCTCTCAGCTTTGGCGTTACAAGAGTTATGGAGAGGAAAAGAGCTGTACCGAAAAATCCTGCGGGAGTACTGCCTGTTATCTCTCTTATCATAAGCAGCATGAAGAAGGTAAGGAGAATGAAGAAGCAAAGCATACCGCCTATATGAGCGGTCATGCATAAGCCGAATATCTTTATCAGCGGTATCATAAGAGTACTTGTGCTGAACGGCAGGAAGCAGGCGTAAGTGAAGTTGGGGTCGTAAAGCTTGCCGCTTTCAACCGAGGCATTTGCCCACAGTATAGTGTCGGTGCAGTCCGCGTGAAATTCGTATCTTGCTGCAAAAACGATGTAATATACTGCTGCCATAACAGCGCATACGAATACAAAAAATGATGAGCTAAAAAGCAGGGTACCTGCTACGAAATTTTTTCTGATATGTGTTTTCTTATCAGTATTTTCCGTTATCATATCAGAAACGGCAGCTGTATTTTCGACAGGAGCTTCTGTCGGAACGTCATCGGCAGGTGAGACTGTTTCCTCAGTAAGGTCAATGACATTTTCAGTGCTTTCCGTCTGTGCTTCTGTCATATCCTCAGTTTCAACCACGGGTATCTCAGCTGCTGCGGTATCATCGGTATCGGGAAGTGTTGTCTCGATATCTTTATCCATTATATTACCTCACAATACGTGAACGGGCAGCAAAAGCTGCCCGAACTGTTATTTATTATCTTTTTTGGTATAGAGCAGTATCTTTCTTGCGAAGAAATTCCAGAGGAACGAAACTGCTGTTGAAACTATCTTTGCTATGATCTGGAAGAGGCTTGTCTTATCACCGATCCACACCTCGAAAAGCTTTGTGATGCCGATAGTTATGAGAAGTCCCACAACACCGATAGCTGCGAAGCTCAAAAACTCCACAAGCTTATTCTCGACCTTTGAATTCTTGAATATCCATAAGGTGCTTATGAGATAGTTTACTGCAAGACCTGCAATGAACGAAAGGGAATTTGCCACCCAGCCGTATTCCTTCTGCTCGCCGAAAGCAAATCTGAACAGTATATATGAAAGTGCAAAGTCTACGACGAAAGCCAGTCCGCCGACGAAAAGATAGCGGAAAAACTGTATCAGAGTATTGTCCGTATCGCCGACAAACAGCTTCTTGAACTGCTTATCGCGGAATATCTGCTTGATCTCGTCCATTACTTCTGCTTCTCCTCGTGGTATTCCTTTTCTGTATTGACGTTCCAGATAGCAGTCTTGTCTGTGCTGCCGTTCTTGATAGCCTTTACAGCCTCGAATGAAGTCACCATAGAGTGGTCGATATTGTTGTATCTGTGCTGACCGTTACGTCCTACACAGTAGAGGTTCGGGATAGTGTCGAGGTAGCTGATGAGCTTGTCCATTTCCTCGTATGTGTCGAAGTAAGCAGGATAAGCCTTCTTTACCTTTTCCATGTGTGTATCGATAACTTCGTCTGCGCTGTCGATAAGACCGAGCTTTACCATTTCCTTTACGCAGAAATCTGAGAACTGCTCTTCTGTCATGTTCCAGAACTTGTCGCCCTCAGTTACGAAGTACTCAAGACCTACCCATACAGTGTGACCGAGGTCCTTTACCATGTAAGGTGACCAGTTGTTGTAGATCTGGAAACGTCCCATTTTTACACGTCTGTCCTGAACGTATACCCAACAGTCAGGCACGATATTGCCCACAGTTTTCATAGTAGTCTTGTTCTTGAGCTTGAGCTTCGGAACGAGAACACCGAGAGTCATATAGTCACGGTATGGGAGACCTGCTGCGATACGTGCTGCATCTTCGGGAACATCGTTCATACCTGCAACGAGATCCTTTACAGGCATAGATGAAATTACGCAGTCGCCGTTAAGAGTGATCTCCTGACCGTCCTTAACGTATGTAACACCTGTAAGGTTGTTGTTTGCGTCCTTGTGGAGCTTCTTAACTCCTGCTTCCATGATGATAGTACCGCCAAGCTTCTTTACTTCATCGGCAGTAACTTCCCAGAGCTGTCCGGGACCGAGCTTAGGATACTTGAATTCCTCGATAAGTGAAGTATTTACCTTACGGTTCTTTACCTTGAAGAGCTTGCCGAAGAAGTCCTTGATGATGCCTACGATAGAAAGTCCCTTTGTACGCTGAGCACCCCATGAAGCGTCGATCTCGCTTGGGTGTCTGCCCCAGAGGTTCTCTGTGTAGTACTCGAAGAACATTGAGTAAAGCTGCTTGCCGAAGCAGTTGATGTAGAAGTTTTCAAGGTTGTTCTCGGGACGCTTGTGTATAGCGGCTTTGAGGTAGCTGAAGCCTACCTTGATAGTTGTGAAGAAACCAAAGTTCTTGATAGTCTCAGGCTTGAGAGATACAGGATAATCATAGAACTTGTCATTGAAGAGGATACGTGAAACTCTGTGTCTCTTGAGCATTACGCGGTTTTCCTTCTGAGGGTCGGGACCGCCTGCCTCAACGTTTACGTGTCTCTTGAGGAACTTATCGTCAGATGAAGGTGAACCCTGTACAGGGAGCATATTGCTCCACCATGCGTTTACCTCAGGTATCTTTGAGAAGAAGCGGTGACCGCCCATGTCCATGCGGTTGCCCTTGTAATTTACAGTTTTGGAGATACCTCCGATAGCGTTTGTTTCCTCGAGGACAGTTACTTCGTACTCTCCCGAGCCGTCTTTAAGAAGCTCATATGCGGCTGTAAGACCCGCAGGTCCTGCACCGATGATTATAACTTTTTTCATGCCTGTATTTCCTTTCCGCGGAGACTGATACTCCGAAATATACTACATAATTTAGACGTAAAAGTTTGCAGAAACTCTCACTGAAAAACGGCTTTTTCCCTTATTAAAGCTTTAATCAGCTGAAAAAGCCAATACTATAAATTACATTATACCACATCTGAAAATAATAATCAAGTAAAAAGTGCGATTTTTATGCTCATTAGCTATTAGCAGTGCATATCCTACAAAAACGAACAATGATAATTGTGCTTGTCTACGAAGATATAATATTTTTTTCTGAAATTCAATGGTTTTCCATTGAAAAAAGGCACTTTTTTCCCCGTTAGTGAAAGCAGTAATCTTGCAGGGGCGCATTCCGTGCGCCCGTAAAAACATTGCAAGAAACATGAACGTGCTGTAGGGGCGAGTTCCGCTCGCCCGTGTAAGCCTTACGATGCAAGTAGGGGCGGATATTATCCGCCCCTTCAAGTGTATATCGTTATTTGCATTGTAAGGCAGTCTCTACACTGAGCACTAACCACTAATAACTCTTATTTTTCAGTGCAGAATTCGACCTTTTCGCCGTTGAGTATCATGTTTGTAGTTCTTACAGCGCACATCTTTCCGCACATTGAGCAGGTGTGTCTGTCAGCAGGAGGAGTGCTCTCGAAGTATGCGCGAGCCTTTTCACCGTCAACAGCTATCTCGAACATCTTGTCCCAGTCAACTTCGTGACGAGCCTCAGCCATAGCGTTATCGCGGTCTGTAGCATGAGGTATTCCCTTTGCGATATCAGCAGCGTGAGCAGCTATAAGGCTTGCGATGATGCCTTCCTTAACATCGTTTGTATCGGGAAGTCTCAGGTGCTCGGCAGGAGTTACATAGCAGAGGAAGTCAGCTCCGCTTGCAGCAGCGATAGCACCGCCGATAGCAGAAGTGATGTGGTCATAGCCTGGAAAGATATCAGTTACGAGAGGTCCCAGTACGTAGAAAGGAGCATTATGGCAGATACGCTTCTGTATCTTCATATTTGCAGCTATCTCGTTCATTGCCATATGTCCCGGTCCCTCTACCATTACCTGAACGTCCTTAGCCCATGCTCTTTCGGTAAGTGCGCCAAGCTCGATAAGCTCTGATATCTGACCTGCGTCTGTGGAGTCGTCTATACAGCCGGGACGGAGTGCGTCACCGAGAGAGATAGTGCAGTCATATTCGCGGAGAATATCGAGAACTTCATCATAGTGCTCGTAGAATGGGTTTTCGTTGCCTGTCATCATCATCCATGCGAAGAGAAGTGAGCCGCCGCGTGAAACGATGTTCATTTTACGCTTGTCTCTGCGGAAAGCTTCAACTGCACGGCGGTTGATACCAGCGTGTATAGTCATGAAGTCAACGCCCTCTTCTGCGTGAGCACGAACGACTCTGAGGAAGTCCTCGGCAGTTATCTCAAGAAGGTCTTTTTCAAGATAGCCGATAGCATCGTACATAGGAACAGTACCTATCATAGCAGGTGACTTTTCGATGAGAGCCTTGCGGAAAGTATTTGTCTTGCCGTAGTTGGAAAGGTCCATGATAGCTTCTGCGCCGAATTTGAGAGCCATGTCCACCTTTTCCATTTCAACGTCATAGTTCTTTGCATCGCCTGAGATACCGAGATTAACGTTTATCTTTGTACGCATTCTTGTACCGATACCCTCGGGAGATATGGACTTGTGATTTACGTTGCAGGGGATACAAACCTCACCCTTTGCAACGAGTGCGCGAAGCTCCTCAGCGTCGATATATTCCTTCTTAGCGACTATTTCCATTTCGGGAGTGATTATGCCCTTTTTAGCCGCTTCCATCTGTGTGTAGTAATTCTTCATGTTTATTTCCTCCGATAAATTATTTTTGATTTGAATCAAGCTTCCTTTGCAAATTCACCCGTAAGAGCGAAAGCGTGGTTCATTGGACCGCTGCCCTTTCCGAGATCGAGCATTGCAGCCAGTGCGCCCGAGATATAGTCTTTAGCCCGTTCCACTGATTTTTCAAGAGTGAAGCCCTTTGCAAGATTAGAAGCAATAGCACTTGAAAGTGTGCAGCCTGTACCATGAGTGTTGGGATTGTCTATGCGCTTTCCCTTGAACCATGCAGTACAGCCATTATCCCACAGCAGGTCGTTTGCGTCATTGAGACTGTGACCGCCCTTGCACAGCACAGCGCAGCCGTACTTCTCACCGATAACTTTTGCAGCTGTTATCATGTCGTCCTGTGAGGATATTTTCATATCCGCCAGTATCTCCGCTTCGGGGATATTGGGAGTAACGACTGTCGCAATTGGGAGAAGCTCGCTTTTGAGAGTCTCTACAGCCTCGTCAGCGATAAGCTTTGAACCGCTTGTTGCTACCATAACAGGGTCTACAACTATGTTCTCAGCCTTGTATCCGCGAAGCTTTTCAGCTATAGTGCGTATAAGCTTGTCGGAGGAAACCATGCCTGTCTTTACTGCATCGGGACGAATATCAGTAAATACAGCATCGATCTGCATGGCTAAAAATTCAGGCGATACCTCCATAATACCTGTTACGCCGGTCGTGTTCTGCGCAGTAAGCGCGGTTATCGCGCTCATGGCAAAAACACCATTCATGGTCATGGTCTTCATGTCCGCCTGAATGCCGGCGCCTCCGCAGGAGTCGCTTCCTGCGATCGTTAATGCTGTTCTCATTTGCAGTTCTCCTTTGCAGTAATTTCGGACTTTACGTCCCAGCATTAATTTTTATATAGCGAGACAAGGTGGTGCCCCCGATGTCCCACTCAAGCTGAGCCAGCTTGACCGCTTGCCGCGTTGACGCTCATAAACTCGCTCACACTTATCAAAAACGATAATTGTACTTCGTTTACAGCGCATTTGCAGGGGGCGGCGTTCTCGACGTCCCTTGCAAATGAATGTGACAATTATGCAGCGTCACGCTGCAAAAAAGGTGTGCCTGCACAGAGACACACCTACATCACATAAGTATTTCCCTACGTTGGCATTATCCAAATCAGGTAAGGTCGGAGTTTACAACTCCCTCTCAGCCTGTTCACAAGCTCCCTTTTATGAATATTATACCACATTGACCGAAAAAGTCAAGAAGGCAAAATATTAACAAAATATACTTGATTGTTTTCAAAGTCTTTGGTAAAATTAGTATAAGATATGAAATGCATATCACTTTATCAATATATGAAACAATTGGAGGTATCTGTCATGGACAAGAAAGCAATGTATAAAATAAGCTACGGACTTTTCGTCGTTACCGCAAACAGCAGCGGCAGGGATAACGGCTGTATAACCAATACTTTGGCACAGGTGACTTCTACACCCAACAGAGTCAGCCTGACAGTGGCAAAGACTAATTTTACTCACGATATGATACTTGAAACAGGTAAATTCACCGCTTCTGTCATCAGTACAGATGCTGATTTCGGACTCTTCAAGCACTTCGGCTTCCAGTCGGGACGAGATGTGGATAAATTCGCGGACTTTTCCGACTGCAAACGTGCAGAAAACGGCACATTGATAGTAACAAAGGGCACAAATGCATTCCTTTCATGTTCCGTATGGCACAGTATAGATCTCGGTACACATACCATGTTTATTGCCGATGTTACGGATATGGAAGTTCTCAGCGATGCTCCTTCCGCTACATATGAATACTATCAGAGCAATATCAAGCCAAAGCCCGAAGCTGTGGGAACTACTTCCGACGGTCAGACTATATGGAGATGTGTTATCTGCGGATACGAATATGTGGGCGAGGAGCTGCCCGACGATTTTGTCTGTCCTATCTGCAAGCACGGAAAGGCAGATTTTGAAAAGGTAACAGGTGCTCCTAAGAATGACGCTGTACCCGTAGGAAAGACCGAAAGCGGCGAGACTGTATGGAGATGCACCGTATGCGGTTATGAGTATATTGGCGATGAAGTACCTGCTGACTTTGAATGTCCTATCTGCGGTGTAGGTGCAGACCAGTTCGAGCTTATAAGCTCAGCACCTGCAAAAAGCAGCGGAAATAAATACGCAGGCACAAAGACCGAGAAGAATCTCCTTGAAGCCTTTGCAGGAGAGTCCCAGGCAAGAAACAAGTACACTTACTTTGCTTCTGTTGCAAAGAAGAACGGCTATGAGCAGATAGCTGCACTTTTTCTGCAAACTGCCGAGAACGAAAAGGAACACGCCAAACTCTGGTTCAAGGCTCTGGGCGGCATAGGTACTACAGTTGAGAACCTCAATCAGGCAGCTGACGGTGAGAACCATGAGTGGACGGATATGTATGAGAGAATGGCAAGGGAAGCAGATGAAGAGGGCTTCCACGACCTTGCAGAGCAGTTCCGCGGCGTAGGTGCTATCGAAAAGCACCATGAGGAAAGATACCGTGCTCTGCTCCATAACATCGAGGCTATGGAAGTATTCAAAAAGAGCGGCGTTACTATGTGGGAGTGCAGGAACTGCGGACATATCGTAGTGGGCACGGAAGCTCCCGAGGTCTGTCCTGTTTGCTTCCACCCGCAGAGCTATTTCGAGGTAAGAAAAGAAAACTACTGATAATATCTGACATAAAAGGGGAATGAGGGTATGATCGTTTATTTTTCAGCTACAGGAAACAGTAAATATGCCGCAGAGCGTATCGCTGACGCACTTGGCGACAGGGCGGTATCCATTGAAGAGAAATGCTATGATATAACCCTGAAAGAGGACGAGTGCTTAGGCATAGTAACTCCTACTCACTGGTGGGCACTGCCCATACCTGTAAGGGCTTTCCTGAGAAATCTGAAGCTTCGCAGAAGAGGAAGCCACTATATCTTCGTGGCTTCCACCTATGGTACTACTCCCGGTTGCAGTGCGGAGGAAACTCGCCATATACTGAGAGAAAAGGGCATAAGGCTCAGTGCGGCTTACAATATCAAAATGCCCGATAACTGGACTGTTACCTTTGACCTTTCCGATCCGGAAAAGGTTGCAAAGCAGAATGAAAAGGCTGAGGTCAATATCGACAGGACTATTGCTATGATACTCCACAGAAAGAAAGGAAATTTTACACGGCTGAGAACTCCTTATGCCATATATCCGATAACGGACAAAGTGTTCGCAAAGGTGAGAAGCACGAAAAATCTTACCGTTGATGATAACTGTAACGGCTGTGGACTTTGTGCGAAGAAATGTCCCGTAAATGCTATAAAAATGCGTGACGGCAAGCCTGTCTGGGTAAGAGACAGGTGCGCACTTTGCTTCCGCTGTCTGCACCATTGTCCTCAGTTTGCCATACAGTTCTGGAAAGGTGCGACTAAAAAGCACGGGCAGTACACAAATCCAAATGTAAAGGTATGATAAAATGCATAAAAAGCAAACAATATCCGTTATCATTGCGGCAGTTATGATATCTGCGTCAGGCTGCGGCAAAAATGGACCCGATAAGAAAGTTAACCCGAGCTGTAAAATGGCGGTATATTCACATTACAGCGGCTGGGGTGAGGACGGACATTCCCTCGGTGAAGGCGAATTCGACGAGACCTTTAGCATAAAATCGGGAGATATATTCTACGAGACCAAAGACGGTCACTGGGTAACGGAGCAGCTTGACAAAAATCCATATGATGTCATTGCTGAAATAAAGTCAGTAAGTACTGACGGTATAGTATGGACTTATAACGGAAATGAGTGCAGCACAAGATTTGACAGATGTTCCGAAGTTAAGTCAATGTATACGGTATTTGACGGAATAAACTACGATTACAAGGTAACATTCTCGGACTATTCGGAAAAATAAATAAAGGAAATGTTTTTATGACAGAATCAGCAAAACAAAAATACAAAATATTCAACCGCGACATGATGAAGTGTCTGGCTATATTCATCATGTTCTGGGGACATCTTATCGGCTGGGCTGTGCAGTATAAGTACGGAGATGTCAACGCTTACTATACACTTCCCATGTGGGAGTACATAGTTATATACACTTCGCTGTTCTGTCCACCTGTAATGTTCTTCTTTATCGCAGACGGCTACAAGTACACTCACGACAGAAAAAAGTACGCGAAAAGGCTGCTGATATTCGCCTGTATAACTCAGCCCTTTGACTGGCTGTGCTGCAATAAGTTCAGCGGCTGGTGGCATACCAATGTTATATTTACATTGTTTTTCGGACTCCTTGCCATTATGGCTTGGGAGAGCAAATACAAGCTCTGGCAGAGGATACTGCTGGTGATACTCTGTGACGGTATGACAGTGCTTATAATGTCAGACTGGATCGTTTTCGGAGTGCTGTTCATATTGTTTCTGCACATCTTCCGTGAGAAACCAAAGGCAAGGTGCATAGCCTATATGATCCTTATGTGCCTGCATTTCCTGCCTAATCTGTTCAGTCTCGGCGAAGTACCAACTGACAGGCTTATCATTCAGATAGCAGTAATGATGCTCATGTTCATTCTGGCTTATCTGTGCATGACAGTATTCTATAACGGCAGAAAGGGCAAGCACCCCACACTGGCGAAATGGTTCTTCTACGGCTTCTATCCGCTCCATTACCTGATAATATGGATAGTTGCTGTCTCTATAAGTTAGCCGTTAGGCTTTAGCCATTAGTAGGGAACGCCGCCTCGGCGTTCCGTTGTAGTGGCGGATATTATCAGCCAGATAGGGGACGCCTTCTCTTGCAAGGCGACCCTAATCGGGTTCGGTACCCTCTGTCCCTACGGACATCTCCCTGCACAGCAGGGAGTCACCCTCTAAAAAACAGTCCACTGGACTGTTTTTTTATTCACCCCTTGCGATGCGCCTTCGTATTATTTCGCTGTTATCTAAAAGCTGGGAACATCGACCAAAGGCTCTGCCTCTGACCTAACCGGTACGTCCCCTCTGTCGCGTTGCGACATCTCCCCATTTTATGGGGAGTCACTCTGACAAAGGAACACAGTCCCTTTGGAATCCCGTTCATACGCTCGGCAAGTTATTGCGTAAAATGCTGATTTATTATAGCAAGCAAAAATACAATGCTCAGAAGTAAAATGAAAAGGCACTCAGTCGAGTGCCTTTTTATGCTTATTGACTTATGAGGAGCTTGCGGAGCAAAACAAGGTCGAATACATCTACTGTATAATCGTGGTTCATGTCTGCATTGTCCGCGGTTATTTCCTTTTCAGCTCCCAGGAGGAATTTTTGCAGCATTAAAAGGTCGGCAACATTCACAGAAGTGTCATTGTTTACATCGCCTTTGACCACGGTGCTGCTCAGTCCGTAAACTGCTATCTCCGCAACGTTGCACAGGTACACATCGTCATTATTGAGGGGACTTGTGGGTGCGCCTGTGGGAACTTCGTAACGTACATACCTTGCGGAAAGTTTTTCAAATTCGTCTGTATAGTTCATCTTGAAAGTTGGCTTATTTTCTATGGTATAGACCTTCTTCCAGTTGGTTCCGTCAGTGGAAACACTGAAAAATCCGCCTATCATTCGCGCTTCATAGCCGCTTCTCGGGCAGTATGCGATAGTGCCGATATTGCAGACTTTTCCAAGGTCAAGCTGAACATATCCGCCTTCCAGTCCGTCAAAATAAGTATTCATATTGCCGTCGTAAGCCTTTTCAAATGTTACGGAAGCAGTGTCCTTCCATGAGCCGCTTCCCGTACCCGTAACGGGTTCAAGTTTATCATACTTAGGACGTGTGGAGCTTTGTCCGTGAGGAACTCCGAACAGAGCTATCTCTGCGATATTTGCGCAGTACGCACTGTCCTTGTTGTACTCGTTCTTAGGTGCTCCCGTGGGGACTTCATAACGGATATAACGGGCTGTGGTATCGCCTGAAAGTGCCGTTACGTAGTGCATACCCGATGAGGGCTTGTCCTTTACAACGTATATCTCCGACCAGTTAGTACCGTCCTGAGAAGCAAGAAATCTTCCGTCAGTCATACGGTACTCATAGCCGCCTCTTGGAGCATATCCCAGAGCAGTTATGTCGTAGAGCTCACCTAAATCAGCCTGTACCCAGCCGTCGCTGACGCCGTCAAAGTAAGTAGCTGTACTGCCGTCAAATGCCTTTGTGAAGTTTGTTGAGGAGTCGCTGTTCCATGAGTCGGAACCGCTGAGCATGGACGAAGATATAGCTATCTGATCGGTAAGAGCCGCACCGCCTTTGACTCCCTCGATGATGTAAGTAGTTACTGACTGCTTTGCGAGGGTAACTTCAAGAGCATTGCCCTTGAGGTCGATAGTATTCAGCGACTTCCATGACTCGGAATTGCTTGTACGTATAGGCTGAGCCTTTGAACCTACTGTATCGAAGCCTGAGAGGTCGAAAACTATCTGCTTGTCTGATGAACCGTCATTTGTTGCAACGATGACAAGCTTGTTGTTCTCCTTGTCAAAGGCTGTGACGCAGTTGTTGCTGGATTTCAGCATTGTCATACCGGGACGGATATAGCGTGAGAACTGTCCCATAGAGTAGTATTTCTTTGTAAGGATAATATTGTTATTGTCATGATCTGCAACAGCAAGTCCCCAGTAGCCGCCCTGAGTATTTACCATGCCTTTATCCTTATTTCCGTTCATGCCCACAGAGGAGATGTGGTTATCTATGACCTGCCAGAGTATCCATGCCGAGGAATTCAGCTCGTTGAGGTCAAGGGTTATGCGGTTTGCCAGCCATAGTCCTGCACCCATTTCGCCTGCATTTGTACCTGCTGTTGAACCGCCGTCTACCTCGCTCATCCAGAGGTTGCGTCCTGCCTTTATTGCAGTTTCTTTGAGCTCTGCACGTTTGCTTCCGCCGTAGGTGTGAGTGTCGATACGTCCGATAAGTGCCTTTGTGGTATTTGACATATTGTTCCATGAAGATATCTGTGTATCAATAACTGACTCGTCATTTGCACTTATGATGATATCATTGAGACCGCGTTTATTCAGTGACTTGGAAAGCTCCTGATAGATAGTGTCCATAGACTTGCCCTGATCGAAGTGGCAGCCCTCCTGCTTGTTGCTGTATGCGCCCCAGTAGTTGGTGTAAGGCTCGTTCATAGGAGTTATGCTCTGTACGTGAATGCCCCAGTCCTTTTCGTAGTGGGCAGTTACTTCCGCAAGGTACTCCGCAAAATCCGTGTATTTGTCATCGCGGAGGTTGTTGTTATTGGAGTCCTTTGCACCTGAGCTGCATCCGCTGTTGGTCATATAATAGGGCGGAGAGTTGGAGAACATCTCCACTATCATGTCATCGCCTGCGGCTTTGATACATCTTTGCAGCACATTGCGCTGATTATAGTCGGCAGTCCAGTCGTAGGTCACATTGCCGTTATTGTATTTTGTATAGCCCGGCATATTTGAGTCTGTTCGTGTTATGTGAGTGTGAGACGGATCATCGCCGCCGCCTATATTGAAACGTGCGATGTTGAGCCCCAGTCCTTCGGGACTGAAAAATGTATCTGCTGCCTTTTGTGCCAGAGTATCCGAGTAGCCGACTCTGTTTGCCCACCAGCAGAGAGAAGTGCCCCAACCTTCAAATATACCTCCGTTTATGTCATATACGTCATATGGTGAAACACTTACGATTGTAGCAGCGGCAGCCTCCTGAGCAGGCATTACTGCTGTAACAGTCGATAGAACAGCTGCTGCGGCAGCCGTTGAGAATATCCGCTTGAATATCTTCATAAGGCTTTACCCCTTTCTAAATTCATTGTATATATTATACACAATAATCTGCATTTTGTAAACAGATATTTTTAGGGATATGGTGAAAATATGATGTAAATTGATTTAATAAAGCTTAGTCCGTCTGTCTGCTTTACATAATCGGTGATATATGTTATAATTTACATTACAAGTCTATATGTGAAGCCGTGCAGAGGCTTATTGTTTCAGTGAAAAAGAAAGGTCAAATATGAGTTCTTACGTTGAGTTTAAAAATGTCAGAAAGACTTATAAGACAGGCGAGGTAGAGATAAATGCTCTCAGCGACGTAAACTTCGAGATAAATAAAGGGGAATTCTGTGTGATAGTCGGTGCATCGGGTGCAGGAAAGACTACTATACTCAATATCCTCGGCGGTATGGACACACTTACTTCGGGAAGCGTTTTCCTTGACGGTACGGAGATATCCGCGCTGAATAAAAGGAAGCTTACGGCTTACAGACGCTATGATGTGGGATTTGTTTTCCAGTTCTACAACCTTGTGCAGAATCTTACTGCACTCGAAAACGTGGAGCTTGCCGCACAGATATGCCGCGACCCTCTTGATGCAGGGAAAGTACTTGAACAGGTGGGACTTGCCGAGCGCAAGGCTAATTTCCCTGCACAGCTTTCGGGCGGCGAGCAGCAGAGAGTGGCTATTGCCCGTGCTCTTGCAAAAAATCCCAAGCTTCTGCTGTGTGATGAGCCTACGGGAGCTCTTGACTACGAAACAGGAAAGGCTGTACTGAAGCTTTTACAGGACACCTGCCGCAAAAACGGCATGACTGTTGTTGTCATAACACATAATCAGGCACTTACTCCAATGGCTGACCGTATCATCAAGGTCAAGAACGGAACGGTATCAAGTGTTCGTTTGAACGAGAATATTATTGATATCGAAGATATAGAGTGGTGACGCTATGGGTTCGGCAGTAAGAAAGACAACTCTCCGCGAAATACGGGGAACGTTCGGAAGATTTTTTGCCATAATGGCTATCATTGCTCTCGGAGTAGGCTTCTTTACGGGCGTAAGGATAACAACTCCTGCAATGGTGGATACAGTCAACAGATTCCTCGAAGAGAAACAGCTCTATGACTATCGTCTTATCTCTTCTCTTGGGTGGCAGGAAGAGGATATCGCGGACTTTAAGAGCCGTCCCGAGGTGAGAGCGGCTGAGGGCTCGTACACTCTTGATATACTTACAGCAGGTACAAATGAATATGTTTTCAGAGCACATTCCCTCACGGAGAATATAAACGGCATAAGACTTACAGAGGGCAGAATGCCGCAGGCTCCCGATGAATGTATTATTGACAGGAACAAGGACAGATTTCCTGTTGGAACGTCTTTTACTCTTTCCGATGAAAACTCAGACAGCGTGAAAAACGCGCTTAAAAGCAGTACATTTACTGTGGTGGGAATTGCTGAGTCGTCAATGTACATCAATTTTGAAAGAGGTACGACATCGGTGGGAAACGGCGAGATAAACTTGTTTATCTTACTGCCAAAGGAAGCCTTTGACCTTGATGTGTATACCGAAGCATATATCCGCTTCGATCAGGACTATACAATATATTCCGATGAGTACGACAGCTTCATGGACGGCAGGGACAAGCAGTGGGAGAGCATAGCGCAGTCTCGTACAGACCTGCGTTATGATGATATTTATTCCGAAGCTGAGAGCAAACTCAATGACGGAAAAAATGAGCTTGAAAGCAAGCGTACGGAAGGACGCGAAAAGCTTGACTCCGCCAAAGCTGACCTCGATAATGCGAAGGCTCAGCTCGATGAACAGCTTGCACAGCTTGAACAGATAAAAGATGTTATGCCCGAGCAGTACGCTTCGGGTATGGAGCAGTATAACAGCGGTCTTGCCGAATACGAAAGCGGACTTGCGGACTACGAAAGCTCACTTGCTGACTATGAGAAGCAGATATCCGATGCTGAGGCTGATATAAAAAAGGGCGAAGCTGACCTTGAAAAGCTGAAAAAGCCCGAGATATACGTCCTTGACAGAAATACCAATATCGGCTACGCCTGCTTTGAGAACGACTCTGAGATAGTGGCGCAGGTGGCAAGGATATTCCCTGTATTCTTCATACTTGTGGCAGCTCTGGTGTGTATGACAACAATGAGCCGCATGGTTGAAGAGCAGCGTACTCAGATAGGCGTATTCAAGGCTTTAGGATACTCTGAGGGCACTATAATGGGCAAGTTCATGTTCTATTCGGGTCTTGCAGCCCTCATTGGCTGTGTACTGGGCTACGGAGCAGGAACATATCTCTTCCCGAAAATAATCTGGAAGACTTATGAGCTTATGTACATTAAACTGCCCATGCATTACCTCTTCGACAAAAAACTCGCTCTTATCGCACTGGCAGTATCGCTGATATGCTCGGTGGGCACAACATGGTTCAGCTGCCGTATGGAGCTTTCTGAAACAGCCGCAGGACTTATGCGCCCTAAAGCTCCGAAAGCAGGCAAGCGCGTGTTCCTTGAATATATTGGCTTTATCTGGAAGCGCATGAAGTTCCTGCACAAAGTCTCAATACGAAACATTTTCAGATACAAAAAGCGTTTCTTTATGATGATACTGGGCATCGGCGGCTGTACAGCCCTGCTTGTGACAGGCTTCGGCATCAAGGACTCTATCGCAGGCTTTGCCGAAATGCAGTATGGTGACATACAAGTAGCTGACGGTTCGGCATCTCTCAGAAATGTTGGAGATGAGATACCCGAAGAACTGAAAAATGTCCTTGCGGAAAACACAGCCGACTACACTATGCTGTATACGGGAACATGGGACCTTCTCTACGGGAAAAAGGTCAAGAGCGTTACAGTCAATGCTGTCGAAAGCTTTGAGGGTATGGACAAATACTTCTTATTCAAAGGCATGGACGGAAGTACACTTGTACCGCCTGCTGAGGGTGAAGCTGTAGTAAGCCACAGTATCGCTGAGCGTTACGGATTCAAGGTTGGCGACAAAATGAAGCTGCGCGATGAAAATATGCGCGAGCTCGAAGTAAAGGTAAGAGGAGTCTTTGAAAATCACGTTTACAACCTTGTGTTCATGGGCAGAGATACTATGGAACAGCAGCTTGGTGAGAAGCTCCCCGTGAACTATTCATTTTTCAATTTCAAAAGCGGTGCGGACCCGTCAAAAACCTCCGCGGCACTTTCCAAAAGCAGCAATATAACCGCTGTTATGCTGTTTGACACTCTTAAAGAAAGACTTAGCAAGATGATGAGCAGCCTTGACTATATAGTTCTTGTTGTTATTATCTGTGCGGCAGGTCTGGCATTTATCGTACTTTACAATCTCACGAATATCAACATAACCGAGCGTGTACGCGAGATAGCTACCATAAAGGTGCTGGGTTTTTTCAGGCGCGAGACTTCGTCGTATGTGCTTCGTGAAAATATCGCCCTTACCGCTATCGGTACGACAATAGGACTTGTACTTGGCGTGTTCGTTCATCGCTTCGTTATGGCGCAGATAAGGGTGGATATGGTGGATTTCAGCGTGAGGATACTGCCGAAAAGCTTTATATACAGCGTAATTCTCACATTCCTTTTCACCTTTGTCGTTGACCTGTTTATGGAGCTTAAATTGGAAAAGATCAACATGGCAGAGTCACTTAAATCTATAGAATAAATTAAGCTAAACCATGTTCAGATGCTGCTTAAACCAATAGTTGAAATTTACTCTCCCCGCAAAGAGGGGAGAGTTTTTTTGTACAACTCTAACGAATTGCAGTAAATTGAAATGACAGTATATTGACATTTTATCGTTTTTGTGCTATAATAATAATGAACTAAAAGAGTTCAGGGGATTATGGATCGCTGTTAGATTCAATTAAGGAGAAATTTAATGAATTACAAGATCAGAAGAGGCGTACTTAAAAGGTACAAGGACGAAAAAGGCGTTACTGAGATCTTCATTCCCGATAATGTAGGGATAATCGACGAAGGAGCGTTCTGCGACTGCACAAATCTTGTCAGAATTCTCGTTCCCGATACTGTTCAGGTCATTTCTGATACAGCTTTCAGTGGGTGTAAAAACCTCAGAAGTATTGAAATACCTGAAAGTACCATGCATCTCGGTTGGTATGCATTCAGGGGCTGCCAGAATCTCAGTGACCTGACTATCCATTCATCTCTGACAGAGATAGGCAAGTTCGCCTTTGCAGGCTGTGATAATCTTTATCATGTAAATGTAGTACATGGTGACAAGGTTTACAGATTTGGTCTCAAAGGTGAGCTCGATAATGAAAGATGGCAGAAGATTCGCCATAAGGTTATCAGCCTAAACAAAACACTTGCTTCATAAAATGACTTCTACAATCACCCCCGTCCGTAATAATGGGCGGGGTGTTTTTTTGAGCTGAGGCAGCGTGACGCTGCACCCTTGCTCGTCCGTGTATCATCAAAAGGGTGGTCGCTTCTCGACACGGGCAGTTTCATCGGGATTGACGGGCGAGCGGAACTCGCCCCTACAGTACGTTCATGTAATTCGCATCGTAAGGTGCGGACGACCAATGGTCGTCCTTACGATTTCTAATTCCGAATTAAATACGGATATCCCTACAAATTCTAATCACTAATCACTATGCACTAATAACTATAGACTAAAAAAGCCATAGTATCTCTCAATCAGAAATACTATGGCTTATATTTTTGTATATGGCTTATGGTTTGAATTCAAATTTCGGCATAAGCTGGAGCTTATGAAGATTTGCTTTGTGAAGTCTGTCTATCTTCTCCTTTATTGCAGGTTCGGAACTGAGGTCATCAAGTCCGCGTATATATCTGTCCAGCATAGCATATGTGAAGCCGAGATTTTCCTCGTCTGTCTTTCCGCAAAGACCGTCGATAGGCACTTTGTGTACCAGCTCATTTGGAAGTCCGAGATACTCGCCAACCTGTAATACCTCGGTAACCGTCAAGTCGGAAAGTGGAGAGAAGTCTCCTGCTGCATCGCCGAATTTAGTCGAATAGCCTACCCAGTCCTCAGACATATTGCAGGTGTTTACAACTCTGCCGTTATGGCAAGCCGCAACTGCATACAGAGTTGTCATTCTGATACGTGCAGGAGTATTGACTATAGCCTGATTTGAAGGCTCAACGTGCTTTTTCAGTTCTGCCATGAATGTGCTTACAGTATCACCGATATTGATAGTGTAACTCTTTATACCAAGAGTGTCTACCAGCAGTCGGCTGTATGCGATATCAGCCTGTTCACCCTGCGGCATGAGTACTCCGATAACTCTGTCCTTGCCGAGAGCCTTTGCACAGACAGCAGCTGCGACTGAGCTGTCCTTGCCGCCTGATATACCGATAACGGCATTAGTCTGGGGAGTAGCTGTCTTTTCAAACAGGTCGCGTACCCACTGTACTACATCATTGGTCACTTTTTCTGCATTAAAGCTGTAGCTCATTTTAATACCTCCATAATCATTCAGAAGCTTAGTTTTAGGGGCGGCAATTGCCGCCCTTTTGTGTATTAGTCAGCCATTGCCTTCTTGATAGCGTCAAGAAGCTCGTCATATGTCTCAAAAGCAGGAAGCTCAGGGTGATCCTTCTTTATCTGCTCAGTGCTTCTGAACAGGAAGCCCGCCTTGCTTGCCTCTATCATGCCGAGATCGTTGTAGCTGTCACCGCTTGCAATAGTATCATAGCCTATTGACTGAAGAGCCTTTACTGTTGTGAGCTTTGATTTCTCACAGCGCATCTTGAAGCCTGTAATCTCGCCGTTGTCAGCAACTTCAAGGCTGTTGCAGAAGATAGTTGGCCAGCCCAGCTTTTTCATAAGAGGTGCAGCAAACTGTGTGAAAGTATCGCTGATGATTATTACCTGACCAAGCTCGCGGAGAGAGTCGAGGAACTCCCTTGCGCCCGGCATAGGGTCTATTTTAGCGATAGTGTCCTGAATTTCCTTGAGTCCGAGACCGTGCTCCTTCAGAACGCCGATACGCCATTTCATAAGCTTATCGTAATCAGGCTCGTCACGGGTAGTCTTTTTCAGTTCGGGGATACCGCTTGCTTCTGCAAAAGCTATCCATATCTCTGGAACGAGAACTCCTTCAAGGTCAAGACAAGTTATATACATAATGAATTCCTCCGTTGAATTAAGATATTACTTTCTTATTATACTACGTTTCTTACTGTTTGTAAAGAATAAAACGTGCTTTTTTTCACAAGGATGTACAGAAAGAAATTTCCCCCTCAGAGTAAACTCCAAGGGGGAGAACCGGATTATAGCCTTTAGCCTTTAGGCGTTAGCTATTAGCCAATGTGTCGCCTTCGGCTAACGGCTATTTCTTCAATATATAGTAATGTTCTTCTACGAAGTCTTTAAGCATACTGCTGCCGCCTGTAGCGATGTCTGTGTAATAGGATAATACTATAGAAGCATCAACTGCATCGACTGTGCCGCTTTCGTTAACGTCCATTTTCTTTATCTCGTCTGCGGTGAGTGCATAATCGTCTGATACCTGTGATCTTGCATATGCCAAAAGGATATTTGAAGCATCAACGGCATCAATACTACAGTCGCCGTCGGTATCGCCGCGGCTTATTATATACGGTCTTGCGTCAAATCCAACTTCCTCGGAATATCTTGCGATATCGTAGCCTGTAAATCCCGGGAGAGTATCATTTACAAATACTATGAGCTGCACATTGTTTTTTACAGGCTTCGTGGTTGTAGTATAGAATATACCGCCGCTGAAAATGTCGATAGGTGTACCCCATGAAAAACGGCTGTCTGTATTCAGCTTTTTTACTATCGGAGATATCTCCTTCTTGTCGGAAAGTCCGTATATTATAAGATAGTCTGTATCTTTGTTTTTGCCGCTGTTAAGTACAGCGTCGATCTTTACATCATCGCCTAAAAACGGCTTGCCTTCGCTGTCTGTGGTAAAGAATTCGATAATGCTGTTTTTGTCGGTAAGTTCTGTCTGAGGTTCGAGAGTGAAGTCGCTGAAAACTGTTATCTGCTCGATGTTTTCGGACTTCTGAGCCTTTGCGTACTGCTCATCGGTAAGCGGACATACTATCGTAGCAGTAAAGCTTGAGCAGAATACATCGGAGTTTTTTTCTACTCCCAGTTCTTTGAGTATCTTTGCCGAGGCTTCGGCATATGCAGCCTTGATGAGTTCAAGTCTTAAATCGTAATTGCCGTGGGATCTTTCGTCGATCTCCTTTGTGTCGATATCCTTGTAGAATATCCAGTATGACTTGTCCTGCGTGTTTTCAGTCGAGACTGTGGTAGTCGTCTGCGTTACAGCGGTTTTGTCCTCCGCAACAGCATATGCAGGAGTAAATGACAATGATGTCAGACTTAATGTAAGCGCAGAGATAAACGATAATAATCTACGTTTTTTCATAGTAAGACCTCCTCTTAATAATGACGGGCAGCTGTAAAATGCTGCACATTTTAGCCTTTCACTTATTAGACGTTTGAAAATATCAGCGCTCTCACAGTTTAAAGAAATAATTATCTTTTAACGGGGGGTATAACCTTTTAACAATAGTCCGCTTGCACCATAATCGTTCCATTGTAGGGGCGGATATTATCCGCCCGTTAACAATGAAATAACTGGAAATAGAATGTTGTAGGGAACGCCGCAGCTAACAGCTGCACGTACCCTCTGTCCTATTATAGGGACGCCTTCTCTTGCAAGGCCCCCTAATCGGGTCCGTCCCCTCTGTCGCGTTGCGACATCTCCCCACCCGTGGGGAGTCACCCTCTTCCGAAAACAATTCACTGGATTGTTTTCGGAATTCACCCTTGCGATGCGCCTTCGTATTATTTCGCTGTTCTTTAAAAGCTGGGAACAGCGACCAGAGACGCCGTCTCTGGACTCCGCCAAAGGAACACAGTCCCTTTGGAATCCCGTTCATACGCTCAGCAAGTTATGTGGTGAGTCATGCAATAAATTAGCCCCGAAGGAGTTCAATGCATCGGGGCTATACGTCTATATTGGTTTATTTTGTTGTATATGGCGTTTTAATAATCAGTAAGCAAGCACGGTGTCGATTATACCCTGATAGAGATAGCCTGTCTGGCTGGCAAAATCAAATCCGAAAGCCGCAGGATTTTGCAGCTGCATAACAATTATGTATGAACCGCTTGCCTTGTATTCATCATAGTTTGAATAAGTGATCTTTTCGCCTGTGCGGTCATAAATGTTTTTAAGGCAGCCTGTTATGTACAGATAATCTCCTGCACCTGTTTCAGCAGTGCCAGTTTTAGCGTAAAACTCATAATTTTCGGGGACATAAAGTCCGAGATTGCTTGCTACTCCGCGCATACCCTCAAGAAGATTGCCGCGGCAGTTCTCTGGTATGCTTCCGAGTACTTCATATGGAGTACTTCCCTTGACAGTCTGGGTGTACGGATCGTTGGTATCCACCACCTGCTGCATGATGAACGGCTTTACCATATCGCCGAATACCGCTTCTCTGCCGAGAGCTGCAAGGTATATGGGGCAGGTGCGGACATAAGCCTGTCCGAACGCGCTTCTGCGCAGATCATCAAGGCAGTATATCTCGATATTGTTCTCGATAGGTCCGAAATCGCACTGGATAGGGTCGCAGAAATGGAATATATCGTTAAGGTCTGCAAGCACCTGTTCTGCGCCGAGTGTGTCGAATACCTTGGCGAAGAATATATTGCTTGAATTTACGAATGCAGATGTCAGAGTTCTCTCTGGAACAGGATAATATCCCGTATCGTGATCCCAGTTGACTATAGTAGCACCGCTGTCTACCCATGTGCCGTCATCGTAAAGAGTGGTTATGCCGTTTTTGTCGGCAATTACCTCTGACATTATCTTGAAGCATGAGCCGGGTGAAGCGTTCTGGAAAGCCTTGTTTGCAATAGTACCGCCCATAAGACATTCGCCGTATGACGGGTCGGCATCGAACAGCTCAGGATCATAGTTTGGATAGGATACCTCAGCCAGCAGTGAGCCGTCTGTTCTCATTACTACTATTGAGCCTGCCATGCCCATATTTGCCATATATGTTGAAAGTGCGTTCTGAACATTTGCGTCTACAGTAAGGCGTACCGACTGTCCCACGTTAGCCTTCCCGTCAACGGGTGTGGGATTATTTGTACGCAGAATATCACCGAAAACATCGTCTAAGCCTGCCGATGCCGCACTTATTAAGTTGCTGAATGAATAACCGCAGCCTTCGCCGTAAAAACGCTGATCCTGGTTTTCGTCGGCGTAAGTGCCGTATGTTATAAGGTTATAGTTAGTATCGTAGATATTACCTCTGTATACCAGTGTTGTTGTAGTAGTGGTCGTTGTTGTTTCCTCTGTTGTCGTAGCGGCTTGTGCCCCGATGTTTTCCTGCTGTGAGCTTGAATCAGAGTCGCGGTTTATCGTAACTTTTCCTACTTCCGCTGAACAGGACGGAAACGACAATACCGCCGCTGCTGCAAGCAGCGGAATAAGCCATCTTCCCCTGAAAATCATTATGATTACCGTCCTTGTATATATTAGCTTTTTCCACTTTAAATCAGTGGGAAATCTCTCTTTTTTTATTATACATTTTTTTTCTCTTTTCGTCAATACGTTTTAAAAAAGAATATAAAAAAATTCCCTTCTGCAAATACAAAAGGGAATATCTTAAAAAACGTTTTTAATTTCCTGCAACGATGTTCAGGATACCGCTGTAAAGTCCTGCGGACTGAGATGCAAATTCAAAGCCGTGAGCCTGTGGATTCTGCACCTCCATTACCAGTACATATGAACCTGTTTCGCCGTAGTTATCATAGTTGTCGTATGTCTCCGAGCCTGTGCCGTTGTTGTTCTTTGCACAGCCTGTAATATAGAGGTAATCACCTCTCCAGCCCTCGGCTGTACCTGTCTTTGCGTAGAAATTGTAGTTACCATTTGCGTATACGCCTACATCAGAGGCAACACCGCTCATACCGTTGAGGAGATTGTCACGACATTCAACAGGGATAGAAGCGATAACGTCATATGCCTTTGAGCCGTCGCCTGTCTTTGTTCTGCCGTCAGCAGGATCAACAGTTGCTTTCAGTACGAAAGGTGTTACCATATCGCCGAATACGGCTTCTCTGCCGAGAGCGGCAAGGAAGATAGGGCAGGTGAGCACCTTTGACTGACCGAATGCACTTCTGCGCAGGTCGTCGATGTCCTCTATTTCGATATTGTTGCTCAGATCGCCGAAATCGCAGTGTATATCGTATGCGTCGTCTTTGCCGAAGTGGAAAATTGTCTGGAGATCGCTGAGTACAGCTTCTTCACCGATAGTATCAAACGCTTTTGCAAAGAAGATATTGCTGGAATTTATAAATGCTGAGCTGAGAGAACGCTCCATAGGGTAGCTTGCCTTGTTTGTTTCGTGATCCCAGTTTACGATAGGGTGGTCGTTGCCGAAGTCCCATGTGCCGTCATCGTGCAGGGAGTATACACCGTGCTTGTCTGCAATTACCTCAGACATTATCTTGAAGCACGAACCAGGTTCGTAGTTGGAGAATGCCTTGTTTCCGTTTTCGCCCCATGCAAGCTCTTCATCGTATTTCTGGTCGTCAATGGTACGCGGATCGTATGACGGGTAGTTGACCTGCGCCATAATTGAGCCGTCTGTACGGAGAACTACTGCCGCGCCGACTATATTGTTGCTTTCCATGTAGCTGTATATCTGATTCTGTATATCTCCGTCAAGGGTGAGCTGTATGGATTTGCCCATATTTCCATCGGCAGGAGTTGTGAGTATATCCTCAAAGGCTGTATCATATCCGTCTGACATGGTAGTGAGGATATTTGCAAAGGATACTGCATATGCATCGGCGTAGATGCGGCGTTTGCCGTCCTCAGCCGTAGAAGCAAGGAGATTGCCCTTGCAGTCGTAGATATTGCCCTTTACGGCAGTAGCCGCAGGTGTTGACTCTGTGGCTTTTTCAGTCGCAGATGTGGTGGTTTTCGCAGAAGAAGCTTCTGTAGCCGAGGTGGTCTCGGCAGTGGTGGTGTCGCTTATATTTGCCTGTCCTACGGAAGAAGATGAACAGGAAGCAAATGAAAAGGACATTGCTATTGAAGCAGCAAGTGCTGCCATATTTCTTTTATTCATTATATCAATCCTTATTGTATTATGAGCCGTCAGTTTTTTACAGCTTACGGCTTTACTGTAAATTGAGATAGAAAAGAAAAATCTTGTAATAAAGCCATGAGCCGTTAGCCATTAGGCATTAGCCGAAAGTGTTCGCTTACGCTCACATTATTTAAATTATTCGCCGAAGGCGACACATTGGCTAAAAGCTAAGGGCAAAAGGCTAAAGGCTTGGTTTTATGATAATACTTTCCTGATCCAATCATTATTACAATTATTTATTATATCGTAAAGTACTAAGATAGTCAACAGCTTTGAAAAAATCTTTGGAAAATACTTGACTATTTCCGAATTATATGAGATAATATAAACTGTATGTGATTATTAGAGAAAGTGAGATCTGATATGAAAAAATATATTTTTACATTTCTGTTATCAATGGTACCTATTCTGGAGCTGAGAGGCGGTATTCCTCTGGGCGTTGGTATGGGAGTAAAGTGGTATCATGCAGTTATCATATGTATGATAGGAAATATGATCCCTGTGCCGTTTATTTACCTCTTTGCAAGAAAAATACTTGAATGGGGCAAGGACAAACCGGGGATCGGCAAGTTCTTTACATGGTGTCTTGAAAAGGGACACAGCGGCGGCGAAAAGCTCAATGAAAAAGCAGGAAAGGGTATATTCTGGGCACTGCTTCTCTTTGTTGGTATCCCACTTCCGGGTACAGGTGCATGGACAGGTACTCTTGCAGCAAGCTTCCTCGAAGTTGACTTCAAAAAGACAATGCTTGCTGTAACACTCGGAGTTATACTTGCAGCTATTATTATTACAATTGCAACAATTCTTGGTTTCGGTGCATTTGCAGCAGTCAAGAGTTAAAAAATATGCCGCGGCATTTTGATGAACGTCACAATGCTGCGGTTTTTTGTATTGTGATAAAGCCTGAAAGCTGAAAATGCTTTCGGGCTTTTTGTAACACTGCTGCCGCATATCTCATATTATGAAATGTGCGGAGGACCTTCGCACGGTTCTCCGCAGCAGAAAGGAGGACTAAACTATGAAACTCGATCTTTTTGACGATATGGAAGGCATGATACTCCGTGAGCGTGAAGCTTCCATGAGTTCTGTGAATATGAGAGCTGATACCAATGGGAACGGCGGTATATCACGCTTTCCGAGGAATACTCCTCTTGCTATGGCATACGTTCCATTTCAGCAGTGGGGAGAGACCTATGACGATGACAAGGCTCTGAGCAGGGGAACTCTTTTTCCTGACCTTGACCTGCCTTTTTCGGGAGGTGGCGACAAAATATGAATGAACGGAGAATACTTCTTAATAAGATCAAAAAATACGATTTTACCCTTAAAGAGCTTAATCTCTATCTCGATACTCACCCGAACTGTCAGCGCGCTCTTGCAATGTTCAGTAAGTATAAGGAGCTTCGTCAGAACGCCGTTGATGAGTACAACAGACGCTTCGGACCTTTGACTCCCGAACAGAACAACGATATGCAGCATTGGTCGTGGATAGATGATCCGTGGCCGTGGGAAAGGAGATAAACTATGTGGCAGTATGAGAAGAAACTTCAATATCCCGTAAATATAAAAACTCCAAACGCAAAGCTCGCTAAGATAATTATATCGCAGCTTGGCGGTCCTGACGGTGAGCTTAGTGCATCGCTGAGATATCTTAACCAGAGATACGCCATGCCCTATGGTGAGATCAAGGGATTACTGACTGATGTGGGAACTGAGGAGCTCGCCCACTTCGAGATGATATCGGCTATTCTTTATCAGCTTACAAAGGATCTTTCTATGGAGGAGATAAAGGCAAGCGGTTTTGACACTTATTTCGTGGATCATACTACGGGAATATACCCTGTTGCAGCTTCGGGAACTCCGTTTACGGCGGCATATTTCCAGTCAAAAGGCGATGTGATAACCGATCTTAGTGAGAACATGGCAGCTGAACAGAAAGCCCGCACCACATACGACAATATACTTCGTCTTGCAGATGATCCTGATGTCCGTGACCCTATCCGCTTTTTGCGTGAGCGTGAGATAGTTCATTACCAGCGGTTTGGTGAACCGCTTCGTTCATGCTGCAACAATACGATACAGTAAAAATCCCCTTAAACGGCAAATACTGCTCGTTTAAGGGGATATATTATTGCTGCTTAGTAATCCTTACGTGCTTTGCATACAGAGCAGACTTTATCGAAAACGCCTTTGAATTCGCCGCCGCAGTATCTGCACAGTCCGTTTTCCATGTTTTTAGGCTCCTGAGATTTGGAATACGCAGGAAATGCCCAGTAATTCTTCTGCACCTTGCTGTAGGTAACGTTAAGAAGCTTCGGACAGTTGAAAAAGGTAGCAGGATTTTTTCCGTATTTATAGGGATTGCTTCCTTTATAAAGCTCGGTATCGCCTGCAAAGGTGACCTGTTCAAGACTTGTACAATCGGCAAAAGCGTAGGGATATATAGCTTTTACGCTGTCGGGGATAAGTATTTTTTTCATTCCCGAGCAGCCTCTGAAAGCCTGATTGCCGATATATTCAAGTGTTTCGGGGATATTTATGCTGCTGAGAGCCGTGCAGTTTCTGAAAGCGTTCATGCCTATCCTTTTAAGACCTGTTGTGGGATCACCGTCAGGGTGCATACTTTCAAAGCTGACGCTTTCCAGTCCTGTACACTCCGCAAAGGCGTAGTCCTCAATAGTCTTTACTTTTGGCGGGATACTTATGAACTTCAAGCTTGTACAGCCTTCAAATATCCTCCACGGCAGGAGTTCGAGACCTTTCGGGATATTGACGGATTCAAGACTTGTGCAGCCTGCAAGAGCACCTGCTTCGATGTTTTTGACACTGTCGGGGAATTTTATGTCCTTCAGACTTACACAGCCGTTGAATGCATCTATATCAATAGTTTCAACGCCGTCTGAAATATGTATAGTATGCAGGTTTTTACAGCCTGAGAAAGCTCCTTCACCTATTATCTCGACCCCCTCGGGGATAAATACCGACTCTATGTTGTTCATGCCTTGAAAAGCTATTTCTCCGATAACTGAAATTCCGTCAGGTATTCGTATATCCTTGTTTGTATAACCATTATAGCGGATAAGAACGCTTCTCTCTACAACGAAGTCGTTGTCAGAAGTATAAGAGGTTTTTGCAATATCTGCATTATCCGCTGAATCTTCGTTATAGCTGGCTATAGCCTTTTTAACGATAAAAGCTTTATTGCAGAACGGGCAGACAGATGCGTCCTCTGTATCGTCAACAGCAAGAAATCCGCCGCATTTGTAGCATTTACCCTGTACATACATTGTTATCCGCCTTCTTTCAGTCGTGTATTTTATTTCTGAGTTTATATCATTATATCGCATTTTTATTCATAAGTCAACAAATATTTTGTTAATTAACAACAAAATATATTCCCGTGCTTATGAAATAGTTGATTACAGATTTAATTGACTTAGTATCCCACATGAAAAAACTGTGCCCTTAATTCATAAAGGCACAGTTTAATGTTATATATCAGCCTGCTTCTTGAACAAGTTCAGCTGCTTCTGTAGTGATCTCAGCTTCGTCAGCAGTTGTCTCTGTTACAGCGATATTTTCTTCGCTTATCACAGCAGTAGTTTCAGCTGCAGTTGTTACTACAGTTGTCAGTGCTGCCTCAGTTGTTATCTCAGTAACAACAGGAGCAGTAGTAACACTGCGTGTATTTTTCTTGTTCTTGTTGTTCTCAATCTCTCTGATCTTAGCGTTTACGCATCTTGCATAAGCCTTTGCGCCTTCCTCGTTAGGATGTACGGAATAATGGCTTCCGAGACCGCTCTGATCCAGATCCTCTGACTGTTTTACAAGTATTATCTTGTTTATCCATGCATTGTCGGAGTAAGCCTGATGTCCGCCGTCCTTGTCAAATTCAGCCTCAACGTCAACAAAGTGGATATTCATACCCTGTCCCTGGCATTCATTTATGATGCTGCGGATAGCTTTATTGAACTCTGAAACGTTATGATTTACGATAGTAGCTTCCTTCTCGCTGATAAGAACGCCCTTGCCGTCCTTGTCGAGGAGCTTTGGATAGCCTGCTACGATGATATTAGCCTGAGCACCTGCCTTGGACTGTATATCGGTATATACTTCCTTGATATTTGCTCTTGTGGTATCGAATGATGCCCAGAGGTCGTCAAACATTTTCTCAATCTTGAGCTTGTCATTGCCGAAATGGAGATATGTACTTCCTGTTGCACAAGTTGTGATTATATCCTCAAATTTAACATCGTTTCCGCCGACTGTCAAAGTAACATAATCAACATCTCCGCTGACCTTGTTGAAAACATCGAGCTGCTTTGGCAGATATGATGTAGTCTTCAATGTCTTGAACAAGGAGAGCCTTTTGTATGTGCTTTTTTTCTGACGTTCCTTGCTGAAATGCTTTGTCTCGGCACCTGATACTGCACCGAAATACCATTTGCACTTTGAAGAATTCTTCTCCTTTACGTTATAATTACTCAGTGTTCCTGCGATATTCGGGATCTGGAGCAGTCCGGGCCAGCTTTTTGTTGATCTGTGAGCAAGCCAGTCCTCATCGTAAACTTTTTCTTCCCATTTCTTGTTCTGTCCGTAGAATTCGGGGATACCTTCGCCAGATGAATATGAATCGCCAAGAGATACTACGATAGTTGAACCGTCTGTTCCTTTGGCAGATGCACTTACGGGCAGTACCGAATACATCATTACGGAAGCCATTGCTGTTGTTACAAACCTTTTCATCAGATCTTTTTTCATTAATTGATTACCTCCTCATACGTTAGATCATTAAGTTTTTGGCTTGTTATTTGATCCACGACCTTTAATGTGACCGCGGATTCTTTCGGTATTGTTTGATAGAATTTGTTGCCCATTTCCGTATAGCTTGTAAGTGTATCTGTCTCTGAGACGAGGACTTGTGACTCAAGATCGGATTCAAGATTGTAGGAAGCAGGATTTGCAGCGATAGTCCTGCCTACGATGAATACCGACCATACTGCACCGTCCTCGGCTATGAAATATGTCATGTACATAGGGTGCTTTTCGTCTGATTCAGCAGATGCTTCTGTTTCATCGGTATATGTTCCGTCGATGTTGTAATCATATTTCAGCGGAAATTCGGTAAAACCGCGCTCCAACATGAATTTTATGGCTTCTTTTTCACTGAAAACGGAATCATTTTCTTCAACAGCTTCAATGGAGACTATTTCTTCGGAATTGTCCTCATAATATTCCTCAACAGCTGCCTGCATATCGGGTTTGTACATAGTGTATCTCACCACTGCGGTCAACTCGTACTTTTTACCTGCAACGGTTACAGTTTCGCTGACCGATAAGTTATAGTTTTCGGTCTCAACGGCTTTTGCCTTTAGCTCTGGAGCTAAAGATCCTGCTGCTGTTATGCAGACCAGTATCATAATGCCTTTGTGTTTGCCTTTGGTCACGAGCAGGACAACTGCACCGCTGACTGCAAGGAGAAGTATGCCCACTATGATTATCTCAGCCATAGAAACAGCGTTTTTATTACCTTTGGTGCTGTTTTCTTTATCACTGTTCAAAGCGGCATTTTCCGGATTTTTTAATTCCTGCACCTCGTTTTTTTCGGTAACGACAGCTTTTTCCTCTTTTTTGTCTGCTGGCTTGGCTTCCTTTTTATCGGGAATTAGTTCGATATCATAGCTTACAGAGTCTCCCGACATCAGGTAAGTAGTTCTGCGTACAGCCTTGCTTTCGTCCGAAAGGTGAAATTTATCTGGAACTGCGCCTTCAAGCGTAACATCTGTTATATCATTGCCGCTGTTGTTTTCAAGGGTAATACTTGCGACTATTTTATCATCTTCGTCATAGTCTGTTTTGTCAGCAGATATGACAAGTTTTATGCCGTCCTGAGTTTTTTCGGCTGCGTATGTTTTTAAGCCTGAGATGTTGAACATTACGGCTGAAATAAGCAAAATAAACGATATTTTTTTTAACTTCAATATATCTCATCCTTTGCTAAAATGTTTAAAGCAAACAAAATTTTTACTGATTTACCAAAAATTATGCTATCATTATATCATAATTATATACCATTGTCAAGGTTTGATATAATGTTAAGAAAATAGACATTTTTATTTTTAAATCAGCAAAAATAGCCGAAAATCAGCGAGGTATGAGCCGAAAAAATCTGTAATTCGGAATTGTTTTAATATAAATAGCTTGAAAAGAAAACCAAAATGTGATATAATAAGTAAAAAGTGATATTATTTATCGGAAAAGGAGATGTGGATATGGAATACCTGAAAGGCATTGACAGCTTTAACGGATTAGTAAGTATATATTCATTTGATATTTTGTCTGACGGCAGTTTCAGCGAGCTCCGCATCATGCAGGTAAATCAACGGAATGCGAAGGTGCTTGCGAGTAATCCGAGTGCACCTGAGTTTTATCCAGGAATTCCGTGGCGTACTTATTATTCAGAGATTAATCATGAAGAGTTCTGTTATAAATGCGGCAGTGAAAATATTCCCCTCTATTCCTACGTAAATGCTCACGGATTCTGGATTAAAGGATTTTATCTTCCTATCTCACCGCCTGATGGAGCAGAAGGCGAAAGTTACGATGAAGAAAAAAGAACAGTATATCTGATGTATATAATGAACCGCTCAAAGGAGATAGATCCTACCGCAATGTCAAAAAGTTCGTCGGATGTTTCTGAAGCAGTTATAAGTATAAGTCTAAAACTCCATGAGACGCAGGATTTCATAAAATCAGTTGCGGATACTATGGGTGAGCTGAGAAAGCTTTGCGGTTCGAGACTATGTTCCATATATATGGTCGATAACAGTGATCATAAATGCACATTCATAAACGAGGGAGGCTTAAACAATCAGATACTTGAAAAAATAGCAAAAGATATGAATCGTACTCCTTATGAGGTAGCTCTTGCATGGAAAGACGATCTTGGCGGCAGCGATTGTCTGATGCTGGATGATCTGAGTGTTATCAGAGAACGTGATCCGGTATGGTATGAATCTCTAATTTTAAGCAATATAAGCAGTATTATTCTGTATGCTATCCGTTTTAATTTCAATATTGTCGGGTTTATATGGGCGGCTGACTTCGATATAGATAGGCTTTTTCAGATAAAGGAGATACTCGGTCTTACATCTGTATTGTTCGGTGCGGTCATAGCCAATTATCAGCTTATATCAAAGCTTGAAGAAAAGAGTACAATTGACGGGTTAACTCAGGTCTATAATAGAAATACCATGAATAATCGTGTTGATAAATACGTTTCGGGTGCTGAAAATTTGCCTGAGACAATGGGTGTGGTCTTTGCCGATCTCAACGGCTTGAAGATCATAAACGACACCGAGGGACATATTGCAGGTGACAAAGTACTGAGCAAGGCGGCAGCACTGTTAAAGATCGCATACAGTGACTATGATGTATACCGTGCAGGCGGTGATGAGTTCATAGTTCTGTGTTCGGATATAACGCAGGAAAAACTGGATCAGTGTACTGCACAGCTTCGCGCTTTTGCAAACAGTACCTCAGATGTGAGCTTTGCAGTAGGTACGGTTTTCTGTACGGGAAAATATGATATCCGCAAAGCTATGCACGAAGCAGATGAGATAATGTATATTGATAAGAAGGAGTATTACCGCAAACACCCCGACAAGGACAGAAGAAGGCATTATCTGTAAGTTGAAAGCCCTTAGCTATGAGCCGTTAGCCCTTAGCAAATGTGTCGCCTTCGGCTAATGGCTCATGGCTAAAGGCTAATTATCTGTATACAAAAAGAGATCAGGTCGTTATGAGCCTGATCTCTTTTTTGTGGTTGAATAGGAGTTGTAGTTGTCAGTTATAAAATGGAAAGGTATCATCTGCTGAGTGAGCCAACAGATATAAGCGACTGTACCGCATCGAATATTTTATGTGCGATGTAGGGATTGTTCATGGTATAGAGGTGTATACCGTCAACGCCCTCAGCAATAATCTCGGTTATCTGGTCGATAGCATAGGCAATGCCTGCATCGCGGAGAGCTGTTTCATTGTGTTCGTACTTTTCAAGTACACGGACGAATTTCTTTGGCAGTTCGACACCGCAGAGCTTCACCATGCGCTCTATCTGACGCTTGTTAGTAACAGGCATTATACCTGCCTCGATAGGAGCGTTTATACCTGCAATACAAGCCTTTTCACGGAAATCAAAGAAGCTGTGATTGTCAAGGAAGAGCTGTGAGATAAGGTGGTCAGCACCGCAGTCTACCTTGTATCTTAGCCATTTAAGGTCGTCAACCGCGCCTGTGCTTTCGGGGTGTACCTCTGGGTAGCAGGCTGCGATGATGTTGAAGTCATAGTTTTCTTTGATGAACTTTATAAGGTCGCTTGCGTGTTCAAAATCCCCTGCAGGAGCAGCATCGTCTGATCTGTCGCCGCGGAGAGCGAGGATATTCTCGATACCATTTTCCTGCATATTGTCAAGTATCTCTACAGCCTGTTCCTTTTTAAGGTTTATGCATGGCAGATGAGCAACGCTTTCCACACCGTATCTGTTCTGTATATCAGATGCAATCTGTATGGTCTTGCAGCCGTTTTTGCCGCCGCCTGCGCCGTATGTGACACTGATGAAATCAGGCTCTATATCGGAAAGCTCTTCGAGAGTCTGATATATCACACTTTCATCTGCATCAGGCTTTGGCGGAAATACTTCCAGTGAAAAAACGGTCTTTTGTTCAAATAATTCAGCAGTTTTCATTTCTTGCCTCTTTCGCAGCATTAACGAGATTTTTAAGGCTCGGAACTGTTTCCTCGTTTCCTCTTGTTTTGAGTCCGCAGTCAGGGTTCACCCAGAGCTTTTCAGCAGGGATACGTTCCTTCATTTTGCCTATAGCAGCCTTTATCTCTTCCTTTGACGGTACACGAGGAGAATGGATATCATAAACTCCCGGACCTACCTCTGTACGGAAATTGTTTTCTTTGAGAACATCAAGTATAGTGAGATCTGAACGTGAAGCTTCAAATGTGATGACATCTGCGTCCATATCGTCGATCTCTTTGATGATATCAGCGAATTCGCTGTAGCACATATGCGTATGTATCTGTGTTTCAGGCTTTACACCGCTGTGAACGTATCTGAATGCAGGGATAGCCCAGTCAAGGTAATCCTCATGCCAGTCAGACTTGCGGAGTGGGAGCTTTTCACGGAGAGCAGCTTCGTCTACCTGTATTATGCTTATGCCGTTTGCTTCAAGGTCAAGTACCTCTTCACGGATAGCAAGTGCGATCTGCAATGCGCTTTCCTTGAGGGAGATGTCCTCACGAGGGAAGGACCAGTTGAGTATAGTAACAGGACCTGTGAGCATACCCTTCATAGGCTTGTCGGTAAGGCTCTGAGCGTAAACAGACCATCTTACAGTCATAGGCTTTGCTCTTGAGATGTCGCCCCATACTACAGGCGGCTTTACGCAGCGTGTACCGTAGGACTGTACCCATGCCTTTTCAGTGAAGATATAGCCTTCAAGGCACTCGCCGAAATACTCTACCATGTCGTTTCTCTCGAATTCGCCGTGAACGAGAACATCAAGTCCAATTTCTTCCTGAAGTGCAACACACTCAGCGATCTTCTTTTCGATGAAGAATTCGTATTCACTGTCTGAGATATCTCCCTTGCGGTGAGCGTTACGTGTGGATTTTACCTCTGAAGTCTGCGGGAAAGAACCGATAGTTGTAGTAGGGAAGAGGGGAAGAGCAAATCTTTCCTTCTGTATCTTCTCACGTTCTGCAAATTCGGGAAGTCTGATGAAGTCCTTTTCACATAATTCGGCAACTTTCTTTCTTACAGCATCGTTCCTGCCTGATCTCGGTTCGCTGTGAAGTGCGGAATTATTGCGGTATTCAGCTGTTTCAGCAGGAGAGTCGGAAGTAATTATCTTCTTTATCTCTGCAAGCTCTGTGAGCTTTTCCTCAGCGTATGCAAAATGCTTTTTGTAGCTTTCAGCCAGCTTTGTCTCGTTTGCAAGTGTGCAAGGAACGTGAAGAAGTGAGCATGAAGTGTTGAGAACGATATCATCTGTATGCTTTTTCAGCTCATCAATTATGAGAAGTGTTGACGCATAGTTATTGCGCCAGATATTCTTGCCGTTGACAACGCCTGCAAAGAGAGTCTTGCCCTTTGGGAAGCTGTTACTCTTAACAAGCTCAAGTGACTTTTTGCCCTCGATAAAGTCAAGACCGATACCGTCAAAGTCAAGGCTGCAAAGTGAATTATAACAGTCGCGTACGTCGCCGAAATAGGTCTGAGCTATTACCTTGACTGAGCCTTTATTTGGAAGTATCTTATTATAAAGCTCGTTGAAAAGCTTTATATCGTCAGCTGTCATGTCTTTTACAAGTGAAGGCTCATCGAACTGTACCCATTTTGCACCAAGCTCGCCGAATTTAGCAAGAAGTGCCGAATATGCATCAGCTGTCTGCGAAATGAAGTCAGCAGCTGTTTTTGTGCCCTTGTATCTTGCAAGCTTTAAGAATGTATAAGCACCGATGATAACAGGCTTTGTCTTTACACCGTTATCCTGTGCTTCACTGAACAGGTCGAATGGCTTTGTGCCGACAAGCTTTATTTCAGTGGCATCATCTATCTCAGGCACCATGTAATGATAATTGGTATTGTACCACTTCTTCATTGCAAATGCCTTTACATCGCCCTTTTCACCCTGATATCCTCTTGCAGCTGCGAAATATGTATCAAGCTTTGAAAGTCCGAGAGAAGTGTATCTTTCAGGTACTGCGTTCAGCAGGAAGGCTGTGTCGAGTATTCCGTCATAGAATGAGAAGTCGTTTGACGGTATAATGTCGATGCCGTTATTTTTCTGTAGGTTAAGATTGTATAAACGTATTGCTTTTGCTGCTTCTTCAAGTTCTGAAACTGTTATCTCTCCGCGGAAGTATTTCTCGCTTGCGAATTTGAGTTCGCGGAGATTTCCTATTCTTGGGTATCCTATTATTGTTGTTTTCATTTCCTATTCCTCCGATATGTTTTGGTATGAGTATATTATATCATATCTGTCGGAAATGTGTTAATATCAAAAAGAAATGCTGTGCCATAGCTAAAAGCTATATCAGACAGAATAGTTTGCGATATATTCTTTCAGATGCTCGAGATATCGGTGAGTAAGCTCGTTCATAGGTCTGTCGGTGGTGATTATATAGCCTATCTCCATTGTTTCATCGCTTTCGAGAGGTATGGAAACGATGTTGCTGCCGTTGAGGTCAGAGCTGAGGATACCCGATGAAATTGTGTAGCCGTCCAGACCGATAAGCAGATTGAAAAGGGTGGCTCTGTCCGAAACTATTATATTTTTCGGGCTTTCAGCTGTTATATGCAGCTCCTCGGCGAAATAGAATGAGTTTTTCACGCCCTGATCGTATGTCAGGCGCGGAAAGCTTTTAAGGTCGTCGAGAGTAACTGTTTTTCTGCCCACAAGGGGATTGCTCCTGCTGACAAAAACGTGTGGCTTTGCAGTAAAGAGCTTCTCGAACTTTAATTCTTCATTTTGCAGGATATGGCGGATAACTTCACGATTGAACTTGCTGAGGAAAAGTACGCCGATATCGCTTCTGTGAGTCCTTACGTCCTCGATTATCTCGGCAGTTTTCAGCTCACGGAGAGTGAACTCGTACTTATCCCGTCCGTATTCGCGGACAAGCTCGACAAAGGCATTTACCACAAAAGCGTAATGCTGCGATGATACCGCAAATGCTCTGTTTGGCGGCGGAGCTGCTTTGTATTCGCTTTCGAGGAGCTCTGCCTGCTCGACTATCTGACGCGCATAGGACAGGAATTTAGTACCCTCCTCGGAAAGATATACACCTCTGTTGCTGCGGTTGAATATGGTTATGCCCATTTCCTTTTCAAGCTCCGCAACGGATTTTGAAAGGCTGGGCTGCGCGATAAACAGGCGTTCAGCCGCCATAGTGATAGAGCCTGTCTCCGCTATCATTATTATGTATTTAAGTTGCTGTAAGGTCATAGGTTACCTCCTTATTATGCACTATTATAACACGTATCTCTAAATAATACAACTTTATGATATAAAAAATGCAAATATTGTGCTAAAAAAAATAAATAAACATATTTTCCCCCTTTTTTACATTTTATCTATTGCTTTTTTTGCGATTATAGTATATAATAAAATTAATTAAAGGCAAAAATTATGTTTTTGACAAAAAACGGAAATGGAGGGGTGTTATGGATTCAGAGCGCGAATTACGCTTTTACAAATTGTATGAGCAGCTTGCATCATTGACTCAGATCTCAAATGATAAGCCTGATATTACGCGTATAGAAAAAATACTGAATGAAATAGCAGCAATGTTCCGTCTATCCAAGGGGGTAACTAATTTTTATCGCGGCCCTGTTGAAGAAATGCGCGGCGATGGTGAAACTATGATAAGCTATGACACGGGCGAAGAAGGAGTTCCTGTACACACAGTGCGCTGTGTCAATAAGCTTATGTCCATAACTACTATGACAGCATATATGACAGACAAGGTAGAGCCACTGACAGAAGAGGAAATGTTCAAGGTTGACCTTACTATGCGGACTGTTGCTATATATGTATGCCGCAACCGCTTGCAGGTCATGGCAGAACAGCTTGCATTTTATGATGACATGGGCTTTAAAAATATCAGGACATTTTTCAGATATCTCACATGGAACGGACATCAGGGTGACTTTAACGGTAAAGCAGCCGTAAACTATAATCTGAGGCATTTTGCTGTTGTAAACGAAAACTATGGCAGAGCAGGCGGAGATACGGCACTTTTCAATCATTATAAGTTTGTGGAGAAAATAGTCGGAGACGGCGGTATTGTCGCAAGGCTTGGCGGTGACGCATTTGTATGTATCTGCGATCAGAACGACCTGCCAGATCTTCTTGATTATCTTAACGAGTCTATAGTTGTTGTTGACAAAGAAGGCAGAACTGTACGTCTCTCATGCTGTGTAGGCGTGTTCTGCATACCTGACGGATATACAGTAAGTGTGCCTAATGATATTATGGGCAAGATAATGCACGCTTATCAGGTGGCAAGAAACAGCGGACAGGGCAATATCGTATTCTTCTCGGATATGCTTATGTCGGACAAGGAAAGGTCAAGACGTATCCAGAGCATATTCCCGGAGGCACTGTTGAATAACGAGTTCGTTGTATTCTATCAGCCCAAGATAAATATTGATACGGGAGAGATATGCGGTGCAGAGGCACTTTGCCGCTGGTTCCATGACGGAAAAATAGTGCCGCCTATGGAATTTATCCCTGTTCTTGAAGAGACCAACGAGATATGCAAGCTGGATTATTATATGCTTGACAAGGTGTGCGGTCATATACGCAAATGGCTCGATGAGGGAAGAAAGGCTGTACGTGTTTCTGTTAACCTTTCACGCCGTCATATGATAAATCCCGAGCTTCTCAAGGAATTGATCAAGATAATCGACCGTCATAATGTACCTCATGAATACATAGAGATAGAGCTTACCGAAACGACTACCGACGTGGAATTTAAGGATCTGAAGCGTGTTGTTGTAGGATTACAGGAGCAGAATATATGCACTTCTGTTGATGATTTCGGTATGGGATACTCTTCACTTAATCTTATCAGAGTCGTTCCGTGGAACGTTATCAAGGTTGATAAGATATTCCTCCCACTGGATGGAGAGTCGCAGGACAGCACAAGAAGTGTCATGTTCAAGTACGTTGTAGCTATGGCAAATGAGCTTGGACTTGAATGTATCGTTGAAGGTGTTGAAACTCCTGCACAGCTTGAATTGCTAAGGCAGAACGGCTGCCACATGGCTCAGGGATATCTGTTTGACAAGCCGCTCCCACAGTTAGAATTCGAGAAAAGACTCGATATGGGCAAGTATACTGTATAAGCGTACTTAATAATGATGTAATGGTACTTTCCTCAGCTCACACGGTCGTGTGAGCTTATGGAAAGTATTTTTTTATTTAATATGAAAATAATTGTTGATTTGAGCAAAAAAAGTTGACTGAATAAAATATATGTGTTATAATATTAAGGTTGATTTATCCGGTATATATTGTTATTGGATTGTCAAAAAATATGATATAAGGAGAAGAAAATGGAAGAACTAAAAGCACAAAACCTCGTAAAGACCTTTATGATCTCCGAGAAACAGCGGAAAACACTTGGTATAAGCGAGAGAAAAAAAGTAGCAGTAGACGGAATAAGTTTTACAGCAAGATCAGGAGAAGTGTTTGGCCTTATCGGACCAAACGGCGCAGGCAAGACAACTACCATGCGTATGCTTGCAACTCTTATCAAGCCTGACAGCGGCGACGCACTTTATAACGATATCAGTGCAGTAAAGACTCCTGAAAAGGTCCGTTCTGAGCTTGCATTTCTTACTACGGACTTAAAGCCTGATATGAAATCAACACCAAATCTAATGTACGATTTCTTTGCAGAGCTTTATCATGTTCCGAAGGATAAGGCTGAAAAGCGTAAAAAAGAGCTTTTTGAAGAGTTCG
>NZ_JAEEMU010000032.1 GCF_016283395.1 Ruminococcus sp.
GATATATGGCGGGGACAAAGGAGTATAATGATTTCCTGTATGCATATGTATATGATGAGGACGGTAAACGCTTTACATCTAAGTCACTGGGCTGGGGCGTATATGATATGTATCTTCCTGACGGCAAATACAAGATAAAAGTAGTTCCAAGTGACAGCGATTATGAGGTGATAACCGAGGATTTAGATATCGCAAAGACCGCTATGGATATGGAGTTCATAAAAGATTACCTGGTATTTCCCGATAAGGACGGTTTTATGGATATTGAGGTAGTAGGCGGAAAGCTTACGAAGGAAATCACATACTTCATACGTATGAAGCCTGAGGTTGCTGAATATATCAAGGACGGCTGTAAGGCGAATGTTTCTATAGTTGATATGTATACCAACGAGCCTGTAGAAGGCGTAAATGTAAGGTTCATAACAGATATCTATTCCTCGAAGGGTGAGGTGATCGAAGAGTGGAATACAACAGATGAGCCAATAAAGAATATTAAGAATCTCGGAAAACTCCAGTGGTATGCAGTTGAGATAGTGGATATGCCTGAGGGATATCATATTGATAAGAGAACTTCATTCAATTTTTCAAGGCTTGGTGATACAAAAAATCTTGTCATCAAGGCAGTTCCAATCGAAGAGGATAAGAAGCCCAATATAAACATAACTGTTTATGACTGGACAGATCTTGTAGTAGATCCCGCAGACGGAACCTATGAGGGCTATAGGGTAATGGATCAGGACGAGTATACTTTGAGCGTATATTCTGATGAATATGGTAGCTTTGATGCTACAGAGAGAGACATCCACTTACCTGACGGAAAATATACTTATCAGGTATTTTTCGGCAAAAATCATTATATGGAAGTTGATGCACAAGGTTATAAGGCAAGAGCGGTACGAAAGATATTCGGAAAAGATTTCGTTTTTCCTGAAGAAGATGAACCTTTATCATTTGAGATAAAGGACGGCGTTACCGTAGGTCAGCCTTGTGTATTCGTTGAAATCTGGGGAAAGACAAAAACTAACTGTACACTTGATCTTAAGGTAGTTGACGGTGTAACAGGAAAGCCTTTTGATGGCGCAGAGTTTAAAGTAGTTCGCATTACAGAGGAGAATGAGGAAAAGGCTGAGGAGCTTGGCATTGAAGCTACCTACGGCGGCTTGATACCTGGTGGAGACGCACATGGTGAGATACCCGAAAGCGGAACAGTTACCGTTAAAGGGCTTGAACCGTATGTAAAGTATGCTGTTATCGCCAATTCAAACAATATGTCTATTATAAATCCTGCTCCTGTATTCATAACATTTGACAAGGACGGCGATAAAAAGGAAGTTACTATGAAGCTTTACCATGTTAGTGAAACAGAGGGCTGTTTTGTGAAGATATCCGTGCTTGACGCAGAAACAGGAAAAACTCCGTATACCGAATTCAAGATAATGCGTATCCCCGAGGAGTATGCGGCAAATGCCGAAGCACTTGATATATCCGAAATAGAAAATATAGGAGTTAAGTGCCTCGAAGGAGAAACAACTGCTGAGGCAGGTACTATTGAGGTAAATCTTGAACCAAATGCAACATATGCAGTGATGCTTGCTGATTTTGCAGAGATATATAACGGTGCAAGCCCCGTTATCGTGCGCTTTGATGATAGCGTTTTACAGCAAAAGGAAGTAAATATCACACTCACCCCTTTCTACTATATGAAGGGCGATGCGAACTGTGACGGTCAGGTGGATATGTCTGATGTGGTTCTTATCATGCAGGCACTTGCAAATCCTGATAAGTACGGTGAAAACGGTACAGCAGAGCTTCACATTACCGAATATGGCAAGAAAAACGGAGATACAGACGGCGACGGACTTACAGTCGGCGACGCACAGCGCATACAGCTTTATCTCTTGAACAAGGTAGACTCATTGAGTTAATAACAGAAAAAGCTCCGACTATATTGCAATATAGTCGGAGCTTTTATTTTGAATTGATCTGTGTTATAATCAACATTTCAAATATTAGAACAACAGCTCCCTCACGGGAGCTGCCTTAAGTCTTGTCATTTACCTATAAGCTTCAATATCTCAGCTGGCTTCAGAGTTTTACCAGCGGAAACGAGTTTCTCATTGACAACGAGTGCAGGCATTGCCATTGCGCCGTACTCCATGATCTTCTGCAAGTCGGTGACATACTCTACCTCGATGCCCATACCCTTGACAGCCTCAACAGTGTTGTCATAAAGCTGATGACAGGCTTTGCAGCCCGAACCGAGTACCTTGATACAGCAGATACCGTCAACAGATTCGCCGCAGCAAGTCGAAGCTGTTTCGCTTGCAGTCTGCACTCCGCCGCAACAGCAGCAGGGAGTTTCCTCGTTCTTTTCTTCCTTTTTCTTACTGAATAACGCCATGATAGTTTCCTCCTAAATAATGTAATTCTGAATGAGATTAAAGAAGTATCCCACAAGGATAATTCCGACCGTACAGATAGCTATGAAAATACCGAGAAGCTTCGGCTTTATTGCCTTTTTCAGCATTAGCATGGACGGGAGTGACAGGGTGATAACTCCCATCATAAATGCGAGGACTACGCCCAGCTTTGCACCCTTTGCCACCAGCGCTTCTGCAATAGGGATACAGCCGAATATGTCTGCATACATGGGTATACCGCATATCGCAGCGATTATAACGCCGAAGGGATTTCCCGTTCCGAGAACCTTGACTACCCATTCCTGTGGTATCCAGTTGTGGATAACTGCACCGATACCTACGCCGACTATGACGTATGGCAAGACCTTTTTTGCCGTTCCGAGCACCTGCTCCCATGCGTATTTCATTCTATCGCGCTTCGTCAGTTCATTCTGTGGTCTGTCAATACTCTTGCCGTTACGTATAAACTCCTCAACCTGATCTTCAAGGTGCAGCTTTTCGATTAGCGTACCGCCTGCAACTGCGATAACGAGTCCCACTATCACATAGATAACAGCAACCTTCCAGCCGAATATGCTCATCAACAAGACAAGGGAGCCCAAGTCCACCATTGGCGATGAAATAAGAAATGAAAACGTCACTCCCAGCGGAAGTCCTGCGCTTGTGAAGCCCATGAACAGCGGTATGGACGAGCAAGAACAGAAAGGCGTGACCGTGCCAAGCAATGCTGCTATGCAGTTAGCACCGATACCGTGAAATCTGCCGAGTATCTTTTTCGTCCTCTCAGGCGGAAAATAGCTCTGTATAAAGGTTATCACAAATATCAGGAAGCCCAGAAGCACCATGATCTTTATCGTATCATAGATGAAGAATTGCAGGCTGCCGCCAAGCTTGCTTTCGGTGTCGAGACCACAAGCGTTCAGCAGCGAACCGATAAGCCTGTTCAGCCATTTCATGCCGAATATCTCGTCCTGTATGAAGTCCCACACGTTTATTCATCACCTCTCAGCATTTCTGTCAGAATTTCCGCTGCCGTTCTTACCATTTCGGGACACAGCGTTCTGAACAGACCGTTTGACCGTGCATAGTTGCTGCCTTCCTCAGTTCTGAGGTCGCAGCCGAGAATGTCACGACAGACATATGAGCCTTTGCGCTTCTCGAACTCGTCAAGAAACTTAACTGCCATAGATCCGCTTTTGGCACGACTTTCATTGTCGCTAAGGTCGAACTGACCGTACTTCATACCAAGAACCATAAGAGCTCCAGTACAAGCACCGCAGACCTCGCCCTTGCCCATTCCTCCGCCGAAGCAGGCACCGATTTGAAGAGCCTGTTTTTCGGTAATGCCGAACTGCTCCGCAAACGCCGCGAATACCGCCTGCGAACACTTATAGCCATTCTCATAATACTGAACTGCTTTTGAAACATTATCCATTTTCTTTTCCTCCGATAGTTATATTTAGATATATCGATTTGTAGTTGCTGTTTAAAGCCGTATGGTCATACGGCTTATTTATTACAGCATTTACACTCGCTTTCGTTTACTGCCGTGATCTCTTTCAGGCAGTCCATAGCGACTTTTGCTCCCTCTGCTGAAATAGAGTAGTGCATCCACTTCCCCTCTTTTCTGCCGACCACAAGTCCGCTGTCGCAGAGTACCTTCATATGGTGAGAGAGTGTCGGTTGACTCAAATGAAGCTCCTCAAGGAGATGACAGGCGCATAGTTCGCCGTTTTGCAGAATTCTGAATATCTGCACTCTGTTTTCATCACACAGGGCTTTGAATATTACCGTGATCTGCTTGTTTGATAGCTCCACGTTCTCACCTCACATTGAAACTTTTCTATATTATATCATACGCATAGAAAAATGTCAATATGTTTTACGATTTTTCACTGAGTAATGTCTGTTTTCTTTCGCAAGTATTAATAATAACGGAAAGGTATACTGCGTTTTCTTGTTCTTTATTTGTTCATTATTATCTCAAAAAAGCATGAAATAACACGATAATTCAAAACGCAAATAATTACCTTAAATGACGATATATCTACGTTTTTTGAATGTTTTTAAAAAGCTCAAAAACTCACTGGGTATGTTCAATTCCCGTACGGGTCACTTCCACAAAGGCTCCTAAATGACGATATATCGTTGTTTGGGAGTTCTTTTTTACCCTGATACGGCTTCTGTCCTTTATTTGTCCTTTATAAGTTCTTAAACTGTCCTTTGCCAGTATCGGGCTTTTTGAAGTCAAGCACTGAAGGACTGAAAATAAAATTGGACAAGATAGAATGCAGGAGCTATCTCCGCAAAATAGCCGCTATAAGCTATGAAGATACGCAGAGTTATCAGATAACAAAGATGTTCATCAATGACCGCAGGCAGATATTGCGGCATTTATTTGAAGAATAAAGTATCGGGAAGGGCTTGCGGAGCTGTTCACGTTTTTATGTGATCTCTGTTTACAACTGCCGCATAGTTTGGACAGGTCATTCCAATAAAAACAACCAGGCTCTCAGATGACAAAATATAGTCATCTGAGAGCCGTTTCACGTAACATAGATATTAATTATTCGCGTTAATATGTCTTATTATTACTGCCATTATCTCATCAACATTAACATCTGTGATATTCTTTATATCAGCCTCAATGGCATCTATCGTCTCCTGTTCGTCAGGCAGATTATCGCAGAACGTTATGGCAAGAACATCGTCGGAATAGTTACTCTTTACGAAATAGTCAACTGTCTCTACTCGTCTGTATATGCCGTCATCACCAAGCTGACGTGTTACGAGCCTGAGCATCTGTACCCCGTTTTTATAGTCCCTGATGAGCTTTTCGCGTTCAAAGGTAGCTGCGAATATCTCTTTGTCATCGGGATGCATAGTACTTGTGCCGTGAACTATCAGTTCATCGAACACACCTGCGGACGGGCATGAGGTAGTTGTAAAATTATCATACGCCATCATATAGAAAGAGTTCCTCGTCAGATTTGTAAATATAACAAGAGGGTACTTCCGGAAAATAGCATTGATAAGGAGACTCATCGTGCCTGCTGCACTCTGGGATTGCAGTATATCAGTTGCTTCCTCCACGACCTTGTGTTCAAAGCAGAGCTTCAGATATTCCTCTTCGGACATAGGACGGGCATACAGATAACCCTGTATCCTGTTGCAGTCACAGCTTCGCAGGAAGCCGAGCTGCTCATTTGTCTCAACACCTTCTGCCACAGTCTTTATATTAAGTCTGTGTGCGAATGTGAATATACTCTCAAGCACTATACGTTCTTTCTCGTCCTCGCAGTTATGGCTCAGGAGAGAACGGTCTATTTTAAGTACATCAGCAGGAACGTCCTTAACGAATTGAAGTGAAGAAAGTCCGCTGCCGAAATCGTCAATAGCCACTTTAAAGCCTGCATTTCTTATGGAAATGATCCATTCAAGTATCTTTTCCTCATTGCCTATCATGGCAGACTCGGTTATTTCCACTTCCAACAGAGAATGTGGAAGGTCATGCCTGTCAACAAGGGCAGAGAGCTTTTCCGCGAAGTTCTCCTCCTGGATATGTCTGCGTGAAAAGTTTACAGATATGGGAAATCTCGGTGTATTCTCCTGTTTTACAAGAGTTTTGCAGACGAGCTCTGTAACGTACCAGTCTATTTCCATAATGAGGTCTGACTCCTCAGCAACGGGGATAAAGAAAAACGGCGAAATAACGTTACCGTCGGGCTTTATCCATCGAACAAGAGCTTCCGCGCTTTTCATCTGTCCGTTTATCGTATCATACTTAGGCTGATAATACGTAGTCAGCTCATTGTTTTTCAATGCATTTCTTATATCTTCAACTGAGTATTTCATCGAAGCTCCACCCTTCCATATTGACTTTATCATATCCCTTATATTTTTCATAAAACTATATCTATGTAATTATTGTATCATATTTTACCTGCTATTGCAATGTATATTCTGCAAATTTTAGCAATAACTCAAAAAAATCCACTCGGAACGCTATTTCCGCATAGAACTATTGTGCTGATACAAAATGGCGGATAATATCCGCCACTACAATGGGACGTCGAGTACGCCGTCCCCTACAAATATAAATCATGATTTGTGTTAGAATAAACAAGCCCCGAGGCTGTACCTCGGGGCTGAACTTTTATATGAGTTTATCTTACCTTTGAACCAACAGGGATACTGTCGTCAACGAAGATGACCTTTACACCGTCAGGAGTATCAGCTGCGCAGATCATGCCGTTGCTGTCAACACCTCTGAGCTTTACAGGTTTGAGGTTAGCAATGAGCTGGAGCTTCTTGCCGATAAGGTCCTCGGGGGTATAGTACTGAGCGATACCCGATACTACCTGTCTGCCGCCCATGCCGTCATCAAGCTGTAAGCACAGGAGCTTGTCCGACTTCTTGACCTTTTCACAAGCCACTACCTTAGCTACTCTTATCTCTACCTTAGCGAAATCATCTATAGTGATCTCGGGTTTGAGCTCTATCTTCTCAGGCTCGGAAGCTTCTCCGCCTTTCTCAGCAGCGGAAAGCTTAGCCTTTGCAGCTTCCATATTTTTTATAAGGATAGAGTTGAGCTCTTCAATTTCCTTGTCAACGTCTATTCTCGGGAAGAGTATCTCGCCCTTGTGAACAGTTACGTTCTCAGGAAGTACGCCGAACTTATCAAGCTTGTCATACTCAACATCAGCAGCTGATGCGCCTATCTGCTCCCATACCTTTGGCATAACTGTAGGCATGAAAGGTGCAAGGAGTGCAGAAGTGATACGGATAGCTTCAAGGAGATTGTAAAGAACTGCTGCAAGACGAGCTTTCTTTGCCTCGTCCTTGCCAAGCTTCCACGGCTCAGTCTCGTCTATATACTTATTAGCGCGTGAAACTACCTCAAAGACAGCTTCGAGTGCCTGCTTTATCTTAGTTTCGTCAACAAAACCGTCAACAACGGAACGAAGTCCCGTTACGGCAGCCTTGAAATCATCGTCTATAGCTTCAGCCTCACGCTCTGTTGGGAGTGTGCCGCCGAAGTACTTGTCAGCCATAGCAACGGTACGTGAAACGAGGTTTCCGAAGCCGTTTGCAAGGTCAGAGTTTATACGGTTTATCATTATCTCGTTGGAGAAAAGGCTGTCTGCACCGAGAGCCATTTCGCGGAGAATGTGGTATCTTATGGAATCCTGACCGTATCTCTCACCGAGTACGAACGGATCTACGACGTTTCCGAGGGATTTGGACATTTTCTCGCTTTCACCGTTTTTGCCTGCCATTGTTATCCAGCCGTGTACAGCAAGGTGCTTTGGAAGGGGCAGGTCAAGTGCCATGAGCATTGCAGGCCAGATGATAGCGTGGAAACGCATGATATCCTTTGCTACCATGTGAACATCAGCAGGCCAGTACTTCTCATAGTCGCTGTGTGCTGAGTTCTCATAGCCAAGAGCAGTGATATAGTTTGAAAGCGCGTCTATCCATACGTATACAACGTGCTTCTCGTCAAAGCTTACGGGTACGCCCCATGTGAATGAAGTTCTTGATACGCAGAGGTCCTCAAGACCGGGCTTGATGAAGTTGTTTACAAGCTCTACAGCTCTTGTCTTTGGGCGGAGATAATCAGTCTCAAGGAGAAGCTTCTCTATACGCTCTGCAAATGGAGACATCTTGAAGAAGTATGCCTCCTCCTTTGCGAACTTAACTGGTCTGTGACATTCGGGACAGCAGCCGTGCTCGTCAAGCTGTGACTCTGTCCAGAAGCTCTCGCAAGGTGTACAGTACTTGCCTGAGTATTCGCCCTTGTAGATATAGCCCTTGTCGTAGAGAGCCTTGAATATCTTCTGTACGGCTTCAACGTGATAATCATCGGTTGTACGGATATATCTGTCGTAGGAAATATTCATATATTTCCAGAGATTCTTGAATTTATCAACTATAACGTCAACGTACTCCTTTGGAGTTACGCCTTGTTCAGCAGCCTTCTGCTCTATTTTAAGACCGTGCTCGTCAGTACCTGTGAGGAACATTACGTCATAGCCCTGCATTCGCTTGTAACGGGCAATAGAATCGCAGGCAACTGTTGTATAGCAGTGACCTATATGAGGATCGCCCGAGGGATAGTAAATCGGTGTCGTGATGTAAAAGGGTTTCTTTGACATAAAAATCGCTCCAATCTGAGTGTATAAATTCCTTTTCCGAATGAAAGAAAAGGTACAAATCTTATTATACCACTTTTTTCGGGATTTGTCGAGTATAAATTAACATTATATAAAAAAAGCCTTTATCTGTTAGCCAAGGTGTCGCCTCCGGCGAATAATTTAAATATTGTGAGTGTCTGCGAACACATTCGGCTAAAGGCTCATGGCTAAAGGCTAAGGGCTAATTAATGAGCATATCATAGGTAACGCCGTACTTCTCGGCAATATCCTTTGCATAGGACATTCCCTCGGGAGATGCTACCTCCACCTTAAAGGAGCGTTTTCCGTTATCGCTCTTCACTATCAGAGATGAAGCCTTTACGCCTGTGCTCTCCTTGTTGAGCTCCTCTGTATCTGCGGCAAGCTTATGCATATGGGTATTGTATATGGTCCTTACCTGCTTTTTAAGAAGTGCTCTCACGGAATCCTTTGCGATATAAAAGCCCTCCTCAAAGGAAGTTGTGGAGAAAGTCTCATTGAGCAGAAGCAGGCTGTCCTTTGTACATTCGGAGTATATAGCCTTGAATCTTACGCACTCCTCGCCCAGTCTGCCCAAGTCCATAGTCTTGTCCTCATCGGCAGGGAAATGTGTATATATACAGTCCACAGGCTTATACTCAAAGGACGATGCAGGCACATAAACGCCGCCCTGTGCAAGCACATACATAAGTCCCACAGCCTGAGTAATTGTCGTCTTGCCGCCGCGGTTAGCTCCCGTAAGGATATAGATAGTATGCTCCTTATCGAATTTAAGGTCGTTATACACCAGTTCCTCAACACTCTGCAAATTAATGGCAAGCTTGAGGTTGTATAATTCCTTTGCGTCCATAGATACATCGTCGCTGTTGATGACCTGTGCTTCACAGAACCTAAAGCCCTTTTCCATGCATTTGTCTATGAACTCCGCAAACTTGATATAATACATGAATTCGGGGATTATCTGCGATATATTGACGATAGCGATATCTGCATACTTAGTGACGGTATCGCCAAGCTTCTTCACCACAGAGTCCAGCATCTTATTCATTACCTTGTCGAGGTAACTCGTTGCATTTGCCGAACCGTCGCCGTCAGGAGTCTTTGTTATCGTGGCTCTTATCCTGCCGTCCACAAATGGAGTATTTCTGACAGCCAGGTAACCGCCCACATTCTCAACGAATTTCGAGACTTTATGCTCGTTGAGCTTATCCACCTGATGATAGTGCATATCGCCGTCCCATTCATTGCCCTCCTGCACCTTGTTCTTTGACGCGATAGCATCGGCAAAATTGGTAACGATATTGGACTTTTTGAAAGGCTTGTCGTTAACGGAGATAAGTCCCATACTTACGGCTTCAAATCTGCTGTTGACGTTGACTCCGAGGGTAACGCTCTCTATTTTCAGTGACTTTATTTTAAGCTCGGCTATGTCCTTTTTCATTTCCGCAAAGCAGGCATCGCTGTAAAGCTCGTCGATATAGCTCTTGAAATTGATGAGTCCCTCGGACTTTATCTCTGCATCGGAAAGGCATTCTCTCATAGCTTCCACGCACTTGATATAGTCATCGAGCTCGTCAAGTCTGTGCATGAGGTGCCAGAAACCAAGCTTTTCGTCTGTTTCCATACGTGAACCGCTGAACTTTCTCAGAAATTCTATCCTGTCAAACAGCTCCGTCAGATTTTTTCTCAGCTCAGGCAGTCTGAGTATATCCACGAACACCTTCTGCCTGTATGCAGCCACACGGGGATCGGCAGTCATGTTCGACATTATGCTCATTATAAGGTTCTGCTCTTTCGGGTCATTGGTCAGCTCATGGCACAGGGTATCAAGTCCGAGGTCATGGCAGGCTGAGTCGGAAAGCTGCTTATATACAGTATCCTCATAGTACGGAAATAATATACTGAAATGATTATTTGACTTCATATTTCAGCTCCTTTCGTTCTTGTGTCACAAAAATCCTCTTTCAGATGGTTGCTTTTTTGTATTATATCACATCTTTGATATGTTGTCAAATTGTTGTAAGCTTATATAATATAAAAAAGCAGCCCCAAAGAGCTGCTTTTTTACATAGTTTTTTTATTGGAGCAGTATCGCAAGCCTTTACCATACCCTGTTCACCGCTCCCGCTCCAATAAGGGAAACTATTAATAAACCTATCATACTCAACATCACTCCTTTTTTATTCTTGTTTTTTGAAATGCCCGTAACTATACTTGGAAAAGCATATCCAGCGGCACTTGAAAAGAATGTTATTAGAGCGTTTGATACGAATACTGTGGTGAATGCTGGAGTCGAACCAGCAACTATGGCTGCGCTTCTATTTTACAATATATATTATATCATAAATATCAAAAATAATCAAGAGCAGCAGTAACAAAAAAGCACAGATACTCCTTTCGGAAATATCTGTGCCGTATTTTTTTACTTATGGATATCGCTTACGTCTACCTTTTCGGTCTGTCCTGTCTTGACAAGAACTTCGTTTATCTCACCAACAAGCGAGATGATATCGTTGATAGACTTATTGATAGTCTCAGAGCTTTCGTTGGTTGTGGTAACGTTGTCATCGAGAGCACCGAATGCGTCAATAGTAGTTTCAAGGATAGATATGAGCTGTGATACGCTGTCGGAATCCATTGTAGAGTTGTCATTACAGAAAGCAACAACGTTCTCAAGGAGATCCTTAACTACAGCAGCTCTCTCACTTGTAGCCGATGTAGAATCGCCTATGCTCTTCATATTATCATTGATCTTTGCAACATTATCCTTCAGCTTGTCTGAAAGTGCGAGACATTCCTCTGTGATCTCTTCGAGCTGTTCATTCTGTCTGTTCAGTGCAGAGTGTCTTGCAAGGAGGACTGACTTTGCATGAACGATACAGTTATCAGGTGTATTGAGACCTCTGTATATAGCTATTGCCATATCACGGCAGGTATTGTATCCGCAGGCATGGCAGTCATACTTACGATCCTCAGCTGTATGCATTCCCATTTTCTCGAAAATAGGATCAAGCTGCATATTGCTCGGAATAGGTGACGGCATGGAAGGCTTGTAGTTTCTGAGGAAGTCGGAAACTCTCAGCTCATCATCAAACTTCTTGAAGAGCCTGTCATCGCCACGTCCCATAATACCTGTGGACTTACGGCGTGTCTTTGCCTCGTTCTCGATACTTCTCATAGTTGCCATAGCATCGAATACAGTCTGCTTTGTACCTGATGCAGGTCCGATATTACAGCCGAATTCACATGAAAGAACATCGAATATTCTTGGGTGCTTTGACTCAGGCATTCTTCCGTACATATCGATTTCGGCGAATACCTTGTGTACACCCTCTGAATTTGTGATATTCATATCGGGATCATGGAGCCACATATTATCTCTGAGTCCGCCGGGACGAGAGTAAACAGAACCCATTTGTCCCTGTGCTTCGTCAAACTTATACTCAAAATCCTCAGATGTATCAAGGTCGATATTGATATCGTTACGGTCAAAATACTCGAAAAGCTTCTTGATAGTAACGGTATAGTCAATGAGACCTGTATCCTTAGCCTCATACTTTTCAGCAATACATGGAGAAATAACTGCGATAGGATTGTTTCTTCTCAGATACTTCTTTATGTATATGGCACTGCAAGCGATAGGGCTGTGGATAGGTGAAAGGTTCTGTAAGAGCTTTGGCTGATAAGTCTCGATATACTTTACAACAGCAGGACACTGCTGTGTGATGATATTTCCTATCTTATCCTGTTCGAGAGTTCTCATATGTGCCCATGTACAGATATCAGCACCGTATGAAACGTCAAATACTGTACAGCCCTGCTTCTTGAACCAGTCAAGAACGCCCTTCCACTTTGTAGGGAGCGCAGTCTTTAAAGCAGGAGAAGCCATGATTATGATCTTTTCCTTTACGATGTTTGCGATACACTCATCTGTATCATCTATAAAATCTCTTGCACCGTGATTGCACTTCTTTACACATTCTCCGCAGGCAATACACTTGTTTGGATTGACCATTGTTATAAAACGTCCGTCCTCAAGCTGTTTGGTCATGTTGGCTTCCGGTGCGGGACATTCTCTTACACAGGCATTACAGCCAACACATTTTTCTGGTTTTACAATGATAAGTTCACTCATAATGTATAAACTCCTTAAATAATTCAGGAAAATTCTTTATTTCTTATTTAAAGCATTTGCCTTTGCCGCAAGTGCAGCAAGATCTATTTTACCGCCTTTTTTCTCTCCGCCCTCGGGCTTCTTTTCAGCGGGCTTTTCCTGTTCTGGATCAGTATCTTTTTTCTCTTCAGTATTTTTATCAGTGTTTTCTTTTTTAGCTCCGATAGACTCTGCCATTTGTTTGAGCTTATCAAGCTCTTCCTGTTTCTTGCGCTTTTCTTCCTCGCTGTTCATATTATCACGTATCTTATCAGCAAGGCTTGCAGGCTTTTCAGGATACTCGGGATTATAGTGCTCAGGTGTTTTGAATACAGGGATACCGCCGTTTACGAGCTTTGTCTCTGTATCTCCGAGAAGCTCCTTTGCCTTAAGCAGTCTGTCGATACCTTCATTTCTCAGCTGTTCAAAAGCTTCTTCCATGAACTCGACCTGTGATTTGAGCACCTGTACATCATCGATCGCGGCAGCTCTGAGGTTATTTGAAGCTACCTCCATTTGCTCGGCTCTGTTCTTTGCCTCTGCAAGTCTCTCGGCAGCAGTCATCTCTGCCTCATATATGATATGCTCTGCTTCCAGATTTGCCTCGGAAACGATATCCTCAGCAAGCTTCTTAGCTTTATACTCCATATCAGCAGCCTTTGATCTTGCATCGCTTTCAAGCATAGATCTCGACTTCTGAGCTTCGATAAATACACTGCTAAGAGCAGTTGCCTCGTCCTGTGCCATTAAAGCAGCGCACTTTGTCTCGGCAGTTTTCAGTTTATCTTTAAGATCGTCTATCTCAGTCTGTTTGTCCTTTAATTCCTGCTCGTACTTGCGGTTCTCATCATCAGTTGCTTTAAGTTTCAGATTAAGGGTATTATTCTGGACCTGGACCTGTGTAAGCTTGGCGCGTTCCTCAGCGAGCACTGTTTCATGTGCTTTCTCCTGATCCGTACCTTTTTTATATGCCTCCAGCAGGAGCTTTGTTTCCCTGAGTTCATTTCTCAGATCATGTATCTGTGTATTGAGAAACTCAATTCTCCTGACAACGGATTCCTTATCATATCCGCCAAATGGGACAGTTTTGATAAATCTTGGTTCAGCCATAAAAAATATCCTCCTTGCTTCACCCGACCGAATGGTGATCTGCAAAGCAATGCAGAAGCAAGCGCATTTATCGAGTATTGATATATAATCATTATACACCATATTGAAAATATAGTCAATGAAAAAACTGCACAAAAAAGAGGGCGGTTTTATGTAAACCGCCCAAATAGTACATTTTTTTACTCTGCAATGCAGATATTACCAGTCATTCTCACTGTCTGCGATAAGTTTTTTTACCTCTTCGTTATTGTAAAGTCCCAGATCAAAAAGCCTGTCAGCCTGTTTCTGAGTTATTTTTCCCTGCTCTGTAAACACGAACTGTCCGTGCTGACGCTGTGTGCCGTCCCACGAGTCTATGACCTGGAGCCAGCCGTTCCTGTCGAGAGTCTTTTCGGGGAATTTTGAATCGGGATAGAATTTCTGAACTATCATCTTAGCGCACTTATTATGGTTGGTATAGCCGCAAGAATAGGTATCGCCCTCGGGAGATATCCAGCCCAGCTTGAAATCGGGATCGTTAAGAGTATACATCTCTTCAAGCTCAAGGGGAGTCTCCTTATCGGACTCGATTATCCTGTTGAAGCCGTATTCGTCGGGGCGGAAGTGATAATAGCCGCCTCTTCCGTCAAAAACTACGGGCAGCTGTTCCTCGGTGATTATATCTTCAAAGCCTGTTCCCTCAAGATCTTCGAGGGTATCTGCGTATCTGTAACAATAGCTTCCCGTAGAGGAATTATATACCGCATATTTTTTCACCTGAAACACCTGCCTTTCATTATTATTGTTAATTTTTTGCTACAGGTATATTTTAACACTTTTCCTACTCTCTGTCAAATAGAATAAAATCCAGAAAGTACGATATCTTTGTATAAATTGCACACATATACGGGTAAAAAAGCGGCTGCCACAACTGACAGCCGCTCTGCGATCCATTTAGATCAGATATTCATTACTGTGCTTATCATGTTACCGCCGTTCATCTTAGCGTTTCTCATAGCTGTATCAAGCTTTACAAGGAGTGAGTTAACGTTAAGGCAGTCACCCGGTAAGTAGTGGTAAACAGCACCTGAGCAAGGGAGCTGAACTGCGAGGTTCAGTACTTCGTACGGGCTGCTCATTACACGCTGAATATTCTGTGCGATACCCATTGCCTGGCTCTCGGAGATATTCTTGTTGAATACGAAGCAGAACTCATTACCTGTGATGTTGTAGATCTCTGCAACTTCACTGAATTCTTCCTTGAGCTTCTCAGCAACTGCTGCGAGGTACTCGTCACCGAAGTCATATCCGTAAGTATCGTTGATACTTCTGAAGTTATCCATATCGAATACAGCAATCTGGAATCTGCCTGATTCGAGTCTGTCGTTGATATCGTTATCAAGAGCATAACGGTTCTTCATACCTGTAAGAACGTTGATAACAGCAAGGTCGCTTGCCTTCTGACGTGTAGTCTTGAGCTTTGCATCGACCTCTGCGAGGCTCTTTTCACGCTCTTCGAGCTCGAGTCTTGCTTTCTTAGCCTTTCTTGCGAACAGCCATACAGCAATTTCACCGAGAATAGCAACTACGAGCATCATTGTCATAAGGATATATGACTGGATAGTGTTTTTCTTCATGATCTTTCCTGTATCAGCAGAAACGATATCAATAGTAGATGTAAGCATCTCTGAAGCTGTAACCTGCACAGGATAGATATCCTGCTTCAGGATATAGCCCATTTCCTGGTAGTTACCTGTTGTTACTGCACTTGTACCCATAGCATCAAGCTTCTGCTTATAGGAAGTTATGAGATTCTTAGCGTAGTTATATCTTCTCATAGCCTCATCTGAAAGGCCTTCTGTAGCTTCAAAAGCGTGCTCGGCATCAATGATGTTGCCGTAACGTGCATTGGTATCCTTTGTGATGGATTCCATATCAGTCTTAATACCAGCTGCAATAGCGATTGCATCGTTGTTGATCTCTGAAAGCTGACCATTTATCTTGTTGAGAGAGTTCATAACTCTCGATGTTGTCTGTGAAACATTTGAGTTGTTCCAGTAGATTCTGTCAACAAGGATAGCGTTTACAATATACATGACAGCAACAAGGATTGCAGCTGCAATATAAGCACCTGAACCTTTAAATTTTGATTTTTCTTTAGCCATTACTTCTTACCTCCATCAGAATTTATCGGGATAAAGCAAGAGCTGAATGTATTCGTCATTCATATTGCTTCCGTTAACAAAGGTAGCACCTATATCAAGGTCACAAGTAACGCTGGTTCCTTCGATAAGTCTCTTTGCGTATCTTACGCCAACATAACCCATCATATATGGATTCTGAACTACTGTACCGTCAAGGGTGCCCTTTCTGATAAAGCTAAGCTCTTCTTCATCAGAGTTGAATCCTACAACGATGATCTTGTCATCAAGTTTAAGTTCGCTTACAGCATCACAAACGCCAAGGGTTGTGTTTGTGTTTGTTGCAAACATGATGGAAATACCGTTTCCGTCTTCCTTGAGGAGATTGAAAGCTTCTTCCTTAGCCTTGTCACGCTCTGCAACACGATTGCCCTGTATAAAGCTCTTTGAGAACTTTTCAAGCTTGCTGTTGTATTCAGCCTCAGCAGCTTCTTCAGCTTCTCTCATCTTATCGGGATCTGTCTCTGTTATAGTTGGTTTCTTTATCTTCTGAGATGCATATGAAGTAAGTACGCTGATAAAACCTTCAATACGCTCTTCAGCAGTAGAAGCGGTATGACCGACGATAGCTATCTTGCCGAGTTTTTCATAATCAACCCCCTTATTCTCGAGGATCTTGGCAACATTTCTTGCTGCTACCGCACCGCCGTCAATATCGGACGATCTTATGAAAGAGTCGATCTTGCCATAATCGTTTACCTTTGAGTTGATGTTTACGATCTTGATTCCCTTTGCAACTGCTTCATCAAAAGCAGAATTCAGCTCTGTCTGGCTGTTAGGTGCAATAACGATAGCCTTTGCATCAGCTGCTATAGCCTCTTTGATAGCGGCTACCTGTGAAACGTAATCATTATCACTTGTTGCAACTGTATAAAGTATCTGAGCACCAAGCTCATTTCCGGCATCTTCTGCGCCCTTTCTTACATCATCCCAGAAACTGAGCTGCTGTTTTGTAATAACAGCTATCTTCGGAGGCGGACCACCTTGACCACCTTGACCTCCTGGACCACCTGCACTCTGAGACTTTCCGCATCCGGCTGAAATAAGCATCATAGCAGAAAGAGTGCATGAAGCAATTGCTCTGAATATGCTTTTTCTTTTGTTCATTATACTGAACCTCCTTAAATCAATTAAACCCGATACACCGCAGGATATCTGCTGATATTCCATTCACATCCTCATATCATGGAACATATGAGCTTGCGGTTTTTCCCCCAGTCAGGCTATGTCTTGATATCCATAACTCATTTTATCACATTTCTTCCGCAATTTCAACACTATTTTGTAAATTGATTATTCGCGGCATATACAAAAATATCAAAAAATTTATATGCATTTTAATCAATTTTATACATCAGGTTAATTTAGCTTAATAAATTACAGATATACTTAACCGATTTGCGTTTCATAATATTTTTTCTCGATAATACGCTCGGTAAAAGGTACTTTAATATTGCACAAAGTATAGCAGTCATTTTTGTAAAAGTTAATTCAAATTTGCCTGTTCATTTTCTTTACGCTTGACATTGATATTGAAAAGTGTTATACTAAATGTGATAACAATATAAAGTCGCATATATAATTATTGCGCTGCTATATTTATACGTCAGGAGGAGAGATCATGCAATGCGAGAAATGCAACGCACCACTTGACCCTAAGCTTACTGCCTGCCCTCAATGCGGTGCTCCTGTTCCGCAAAACATCGAGGGATTTGAAAATACTATGGAGTTTCAGCATGAGCTGCGAGCTATCGTTGTAAACGACGGTCCGCGCGCTGTAACGAACAGAGATAGATTTATCGGTCTTCTCAACGATCATATCCCCGATTATGATAAGGAGCGTCGCTTACTTATTAATATGTATCGTACAGGCATACTTAAAATGATGCTTGAGGAAAAAAATCACGAGATAGCTGTTATGAAGGCTAAGAGCTATATGCTCGGTGACCTTTTCCTTTCAGAAAATGCTTCGGAATTCGTGGTCGCTTGTTTTACATACCTTCTTTGCTGGCCCTATGAGTCACCGCTGAAGGTGCTTCCCGAAAGCGAGGACGGCGACGATAAGAAGGAAGAAGAGACCAGAAAGAGACCTGTTGATATCAACGAAATGGTATTCATGCCGCGTAACGCCCTCAGATACAGACTCAGCGGCAATATCGCCATTCCCGACGGATATACAAAGCTCGAAGCTTTCTGCTTCGATAAATTCGGATCTCTCAGAACTATCAAGCTCCCGTCAACGCTTCTTGCTATCGGCGAGTATTGCTTCTCATCATGTAAGCGACTGAGAGGTCTTGAGCTCCCCGAAGGATTAAGGATAATCAAGCAGGGTGCTTTCAGCCAGTGTACCAACCTGGTAATGGTAAAGATACCTGACGGCGTGCTCGAGATCGAGGACAGTACGTTCTCTTTCTGTACAAGCCTCGAAGTTATAGAGATACCGCCAAGTGTAAGCAGTATCGGTGCGGAAGCATTTTCAGGCTGTGACAAGCTTAGAAAGCTCTTCCTTCCCGAAAGCATAAAGTTCATCGACGCAAATGCTTTCTCATACTGCCCAAACCTTGTTATTTACTGCATAGAAAATTCATACGTTCATAAATACTGTTTAGCCACTGGAATAAGGTTCGTCCTCGTGACCTCGGCTGAAGAATATGAGCTTGACTAATTAAGAAAGGATGAGATCATATGATAGAGCTTGAAATAGGTCAGGAAGTCGAGATGGAATTCGGAGGCAAAGCCAAGGTGCTCAGTGTCATCGGAAGCGGTGGTCAGGGTATCGTTTACCTGGTACGCTTCAACGGACAGAAATGGGCTCTTAAATGGTATGACATCAATAAGATGGCAAAGCCTGCTGCATTCCGCAAGAACTTACAGAACAACATAAACGATGGTCCCCCAAGCAATAAGTTCCTCTGGCCAAAATATCTCACCAAAGAGATGGAAGACGGAACTTTCGGCTATATCATGGAGCTCAAGCCCGAGGGCTTTGACTCATTTGTTGACATCCTCAATACTTATAAGCTTGAGATAGACCCACTTACGGGAAGAGGCGCAAAGCGTCCCGTAAAATTCAACACCCTCAGTGCTATGGTGACCTGCGTTATCAATATCGTTAACGCTTTCAGACAGCTTCACCGTGCAGGTAAGAGCTATCAGGACCTTAACGACGGAGGCTTCTTCATCAATGTAAATACAGGAGCTGTCCTCGTCTGCGACTGTGATAACATCGCACCTGACGGAAGCAACTTCGGTATCGGCGGTAAGCCGGGATATATGGCTCCCGAGGTCGTAAGAGGCATCGCACAGCCAAATGTTCAGACCGATAAATATTCACTTGCTGTAGTTTTATTTAAGCTCCTCTTCAGAGGCGATCCTATGGAGGGCGAAAAGGTCGTAAGAGACGTTTGCCTTACAGAATCCTCTGAGCTTAAACACTACGGACAGAACGCAGTTTTCGTGTATGACCCCGATGACGCTTCAAACCGTCCTGTAAGAGGTATACACGACAATATAATCAAGTTCTGGAGAATTTACCCTGATTATATAAAAGACGCATTTATCCGCTCCTTCACTACAGGTATAAGCGATCCAACAAAGCGTATCATCGAGAATGAATGGCAGAAGCTGTTCATACGCCTCAGATCGGAGATCATACAGTGCGGCTGCGGAAGGACAAACTTCAGTTCGATGTTCATACATCAGAACGAAAAGACATTCAAATGCCCGAAATGCGGCATGGAATTCGTTACAATCGGATTCAGCAACCGCGATTACCGTACCCCCCTTTATCTCGGCTGTAAATTCTATGAGTGCGAGATCGTTCCCGAATCAGACGACTTCACAGCCGTTGCGGGCGAGCTCGTTGAGAATAAGCTGAAGCAAGGCGTGCTCGGTATCAAGAATTGTTCGGACAGACAGTGGAAGGCAAAAATGCCGGACGGAGTATTCTACGATATCGCTCCAGGAAAAGGTTTCCCTGTATGGCAGGGGCTTGAGATCGATTTCGGCGAAGTGAAAGCACAGATCTAACCTGCTGTTTCAAAGCAGTATTACTGAAAGGATGTATGTAAATTATGAGCAATGAACATGTTACAGAACCGGAAGTGAACAAAAACGTTTCTCCTCTGGACGATTTCGATAATGCAGAGACAGTTTCTTCTGCAGCTTCTTCAGCTCCCGTATCCGACGACAGCATTCTCGATTTTGATGACGATCCACTCAGTGCGACAAGCGTTTCCAAAAAGAGCCTCGTTATATTCTTCCTCATTGATACTTCAGGAAGTATGAAGGGCAAGAAAATGGGCGAGCTCAATACCGTTATGGAAGAGCTTATCCCTGAGATACGCAGAGTCGGCGAGGCTGATACAGATGTAAAGATCGCTGTTCTTACATTCTCTACCGAGGTAAGATGGATGTATTCAAATCCTATCCCGATAGAAGATTTTGAATGGGCAAGACTCCGTGCAAGCGGCGTTACAAGTATGGGCGCAGCTTTCAAGGAGCTCAACCACAGAATGTCAAGAAACAGCTTCCTCAATTCACCTTCTCTGTCATTCGCTCCTGTTATCTTCCTTATGACAGACGGTTATCCGTCAGATGACTATAAGGAAGGTCTGAGAGAGCTTCAGACAAACAGCTGGTACAAGTTCGGTCTTAAAGCCGCTCTCGGTATCGGTCAGGAAGCTAATGACAATATCCTTGCTGAGTTTACAGGCTCAAAGGATACAGTTGTTCACGCTTACTCAGGCGGACAGCTTGCTCAGATGATCAAGATCATCGCTGTAACCTCTTCTCAGATCGGAAGTAAGAGTATGACTCTCTCTGATGATACAAGCCATGAGCTCGGAGAAGAAGATGTATTTGCTGCTAAGCAGAAACTCCTCGGTCAGCAGATCCAGGAACTTGTTAGCACCCAGACCGATGGAGATGACGTCCCCTTCGATACAGGTTGGTAATATCATTATAATTTCGGGAGGAGGACTGAAAAAATATGTTCAACGGCTTTAACCACTCGGTCATGGGCGCAAGCCATGAAAAGACCAATCTGGTTTGTCAGGACAGCTCTGCTTTTAAAGTCGGCGATCACTACGCCATAGCTGTAGTTGCTGACGGTCACGGAAGCAAAAAGCATTTCAGGAGCCACCTCGGTTCAAAATTCGCTGTTGAAGCTACTATCGAAGCTATAGACCGCTTTTATGAGGATCGTGAGGCTCTGGAAGCAAATCTTCCGACTAATCATAAATTCATAATAAAAAATATAGAAAAGCAGATTATCTCAAACTGGAATGTGAAGGTTGAAAAGCATCTGGCTGAAAACCCCGTTACCGATGATGAGAAAAGCAACTTTACACCAGAAGAATTTGAGGCTATCCTGCCCGAGTCATATTACGGCACTACCCTCGTTGCAGGAATATCAGGAGATAATTATACCTTCGGCGTACAGATAGGCGACGGAAGTCTCGTAGCTTTATTCGAGGACGGAAGAGCTGTTATGCCTATGGAGTATAACGAATCCGCACCTGCCAACGTAACTGCTTCGGTATGTAATTCAAACGCTGCATCACTGTTCAGCAGCTTTTACGCACCGAATAAAAAACTCATCGCCCTTTACGGTTCTACCGACGGATTGTATACTTCCTTCGGCAGTGAGTATGACTTCCTTGATTATCATACCATAATCACAAGCCAGCTCGTTAACCTTGAGACCTTCAAAAACATCATAGTCAATAACCTCAGCAAAAGATCTCATTTCGGTACAGAGGACGATATTTCCCTTGCTTGTATATATAATGAGGATCTTCTGAAAGACAGGATCGACCTTATAAACAAAAGAGTCGATGAAAACAAGAAGGCTGCAGCACAAAGAAAAGCAGCTATGCTTGATAAGAAAGTCTGACATAAGCTTTAAGTAACTAACGCAGGAGCGTTTAATAATTTAAGAAAAGTGGTGTTTGATATGGAAATTAGCACTCTCTACAATACAGCCAAGAATTTTGCTGAAACATTAAAAGAAAAAAGACCTGAGCTCGCAACATACGATGCTTGTTTATGTCTTATAGTCGCTGATTCGGGCGACATCTTTTCGGGAGTTTCCACTGTTTCGATCAATGAAGGTTCTGTAGAAGATGTACCCGCAGAAAGAATAGCAGTAATGTCTATCATTACTAAAAAGCACACGATCGCTAAGCAGATGATCGTTATTTCTCTTGACGATTTCAGCTATTTCAAGCCTGAAGACGAGGCTCTGTCTCTGCTGGTAAATTCGAGTGTCGATAACAGCAGCTGTAAGGTGGTACTTTCACCTGACGAAGAAGTTGCAGCAGCTACCCTTGCGCCTGCATCAGCTGCTCCTGATTTCCTCAGCGGTTATGATGAGGCATCTCTCGGTGCGCCCGCTGATTTTGCAGACGACGTTAACGTTGATTCTGCTAATCCATTCAATGCAGATAATAAGGACGAGGGCGCAGCTAACTCTCTCTATGAGCATCCCGAAGAGGCTCAGCAGCAGGGCGCAAGCGGCTTCCCGAACCTTGTAGGTCAGCAGCAGGGTTATCCTCAGCAGCAGGGCTACCCACAGCAGCCCGGTTATCCACAGCAGGGTTATCCTCAGCAGGGCTACCCACAGGGCGGCTATCCTCAGCAGGGCTACCCACAGGGCGGCTATCCTCAGCAGGGTTACCCACAGGGCGGCTACCCACAGCAGGGCGGCTATCCTCACGGCTACCCACAGCAGGGCTATCCGCAGCAGGGCGGCTATCCTCAGCCGGGTCCTTATGGCGGAAATATGCAGAACTCAATGTATCAGCAGGGCATGAACGCTGCTCCTTACAGACAGGGTTATACAGGTCCTTCTGTTCATGGCGCAAGCTCAACAATGAGAAGTCTCTATCAGCAGCCTCAGCAGAGCGTAAGTGTTACTCTTACTTCCAAGTCTAACGGCGAGAATGCTTTCAAAAAGAGACTCAACAGTTTCCTTGACGATGACGATGATACAAGTACAGGCGGCGAAAGCGGTGCAGGCGACGGTATGTCAAAGGAAGATATGCTCAAGCAGGCAAAAGACAGAAAGAAAGTCGCAAAAGCAAATCTGAACTTCAAGAAGAAGCTCTGATAGTTCATTTACCGCGTTTTTTACCTGTATTGGTAATAAATTAATGAACTATCATTAAGCCACACAAATAATTTAAGTAAAGTATTGCATTTTTCGTAGTTTTGTGCTATAATGAATTTTACGAGGTCATTATATGATTTCTATATTATGTCAATACCTGTATTTTGTGTGTAAATGTACAGTTAATAATTCGCGTTAAGGAAAGGGATAGCCATGAATTACTTGCTCAATATCGATGAAGCGATAGACCGTAAATTTCTCGTTACCAAAGCTATGAGAGGTCAGGCTGATGTGGGTACTATCATCCATGTCATGGACGCTGAACAGCAGGGCGCAGCAGTTATTGTTTACTACCGCGTTACAAGATATAACGAGAAATTCCATGATTATCAGGATTATACGGCAAAGTTCGAGAACCTCGCCGCATTCTGCAAATGGGCACAGCCTGATAACTTTATTGCCCGTAATTATGAGTGCTTCAGTTTAAGAGATATCCAGCACTATATCAAGATCAAGAACAGAAGCTTTACTTCTTTCTGTCTGCCGATCATTATTGTTGCTGCTATCATTATCTGGTGTCTCTCACTCTTCGTTGTGAAGGGCGTGGTAGGAATAATCATTGGTGCTTTCCTCACCATTGTGGTCGTTATCGCAGCATTTGCACTGCTTAAAGTCCAGAAAAAGAAGGAAAAAATGCGCTTGTATCGTAAGGTCAGCGCGGGCTGGGGCGTAGTATTTGAATAACTCCCCCAAGCACAAGCTACTGTTAAAAGAGCTTCATCAATTATATTAATATTACGCACTTCCCACCTATAACAGTCTATCAACCAGAAATACAACGCCCCTTAAAGGCTCGGACAAGCTTGACTTGTCTGCCTTTAAGGGGTGTTTTTATTATTATCTTACCTTTTGTCCGTCGTAAAGTTTCTTCGATGAGGAAATTATGATCTTCGATTTCGGATCAAGTCCGAGATCATCTATCCCTGCATCTGTATTATTTTTATCTCTTATATTTACGCTGTATTTCTTCGCTGTGTATTCCTTTCCGAAAAATCCCTCGCTCTCCTCTGCAATGAATATCTCTCCTCTTGTCTCGCTTGCTCCGAATTCGATAGCATTGAGCGGTATGCAGTCATACGTGTCCTCGGAAAGAACACTTCCTTTCATAACGCCTATCTCTCCTGCTTTAAGCTCGTCATCGGACTCAATAGCCAGCTCAACTGTATATCCGCTGCCCTCAGCTGCCTTGTAAATTCGCTTTACTTCGCAGTTTTCTTTTTTTATCCTGCCGTTTCTGAATTTCAGCTTGAATTTATCCCCCACGGATATATATTCTATGCTGTCATCATCTACAACTGTCCTGAAAACTATACCTCCCGACATATCAGAGACTATCAACGCCGCGTTTTCAGAAGTAAGCTCACCTAATGAGACAGTTTTCGAGGTTATGATGCCCTCTGAGGGACTGTATATGAAACCGTTTGTCTCGTCAAGCTTCCTCAGTGCTTCCAGCCTTTCCTGCTTTTCGGCAAGTCCGTAGCAAACTGTGGGATCGCTGTTTATGAGTACTGCCGCCGACTCGCTCGTCACATCGCCTGCCCTGACAAGGACGCCTGTGACCACTCCTGCCGTGCTGCTGTAAACTATACAGCCGTTGTTGTATATCTCTGTGTATCTGTCCAGCTCACGCTGCTTTTCTTCGATACTGTTTGTAATGGTATCGGCTGAGTGCTGATCCTCGTTTTCAAAATAGCCCTCACGGGTGGAGATATCCGCGTTGAGACTGTTCTGTATATCGGCTATGCGGCGGCTGAGATGCTCGCTGTCAATACGCAGGAGCTTCTGTCCCGCGGAAACGCTGTCGCCTGCTTTCACATATACCTCAGCGGTACGCAGTCCTGCTTCCGTAAACACAGGTATACTGCCGTCGTTGGAATAAGCGGAGGCAGTTTCAAGCTGCTCGGCAATATCCTTTTCCAGCATTGCTGCTTTCTTGTGGAGATACTCCATGTCCAGCTTCATAATGGTCTGATTCTTTATAACTCTGTCTCCGCACTCAACGTCCAGCTCCGCTACTCTCAGTCCCTCGGGAATGAAAACAGGCTGGCTCTTCAATGCTTCAACTGTTCCGTTGTATTCAAATTCGTGAGATATGCTCTTTCTGCTTATGGACATACAGTTCACACGGGGCATACGCTCTGTGTACAACATTCGTGAAGCAAAGGTCAGTATGAGCATTGCTGCAAGAAATATCAGAAAATACTTTATTGCTCTCTGTTTTATCTTTTCTTTCATTGTCTACTCCTTGAGGGCAGAAGCGATAATTCCCTGTTCAAGCTCGTCCTGCCCTATAACGAACACGAATACCGCAGGCACAAGTGTGGCTACTGCCGCAGATAAAAGCATCTCTCCCCTCTCTGCTCCAAGCATGGGCAGATACAGTGACAGCGGATACAGCCGCTTGTCTTTGAGAAATGTCAGCGGCTGCTCCACCATATTCCAGAGGTCGAGAAAACTAAGTACCACGCAGGCAAGTATACCTGCCTTCCCGAGAGGAAGTCCGATATACCTGAGTACCTGCCATTCGTTTGCACCGTCTATCCTTGCGGAGTCCGCCACATCACGGGGGATGTCCGCAAAGCCGCGATATATGAGAAATACAGGGAAGGTCGAAAATATCGCAGGCAGTATGACTGCAAGACGATTGTTCATGAGCTTCATACCGTCTATGACAAGATACTGTGAAAGCATCGTTACCTGAAACGGTATGAGCATAAATATTATGTATATATCAAACAGAAGCTTTCGTCCTTTGAATTTGAATCTTGCAAACGCCCACGCCGCAGGTACAGCTGCAAGTGTCTGAAAAAGCAGTATAGCTCCCGTTATCAGGAATGAGTTCCAGAATACCTTGTAAAAATCGGGGGTGTATAACAGCAGCTCTTTGAAGTTATTCAGCGTAGGGTACTGAGCGATATAGTCTATCTTTGAATAAGTTCCCTTGAAGTTGATAAGGGGTGAAAGTGTCTTTGAAAGCTCGTCTGAGGACTGCAATGGAAGTATAACTGCAAGAAACAGCGGAAACATAACAACGATGCATATTACTGCCATTACAGCATACACTGAGGGTATGCGAAGCTTTTTTGTCATGTCTGTTCCTCCTTGTCCCATGCCTTTCTGAGCAGCACTATCGCCCCAAGTATGACAGCGAATACGATCACTGCTGCCGCTGCCATTTTGTCAAGGTCCATATTCACGAACCAGTTATTGAAAAGATGCTGCAAAAGGTAGATGTGCTGGTCGGGATATGCTCCTGCTACAAGATATGCCTCGCGGAATACCTTGAAGGAGTTAAGGAATGATATTATTGTGATAGTATAAAGTGTAGGTTTAAGTTCGGGCAGTATGATACGGAAAAGTATCTGCCTGTCATTTGCACCGTCCACCTTCGCAGCATCAATTACAGCTGTGGATACGCTCATTATGCCCGTAAGCCAGAGAAGCACCGTGTATCCGAGGTTTTTCCATATATAGCTTCCCACCAGCACCCAGAATGAAGCCGATGAGCTCAGAAAGCTTACCGCGCTGTGTCCGTGAGAGGTAAGGATATTGTTTATATAGCCTGTGTCGCTGAAAAGTATCTGCCACACCAGCACAAGGGCTGCGGTAGGAACTGCCAGCGGAAACAAAAGCACAGACTTTATGAGCCTGATGTATTTGAGCCTGCTGAGGGCGTATGCTGCTAAAAATGAAACGGATATGAGCAGCGGCAGACATACTCCCACGAATTTTAAAGTATTCTTTACAGCAAGCCTGAATGCTTCGTTACTGAATACAGCTTTATAATTGTTTACCCCAACAAAATCACCCGTTACAGCTGTACAGAACGACCTGCGCAGAGAGTCCGCAAAGGGCAGGAACGTAAATATAAGCACTCCTGCAAGGCTCGGCAGCAGGAAGGGCAGATATCCAAGCTTTCTCCGCGAAAATACTTTATTTGTCATAGTTATTCTTTCATTTTCAGCTCAAGCTGCTTTACAGTATCCTCGGCAGCCTGCTCCGCAGTTACAGTGCCTTCTATGCACTTCTTTCCTGCGTCCTCGATTATCTCTCTTATGGGATACTTTATGAATACAGGCTCGGAGAGAGTTTTGATATAGCTGTCGAACTCCTTAGCCTCATCATCTGTCATCCATTCCATATCCACCTCAGTTCCCTCTCCATCTTCATTGCTGTCAAAAGGCGGTACATATAATGAATAGACATTATCAGCATCTTTGTTCATTTCATAAAAGCCTTCAAGCGCAGCCTTATTTACAGGGAAGCCGTCAGAATGTTCTATTTCCTGAGCTTCCTCACCAAGTGCGGAGGCTATGAATCTGAATGCATCTTCCTTATTCTTGCTTGACTCGCTTACAGCTATATTGCAGTTGGGTACAAAGCATTTGTCACTTTCCATGCCGTATCTGTATGCTGCATCTATATCATTATCTATCTTCATTAATGAAGTTACTACATTAAGTTCATTTTCAAAGCCATTCAATGCACCCAGAGCAATAACGTTCTTATTCATCTTCTCTGCCATATATCTTGTACCGAAAAAGTATTCGGAGCTTGCCTCATCGCTGTCGGTGCTTGAAATAACATAGGTATCCATTTCGCTTGGCGATTTATCGTTATTATACAGCTTTGCACAGCTTTCATAAAACTTTTCAAAGGCTGCTTTATCGGGAGTGCCGCTGAGGAGCTTGTTTCCCTCATACATAAGTCCCATGCGGATAGGATCGGTCTCATCGAAAAAGTCTAAGATAGTATAATGAGGATCTTTTTCCTTGCGGTATTTCTCGCAGAGGTCGGCTGCATCTGCAAAGGACTTTATTTTATCAAGGTCTTTCCTCTCCGCACCTACGGCAGGTATACGGAATTTGCAGGCAACACTGTAAAGCTTGCCGTCCTCGGTGTTCCATTTTGCAATATTATCAAGAATATCGCTGTCAGGCAGCCATTTATCCTCATATTTGGAAAGGTCTGTGAGCATATTCTTTTCAATGAGGTTATCATTGTCAAGTCCGTCAATGACTATGACATCGGGAGCATTTCCAGACAGTATCTGAGTGGTAAGCTCCTTCATGGCGTCACTGTAGGTCAGACCTTCCTTCATGCCCACCTGATAATCTACCTTGATATTTCTGTTGTCCGCAGCAAAGCTGCTGACTATCTGTGAAATGGTGCTGTTCTTTTCAAGACTGTATACTTTAAGCTCTGAGGTCACAGCGTTTTCAATCTCGGGATCATAGACGTATTTGTACATACCGCTGTTGAATGTGGCATATATAGTCCCGTCAGGTGCGCAGTATATGGTACCGAACCGATCGGAGGGATCACCGAAACGGCTTATAAGACCATCGATTATCTGCTCTGCAAAGTTTCCGCCCCATGAGTAGTGATAAAGTCCGTCCTCACAGCCGATATATATATCATCATTATTTCCTGCGCATATGTCAAGAGCGTGTTCGGCATCGCTTTTTTCAGCCTTGTACTTGCTCATCAGATCGGCAAGAACATCGGGAACTTCTGCCTCGCAGTTCTTTTCAATATCGAAAATATGTACGCCGTCTCTGTCGCCGTAGAATATCCTGTTTCCTATGATGTCAAAGAAGTTTATACGTTCTCCTTTATCTGCCAGTTTCTTAGCCGCACCTGTATTGATATCCACTTCATACAGCGCATCATAATTAAGACCGTAAAGCTTGCCGTTATCGGCAAATTCAAAATTGTAAATATAATCCGCACCTGTGACCTTGTTACATTCACCTTCGGAATTTATGACACAGGTATCGCCGTCCTTACATACAACTAAGCCATTATCAGATGCCGCATAGACAGCATATATATCGTCATCATCATTTTTAATCAGATCATCGACTTCGCTTCTGAATACTCTTGTGCCGTCCTTGGATATGTAAACAAGCTCTCTTGCCCACGCGGAAATTACACCTGTCTTTTCGCCGATAGTAACAAACTCGGAAGCACTTTGCATATCATAAAGCCTGCCTTCTACCTTAGATTCGGCATAGCCGCCCTTTGATGAAAGTAGCTTTACTTCTGTAGCTTTTTCTTTTTCACTGCTGCATGATGTCAGAGGTGCAAGCATTGCAAGTGACATTATAACAGCTAAAGTCTTTTTAAGTGAGTTCATTTTTGTGTACCTCCTGTCTTTATGATACCATAATATCACATCAATCTCTAAAACTCCTCTAATAATTCTCTAATTTTCCTCTAATTAATCTCTAATTTTTCTCTAAAACTTTCCAAGCCGCATATTATGTGCTATAATAATTATATTAGCCGTTAGCCTTTAGGCGTTAGCTATTAGCCAATGTGTCGCCTTCGGCGAATTATTTAAATATTGTGAGCGCAAGCAAACACTTTCGGCTAAGGGCTCATGGCTAAGGGCTAAAGGCTTTACAAAAAACGAAAGGAAATCTTCTATGCGTATACTTATTATAGAGGACGACAAGGAACAGTGTACTCTGCTGCAATTCCGCCTTGAAAAAGAGGGATTTTCCGCTGACCTTTGCTTTGACGGCGAGGACGCTGACTACTACCTCAGCCGCAATGCCTACGACCTTGTACTGCTTGACTGTATGCTCCCACACAAGGACGGTCTTACTATACTTTCGGAAATGCGCAGGAACGGCAATGAAACTCCCGTTATTATGCTTACGGCTCTTGGAGAGCTCAGCGATAAGATAACAGGTCTGGACTGCGGTGCTGACGACTATATGGTAAAGCCCTATGAATTCGGCGAGCTTATGGCGCGTATCAGGTGCAGGCTGCGCCGTCCCACGGGCATCGAGAGCCTTGAAAAGCTCACTGTAGGTGATATAAGCTATAATGCCGAGAGCAAGATGCTGACAGGTCCTGCTGAAAGCTGTACCCTTTCCAATAAGGAGAGCGAGCTCCTTGAGCTGTTTATGCGTAATCCAAACCAGACTCTCTCCCGTCAGACTATACTTGCAAGGATATGGGGCGCAGATTACGAGATCGAGGACGGCAACCTTGACAACTATATCTATTTCGTCCGCAGACGACTGAAAAAGGTGGGGAGCTCCTCATCTGTAAAAACTGTTCACGGCATCGGCTACCGTCTTTCAACGGAGGGCTGAGTATGTTCAGGAAAGTCCACATACGGCTTACCATGCTGTTTACCGGAGTCTGCACTCTTGTTGTTGCAGTCATGTCGTTGCTGTATCTTTATCTCAGCTGGAACAACATACAAAAAAATTCTTTCATAAGCTTTAAGACCGATATCGCAAATTTCAGCTCTACTCTTTCAAAAGACCACGTTATCTCGCAGAGCTGGCTTATGAATATAAATATGAATTACAGCTATCAGCTTTACATTTATGATAACGGCAAGGCTATGCTGTCCACCTCCCAGGGCATGAGCGAAGAAAACTCCGCGCTGCTGGAGGATATAAAGTCCAAATTCTCCATGGACATACAGCGGCTCAGATACACAGGCTCTGTTGCACATGATGAATTCAGCTATTCGGCAAAAGACCACCGATATTACGTCGGCATGATCTTCATTTCGGGCGACAAGAGCATAACGGAGGTCTACGCCGTAAAATCTCTCGACAGCCAGCAAAAACAGCTGAAAAAGCTCATAATATACTTTATTCTCATAATTTTCGGTGCGGCAATAGTATTCTTTGTATTTTCCTACCTCTTTACGAAGCTGCTCCTTAAGCCTGTAAAACAGGCTCACCAGCAGCAGGCTCACTTTATCGCGGCAGCTTCACACGAGATAAGAAATCCTGTAAATACTATCATGTCCGCTCTTGATGCTATGGAGACAAGTGAGGGCGAGCAGCAGCAGTATCTCTCAAAGATCGCCCGAAAAGAGGGCAAACGACTTGCTCTGCTCACCGAGGATCTGCTCACTCTTGCGCGTTCGGACAACGGAAGCTTTACTGCGCAAACTGCTCCCACAGAGCTTGATACCCTTGTCCTTGACTGCTATGAGGCATTCCTTTCACCTGCAAAGGAAAAAAATATAAGCCTTTCGGTAAAGCTGCCTGATGACAATATTCCGAAAGCTATGATAGATGCAGAGCGGATAAATCAGGTAATATCCATACTCCTCAACAATGCCGTAAGCTATACTCCCGAAAACGGAAAAATAGAGATAGCCTACAGCGTTGATAATTCGCAGCATATCGTGCGCGTTTCCGACAGTGGCTGCGGTATCTCCGAAGAGGATCGACAGCATATCTTTGAACGCTTTTACCGTGCAGACCGCTCCCGTACAGACCGCTCACACTTTGGTCTCGGGCTGTCCATTGCAAAAGAGATTATCGACCTCCATAACGGAACTATATCCGTTGAGGACAGTCCCCTCGGCGGTACTTCGTTTACGATATCACTTCCAAATGAAAAATAAGAAATCCCCGAAGCAATTCGGGGATTTATATATTTATGTAGGGACGCGCATTGCGCGTCCGCAAATAAACAAACACATATCATGTTTTATGCAAAAAGAAAAAAAGCTCCGCATAACGGAGCTTTAGGAAGGAGTATATAAGTCCATGAGTGAGTGAGTACCCACAGACCGATTTTTAAATAAAGCTGACCCTTGATTCAGGGAAGGGTCAAGGGCTCAGCTGAAAGAAATTGTCAGTTCGCACTTGCAAAAACAGGCTTTGAAGCACTTCGCTCAAGATGTTTGTATATCTCAAGCCATATGTTTTTGCCAGGTTCACTTTTTCTTATCCGCTCCCTGCGTACAGGGTCAAAGAAGCTCTTGAACTCTTCAAGCTCGTTGAGGAAACTGTCATTATACTTCCTCAGCATAGTATCAAGGTTATCTTTCCATTCGATATAACGCTTGACATCGTAGTTCTCCTTTTCGTAAAGGTGAAGAACCGAAACCTTTGGATTATATATGATATCCACACCGTTTTTCATCATACGGTAGCCAAACTCCCAGTCCTCTATTTCCTGCTCGCGGAAATTCTCATCAATACCGCCGTATCTTCTGATACATTCCATAGGGATAGAAAGATTAGATGTCTGAGTAAATATCATCTTATACTGGACCTTATCAAAATCATAGCTGTAAGGCTCAAGCATTTTAAGACGGATATCCTTAATGAAATAATAGCTCTTTTTCTTGTCAAGCCCGTATTTCTCGGGCTCTGTGAGCCAGTAACGGATACCGTTCCTGAATAACTCTCTGTTTTCGTAGAATACCTTGTCATCGTCCTCAAAGACTTCCTTTGTAAGACCAAACTGCATTATCGGTCTGCCGCACTTTTTATATGTGTCATAGTGCCCTGAAACGAAGTTCCTTGAAGCTATCTCATCTCCGTTGAGGAATATAAGAAGTTCGCCCGAAGCTCTCCTTATTCCCTGATTTTTTGCCTGACCTATCCTGCCGTTGGGAAGTGCAAAACAACGTACTCTGACTTTCGGCTCATAATTTGCGATATACTCCGCAAGTTCGTTGCCTTCGCCGTAGTTTACGAAGATAAGCTCGTATTCTTCATGGTTGAAGTCCTGGTTCTCGAGTGAATGAAATACTCTAATAGCTCTGTCGGTAGAGTAAGAATAGGGTATTATTATGCTGCATTTCATAGTTAATTCTCCTGTCAATATCTTTTTGTACGGTATCCCCATACCGTTTTTAAGTAATCCCCTGCTTTGAAAGCAGATACATAACAACCATAACTGTACCTATTATAGCGTTAATTGGGTGTAAATTTCAATAAAAATGCGCGAAGTGTAATTTTTAAGCGTGAAATGTACGCTTTTGTTCATAGTTCATTCACTTTTTTGCACAATCCCCCCTCTAAACCATTGACAAAGTGTGAATATCATAGTATAATTAAATCGTTATATGACAGAACGTGCAATCAACCGTTTTACGTTGTTTTTGTCATTTTTTTAAACAGCAGGACGGTCATGTCAAGGGGGATCAAAATTTGAATATCGCAATTTGCGACGACGAACAAAGATATATAACTAAAGTAAAAGAAGACCTTATTGCTCTCCAGTCATATGAGAATGAGTTCACCTTTTTTGAGTTCAAAACAGGCAGAGAGCTGATACTGGATTTTACCGCTGGAAAATATGCCGTAATTATCCTCGATATCCAGATGAAAGGTCTCAACGGCGTTGAAACTGCCCGTTTTCTCAGGGATATCGACGAAAAGGTCATAATCATCTTTCTGACCAGCTATGAAAAATTCGCTGTTCAGGGCTACGAGGTAAGAGCTTTCAGATATATACTGAAAAATCAGCCCCGTTCTATATATATGAAGCAGCTGAGCGATGCTGTACATGAGTATTACCGCAATACAAGGTACGTCATAGCTACTGCTGACGGCAGCACCAAGGAGGAAAAGCTTCCTACAGATGATATCATATATATAGAAGTGTTTTCACATAAACTGCTTATACACGCCAAAAAAGGCAAATTCTTCACAAAGGGAACGCTTTCCGAGATAGAAACGCAATTTGCCGACCTGCTATTTGCCCGACTTGATAAAAGCAGTATAGTGAATATCATAAATATTGATTACATACGGAAAAACGAAATAATTCTGATAAACGGAGAAACTCTCTTCGCAAGCAGAAACCATATCAAAAACATTAAACAATGTTTTATGGATTACAGCAGAAGCAGGTGGAGCTGAGATGAGACCTTCCCAATTTATCATAGAAACTATCAATTGTCTTTTCGATGCCGGTCTTATCATATTCTACCTTTTTCTTATAATGAAAAAGGAATGCAGGTATCCGCTTAAATTTCTCATCGTCCCTGCTGTCGGATTTTTCGGCATCTTCGTGGCTTTGACCTTTACTGATGTATCTCCGTGGATCAAGCTTGGAATTGCTGTTACAATGATGATGCTTACCTCATTTGTGATGTTTGAGAGCAAAGTCCGAAGTATCATATTCTACTGTCTGCTGTTCGCTGTTGTGCTGCTTGTGGCGGAGATCGCTCCTGCCGCTATTCTGGATATAATGAATATAGGTGCTACAGAGCACAATACCTCATCAGGCTTCGGAAGATACATATGCATGGCTATCGGAAAGGTATTTTGCTTCTGGGCAGCAATATATATCGCGGAATACCTCAAACCAAAGCAAAGAGATATCCCTTTCAGAAACTGGCTGCTGGTGATATTTGTACCTTTGCTGAGCCTTATAATACTCAACAGTATCTTCATTACCGCAGAGCTTGCTCCGCGCAGGTCACTGATGTACCTGTTGTCTGTAGCAGGAATATTCCTGCTGAACATATTCGTTTTCGACTTCTTCGATACTTATTCCAATTCCATCGAGCTGAAGCTTATGGAACAGCGTCTTAAATCGGAGGAGGAAAACTACAGGCTCATTGAGGAGAAATACACCGAGATACGTCAGCTCAAGCACGATATCAGTAATCAGCTTGCTGCTGCAAGAAGAATGTTCAAGCAGGGCTCAGGTCCTGAGGCTATCGCGCATCTTAACAAGCTCTATCAGAAGCTTTCTGCTGCGAGCCGTATCTGCTATACGGGTATCTCGTCTGTTGACGCTATCGTTAATATGAAGTGGAAAAAGGCACTTCTGAACAACATACAGTTCTCGTGCAAGGTCATTATCACCGACAAAATGGATATAGACGATCTTCCGCTGTGCCGAATAATCGCAAACCTCCTCGACAATGCCATTGAAGGCGTGCTCCGTTCATCTTCGGAAGAAAAATTCATCTATATATCCATTGTACAGAACGATAATAAGCTGAGGATATGCGTCATGAATTCCTCTGACGAGGTGGACACCGAAAACCTTACAACTAACAAAACAGGTGTCGGTCACGGCATAGGCGTGAGCAGTATCCGCGAAGCCGTCGATCAGCTGGACGGTATCCTCTCTTTCAAATGCGAGAAAGAAATATTCACAGCCGATATCATGATAGCATATTAATATCGAAATACAAGATAGCATTACCGCCTCAGTTTTACTGAGGCGGTAATTTATTACACGACAACCGTTAAATGTTAACGAACAATGAACAAAAATGCACATTTCACGCTAAAAAAGTACATTTCACGCAAAAGTATTGATTTATGCCGTTTTATGCGCTATTATATAAGATAATATCTGCTCCGTCTGTAAGCAGATATCTATTTACGGCTTTGAGCCGTACGAACTCCGCTTAATTTGGCTTTGTCCCCTGCGGAGACCCTTGACACTTGGTCGTTCGGACTTCCCCCCTATACCGAATATGGAGTCTCCGTGATAGGCAATCTTACGCTGAAAACAATCTTTGTTTTCTTCTTGAAATAATATAGCAAAAAACTCCCGAGGTACGGGAGCTTTTTTGTTTTTATGACATTTTCTCGTTGAGTATCACAGATGAGAGGTTATAATCCCTCAGCTCGTCCTTGTATGACCTGTGGCGCAGTATCTCTTCCTCTGTCACAACGTCCTCATTATACGCCGTAAGAACAGCATCATCAGACATTTTCAGCAGCGTTTTCGTATCAAGCTCTTCAAGACAGCCTGATCTATACATCTCGATATTATACTTTGCAATGACCGCCTCGGGACGTGAAAAGCAAAGAAGTCCGAACATAAGCACGAATACTGCGGATATATCCCTCGATATCTTCATCTCGAACCTGAACTGCTTTACGATGATAAGTACGAATATTATTGCAAGGAGAACCATAAACCAGCTTGTGTAAAATCTCAGTGCTGTAAGTCCGTATCTGTTGATGTACATTATCATTTTGCTCATGGCTGTAGCTATAAGGATAAGAGTGAAAACGCTCATCATAACGCTGTAAAATTTAAGTGCAAAGGGCTTCTCTCTGCCTGTCTTCTTTGAGAAAAGGCTCATAAAGCAGGTAACTCCGAGGTTGATGAGTGCAATAGCAAAAAGCTCGAAAAATCCTCGTCTTGCGTAGTCTGCATAGGTAAAGCCCTCGGGGAGCGAATTTGTAAAGGCTGAAAGAAAATATCCTGCCTGAGAAATGAAGAACAGAACATAAAGCACACATATGGGCGTTACTGCTGTGTACACGATAAGGTTGCTCAGAAAGCGCATATTGTACATTTTTTGTGTACACGCCTGCTCATCAAGTGCATTGAGAGCGTTGCGGTGAGCGTTTGAATAAAACAGTCCGAAAAGGTACATTGAGCATGGCAGAGCTATTATGAGCTGGAGAGTATTTTCCCAGAAATCATTGCCGAAAGTCTTATCGAATATACCGTTCAACATTCGTTCAAGACCGTCGTCAGCCGACATGAGCAGAGCTGCAACTACTGCCGTAAGAGGTACTGTGATAAGAAGTCCTATAAGTATGTATCTTGCGTTTGAAGCCTTTTTTGAATTTGAAAGCATATCCGAGGTTATTTTGCCCTGTGTGCCGAAATGTGAGAAAGGGAATTCAAACACAGCCTTGCACATGGCATATGGCAGAAAGCGGTCGATATTCCTGTTGGAAGCTCCCACAGAGTAAACGAAATACGCTCCTGCTCCGATGAGAAATACAACATCAAGGTCTTTTATAAGAGTATTTGCAGTGATTGAAAATACAGTACTGAAAACATACAGCAATGCTGCAAGCAGCTTATTGAAGCGCGAAAACTCGCACTCCTTTTTCTTCAAGTATATTATCGCCGCGGAAATGATAGCAATGAAAAGTCCCGTAGTGACAAATCCCATTACGTGAAACAGCACATATCTCACGAAACAAAACGCCGCTATCATTGCAAATACCGAGATCACAGCGTCAACCCTTGTGTATTCAGGCTTTTCCGTTTCATCATGCTGAGCAACAAAGGCGTTGCTCTCATTAAAACCGCTAAGCATATTATTCTCCATAATAGTCTCCTCCGTTTTGAAGCATCTCTGCTTCTGCTTTTTTACCCTTTTTGTATACTCTTAACCCCGTAATCAGCGGTATGGGCATAAGAAATATAACAGCAATGATCTCCGCAGCTGCCATGATAGAGCCATATTCCTCATTTGCTATATCCCTTGCCAGATATGCAGTCAGCAGAAAGGTTATAAATACGGCTGTACCCGAGTACCATACATAAGGTCTTGCAAAACAGTCAAATGACACGACTATCGCAGTTACAAGGCTGCACAGGAAGTTTATAACGCAGTACACCGTCACAAACATCATCAGCGGCATAAATATGAACAGCGTTGTCAGCAATGACATAAAAAACCAGTAACGTACCTTTTTCCATTGCTCTTTCATTTTAATGCCTCCTTAAAATCTTTTTAATCCCAGTGTATCAAAGTTATCAAATAATTTCCTTTCTCCAGCGATTTGACTTTCAGTTTTATATCCTCATCTTTATACTTATATGACAGAAATCCCCTGCCGTTACAGCTTTTCATCAAACTCCGTCACTGCATTGACATTCTCAGATATAAACCGCTCATAATCGTCTGTTTCAAGCTCAAGACTTTCATATATCGCAGCAAGTGTACTGTCATTTTCATACCGTATAAGCTTAACGCTGTCATCTACCCTTATATCGAATATCTCTTCCATCCTTGCTGTCCTCTCCGCATTAAAATGAGTAAAATGACCGTCAAAGTATTCTTTTATTAAAATGGCTGTTACTGCTATAAACAGCAAACACAGAACTAACAGCAGTCTCATAACGATAGTCCTGAGATCCTTTTTCAGCTCATCGCTTACCTTCATATCATACACCTGCTATGAGAAAAAAGTCGATACCGTACAGCATAAGTGCCGCCAGCAACACCCTGTAGACAGCCATTACAGCTGCTACTGACTTAGGGATAAATTCGTCCTTGAAGTAGAGACGTTTGAAACCTATGGGTATGACAGCTGTTATAAGAGCGATTATGCCTGCGATATTCAGGTATTCGCTGCCCCCTGCGCACAGCACCGAGCAGATAAGGAAATCAAATACACACAGAGCCATGTCTATGCCGTAAGTGTGTCTCAGTTCATGTACCTTTTTAACTGCTGTTTTTTTCATAACGATCCCTCCTCAAAGACCTATTATAAATATCTGCATACTATGTTTAGAGTTTGCCCCCATGTGCGGAAATACGTTACCCCGTATTATTTCTGAATTATTCTATTGTTATCTGTATCACCCGAGAAACAACTTTCCTGTGTGCCCTTGCCTCTATCATGACATTGAGCTTTCCTGTTTTCTCGCCTACTATAAGTGAGCTTCTGTCGCTCATTATCGTAAGCTTTTCGTATCCGCCGTCTTCCCATTGAGCACTCGATATCTCTGTGTCTATGCAGTTTTGAAATTCAGCCACATCACTCAGCTTCACCTCTGAGTGATGTGAAAATATCAGCTGTTCCTTTACGGTCACAACAGGCTCTTCTCTCATATAATGCGCTATCTTGTATGCTTCATAGCCTGCAACCACCAGTCCGAACACGAATAAAACAGCTACTATGAGCTTTAATATCCGCCATATCACCCTTACCATATCCTTCCCCCTATTCGCGTCTGAATTCCAGTATATCTCCCGGCTGACACTCAAGCTCCTCGCATATCCTTTCAAGAGTAGAAAAGCGAACTGCCTTTGCCTTGCCTGTTTTCAGTATGGAAAGATTTGCAGTTGTTATGCCTACTCTTTCTGCAAGCTCCTGAGAGGACATCTTCCGCTTCGCCATCATTACATCAAGATTTACTATGATCGGCATGGAAAACACCTCCTTATATAGTAAAGTCGTTTTCCGACTTTATCTCTACAGCCTTCTCAAACACGTTTTTCAGCACGCGCATGATAAGCCCGAACATTATGGCTACCATTCCTACAAAGGCGAATATTGAGCTCCACAGCCCGAATATGATGCATACAGCTCCTGCTGCCATACATATCCACGATATCCTGCGCAGACAGCTTGTGTTCTTAGGTATGAACACCTCGTCCTTTCGGATATTGCCGAGAAGTACGTGTAAATTCCAGAGTGCTGCCAGTGCAAGTGCGTCACATACATAAAGGGTTATGCACATGGGCAGATACATAGTCTCTCTGTCAAGTATGCCTGCCGCTTCAACTGTCATTTCGTACTGATACCATTCGGCTATGGTAGGTATGAAAAATGCAACAAATACAGCCACACCTGCTGCCGCTATGGTAAGTACACGGGATAAGAATAGAGATCTGTTGTTATTCCACATATATCGTCGCTCCTCTTAGTTTTTTCAGTTTTCTTACTGTGACTATAGTATAGCACATAAAATATCATTTGTCAATAGAAAATTATCGTTTTTCAATAATTTTTTTCTGTTTTTCAAAATTATTGCTTTTTTTGCGAAAAAATGGTATAATAAAGTGTCTGAAATATGCCCATTCATTCGATTATTTTTATTGAATGCATTCAAAATAAAGGAGGAATTTCTGATGACAGATGCCGAACTGAAAGAGCTTATGTCTCAGTCTGTACCAAAATGTCACAGAGCAGTCTTTGACCTGTACTGTAACTATGTCTACGCGATAGTTATAGATATCCTCAGAAATTGTGGGACTCGCGAGGATATCGAGGATTGCGTCAGTGATATATTCATGAAGCTTTATAAGCGTTTTGACGTAAATACTGACTTTTCAGGCAACCTCAAGGGATACATAGGTACGATATCAAGGAATACAGCTATAGACGCTTTTCGCAGACTCAGCGTCCATAACAACAGGAATTTCTCTATAGACGAAAACAACATGGAAGAACTGCGTTCTGACGACTCATTGATGGAAAATTCGGAAAGAAAGGAACAATCACGTATCATTCTCGGAAAGATCAAGGAATTGGGAGAGCCCGACTCAACTATTATCATCCAGCAGTATTATTACAACCGGACAGCTAAAGAGATCGCTGAGAGTATCTCTATGTCATCTGCTGCCGTTCAGAAGCGCAGCAGCCGCGCAAAACAAAGACTTAAACTGCTCCTCGCAGAAGCAGGCATTGGCAAGGAGGGGTTGATTTGAGTTTATTTAAGGAGATTGATAACATGATCATTGACAAAATTTCGGAGGAATTCCCTGTTCTCACAGATGCTGAGAAGGAGAGAATTTTTGCAATGAGCGAAAAAAAGTACAATATGGATAACCAGGAAAAAGATAACGTGGGTTTCGATGATGAGTCAGAAGTAAGAGGAGTTGAACAGTATAACAGACCAATATTATCAAGAATAACAAGCATTGCAGCTGCGGCAGTAATACTCATGGCAGGTATTTCGGGCGGTACGGCATTTATAAAATTCAAAAAGAATAATCCCGCTACCGACCAGACAAAACCTACAGAAGCTGTTTCAGAGATCGCCACAGAAAAAGAAGGAAAACAAGATATTGCATCAGAATATGCAGAAATAGCTTACAAGCTCACAAACAGATTTGCGGAGCTCGAAAATAAATATTATAATCATGCATTAAGTGTAGATATTGATGATACTCTTTCATTTAATGTATATAATTCCGATGTACCGGGAAAGAAAGCAACCGAAAAACACTATTACAGAGTTACCGATGCGGACATCCAGTCAGGTGATGACCTGAAGAATGAGATAAAAAGTCTGCTTACAGTTGAATTCTATGACAGACTTTTCAGTGTAAACTCAGGCGAAGACTATGAGACACTCATTATCGAGCCTCAGTACACTTATCTTTTCTCAAACAGCGATTTCGATAAGGATCTCAGTAATTATGAAAACAATTCGGATATAGACTTAGCCGATGTTAACTATCATTCACTTGATTTCATTACCTATAAGGGCGGATTTTACGTTTCAACGTTCCATAATCCACCCGTTAACAGCGGCAGCTATTCAAACTATCCGAATGTTGTAAAAATAAAGAAAAACGGTTTCTCGGCAACTCTGTTTGCAAATTTCAAGCCTTTTATCAACACTGATAAATCACAGGTCGGCACAAATCTGCAATTCGACTTTGTTTGTGAAGAAGGCGAATGGAAGATAAATGATATCATTATAGGACGTAATATGGAAAGTGCAGCAGCATATGCTATCAAGGACTATTTCATAAACGATTGTGACGATTATGATATTAAAGACCTGATGATAACAAAGGATATATTTATCAACGACCTGGAAGAAGATGTTAAGATTTTCAGCTACGATGATGATAACAGCTGTAAGGTAGTCTGCGCCATAAAAGACAAGTATGGCAATGATTTCCTCGAATTCCAAGGGAATGTAGTATTCAAAAATGACGGGTTCAGATACGCCCTGGCAAATGATCGTTCCGGAATTGAACTTACCGATGTTTCGGTAACAGAATTACAATAACATGAAAAAGCTCCCTTTTCGGGAGCTTTTTTCTTTAGTTATGCTTTTTTCCTCACGCAAAGACCTGCCATAGGGTCTTTGTTTTTTACGCCTTTTACTATAGCTTCTATAATAGCAGGCTGAGTCTGTGTAAGCTTCCGCCTGTCAAATAGTGCGAGACCGTACTGTCCGTTGAAGCCGTTGTCCCAGTATATGGGCGTTATACCGTTCTTTGCGGCAGTTCCTGCCACAAAACCGTTGTAATACGCACGGTTCTCTTCTATTTTATTTGATATAGCCTCATTTGCCACACCCTTGTCGATACAGCCGAATTCTCCGAGTACAACAGGTATGCCCTTGTCGATATACTTCTTTTTCAGCTTTTCAAACTGGAACCGCATATGGTTCTCATCGCCCCAGTTGGCAACGCTGTCGGGTGAGAGTCCGTACTCATCGGATATTCTCTGCCCCTTTTCGCCCCAGAGGAAAACGTCCTTTTCCTCTTCACCGCAGTAGTCCCACGGGTCGTAAAAATGCACGGAAAGGATAAGCCTTCCCTCATCGGCGGTATTGCCCTTGTCCTCGGGGAAGCAGAAGCCGTAATCCCCGCAGGTATAGTCTATATTTGTATTCCAGCCGCATACCATGAGCCAGCGGTGGGTATTGTTCTTGCCACATTCGCGGACAGTGTCAACGAATATGCGGTTGTAATCATTGATATTCACGTAATACTCGGGTACGGGATCGTGATATATGCCGTCAAAGACCTCGTTCATGCTCTCGAATATGAGGTGCTCGTCAAGGTCTGCAAAGCGTTCAGCCACCTGTCTCCACACAGCTCTGAATTTCTTCTTTATACGGTCCTGATCTTCTTCATCACAGAACAGCCAGCCGCCTTTTATGGTGTGGTAGGCATCGCCGTGGATATTGATTATCACGAACATTTCTCTTTTGTAGCAGTAATCAACTACCTCTGCTATCCTTTCGAGCCACTCATGGTCTATCATATAGCCGTTTTCATCATCTATCTTACTGAGGTAGGTTATGGGTATCCTTACAGTGTTAAAGCCTGCATCGGCAACTGCGTCTATTATCTCCTGTGAGGTTTTCGGATTGCCCCATACAGTCTCGCTGGGTATACCACCGAAATTCGCTTCGAGGGTATTTCCGCAGTTCCAGCCCACACCCATTTTTTCTGCAATGTCAGCCGATGAAGCTGTAAATATCCTATTGTCTTTTCTGTTCATTACATCGGTATCCCCTTTCGCAGAATAACAAGCTGTCCTAATATCAGATTTGTGCTGTATTATAATTTACATATTCATTATACCATAACTTTTCCACTGTTTTCAACCTACAGTTGAAACAGAAGATTATATGCTACAAAAAAGCGTTTTTTCTACCCATGTATTGACACTGCTCCTTAAAACAGGTACAATAATAGTATAAGTAATAAAAGAGAATTCTATATATCAAATGAGGTAAAAATATGATGTTTTTCATGCCTGCAAAGGTAATTTATGAACCTGACTGCGTTGTTTCTCACAGTAAAGACTTAGCAGCTCTCGGTACTCATGCACTTATAGTTACAGGACATAATTCTTCACAGCGAAACGGCTCTCTCGATGATGTTATCACTGCACTTGAGAGGCACGGCGTAAAATATACGGTATTCAATGAGACAGAGGAGAACCCTTCCGTTGAAACTGTTATGAAAGCACGGGATATGGGTCTTTCCTGTGGTGCTGACTTCGTTATCGGAGTAGGCGGCGGTTCAGCTCTCGATGCTTCAAAGGCTGTAGCGGTAATGATGAAAAATCCCGAAAGCTCATGGGAACTTATGTATGACAATTCTGCTGCTCCCCGTTTTCTGCCACTTGCTGCTGTTCCCACTACCTGCGGAACAGGCTCTGAGGTAACGGGTGTTTCTGTACTCACGCGGCACGACCTGAGTACCAAAATGTCTATGGTACACAAGGTATTCCCCAGTCTCGCGCTCTGCGACGGTAAATACCTGCTTACTGCGCCGAAGCAGCTCATTGCAAATACTGCTGTTGACGCTCTCAGCCATATGATAGAAAGCTATATCCACTCCTCTGCTTCTTATCTCAGCCGTATGTGCGCCGACAGCGGCATGAAGCTCTGGAAAAGCTGCAAGTACTTCCTTGCAGGAAATATGCCTCTTGACATCAATACTGCCAATGACCTGCTCACGGCTTCTACACTGGGTGGAATGGCTATTGCTCAGACAGGGACTTCCATTCCTCACGGTCTGAGCTACACTCTCACCTATGAGGGCGGTATCCCCCACGGTGCGGCTGTTGGAGCTTTCCAGCGGGGATATCTCAGAAACGCCGAACTCTCCGACCGCGAACACGTTCTGTCTGTGACGGGCTTTGCCGATACAGACGAGCTGGGGCAGTTCATTGCTGATATAAGCCCTGTAAATGCGTCACAGGAGCTTCTGGAAAAGGCTGCGGATAATCTGCTCAGCAACCCGAAAAAGCTTGCAAGCTGTCCATATAATGTAAACGCGGACGTTGTACGCGATATTATCGGAGGTGTCATATGTTCTGGCTGATACTTTTTGCACTTGCAGGCGTTATAAGTCTTGGCAGTATATTTTATCTTCTCACAAGATTTCATAAATTCGGCTTTGTACAGAAAATAGCCGAAAACCACAAAAAGCTGTCATGGCTGCTTTGCCTTGTACCTTTGATCGGTATAGGCTGTTTCGGTATTATAAATACCTATGCGGTAGTTATCATAGTTTTTCATCTGGCAGCCTTCTGGCTCATCGCAGACCTTCTGGGAAAGATAGTCCGCAAGATAATAAAAAAAGAACGCCGATTCTATATCGAAGGAGTTCTGACTATACTCTTTACGGCTGTATATCTCACTTTTGGCTGGATAAACGCCCACGACGTAAAAAGAACTGCCTATACAGTCCATACAGACAAACCTATAGCAGGCGGAAGTCTCAGGATAGTGGGCATTGCGGACTCTCACCTCGGCATTACCCTTAACGGCGAACAATTCGCAAAGGAAATGAAGCGTATACAAGCCGAAGAGCCCGATGTGGTAGTAGTCGCAGGAGACTTTGTTGACGATGATTCATGCCGCGAGGATATGGTGCAAGCCTGCAAGGCCTTAGGCGAGCTGAAAACCACCTACGGCGTTTATTTCACGATCGGCAATCACGATAAGGGCTATTATGAATCGGGACACCGCGACTTCACTATCGAGGACCTCTACAGCGAACTCGAAAAGAACAATGTTACACTCCTTGAGGACGATGTAGTCGAGGTTAACGACACTTTCCGCATAGTTGGCAGACTTGATAAACACTATAAGGAACGTGAGGATATAAAAACCCTCACGAAAGACCTTGATAACTCAAAGTTCGAGCTTATCCTCGATCATCAGCCTAACGACTACGATAACGAGGCTGCCGCAGGTGCTGACCTTGTGTTCTCGGGACATACCCACGGCGGACATATATGGCCGTCAGGATATATCGGACTTCTCATAGGTGCCAATGATTTTGTCTACGGCTCAAAGACTATCGACAATACCAAATTCATCGTTACCTCAGGTATATCAGGCTGGGCTATCCCATTCAAAACAGGCTGTATCTCGGAATATGTAGTCATGGACGTTACAAATTAAGAAGGTGTATTTATGAATAATATCACTATTGCAAACGAGACCATAAAAATTACCGAAAACGGTTTCTACGAGCTGAACGGCAAACACATAGACATTAAAGGCGATTCCCGTGCAGTAGAAGTCATAAGTCCGCAAAAGGGTGCTGAGCTTATTGAAAAGCTCATTATCAGCGGTGATGAAATGTGCAGCATAACCGTTACGCAGGAGGACTCTTTTTCAGCCGCAGGCAGATTTGAACGCCCCTTTGTTATGAATTTCGCCAATGCTCACAAGGCAGGAGGCGGCTTCAGATTGGGCGCAAACGCTCAGGAAGAGGCTCTTTGCAGATGCAGTACCCTGTATGCTTCCATAACCTCTGCTGAGGCTAAAAAGATGTATCTTTACAATAATACGCATATCAGTCCTGTAGAGTCTGACTATATGCTCTATTCACCTGATGTATGTGTATTCCGCGATAACAAATGTGAGCCTATGGAGCAGCCGTTCATGACTTCGGTCATAACTGTACCTGCTCCCAACAGAAGAGGTGCAGCTATATTCGCCTCAAATAAGAAGATAGCAGAAACTATGACAAGGCGCATAAGGATACTGCTTGCAGTCGCCGCAGAACACGGTCATAAGAATATTATACTGGGTGCATGGGGCTGCGGAGCTTTTGGCAATAAGTCCGAGGACGTTGCAGGCTATTTCCGAAAAGTCATCATAGACGAAGGCTTCGGAAAGCTCTTCGAGAATATCTGCTTCGCCATTTACTCAGGCGGAAACGATAAGAAGTACAATATCTTCAAAAATATATTTGAACAGTAAAACGGTACACTTAACCGTGGTATTGATACAGAGGCTTTTATAACTATTATTGAGGGAGACCCTTTTGAAAAAGGGTCCTCCCTCAAACTCCCTCACTAAAACTTCTGTTTTTATTTTTTCCCAGATAGGGCGCGACCTGTATACTTGCAGGTCTTTTTATTTTTCGTACGCGCCCTATCTGGGAAAAAATCAGATAAAAGTCTTTGGAAAGGGGTTCGGGGAAGAACCTTTCCTCAGAAAGGTTTTCCCCGAGTAATAACTATAAACTTCTATATTAGTACCATGATTATGTGTACCGTTTTATGATTTTTCGATAAGTGCCTTTCTCATAAGTATAAGATCAAATACATCTACGTCATCATCAAAGTCGAAATCAGCAGCTTCCCAGTTATTGAGAAAAGCATCTGAAGAACGCATCATCCATTTCTTAAAGAGAAGCAGGTCAGCAATATCAAAACTACCGTCAATATTTACGTCACCCATGACTTCTTTTGTTTTATCAGGGATATAATACTGCACTTTTATATACTCTTCATCATCTATTTCTTCATAAAATGACTTGTTCATGTCCTCTTCGTAAAAGCCTGCAAAGTCAGGACTCAGACGGATATAATTCAGTACAGCAGCAAGTCTTTCTGTGTATCTGCCGTAAAAATGCGAAATAGGCGTGATAACGCTCTTAATTCCTTCATCTGCATTTTCGCGGAGCTTTTCTCTTGTACAGAAATCCGTATCGGGTACTCCGAAATTTTCATACAAGCAATTAGAAAAATACTCATATACTGTACTAACTCCCTCATCTCCGAACACTTCATATGAGTACACTGTTTTTTCGGGTTTGAGGTAAATTGCAGGATATGCCCCCTTTTCCAGCAGCTCCGAAACTCTTGATGCTGTCCAGATATCAGCAGCATCTATGCCTTTCTCACTGAACAGATCTTCAATAGAACCGTCCTTTGTCATCGTGTAAATATCATCATAGGAATAGCTTTCCTTTACTTCGGCAGAAGCTATCATCGTACTTGCCATAGATGCAAATATTACTGACGACATTATCACAGACATTAACTTTTTTCTCATGACAATCAACCCCTTTAAATATATCATATAAACTATAACACATTGTGTTATTAAACATATTATACAATAATCAATATTGATTGTCAATAAAAAGATGTATTATTTTGTAGTCAGCATAACGGGACAGTGGTCGCTGCCCATAATATCCGTCAGTATCTCGGAGTTTTTAACGCACTCCATAAACCTGTCGGATACAACAAAATAGTCTATACGCCAGCCTGCGTTCTTTTCACGAGCCTTAAAGCGATAAGACCACCACGAATAAGTAACTGTATCGGGATAGAGCTTTCTGAATGTATCGGTAAAGCCTGCTCCTAAAAGCTCCGTGAACTTGCCGCGCTCCTCGTCCGAGAATCCAGCGTTTCCGCGGTTTGTCTTGGGATTTTTCAGGTCTATCTCTTCATGCGCTACGTTAAGGTCGCCGCAGTACACAACAGGCTTTTTCTTGTCAAGGTCGGAGAGATATGCTCTCATATCGTCCTCGAACTCCATACGGTAGTCGATACGCTTCAATCCGTCCTGTGCGTTCGGTACATAGCAGCATACGAAGTAAAAGTCCTCGTACTCGCAGGTGATGACTCTGCCCTCGTCCATGTGAGTACCGTTTATGCCGTATGTAACGGACAAAGGCTCGGTCTTGCTGAATACAGCCGTACCCGAATAGCCTTTCTTTACTGCGCTGTGAAAATATATATGGTATCCCTCGGGCTTGAAGTCAGCCTGATCGGGCTGCATTTTTGTTTCCTGCAAGCAGAATATATCAGCGTCCGCAGCCTTGAAGAAATCCTCAAAGCCCTTTTGCAGACAAGCACGAAAGCCGTTTACGTTCCATGATATGAGCTTCATTGTTATACCTCCGAAAAAATTTCTCCGCAGCCATACCGACTGCGGAGACTTTATATTATTATATCATGTTATTACAAATAAATCAACAGTCGCGGCGATACATTGCCCTTCTCGTTATCTTGAACTTGAAAAATGATGCAGCGTCACACTGCTTAGTACCTGTTATACTGATTTTTTATTATTGATCTGAGACTATCAATGTCCTTCTCTGAAAAATGCCTGTAATAGCTGTCGCTGCTTTCATCTGCCGTGCCAGAATGCTTTTCGATAAGTACGGTATCATCGCCCCATTCGGGTTTAGTGGCTCTTAAATCAGGTATATATATCACGAATTCATATTTCTCAGTTTCAACTATGATAGTGTAGTATCCTTTCATATGCCTGTCGCCATGCTTTGAACCTGTTTTAAATGAATCACCGTGCAGCAGCCAGAAATCCTCGTCTCCGCCTTCCTTATCCAGTATGCTGAACATATCAAGCAAACAACTTACGTACATATTATATTTATCACTGTCTGTGATGACCTGTGCCATTGAACCAACTCCTATACCGCTTATGAGTTCGGGATACACATTGACTACAGGAATATTGTGAGTTTTTATGTTCTCTGAATAGTTTATCTGTTCATATGTATCATTCAGATATGGCATTTCAAAGCTGTCGGAGTCAAATACATAGTTTTTGAGCTCAAATTTTATTTTGCTGTATGCCATACTTGCCTCATAGGAGATCAGCTGTCCTTTTTCTGTCAAAACGATAGTATATTCTCCTGCTCCATAATAATTACTTGTAAAGTGATACTCCGTATTTCCACCGCCTAAATACTTAGACTCAATACTGATATCATCGCTCTGCTGCATGGCAGGAGTAAGTCCCTGTTCTATTTTTTTGGATAAATATACATAATGGAACTCCGGTTTAGGTATCATTACCGTATTATATGAGTATACATAATCTAAACATTTATCATGATCGGTGTTATTGACAGTTGAATATGCAGAATTGTCATCACCTATCATTAATACTGTAGTACAGATATCGTCACCATTTTCTGTTCCCGCACCTGACATATACAATTTCTTGTCCTTTGCATCAAAACTCATGTGACCACTGATATTCTGACTATCTGAATTACCTTCATAATCATACTGTCTGCTGTAAGTAAAATCTGCATCAAGATCATTAAAATTATCAATGCCGTTAAGCATCTTGTCTGCAAGCTTTGAAGCCTCGGTCATAACAAAGTATTTATTGAAAATAGGCTCAAGCTTTTCGATATCACTTTCGTTCTTCAGTTTGCAATACAGATTTTTGTCGTAACAAGAAATATATCCGTTTCTGTATATAGAAGTATCAGATATAGTAAAAGCTCCGGTAGTTATAAGTCCCCTTTTAGTATTTGAATTCACTTCTTCATTAGAACAGGTCACCCATTCAATTGAAGATATCTCATCTGTGAAGCCTTTAGCATCATTCAGCGTATAGTAACGATAAATACTTCCATAATGCGGTCCACTCTGACCAATACCTACTTCTCCGTCCCAGCTGCTTACAGAACAATTATCTGTAGCTCCATCGAACAGAGCTCTTATCTCTTCACTTGTAGCATCACGGGATTCATTATCATATCCAAGTACAGACTTGACAGCGTCGATAAGCTTTTCACATTCAATCTCATTTTTGAGCTTGAAATAGCCGTAAGGATAAGGATCGTCACCTACTGCCATAAGATATCCTTCTTCGGATATTCTGATACCCATTTCGTAATAGTTATTATAATCAAATTCCCCTTCTCTTACCTTTACCCATTCAAAGTTCATTAAAGCATTTGTAAGAGCTTCTTTATCTGTAATGACAAAGTGTGTTAACATCTCATTAGCTAAGCCCTGTCTCGGATAAAATAAAGCCCTATCATTGCTTTTTTCCAGATGAGTGCTGACAAAGATCTTTATTTCATCCTGAGATACCTTTGTCATATATTCCATGATATCGCTGTCTGCATCTTCAAGTACAAGATCAAGCATATCATAAAATACCTGGGTGCTACAACTGCGGTATTCCTCACTGATTATATTTCCCTGCTTATCTGCCTCGCTCCAGAATGAAATACCGTTTTCAGAAATATCTATTTCAAGGTAAGTATCATCTTTCTTATTTTCAAACTCAAATCTCACACTTCTGTAAGCAAGTCTTGTATCGTCAGTCTTTCTGAACTCACCTGCTTGTTCAAGGTATTCAATGACTCTGTCCTTTTTGTCATTTGCCTTCTTTACCAGCGTACTTGGTCCGCCTGAAAGATTCCATACATACTCTTTCATATCGCATGAATCTTTGTTTGCCTTTATCTTATCAAAAATTGAAGTACCGTCATCTTCTTCAGTCACAACAGGCTTATCCTTCATCTTGTTGAAATGATATACTCCGCCGCCTACAGCTCCGCATACAAGTACGAATGCAGCAGCTAAAGCCGCAAATCTTCCCCAGTTGTGCTTTGGAGCTACTTCTATTCCGCTTACGCTTTCCTCATAGTCCGTCATCTCTATAGGCTCAGAGCTGAGCTTTTCCTGCATACGGCTGCGGAATTCATCGCTGCACTTTATCTTTTTAAGAAGGTCATCGTATTCGTTAGGTCTCATAAATATAACCCTCCTTTTCCAGTTCTGTTTTAAGCTTTTTTCTTCCGCGCTGCAATAGTGAGCTTACTGTATTTTCGTTTTTGCCGAGAATATTTGCTATCTCCCTGACGTTAAACTCCTCGAAATAGTACAGAAATATCACAGTTGCATATTTCTCGGGAAGTTTCTCTATCTTCTCTCTTATCTCGTTGTCACGAGCTGTAAATTCACAGCTGAGGGTGTTTTCAAGAGTTTCGTCAAGAGGAGAATTTTTCGTTATACGTGAGCTTTTTTTATAGTTCTTGCAGCGGTTTATGGCTGACCTTAAAAGCCAAGCCTTCATGTGTTCTTCGTTTTCAAAATCCTGTGGCTTTGCATGAAGCGTCAGGAAAACTTCCTGCGTTATATCCTCTGCTTCATGGTAGCTTCCAATAATGGCGAACGCCATTCGCAGGACGGTATCGCCGTATTTATTGAACGCATACAACGCTGAATTGTCATTCATAGAACTTCCTCCTTTCTGTAGAAGCGTCGCTTCATAAATATATACAACTCTGAAAATATTTTCCGTGCATATTTCAAAAATAATTTTGAATATATAAACAGCAAAGCTCACTGACTTTCATCAGTGAGCTTATACTTATTCAAGACCAGCGAGAGCTAAAATAGCTTCCTTTGGCTGAAGTCCTACGGACTTATTTACTAATTTTCCGTCCTTGACTACTGCGAGCATAGGTATGCTCTCAACGCTGAAAGCTGATGCAAGCTCGGGCTGCTCGTCAACATTGACCTTGCCAACCTTTAACTTGCCCTTGTATTCGTCAGCTATCTGCTCGATAACAGGACCCAGTGCCATGCATGGTCCGCACCACATTGCCCAGAAATCAATAAGAACGGGTGTATCCTTATATTGAAGCACTTCTCTGTTGAAATTCTCCTTTGTGATAACAACTTCGTACATTTTTTACCTCCTGTAGTTTTTATTCGGTTTCTTTTACGTAAAGGCGGTCAGTGCCGCCACCGTAGTTTACTATATCACGGACATATCTGTATCCGTAATGCTCATAAAGTCCCGTATATTCTGTGGGGATATACGTCCTTTTGAAGCCCAGCTCCTTCGCATAGCTGTTGGCATGGTCTATGAGCTGACCGCTTATATGGTGTCCCCTTGCGCTTTCGGTCACAAAGATACAGGATATCCACGGGTATATATCAGGCAGCGGATAATAGTCCTCTTTCATTATGAAAGCCATACCCACTATTTTTCCGTCCTCCACAGCTGCAAACATACACTCCCAGTCTGTGAACTCCCACGACCTAATCATATTCGCAATATGCTCCTTTACATCATGCCATGAGCAGTCCTCAACAAATTTCAGGAGCTGCTTTGCAAGCTCTGTATCCTTATTGACTTTGCTTATCGTTACCATTGATCAATCGTCCAGCGACTTATAATAAAGCATACAGTGGCAGAAGCCCTCGAAATTCGGGTCTGCTATCTGGTCGCGGAACTCCTTGCACATACACTTGTTTTCGGGAGTCTTTGCCAATCTGCACGGACAATAGCCGTCCTTCATTTTAAGTCCCTCTTTTATTCTGTCAACAACTTCCTTGTCGGGATTGAGTGTAATTTTCATATTCAGTCCCTCCTTGAATATTTTATTTCATCAGCTCGTCTGCAAGTGCATCAATCTGAGCGATATTTGCAGCCTTTACAGCTGACTTGATAGATACTGTGGTATCTGTGAATGTGATATTCTTTGACTTCTCAAACATTGCCTTTACTGTCTTTGCAACGAGAGGTGCCCAACTTCCGTTCTCGATGATACCGATAGTGCGGTTCTGGTAGTTTCTCTCTGTAAGGTCGAGAATGAAGTGCTTCATGAACGGGAAGATATCAGCATTGTAAGTAGTAGTTGCAATAACAAGCTTTCCATAGCGGAATGCGTCCTCAACTGACTCTGCCATATCCTCTCTTGCAAGGTCTGCAATAGCTACCTTCGGGCAGCCCTTTGCTTCAAGCTTTTCCTTGAGAAGCTCGGCAGCCTTCTTTGTATTGCCGTAAACTGATGTATAAGCGATGAATATGCCCTCAGACTCAACGCCGTAGCTTGACCATGTGTTGTAAAGTCCCAGATAGTAGCCGAGATCTTCCTTGAGGACAGGTCCGTGAAGTGGGCATATCGTCTGTATATCAAGTGCAGCAGCCTTTTTGAGTACGCCCTGTACCTGCATACCGTACTTGCCGACGATACCGAAGTAATAACGGCGAGCTTCACAAGCCCAGTCCTCATCAGCGTCAAGCGCACCAAACTTGCCGAATGCGTCAGCTGAGAAGAGCACCTTGTCTGTGCTGTCGTATGTGAACATTACCTCAGGCCAGTGTACCATAGGAGCAAATACGAATGAAAGCTCGTGCTTGCCGAGAGAGAGCTTCTCCCCTTCCTTGACTTCAAGCTTGTTAGTAATATTAAGTCCCTCGAAGAAATTCTCTATCATTCCGAATGTCTTTGCATTGCCTACGATAGTTGCATCAGGATACTTTTCAAGGAAGTTCTTGATATTTGCGGAGTGGTCGGGCTCCATGTGCTGAACTATAAGGTAATCAGGCTTGCGGTCACCAAGTACCTCAGCGATATTGCCGAGCCACTGGTCAGTGAAATTGCCGTCAACTGTATCGAATACAGCAGTCTTGTCGTCAACTATGATATATGAATTATAAGCCATGCCGTTCGGCACATCGTACTGTCCCTCAAAGAGGTCGATCTGGTGGTCGTTAACGCCGATATAGTAAATGTCATTAGTTATTTTATTCATTGGAGATTACCTCTTTTCAATAATTTACGGATATACCGTATAACATAATAATTATACCATAATTGTAATATATTGAAAAGTGGCATTTGCAACAAATTTAAAGTTTTTTCTTTTATTATGTCGCATAATGCGAATAATATTACTGTACAGAAATGATTATAAAGGATTATTCTGCACATAATAATAACAGCACAAATAATTAAAGTAAAGGAGCAACTTATGCTTAATTTTCTCTTAGGAAGTTTATTTGGTGGGACAATGGGCGTTATAACGATGTGTCTCTGCACAGCAGCAAAATGGGGCGACGAGCACCTAAAATAGCCATTAGCCTTTAGCCCTTAGCCGTTAGCTTGTAGGGAACGGCATCCTCGACGTCCCGAAAAATCAAATTTATTATTATGTACGACCTTATTATCAAAAAAAGCGGCACAGTCAAACTGTACCGCTTTAAGTCAATTCTTACTTCTTTTCAGGAACTTTGATAAGCTCCTTGCGCATATAAGGCTGGAGTGCCTTTGGAATACGGATAGAACCGTCCTCGTTGAGATTATTCTCGAGGAATGCGATGAGCATTCTCGGAGGTGCAACAACTGTATTGTTCAGTGTGTGTGCGAAGTACTTGCTTCCGTCAGCAGCCTTAACTCTGATGCCTAGACGTCTTGCCTGTGCGTCGCCGAGGTTAGAACAGCTTCCTACCTCGAAATACTTCTTCTGACGAGGTGACCATGCTTCAACGTCAATAGATTTAACTTTAAGGTCTGCAAGATCGCCTGAGCAGCATTCAAGTGTACGAACAGGTATATCGAGTGTGCGGAAGAACTCAACTGTATAGCTGTAGAGCTTGTGGAACCAGTCCATAGACTCCTCAGGCTTACATACAACGACCATTTCCTGCTTCTCGAACTGGTGGATACGGTAAACACCGCGCTCCTCAATACCGTGAGCACCTACCTCCTTACGGAAGCATGGTGAATAGCTTGTGAGAGTCTTTGGAAGCTCTTCTTCAGGAACGATAGTGTCAATAAACTTACCTATCATAGAATGCTCGGAAGTACCGATAAGGTAGAGGTCCTCGCCTTCTATCTTGTACATCATGCCTTCCATTTCAGCAAAGCTCATAACGCCTGTAACAACGTTGCTTCTTATCATGAATGGCGGAATGTAATATGTAAAGCCCTTGTCTATCATGAAATCTCTTGCGTAAGAGAGTATGCAGCTCTGGAGCTGTGCAATGTCGCCGCAAAGGTAATAGAAACCGTTACCGCTTGTCTTACGTGCGCTGTCGATATCGATACCATTTACCTTTTCCATGATATCAACGTGGTATGGTACTTCAAATGCAGGAACAGCAGGCTCGCCGAACTTCTCAACTTCAACGTTCTCTGTATCGTCCTTGCCTATCGGAACAGACTCGTCGATAATATTAGGGATAACAAGCATTATCTCACGGATATCAGCTTCAAGCTTAACTTCAAGCTGCTCCTTTTCTTCGAGCTCCTTGCCGAGAGCAGAAACCTCAGCCTTTACCTTTTCAGCTTCGTCCTTCTGACCGTTCTTCATGAGACCGCCGATCTCTTTACTCTTTACGTTTCTTGTGTTTCTGAGATTATCGCAAGCCAGCTTAGTCTCTCTGTACTGCTTGTCAAGCTCGATGACCTTGTCAACGAGTTCAAGCTTGTCGTCCTGAAACTTCTTCTTGATGTTTTCCTTTACAAGTTCTGGATTGGTTCTAATAAGTTTGATATCTATCATATTTATTCTCCTTAGTCCTCTTTGGCAAGCTTTTCAGCCAGTGCCGCAAGGTCATTTTTGTCATAAAATTCAAGTATAAGAGCACCCTTGTTCTTACCGTAGTCTACCTTGACCTTTCTGCCAAGACGCTCGTTAAGAGAAAGCTCCATTTCCTTAAAGTAATTATCAATCTTTTTATTTGACTTTCCGCCAACAGACTCTTCTGCATGTTCAGCGGACTTCTGTGCAGCCTTTTCCACCTGTCTTACAGTGAGACTTCCGTCAGCCGCTTTAAGAGCAGTTGCAATGAGCATTTCCTCATCTTCAAAGCCTAACAGTGCTCTTGCGTGACCAGCTGATATCTCGCCGTTTTTGACCATTTTGAGCACTCTTTCGGGAAGTTCCAAGAGTCTTACAGCATTTGCAACAGCAGAGCGTGAACGTCCCACCATTTTTGCTACCTTTTCCTGTGTCATTCCGAACTTTTCTATAAGCTCGTTATAGCCTGCGGCTTCTTCGATAGGATTAAGGTTTTCACGCTGTAGGTTCTCGATAATTGCTATCTGCATAGTCTCAAGGTCTGAGAGCTCACGGATATTTACGGGAACTTCATCAAGACCTGCCATTCTTGCTGCTCGCCATCTTCTTTCACCTGCGACTATCTGATAGCCGCCTGTACCAATGGGGCGAACGAGAATAGGCTGTAACATACCATGCTCACGGATAGAGTCTGCAAGAGCGGTTATTGCCTCATCGCTGAACTCCTTACGGGGCTGATCGCGGTTCGGCTCTATTTCTGAAGTGCGGAGAGTCTTTTTTACCTGTATATCATTGGTATTATCACTGAAAAGTGTATCAAGACCCGCGCCTAAACCACCTTTTGCCATAGTTCAAACCTCATTCGTCTTTATTGATTTACACCAGTAAATCAATTACGAACGTTTTCCTTTCTTATGTTTTTTGAAAGAGAAGATCTTCACTTTTTTCGGCAGTTCCAGAGGTTCGCCAAGAAGCTCATGGCAAACAAGCTCATATGCTTCTGCACCCTTTGACGACTTGTCATAGTACATAACAGGCTTTCCGTGGCTGGGAGCTTCCGAAATGCGGACATTTCTCGGTACCTTGGTCTGGAATACCTTATCAGGGAAGTATTTCTCCACCTCAGTTACAACGTCATTTGCAACATTAAGTCTGCCGTCAAACATTGTAAACAGGATACCATCGATCTCAAGTGCCGGATTATAATTATTTTTAACTATCTTTATCGTATTCACCAGCTGAGAAAGTCCCTCAAGAGCGTAGAACTCTGCAAGCATAGGCACGATGATACTGTCGCAGGCAACGATACCATTTATAGTAATAGTACCAAGTGCAGGAGGACAGTCTATGAAAATATAATCATAGTCGTCTTTGCAGGTAAGTATCTGCATTTTAAGTCTGTTGACTCTGTTATCATACTCTGCAAGCTCAATCTCGCAGCCTGCAAGAGCTTCTGTAGCAGGAACTATTGATACATTTTCAAACTCAGTAGCGATTACAGCTTCCTGAATACGTGTCTTGCCTGTTATAACGTCATATGTCGAAGCATTTACGGATTTTTTCTTTATTCCGAAGCCGGTCGTTGTATTACCCTGTGGATCAGAGTCGATACAAAGCACCTTGAAACCGCGAGAACCTAAGTATGCTGCGATATTTATAACAGTTGTTGACTTTCCTACGCCGCCTTTCTGATTGGCAACAGCTATGATCTTGCCCATATTATCTTCCTTTCAAAGTTACTTATATTATTATATCACTTTTCAAGTGCAATGTAAATATGAAACAATAATTTTTTTCAAAAATTGTTTCACATGAAACAATTTCAGTTGTTTTTATACTGTTTATCAGTCAAAATGTTTCACGTGAAACAAAAAAGCACATGAAACATCACTAAGAATGTTTCATGTGAAACAATTTCATATTATATTTTCTTCTGAACAGGAATTCTCACACGATATTCGATATAGTCATCATTCTGAATTTTACACGAGTCCGCTGATATTCCTGATGCCTGCATTGTCTCTACAGCCTTATTTATAGTATTTACGAACATTTTCACATTCTGAAAAACCGCAGAACGCTTCTTATAACTTACCTTACTGCGTTGGCTTCCTATAAATTCATCAATAAGATGCTCTGAGCGTTCAACGTTAAGATTATTCTTGATTATCTTTTCAAGTATAAAAAGCCTGTCATCAGGACTGCCAAGCCTTAGAAGTGAACGAGCATGACGCTCAGTAAGTCCATAGTGAATTATAAGTTCACGCTCCCTCTCGGTCAATCGAAGAATTCTGAGTTTATTTGCAATGGTACTCTGAGCACGTCCAAGTTTTACAGCAGCGTCCTCCTGAGTCATACCGTAGTATGTGATAAGCTTCTCAATTGCAGCTGCTTCGTCAAAGAAAGATAAATCCTGACGCTGGATATTCTCAACAAGTGAGAGAACAGCCGAATGTCTGTCGCTGACCTCATGAATAATACAGGGGACTACCTCAAAACTGCATATTCTTGCTGCTCTAAGCCTGCGTTCACCTGCAATAAGTTCGTATCTTCCATCTTTTTTTCGTACTGACAATGGCTGTAATATGCCGTTCTGCGCGATAGACTCAGCAAGTCCTGTAATATCGTCATTAAAATCCTTGCGCGGCTGATGAGGATTGGGGATGATCTCATCAATACTGACCTCAACAACCTTATTTATAAGCTTTTCCTTAGTGAAATTCAAAAATCCTGCCATAAAAATACCTCCTTAAGTGATAATTAAATTTTAGCACCTATGGGAAATATTTTCCAGACAAAAAAACCGCTGTTTTTCATTCAAACAGCGGTTTATATGACAAATTAAGACATTATTAAAGACTTTTTTTCTTTATCTGACTGCTATTGCGCGGATATTTTGGCGGAGTTTGCGATATTTTCTTCACAACAACTATCCTGCGGCTTTCATCGAAAAGCTCGTAATCAACGGATTTTTCAATTTTACCGCCGAGAACTTCAACCGCGTTTTTACCAAGTGAAATATCCTCACTCGGACCTTTCATCGCAAGAAAGCTTCCTCCGACTTTGACAAAAGGTATACAAAGCTCACTTAGAAGTGACATATTCGCTACAGCTCTTGCACAAGAGTAGTTAAATTTTTCTCTGTACTCAGGCTTCTTTGAAACATTTTCGGCTCTTTCATGGAGAAATTCAGCCTCTATTTCAAGCTTATCGCAAAGCTGTTTAAGAAAATCAATTCTCTTATTAAGGCTATCCAGAAGAGTAAGCTTGATGTCAGGTCTGAAAATCTTCAGCGGAACGGAAGGAAATCCAGCACCCGTTCCAACATCTATAAGTGAAGAATCTTGTTGAATATCAACGTATTTCGATAACAAAACAGAGTCGATGAAGTGCTTGCGAAGAACCTCATGTGGCTCAGTGATCGCAGTAAGATTTACATTTTCATTATATTTCACAAGAAAATTCGCATATATATCCAGTTTCTTATATTTTTCCTCATCTAATTCAATTCCAAATGAAGAAAACTCAGAGCAACATAATTCAAAATTCGGAAGCATTTCATTCTCCCTTCTCATGCATGAGCCATACAGCAAGCATTGAAATATCAGCAGGAGATACTCCTGAAATTCTTGAAGCCTGTCCAACTGAAAGCGGTTTGATCTTGTTAAGCTTCTCGATAGCTTCAAGGCGAAGTCCGTATATCTGGCTATAATCCAAGTCCTTTGGCAGTTTCTTGGACTCCATTTTTCGCATCTGCTCGATCTGTATGAGCTGCTTCTGAATATATCCCTCATACTTTATCTGCAACTCAACTTGCTCACAAACTTCCCACGGAAGCTCCGGACGTTCACTGTCAATAAAAGCAATATCGTTATAATTTATCTGTGGACGACGTATAAGATCAGCCATTTTGCAACCCGTAGTCATTGGAGAAGTTCCTTTTTCTTCAAGGAACTCGTTAAGATCATCGGAAGGGGAGACGTTAAGCTTTGAGATACGCTCTATCTCCTCAGCAGTAAGACGCTCTTTTTCCATGAGTTTATCGTATCTTTCGGAAGAAATAAGTCCGATTTTATGACCTATCGGTGTTAATCTCTGGTCAGCATTGTCCTGACGAAGAATTAGACGATACTCACTTCGAGAGGTCATCATTCTGTATGGGTCAGAGCATCCCTTAGTTACCAGATCATCGACGAGTGTACCGATATATGAACTTGCACGGTCAAGTATCATTGGTTCTTTTCCCTTTATTTTGAGAGCAGCATTTATGCCAGCCACAAGCCCCTGCGCACCTGCTTCCTCGTAGCCCGAGCTACCGTTGAACTGTCCTGCGCCGTAAAGTCCCTCCAAATTTTTGAATTCAAGGGTAGGGAGGAGCTGATTTGGATTGCAGCAGTCGTATTCTATTGCGTATGCAGGTCTCATTATCTCAACGTCCTCGAGTCCGTCTATTGTTCTTAGAAATGCAAGCTGCACGTCCTCTGGCAGTGACGACGACATTCCCTGCAAATAGTACTCATCTGTCGAAAGTCCCATGGGCTCTACAAAGAGCTGATGTCTTGGTTTATCTGAAAATCTCACTATCTTGTCCTCAATAGAAGGACAGTATCTCGGACCTACTCCTTCTATTCTTCCCGAGTATAAAGGTGATCTGTCAAGGTTAGCGAGTATTACTTCGTGAGTTTTACTGTTGGTATATGTAACATAACAGCTCACTTTATTCTCAAGCGGCTCTGCATCTGTTTCAAATGAGAACGGAACTATTCTTTCGTCGCCGTCCTGTCTTTCCATTATATCAAAATTAATACTTCTTTTGTTTACACGGCAGGGAGTTCCCGTCTTGAATCTTCTTAGCTCGACACCATTTTCTTCAAGACTTTTTGATAAATATTTGCTTGGAAGTGCCGCATCAGGACCACTTTCATATGAAACTTCACCTATATGAATCTTTCCTTTAAGGTATGTTCCTGTTGCAATTACAACAGCTTTGACTTTATATTCAGCACCGAGGGAAGTTCTCACACCTGAAATTTTTCCATCAGTGACAATAATTTCTGCAACTTCTGCCTGTTTTACAAACAGATTTTTCTGCTTTTCACATACATTTTTCATGTACTCGTGATACTTTACACGGTCCTCCTGAGCTCTCAGGCTGTGTACAGCAGGACCTTTTCCTCGGTTGAGCATACGGCTCTGAATAAAACATTTATCCGCAGCTTTGCCCATTTCTCCGCCTAAAGCGTCTATTTCACGCACAAGATGACCCTTTGCTGTCCCGCCGATAGACGGATTGCAGGGCATATTTGCAATCTGATCCAGCGATATTGTAAACATGACAGTCTTACAGCCAAGTCGCGCTGAAGCAAGAGCTGCCTCAACACCTGCGTGACCTGCGCCGACGATTGCCACATCAAATTCACCCATTTCGTAATTCAAAAATATCCCTCCTTTTTGTTTCACATGAAACATTTCACTTTCCGACACAGAAGCGTGAGAATACCTCGTCCACAACTGCGTCTGTAACTTTTTCACCTGTAAGCATGAGCAGCGACTGCTCAGCCTCATCTATAAGAATATTTACAGCATCCAGCATTTCTCCAATTTCAAGTGATGAAATAGCACTTTCAATACTTTCGAGAGCCTTGTCGATACAGTATTTCTGACGCTCATTTGCTACAGTTACCGTATCAAAATCAGCTTCATTGAGCTTAAAAATCTCTTCAATATGCCTGTGGAGTTCCTCGACTCCCGTGTTTTCTTTCGCCGAAATATATACGATATGTTTAATCTGCTTTTCAAGCTCGGCAATATCAAGGAGCTGTCCAACGTCACTTTTGTTCACTACAGCAACGGTTTTATCTTTATTAATTTTATTAATTAAATATTGATCATCCGCGGTGAGAGGACAACTTCCGTCAAAGACAGCAATTATCAGTTCCGAAGAAGCAATCATTTTTTCTGCCATATCCACACCGATACCCTCGATGATATCATCTGTTTCATGGATACCCGCAGTGTCAGAAAGCCTGAGAGTGATGTCGCCGATGCGGACAGACTCCTCAATAATATCGCGTGTAGTACCTGCTATCTCAGTAACGATACTTCTCTCGCAGCCGCTGAGGCAGTTGAAAAGGGTAGACTTGCCCACGTTCGGTCTGCCGATAATAGCTGTGGAAACACCCTCCCTGAGAATACGACCACTGTCGTAATTCTGCACAAGAGACTTCAAATCATTTCGGACTTCCGAAAGCTCCTCAGTGAGAGTCTCAGAACGTACCTCGGGGATATCCTCCTCGGGATAATCAGCCCACGCTGCAAGATCACCGAGAATTTTCATAAGCTTTTTCGAGCACTTCTCAGCCTTTTTAAAAGCTGCTCCCTCACGGAGATTTTCAGCCATTTTAAGTTCACGCTCGCCCTTTGCGGAAATAATATCCATTACCGCTTCCGCCTGTGTAAGATCAAGCTTTCCGTTGAGATAAGCCCTCTTTGTAAATTCTCCTGCTTCCGCATTCACTGCACCGTTCCCGAGAGCCGCACGAAGTACCTTTCTCGTGACGTACAAGCCGCCGTGACATGATATCTCAACAACGTCCTCGCCTGTATAGCTGTGAGGTGCGCGGAACACTGTGAGAATACAGTCATCCAGCCTTTCATCGCCGTCGTGAGCTATACCGTATGCACAGGTGTAGCCTGCCATATCCGAGACATTTTTACCGCCGTAAGGGGAGAATATCTTTTCCGCAACTCCTATAGCATCGTCGCCCGAGATACGAATAACGGAAATACCGCCTATTGCATTCGGGGTTGAAATAGCTGCTATGGTCGACATTTAATCACTCCTAAAAAAACAACGGCATTACGCCGTTGTTTAAGATATTTTCATCAAAGCTCGATCTTTCCGTAAAGACCGCCCTGGATCTCGTCCTCAGGCTTTGGTCTCTTGTAATCCTTCTCGAAGCTTGTTGAGAGGTCAACGCTTCTGCGCTCCATGCTTACCTCTCTGTCGCGGTTATTTCTTCTCTCGCCGCCTCTTCTGTCATTTCTTCTGCCGCCGTCGCGTCTGTTGTTATCGCGTCTGCCGCCGCCTCTTCTTGGGTTGTTTGAGGAAATGATTATCTTTCTGTAAGGCTCTTCACCAACTGAACGTGAAGAAACGCCTTCGATATTTGAGATAGCTGAGTGGATAACTCTTCTTTCGTAAGGATTCATTGGCTCGAGCGGCTGTGAGCGGCCTGTTCTGAGAACTGACTTTGCAACCTTAGCAGCCAGCTGTTCAAGAGTTTCCTTTCTCTTGCTTCTGTAGCCGAGACAGTCAATCGTAATTCTGTAGTAGTCCTTGTCGCCCTTATTAGCGATGATAGAGCAAAGGTACTGGATAGCGTCGAGAGTCTCGCCGCGTCTGCCGATTATAGTACCGTTATTGCTGCTCTCGATATTGAGTACAGCACCTGTTTCGTTCTGATAGATCTTGTATTCAGCCTCGATATCCATAGCACGTAAAATGCTTGTGATATAGTCTCTTGCAAGCTTTACCTTTGGATTTACGAGAGCCTCGTCCTCAATAAGTGTGAAGTTATCGAGTGAATAAGCTTCTTCTGATTCTTCTGGAACTTCAACAGCAGCCTCTGCTGTCTTTTCTTCTGTCTTTGCAGCTGTTGTTTCTGTAGTAACAACAGGCTTTGTTTCTGAAACAGTCTTTACAACAGGCTCTGCCTTTGGTGCAGGAGCAGTTGTAACAGGAGCCTTTGAAGCTTCAACAGGAGCAGCAGCCTTTGGAGCAGTTGCCTGTGCTGCACCTTCTATAACAGTAGCCTTTACTTTAGCCTCTTTTGAACCGAGTCCGAAAAGACCCTTCTTGCCTTCGTCGATGATCTCAAACTTGATCTCGCTGATTTTCTTTCCGAATTTTTTTGCTGCGAGTTCTTTAGCCTCGTCAACAGATCTTGCTGTGAATATTTCAGTCATACATTACCTCCCTGAGGAATTACTCCTCATCATCGTTATCGTCATAAGAATCACCGTATTTTTCAGCCATACGTCTTCTTGCTTCCTTGAGCTTGTCTCTGTTCTGCTTATTCTGCTCTGAACGTGAAATGCCGTTGTTTTTTCCTGAACCTGAACCGTTCTGCTGTTCAAGTGCAGCCTGCTGCTCAAGCATCTTCTGCATGAAAGTTTTCTTATTCGGATGTTTTTCTGCGTAAATTCTTGCTTTTTCTTTTTCCTTCTCATTTATTACCTTAATGCGCTCGGGAGTAAAGTAGCAGTTAAGTGCAAAGGTTATGACGAATGAGAAGACAGATGACCATATCCAGTAGAAGCCGACACCTGCGGGTACCTGGAATGCGAACCAGATGGAAAGGAGAGGGAAAAAGATCATCATGAATGTCATACAGCCGCCGCCGGGCTGTGAAACAGGATTGACCTTTTTCTGATGTATCTGGCTGTATACAGATACGAGGAGCTGTGAAAGACCTGCAAGGAATGGTATAGAACAAAGAACTATAGCTTCCTTGGTCCAGCTGTCAGGGTGAAGTGTAGGTGTTTTTCCAAGATTTGCACCAAAGATAGTAAATTTCTCAGTAAACTCGGACACCTTTGTTAGGAATTTCTCGCTGAGAGAAACATACTTATCGCTGTTATCTCTCAGGTGCTCCATAGTAATAAGCTCGCATCTGAGATTTGATTTATCAGTACCTGCGATAGCACAGGCTTCATTGATAACATTCTTGGATATATCGAGGATATGGGTTATAGGCTTATAAATAACGTCGATAACGCCGAAGAGAAGGAACATCTGTATAAACATAGGCAGACATGAACCCATAGGGTTTACGCCCTCCTGCTGGTACAGCTTCTGCTGTTCCTCCTGTAATTTTTGTGGGTTATTGGCGTAGCTTTTCTTTAGTTTTTCCAGCTTCGGCTGAAGAAGCTGCATTCTTGCCGAACCCTTCTGTGTCTTGTAATTGACAGGGAACAGCAGTACTTTTGTAATTACCGTAAACAAGATGATAGCTACGGCATAGTTATTGCATAACGAGTAAATAAGTCTCATCAGATAGCCAAAAGGCACACCGATAATATCATAAAGTGCGTTCAATATTCATCCCTCTTAGATCTTTTTATCATTTTCATCGTAATCAGGATCAATGTAATCATACTTTTTGACCCTGAACGTGAATTTTTCGGGGACATAGTCTATACCGCCCATTGACCACGGGTTGCAGCGGAGTATCCTCCACACGGCAAGAGCTGAGCCCCTTATTGCGCCGAAACGCTCAACTGCTTTCAAGGCGTAAGTGCTGCAGGTAGGGTAATACTTGCATTTAGGGGGAAAAAGCGGGGATATAAATTTCCTGTAGAATTTTATAAGACCCAGAACCAGATATTTCATACACGCTTATTCTTGTTATCGAAGCTTTTGAACATCTTTTTGATGTCATTTACTCCGTACTTGTCCATATAGCCGCAGTATTCCTGTGATTTTATGCTGCATATAGCAGCTCTTGCAACTATGACTATATCCATGCCTACAGGCAGCTCTACCTCAGCATTGCGGTAGGCAAGACGGATAAGTCTTTTTGCTCTGTTTCGGCAGACGGCATTGCCGACCTTTTTGCCTGCTGTAATTCCGAGGCGGTTAAAAGGCCTGCCATTTGGTCTGACATAGATGACCGAATATTTTGAAGCGGCGTACCTGCCCTTTTTATAAAGAGTCAGGAAGTCCTTGTTATCGTTCAGTATTTCCGTATAAAGCATAATTGCACCTTGCACATAGCCGTCCTAACAAAAAAGACCACAAAATAAAGATTTTGTGGTCAGCCTCGTCAGTGAGTTAATCTTGCTCTGCCCTTAGATCTTCTACGAGCTAAAACCTTTCTGCCGTTCTTAGTAGACATTCTCTTCATGAAGCCGTGCTCCTTCTTTCTGTGGAGCTTCTTAGGCTGATATGTTCTCTTCATATTCAGTGTCCTCCTCTCTTCCGATTGTAAACAAGAGCCAAAAACAGCTCTGAATAACTTTATTTTTGGGCGCAGGGACACTTTCCCCTGCATTACACTAAATCATTATATATTAAAAAGCTTGTCATGTCAAGCAAATCATGAAATTTTTTTATACGCATCAGCATTTTCTGTTTTTTTAACAATATCTCTTAAACTAAAAGCCTTTAATTTTCAATACTTTGTCCAATTTCACATCATAAGCCCATATGACGGGATTATGTTGAATTTTTTGAAAATAATGGGTAAAAAACTTATTCACTGACCTCTTTCAACATTTTCACACGCGAAAAACAGAGTTTTTACAGGTGTTTTTGTGTTGAATTAAAGGTATTTCAACACAGTTTTCAACAATGTGTCAATTTGTGTGTGGAAAGACGAGTCATTTTCTAACTGTTTAACATGAATTTTACTTGCATTTCAACATTGTTTATGGTATAATGGTCTTATATATTAATATAGGAGAGTATCGTTATTTTTTCTCCCAATCAAACTTACATATATTCGGAGGTTTTTATGAATTCATTTGACGAGGTTTTTGAGAAAGTAAAGAGCTACTGCCTTGAAAACGGTAAAATACCAGATATCGGTATGAAAACTTGGATAGATCCGCTTGTTCCCGTAAAGATCGAGGGAACTGATGCTATTTTCAGCGTACAGACAGACTTCCAGAAGAATATTGTAATGCAAACATACGTATCTGTTCTGACGGAAGCTTTTCTCAACGTTGCAGGACTTCCCGTAAATATAGTCATCAATGTTGAATCAGACGAGCCCGAGACTATAAAAGTCCCTACAGATGCAGAGCTTGAACAGAAACACGCAGAGCTTGAACAGTCATACAAATTTGCAAACTATGACTATACTTTCGATACATTCATTGAAGGACGTTCAAACGAATTTGCACTTGCCTGCAGTAAATCAGTAGCCAAGAACTGCGGTTCAAAGGCTGTTCCGGACTATAATCCGCTGTTTATCTACGGTCCTTCGGGAATGGGAAAAACTCACCTTATCACAGCTATCGCAAATGAGGTAAGAAAAAATCATCCTGATTTCAATATCGTTTATGTTACAAGTGAGACCTTCGGAAGCGACCTTGTAAGCGCACTCAACAAGAGCTCTATATCCGATTTCCACGACAAGTACAGAAATGCGGATATACTCCTCATCGACGATATCCAGTTCTTCTCGGGAAGAGAGCGTATGCAGGAAGAATTCTTCCATACATTCTACAAGCTGCATCAGGAAGGCAAGCAGATCGTTATCACATCTGATAAGCCTCCAAAGGAGCTGCTCACACTTGAAGAGCGTCTCCGCACACGTTTCGAGGGCGGTCTTATCGCTGATATCTCAGCTCCTGACTATGAGACAAGACTTGCTATCATCAACAGAAAGTCAGAGCTTTTAGAGCTCAAAATGCCAAGCGAAGTTGCTGAATTCATGGCTAACCGCCTTAAATCAAACATCAGACAGCTTGAAGGTGCAGTTGTACGTCTCAAGGCTCTCAACCACTTCGCAGGAAGCCCCATCACTATATCTATGGCTCAGAGCGTTATCCGCGACGTGCTCACAGATGAACAGCCTATACCGATAACTGTTGAAAAGATCATTTCTGAGGTATCCACAGTTTACGGCGTATCTCCCGATGATCTCCGTTCAAGCAAGCGTTCCGCACAGATCTCCACAGCACGTAAGGTAGCTATATACGTAGTCCGCGAGATCACACAGATGCCTCTTGCATCTATCGGTACCGAATTCGGCGGAAGAGACCATTCTACTATAGTTTACTCTGTTACAAGCGTTACAGAGTCTATGGAAAAAGACTCAAATCTCAAGAACCTTGTAAACGATATCATCAAAAATATCAAAGACAAGAGCAAGGTCTGATAAACATAAAGTGAACGTTTAAAGTGTTGAATGGAGTTTATTCCACACAGTTTTCAACACTGTGTTTAAAACTATCTTTAAAACTTTCAGTGCTGATTTTCCCCGACATAAAAATGCATTTCAGTCTATTCATATTTTTACTGTCGGATATCATTTCAACACAGGAAACATTCAACACTTAACATCACTGTGAAATTCTCTGACAAAAAATATTACCAATTTCGTCTTTCCACTTTTTTCTCAACTTTTTTTCCTTTTCAACTCCACAATATTCGACTGATTAAACATAAAAAATTACTCCCCGAAAAGTTTTCCTCAATTTCAAGAATTTCACAACACCCCTGTGTGGACGAGCTTTGCGGCGTATATCTTCAAATTCTGCCGATCCTAACTTTTCCACCGACACAATAACAACAACAATAATATTATACTTATCTTATCTTAGCTTATCTTATCCTTCGGCTAAGAATTTCCACGGAGGAAAAATATAATGAAGTTCATTTGCAATAAAACAGAGATCAGTGAAGCTATCAGCAATGTATCAAGAGCAGTTTCACAGAAATCAACTATTCCGGCACTTGAGGGAATAAAAGTAAGAATATCGGCAGGAAGCGTTGAGCTTACTGCCTATAATCTTGAAATGGGTATCCGCACTTCTATAAACGCAGAAACTGAAGGCGAAGGCGAATTTGTAGTAAGTGCAAGACTTTTCAGCGAATTTACAAGACGTATGTCAGGTGACGAGATAAAATTCGATATTGATGAAAACCTCGTTATCACTATTTCATGCAGTGCTACAGAGTGCAGCTTCCCTGCAATGTCAGCTAACGAATATCCAGAGCTTCCGAAGGTAGACTCTGCAAGAAGCTTCTCTGTAAAGCAGAGCATACTCAAATCAATGATAAATATGACAAGCTATGCTGCTTCACTCAATGAAAGCAAACCTGTTCTCACAGGCGAACTCTTTGATATTGAGGAGGGCAGCTTCAATATGGTAGCAATAGACGGCTTCAGACTGGCTATCAGAAACGAGCTTACCGATTGCACAGAGAAATATCATTTCGTAGTACCGAAAAAGGCTCTCCTTGAAGTTTCCACACTTATCAGAGACGATGACGACGAGAAGATGTGTACTATTTGCACCAACGACCGCCACATCATTTTTGAGATCGGCAATGTTTTCGTAATATCACGACTCCTCGAAGGAGTTTTCCATAACTATAAGCTCAGCATACCAAGCGGCTGCAAGACAGAAGTTATTGTAAGCAAGAGAGATTTCACCACCTGTCTTGAAAGATGTTCTCTCCTTATCGATGATAAGAACAAGTCACCTATACGCTGCGAAGTCGGAAACGGCGTGATAAAGATAAACTGCAAAACAGGAATAGGTAAGATAAATGACGCTATATCCGCCGATATTTCGGGAGAAACTGTTACTATCGGCTTCAATAACAAGCTTATCCTCGAAGCTCTCAAAGCCGCAGAGGGAGATAAGGTACGCTTACGCTTCAACGGCGCAATGAAGGTAATAGAGATACTTCCGCTGGAGGGCGAAAGCTTCATATTCCTTGTAATGCCTATACAGCTCAAGAGCTGATATCAATTAAGCCTTTAGCCTTTAGCCATGAGCCATTAGCCGAAGGCGACACATTTGCTAACAGCTAACGCCTAAAGGCTAAAGGCTGTAACATAAGAGGTGAAGAAAATGCCTGAAAACAGAATAAAAATAACTACCGAGTTCATAAAGCTTGACGCTCTTCTGAAATTTGCTTCACTTGTGGGTTCGGGCGGAGAAGCAAAGCAGCTCATACAGGACGGCGAAGTCCTTGTGAACGGCGAAGTATGCACCATGCGCGGCAAGAAGATACGTCCGGGCGATAAAGTCGAGCTTGACGGTCAAGAGGTAATCGTAGAGTGATAGTCACATATGCTGACATCGACGGTTTCAAAAATCTGAAAGGTATCTCCTTTGCACCGGATCCAAAGTATAATATCATCGTAGGATCAAATGCACAGGGAAAGACAAATCTTCTTGAAGCGATGTGGATACTTTCGGGCTGTAAGAGCTTTCGCGGCTCAAAGGAAAAGGACTATATCTGCCTCGGCGGAGAGCGTATGCAGTCAAGGATAAAAATTCTCGACAGTGTCCGCGAACAGAAAATTTCCTTTGAGATGACCAGAAGCACGGCAAATCCCAAGAATATCACACTAAACGGCGTAAAACAGAAGGGTACGAGAGCACTTTTCGATGTTTTCAAGTGTATCGCTTTCATTCCCGATGATACTGATATTGTAAAGGGTTCACCTGAAAAAAGGCGTAATTTCGTGGATATGGCTGCTTCACAGTTGAATCCCGTGTTTGTCATGCACATAAACAAGAACAATGCCATAATGAATCAGCGAAATGCTCTTCTAAAAGGCATAATGCAGGGAAATACTGACCGAAGTATCCTCGAGATATGGGACAGACAGGCTTCTCGTGAGGGAGCTGTCATATCCTATATGCGAAGCGAGTATATAAAGAAGATCAATGAGATATGCGGCAGACTTTACCGCACTATTTCGGGCGGCAGCGAGGAGCTTGAACTGGAATACAAGTCAAACGTTTTCAGACCCGAGGACTTTGAAAAGCCCTGCGGCGAGGAAGCATACGAGCAGTATTACAGAAAGCTTGCCGAAACAGCAGATTACGACATCAGAACGGGAAGCACTCATGCAGGTGTTAACCGCGATGAGATAATAATAAAAATAAACGGTGTGAGCGCAAAGGATTACGGCTCACAGGGACAGATAAAGAGTGCGGCTCTTGTTATGAAGCTTGCACAGGCAGAGATATTCATGCAGAAGTCAAAGGACGCACCTGTTATATTCCTTGACGATGTTATGGGCGAGCTTGATGAAAGCCGTCAGAGGTTCGTTTTTGAGATAATCAAGGATATGCAGGTATTTATCACGACTCCGAATGAAAGTGCTCTTCTTCCCGAAATAAAGGGAAAAGTATTGCATATAAGCGGCGGAAGTGCTGTTATGGAGGAAGAAAATGTATCTGCACATAGGGAATAACTACTCTGTTGATGTAAGAGATATAGTGGGAGTTTTCGACATTGAGAATACAACTGTTGAAAAGTGTACCAAGAAGCTGCTTGAACGGGCAGAAAAGGAAAAGCACTGTATCTATACCACCTACGAAATGCCGAAAAGCTTTATAGTTACGGTAAAAAACGGCGTGGAAAAGGTCTATATATCGCAGCTCTCCGCAGCAACTCTGAGGAAACGCCTCAAAGATGGCGGCGGCTTCTGAAATGGACAGACCTGACAGAAAATTGAACAGACTTGAAAATTATGATTATTCACGTAACGGTCTGTATTTCATAACCATATGCACCAAAGACAGGGTACCGTATTTGTCGAAGGTTACCTCTGTAGGGAACGCCGTGGGCGATATTCCGACGATATTGAAAAATGTGGGTGTAGGGGACGGCGTCCTCGACGTCCCTGAATTTAAATTAACGGAATATGGCAGAATTCTGAATGACCAGATAATCGAGATAAATTCAGTTTATAAGAAATTAAAGATCATAAAATATGTGATAATGCCTGATCATCTGCACATGATAATTTATTTGTTTGATGATGACAATGTTTTTGGCGGGACGTCGAGGACGCCGTCCCCTACAAACGCGGTCATTCCGTCATTGATATCAACATTGAAAAGGTTTGTAAATAAAAAGATAGGTTTCAATATCTGGCAGCGTTCATATCACGACCACATTATCCGCAATGAAAAGGAATTCCTTGAAATTTGCGATTACATTGACAATAACCCCACAAACTGGGTAAATGACATATACAACCAAAATTATTGGAGGTAAATCATGAGTCAGCAGAACAACAACTACGATGAAAACGACATACAAGTCCTTGAAGGACTTGAAGCGGTCCGCAAAAGACCGGGTATGTACATCGGCTCGACAGGTCCCGGGGGACTCCACCACCTCGTTTACGAGATAGTGGACAACTCCATCGACGAAGCTCTTGCAGGCTACTGTACAGAGATATCTGTCGAGATACTTGAAGGAGATATTATCCGCGTTTCCGATAACGGACGTGGTATACCTGTAGGTATCCACCCGAAGGAGGGCATCTCCGCAGCAACCGTTGTTTATACCATTCTCCACGCAGGCGGTAAGTTCGGCGGCGGCGGATATAAGGTATCAGGCGGTCTCCACGGTGTCGGAGCTTCCGTAGTTAACGCTCTTTCATCATGGCTGGAGCTTACCGTAAAGGACGGCGAGCACGTTTACTTCCAGCGTTTCGAGCGCGGTCACTATGACGAACAGCTTAAAATTATCGGTGATACCACAGAAACAGGTACTTCCGTAATGTTCAAGGCTGATGACGAGATATTCGAGACTACCGTCTACAGCTATGAGGTACTTCTCAGAAGACTTCGTGAACAGGCTTTCCTTAACGCAGGCATAAAGATAATCTTCTCGGATAAGCGTGACAAGGAGAATATCCTCGGTGAGACTCTCCACTATGAGGGTGGTATCCGTCAGTTCGTAGAGCATATCCATAAGACCCGCGAGCTTGAAGCTATCAGCGGTGATGTTATTTACATTTCGGGCACTCAGGGCGACTCATTCGCCGAGATAGCTCTCCAGTACAACGACAGCTACAACGAAGTTATACTTTCATTTGCAAACAATATCCATACCAAGGACGGCGGTTCTCACGAAACAGGCTTCAAGAACGCACTTACCAAGGTAATAAACGATTACGGAATGAAAATGGGCAAGATAAAAGACCCTAAGGACAAGCTGAAAGGCGAAGATGTCCGCGAAGGTCTTACAGCCATAATCTCTGTAAAGCTTACCGAGTGCGAATTTGAAGGACAGACAAAGGGACGTCTCGGAAATCCCGAAGTACGTCCGTTCATCGAGAAAATGGTGCAGGAAAAGCTCATGAATTTCCTTGAGGAAAATCCCGAGACTGCAAACCTTATCTTCGAGAAGAGCCTGTCCGCACTTAAAGCCCGTGAGGCTGCAAAGCGAGCAAGAGAAGCAGAGCGTAAGAAGAACGCTTTCGGAAACGCTTCAATGCCAGAAAAGCTTGCGGACTGCTCCGAGAGAGATGCTCGCTACACCGAGATATACATCGTCGAGGGAGATTCTGCGGGCGGTTCTGCAAAGCAGGGACGTGACAGACGCTTCCAGGCTATCCTTGCACTCTGGGGCAAGATGCTCAACGTTGAAAAGGCTCGTATCGACAAGATATACGGCAACGACAAGCTTGAGCCTGTTGTTACTGCACTGGGTACAGGCATAGGCGAGGATTTCGATATAGAAAAGCTCCGTTACGGCAAAGTTATCATCATGGCCGATGCCGATGTTGACGGTATGCACATCAGAACACTTCTGCTCACATTCTTCTTCCGTTATATGAGACCTCTCATTACCAACGGAAACGTTTATATAGCACAGCCTCCTCTTTTCAGAGTTGAACGCAAGAAAAAGGTATACTATGCATTCTCCGATGAGGAGCGCGACAAGTATATCTCAGAACTTTCCGAGGACGGAAAGTACAAGGACGTAGAAGTTCAGCGTTACAAAGGTCTTGGTGAAATGGACCCCGAACAGCTCTGGGAAACTACTATGGATCCCGAGCACCGTACTATCGTTAAGATAGGCATGGAGGACGCTTTAAAGGCTGACGAGACATTCAGCATACTCATGGGCGACAAGGTAGAACCAAGACGTAATTTCATTGAAAAGAACGCTAAATTCGCACAGGATCTTGATATATGATCGGAGCATCTATGGAAGAAAATTACAAACTTGAAAAAGAATACAAATTATCCGTGGATACTTTCCGCGAAGCCTACCGTGCTTTCCAGAAAAAGTTCATATATCCCAAAAGCAGGGCATATATGGCAATTTTCGCAGCATTGGCACTGGGCATACTGATTTTCGGCGTAATTGTAATGAGTGATGCTTCAAAGAAGCAGAAATATGTAACCTACATCGCTTTTATGATGGCAGCAGCATTTGCTTTCAAGGAGTGGTATACTCCCGAAAAAATGCGCCGCAATCTTACCGAATCCGTAAGAGCACTGGGCGAGCCTGTATATAAGATAGGCATAGGCGATAAATTTGTTGATATATCAACAGTTGCCGAGGACCTCAGCGATATTTCGGAGGAAGACAGGGAAAGCGTTCAGAATGAAGATCCTCTGCCGGAAAAGACAAGACTTAAAGTCGATGAAGGCTTTCAGCTCATGGAGTATGACAAGTTTTTCCTGATTCTTTCAGGAAAAGAGTCATTCTACATACTTCCTAAGGAAGGCTTTTCCGAGTCTGAACTGAAGATCGTAAGAGATATAAAGAATTGAAAGACCATAAATTAAAATACATTCTCTCAGGAGGAAAAAATGCTTTACAATGACAACTCAAAGGTAATAAATACCGAGATAGTTGACGAAATGGAAAATTCCATGCTCAATTACGCCATGTCGGTAATTGTTTCCAGAGCACTTCCCGATGTAAGAGACGGTCTGAAGCCCGTACACAGAAGAATACTGTATACGCTCCATGAAAACGGACTTACTCCCGAGAAGCCATATCGTAAGTGCGCCGATACAGTCGGTGCGGTTCTGGGACGTTATCATCCACACGGCGATGCGTCGGTATATGACGCACTTGTAAGACTTGCGCAGGATTTCTCAATGCGCTATCCCCTTGTTGACGGTCACGGAAACTTCGGTTCTATCGACGGTGACGGCCCTGCGGCTTACCGTTATACCGAGGCTAAAATGGCTAAGCTCACACTTGATATGCTCACGGATATCAACAAGGAGACTGTTGATTTCACATCAAACTACGATGACCGTCTTAAAGAGCCTACCGTACTTCCTTCCCGTTTCCCGAACCTTCTTGTAAACGGTTCTGTTGGTATCGCTGTTGGTATGGCTACCAATATACCTCCCCACAATCTTGGCGAGGTAATAGACGCTTTACAGCTCCTTATAGACGATCCCGACTGTACTCTTGAACAACTCATGGAGCACATTCAGGGACCTGATTTCCCGACAGGCGGCATAATCATGGGCAGAGCAGGCATACGTGCTGCCTATGCTACAGGTAAGGGCAAGATAACTCTCCGCAGCCGTACTCACTTCGAGGAGATAAAGGGCAGAAACTGCATCATCATTGACGAGATACCTTATATGCTCCGTAAGGAAAGACTCCTCAAGAGCATCAATCAGCTTGCAAGAGACAAGCGTATAGAGGGACTTTACGACCTCCGTGACGAGTCCGACAAGGACGGTATGAGAGTAGTTATCGAGCTGAAAAAAGACGCTATCCCGAATATCGTTCTCAACAAGCTCTTTGCACTTACACAGCTTCAGGACACAGTGGGCATAATCATGCTTGCTCTCGTAAACAACGAGCCTAAGATACTCACACTGAAGCAGATGCTCCAGCACTACCTCGACTTCCAGGTAGACGTTATCCAGAGAAGAACTCGCTTCGACCTGAGAAAGGCTCTCGAAAGAGCTCATATCTTGCAGGGCTTCGTGCTTGCTGCTGATTATATCGACGAAGTTATCGCAATAATCCGTTCAAGTGCAACTGTACAGGAAGCAAAGACACGCATGATGGAGCGTTTCAGCGATGTTGACATGGCTGCACTCCTTGACCGTGCTCAGTATGACCTTACAGGACTTCACGTTGAAGCACAGACAGGTCTTTCCGAGGAACAGGCTGAGGCTATTGTACAGATGCGTTTAGGACAGCTCACAGGTCTCGAAAGACAGAAGATAACCGATGAACTCTACGGACTTCTCACAAAGATATCCGATTATGAGGATATCCTTGCAGATGTTAACCGTGTTTACGCTATAATCCTTGACGATCTCAATACTATCCGCAAAAAGTTCAGCGACAAACGCCGTACAGACATCGAAAATGTCAGCGGAGAGGTTGATATCGAGGACCTTATCCCCGAGGAGGACTGCGTTGTAACTCTCACAAACAACGGCTATATCAAGCGTATGCCGCTTACAGAGTACAAGACACAGCATCGCGGCGGACGCGGCATCACAGGTATGAAGCAGCGTGAAGAGGACTTCGTTGAGGAAATGTTCATCTGCGGCTCACATGACAATATCCTGTTCATATCCAACAAGGGTATCATGTACAAGCTGAAATGCTACGAGATACCTGACGGTTCAAAGGCTTCAAGAGGCTTTAACCTCATAAATCTGCTTCCTCTCACAGAAAATGAGAAGATAGCTGCAATGATAAAGACTACTGACTTCGGTGATGACAAGTTCATCACTATGGTCACAAAGAACGGCAAGATAAAGAGGACTAACCTCTCACTTTACAAGAATGTCCGCAAGAACGGTCTTATCGCCATAGGACTTGACGAAGGCGACGAGATAGAGGGCGTTCGCATGACTGACGGCAATGCTCAGCTCTTTGTGGCAACTCATAACGGTATGGTAATCCGTCTTGAAGAAAGCAAGATGAGAGCACTTTCACGTTCAGCTCACGGTGTAAGAGCTATCAAGCTCCGTGACGGTGATTATGTAGTAAGCATGGCAAGAGTCCGCGAGGGAGCAACTCTCCTTACAGTTACCGAAAACGGCTACGGCAAGCGTACAGAGATCGACAGCTATCGTATACAGAACCGCGGCGGCTACGGACTTACAAACTACAAGGTAGACGATATCCGCGGACACGTCTGCGGCATCAAGATAGTTGACGAAGAGGACGATATAATCCTCGTATCAAGCGACGGTATCATTATCAGAATACTTGCAAGCGATATCCGTGTAATGGGACGTATCGCAAAGGGCGTTCGTGTAATGAGAGTCAGCGAGGGCGCAAATGTAGTTGCATTCACCCGTGCAGAGCATGACGACAATGCCGAGACCGAAAAGGTGGAGCAGCTCACAGAAGAGCAGGCTAAGGCTGCTGAAGCTGAGGCTGCACTTGAAGAGCAGAACGAAGTTATAATCGAAGCAGACCCTGAGGACGAGGAGAATGAAGAATAAGACTGAGAGGAGCTTTCTCAGATTCGGAGAAAGTGCCTTTACAGCACTGATAATAACGGTGCTGAGCCTTTTCTGTCAGTTCATAAACTGGTTTGCATACGAAAAAATAGGTTACGCATGGGGCATCACATTAGTGACGCCCCTCGTACTATGTGCAATGTATCATTTCGTACAGCTTGACGGCGGACGTGAGGGCAGCTTTTCACGGAGGTTCTTTTTCATATTTTCTGTAATTATACCGCTTCTTGTTGGTATTTTACTGACAGTGATAATGCTGCTTGCAGCACCTGAGATAAGCGTATTTTCGCCCGAAGCCGAGTACAAAGGAACTGTCCGCGAAGCAATAGCCACATATGCGGGAAGATTTGTTTTCACGTCGCTGTATCTGCTTATATTTGCATCCGCAGACCATTTTATACTGAAAAGTCTTGATGAAAAAAGGAAAACACAGTGAAATACATTATACTTATCGTTATTGTTATTGTTCTGTTCGTGATATATGCCCTTATCGAGAATTTCTTCCTACTTATGGTAAGGCGTGAAAAGCTTGGAAATGGCATAAGGATAGTACATCTTTCAGACCTTCACAGAAAGCGTTTCGGAAGAAACAACATAAGACTCTGCGAAAAGGTCAAGGAGCTGTCTCCCGACCTGATAATATTCAGCGGCGACCTTATAACACGCTATGAACAGGACCTTTCATGTGCGGAAATGACGCTGAAAATGCTTTGCAAGATAGCTCCTGTGTATATGATATACGGCAATCACGAGCAGAGCTTTTCAGAGACTATGCGTCCAGAGCTGGAAGCAATGTTTGAAAGATCAAAGGTCATACTGCTGAGAAATGAAAGCTCCGAGATAAATATCAACGGCAGACACCTGAAAATATACGGACTCCTTGAAAATTACGGAGTTTACAAGAAAAACGGCGGCTACCGTGACCTTGATGTAATAAAAACAGCCGACCTTGAAAAGCTTCTCGGAAAGTGTCCCGAGGGCGAGGTGCTGCTTATGGCGCATAATCCGTTTTTTGCAGAAGCCTATGCGGAATGGGGCGCGAAATATACCTTCAGCGGTCATGTTCACGGCGGAGCAGTACGTATTTTCGGTATCGCAATGCTGTCGCCCGAGAGAAAATTCTTCCCTAAAAACTCAAAGGGAGTCTATACCTATGGCAATATGAAGCTTCTGGTATCGGCAGGTCTGGGAAAACTGAGACTTTTTGACCCTCCCGAGATAGTTGTGTATGAGATATGATACTAAGCCGAAAAAACGGCAAATAAAATGAGAAACAGTCCTCCCGTCCATGAGAAATCACGGTTCAGGGAGGATAATTTTCTGCCCGTAAGCGAACCGAGGATAAGCGCGGAAGCTCCGCAGATGAATACGGCTGCGGCTGCACCAAGCGCGGATATATCTTTACCGCCGCAGCTCAGTCCCGTTGCAGCAGCGTCAAAAGAGCCTGCAAGAGCAAGCACAGCGGCTTCGCCTATGGACAGTACCTTTGAGCTGTCCATATCCACAGCAGAATCATCGAGACATAGCTTGACAAATACGGAAAGCTCTCCCATTTTTACGGAAATACCGTCTTTTTCTGAGATATGCCTTATGACGCTTCGCAGTATGCTTTTGGCTATATTCAGCGAGCCTATGGTTATAAGCACTGCCGTACCGATGATGTGGATAGTATGCGAGGTAATAAATCCCGAGATAATACCGGAAAGCATAATGGAAATAAATAAAACAGAAGCCGAAAACATATCTATTACCAGTGCGGAGCTCAAAGGTATCTTTACTCCGCTGTTGCAGCAGGCAGCTGCCGCAAGGTATATGTCAATGCTGACAATAAAAGCGAGAAAAAATTCTTTTAGCAAAATATTACACCTCCGCATTATCATATGCATAACCGTCATAATATGACAATAAAAGCGGTTATTTTTTTTATTTTCAGGATATTATTTTTTTGTAGTCTATTGACTTTCAGAGGAAATACAAGTATAATTAAATTATAAAATTTTCGCAGGGAGGGGTTGAATTGATAGCAGGTGTTTCAACAGCTTGCCTGTATCCGAAGCCCCTTGAGGAAGCACTTTATGACCTTGCGGTCAACGGTGTTTCATGTGTGGAGATATTTCTTAATACTCATTCCGAGCTGAAAAAAGGCTATGCTCACGGTATGGCAAATCTTCTCAAAAGATTTGATGTAAAGTGTCCTTCAGTACACCCATTTACCTGTGAGATAGAGCCGCTGATGTTCTTTTCGGAATATGAGCGCAGAATGAATGATATACTTGAATATTACAAGCTGTACTTCCGCTTTATGAACATCGTGGGAGCAGATATTTTCGTTTTTCACGGCGGTAAACCCTCATCGGTATGTACTCCCGAGCTTTACTGTGAAAGGTATTCAAAGCTTTATCGTCTCGGTAAGGAATTCGGTGTTACGGTAGCTGTGGAGAATGTCTCAAGGTGCAGGAGCGGTTCGTCAGCCTTTGTAAAAGAGATAAAGAATATGCTGGGCAATGAGTTTGCCTTTGTGCTTGATACAAAGCAGGCGATACGTTCAAATGAAAGTCCCGTTAAATTCCTTGATATAGTCGGCGACAAGATATCCCATGTGCATATCAGCGACTCGGGAGAAATGGGCGACTGTCTGCTCATAGGCAGAGGAAGATTTAATTTCAAACAGTTTTTTGAAAAGCTTGCAGGCTATAATCCCGATTGCAGCGTAGTTCTTGAGCTTTACAGAAGCGGTTTTTCAGGCATAAGCGATCTCATTTCCAGTTACAATATACTCACTAAAATGACCGAGCCTTACGGCGGGGAGCAGAAAAAATGAAATGTCCTTACTGTGGATTTGAAGACCTTAAAGTAATAGATTCACGTCCTGCTGAGGATAAGACAAGGCGCAGGCGCGAATGTACAAGATGCGGAGAAAGATTTACTACCTATGAAGCAGTTGAAGTTCCGCTTTTAATGGTGGAAAAGCGCGACGGAAGCGTACAGCTGTTTGATAAGGCAAAGCTCATAAACGGTATAGTTTCCGCAATAAAAAAGAGACCTGTCTCTGCTGAGAAGGTCACTGAGATAGCGAATTATGTTGAGAATTATTACGCAAACGCACTGAGGACGGTGGCAAAGTCGTCCGAGATAGGCGAGCTTGTACTTGACAGGCTCAGGGATATAGATCCCATATCCTACATAAGATTTGCATCGGTATATAAAGACTTCACCGATATCGACAGCTTTGTTGCCGCTATCAGTGAATTCAATGATAATGGTGAAAGATCGGGAAACGATCCCGAAAAATAAATAATGGAGGTATATGTGTATGGACCAGCTTGAAAACATACTCGAACAGTTCAATGATCTTGATACTGAAAGGACTTTTGATGACAAGGATATAAACAAGAACAGCGTATTTGCTATTTTTGCGTATCTTCTTCCTTTCCTTTTCTTCATGCCCTATGTCAGCGACAACAATTCCGCATACTGCAAATTTCATGCAAATCAGAGCTTTATATGGCTCATAACTCTTATTGCACTTTCGATCATCTGCGGTATAATCGGAATAATACCTGTGATCGGTTTTATCGTATGGAGAATAATCTTCCCCATAGCTATACTTGCCATAGACTTTGCATTCATTCTCGGAAGCTTAAAGGGCAAGGCATACAGACTCCCATTCGTTGGAAGTCTTTTCAACGTATTCTGAGTCAGCTGACAGGCATTTTTATACTGCCGCCGTCCTCACTGTAGACCATTGAGGCAACAGCAGTATCATCGCAGACCAGTAATTCTGCAAGCATTTTCATATTCTGAGGGCTGTAATTCTTTACCTCATAGGTATAAAGCTTTGCGCTCCTGCCCGAGTATTTCCGCAGAGGCAGACCCTGTTTGTCCTGCATTTCGGCATATTCCTCGTAAATATCCGAAAACTCAATAGGGATAAGAATATCTTTTTCGGATATCTCTTCCACTTCCCAGCCGTGAGAAGCAAAATAATCTATGCGTTGAGAAACGTCTGCGGCTTTAGGAAGCTGTGTGGGGATATCTTCTTTTTTTCCGCATGATGCAAGAGCAAAAGCGGCTGCGGCAAATACCATGATAGTGAATTTTTTCATGTGAGACAACTCCGTTTCTGTTATGGAATGTAAGGCGCATCAGTACATCTTATTCATAAATAAAGGCATATATGCCCACAGGAGGAACAATGGCACAGATAAGGCTGGACAAATTCATTTCCGAAAGAACTGAATACACAAGAAGTCAGATAAAGGAGCTTGCCTCTAAGGGTAAGATATGTCTCGGCGGTGTCGTTGTGAAAAAGTCTGATACCAAGATAGATACCGAGTCGGCAGAGGTAACGGTATGCGGACAGAAGATAGGAAGCTCGCGCTATAAGTATATACTCCTCAACAAGCCCCAGGGCTATGTATGCTCGACTGACGACAAGGACGGCGATACGGTACTGAAGCTGCTCCCCCCTGAAATTCGCACAAAGGGTATGTTCCCTGCAGGAAGGCTCGACAAGGATTCTATAGGTGCTCTGCTCATAACCGATGACGGCGAACTGGCGCACAATTTGTTATCTCCGAAACACCATATACCCAAAATTTATATTGTGAAACTTGCCAGACCATTTGAGAATAATTATATTAACAAATTTGAAAACGGCATAGTTTTAGCGGACGGTGAGACTTGTCTCCCCGCAAGGGTAAAAAAAGCCGAAAATACCGATAGACTGGCTTTTGTTGAATTAAACGAGGGAAAATATCATCAGGTCAAAAGAATGTTCGCCGCTGTGGGTAATCATGTAGAGCTGCTTATGAGAGTTTCTCTCGGAGCATTGGTTCTGCCCGAAAAACTGGCAATAGGAGAGTGTATGGAATTATTGCACAAAGATGTTGAAAACTTGTTCAGAGAGCAGGATTTTGAGGCTTTTTGTGCCCGATATTCGCCTGTTTTTTCGGCAAATCTAATAAACAACCTTTTGTAAGTTTGGCGATTTAGCAACTTGAAATGTTATGAAAAATGTGATATTATATTATCATAGCTGATAATGGAATAAAATAATCGGCATTATATTTTGAACTGGAGGACTGGATTAAATGGCAGGCTTAACACTTAAAGGCATTTATAAGAAATATCCGGGCGGCGTTGTTGCTGTTTCAGATGTTAATTTAGAGATAAGAGATAAGGAGTTCATCGTTCTTGTTGGACCGTCAGGCTGCGGTAAGTCAACAACTCTTCGTATGATCGCTGGTCTTGAAGAGATCTCAGAGGGTGAACTTTATATAGGCGATCGTCTCGTAAACGATATCGCACCTAAGGACAGAGATATTGCAATGGTTTTCCAGAACTACGCTCTCTATCCACATATGACAGTATTTGATAACATGGCATTCGGCCTTAAGCTCCGTAAGGTTCCAAGACCTGAGATTGAGAGAAAGGTTAATGAAGCTGCTAAGATACTCGACCTTACACACCTTCTCGACAGAAAGCCAAAGGCTATGTCAGGTGGTCAGAGACAGAGAGTTGCTCTCGGTCGTGCTATCGTTCGTTCACCTAAGGTATTCCTTCTCGACGAGCCTCTTTCAAACCTCGATGCTAAGCTCCGTGCTCAGATGAGAACCGAGATCGCTAAGATCCACAAGAAGCTCGGTACAACATTCATCTACGTAACTCATGACCAGACAGAGGCTATGACAATGGGTGACAGAATCGTATGTATGAAGGACGGTTTCGTTCAGCAGATCGATACACCTCAGAACCTCTATGAGAATCCTGTAAACAAGTTCGTTGCAGGCTTCCTCGGCTCACCTCAGATGAACTTCATCGACGCAGAGCTCAAGGAAGAGTATGGTCAGTATATCGTTGAATTCGGTGCTTCAAACGGCAGAGGAAACAGATATCAGATCATTGTTCCTGAGTCAAAGGTTAACGAAGAGCTTAACAACTATGTAGGTAAGGAGATCACTCTCGGTGTTCGTCCTGAGTCTATTCACGACGAAGAGATGTATCTCTCAAATGCTTCAACAGGCGTTATCGACGCAAACGTTGAAATTACAGAAATGATGGGTGCTGAGACATACCTCTATCTCCTTTGCGAGGGTATTCCGCTCACAGCACGAGTTAGCCCAAGATCAACAGCAAGACCTGGTGACGATATCAAGGTTGCTATTGATCCTAACAGAATCCATATCTTCGATAAGGAAACTGAAAAGGCTATTGTTAACTGATTAATTCTTTTCATATTTATCCTTTCTTTCTTGGTACACACCGTCGGGAGATGTTGTGTACAGGCAAATTACCGCAGTATTTTTACTGCGGTTTTTTGTATTATTTAGTTTTACGGAGGCAAAAATGACTGAAATAAGAAAATACCTTGAAGCCCATAAACAGGAAATGATAGACCTGCTGGCAGAGCTCGTTGCTATACCCAGTATACAGGGAAAAGCCGAGGAGGGAGCTCCTTTCGGCAGAGAGCCTGCCCGTGCACTTGAAGTCATGCTGAAAAAGTGTGAGGAGGCAGGTTTTAAAGTTGATAATGTTGAAAACTACGCAGGCTCGGCGGATATAAACGATCTTCCTGCTGAGCTTGCAGTACTTGCACATCTTGACGTAGTTCCCGTAGGTTCGGGCTGGACAACAGATCCCTTCGTGCTGCGCTATGAGCCCGATACGGATAAGCTTGTGGGACGCGGAGCTATTGACGATAAAGGACCTGCTGTAGCCGCATTTTTCGCTGCAAGAGCTGTAAAAGAGTTAGGACTGCCGCTGAAAAAGGGCATACGTCTTATTTTCGGAACTAACGAGGAGAACGGTTCTGCGGACCTTGCTTACTACCGCCAAAAGCGCGAATTGCCGCCAATGGTGTTCACTCCAGACGGCGATTACCCACTTATCAACGCGGAAAAGGGTATGCTGAGAGTGTATTTCTCATCGGATTTCGATGATGAGGAAATACTGGAAATACAGGCAGGAACGGTCATAAATGCAGTTCCGCAGTTCTGCACGGTAACAATGGACAGTGACGAGGGCGAGCCTGTTGAAGCCGTTTATGAGGGCGTTTCGGCTCATGCTTCCACTCCCGAAAAGGGCGAGAACGCTATAACTCAGTTCCTTGACAGCTACAGCGGCGAGAATATGCTACTCTGCGGACTGGCTGAGCTTTTCCCACACGGCGAGTTCAACGGCAAAAACTGCGGACTTGGCTTCCGTGACGAAATATCGGGTGATATGACCTGTGTACTGTCCATGCTGAACACTGAAAACGGCAGGATCTACGGCGGTATCGACATTCGTTTCCCACTTGACCGCAAAAAGGCTGAGATAGGCGGTATTATCTGCGATGCACTTGAAAGTGCAGGCTTTACTGTTGACTCCTGCGAGGGAGTTGAGCCCCACTGCACTGATGAGAATTCAACATTTGTACAGACATTGTTGAAAACTTACGAGAGAGTCACAGGTGATAAGGGACGCTGTATCGCTATCGGCGGCGGTACTTACGTCCACGAGATAGAGGGCGGAGTTGCTTTCGGTGCGGAGTTCCCCAACGAGGACGGTCATATGCACAGTCCCGATGAGTTTATTACGGTGGCTAACCTGCTGAAGAATGCAGAAATAATGGCAGAATCTATTGCAGAGCTTTGCTGTTGAAAATGTACGGGCGCACACTGTGCGCTCGTTTTGCCTTACGATACAAATAACATGAAACGAATTGTAGGGACGACCATTGGTCGTCCGTTCCTTAATTTATGTTATATATTTGCGGACACGCAATGCGCGCTCCTACAATTACGCATTATGAATTATGAATTAAAAAGGCGGACTTATTGTCCGCCTTTGTTTATCTGTCTTTTTTGTCAGTTGTGGTAGTTTTTTCGTCATGTTCCTTGTCGCCGTCGAGACCGTCGATAACGTCATCAACAGCGTTCTGAGCTCCGTCTATCACATCTTTGCCGGCATCTCCCACGCCGTCAACGATGTCCTTGCCTGCGTCACCGACACCGTCTGCGGCATCGTCAACGCGGTCACGGATACTGTCGTCATCTTTCCTGTCGGTAGTGCTTTCATAGGTTTTATCAGTCGTGCCGTCAGTAATTACAGTGCCGTTTCCGTCATCTGTATAATGGCCGTCGTTGTTATCGCCGCAGCCTGTAAGAGTTGCACAAACGGTAAAAAATATGGAGCATATTGCTAAAAGCTTTTTCATACAAATCATATCCTTTACAGAGTATTGTTGTGGAGACGTTTTCCACAACTTATTTTTATTGTTTACTCTTTTTCCCTGATTATCCACAGGGTTTTCAACTTTTCCGCACTTCCAGAAAGTGTATTTTACGTTGTTTTCCACCTTTTCAACAGAGTTATCAACAATCGAACATATGACTCCACACTCAATTCAACACCATGTTGAAAACTTTTCCACCCGTGTGTGAAATATAATTAGGACTATATTGCTGTAATTTTTTGGTTAAAAGTTGTTTCTGCTTGAATTATGTCACAGCTTGTGATAAAATAAAAACAGTTCTGAAATTGAAAGGTGATACAATGTTTGAAGGATTTTCACAGGAGGCGTTGGAGTTCCTCCTTGGCATAAGGCATAACAACAATAAGGACTGGTTCGAGCCGCGCAAGAAGATATATACCGAGAAGATATTCGAGCCCATGAAGGCTCTGGGCGAGGAGCTTTTTGCGCCATTTGCCTATATTGACGGCATGATGTACAAGGTGGGCAGGATATACCGCGACGAGAATTTCGCGCCCTATCTACATTACCGCGATACTATGTGGATATATGTCCGCTACGATGCGTGGTACTGGAACAAGACTCCCACGCTGTATTTTGAACTCTCCCCAGAGGGTGCGGAGTTCGGCTTCCGCATATCCAAACCCGAAGCCGCAGTTATGGAGCGTTTCCGCAGTCAGCTTGCAGAGGACTCAGAGCCATTTCTCAACATGATATCAGAACTTGTTGAAAACTACGGACTCACGGTAGGCGGTGACGAATACAAGCGCAAAAAGCCCTGTCCTAATCCCGAGCTTGAGGAATATTTTGTAAAAAAGGGACTCAGCGTGTACACGAAGGTAAGCGATCCCGAGGAGCTTTTCAGCCGTAAAATAGCGGAGCATACCGCCGAGGTGTTCAAAGCAGTCCAGCCGCTTAACGATTACTTCCATGAAATTGTTGAAATAGAGGAGCTTGCCAAAGCAATACTAAAAGAGGAAAAAGAGCAGCAGCTCTCCCAGCCTGAGCCAGAGATAAACATGGTAAAAGCCCCCGACATAGAATTCATGTGGTAGGCGCGGAGCCCGCGCTGGCTAACAACGTTGACGCTTGCAAGCTCGCTCACTCCAATTAAGACCGACAGTCGTACATCGCTTACGGCACTTTTCATTTTAAGGGCTGGCAGCCCCTACAAGCTAACGGCTAATGGCTAAAGGCTAAAGGCTAATCTAAAACAGCCCTCTTACGTCCTCAAAGGTAAGAGTTGGATGCAAAGCGAGGTTTATACCGAAAGCAAGGAGTTGTGAAGCACGTTCGGTAAGGCGGTCGATGTCACGGGGAGTTACCATTATATTTGGCAGATCCCTGTTTATGCTTTTCCCTGTGAGACTTCGGACGATAGTGTGCATATCCACGACTGTGGGGACTCCCACGGCGATAACGGGTATGCCGAAAAGCTTTTCCGAAAGCTCCATACGCTGATTTGAAACGCCGCTCCCGGGGGATATCCCCGTATCCGTAAGCTGTATGGTAGTCCCCAGACGGCTGATGTCATTGCAGGCGAGGGCGTCCACGGCAATTATTGCTTTTGGCTTTATTTCGGCAGCTACAGCGCGTACTATCTCTGCTGTCTCTATGCCTGTCTGTCCCATGACACCGCCAGAGAATGTACTGACATTGCGCAGCGAGGTCAGGAACATCTCCTCATCTGCATCAAGCTCACCGCCGAGATGCCGCGTAGCAAGTACTTTTGCGGCTGTCTGCGGACCTATAGCATCAGGAGTTATATCGTTATTTCCAAGCCCGGCAACGAGCACATCACCATCAGGGAGAAGCCTCGACAGCTCGTCAGCAAGCTCCTGAGCCATGAGCTTGTAATCGTCGGAAAATCGGCTGAGACTGCCGCCCTCAAGGGTGATATAGCGTCCCTTGCCCTTGCCGATAGTGGAAAGGCAGCTGTCATCGTCAATGATTATCTCGGTAATGCTGAAAGACTTTCCTCTTGTTGAGATGTGAACGCTGTCAGGTAGTTGGTCACAGGAGATGCTTTCCAGTGCAAGATCGGTGCGAAAAACCATATATTCCTCCATATTGTGCATTTTGCTTTAATTGTGGAAAAAATTTATCACTATTATTTCACTTTTAGATATTGAAAACAATGTGGAAAAATGTTATAATTATATTTGTCTCAGTATGGCAGCTGTGCGTTGCAGCTGTCGGGAGTGAACGAACCCGTGTTTGCTCCTATTATCTGTAAAATGCGGACGATTATTCCGCCTGCATAATTCAAGGAGGTGTAACAAAATGCCAAACATTAAGTCTGCTAAGAAGAGAGTAAAGGTTAACGCAACAAAGGCTGCTGCTAACAAGGCAAGAAAGTCAAATCTCAAGACAGTTCTCAAGAAGGCTGACGCAGCTGTAGCAACAGGTGCTGCTGACAAGGCAGAGGCAATCAAGGTTGCTATCAAGAGAGTTGATCAGGCTTGCGCAAAGGGTCTTATGCACAAGAATAAGGCTGCAAGAAAGAAGTCTCAGCTCGCTAAGAAGCTCAATGCTGCTGAATAATAGGTCTTTTTTGATCATATAAGAAATCGAACCCCTTGCGGACAACTCACGGTCTGCAAGGGGCTGTTTTTATCAGTAGTGAATAGTGAGTAGTTATCTAAAAAATAACCCCCTTACAGTATTTGTAAGGGGATTTTTTCAGTTCATATTAGAAGCTGAAAGCATTTTAAGGGCGTACGCAATGACCTCATCGGCTGTCGGAACGTCACCTGCGCCTATTTTATTGATAGGAGCATCGGGATTTTTGCAGGCTTCAAGAATAGATCTGTTTATCTCTTCAATTACTTCATCTTTAGAAACTCTGTGTTTTAATGCAACGTTTTTGAGGATATCATCGTTCATTGCATATCCCCCTTTTCTTTAATAATAATATTAGATTGCTTACCGATAAAAGCAATAGCTAATCAAGAGTGATCATTCCTTTACATATACTCCTACGATCTCGGAGATATATGCACGGTGATAAGCGTCACCGTTAAAGAATTTTTCAGGGATACCGTCATCTGTGAGGAAACCGCTTTCCTGTAAGTCATAGCTGTAAAGCTTACGGCAGACGAGTACGAGCTCGGCTTCCTCGAAAGTCATACAGCCGTCTATCTCAGCAGGAGTAAGACCTGCTTCCTTAGCCTTATCGCAGTCTCTGCCCGAATGAGAGCCGCAGAAGGAAAGTGCCTTTCTGAACTCCTCACCTAAGAATGAAGCGGTATAACATTCGTTTTTCTCAACAAATCCATAGGTATAACGTGTAGGTCTGATGTAGCAGGTGAGGACATTTTTGTTCCAGAGAACGCCTATTTGTCCCCATGAAGCAGTCATCGTGTTGAAGCTTTCCTTGTTTCCGCCTGTCAGAAGCATCCACTGCTTGCCGATCTTGTCAAAAGGATTGAAAGAAAGCTCGCTTATGTCGATTTTTTTAAAAGCCATGGTGATTCTCCTTTACTGTAATATATTTTATTCGGTATCACCGCGGCTTATGATATATTAGAAAGCTTTCAGCGTACTTTTATATCGCAGACGCAGCTTATCCGTAATAAGCGCGATAAATTCCGAATTAGTAGGTTTACCTTTGCCCGTATCAACGGTGTAGCCGAAAAAAGAGTTTAGAGTGTCAACATTTCCTCTGTCCCATGCAATCTCGATAGCGTGGCGGATAGCACGTTCAACTCGTGATGAGGTGGTATCGTAGATACCTGCCACAGTGGGATACAGGAGCTTTGTAACGCTGTCAAGGAGAGTTTTGTCCTTGATAGAATAGAGTATAGCAGTCCTGAGGTAGTGATAGCCTTTGATATGTGCAGGAACTCCAAGCTGATGTATCATGTCCGTAACTACTACTTCCATGTCATCGCTGAAGCTGTTGACTCTGTCACCCAGTGAAGAGTTTATAGCACTGCAAAGATCATCTGCACTGCACGGACGCAGCAGAAATTTAGAAGCACCGTTTTCTGTCACCTGTCTTTCGATGAACTCGTTGTCGTAAGCAGACGTTATGATGAATACAGGGGGTTTAATGCCCATTTCCTTAACAGCTCTCATAACGGTAATAACATCGCCGTTCTGAGAGGATATGTCCATTACAGCAACATCGGGTGGATCTTTTTTGATAGACTCCAGTATGATGCCGCAGTCATTACGTCTTGTATACGCATACATTCCCTTTTCGCGGAGCTTATTTGCTATGCTCACGCCTGTCTCGGCAGAATCGTCACCGATAAGTACTTTTACCTTGTTATTCATGATTTATACCTCCTCTTGTTCAGCGGTTTTCGACCGCTTATTAATGATATCATATCACAAAAGGAGCTGCAACGGTTTATTTTAAGGGATCTGGTAGCATTTGTTCGGAAAATGTATCAACAGCGAGACGGTAAAAAACACCGTCGGAAAAGGTTGTCACAAAAGACGGAAAGAAGGTGAAAAGATGTATTACTTCCGCTTTTTTCTGTGCAGAACTGCTTCTGACATTTCTCTTACGTTAGTACCCTCGGGGAAAAGCTTGTCGGCAAGCTTCTGAAGAGGGGTTTTCTTGACTTTTTCCATGCGGACAGTGGCAAGTTTCGGTTCACTTGCAGCCTTGCCCCAATTTTTCTTTTCTTTATCCGAAAGAAGCGGGAAAATAATATTCCTGTCGCCGATATAGCTGTGATTTTCGAGGAATTCCAGCGGCAGCCGACAGCCTTCGCTGCCGTATTTCCCGATAAAATCCCCGAAATGGAAGTACAGCATATCCTTGAAATCGTCTCTTCCGTCGGTTATCTTCTGATTTTTTTCCATTGCCTCTATTAGAGACTTCTGCATCTCGGTCTCTGGTTCAAAATCCTCGATGAGTGAAAGCGGACCGAGTATCATAAAGCCTATCATGTATTCATCGAGGCAGAAGTCGCTGGTAGGCTTTTTATTCTGCGGAACATCGAAGCCGTAAGCCGCATAAAGTGCGAAAGCGGACCTTAAAGCCATGCATTTTTCGCTGTCGATATCGAATATGAGCTTTTCCTCGATAAATCCGCGGAGTCGTCCCGATTTTATCATAAGGGGCTGAACTGATTGCAGCATAACAGCCTTCATACCTCTGACTATAGCGGCTTCAACATCTTTTGAGAAGTCTCCGCCGATATGGAGGATATTGCTTGCTTCAACGCCTGATTTTTTTATAACAACATCAAGATAACCTGTTTCTGCCGAATCGGGTATATTCTGTTCCGACGGGATTATTACCGAGTCATATCCGCCGTAGCCGCAGTTGCAGAGTACCTTGACCACAACATCGCGGGGATAATAAGATGCAGAAGTAACGATTATCTTGTTTTTGCAGTCCTTAGCTTTATCGAAGAGAAGCTTTCCTATTTTTCGCGGAAAAGCGAAATGCTCTATAAGGTCACACTCCCTTGTCATAAGCCTTTCCCTGCCCGTGGGAGTGATGCCGCTCATTTTAGTAAAGATATTGTATATCTTTTCAAGAGTAACGTTGCCCTTTGCACCGTATTTCTTCTCAGCCGCCTTCTGAGCTTCCATACGAAGCTGAGTAAAGGACTTGTCTGAGGTAGTCAGCAGCGCGAAATCCTCCTCCATGAAGAGAAACATATCCTCAGGTCTGGAAAAGGGAGTAATGACGAGAGTATCCCATAGCTTGAAGCTTATGGCTCTGTGGTCGTTTCTTTCGACCTCATGGAGCGTTTTTACAAGTATCTCGTCCTGTGCCGCAGAGAGCGGTCTTTTTGGATGAAACTCTCCGTCCATTTAAAACCTCCTTTTAGTCGGTTGCAGAAGCAGTTTCTTCTTCGGTATCATTATCAGCTTCGGGAGGCTCAATACCTCTGAGCTTGCGGTATTCATCAAGAGTCATAGCACCATCGGAGTTATACGCTCTTATCATAGCGTCCTTGCTAGTGAATTCCTCACTGTATTCGCCTTTTTCGTTCTGTATGTACTTTCCGTACCATACGCTGAAGAACGACCATACGGCATTATCACGGAAAGCTGCGTCTATATCGGGGATACTTCCGCACTCGCTTATAGCGATGAGCTTGTCGCTGCCCACGAATTTCTGAACAGCGGCGAATTCCTCATAAAATCTGTTTCCATAGTCCTTTTCGTTCTTGACGTAAAGGTCAACGGCAGCGATATCGAAAGTACGTCTGTCAACGAGGGTAGTATCGCTCTGACCGTTCCATATCCAGATAAGGTTGTCCAGCTCGAAATACTTGGTCAGGCGTTCGTAGAGCAGGTTCCACAGCCACTTGTAAGCGTCAGGACCTTTTGCGCCCCACCAGTACCAGTCACCGTAGCCCTCTGGCAGCGGTCTCCACAGTACAGGAACTCCCCTGTTTTTCAGTGAAGTGAGCTGACCTGCCATATTATCTATATCCAGTATGAGCCCGTAACATTCCTTGGAAATATTTCCCTTGCTGTAAAGCTCACGAAGCTCTTCCTCGGTGAGCTCTGCGATTTTTTCCTCGGTAACGGCTTTTGAAAGGTCAAAGTCAGTATCATCTGCGGTCATAGCACTTTTCTTGTCGGAAGGTGACTTCCAGTACCAGCTTACGCAGGAGATGCCGCCGTTCAAGTACCACTCGGCAGCAGCATCCACTTCCCTGAAGCTCTCGTCAAGATCACCGTGAGAGACTTCAAAGTTTGAGCAGCGTATAACAGGGTATTTACCTGTAGTACGGTAGATAAGGTCAAGCTCGGAATTATCTCCGCCGTAAGCGTACTGACCTGTTATCATGTATTTTCCGTAGTTTTCGGAAAGGAAGCTCATAAGCTCCTTTGCCGACTTTGCTGCATTTTTGTTTACCAGCTCCCCTTTAGCGTCATAGCTTATGTCGCTGAGGGAGGTATTATTTTCTATTTTCAGATAATCGAGACACATTTCGCCGTTTTCGGGAGTAATTTCAAGCTTCTGCTTGCCTTTTGTGAGGAAAACTCCGTATACGGTGATATATGTAAACTGATTATTGTCGGTAGTTTTGAATACTGTAAGCTGTTCGTCGCCAAGCTTTAAGCGGCAGTTTACAGCCTTTTCGGACAGTATATTGAATGAAAGGTCATAGTGCTGGTTACTTGGGACATCTATCTCAAAAGCCACAGAAGCCTTGCCTTCGTTTCCGAATTTGGTAACATAACCGTCACCGCTGAATTCGGGCTTGTTTGTATCTACAGCAGCACCGCCCTTGAGCTCGGCTTTTTCGGCTTCGTAGAGGTTGCCCGACTGTTTTTTCTCTATTTCAGGGAAAGTAACGGGATAATCGGGGAATGTCTCAACAGGCTCTGTCGTAGTGGCTTCCGCAGTACTTTTTGCAGTAGTTTCCTCTATGATAGGCACAGAGGATGTAATAGGTTTTTTGCTGTTGCTGCAAGCCGCAAAAATAGAAGCACCTGCTCCTATAGCAACGGCAACAGCAGCTATCTTGCGAATATCCATTTATTCCTCCTAAGGGTATCAGGCTTTGACAGTATATTTCTTGCCCTTTTCTGTATTGAAGATGATAACGCCGTCCTCGATACGTGAATTTACAGATATACCGTCACAGGTAATGCTTGCAACGCAGTTTGCGCGGAGATGCATCTCTCCGTCAGCCTCGGAATATATATCGGCTGTAGTGAGCTTGTTCTCTATCCAGTAGATGTCAAAGGTATATCCGCCCTTTGCTTTGAGACCCTTAACGTAACCGCTCTTCCATTCATCGGGAATTGCAGGGAGCAGGTCTATCTCGCCGCCGCAGCTCTGTAAAAGAGCCTCAGCGATAGCGGCAGTACCGCCGAAATTGGCATCTATCTGGAAATTATGCTCTGAATTTGTCATATTAGGGTTAGTAGAGTGTGAGAGCAGGCGTTTGAGGTTTTCGTATACCATACGGCTGTCATAGAGTCTTGCCCACATATTGGTTATCCAAGCGCAGCTCCAGCCCTTTTTGCCGCCGCCGTTGATAAGTCTGCGGACAAGTGTAGCTCTTGCAGCGTCCGCAAGCTTTGGAGTTCTGTAGGGATTGATAAGGTCGGCAGGGTGGAGAGCGAAGAGCTGAGAGATATGCTTGTGACCGATATCAGACTCGTCATAGTCCTCTGCCCATTCCATAATCTGTCCGTACTTGCCCACCTGCGGAAGGGGGAGCTTCTGCATCATATTGCTGAGTTTTTCCGCAAATTCGCTGTCCTTTCCGAGAATATGGGCAGCATTGATGACATCGGCAAAAAGTACGGTGATTATCTGCATATCAATAGCAGGTCCCATACAAAGGCTTGCTTTCACGCCGTTTTCATCGATATATTCGTTTTCGGGAGATACGGACGGACCTGTTACCAGCTTGCCCTTTCCGTCATCTGTGAGATATTCTGTAAAGAACTCGGCAGCTTCCTTTAAAATATGGTATTTCTCCTCAAGGAATTCCTTGTCGAGGGTGTATTCATAGTGTTCGTAGATATGGAGAGCCAGCCATGCACCGCCCATAGGCCATATGCTGGAAGTCCTGCACTCGTCCTGAGGCACGGTATCTCCCCATATATCAGTAGAATTATGGCATACGAAGCCCTTGTGTATGCCGTACATTTCCTTTGCAGTGACTCTTCCGTTGCCGCAGATGCGCTCCATAAGGTCAAAGAGAGGCAGGTGGCACTCGGAGAGGTTGCAGCTTTCGGCTATCCAGTAGCTCATTTCCGTATTGATATTGAGCTCATAGCGGCTGCCTGAGGGCGATGACATCTGGTCATTCCACAAGCCGTGTAAATTGGCAGGCTGAGTGCCCGGGCGGCTGCATGATATCATGAGGTATCTTCCGAAATTGAAGTAAAGCTCGATGAGCTTATTGTCATGGATAAGTCTTTCACATTCGGTATTGTCAAGCTCATCGCCTTTAAGTCGGTCGATACGCTCGTCTGTATTCATGAGAGCAAGGTCCTCTTCCTCGCTGTTATCGTTGAGAGAGAGCTCAACGCGGTCGAATATCTCTCTGTAGTCGTTTACATGGCGGTAGTAGAGCTCGTCATATTCGCACTGCAAAGCCATTTCCGTATCCACCTGAGCGGATTCCTCATACATTTCGCTGTAAAAGCTTGTTCTTACCGAGAGAACTATCATTACCTCGTCGGCATTATTCACGCATATCCTGTTTCCCACTGTTGTAAGCTCGCCGCCCTTTGAAGAAGCACCGAGACAGGCAGCGAAGAATATGCCGTTTTTGCTGCCGCTGCCGCCGTTGAAGAGTATCATGTTCTCACCGCATGGGCGGTTGTCGTCATAATAGTCGTCACGGCCGCCTATGCAGCACGAAAGAGAGACAGAAGCAGGCTCTGACGCGGATATGCGCATTACCATAACTTCGTCGGGAGCGGATACAAAGTATTCTTTTGTATATGTTACGCCGTTCACGGTAAAGGAAGCATCAGCGACTGCGCTTCCGATATCGAGACTGCGGGAGTATTCACGGGCTTTTCCGTCGAGATGGAGCTCCAGCTCCAGTTCGCCGAGCGGCATATAGCGGCGCATATTCGGAGTAACGCCCTGCATTTTACTGAAAGCAGTATCTTCTGCTTCGGAGAGCCTGCCCTCTTTAAGGAGCTGACGCACTTCTGCGAAGCCTTCCTTTGCCACAGGGTTTATTCTGTGACGCAGACCGCCTGACCATACAGAGTCCTCGTTGATAACGATACTCTCATCGGCAGGTGTTCCGTATATCATTGCGCCTATACGTCCGTTTCCGATAGGGAGAGCCTCAGAGAAGCTCTCTGCAGGTGAATTGTATTTCATTAAAGTTTCAGTACTCATTTTAAGATCTCCTATGGGATAATGAATCGCTGGGTATGACGTTTATTATGTTTATTAGGATTTAGGCAGAGACATGAATATCTTAAAGCCTTCCTGCGAGGGCGTAAAGGATATCGTGCCTTTAAGAGCGGCAGCGCGGTCGGACATATTTTTCAGACCTATGCCGCTTTCTTTTATTTCGGTGCAGCAGCCGTTGTCCTCCAGCATGAGCTGATAGAAGGCAGGGTGCTCACGTATAATGATGTTTATTCTATCCCCTTTTGAATGTTTAACGGCGTTGGAAAGTCCTTCCTTTACCACGCCGATGATGCACAGCTTGATATTTCCTGCGATATTTTCGCTTACATCGCAGTCCAGTGTGACCTTGAACCTGCTGTCAACTGTGCTTATACTGTCCTCTAAGACTTTTTTCAGGTCTATAGAGTCGTCGTGAAGGTCGTGAACGCTTTCGCGTATGCTGGTCATGGCACTGTCAAGAGTAGTTTTAAGGCTTTCCAGCGGTTCTTTCAGCTGTTCGTCCTTGTTTATTACTATGAGAGCACCCGATTGCAGAAGTGAACGTGTGAGCATATGTCCCACGTTGTCGTGTATCTCACGGGCGATGCGGTTTCGCTCTTTCATGGTGGCGAGGTGTATCTCGTTGTCCTGAGCGGCAGCAAGGCGCAGATTTTGTTCCGCAAGCTGTCTGTTCTTTCCTGCGACTTCATCGCGGAGAGACGTCAGGACAGATACAGTTTCTTCAAGATTTGAAACTCTTTTGTAGATTATGATAGTTACCGCAAAGGCAGCACCTGTGAGTATGAGCTGTTCTGCACTGAGCATATTAAGCTTTGTCAGTACAGTCAAGGCAGGAACTGTGAGCCACCATTTCTTCTCCCACAGCGCGTCATATAGCAGCAAAGGGAGCGAACACAGCATAAGCGGAAAAACTCCGCACAGCAGCGAGCATGAAGCTATGAGGACAGCCGCAAGGACAGAACCTGTCATCAGCTGTACAGCAGCTGATACGGTAAGCGTTGCAAGTGTAACGATGACAGGAGCTGTAAAGCTGTCGGACATAACAATGCTCATAAGGCATATAAGGACTATAGCCAGCTTGTCAATAAGTCGGTTCAAAGGTTCACCGCCCTTCGGGAAAGCGAAATAAAAGTATTATTTGATGTTCCAGATATTTTCTGCGTAATCTGCGATAGTTCTGTCAGAGCTGAATTTGCCCGCATTGCACATATTGAGCCACTGCTTTCTTGCAAAGGCAAGGCGATCAGAGCGGTAATCGCTTATGCAGCGTAGCTTTGTCTCAACATAGCTCCTCATATCGCCGAGGAGGTAGTAATGGTCGGGAGCGTGCCAGCTCGCACCGTCAAGGAGTGCGGTATAAAGCTCGCGGAAATCGCCGCTGCCGCCGTCGGAAACGCTTCCGTCGATTAGTGAGGATACTACCTTTCTTATCATAGCATCGTCAGCGAATATCTTTCTGCTGTCGTATTCGGGCACTATCTTTTCCAGATCCTCGACTCTTGCGCCGAAGATATAGTTGTTGTCCTCGCCTGCCTCCTGTACTATCTCGATGTTAGCACCATCGTAAGTACCGAGAGTCACAGCACCGTTGAGCATGAGCTTCATATTGCCCGTGCCGCTTGCTTCAGTACCTGCTGTGGATATCTGCTCTGAGATATCAGCACCTGCAACAAGCTTTTCAGCGTAGGAAACATTGTAGTTCTGTACGAAGATGACCTTTATAAGGTCGCGTGTATCTGGATCGGAGGAAACTATCCTGCCCACCTCGTTGATGAACTTGATAATAGCCTTTGCACGGCGGTATCCCGGAGCAGACTTAGCTCCGAATATGAAAGCAGTAGGAGTAAAGTCTGTGATGCTGCCGTCCTTTATGCCGTAGTATATCCACAGGATAGAGAAAGCATTGAGGAGCTGTCTCTTATACTCGTGGAGACGCTTTATCTGTATATCGAATACGAAATTCGGGTCAGTGTCGATATCATCGTGAGCCTTTATGAAGTCGGCAAGCTGTTTTTTCTTGCCCTGCTTAATGTCGATGAAGCGGCGGAGCACATTCTCGTCATCAGCGTACTTAGCAAGCTCCTTGAGCTTGTCAAGGTCGTTTATCCAGCTGTTATCGCCTATAAGCTCGGTAATGAGCGCGGAGAGCTCCTTATTGCAGAGAGCTATCCAGCGACGCTGAGTTATGCCGTTTGTCTCGTTGCGGAAACGCTCGGGATAAAGGCTGAACCAATCCGCAAGCACAGAGTCTTTGAGTATCTGAGTGTGTATCTCAGCAACTCCGTTTATATGGCTTGAAGCATAGCAAGCCATGTCAGCCATATGGATAAGGCTGCCCTTTATAATCTTTATGCGGTTTATCTTGTCCTTAGGCACATCTGCGGCGTACATATCCGCAATGAGAGCCTCATTTATCTGAATGATTATAGCGTAGATGCGGGGCAGAAGCTCTTCAACGAGGTCGGTGCGCCACTTTTCCAGAGCCTCCTGCATAACGGTATGGTTAGTATAATTGAATATCCTCTTAGCCATATCAAGGGCAGTTTCAAAGGTGTAGCCCTCGTTGTCCACCAGCTGGCGGATAAGCTCGGGGATAGATATAACAGGGTGGGTGTCATTGAGCTGTACTGAGATATAGTCAGCAAGATTATCAAGAGTACCGAAGCGAGCCTTGTGCTTCCTGATTATATCTGTAAGAGAAGCACAGCTGAAGAAATACTGCTGTTTAAGGCGGAGCTTCTTGCCTTCGTCGGTGTCATCGTTAGGATAGAGTACACGGGAGATATCCTCAGCGTATATCTTTTCCTTTGAAGCTTCAAGATAGTCCTGATTATTGAAAACCTCGAAATCGAATTCCTTTACAGGTTCAGCCTGCCAGAGTCTGAGAGTCCCCACATTCTCAGTACCGAAGCCGAAAACAGGCATATCATAAGGCACAGCCTTTACGGTCTGACCGTTATACTCGATAAGGACAGTGTCCTCGTCGCAGCGTACAGACCAGGGGTCGCCGTACTTAGTCCAGTCGTCGATATCCTCTTTCTGATAGCCGTCCACGATAGACTGCTTGAAGAGACCGTATTTATAGCGGATACCGTATCCGTCAAGGGGAAGAGCGAGTGAAGCGGCACTGTCGAGGAAGCAGGCAGCAAGTCTGCCGAGACCGCCGTTGCCGAGGGCAGCGTCCTCGATATCTTCGAGAGCAGAAAGGTCAAGACCAAGCTCTGCGAAAGCCTTTTCCACATCGTCATAGATGCCGAGTACAAGGAGATTATTGAATACAGCGCGTCCTACGAGAAATTCCATTGAGAGATACGCAGCACGGCGTTTTGAGAGGTGCTGCTGACGGCTTTCGTTCCAGCGTTCCGAGAACATTTCCATAACGGTCTTGCCGAGAGCGTCGTGGAGCTGCTGAGGAGAAGCAGACTTTATATTTTTAGGGAGCTTCCCGCTGAACTTTTCAATAAACACATTTCGATCCATTTTTAAAACCCCTTTCAATGTACAAAAATATATTATCGTTTTATTATAACACAAATAACGCGATATTGCAAATCCAAGAGCAAATAATGGTAAATTTCCAGATAAATCATAAATAAGACCTCGTGAAATGGCGGTGATTTGGGATAATTGATGAAGTCTCGACACAGTTCGACAAAAATAACCTTGACATACCAATAAGTGTTGACATCGCGTGATATTGCCTGTAAAATAGAAATGGAAGATTTTTGTCAGCGAATATAAATTTTTTTATTTTAACATAAAAATCATCGCCTTTTCTTACTACAGGATACACTTATTTATATAAACCACTAAGGGGGGATAAATATGAAAAAGATCATCAGTATAATTGCCGCAGCCGCGCTGATATTAAGCTGTTTTTCGTGCAGCGAGGATAAAAAGAAAAAGGAAAAGACCGAGGAAAAGCCTGTAAATATTGAGGACGGCGTAAACGAGCCTGCCCTTGACGAGCCTGTAAAGACCGAATACAAGGAGTTTTCGGAGGACAGTTTCAAAACCGTGGAGGTAAACCTTAATATTACCAACAAAGAGCCGCCGCTTACTTCGCATATGCTTAATCTTTCACAGATAGATTTCGGAAGCCTTATACCGCCATGCAAAGATGAGAAGTACCGTGACAGGTACAGGACAGATAATTCCGATTATGAAGATGAGGAATACCAAAAATTTATCAGAGAGAAATGGGAAAAGAGCTGTACAGAGCCGCAGAAAGGCGTTATACATGACTGCTTTATTGACGATAATACGTTTTATATTGATGTAGAATACGACAATAATTGTCTCGGTCATCATGAGTCTGCCATATTCCGCGTTGACGGACTTACAGGTGAAAAGGAGGAGATATTCCGCCATTCAGACCCCGAAAACAGTCTTATTATCTGGCAGCTTTACAGGATAAACGGCGTACTTTACGTTCTCACTAAAGAGAAAGGTCTTTACTATCTTGACGAGGAAAAGAAAGAGCTTGTGAATATTCTTGAGGCTGAGGAAAGCCAGAAGTACAATGCGCAAATTATGGGGAATTCCGCAGGCAGGCTGTTGGTAAGAGAGACAATAAACCATACAGAGGACGTTCCAAAAGACTATAAATCCGACAGCGGGCAGTATGCCTATTTAGATGACGGCGAGAATTATTATATAATAACAGGCTGTGATGTCAAAGTAAAGGAATACGATTTCAAGAGCAAGACATGGACCGAGCTATATTCCGCATTTGAGGATTATGATCCGAATGTATATGGTTCAATTTCAGCCAGCAAGGATTGTCCGTTTATCTACGGTGAGCTTTTCGCGTGGAAGGAAAAGCCCGAAAACTCTCGTAAATACAACGTATACACGGAAAAATACAAGGTCTCCACAGGGCTTACGGGCTGTGATATACTCTATGCAAGCGATAAAAAGCTTGCTTTAAGACAGGGCAGTCAGGTAGCAGGTGCAGAAACTACATTCGTCCATGTGTTCGACCTTGAAAGCTCCACACATTATATAATCGACTACAGCTGTCTCGGCGCGGACAACTGCAAGTATGCAAAGGACGGTATAGTTGCATATCCCACAGGCAGTTCAGGCAAGATATATTATATCATGCCCGAATTAGGACTTACCTTTGACCTTGCTTCATTTGGCTCAACAAGTCAGGAATATGAAGCGTATATGTGGCTGTCCCTTTATGACAGCTATGATAACAGCCTTTGGTTCAATATGAACATAAAAAAGGGCGAGCATGAAGTCATGGAAGAGCCGGGAGTTACACATATAGAATACGATTACGATCAGGTGAAAGTCTGGTTCACACAGGAGGAAAATAATGAATAAGCGCATATATCTCTTTGCTGCGGCAGTATTTGCACTATCGTCAGTGCTGACAGCCTGTGATGACAAGGAAAAGCCCAAGCCAGAGGATACCGCTGTAAATGAAGATACGGGAGATACCCTCGTTACCGAGCCTGTTTGCCGTGAGTACAGCGAAGATGAGTTCAAGACCATTGATGTATCCGTTTTATATCCCGACAGAGAACTGCCTGTAGAGGTAAGCTGTGTGGATATAAGCGGACTTGATTTCGGCAAAAAGCTGCCCGTATGCAATACCGAAGAAAATGCCAAGACATATTATGAAGATATGTTCAGTTTAAGTCAAATCGAATACAACTGGGAAAAACTTATAAATGAAGAAGCGGAAGGCATTGCAAGCAGCTGCTGTATGTATGACGGAAAGTGTTATATAGTTGTGGAATATAAGAGCTTTCTGACGAGCGACTTTGATTTCTCACTGTTTTGCTACGACGAAAAAAGCGGCAGGAATGAAGAGGTATACAGCTGGTCATCAAAGGATATAAACGAGAGTTACAAAGGAACACCTGTTTTGTCTAACGGAAAGATGTTCTATTCGGTATATAATGTCAATGATAATAGCTCAAAGGTATATGCCTATGATCTTATTTCAGGCGATATAAAAAGCGTTTACGAGAACAACAGTCCAATTATGTGTCATGACGACAAAGGATATCCTTCAATAGTCGTGTACAATATAAAAGACAGTGTTACTGAGACACTGCATTATGAGGTGGACTCCGAACGCTTTATCAGTGATAAGAATGAAGATCTGAGCGGCAAGGTATACACAAATAATATCTTCAACGGAGTACCCTATTATCTTGTAAAGCCTCATGATAAGCGCAAGCTTGACATGATATGTCAATATTACCATGTATCGCTGTCATACACAGGCGGAACGATAATCTATGCCGATGATAAGAAATTCCTGATAAAAAATGAGGGCAGTATCCATATGTACGACCTTGAAAAAATGGAGCACTACATACTTGACGTAACAGGCATGGGAAGCGAGTGTACATACTGCAACGGAATGGTGTTCACAGGCAACTGGTACGAAAAGTATAAAATGCCTGTATATTGCATTATTCCCGAGTTAGGCATTGCATATGTCATAACTGATAATGATTTATACTGCGGACTAAAGACCGTTGGCGATACTGTTACATTCAATTCGTGCAGTAATTACAAGAAAGAATATAAAGACGAAACGAGCGGCAGTATATCATATAATATGGATAAGATGACAAGAGTATATACTGTCACAGCGAAATAGCATTGTAGGGACGGCGTTCCGCCGCCCGAAAAAAACATCATCTTTTCAGATTTTGAAATACACTATTAGTACAAACACCAAGGAGGTAATGCATGAATAAGATGATAAGTATAATTGCAGCTGCCGCGCTTGCATTAAGCTGTTTTTCGTGCAGTGATGATAAAAAGAAAAAGGAAGAGCCCAAGCCAACGGATACGGCAGTCAATGAAGATACAGGTGATACACCGATAAACAGCGATAACACAACAGTTTATCGTATATTGAGCGAAGATGATTTCAAGACTATTGAAGTATCCCTTTCATATCCCGACAGAGAGCCGCCTGTAGAGGTCAGCTATGTGGATCTAAGCGGACTTGATTTCGGCAGTAAAGTCCCAATATGCAATAAAGCGGAGAATGTTGAGAGCTATTACAGCAACGATAACGGTATTCCAGACGATTTAGAATACGATTGGTCCTTATGTAAGGATAGGGCAGAGAAAGGTGCTGCAAGGAACTGCTATACATATGGCAGCAAATGCTATATAGTCGTTGAGTATCGGGCTGCTTTTGCCAGAAGTTTCGATTTTTCTCTTTTCCAATATGACGAAAGCAGCGGCAAAAACGAAGAGATATACAGCTGGTCATCAAAGAATATAGACGAGGTTTTAATGGATATACCTTTTTTTGCGAACGGAAAAATGTTCTATTCGATATATAATACCAATGATATGACTTCAAAGATATATTCCTATGATCTTAATTCAGGCGATATAAAAAGCGTTTACGAGATCGGCAGTTTTGACAGCCCCATAATGGTAAGACATGACGACAATGGCTATCCTATGATAATCATGTATGATATGGACTTTAAAGTTACTGGGACACTGCATTATGAAGCGGACTCCGAACGCTTTATCAGTAATAAAACCGGCGATCTTGGCGGCGAGGTATTTTCAAATGATGTTTTCAATGGAGTACCATTTTATCTTGTAGCTCCCGAGGATACGCAAAAGCTTGATATGGTAAGTGATTATTACCGCGTGTCACTGTCCTATATAGGCGGAGATATCGTTTATGGTGACGATAAGATGTTTATTGTCAAGAATTTTACCCTTCTTCATATGTATGATCTGGAAAAAATGGAGCATTACATACTTGACATAGAGGACATGGGCGATAAGGCGGTATACAGCGGAGGATTTGTGTTCCTTTGCAGTATATACAGAGATTATGAATCACCTGTTTACTGCATAAAACCTGATATGGGCATCGTATATCCCATAGCGGATGTATCTGAATGTACTGATATATCATCATATGGCGGTAAAGTCTTATTCAATAATATGAAGATCGAGACAGAAGATAAGGAGCTTGAAAGCGGAGGTTTATTCTATGGATCGGTTAAAATGGAAAAGGCATACACCGTAACTGTAAAATAACCATTGTAGGGGCAAGTTCCGCTCGCCCGCAAATATCCGAAATAACATTAAATAACCTCATTGTAGGGACGACCATTGGTCATCCGTGCTTTACGCAATAAAAACTGTAGGGGCGGATAGCTCTGCATATAGCATTGCTGACCAGATCAAAGATTTGGAGCACTGCTTATTTGGCAGTCCGCGGTATTCCCTATATTTGTGCAAATAGGATTTGTCATTACATACTATCACAATAAGGAAAAGGACTGCATATGCAGTCCTTTTTATTTCTACTCACTACTCACTGATCAACGTAGGTATTCTTCGATAACGTCAAGGTCGCCGTATGTACGTAGCAGGGTATAGCCTGTATTTTCGAGGACTGCGTTGACGAAATCATCACGCTCCACACGGTCGGGACGTGAGTGAGAGGTATCGTCAAGCTCGATAAGAGCGACGATAGCAGTATCCTCGTCTGCAAGAGCGAAGTCTATGTGCTTAGCTTTTATTTTGTTGAAGCACTCCATCCAGTAAGGATTTTCGGCTTTGGGTTTGGGTTCGATAAGGTCTGCAAGCCTTACCTTGCTGTATACGCTGAGACCGTATTCATCGGCAAGGGGCTTCAGCCTTTTGTAGAACTCGTATTCTCTGTCTGTGAGAATGGTCTTTGCGTTGTAAAGCTTGGTGATATCGGGCTTATGAAGCTTTTTGTACAGCCATATTGCCGCGGCAATAATAAGCAGTAAAAATATAAGCGCGAGAATTTCATCTAATTTCATCGTTAGTTAAAAAATAAAAATATATTTGTATATTCAATGGTTTTCCATTGAAAAAGTGGTTTTTTCTGACTACTTATGAAAGGACTTATCTGTCAACGCCTGCGCTTATCTCTTCAACTATCTTGCCGTTTTCGTCTGTTTCGGCAATACTTTTCCAGAATGAACCCGAGCCGCCGCAGATATAGAGCTTGCCGTCGGTTATGCCCAAACCTGAGATATAGTTGCAGTTTGTAAGGTCATTTGCTTCGAGAAGAACATTGCTTTTGCCGTCAGGCTCTGCGGAAAATACGGAAATACTGTCCGTAAATACCAGCTTATCCTCATAGAAGCAGAAATCGGTGCATCTTTCATCGCTGACCTTTTCCTTTTCGCCGCCCTCAAGTGGGATACAGCAAAGGCTGTTGAAGTCGATAAAGTAGACCTTATCCCCGATAATATACGGAGAGTCGCCTGTTTTAAGCTCTGTGGAGCTGTTTTCGCTGCTGAATATGCAGATATAACCGTTTGTACCTATGTTATATGAGCATATAAGGTCGTTTTTATAAAAGCCCACTATGCGGACATTTCTGAAATCCGAGGTATAAACCTTGTCCGAGAGTTTTCCCGAATAGTCCATAGACTTTATCTCAGTGCCGTTATCGCCCGAAACTGCAAAATATATGGCATCATCTGTGAAAAAGAAGGTGTCGCGGGGGGGTATAACGTCAGTATACTTTGTTTCACTGTTCAGAGGAGTTGATTTTCCGTCATCGTATACGCAAAGACCGTCATCAGGCGAATAGTAATACAGCTTATCCTCAGCGGAGTACAGCAGCTCGCTGTATTCCGGCAGGTCAAGCTCTTCTGTCCTGCCCTTGCGGTCGTCGCGGATATATACCTCTACAGGAACATTATCTCCGTCTTTGTTCGCGGAGTAGATATAGTCTCCGTTATCCATAACAAAAAGCATCTGATGACGATTTGCCGCACACTCTCTTGAAGGTGCATTTGTATCATATTGTGCTTCGGGAGCAGTTGTTTCTTCTGCATTCGTATCGGTTATTTCAGCAGATATACCTCTTGCTGAGGAGCTTTGGGTATTATCTGAGGTATTGTTGTTTGAGCAGGCTGAAAGCGTGGAAGCTATGACGAGCGTGCCCATAAAAGCTGCAAAAAATCGGTATTTCATATATCAAATCTCTCATTCCGTACATGGGCGTCGCTTCATTACCCATAAAATTATGCGCCCTGTAAGTGACCGTCAGTCACTTGATCAACACACTTCATCATTATAACATTTTGTAAATCCAATGTCAAATATCATATGTGAATAAAATGCACTTATACGGTGAAAAACTCCGAATGTACTAAAATAACAAAGCAGGCAGATACAATTTTTGTACCTGCCTGTATAAAAATATATTGAATTAATTTTTAGGAATTGTGAATACTTTATCTTTACCGTGGTTTGAATCCAGCCAACAGTCACCTTTTAAACGATATTTTTTGTTTATGCTCTTGTCTGTTATCTCTATATAGTTTATCTTCATATCTGCGCCTTTTCCTTCGTAACCATTTCTTATGGTTACATCTTGCAGAGTACCTAAATTTTCGGCATTTACTTTGAACAGGTTATATGTATTGCGCTCAAAATCATCTTTTTCGGGATGATCGAGCAATATGAAATCTGTTGCTCTGTTAGTACCTCTAAGTCTTATATAAATATTAGCATCTGTTCCTGCATTGTTAGTGTTTGCGATCTGAATATTTACAAAATACTCAACATTAGTGTTCTTCCACAGCGTAAAATCATGAGTGCGGCCTTTTGAATTGAAATATACAGACTTTGATGCTGAATAACGGACATGAGTTGTCATATCTTCGATCGCCACATGGGTAATATGAAAATCAGGAGACTTTCCTTTTTTATCACTGCTGATAATGACACGGAGCAATTCGCCTATATTACCGGCGATCTTGACTTTATATGTATTGGAGGAGGCTCTTTCAAAATCATCAACAGGAGAATCCAGCAGATAAGGTATTGTGCTTCCGTTTGTACCAACGAACTGAATGGATACATTTGCATCTGTTCCTGCGCCGTCTTCTTTACCGATAGTAATAGTTACATTATATGTATTATAATGGGTAATTCTCAAGTTGAAGGTTCGTGATGGATTTTTTTCATTTATAACATAGGAGCTTGCGTTTGTTGTTTTATACTCTGTATTAGTTGATGTATTTATGACTTTTATATATTCAAAGATCAATGACGGGTCTTTTCCTGCGTTATCACTTGATATTTCGATACTTTGCAGAGAACCGATACTATCATTACATTCTACGATATACTGGTATACTTTATTTTGCTCAAAATCATTAACATTATTGTGATCGAGCAGATAACTGCCTCTTGAGCTTCCTCTGTGTCCGATAAAGCGTATACGTATATTAGCATCTGTTCCTGCACCTTTTACATTTGCGACTTTTGCTTCAACTAAGTAATATTTACTGTTGGCATTGAGAGGATAATCACTGAATATAGGGAAATACGATTCTTCGGGATAACAGCAGGCGTTTATACCACTATCTCTTACGTATTTAGCCATTCCGCTTAATGTAGCATATCTGTGAGTTGGACAGTTGTTTATAGCCTGACACATTTTAGTTGTAAAATAACTGCCGTCAGAGTTGAAGGGTGTAGTTTGATTTGCAGCACAAGCTGTCAGTACAAAATAATTATTATCCCGGAAAACGCTGGAAATATTGGAAGCATAACCCTCATTTATTGATTTATTGAAAAATTGAGAATTTATAACAGCTGTTTCTTCTACGTCTGTAATGCATGATCCTGAATGACAACTGTCTATTATCAATACCTTTTTTCCGTTGATAGTATCAAGATAGCTTTTGAGTTTACTGAATGACATAGAATCTTTGTATTTTAATATGGATAAATCGGTTGTCGATCCATGACAGGAAATATATATATATGTTATGTTATTGGAAGTTGTTTTGGATTTGATAGTATTTATCTTATTTATAAACTCGGATTCAGTTGGATTTATCAATTCATAGGTTGTGATCTTTCTGCCTTTGAAAATATATGAGACAAATGTTTTGTCGCCGTTATTAAATGAGCTGTTTTCCTTTTTGTCAGATACATTAACGATTGCCAGTCCATAGTTTTCCATAATATATTCCTCCTTAATAAACAAAAAATAATAAATAAATACGATGTTATGTCTTAGTTCCGCGCGCTGAACTGTTTTCCGTGTGTGTTATGATGTGATTATATCACGTTCACAGGAGCTTGAAAAGATGTCATTTGTCATTTTGAAAGTGACAAATGTCACTTGTTAGATATAACAAAGTTGAATAGTTTTATAAAACTTATCTATATTGATACAAAAAAAGACGATGCTGTAATGAGCATCGTCTTTGGGATTATTCAGTTGTAGTTTCTTCTTCCTCTTCGGGATTGAGGATAATATCCTCTTCGGGTACCTGTTCAGCCACTGATGAGAAGTCGAAATCCTCAAATTTATCCACCTTTTTGAATTTTACTTTAAGGTTTGACTCGTCATCGACTATAAGGGTGTCGCCTTCCATTTTTATGCTGAAGCCCTCATAATCGCCCCACATATACATCTGTCCCTTTTTATCGGGAGACCATTCGTAGGACATAGGCTCACCGATGATAGACATTGCGGAAGTATTGTCATCGAAAAGCTCAAGGCGGAAGGCTGCGTTTATGGGGTATGCGCCAAGTTTTTCGGTGTAAGTCTCACCGTCCGACTTTACCTCTATAGCTTCCCATTTGCCCATGAAGTCCTTGTAATCGGCATTACTTAGACCTGCTTCTGTAGGAGTTTCATTATTTGTGAATTCGCTTACAGGCATGAGGAATATTTCAGTACCGTCGTCATCGGCATATCTCATTATCATCTGTCCCTGTTCTATGCGGCAGTAGTAGCCGTCATCGGGACTTTTCAGCCAGAGTTCGCTGTCTTCGGTAACTTCCCAGTTGTATTTATAAGTTCTTGCTTTGCCGCGGGGATTAAGGGATATATCCATATCAGCCGTAAGATCGTCGTATACAGTGAGCTGAGCTACGGCACTGAGGGGATAGCCTGCATATTCGGTCTCATAGGTCTCGCCGAATACTGTTGCTTTGTAAGACTCCCATTTACCGATGAACGGTTTTGCGGAATTATCCGGAATGGTAGTAGCTTCGGGTGAAGTGGTGCTTTCTGTAGTTCCGTTGTTTGAAGTATTTTTCTTCTTTTTATTGCTACAGCCACATATACAGCCTGAAAACATAGCGGCTGCAAGACAAAAACAAATGATCTTTTTCATATCTGCTCCTTATTACTCATTTACGCCGAAGTTCTGTATAGCACCTGCGGCAGCGTTGAGTGCGTCAGTGTCGATTGGTGTGAATTCGTCAACTTTTTTCAGGTAAACAGCAAAGCCGTCATCTTCGATAGCCAGCATACCGTCACGGTAATGCAGGTCTGTGGTCTGTGTTTCATTTTTTCCGTCAAGGTCTACAACTTTGAGTTCGATAATGTTAGTCTCTTTTTCTCGCCATGTTATGTCGGTATTAGCTCCGTACTGTATTACATTAGAGTCTACAGCCGATACCCAGTTTGCCTTGCCGCCGTCCTTTATCTCATATCTGAACAGTGCGGAAAGCGGCATACCAAGCATAGTGGTCGTTTTCTCGCCGTCTAAATACATATAATCGGCTTCCCATTTGCCGCAGTATTTCGGATCGTACTTTTCTCCGCAGCTGACTGCGCATATGAGCAGCATCAATGCCGACAGGGTAAAGAATATGATCTTTTTCATTGCTGATCCTCCTTTATTTCTTTTCATCTACAGTGAATACGGGGACTTTTGCGATATGTATCTCGCGTTTGCTCTCGGGAGTATCCTTTGATGTTACCATGTCACAGCCGATAAATTCGTATAATTCTGAGATCTCTCCGTTATCATCGTATATGAGCTTCATTCCGCCGTCTGCGGTTACCGACCAGCTTATCTGTTGCGCATTTCCGTCAGGTTCGTAATAAGTACCGCTGCCGTCCTCAAGGAATTCATAGCGTTTGTAAGTGGGCTTGACTTCTTCTTCATCGAGAAGCTCTAAGGTAGTCTCCCATCTTCCTGTTATTTCCTTTGCGATATCAACAGCGGACCTGTTGTTTACGGACACAGCGGAGACTTTTACTCCGTCGTTTGGCACTGTATGGCTTCCGCACGAAGCAAAACAGCATAATATCAGGGCTGCGGCAGAGATACCGCAGAAAATCTTCTTCATATCATTTCTCCCTTCGGTATAATGATATTATACCTTATAAAATGTTATATGTAAAGACTTTTTGCAAAAAAAGGCTTCTATATAAGCATCGAACTTACATAGAAGCCTTTTGATCATCTCGTTTTTGTCTTATAAAGCATCCAGATAAGCTCCAGAACGCCTATACCGATGAAGCACAGCATGGTTTTCATGCTTGGCTTCTTGACTTTGAATCGTGTGATGAACGCAAGTGCGATAACAAAGAGCGCACCGCCGTATACCTCAGGGAACCAGTCTCTGCCGATATCTCTGTGGAAGCTGTAAAGCAAGGGGAGTATAAGTGCTACGCTTGTAACGGGAAGTCCCTCATACACCTTGCGGTTTTCAGTGGTTTTTTTCTGCCTTTCCTCTTCGGCTACGTTGAAGTATGCAAGTCTTATGACTGCACAAAGGGGGAACATTACGAGAATGGGCAGGTCGCACCAGTCCCTCATGCCTATGGAATAGCCGATAACTGCGGGAAGTACTCCGAAGCAGATAGCGTCACAAAGTGAATCTATCTGTATACCGAACTTTTTCTCGCTTTCGGTACGGTCTTTTTTTGTACGGGCGACCTTACCATCAAACATATCACAGAGTCCCGATACCATAAGGCAAATTATAGCGTATTCGGGGTGAGGTCTCATACCACTGTAGCCTGCTGCGAAGAACATACCTACTACCGACGATATGAGACTCATGTATGTAAGAATAACCGTATAGTTATAATATCCAATCATTATCCAAACCTCAGAAATGAAAAATTGCAATTAAAGTAACTCTGTAAGAGTATGTCATATATAAGAATGAAACATACATTATATCATATAAGCGAAGCGTTATGATATAATTGTCCGATTGCAGGGAGCAAATCTCTGATTTGCGTATCTGCAAGGACATTAGAATAAATTATAATGTTCGCAATACGAACATTATAACATAAAATCTACAAAGTTTCAAGTATATTTTCTTATTTTCTCATACAGGTATTTTATGGAGTGTTTTTCTTCCTGCCTCTTTTAGCAGGAGTTTTTTTCTCAGTCTTTTTCTGTGTCGGTTTTTTTGAGGCTGTTTTCTGCGCGGTCGCTTTCTTTTTTGCACCGTTTTCACGGTTCACTTTCATCTGCTCCTGACGGGCAGACTTATCTTCAAGACGCTTGTATGCTTCCTCGTAAAGATATTCCTGAGAGTTGAAAGGAGTATCGGGATTTCTGCGTTCGTGTATATAAGTACCGTCGCTGAGCATGATGCGAGCCTTTACGTTGTCCTTCATAAATATGCGGAACATCTCGCGGATACGCCTTCTCAGGCGTTCATCTTCCACAGGTGCAGCAACTTCCACACGACGGACAGTGTTCCTGCTCATATAGTCAGCAGAACCGATATATATCTTCTGCTCGGGAGAATCCTTGCCGAATATGAATATACGGCTGTGTTCGAGAAATCTTCCCACTATGCTGCGGACTGTGATATTCTCGGTATAGCCCTGTACACCAGCGATAAGGCAGCAGAGTCCGCGGACAACAAGCTCTATCTTTACGCCTGCCTGTGAAGCTTCAACAAGCTTGTTTATTATGACAAAGTCGTTGAGGGAGTTCACTTTTGCAGCTATATAGCCGTTTCCGCCGCTTTTTGCAACAGCAATCTGTTCGTCTATCATTTCGATTATCTGAGGTCTGAGCGCAAGAGGAGACACAAGGAGCTTTTTGGTATTTTCCACGAAAGTACCGTTGATAAGCCCTGCGAATACAGCTTCTGCGTCTGCTGCGATGTCCCTGTCAGCTGTGAGAAGCATCAGGTCGGTATACAGTGCGGCAGTCTTTTCGTTGTAGTTGCCTGTGCCTATCTGTGTAACATAGTCGAAGTTGCCGCCCTGAGCCTTTCTTGTAATGAGCAGAAGCTTTGAATGTGCCTTGTATTCCTTAGGACCGTATATTACGTTTACGCCTGCTTCCTGCAGCTGCTTTGACCATTCGATGTTGTTTTCCTCGTCAAAACGGGCGCGGAGCTCTATCATTACAAGGACTTCCTTGCCGTTTTCGGCAGCTGTGCAGAGTGCGTCTATGACCTTGCTGTTTCGTGCAAGGCGGTAAAGGGTTATCTTTATGGAAGTTACCTTCGGATCGTTGGCACTTTCCTGCAAAAGGCGTATAAAGGACAGGTTCATGGACTCAAATGGATAGCTGAGAAGTATGTCCTTTGCCTTTACCTGCGCAAATACAGGTCTTGTATCGGAAATAGCCGCAGGTTTGCGTGGTGTGCGGACTGTATAGTGCAGTCTCGGGTCGTTGTCGTATTCCTGCAACGTGAACAGGTAGGAAAGGTCAAGCGGTATGCGCGATGTGAAAACACGGGCATTTTTAATTTTCAGCTTCTTGCAGAGATAATCCAGTGCATCACGGCTGAAAACTCCCGAAAGCTCAAGGCGCATAGGAGCAAGCTTTTTGCGCTTGTCTACAAGCTCTTCCATGCGTCTGCGGAACTCAGGACCTCTTCCCGAGGCAGTAATAGCTGCGCTTCGGGTAACTCTTATGAGTGCGCGGTCGATGACCTTGTAATTCTTGAACATGAGGTGAGCGAATTTGAGTATAACTTCCTCGGCGAGTATGAAACGCTTGCCGTCTCTTCCGAGGTTGATTATACGCTCGGAACGGTTGATAGTTGCAGGTATCAGACCGATAGATATGCCTTTTTTCGTACCGAGCTGCACTATGGCGTATATCTCCTTGTTCTGCAAAAACGGGAACGGGAGAGCGTCATTTATAACGATGCTCGAGATGAAAGGCTTCAGTTCGCGCTTGAAGTAAAGTTCGAGGAAAGACATTTCTTCCTTTGTCATTTTGTCAAAGGAAACGTGTTCATAGCCGTATTCCGCAAGCTCATTTATAGTCGTGAGCAGAGCTCCTTCAACGGAGGGCTGAAGTCTGCGTACAGCCGTGAATACAGCGTCAAGCTGCTGAGCAGGAGTCATACCTGAGAATTTGTCGGGCTTTGCTTTTTTATCGTTTGCCTTTTCTGTCAGAGAACCCACTCTTACCATGAAGAATTCGTCAAGGTTGCTCTGATATATCGCTGAAAAAGATAGCCTTTCAAGCAGAGGCGTGTCGGGATCGACGGCTTCTTCAAGGACTCTTTTATTGAATTTGAGCCATGAAAGCTCCCTGTTTTCAAGATAATCCATATTTATCTCCAATCTTTTTTGAGGTTTGCAATAAATTACGGTTTGAGCCCTATAAGTCAATGGCTGACGGCTAAGGGCTAAAGGCTAACGGCTCAATATTTGAACTGTCCGTTGCCTATGAATTCGCAGATGAGCGAATCGGGAGTAATATCCTTTTTGTCGATAGGCGTAAGAGCTTCGAGGACTTTCACTGACTCCCTGACTTCGGGAACGTCCATGAGCTCCTCGAGCTGACCGAGAAGGTCGTTGCGGTAAGCTGAAAGCTCATAAGCCATGAATGTATCAACATCATAGTCCGAGCGATATTTATATGGCATTATGTACTTGTTCTCGCCTGCCTCAACGTTGTGGAACATATTCATTGTTTCACGGAGAGAGCGTTTGCGGAAGTTCTTGTCGCGTATCATTCGGCGCATAAGACGTATCCTTGACGGGTGAAGAAGTATGCCGTCATCTGAGATACGTGTGCGGACGCTGACATATATCTTGCTTATCATGCTGTCGGGAACAGTGATAACGGAGGGGTTGAGAGCGTGTATGCCCTCGAAAATAACTATCTCGCCCTTGTTTCTCTTGAATTTCTTTCCCGAGCCGCAGCGTGTAGATGTCTTGAAATTGTACTTCGGCAGCTCTATCTCCTTGCAGGCACTTATTGCCTCTATCTGCTGATTGAGGAGCTGACTGTCTACGCGGAGAGGTGACTCAAGATCCATTTTTCCCTCGGCAGCAAGTGTTTTTTCAGCTTCTGTCAGCGGACAGAACCAGTTGTCCATAGAAAGTGTATGTGTTTCGTGCCCCATATCGTCAAGGAGCTTTTCTATCATCATAGCCGTAGTTGTCTTGCCCGAGCCTGAGGGTCCCGAAAGGAGTATTACAGGCTTTTCGTTATGATTATCGGCGATATCGTCCGCTATTTTCTTTAATTTGTAGAGGTAATCCTCGTTTATTGCCCTTACATATTCTTTAGGGTCTTTTTCTATTCCCTGATTTATTCTTGCAACTTCAATATTCATTAAGGGATCTCCTTTATTACTTTTTTTCATCGGCAGCAATGTGCCGGAAATATTTTGTCAGATACACTTGAAGGTCAAAATTATTGTCCTGAGTGATACTCACATCAGTACATTTATAATATTATATCACATTTTTTGTATTATTTCAACCCGTCATTTTGGTATTTTTAACGTTATATTCAACGGGCTGTTTATTTTTGCGTGTGATACATAACTTTTTGTATGTTTACCCCCTTGACAAACCGTAAAAACTGTGTTAATATAAACTTACAATATTCCGTAAAACGTAGATGAGGAAGGCTTTTCCGCGACCGTTTCAGAGAGCAGCCGTTTGGTGCGAGGCTGCACGGGCAGGATATCACAGCACACCGCCTCTGAGTGCGCCTAATAAGCGTCGGGAGCTCCCGTTACAGAGCACTTGAGATACGGAGAAAGCTCCGTGTGAATCAGGGTGGAACCACGGTTATTATCGTCCCTTGTGCCTAATTATAGGCGTAAGGGGCTTTTTTGTTATCTTGACGCGGTCGGAGGTGAGAATGTGAGCAATATCAAGTACAACGAGCACGAGGAAGCATACGAGCTGCCGTATAAGATATGGGGCGAGATGATGACCGTCCGCTTTTATACCGAGAGCGAGGAGACTATAATCAGCAACCTCAAGGATATCGCAAAAAAGCTGGCTCAGCTTGACAGCGGCAAGAGTACCATAGCAGGTATGCTTATCGACGAAGGCTACTATGAGGGCAGTGCTGCGGACGCTCTTGCAAAAATACTGAAGATAAAGGACGTTTACGTCGATATCGACGACGAGGATATCGTCGTTTGCTTCGATACAGGTACTGACGACGTTTTCATGAAAGGCTTTGTCCATGTGGAGCTCTTCGGCGAGCTGTTCGAGATAACAGGCTGGGTCACATGAAATGGATATTCCGCAGCGGAAGGATATACGCCTCCATAATTACGATTATTCCCGTAACGGTGCGTATTTTGTGACGATATGTACACGTAATAAAATGTGCATTTTCTGGGATAACAATGATAAATATAAACCAATTCCACCTGAAAACGGAAATCTTGGTGTAGGGACGGCCATTGGCCGTCCGCAAGATGATAAAAAAATTCATTTATCCAAATACGGTCGATATGTAAAAGAGGCGTTGAATTTAGTAAATAAAAAACATTCGATGGTTTTTGTCGATAAATATGTTATAATGCCAAATCACATTCATGTTATTTTTAGGGTAGATAAACCGCTTGATTTTGAATTAAGCGGACGGCCAATGGCCGTCCCTACAATTTCGACAGTAATAAATCAATTCAAGGGTTATGTTTCAAAAAAATCAGGATTTCATGTTTGGCAGGGCAGATTTTACGACCGCGTATTGCGGAACGATTGGGAATACCGAAATGCGTGGCAATACATCGAAAATAATCCCGAAAATTGGGAAAACGATGAATTATTCTGCATGGAATAACAGATCATCGCACAAACGAATAATTATGCATCAAGCATTATGAATTATGAATCAATAAAAAGGAGAGATCACCATGATCAAATTATCATTACCTGACGGCAGCGTTCGCGAGATCGAGTCTGCACAGTCAGCCGCAGAAATCATCAAGGGCATCGGCATGGGACTTTACAAGGCTGCCTGCTGCGTAAAGGTAAACGGCGAGGTATGCGACCTACGCACAGTTATCGACAGCGACTGTCAGTTCGAGGTATGCACATTTGACAGCATTGACGGTAAAAAGACATTCTGGCACACAGCTTCACATATCCTTGCACAGGCTGTAAAGAGACTTTACCCTGCTGCAAAGCTTGCTATCGGTCCTGCTATCGATAACGGTTTCTACTACGATTTCGACCTCGAAAAGCCTTTCACTCCCGAGGAGCTTGAAAAGATCGAGGCTGAGATGAAGGCTATCGTTAAGGAAGGCATTGAGCTTGAAAAGTTTGAGCTCTCACCTGCTGACGCTATCGCTAAGCTCAAGGAAATGGACGAGCCTTACAAGGTTGAGCTCTGCGAGGAACACGTTGACAAGGGCGAGCCTATCTCATTCTACAAGCAGGGCGAATTCATCGACCTCTGTGCAGGTCCTCACCTTATGACTACAGCTCCTGTAAAGGCATTCAAGCTTATCTCGTGTACAGGTGCTTACTGGCGCGGCAGCGAGAAGAACAAGATGCTCAGCCGTGTATACGCTACAGCTTATCCTAAGGCTGCTGACCTTGAAGCTGATCTCAAACAGCGTGAAGAGGCTAAGCTCCGCGACCACAACAAGCTTGGACGTGAACTTGAATACTTCACAACAGTTGACGTTATCGGTCAGGGACTTCCTGTACTTCTTCCAAAGGGTGCAAGAGTAGTTCAGCTTCTCCAGCGTTGGGTAGAAGATGTTGAGCAGAAGCGCGGATATCTCCTTACAAAGACTCCGCTTTTCGCTAAGAGAGAATTCTTCAAGATATCAGGTCACTGGGATCACTACCTTGACGGTATGTTCATCATGGGCGATCCATACGACGAGGAGAAGGAGTGTTTTGCTCTCCGTCCTATGACTTGTCCTTTCCAGTATCAGGTATTCCTCAACAGACAGCGTTCTTACCGTGATCTTCCTATGCGTCTGGGCGAGACTTCGACTCTGTTCCGTAAGGAGGACTCAGGCGAGATGCACGGTCTTATCCGTGTTCGTCAGTTCACTATCTCAGAGGGACATCTTGTACTTCGTCCAGAGCAGCTCGAAGAAGAATTCAAGGGCTGTCTTGAGCTTGCTAAGTATATGCTTGACACAGTAGGTATCCTTGAGGACTGTACATTCCGTTTCTCACAGTGGGATCCTGCAAACCCGAAGAACAAGTATGAGGGTACAAAGGAGCAGTGGGACGAAGCTCAGGAAGTAATGGGCAAGATACTCGACCACCTCGGAGTAAAGTACACTATCGGTATCGACGAGGCTGCATTCTACGGTCCTAAGCTTGATATCCAGTACAAGAACGTTTACGGCAAGGAAGATACTATCGTTACTATCCAGATAGATATGCTTCTCGCTCAGCGTTTCGGCATGGAGTATGTTGACGTTGACGGTTCAAAGAAGATACCTTACATCATTCACAGAACATCACTGGGCTGCTATGAGAGAACTCTCGCATACCTCATCGAAAAGTATGCAGGTGCAATGCCCCTCTGGCTCGCTCCAGAGCAGGTTCGTATCGTGCCTGTTGCTGACCGTCACCTTGATTACTGCAACGAGCTCCTTGCTAAGCTTGATGCAGCAGGCATACGTGCTACTATTGACGACAGAGCTGAAAAGGTCGGCAAGAAGGTACGTGACGCAAGACTCGAAAAGCTGCCTGTATGGGTAACTGTCGGTGATAAGGAAGTCGAGAGCAATACTGTTTCAGTATCTTCAAGACGTGAGGGAGACCTCGGTTCTATGAGCCAGAACGATCTCCTCGGCAAGCTTCTTGACGATATAGCAAAGAAAGTAAGATAATCAGGCTTTGCCTGATCGAGCCATTAGCCGTTAGCCCTTAGCCTTTAGTCTGAGGGCGACGGCTGATTTAATTCGTAATGTGTAATTAAAAGTTCCTTAAGCGATGTACAAGTATGGATATTTGAAGGAGTGAGCGAGCTTGCAAGCGACAACGTGGCAAGGGGGCGTAGGCTCTGCGCTGTAGGAGCGAGTTCCGCTTGCCCGAGAGAATCGATACAAATAATAAGATACGATGTGTAGGGACGCCCATTGGGCGTCCGCGATAATTGCATCGAGACAAGCTGAACGCCGAGGTCGGCGTTCCCTACACATGGTTGAGGCATAATTGAACTGTAATTTGCGGGCGGATAATATCCGCCCATACACAAATAAAAAAGAACGAAGGTGTATTTATGAACGAGCTTTGCAAAATTATCAAAGATATGGTAGTACCTAACTTTATGAACATAAGGACTTCACTGCGAACTTACGACCGTGATGCTCTGTGCTGCGGATCTCCCTGCTGGAGGTGGGCTTATCATGCCATACACTCGGCGGACAAGTGGTTCATAAATCCCTGTGTTTACGATGAACCGCCTTTCCACGAGGAGGGGCTGGATAATCCCGATAAACCTGCAACTGTCGTTCTTTCAGATGAGAAGCTTCTTGAATATCTGGACGCGGTTGAGAAGAAAACTCTCGATTATCTTGATACTCTCACGGACGATATGCTCTATGAATGTCCCGAAAACTGCGAGCACACACGCATGGAGCTGGTGCTGAGACAGTTCAGGCATATCTCATTCCATACAGGTATGCTCAACGGTCAGACGGCTCTGGCTACGGGAAAATTCCCCATGTGGGTATCACAGGCTGATAAATACGTCGATGACGGCATATTCTTCGGCAGATACCGCAAAGGACAGGTTACGAAATAATTAAAGGACACCTTCGGGTGTCCTTTTTAATTCATAATTTATAATGCATAATTCATAATTGTAGGGGCGCGTTCCGCCGCCCATATTTTACAGATAACACCGTAAGCGATGTACAAGTATGGATATTTGAAAGAGTGAGCGAGCTTGCAAGCGACAACGTGGATAGGGTGCAGCGTCCCCTACAATTAGAACTGCATCTTAGCTTCGAGGTATGCAACGAGGTCGTTTATGTTTACGCGCTCCTGCTGCATTGTGTCACGGTCACGGACTGTTACACAGTTGTCCTTTTCGAGTGTATCGAAGTCGTATGTGATACAGAAAGGTGTACCGATCTCGTCCTGACGGCGGTATCTCTTACCGATAGTACCTGCCTCATCGAAGTCTACCATGAACTTCTTGGAGAGCATATCGTATACTTCCTCAGCCTTTGGTGAGAGCTTCTTAACAAGTGGGAGTACAGCAGCCTTGAAAGGAGCAAGTGCAGGGTGGAAGTGCATAACTGTTCTTGTTTCCTTCTTCTCATTGCCGTCCTTGTCAGTTGAAACAAGTTCTTCCTCATCGTAAGCCTCAGTTACAACTGAGAGGAAGAGTCTCTCTACACCGAGAGATGGCTCGATAACGTATGGGATATACTTCTCGTTTGTCTCAGGATCGAAGTATTCAAGTGACTTGCCGCTGGTATTGATGTGCTGTGTGAGGTCGTAGTCTGTTCTGTCTGCAACGCCCCAGAGCTCGCCCCAGCCGAATGGGAAGAGGTACTCGAAGTCTGTTGTAGCCTTTGAATAGAAGCAGAGCTCCTCCTGATCGTGGTCACGGAGACGGATATTCTCCTCCTTGAGACCCAGTGAGAGAAGGAAGTTCTTGCAGTAGCTTCTCCAGTAGTCGAACCACTCAAGGTCAGTACCAGGCTTGCAGAAGAATTCAAGCTCCATCTGCTCGAACTCACGTACACGGAAGATGAAGTTACCTGGAGTTATCTCGTTACGGAAAGACTTACCTACCTGTGCAACGCCGAAAGGCACCTTTTTACGTGTGGTTCTCTGTATATTAGCGAAGTTTACGAAGATACCCTGTGCAGTCTCGGGACGGAGATAAAGCTCGGATTTGCTGTCCTCTGTAACGCCCTGGAATGTCTTGAACATAAGGTTGAACTGACGGATATCTGTGAAGTTCTGTTTGCCGCAGTTAGGGCATACGATGCCTTTTTCCTTGATGTAGTTCATCATCTGCTCGTTTGACCAGCCTGCAACGTTAGTGCCGTCGAAGTCCTCAATGAGATTGTCGGCACGGTGACGAGTCTTACACTCCTTACAGTCCATGAGAGGATCTGAGAAGCCGCCGATATGTCCTGAAGCTACCCAAGTCTGTGGGTTCATAAGGATAGCGGAGTCGAGACCTACGTTGTACTTGTTCTCCTGAACGAATTTCTTCATCCAAGCTCTCTTGATGTTGTTCTTGAGCTCAACGCCCAGCGGACCGTAGTCCCATGTATTTGCAAGACCGCCGTAGATCTCAGAGCCCGGGTAAACGAAGCCCTTTGACTTACAAAGGTCAACTATCTTGTCCATTACTTTTTCATTGTTTTTAAGCATAATAAGCAACCTCGCTTTTATATTTATATAGTCAACTTATATTTTACCGCATTGTCTCGAAAATGTCAAGACTTTTTAGCCGTTAGCCCTTAGCCTTTAGCCTGTAGGGACGACCATCGGTCGTCCGCAAGTGAGTAAAAAGTAGTGTAGGGGCGCGTTCCGAGCGCCCGTGTAACCTTAACCATTTTGTATGCCTTTCATAAAAATAACAAAACAGCGCAGATAAACTGCGCTGTGATATACTTATTTGAAATTGAAGAATGTAATGCCTGATGCGAACAGAGCTGCTCCGATAAGAATTGCGAAGAATACAGCCTTTTTTATCTTGTGCTTTGCTTTTATCAGTAATATCAGTACAACTACAAACAGAATAATTGCCCAGTACTGTGCAAGAAAGTCTTTGGTGCTGTTTAAAATCTCGTCCATGTTGTATCTCCTTAATTTTGTGTGTTATTTTCTTCTTTTGCAGTTTCGTTGAGAAATTCCGCTATTATATACCTCGGACGCTGCTTGACCTCGGCATATATCTTTCCTATGTACTCGCCTATGATGCCGAGACAGAAGAGCTGCAAGCCGCCTATGAGCCATATGGAGCATATGGTACTTGACCAGCCGTGCTCGGAGAACCCGCCTATTTTAGCGATAAATGCCCATATGAACGCGATAATGCTTGCTGCGGACATTATAAAGCCAAGACCCGTAATGAGCTTCAGCGGCTTTGTGCTGAACGAGGTTATGCCGTTTACAGCGAATGCCAGCATTTTTTTCAACGGATACTTGCTTTCACCTGCGGCTCTCTCATGGCGTTCGTAGTATACCTTGCAGTTCTGAAAGCCGATAAGCGGCACCATTCCGCGGAGAAACAGGTTCACTTCCTTGAAGTTGGCAAGCTCCTGCAATACTCTTTTGCTCATAAGTCGGAAGTCCGCGTGATTATACACAACATCCGCACCCATGACCTTCATGAACTTATAAAAGCCCTCGGCTGTGGACTTCTTGAAAAATGTATCCGTATCTCTTGCACTTCTCACGCCGTAGACTACCTGATTGCCCTCGTAGTATTTCTTCACCATTTCGTCGATAGTGTTTATGTCGTCCTGTAGGTCTGCGTCCATAGTGATACACATATCGCAGATATCCTTTACGGTCATAAGTCCTGCGAGAACTGCATTCTGATGACCGCTGTTGTGAGCAAGGTCTATGCCTGAGAAAAGTGTGGGTTCTTTGCTGTGAAGCTCGCGTATTATGCCCCATGTCTGGTCGGAAGAACCGTCATTTACAAACACTATGCGGCTTTCGGAGGATATAAGACCTGACGAGATAAGGGCAGTGTATTTTGTTTTCAGCTGTTCCGCCGTCTCTCTGAGCACTTCCTGCTCGTTATAGCACGGAACGACCATGTATAGTATTTCTGGCGACTGCATAGCGTGTCCTTTCGTGAAACTATTTTTTATAAGTATATCACAGGGGCTGAAATATGTCAATATACAGAGTTTTCGAGCATAAATTCAAAGATGCTGGCAAACTGTTTTTTTTTATCATATTATTATCATTTTTTGTAGATTATATTTAATCAACTTATTTTTTGAAAGTAGCGTTATCAAAAAAAACACATGTGTATAGCGGGTTTATTGATTGCATTCTGTCTGTGACAGGATGTGCAGATAAAGAAATAGTAGATGACGTTGGAGTGTCATTCAGGATCATAGATAAAAATGATGATGATAACGTCCTGATAAATACTGATTTGATAAATTTCAATGCAACAAAACCGGATGAATAATACAACTTGTTTAATTGTATTGATTAGTAACAGTAAAAAGCCCCCGAGAATGTTTTTAAGCACTCTCAGGGGCTTTGGAGTTTGATTACTGCTTTTCAGAATTGATGAACATATCGTATATTCTGCGGATAGCCTCAGGGAGATCATTCTCGCTCACACCGATGATAACATTCAGCTCGCTTGAACCCTGATCTATCATCTTTACATTGATACGTGCATGAGCCATAGAAGCAAAGATACGTGCAACAGTACCTCTTGTGTTCTTCATTCTGCGTCCTACGACTGCAAGAAGTGCGATACCGTCCTCGATCTCAAGATGATCGGGATCAACTGCCTTGCGAAGCTCTGCAAGCACCTTGTCACGTACAGGGTTGAGCTTGTCTGTGCTGACTGTGATGCTCATAGTGTCGATACCCGAAGGCATATGCTCGAATGAAAGTCCGTTGTTGTAGAGTACAGTCAGTACCTTCATACCGAAGCCTGTCTCGTTGTTCATCATGGCTTTTTCGATATTGATAGTGCTGAAGCCCTTCTTGCCTGCGATACCTGTGATAGTATGATTAAGGCTTTCCTTGCTGAAATCGTAATCATTGCCGACGATCATAGTACCTGCATCCTGTGGAGCGTTGGTATTTCTGATATTTATCGGGATATCTGCTGAACGTACAGGGAAGATAGCGTCCTCGTGGAGTACGGAAGCTCCCATGTAAGCAAGCTCGCGAAGCTCGCGGTATGTTATAACTTCGATAACATCGGGGTTATCAACTATTCTCGGGTCAGCAACGAGGAAGCCCGAAACGTCTGTCCAGTTCTCGTAGATATCAGCCTTTACAGCATTTGCAATGATAGAACCTGTAACATCAGAGCCGCCGCGTGAGAAAGTCTTGATATAACCCTCTGTAGTTCTTCCGTAAAATCCTGGGATAACTGCGTTGTCAAGACCGCTGAGCTTCTCGCGTACAGCCTTTACTGTCTCATCGAGGAGAAGTACGCCGTTTGTATCGAATACGATAACGTCAGCAGCGTCAACGAAATTGAAGCCGAGGTAGTTTGCAAGCACCTTGCCGTTGAGGTATTCGCCGCGGCTTGCTGCGAAATCCTTAGCAGGACGAGCCTTGAGCTCCTTAACGATAGCATCGAACTCCTCGTCAAGTGACATATCAATGCCGAGCTCGGAGATAATGCCGTTATAGCGGTCCTTGATTATCTGGAAATCCTTTGAGAAGTCCATGCCGCTGCCTGCAAGCTCACAGCACTTGTAAAGCATATCTGTTATCTTTATATCATCGGAAAATCTCTTTCCGGGAGCTGACGGAACAACGTATCTGCGCTTTTCGTCGCTCTTGATTATGGAAGCTACCTTTTTGAACTGGTTTGCATCAGCAAGGGAGCTTCCGCCGAATTTAACAACCTTATTACTCATATATATCATCCTTCGTAACTTTGATAATTTTATAGCAATACTTATTATATGCTATTTTGCGTATGAAATCAATTGACAGAAAGCCAAAATTAGACACAATAAAAGTTGTGTTTTTGGTGAATACGCTTGTACGCCACTGGCGGACAGGTAGTGCGAAATCAATTCATAATGCATAATTCATAATTGTAGGGGCGGCGTTCCCTGCTTACGGGCGAGCGGAACTCGCCCCTACAATGCGGTCATGCTGCTTGCATCGTAATTAATGGGAGCCCGAGGGTGGGCTCACCTACACTAAGCACTATGCACTAACAACTAATCACTAATAATAAAGTATCCCCGAAAATGAGTGCTTTCGGGGATCTGTTGTATTATTTTGTTTTCCTGTGCAGAAGCAGGGTGAATACCGCACATACGGCAACTCCTGCAAAGCCGAGGACTGCGAAAAGCAATGCTGCTCCCGAGCCTTTTCCGCTCCCGAACAGCGATACCATTGCACTGTCGGCGGCTTTTCCCGACATATAAGGCTCAAACACCTTGTCGATAAGTATTCCGCCAGAAAGGTATCCTACGGGTATTGTGAAGAATTGCAGAGTATTTCGGCATGAATACACCCTTCCCTGCATATCGGCAGGAATAGTGCTTCTGAGGATAACGTCTAAATTTGCGCCCATATATGGTATGAAAAGCCAGCCGCAGACAGCTCCGAAACACCATACAACAGGCGAATCGCTGAATGCCAGCATGAAATTTTCCGTACTCATTGAGAAAAACAGCGCAAGGCATATGGCTTTTACGCGGTTTTTCGGAGCAGGCGACAACGAAGCTATAAGGCTTCCTGCCAGTGCAGCCGCACCTGCAAAGAAATTCACCGTACCGAGCATTTTTTCGCCGTTTGATGACTTTTCAAGCACCATTGCAGGCAGTGCGGCATTATAAGCCGATGCGATAAGGTTTATGCCTGCAAGAAAGAATATGAGTATCAGCACTAAAGGGCAGCCTTTCAGCCATTTAAGTCCTGCCTTTGCCGATGTGAGAATAGGTTCTTTCTTTTTGTCCGAATTTTCGGGTTCGGGGATATGTATGAACAGCAGCAGTACAAGAAATGCCGCTGCAAAGGTTATGAGGTCAACAGTGATAACTGCCGATACACCGCCGAATGTGAACAATATCGTTGCTATGACGGGCTTTAGCAGTGTATTCAGCGACTGTGAAAATGACCGCAGTCCGCTTGTTTTCTGGTAATATTCTTTTGGTATGAGCTGTGTGGAAGCAACTTCGCTTGCAGGCTGCTGCACCGTGTTCATAAGTCCGTTGAGGGCATTTATGAGGTACAGATGCCACGGTTCGAGAGCGTCCATTTTTATGAGTACGAACGCTGCAACTGTTGTCATTGCTGCGAACAGGTCACACAAGAGCATGACGTGCTTTTTGTTCCATTTATCGCTGAGTGCTCCTGCGAATATGCTCATCAGCACATATGGCGCATAGGAGCATACGGTCAGCAGAGCTGTTTGCAGTGCAGAACCGCTGTATTCGTACAGCCACAGTATCAGCGCGTAGCTTGTCATGGCACTTCCGAGGTCGGAAAGTGACTGAGTGCTCCACAATAAAAGGTATGTTCTGAGTTTTTTTATTGAATTTTTCATTTGACTTTGCTCCTTTTGACAATTTAACAAATATCATCAGTAATGCAAAGTCCGAGGGTGTAATAGCCCTTAGCCGTTAGCCATTAGGCTTTAGCCTTTATCTCCATGCAGTTCCCTCAAACCTTGCATGGAGCGTTTACAACGCATCGTCTCATGATTATCTCCTTAGTGGTTAGTGCTTAGTTATTAGTGAGTAGAATTGTAGGGGCGGCGTTCCGCCGCCCGTATTTTTAATAAAAGCAACGTAAGCGATGTACGAGTATCAGTGTTGATAAGAGTGAACGAGTTTACGAGTGACAACGTGGCAAGGGTGCAGCGTCACGCTGCTTACTTTATAAATTTCGCCTTGATTATAGTATATCCGTAGGGCTTAACTGTAATGGCATCGTTCATAAATCCGCCGTAGAATGGCTGGAAGTCGTTAAAGCGTGAGAGTATCTGGCTTATATTTTCCAGCTGGACTGTATCGCCGCTTCTGTTGATGAAGAAGATATAGTCCATTTTCTGTCCCTGACGGGTAAAGCCGATAAGTCGGCTGTCGTGAGTCTCTTTCTCGTTGATGACGAAGTATATGCGTCCGTCCTTCATATTCGGGATAGACTTTCTTACTCTTCCAAGCTCTGCAACGTAGTTTATAAGCTCTTTATCCTCGTGTCCCCACGGATAGCAGCGGCGGTTGAATGGGTCTTTATAGCCCTGAAGTCCTGCTTCGTCGCCGTAGTATATGCTTGGAACACCCGGCAGGAAGAACTGTATAGCCATTGCAGCCTTGAGCATTTCCTTGCCGTGAGCGTACTGCTCCTCGGAGAGATAGCGTTCAGCCATCCAGTCCTTGCTCTTGTCGTCGCAGTCCTCACCGCCGAGACGATTTATTGCACGTTCGATATCGTGAGTAGAAACAAAGTTCATAAGTACATCTATAGTCGGCTTAGGATAGTTCTCAACTATAGACATAACGGTATTGATGAAGTCGATAGGCTTGCCGCCCTTCATGAACGCGATGATAGCCTCGCGGAAAGGATAGTTCATTACAGAGTCTACCTGATCGCCCAAGAGGTAGCGGCGTTTTATGCCGTAGCTCTCCTTGTTGGTAGCGTCCTCCCATACCTCGCCGATGATTATTTTGTCCTTGTCATAGCCCTTTACGCATTTTCTCAGGTTATTGAGGAATTCATCGGGAAGCTCGTCGGCAACGTCAAGACGATAGCCTGCTGCACCTCTGTCCATCCAGTAGCGGAGAACACCGTCCTCACCGCATATGAATTCGGTGTAGTCCTCGTTGTTTTCCCATACGTTAGGGAGAGTATCTATGCCCCACCATGCTTCGTATACGTTTGGATAGTCGATGAATGTGTACCAGTCGTAGTATTTGCTCTTTTTCGACTGGAAAGCACCTTCCTCGGGATAGCGTCCGAACTTGTTGAAGTAAACGCTGTCTGCGCCTGTATGTGAGAATACTCCGTCGAGTATCACTGCCATATCGTACTTTTCCGCTTCCTTGCAGAGCTCCTCGAACTCCTCGTTAGTACCGAGAAGAGGGTCTGCTTTCATATAGTCAGCGGTATTGTATCTGTGGTTTTCGTGGGATTCAAATATAGGGGTGAGGTAAATGCAGGTAACTCCCAGATTGTGTAGATAAGGGAGCTTTGACTGTATACCTGCGAAATCTCCGCCGAAATAGTCGTTGTTCCATACGTGTCCGTTCTCGTCGGGCTTGTAATATGGAGTGCCGCCCCAGTCGTCACGGAGGATACGTCCCTCGGGGATATTCTCCTTTGGCTTGCCGCTGTTGCAGAAGCGGTCGGGGAATATCTGGTACATGATACCGCCCTTGAGAAAATCGGGAGTCTCATAACGGCTCTTGTATACCGTGAGCTGGAACATCTCGCCGTGGTCAAGACCGCCCTCGTGGAGGTTTATCCTCTTGATATAGTGACGTATTCCGCCCTCTGTATATGAGAAGTAATAATAGTGTACATCGGTGTATCTTGCATTGTATTCAGCTGTGTATGCGAAGCAGTCATCTTCTTCAACGACTTCGTTCATGGTGATAAAACGCTCTTTGAAGCCTGTTCTGAAAAGTACAAGAACAGGTGAATAATCTGGGGTGATGTCCTTTGGCAGACGTATAGTGAAACGACAGGTCTCAAACTGTCTTATTGCTCCGAAAATTGATTTATATCCCAGGTTCCATGTATCATAGAAAGCTTTCATAATAGAAAAACACTCCGTTTTCTTATACTGATTGTATGTATTATTGAAAAAGGGGACGAAGAAAGCAACGTCCCCTTCTTGACATCAGTGTATTATCATCTTAAATGCCAGATGTTTTCAGCGTATTCCGTAACAGCGCGGTCTGCTGAGAAGATACCTGCGCCTGCTATATTGTTGAGAGACATCTTTGCCCACTTGAACTTATCCTCATAGCACTCAGTAATGTACTGCTGTGCTTTTCTGTAGCTGTCAAAGTCGGCAAGTACCATATATGGGTCTCTGTCCTTGAGAGAATTTGCAACGTCATTGAATGTGCAGCCATTTATACCGTGGTACATACGGTCTATAGCCTCGCGGATACGGTTGTCATTGTTGTAGTATTCGCATGGATTGTAGCCTCTTGCACGAAGCTCGTTCACCTCAGGTGTGGTCATGCCGAAGATAACGATATTGTCATCGCCGCAGGCTTCCTTTATCTCGATATTAGCACCGTCAAGTGTACCGAGAGTGATCGCGCCGTTGAGCATGAGCTTCATATTACCTGTACCCGATGCCTCTGTACCTGCAAGTGATATCTGCTCTGAAACGTCGGAAGCAGGCATGAGGTGCTCGGAAAGAGTTACGCAGTAGTTCTCGAGGAATACTACAGAGAGCTTCTGGCTTATCTTCGGGTTCTTTCTTATCTCCTCGGATATTGCCCAAATCATCTTGATTATCTGCTTAGCCAGATAGTATCCCGGTGCAGCCTTTGCAGCAAAGATATAGGTCTTTGGAGTGAAAGGAGCGTCAGGGTCATTGAGGAGATATGCGTAATCCGAAAGGATATTCATTACGTTGAGGTGCTGTCTCTTGTATTCGTGGAGACGCTTTACCTGTACATCGAAGATACTGTCTGTATTGAGGATGATTCCCGACTGGTTCTTGACATATTTTGCGAAGGCTTCCTTGTTTTCCTTCTTTACGTCCATGAGCTTTGTGAGAACTTCCTTATCGTCCTGATATTCCCTGAAGTTTTCAAGCTCTGCGCCGTCCTTGATGAACTTCTTGCCGATAGTTTCGCTGAGGAGCTGTGTAAGTCCCGGATTTGACTGTAAGAGCCATCTTCTGTAAGCGATACCGTTGGTAACGTTCTTGAACTTTTCGGGTGTATTCTCATACTCATCGTGGAATACAGACTGCTTGATGATCTCCGAATGGAGCTTTGATACGCCGTTTACGCTGTGTGAAGCTGCCACACAGAGAGTAGCCATGTGTATCTGATTGTCCTTGATAATGGACATACGTGTAGTTTTTGCGCTGTCGCCGCCGTTTCTCTCCATGAGAGACTGACAGTAGCGGTTGTTTATCTCAACTATGATAGAGAATATTCTCGGTATTACTGTCTTTACGAGGTTAACGTCCCATTTTTCGAGAGCTTCTGCCATAACGGTATGGTTTGTATAGGCAAAAGTTCTTGTAACGATATCCCATGCCTTGTCCCAGCCGTATCCGCAGTCGTCAAGGAGTATTCTCATGAGCTCGGGGATAGCGAGAGTTGGGTGAGTATCGTTTATGTGGATAGATACCTTATCTGCAAGGTTTTCGAGAGTACCGTAAACGTTCATGTGAGTGTTTACGATATCGCCCACTGATGCTGCGCAGAGGAAGTACTGCTGGCGCAGACGGAGGCTCTTGCCCTCGTGGTGATTGTCGTTAGGATAAAGTACCTTTGAGATAGCGTTTGCGATAGAGTTCTGAGCGAGTGCTCTGTCGTAATTACCCTTGTTGAACATTTCCATATCAAAGCTCGGAGCTTTTGCAGTCCACAGACGGAGTACGGAAACGCCGTCAGAGCCGTAGCCTGATACGTACATATCGTAAGGTGTAGCAACAACGGTATTATAGTTTACATGAGAGATATAGTGATAGCGGTCGTCCCAGTATTCCTGGAGATCGCCTTCAAAGTGGATATCTATTGAAAGCTCGGGCTTTGGTACGAGCCATACCGAACCGCCCGGGAGCCAGTTGTCGGGGAGCTCTGTCTGCCAGCCGTCCTCGAGCTTCTGCTGGAAGATGCCGTATTCATAGCATATTGAATAACCCATAGCAGGAAATGCTGTAGTAGCAAGACCGTCAAGATAGCAGGCAGCAAGTCTGCCGAGACCGCCGTTTCCGAGACCTGCATCGGGCTCGTGCTCGTATATCTTTTCGAGGTTGATATCATAAGGCTTGAGCATTTCCTTTATGCCGTCAGCCAGTTCGAGATTGTAGATGCTTGTTTTAAGGGAGCGTCCCATAAGGAACTCCATTGAAAGGTAGTAGATCTGCTTACCGCCCACTGAGTGGGTATGATTGATGAAGCTCTGCCTCTTCGCACCAAGTATTTCTACGATTATCGAAGAAAGTACATGATAAACCTGTTTGTCTGAAGCTTCCTCGGGCGAAACGCTGTACAGAAGCTGAAGTTTTCTCGGGAATTCTTCCTTGATCCTGTCCATAAGAGGGTTTGCCTTTTTTGTAGCCATATCTGATCTCCATTCTGCCGCAAAGGCGGCTTTATTACCTTTTGTATAATCTCCCCTGTGTTTTACCACCTGCTTTCGCCGATGCGGAGAAATTGATTTACAAGCGGTATACACATCAATTATACTATGATTTAAATGATTTTTCAAGTGATTATTTCAACAAATATTTGTCCACTAAATATACGTATTACGGAATTTCGCCAAAATCATAGGAAAAACAGCCGCAAAACGCCGTTTTGCAGTTGTGCATAACGACTGAAAGGTAAGAAAAATGTTTTCATATTTGTGCATAAAAACGAAAAAATTTGATCTCTTAAAATTTTCTATATTTTTAAAAGATAAAACTTAGAAAATGTTTGAAATTTGTATTATTATGTGTTATAATAATAAAAGCGGTTCGCAAAAAATAGAGCCGTGTGAAATGAAAGTGTAGATCAATAGACAACAAAAGAAAATGAAAAGGTGATGTGTCATGGAAACTAAAAAACGTTTTTCAATACTTAAATGTGTAATTATAGTCATATGCGTTCTTCTGATCGTTGTTTCGATCATTGTAAATATCATGTTCTCGGGCGGAAAAACGCCGAAGGTATTCGGAAACTACATCTACGTAGTTAAAGCATCCGATAATATGGGCGGAAACGTTACAGAGGGCGCAGCTCTTATCGCTCCCGATGCAAAGGATCTTTCCATCGCAAAGGGCGATATCGTTCTTGCTAAGCCTGCCGATGATCCCGACAAGATCCACGTTCTCAGTATCTACGATATCGTAACTGCCGAGGACGGCTCAGAGAGGTATACCACAGCTGATGCTGCAAATGTAGGAAGCTCGGAATCTATCCCTAAGAGTAGTATTGTCGCTCTTTGCACTGGTCATACAGAAAGCAAGGAACTTGGCTGGTTCGTAAGATTTGCTTCAAGCATCAAGGGCATACTTCTGATACTTGTTCTCCCATGCGTTATCCTTGTTATCATGCTTATCGCAAAGATAGCCCTGGGCAAGGGGGATGAGGACGATGATTTCGGCTTCTATGAGTATGACGAGATGGAAAAGCAGAGAGACCTTTCAGAGTCAAGAAGGAATTCTCACGACAAGGCAGGAAATCCTCTCTTTGAACCTTCACAGGAAATACAGCCAAGCAGCGAGCTTGAGCGCAAGAAGATGTCAATTGCCGAGAACTTCAGCCAGAAGAAGGTAAATCCCGATTCTCCTTATCAGAAGGAAAAAGAGCGCACAATGCAGTTCAAGACACAGCGCAGTGCTGAAAGCACATTTGCTGCAAGAAATGTAGGCGGTTCTTCTTCAACAGCTCCTACAGCAGACGCTCTCAGAGAAGAAATGCTCCGTAAGACAGCTGAGGCTGAGCGCACAGGCACATTCAATATCAAGGCTACAAGCACACCACAGCAGCCAACAGCTCCTGCTGAGCCTATAACTGATAATACAGGTATCCTTTCAAAGAGCCAGCTTGCTGAGATGTCAAGAAACGATGTTCCTAAGACAACTCCTCTCAGAAGCCAGTCAGCTCCTTCAACAGCTGCTCCAAAGCCTGTAAAGAAGAGCAATACACCTGATATCTCAGATATAATCAGCAAGACTGACCATAATGAACGCAAGAAGAAGGCTGCGGATATGTCCGTTGACGATCTCCTCAAACTCATCGAGGAAGAGAAGAAAAAGCTCTGATAAAATATCAAAGGCAGACCGTATGGTCTGCCTTTTTATTATGTGTTATGGTTTAATATTCCTGTTCTGGAGTTATCATTACCCATTAATAAGCTTCGTATGTACTATCACTGTAATGATGATACCTATCAGACCTATTCCGATAACAACGTAAAGAGCACTCTGCGGAGGTCTTTCTTCCAAAATAATATCTGACAAGATACCAAGTATCCCCACTGTCAGGAATAAGCCGAAAAAGGTGCAAACAGCCTTAAAGCCTTCATTGATACTCCCAAAATAGAACATACCCGTTATAGCTGCTGCAAAGCTAAGCAAAGTCAGAGCGGAGATTATTTTAGTACCTGTTGGGTGCCTTTCGGAAGCCGGCTTTTCGTCGGGATACAGACCGTTTTCGTCGTAATTCATTTTATCGTCGTAGTTTTTCATGTAAAAACCCCCCTTTTCGCAAATTATAACACGAAGGGGGGCTTTTGTCAATCAATTCGTTTTTTTCTTATGCTTGATTCTATAATGCTTACCACAGGTGTAAGTACGCCTGCTATTACCCATACTATCCATGTAATGCCCCAGTTGTGGGAGATAAAGCTCCAGCCGAGGTATATAGCAGTAACTGTGCACCAGTAAACAGTCATTACTTTGGAATTGCGTCTTTCCTTCTTCTTGCGCGAGAATTCGTTCTCTTCAAGGAGCTTTCTGTAGCCGTCCATTTTTGTGCTGCTGTGTATTATCAGGTAAAGTCCCACAGCTATGGAAATGAACATTGCGGCTATTGATAAGCCTTCTATAGTATTGTTATCAATGAATAACTGACTGAAAATTATTATAGGTATGAATGAAACTATAAACAGCATTACGCCTGCTATTATCGAGAAATTATGCTTAGGCTCGTACTTTGACTTCTTTTCTGTGACCATTCCCGATACGCCGTACTCTGTGTCGATGCCCTCTTTGTCAAGGTATTCAAAAGGCTTGTACTTGTTACCCGATATTATGAACAGCGATACTGCTATAGCTATTAATATGAGCATAACAGGTATACCTATGATAGGACCTGCTTCGGGGAATGGCTCAAAGTAATCAAGCATAATAATGGGCAGGAATGAGAGTGTGCAGAGGATAACTCCTGTAGGGATAAGCTTTGAACGCTTTTCATTCTCGGCAAGGAATTTGTTTGCCTCCTCCATTGAGACTCTGCGGAGAGGCGGTTCAGTCTCTGTTTTTTCCTGTGGTGTGGGATCGTCAGAGGGGAGCTCGACTGTATCCTTTAATAATGAGTCTGTGGTGACTCCGAAAATTTCCGAGAGCTGTAATATACGATTAAGGTCGGGAGTGGACTGTGCGCCCTCCCATTTTGAAATGGACTGTCTGCTCACACCGAGCTTTTCGGCAAGCTCCTCCTGTGACATTCCTGACTTTTTTCTGAGTTCTATTATCTTGTCTGCAAGTATCATATATGTTACCTCCATATGTTTTTTCCTCGGGAAATGTCCCGTGGTCTATGGTCTTATTCTATCATTTCAGGCAGTTACATACAAGCAACCCTGCTTTACAATTTGTCAATCGACGGTTGCATTTGCCGATATTCCGCGCAATTCCGCGAAAAATGCCAACAATGTTAAAAAGCTCTTGATTTTAACGAATTGATGTGCTATAATTATTTTAAAGTCCGCGCAGGTGTGCGTATGGGACGATCATAAATCAATATGAAAGAAGGTATCCCCCTATGGAGATAAAAAAAGCAATTGAAACAGTAGAGAAAAAAACAGGCATTGATCTCCCCGATGAGAAGATCGAGAAGCTCGCAACTAAAGAAAATATTGACAAGGCTAAAGATATGATCAGCAAGGTGGCTACCAAGGAGAACCTTGAAAAGGTTAAGGACAAGGTCGGCGACATCGTAGAAAAGATCAAGAAGTAATTGCAACGGGGCGTTTTCGGAAAGAAGATGCCCTGTTTTTATATCCGATAAGAGGTGAATATGAAGAAAATAACCGATATTATCAGAAATATAGGAGCTTTCCGTTTTATAATGCTGACTGTTGCGGGAACGGTCAATGCTTTCGGCATAACCCTTTTTCTCACGCCTGTTAAGCTGTATGACAGCGGTATTTCGGGCACTTCCATGCTGCTTGCACAGGTAACGCCTGCATCGCTGTCGCTGTCGATTTTTCTGATATTGCTCAATATACCGCTTTTTCTCTACGGAATGAAAAAGCAGGGCGGAAGCTTTACTCTGAGTGCTATATACACCGTAGCCGTGTATTCCTTAATGTCATGGCTCATAACCGATGTACTTCCCATAGATGTCAGCATAGCGTCGCCCCTTGCAGGCACTGACCTGCTGCTTTGCGCACTGTTCGGCGGCGTGATATCGGGAATAGGCAGCGGACTTGCCATACGCTTCGGTGGTGCTATGGACGGTATAGAGGTAATGGCTGTGATATTTGCAAAGCGGCTGGGACTTTCCGTAGGCTCATTCGTTATGGTGTACAACGTTCTGCTCTACATAATATGCGGAGCTGTTATACACAGCTGGATACTGCCCCTTTATTCCATAGTCACATACGGAGCTGCGCTAAAGACCGTGGACTATATAGTTGACGGCTTACAGCGCGAAAAGGCTGCAATGATAATAACAGCCCGTCCCGATGATATCAAAAAGCAGCTAATGGAAGAATTCGGCTGCGGAATGACTCTTATAAAGGCTATGGGCGGATATTCTGGAGAAGAGCGCACAGTGCTGTATTTTGTCGTGAACCGCTTTCAGGTGATGAAGATGAAGGGCATAGTTCAGAAAATTGATCCCCTTGCCTATATCACCCTCACTGAGGTGGCGGATATATTCTCGATAAATCAGGACAGAACTTAAAGAGGCTTTCTCTCGAACATCAGCACAGGATAGCCCTCGTAGTAGGGCTTCACTATCTCGGGGTGCTGGTCAGCATAGGCGAATATCTTGTCTGCAAGCCCTTCCTTGAGGAAGTCCACAAGCTGTGACAGCGGTCTGTGGTACAGCTCATCGCATATAGAAGCAAAGGTTATAGCCCGTCTGCCGCCTACTTCCATGATGCGGTAGGGCCAGATACGGCAGTCGAAAGGCTTCTCGTCGCCCAGCATACAGCCGTTTTCGGTGAGGGCAGGGCATGAGAACAGCTCATCGCCGCGAAGCTCGCCCACTCTGAATATATAGCCGCCGTCCTTGGTAACGAACTGGGTATCGGGACGGGCGGCTTTTATTTTTTCGCATAGTTCTGCGGTAAATACGGGAGTCTCCCATACGTCGTAGCGGTCGAAAATGCAGCAGAGCCGACATTTTGCGCAGGCTTCGCCGCTGAGTATCTTTTTCAGCATGAACAAGCTCCTTTCATGGTATATTGCTATAATTATACCCAATAAGAGTTTTTTTGTCAACTTCAAGGTTTCCGCCCTCGGTATCCCGAAACAACAGCCGATTTTCATAATGCACAAAAAATAATATTCCAGCTTGTGCAAAACGCAGAATTGAGAAAAAATTTTTTCAATATTCAATGGTTTCCCGTTGAAAAAACAGCTTTTTCAGCCCGTTTATAGTGGACGGGTGCAGCGTCATGCTGCAAAAAAACGGGCATAAAGCCCGTTTTTACATATCATTTCTGTTTTCGAGTGCCTTGAAAAGGGTAACTTCATCTGCGTATTCGAGAATACCGCCAACAGGCAGACCAAAGGCAAGCCTTGTTACCTTTATTCCCATTGGTTTCAGCAGTCCTGCTACGTACATTGCCGTAGCATCGCCCTCAACAGTGGGATTTGTAGCCATTATTACCTCATTTACTCCGCCCTCGGCTATTCTCGCAAGGAGCTCCTTTACGCGGAGCTTGTCGGGAGTAATGCCATCCATAGGCGAAAGGAGCCCGTGAAGCACATGGTAGACACCGTTATATTCTCTTGTGCGCTCGAAAGCTGTAACGTCCTTTGGGTTCTCAACAACGCAAATAACGCTCTTGTCACGCTCAGTATCGTCACATATAGGGCATATCTCCCTTTCCGTAAGGTTCTGGCAGCACTTACAGCAATGAACGTTCTTCTTTGCGTCAATGAGTGCCTTTGCGAAATCCTCAACAGCCCCCTCGTCCATTGACATAACGTGATATGCCAGACGCTGGGCGGATTTCATGCCTATACCGGGGAGAGATGCGAATTTTTCCGCCAGTATGACCAGCGGAAGCGCATTGTGGTCAGCCATTATTTATCAGAAAAGACCTGGGAGTGAAACGCCGCCTGTTATCTTGCTCATTTCAGTCTCTGTTGTAGTCTCAACATTGTTGATAGCCTCGTTTACAGCGCTGATGATGAGATCCTGGAGCATATCGATATCCTCAGGGTCAACTACCTCTGGCTTGAGAGTGAGAGACTTGATAGTCTTTTTACCTGTGATAGTAACTTCAACAGCACCGCCGCCTGCAGTTGCAGAGAACTCTCTTGCTTCGATATCTTCCTGGAGCTCTGTGATCTGATCCTGCATCTTCTGAGCCTGCTTTATCATCTGGTTCATATTCTGAGCACCGCCGCTGTTTACGTTCTTTGGTATTCTTGCTTTCATTTTAAAATTCTCCTTTGAAAATAAAGTTTCTTAGTTTTATAAATCAAGCAAAATTATTTTTGCTTATGAACTTATTGGTTTTCTACCGCAGTTTCTATCTTGTTCTCCATAGCCTTTTTGATGAGCTGTTCCGCAAGGTTTTTCTGCTCCTCAACGGTGGTGGTACACCTTGCGCGAAGGGCGTATTTCTGCCCCATAACGTTGAAAATGGCTCTGCTGAGGGATACAGCCGTATCTCGGTTGCTTTTCAGCAGATTGATGAAAAAGCGGTTTTGAGAGAATATAACAAGTACATTGCCCTTTGTCTTGGCAAATGAGCCGTCGAGACTTCCTGCGGCTGCCGGATTGAGCTTCTGGTACTCTTCCAGTATCTCGCCCCATTTTTCGCAGTCTGTAAGCTCTTCCTCGTTGATCTTCTTCTCGTCTATCTTGACGTTCGGAGTCGGATCGGTCTCTGCATCGCCGCGAGCCGTAAGGACTTCGGGCTGCTGAGGAGTCTGAGCTGCATTAGGTATGCCTCTCGGAACGGAGTTGATTTTATTCTCTAACTGTTTTATTTTATCATATATTTCAGAATTGTCAATACTTTCAGAGGTATTCTTTACATTTCCGCAAAGTTTTATAAGCGACATTTCAAATTCAACGCGCTTGTTCATGGCTCTCTGCATATGCTCGCGGCACTCCTGCAAAGCGGAAAGTCTGTCCATAACAGTTGCAAGGTCGGACTTTTCGGCGATAGCTCGCAGTCTTTCCAGCTCGTCAGGCATACACACTATGAGCTTTTCCGCAGTTTCGGGAGAAGCCTTTATGAGCATGACGTTTCTCAGCTGAGTGATAAGCTCCTCGCAAAGCCTTGTAAGGTCTTTTGACATATCGTAGAGCGTTGCGGTAAGAGAAAGTGCTTTCGGCGTATCAGCGTCAGAAATAGCGTCAAGGATATCGTAGAGATAGTCCCTGCCTGCGATACCTGCGGCATTTGATACAGCTTCGGCGTTTATGGTCTCTGCGCACACCGAGCACTGGTCAAGGAGAGATACTGCGTCACGCATACCGCCGTCGGCAAGCTTTGCTATCATAGCTGCACCGTCATCGGTGAGGTCAAGCTCCTCCTGCTGAGCGATATAGCTTATGCGTTTGGCAATGTCCTCAGCCTTTATCCTGCGGAAATCGTAACGCTGACAGCGTGATACGATGGTTGCAGGGACTTTGTGTATCTCGGTAGTTGCAAGAATGAATTTAACATACGGGGGAGGCTCTTCCATGATCTTCAGCAGAGCGTTGAAGGCTCCAGCCGAGAGCATATGCACCTCGTCGATGATGTATATTTTGTAAGTTCCGCGCTCAGGAGTATATACTGCGGCATCGCGCAGGTCACGGATATTGTCAACGCCGTTGTTTGAAGCAGCGTCTATCTCGACTATATCGGTAAGTGCGCCGCTGTCCGCATCGCGGCAGATGTCACATTCAAGGCAGGGATTGCCGTTTTTCATATTTCGGCAGTTGACTGCTTTGGCGAGGATACGGGCGCAGGTGGTCTTACCTGTACCGCGTGAGCCTGTGAAAAGGTATGCATGGGCGGTCTTACCGCTGATTATCTGGTTTTTCAGAGCCTCTGTGGTATATTCCTGAGATATAACGTCGTCAAAGGTCATTGGACGCCATTTGCGGTAAAGAGCCTTATACACAGCCTTTCCTCCTTTCGTCAGTCGCTGTGGTGTTCCAGCATCACAGCTGCCTGTATTTCTTTATAGTAACGTGTAAAGCCTATTGAATCTTCGATATTATTGAGGAGAGCCTGTCTGTACAGAGCCTCGCCCTCCTTTAGGTTGTGGAGCATGGTCTGCGCTATGGCGGCACCGCCCAGTGCGCTTGCGTAGCTTTCGTGGCGTTGGATAGCTTCCTCGAACCATTTCAGTGCAGTCTGCCCCTCGTTGAGTTTGAGGTACATATCGCCTATCTCGCAGCGTATCCTGTCGCTGTACTGGTAGTCCTCACGGACAAGGAGCTCCTCATAGAGCTGCTTTGCTTTTTCGGTATAGCCGTTCTGAGCGTGACAGCGAGCGATGAATATAGGCAGCTCAGGTATATAAAATCCTTTTTCAAGGGCATTTTCGTAGCATATTATAGCGTTGGGGCAGGCTTCGAGGATATGATAGCAGCGTCCGCGGTAAAACTCGTTAACGCCTTTTTCTTCCGTGGTCATATTTTGCTCTTCATTGCCCAGATCGGTAAATACTTCAAGTGCGCTTCTGAAATCGCCCTTGTGGAAGAGCTCAAGACCTTTCTCGAAGCACCTTGACTTGTGGTTTATACCCGTAAAGGCGTTGCCGATGAGATCGCCGTCGAACTGGTGGAATATGCTCTTTTTTAAACACGCTATCTTATAGAATGATATGCCTGTCCAGTACATGAAAAAGAGCATGAGCATAGCGACGATATTGTTTGAAAGGGTGGTATCTTCCTCACCTGTTGCCATACGTAATGCAAAAACAGCTATTGAGGAAATAAATGAAGCTGCAAAAGCATTTGGGATACTGCGCCAGAAACAAAGCATAACACGTCTTGTACGTGCTGCAAGAATGGAACGGAACATTTTTATCCCCCCTATCAAAGAAAAATTCCGGAACATAGATGTGCAGGCTTGCTGCGGCACACAACACGCACCGCTTAATGCTGCTCGGTCTCCCGCCTGACATGGTTCACGGGGTCTTGTTGCACAGGGCCCACACATCTATATTTCGGAATTTCAATCACGGATAATATGAGCAGACATTGCTCTTTTACTATGATATCACAAACCGCGCGTTTTGTCAAGAATTTTTTTCTTGCGTCCGCAAATATACCGTATATCTTCGTTTTTGCGGTACAATAATAAAAAGAGGGTATGTCTTGCGGCATACCCTCACAGGTTCATACTTTATAATTAAAGAGCAGAGAAGTAGTTTTCAAATGTAGAGATATCATCGCCCAAATCGTATGCTGTGCATGAGATAAGAAGTATGAAATCTCCCTCACGTCTTAAATAATATGCCTGCTCAAGCTCAAGATTGTTCATCTCTGCCTTGTAAACTGCCTTTAAGAAGTCCTTGCCTGCCATCTGGACAGTTTCAGGACCTGCTTCCTTTGTGTATTTGATAGTAGGAACAGCAGCGAGCTGTCTTTCGAGTATGCTGTAGTAGTCCTCAGCAGTAGTATCTGTGCTGAGAGCGATGTTTTTATTGAGATTCTCATAAGTGATAGTGATATTCTGAGTTGAAGTTGTGTTCATGCAGAGAGCATCGGTGATAGTAGCCTGCTCAGCTATCTTCTTAACTGTGTCAGCGTTGCTGCTGTATGCAGTTTCTGCTCCGAGGTTCATCATCTGGAGTATTGTCTCGTCATCCGCAAATCTCCAGTCGTCAGGAACTGTAAGCTTGAAGCCTGTGAACTCGTTTGTGTAAACCTTGCCGTCTACAGTACCTCTCTTGAAGTCAGTGCCTTCAGCGGCAGCAGGAGATGAGCCATTGTCTGCATCTGTTGTCTCTTCGTCGCTCTTTACAGTAGTTTTCTCTTCACTTTCAGTTGCTTTTTCTTCTGTTGTATCCTCTGCAACAGTTGTAGTCTCTGCCTTGCTCTTCTTATCAGACTTTTCATCAGATTTTGAATCGTTTCCGCAGCCTGTCAGTGTGCATAATGCAAGAAGGAAAGCCATTGTGATCTTTAAAATTTTCTTTTTCATAGTTATTTATCCTCCGTATAATCTCGTTGCTGTGATAATACAGCGATATCATTATAGCACTAAATTGTTAACAAATCAATACTTACAGCAAAAAAATTTGCAGAGTGACGCTGCGAGCTGAGTCGGCATTATTGATTCTCGGGACACCGAGGGCGGCGTCCCCTACACATAGATACGTGTCACACGGGCGGACATTGTTCGCCCCTACAGCGAGTTCTTGTTATTTACATTGTAATGGATACACGGGCGCACGGAATGTGCCCCTACAGTGCGCTAATGTTGTTTGCGGCGTAAGGCTCGGACGACCAATGGCTGTCCCTACAAGATAAGGGCTAACGGCTAAGGGCTTTATACAAGCGGCTTGACAAATATGGACAAACTATGTATAATAAAGGTAGTATGCGAAAGAAAGGATATTTACATGATAAAAAAGAACCATGCTGTCAGACTCGTGCTGATATTTACTCTTATAATGGGTATAACTTCTCTTGTTATAATGCTTAGCAATACCCTTGCAGCACGTCAGACTTATTATATAACCGTTGATCCCAAGACTATAAAGCTCATACAGCTTGACGCTCCTAAAGAGGGCGATCCTATCGCTATAGTTGATACGACTCTCGGTGAATACAGATTTGTGCTCTATCCCGAACAGTCACCAAATGCCGTTGAGAACTTCACAAGTCTTGCAAAATCGGGCTATTATAATAATACTTATGTATTCCATTCAGAGGACGGCGTGTACTCTGCCGCAGGTGCTCCGAACAAGGACGGCTCGGCAAACGATAATTCCCATGAGCTTGTAAAAAGAGAGCTTCATCAGGATCTCTGGCCCTTTAAGGGAGCTGTAATGGCTATGAATACAACTCTTGACAAGACCTTCAAGGAAAAGTTGCTGGGCGGCGGTACTTATTATAATGGAAGCCGTTTTATGGTGCTCAACACAGTTGAGTTCAACGATGAATTTAAAAAGGAACTTAAAGAAGTATCCGAAAGCCAGCAGCTTGCGGACGCTTTTATAAAAGTGGGCGGAGTCCCTAATTTCTCGCAGCAGATGACAGTTATCGGTCAGGTCTACAGCGGTCTTGACGTTGTGGAAAAGCTTGCAAGCCTTGAGACTCAGGATCAGGGCGACTATAAATTCCCTGTTGAGGATATAATGATAAATTCTGTCACTATAAGCACCTACTCGGAAGCCGATGAAAAGGCTGTAACTACCGAGAAAACCACAGCTGTTACTACAACTGTTACAACGACTGCTGCTGAGACTACTACAAAATAAAGTGGTATGATAAGTCGTTATTTTTAAGGTAAATCTCGCTTTTTTAACTTAAAGCTTTGTCCTAAAACACTAAAAAATTGCGGAAACTATTTACAAATCGGTTTTTATGATGTATAATATATAAGTTGAAGTATAATTACTAATAATAAAACATGATCTCACATATCTGAGGAGTGGAATTTTATGTTAAAAAAGGTTCTGGCAGGTATTATGTGTATGCTCATGGCTGCGGGTACTCTTACTTCATGCGGCAAGGAGCAGAACGGAACTTCAGGAACTGCCACAAACGATACAACTCAGGCAGGTACATCAGAGAATACGACTGCGGCTGAAACTTCAGAAGCTGCAACAGTCGAAAATGTTGACATCGCAAACTTTACTGCACCTGAAAAGGGCGACACAATAATAGTAATGAAGATCAAGGACTACGGTACCGTAAAGTTCAGACTCTTCCCCGAATATGCGGACAAGGGCGTTGAGAACTTCGTAGAGCTCGCTAAAAAGGGCTATTACGACGGTCTGAAGTTCCACAGAGTCATCAAGGACTTTATGATACAGGGCGGCGATCCGCTGGGCACAGGTATGGGCGGCGAGTCCATATGGGGCGAGAAATTTGACGGCGGCACTGATCCCCACCTTATCCACGTTGCAGGTGCTCTTGCTTACGCAAACAGCGGCGGCACCAATACAGACGGAAGCCAGTTCTATGTTGTAACGGGAACAGTTCCCAAGGACGATGAGCTTGAATATTACAAGCAGAACGGTCTGGCTTTATCAGATAATGCAATAGCACAGTACAAGAAGGTCGGCGGCGCACCGTGGCTTGACGGAAACTATACGGTTTTCGGACAGGTCATCGACGGTCTTGATGTTATATTCAAGATACAGAATGTGTCGGTCGATGCAAATTCTTCCAAGCCTTACAAGGACGTTATAATGGAATCTGTCACTGTCGGCGAGTACAACGGTGAGGATATACACTGGTATCTCGATGAATACGAAGAATTCGATGCAGACGAGATAGCAAACTCTACAGGCAAGGAAAATATGGACATTGCAAACTTTACTGCTCCGAAAGAAGGCGAAACTATCGTCAGCATGAAGCTCAAGGGCTATGACGGAGAAGTAAAGATAAAGCTTTTCCCGGAATATGCGGATCAGGGCGTTGAAAATTTCATTACTCTTGCTAAGCAGGGCTATTACGACGGTCTCACCTTCCACAGAGTCATCAAGGACTTTATGATACAGGGCGGTGATCCGAAGGGTGACGGTACAGGCGGCGAATCCATATACGAAAAGGGATTTGACGGCGGTACTGATCCACATCTTATCCACGCTGCGGGAGCAGTTGCTTATGCAAACAGCGGCTCTACAGCAAGCAATGGCAGTCAGTTCTATATCGTAACAGGTGAAGTTTACGGTAAAGAAGAAATAGACGAACTCAAATCATACGGATATGCGTTCACAGAAAACGAAGAAAAGGTATACTCCACTTACGGCGGAGCACCGTGGCTTGACGGAAATTATACAATATTCGGTCAGGTATTTGACGGACTTGATATCGTTTTCGATATACAGAACGCAGAGGTCGATGAATCGACAAGCAAGCCTAAAAAGGATGTTGTTATCGAGTCTATGACTGTTTCGGAATATAAAGGCGGCGACGTTCGCTGGAGTATTTCCGATTATAAATGATCTCTTTAAGCCTTGGGCTTATTGAATAAATCCCGGCTTGATGCCGATGAACAAAAGAAAGAAATTCGGGAGCAGATAAAAATACCCCGAAACACTAAGGAGAGAAAATATTTGGATAAGTTTGTTGTAAAAGGCGGAAGACGCCTTGAGGGTGAAGTCACTATCAGCGGTGCTAAAAATGCAGCTGTAGCAATTCTTCCGGCAGTCATTCTTTCGGATGAACCATGTGTTATAGAAAATGTTCCTTATATCAGTGATGTAAGGATATGTATCCATATTCTTGAGGAAATGGGTGCAGAAGTTACTAATATCGCAAAGGATACCTACAGGATAGATCCTACGACTATCAGCAAATTCTGCGTTCCTTATGAGTATGCAAGAAAAATGCGTGCTTCATATTACTTCCTCGGTGCTCTTCTGGGCAAATTCAATAAGGCAAGAGTTTCCATGCCGGGCGGATGTCCTCTTGGAGACAGACCTATAGATCAGCACTTAAAGGCTTTCACAGCCCTCGGTGCAAAGCATACTCTCAGTCAGGGCATGATAGATCTTACTGCTGACAAGCTCAGCGGCAATCAGATCTTCTTTGATGTAGTTACAGTAGGAGCTACAATGAACGCAATGCTGGCTGCTGTAAAGGCTGAGGGACTTACAATAATCGAAAATGCAGCTAAGGAGCCTCATATCGTTGATCTTGCAAACTTCCTCAACTCAATGGGTGCAAACATCATGGGTGCAGGTACCGATGTTATCAAGATCAGAGGTGTTGAGCATCTTCACGGCACTACTTATGCAGTTATCCCCGATCAGATAGAAGCAGGTACATTTATGGTTGCAGTTGCTGCAACAAAGGGCGATGTTCTTATCAAGAACGTTATCCCCAAGCATCTTGAATCCATTACAAAGAAGCTTGAGAAGATCGGCGTTAATATCGAACAGTTCGATGACAGTATAAGAGTATGGGTAGACGGTCCGTTGGTAAAGACAAACGTCAAGACAGCTCCTCATCCGGGATTCCCTACAGATATGCAGTCTCAGATAGCTACTCTTCTGTGTCTTGCAGAGGGTACGAGCATTATCACCGAGAATATCTGGGAGCAGCGTTTCCGCTATGTGGACGAGCTCAGAAGAATGGGCGCAGATATCACAGTAAACGGCAAGGTAGCTCTTATAGAGGGCACAGGCAAGCTTATGGGAGCTCCCGTAAAGGCTTGTGACCTGAGAGCAGGCGCAGCACTTATCATTGCAGGACTTGCTGCAAGCGGCGTTACCGAGATCGAGGATATCTACCATATCGAGAGAGGTTATGACTGCATGGAAGGCAAGCTCAGAGCTCTTGGTGCAGATATCGAAAAGGTAAGCGTTCCCGATAAGGCTGAGGGAACAAAGGCTGACGGCGCAAAAGCTGCGGTTTGATAGAATATTAATGGCTGCTGCACATTAGTGCGGCAGCTTTTTCGTCATTTATGTAGGGACTGATGTCTACATCAGCACGTTAACTTATAGAAAAAATGGGGGCGATGTAGGCATCGCCCCCTACAGTTCGATCGATAAATTACTGTATCGATTTATGCGATTTAAATGTGCCGTAAGCGATGTACGGGTATCAGTATTGATAAATAGTAAGCGAGCTTGCAAGCGTCAACGTGGCTGCGGTCAAGCTGGCTCAGCTTGAAAGGAGATATATGAAGGATAAAGGATTATACAAAAATCTGTTTACTATAGTTTTACCTATAGCTTTCCAGTATTTCATGTCGTCGCTGGTATCGGCTTCGGACGCTTTTATGCTGGGATTTCTAAATCAGGACTCACTTTCGGCTTCCTCCCTTGCAGGACAGGTCGCCTTTGTGTACAGCCTTTTCTTTATGGCGTTCATATCGGGCTGTAATGTTCTTGCTGCTCAGTACTGGGGCAAAAAGGACCGTGATACTGTTGAAGATGTCCTTGCTCTTACTATGAGGTACTCTCTCTTGGTGGGAGCTGTTTTTACTCTGGGAGCACTTATTTTCCCCGAATTAATAATGCGTTTTTTCACTAACGATCCCGAGCTTGTACGTCTCGGCGGAGTGTATCTGCGGACGGTGTCACTGTCATACGTCCTTGCAGGTTTCTCACAGGCTTATTTCGGCATAATGAAGGTCTGTGACTGCGCAAGGCTCAGCTCCCTTATAGGAAGCCTTTCCGTAGTCTTTAATATAATAGCAAACGGCTGTTTCATATTCGGACTCGGACCTTTCCCCGAAATGGGCATAAGCGGTGCGGCTCTGGCAACTGTTCTTGCGAGAGCATTTGAGTGCATTTTTATCCTTGTGGTAATACTCCGCGGCAAGTGTCTGCCATTGCGTGTGGGAAAGCTTGTAAGGCTGAAAGACCGTGTTCTCCATAAGGACTACATAAAGTATACTCTGCCCCTGCTGCTCAATCAGCTTGGCTGGGGCGGCGGAGTAACTATGTACTCAGTTATCATGGGCAGGCTTGGCACAGATGCTGTAGCTGCAAACTCCATAGCAAGCATCGTTCGCTGTATAATAGCAAGCCTTTGCTGGGGCATCGCAGCAGGTGTAGGTATCGTACTTGGCGGTATGCTGGGCAGGAACGAGATCGAAGAAGCTAAAAAGGCAGGCGGTAAATTCGTGCGGCTGTCTATTCTCATAGGCGTAGGTTCGGGAGTAGTTATACTTGCGTTAACGCCTGTTATACTTAAAGTCATAAACCTCAATGATCAGGCGCAGTATTACCTGAAATATATGATGTTCATGGCGGCTTACTATATCATCGGAAATTCCCTTAACTCCACTATTATAGGCGGAATGTTCCCCGCAGGCGGTGATACGCGGTTCGGTATGATATGCGATATCGTAACGCTGTGGTGCGTGGTAGTGCCAATGGGCGCTATCGCTGCCTTTGTGCTGAAACTGCCTGTACTTGCGGTGGCGTTCATACTCACGCTGGACGAGTTCGTGAAAATACCTGCTGTATATAAGCATTACATGAAGTATAAGTGGGTAAAGAATATCACACGTTAAATATCCCTAAAGTATTGAAACTCCCCATTACTGTTTATTCGGTAATGGGGAGTTTTTTATGTTCTTATTTCGTGCTGGGAGATTATAAGTCTTATGGAATTGTAGAGATAAGGCTTTAATTCGGCAATTGTACAGGGCTCTTTATAGAGTATAGCCGAATAGCAGGTGGAGCTTACAAGCTCGATTATCATAAAGAGCATTATCTCGGGATCGCGGAAATCATAGGGAGCTTCGTTCAACATAGTGTAATATACTGTTGCAAAGTCCACGTCTTTATCAGATGCAGGTGAAGTTATGGCGTTTTTGAATATGCCCCAGCTCAGGTTCTTGGATATGAATGTGAGAAGCGACTGGTCATTATTGAGCTGATTGATGATATTGTCAATAAGTCTTATGAGCTTGTCCTCGAAGGAAAGCTGGTTCAGCTCGTCGCCGAGCTCGTCAAGAGCGGTCAGGAACAACTGACTCGACTTATGAGACACCAGCTTGTTCCTTATATCATATTTGTCCTTGAAATACAGGTAAAATGTGCCTTTTGCGACACCTGCCTTGCTTACGATATCCGTGATAGAGGTCTTGCTGAATCCTTTAGTGGTAAAAAACTCGAATGCAGTTTTAAGCAGTGAGTTTTCTTTCAGCTTTTTATTAACATCGACTTTACCCATTATGACCTCTCCTTTCATTTTATCCTTTGTGTGGAATGTCATCATCGCCATTCCTGTTGTCATAATTATTATATCCCGAAAAACAGGCAATGTCAAGGGCATAAAATTGACCAACAGTCATCTGAGATGAGAGGTAAAATTGTGCAGGTATACAAAATTTATGACCGAAGGTCATTTTTGCTTCTGAAAGCAGTTGACTGACGGTCATTTTTGTAATATACTATGAAATAACAAAACGGCGGGCGCATACTGAATGTCCGCAAAGCCGATACAGCTTTATATAATTTCCCATTAAAAAGCTCTTTTCCCAAAGTATTGACTTGCGGACATTCAGTGTGCATCCGTAATATGAAAGAAAGGATATGATAATATGCTAAAACTCGGTGAATGGATAGCAAAACACAGAGCACTCATACTTGTGTTCGCGGTAGTGATGCTTATCCCTGCGGCAATAGGATATGTAAATACCCGTGTAAATTACGACATTCTATCTTATCTGCCGAAGAATATCAATACAATGGTGGGACAGGATATCCTGAAGGAACAGTTCGGACAAGGCGGCTTCTCCCTTGTAATGGTGGAGGGAATGAGCGACAAAGATGTCGCGGAGACTGCCGACAAGATAGCGGCTGTTGACCATGTTTCAGACGTCATATGCTATCAGTCACTTACAGACTGTAATATACCAATGGAGATACTTCCTGAGAATATCTACGATTTCTTCAACAAGGGCGACACTACCATGATGGCTGTATTCTTTGATGATACGACCTCAGCAGACGCTACTCTCAATGCTGTAGAGACAATGAGGAATATCACTTCAAAGCAGTGCTTCATAAGCGGTATGTCGGCAATGACTCTTGATATGAAGAACATCACTCAGAGTGAGACGCTTATATATGCATTGATCGCAGTTATCCTCACAAGTATCGTACTTATGATAACAATGGATTCTTTCCTTATCCCTGTATTCTTTATGCTGAGCATAGGTTTTGCAGTAGTCTGGAACTTAGGCTCCAATATCTTCCTCGGGGAGATATCATTCATCACACAGGCACTTGCAATGGTATTGCAGCTCGGTGTTACAATGGACTACTCAATTTTCCTATGGCACAGCTACAAGGAACAGCAGAAGTATTATCCCGACAGCAGACAGGAAGCAATGGCACACGCTATTGCAGCTACTATAACATCAGTTGTAGGAAGCTCTTTCACAACAGTTGCAGGCTTCCTTGCAATGTGCTTCATGACATTCACGCTTGGTCTTGACCTGGGCATTGTAATGGCAAAGGGCGTTGTATGCGGTGTTATCGCCTGCGTAACAGTGCTCCCGTCAATGATACTCATATTCGACAAGGCAATAGCAAAGACCTCACATAAGGATTTCTTACCGGGCTTCAAGCGTACATCTTCATTCATCGTAAAACACTCATGGGTATTCCTTACAGGAGCGATAGTTCTTCTGATACCTGCTGTATTCGGCAACAACAACTACGGTGTTTACTACAAGCTTGACAGCACTCTTCCTAAGACTCTTGACAGCGTTATAGCAAACACAAAGCTTGCTGAGGAATACAACATGAACAGCACACATATCCTCATGGTAAAGTCGGATATGAGTGCAAAGGACGCTAAGAGCATGATGGACAAGATAGAAAGTGTTGACGGCGTTCAGTTCACAATGGGCTTCAATTCACTGGTAGGCTCGGCTATCCCCGAGGAAGCAGTTCCTGAGGAACTCAGAAGCGTACTTAAAAGCGATGAATGGCAGCTAATACTTGTAGGTTCAGAGTACGAAGTTGCTTCTGACGATGTAAATCAGCAGGTTGGCACTATAAACAAGATCGTAAAGAAATACGATCCAAACGGAATGCTTATCGGTGAAGCTCCTGCAACGAAGGATCTTATCACTATAACCGACAGAGACTTCAAGATAGTAAACTTCCTTTCAATAGCTGCTATCTTCCTTATAATCGCATTTACATTCCGTTCGATATCACTTCCTGTGATACTTGTTTCGGTAATAGAGCTTGCAATAATGATAAACCTTGGTATAGCTTACTACACAGGCTCAAAGCTATCGTTCATAGCTCCTATCGTTATAGGTACTATCCAGCTCGGTGCAACTGTTGACTACGCGATACTCATGACAACGAGATACCGCACAGAGCGCAGCAGCGGCAAGGATAAAAAGGAGTCTATCAGCATTGCACTCAGCACTTCTATAAAATCGGTCATCACATCGGCTCTCGGATTTTTCTCCGCAACAGTAGGTGTTGCACTGTATTCCGATATCGGACTTATCTCAGAGCTGTGTATGCTCCTTGCAAGAGGTGCGCTTATCTCAATGGTAATAGTAATTACCGTTCTCCCGTCAATGTTCATGGTCTTTGACAAGGTGATATGCAAGACCAGTGCAGGATTTCTTCCCAAGAAAAGCAAGTTTGAATACAGATACAAAAAAGCGTAAAATAGCCGAAGGTTTCATATAAAGGAGAGATAGATATGAAAAAGATGAGTAAAGTTATGGCAGCCCTGCTTGCAACCGCAGTATCCGCAGGCGCAACAGGCTCTATCGCATATGCAAAGAGCAGCGGAAAGGTACAGAAAACCGTTGAAAAGGCAAAGGAAACAGATACAGCAGAGACAGCTGCAAGAAAAGACAACGGTGAAAACGCATACAAGGACGAGACAGTTTACGTCCTCTGCAACAGCGATTCAAGCATAAAGAACGTAGTAGTAAGCGACTGGCTCAAAAATGCTCCCGCACTGGGAAGTATCTCCGATATCTCAGAGTTGAGCGATATCGTCAATGTCAAGGGCGATGAGGAGTTCTCATTAAACGGCGAGAATATAAGCTGGCAGGCAGACGGCAGCGATATCTACTACAAGGGCAATACAAACAAGGACCTTCCCGTTGATGTGGATATTGAGTATACTCTTGACGGCAAGAAGGTAACTCCTGAAAGCATCAAGGGAAAGAGTGGACACCTCGTTATCCGCTGGACATACAAGAACAATCAGAAGGTAAAGAAGAACGTAAACGGTACAGTAAAGGAGCTGTACGTGCCTTTCATGGCAGCAAGTGCCGCTGTACTCAGCACGGACAATTACCTTAATGTTGAGGTCAAAAACGGCAAGGTCATATCAGACGGCGACAGACTTATCGTTGTGGGTATGGCATTTCCCGGACTGGGCGAAAGTCTTGACCTTAACAAGATAGAGGGAATGAACATAGAAATTCCCGACAGCTTCGAGATATCCACAGACGTTACGAATTTTGAGATGAATACCTCTGTTACGGTAGTATCCAATGAGATATTCTCACAGCTTGACATAGACAACGCTGCCGATCTCGGCGACTTAAAGGATAAGCTGAAAGAACTCAGCGACGGTGCAGAAAAGCTCACAGACGGTACAGCTTCGCTTTATGACGGCATAAAGAAGCTGGGCGGCGGTACAGGCGAGCTTACAAGCGGTATAGATAAGCTCCTCAGTGGCTCTTTAGAGCTTAAAAACGGTGCTTCGGAGCTTGACAGCGGTGCTAAGAAGTTAGCAGACGGCGCAAAGACTCTCTCGGACTCTACAGGTACATTTGAGGCAGGTCTGGGAAGTGCAAAGGACGGCTCTGCAAAACTTGTTGCAGGTATAGACCAGCTCAGCGGCGGAGCATCACAGCTCGGCGAGGGTATGGACAGTGCAAAGGCAGGCTCTGCGGCACTGGTTGACGGCTTCGGCAAGGTAAGCGCAGGCGCAGACGCTCTCAGCAGCGGTCTCAAGGACGCAAAGGACGGCTCTGACGCTCTTACCGCAGGCTTTACAAAGGTAAACGAAGGTGCAGCAGCTCTCAAGAGCGGCGCAGGTACTCTTACAAGCGGCGTGGGTGCTATCAAGGACGGCAGTACACAGGTCAAGGACGGTTCTGCACAGCTTGCGGCAGGCGCATCTGCACTCAATGACGGAGCAGCAAAGCTCAGCGAGTCAGCAGGACAGATGTCAGCAGGCATCACAAGCGCAAAGAGCGGTGCAGAGGCTCTTGCAGAGGGTATATTAAACGCAAAAACAGGTGCAGATCAGCTCTCAGGCGGTGCAGCAGCTCTCAGTGAGGGCGCAGCAAAGCTCAGTGACGGCATTGCAGCAGCAGGCTCATCGCTTGATACCACTATCGCTGCAAACGAGCAGGCTCTCGCAGCATTACAGGCATTATATCAGCAGTCTCCTTCACAGGAGCTTGCTGTGGCAATAGGAACTCTTCAGCAGACTATCGACGGACAGAAGCAGATATCAGCATCTATGGCTGAGGACGGTTCTCTCGGAGCAGGTGCAGCTTCTGTGAAGAACGGTGCAGCACAGCTTAACGGCGGTATCGGTCAGCTCAGTACAGGTCTTGAAGCTGCAAAGAGCGGCTCTGAGACATTAAAGGGCGGCCTTGCAACACTGGACGAGGGCGGCAAGGCTCTGGCAGCAGGAGCTTCTACCCTTTCAGGCTCGACAGCTCAGCTCTCAAAGGGTGCATCAGATCTTAGCACAGGTGCAGCTTCTCTTGACAGCGGTATCGGTACTCTTGCAGGCGGCAGCAGCCAGCTTATCGGCGGTCTTGATTCACTTGTGAACGGTATCGAGCAGCTCAGCACAGGAAATGCTTCACTCAATGCAGGACTTGGCAAGCTCAGTACAGGCGCAGTTGATCTCAGCGGCGGTATCGGTCAGCTTTATGACGGTGCAGCAGCTCTTGACGGCGGACTTGCACAGCTTTCACAGGGCACACTTACACTTAACGGCGGTATCGGTCAGTTAAGTGCAGGTGCAGTAACTCTTGATGACGGACTTGCACAGCTCTTCGGCGGCAGCAAGCAGTTCAGCAGCGGTGCAAAGACTCTTTACGACTCTATAAAGCTTCTCAGCACAGGCGCAACAAAGCTCAGCGGCGGCTCGGGAGAGCTTTACAGCGGCATAGATAAGCTCAAGACAGGCGGCAAGACTCTCGCAGACGGAGTAGGTCAGCTTGAAAGCGGAGCTAAGGCTTTGAACGACGGCATGATAAAGTTCAATAATGAGGGCATATCAGTGCTTACAGGTGCTGTAAATGAAAATCTCCCCGATATCATCGAGAACTTCAAGGCTTTGAGAGACGCATCGCGTGAGTATAACAGCTTCTCTGGCATATCAGATAAAATGGACGGCAGCGTTAAGTTCATCTACCTCGTTGACGGAACCAAGTAAGTGATTAGTTATTAGTGGTTAGTGCATAGTAGGGGCGGATATTATCCGCACTTAGCCATTAGCCGTGGATTTAATTCGGAATGCGGAATTCGGAATTGTAGGGGCGAGTTCCGCTCGCCCGTATAATCCCTACAAATTGTTCCGTAAGCGATGTACAAGTAAGGGTGGTGAAACGAGTGAGCGAGCTTGCAAGCGACAACGTGGAAGCGGTCGAGCTGGCTCAGCTCGAAAAAGCCATAGTACTTCTGTATTTCAGAAATACTATGGCTTTTATTGTTGTTATTCTATTTCTTGAACACCATGTTGCATCTGCCCCACATTTCATCGCCGTAAGGGAATGCATCGGGAGTTGTATGTCTTTCGGTAAAGCCTGCGCTCTCGTAGCACTTCCGCGCTTTCTCGTTTACGGTAAACACGTTGAGCTGTACAGTGTCCGCTTTCAGTATATCAAGGCAGTACTTAGCGGCAAGCTGTATCATTTCCCTGCCGTAACCCTTGCCGCGCTGTGCAGGGTCTATGATAACGAAAGCCAGCATAGACTCATTGCTTTCAGTGTTTATGCCGCAGCACAGAAATCCAGCCACTTTTCCGTCATCTGTAGTCGCAACGAAAGGGCAGTCACCGTGTTTGATGTACATATCCGCAAGGAATTTGTCAAATGCGTTCTTTTCAAGTGGATAGGGAGCGTGTTTTGCGCTCCACATGGCGTGAGTGCGCTCGTCTGTAACCCAGTCCTTTATTGCGTCAAAATCATGGCTTGGTATGTATGGTCTCAGTCTCATGGTAACACCTCTTTGTCAATTCATAATGCATAATTCATAATTATTGTGTCCGCTGACGCAGATAAAAAATGTAGGGGGCGATGCCCACATCGCCCCGCATTGTTGTTTATTATTATTGGGCTGATGTAGGCATCAGCCCCTGCAATTACTTTTTATCAGCGTTTCTCTGGAAATACTTTACTAACTCAACTATCGGTACGATGAACATACCGCAGATGAATGCGCAAAGGTAGTTTTCAGACAGAAGCTCTACAAGAGAGAACATTTCTCTGAGTGAAGGTATAAAGAGTATCGGTATTGTAAGTAAAGCTGAAAGTGCGATAGCTCCGATAAGTACCACATTGTGCTTCTTCATGGAGAAGATAGACTCTTTAAGGCTTCTCATGTTCCATGCATGGAGCATCTCACATACACAGAGAGTAATGAATGCCATTGTCATACCTGCCTCGTGTCCTTCGCTGTTATAGCCGATAACGTAGGAAACAAGTGTGAGTAATGCGATAACAGCACCCTGCCAGAGCAGATTTATACCCAGACCGTCCGAGAAGATGTGAGAATTGCTGCTTCGCGGTTTACGTGACATGATGCCGTTTTCGGCTGGCTCCATACCAAGTGCGATAGCAGGGAAACAGTCAGAGATAAGGTTTATCCAGAGCAGGTGTACAGGATTAAAGAGTACGAATGAGCCGCCTGTAAGACTGCCAAGACCTATTGTAGCGATAAGTATGCAGAGTACCTCACTGAGGTTGCTTGAAAGCAGGAACTGTATAGCCTTGCGGATATTGTCGTATATACGTCTGCCCTCTTCGACAGCTCCTACGATAGTTGCGAAGTTATCGTCTGTGAGTACCATGTCGGCAACGTTCTTTGTAACGTCTGTACCTGTGATACCCATACCAACGCCGATGTCAGCACTCTTGATAGAAGGTGCATCGTTAACGCCGTCACCTGTCATAGCAGTAGTCATGCCCTTTTTGCGCCATGCATTTACTATACGTACCTTGTGCTCTGGCTGTACACGCGCATAAACGCTGTAGTCGCCAACGTGCTCGTTGAATTCCTCATCAGGTATCTTTGAGAGCTCTGCACCTGTGAGAGCCTGCTGACCGTTGCCGAGGATACCGAGCTCCTTAGCGATAGCAACAGCGGTGTCTCTGTGATCGCCTGTTATCATAACAGGACGTATGCCTGCTGTGCGGCAGAGACCTATAGCGTCCTTTACTTCGGGACGTACAGGGTCGATCATACCTGTCATGCCTATGTATATAAGGTCGTGCTCAAGAGCTTCGGGAGATGTATCAGAAGGGAGCTCATCGTATTCGCGGTAAGCTGCAAGCAGGACTCTGAGAGCCTGATCTGCCATTTCCTTGTTCCTGCGGAGTATCTCAAGTCTGTCGGACTCGGTCATTATACGGACTCCGCCCTCTTTGAACATATGTGTACAGTTTTTCAGCACTTCGTCAGGTGCGCCCTTTGTATACTGGATATAGCCCTTGTCAGTCTTGTGGACTGTGGACATCATCTTTCTGAGTGAATCGAAAGGAGCTTCTGCAACTCTTGGGGTTGCAGCTTCAAGCTCGTACTTTTTAAGGCCGCATTTATGTGCGTAAGCTACGAGAGCAGCTTCTGTAGGCTCACCTGCAACTGTATCATCAGAGTTGAGCTGAGCGTCACAGCAAAGAGCCATAGCCTTTGCAAGGAGCTCTTTGTCGTCTGTATTTTCGTGAACGACAGTCATCTTGTTCTGTGTAAGAGTACCTGTCTTGTCCGAGCATATTACCTGTGCGCAGCCGAGAGCTTCAACGGCGGTAAGTCTGCGTATGATAGCTCCGCGCTTTGACATATTGGTAACGCCGATAGAAAGGACGACAGTAACAACTGCTGCAAGTCCCTCAGGGATAGCTGCAACAGAGAGGCTGACAGCGATCATGAAGGATTCAAGGAACTTAGGAAGTGTGATAGCACCGTCTGCAATGAGCATACGAACTATGTTAAGTCCGAGAATAATAACGCATATAACGAGTACAGCGATAGAGAGTATCTTGCTGAGCTGGTCGAGGCTCTTCTGGAGAGGTGTCTCATCATCATCAGCGTTAGCGATAGCACCTGCTATCTTACCCATTTCGGTCTTCATACCTGTAGCGACTACAACTGCTTCGGCACGGCCGTAAGCAATGCTGCTGCCCATGTAGAGCATATTCTTTCTGTCGCCGAGAGGTACTTCCTCGCCTGTGAGGACTTCGCTGTCCTTATCAGAGGGGACGCTCTCACCTGTCAGGGCTGATTCCTCGGCTTTAAGTGCAGCGGCTTCGAGTATACGGCAGTCCGCAGGTACATTGTCACCTGCTTCGAGGGCGATGACATCACCCGGTACAAGATCTGAGCTTGGTATAACAACAAGCTCGCCCGAACGGAATACCTTGCTCTGTGCGGCACTCATTGCCTGTAAGGCTTCTATGGCAGATTCTGCTTTATTTTCCTGATATACACCGAGTACCGCATTTGCGATAACGACGAACAGGATTATGAAAACGTCCGCATCAAGCTTGCCTTCGGATATTATACCTGTGATAGCTGATATAACAGCAGCTGCGATAAGGACAAGTATCATTGGATTTTTGAACTGTTCGATGAAACGCGCCATAAGAGTAGGCTTAGGCGGTTCGTCAAGTTTGTTCTTGCCGTTGGTCTCAAGGCGTTTAGCAGCCTCTTCCTTGGTAAGACCTGATACCGAGCTGTCTACTTCCTTTAATACGGAGTCGGTGGATTCGAGATAATGTTTCATTTTTTCCTCCCCTAAATATCATTAGTATAAAATAAAAACTGCGTCAAGGCATATACAGTTTAGATATAGCCTTTAATGCAGTACTAAACAGATAAAATTTTATCATTTACGGATAAAATTGTCAAGATATATGGGTGTTCGATAAGTGAAAATATGGTGACAGAATTGTGAATGCCAAAATAATAGGCTTATAACAGGAAAAGAGTCCGTTCCTCAGAGCAGAAACAGACTCTTTTTTGGAAGCTGAAGCGGAGCTTCCTGTATGAAAAATCACTGTATGATTTACTTCGAAACAAGCAAATGAATGGAAATTCTGATTTGCTATTGTACTTTCAACGGTTTTTTATTTATAGAGATGGTTTTTTAGAGAGATCTGAAAGCGTAATGGGGGGTTCACTGTTTGTTCCGAGTGAGATGACATACGAATGATCATCAACCTGCGAGGGCGGAAGAGTGTATCTGCCGATTGCTCGGCAGATCTCTATTCCGTTAGGGGATATGATGTATTATAAAAGCTGTTGGCGTGATCAATGGTGCAGGCATCAAAATGATGCAGCCACGATGAGTAATTTGATTGTATGCCCATTTTAGGTTCGCCTCCCGAAGAGTGACTACACAATCATCTGACCCTGTCGATTGATCATTGTTTATGATTGATTGCTGTGTAAATACTGAAACCTGTAATGGAACATTTGATGATAATTACTATAAATTAGTTGTGGTTCGTTTCATGCTGCTCAGCGCATCAGAGAATAAAATACGCTTCGATTAGTGCGATCGTGTAAGATTGTTGCAGTGAATAATGTAATAGAGAATCGATTAGCTGTTATGTTTTTTGTTATCGGTTAGAATTTTCTGAACTTTTTGAGATCTTTTGGGGGAGTAGGCTGGTTGTAATACCAAAGACAAGCTGAATTCACATTCTGCTCGGCAGCCTTTACAGATTTTGCAACGATAGTTTTCATTATTTTTGCTTTGACAGAGTCACAAGAAAACTTCATTTTAAGAAATACCTCCTGTTAAAATGTTGTGTGGGCACCTTCGGGGTGACGCCTAAGTATTATTATATTTATGAAACCGAAAAAGTCAAGGCTTTTGCACTAAACGCCGTTTATTTGCATTTTTAGTATGAAATTATAGAAAATTTATATATTAATTATATATTTATGTGCTCATTTTGTTACGTATTGTTATTTGGCTTAGTATCGGGGATTGGTATAAGGATTTCGGTTATGAACATATCATTTTCCGTATGCGCATTGAAGTTTCCGTGATACTTTTCACAGGCACTTTTAATATTTGACATACCAATACCCTGGTGTCCCTTTTTGGTGCTCCTGTATCTTTTCTTTACGTCCTGATTTACTTTTGCGAAAGTATTCTCAACGTAAATGAAAACGAAATAATTACGTCTTGCGATTGAAAGGGATACATGACGTTTTCCCTCGGGAAGCTCTGCGCAGGCTTCAAAAGCATTGTCGAGCAGATTGGAGAAGATCGCTGTTATATCAAGGTTTGATATGAAATTCACCTCAGTGTATTCTGCATTTACCCTGAAATCAACCTTCATAGTGTCTGCTGTTTCAAGCTTGTTGTTTACGACAACGGTAAGGATAGGGTTTTCACATTCAAAGCGCGGCATGAGCTTATTCAGCTCGATATTGAGCATATCCCTGTACTTTCCTGCTTCGTCGGCCTTATTTGTGTTTATAAGACCTTCGAGAGAAGCTATATGCTTACGTACATCGTGTATTACTTTTCTTGAAGCTATATACTTTTCGTTTAGGCTATTATAGGCATTGAGTTGAAGTGTTGACTGCTGAGTTAAAAGTTCCAGTTCTTTTTCTGTTTTATATGCTTTTGAGATGCGGTTGATAAGATATGTAAGATAAAGGTCAAGAAGGAGAAACAGAAGAAGGATAATAACTATCTCATAGCCTGTTGTTGTCAAGTCGATGATGTCCGAAAGGAAATTCAGAAGAAGAATTTCACCGAGTATAAGTCCGAAAAACATGATGACTTCGTGTGTTCTTATATTATTCATGCCCTTTTCAAGGTCGATGGATACGAAACTTTTAGCTAATGCAAGCATGATTATCCAGTCCATTATGGCTGTAGCTGCGTAACCTGGTACTTGATTAGTAAGTTCTAATGCTGAGACGCTGGTAATCAAAGAAATAATAAAAGCTGTTATCATTTCGACTATGAGCATTACTACAAGGATAAATGTATCATAGATAAGGAAGCTTTTTCCTGACGGTTTATAGAAGAGCAGCGTGAGCAGTATCATTGAGAAGAATGCGGAGGAAAGATTGACTATGGGCAATTCATATCTCTTTACGTATGCAGCTATCAGCGAAAGTCCCACAGCACATAATATTTTTACCCACAAAGGATATTTCTTTGATACATAAAGTTTATCATACAATACAAATGAATAAATGAAATATGCGAGCATTGTCGCCGTTTGAAGTAAGAACATCATAATACTTTAACCTTGCCTTATATAGTTTTTTATGAAACGGCTGAATTCATTATGGAATTCCTTTAGCTTTTTCTGCGCTATAGGAACTTCTATGCCGTTGGTGGTATACAGTGTAAAGTTATTTAGCTTATCGATGTGCTCCATATTCACTATAAAGCTTTTATGAGGGGAGACAAAACTTTCCGAGTTGATTATGCTTAAAACGTCAGAAAGGCTTCCTTTTATAGGATATTGTTCTGATTTTGTGTATACGGTTATCCTTCGGTTGCCTGTATATTCGAATACGTATATATTCTTCAGGTTGAGCAGCAGAGGACCGTCCTCGCCTTTCAGCTGTATTACTGTATCCTTATCCGCATTTTCCGAAAGATACTTTGTAAGCTCGTCAAGAACAGTGAAAATACGGCTTTTTTCAAATGGCTTTACAACGAAGTCGAACGGGTGTACGGCATAGCTTTGGAGAGCCAGTTCAGAGTGATTGGTGACATAGACTATCCTTGCGCGTCTGTCGATCTGCCTGTACAGCTGAGCTGTTTTCAGACCGTCCATGCCGCCCATTTCGATATCAAGGAATAACAGATCAAAATCGAGCTTGCTGTCGAGCAGCTTTTCTCCGCTCTGGAAGCTGTGGACATCGAATTCTATGGCGTGAGATTTGCTGTAGCTTGAAATGGCATTTTTCAAAGCCTGGATCATATCATTGTCATCATCACAGATACCAATGTTTATCATATTTTCGCTCCTTTCCTGTTACTGATACGACCTGCAATGAGCAGGACAGCAGTAACGAATATCGCTGATGATACCGAGAGCAAAGGCATATACAGCCTTAATGCGGCTGTTACCGCAGCGATAGCTATTGCAATGGCTGTGGCTATCAGTGAACGGCGTCTGAACACTTTGCGTTCAATGTCATCAAATGGTTTGGTGGGTGTCTCTGTCGGAGCAAAAATAGTGATTATAATTGCTCCTGTGCCTGAAAATAGTGCCGAGACATAAAGTCTTTCGGGGTTACGCAGCAGTTTTGAAATGACGATGATTATCATGAGCATTGTAATAGAGAGAATAATGCAGCCTATCCTTGAGCTTGAGTGATATCCTCCGCAGCAGCTTCTAAGCATAATAAAAAACATGAGAAATATTATTATTGCTATGAAGCTTTTCAGAATTGCTGCAATTATCAGTGCTAATGATGTGAGAACAGTTTTCATTATGGTAATTTCAAGGCCATACCGAACAATTTCAGCATCATCGTTTTTTACGTAACCGTTCCTTAGCAGTTTTTTCATTATCGCATTGAGTATTTTATCCATTCTTAATATCCCTTATACTCCTTTACATTATGATGCTTGCGTATCTTGTTGCGATAAAATTACTAAATTATGTTCTTTCTGTTATCAGATTAATTATATATCAAAATGCAATAAAAAGTCAAGATGCTTGCGGAGGAAAAATGTCGATAATAAGAAAAAAGCGAAAGAGTGGTGTATATAGTTCGTCAGATATCTTCTGTTTATGCATTGTCTGAAAAATGAAAAAATCAAGCATCTCCGAGCTTTTGCACGGAGATGCCTGATATTGTCTGCTGATCTATGCGGCTTTATTTTACAGCTTCGAGGTATTTATTGTTGCTGTCCCATTTATACATACCTGTATTTACGAGAAGCTGGAGATTATCCTCTGTGATAACATACGGAGCGAGTACGTATGCCTGAACATACTTGACGCCGTTGTTGTAAGCCTCGGAATCATACTTTACATCTACAGAGAGCTGTTTTGCAAATGCTGCGGCAGGGATCTCGCCGTTGAGCAGTGTTTTGCAGACCTCGAAAGCAACGCTTGCTTCATCTCTTAAGTTCTTGTAAACTGTCATTGCCTGTTTTTTGTCAACAATATTTTTGAGATTGGCGATATCGCCGTCCTGACCTGTTATAACAGGGGTATTAGAGCCGCTGTAATTTGACTCGATAGCCTGAACTACGCCGAGAGCTGTTGAATCATTAGAGCAGAGGACGGCGTCAAGAGTTGTGCCGTCTGAATAGTTCTTTTTAAGATTTTCTATCATGTCCTTCTTGGCGTTTTCCGGTAACCATGCAGTTGTTGCAACTCTTTCAAAAGTTTTCTTGCCCGAAGGGATCACAAGAGATCCGTTATTGATACAGTCTTCGAGCTCTTTGTAAGCACCTTCAAAGAAATAACGTGCATTACTGTCGGCTGCGTCACCTGCTACCAATTCGATATTGTGTGGCTCTGAACCGCTGCCTACTTTGAGGGCGTCCTTGATGAATTCAGCCTGAAGCTTGCCTACCTCGTAGTTATCGAATGTTATGTAGTAGGTTATAGCACTTGTACCTTCGATAAGACGGTCATAAGAGATAACAGGGATATCCTTTTCCTTAGCTGACTCAAGAGTCTTTGCAAGTCTTGTTCCGTCAACAGCTGCAACAAGAAGAAGATCAACGCCGTCATCTATCATACCGATAATGTCGTTATTCTGCTTTGTGGCATCATTGTTTGAGAATTTGAGCTCTACCTTATAGCCAGCTCCTTCAAAAAGGTTTTTAAGGTATTCACCATCACTGTTCCAGCGTTCAAGCTCCTGAGCAGGCATAGCTATACCTATTTTTTTACCTGCGCTGTTATTAGAACTTTGGGGTGTGTCCTTTTTTTCTCCTTTTGTGTTTCCGCATGAAACGAAAGTGCCTAACATTGCGGCAGAGAGTATAGTTGCTAATGCTTTTTTCATAATATTACCCCCTTGGTATTTTAATATCCTTTTTTGTTTCTGTTTTTGCTTCTTTAATATAAGAAGCAGATCATATCCTTACTTTTTTATTGTACTCAAATTATCCACCAATGTCAATATCTTTGCAGATTATTTGTCGGAATGTATAATATAAATTTGCAAAATATAGCAATATGTTATACTAACTTTGTATATTTAAAAAATCAACAGTTTATTGATATTTATTGAGTAAAAGAATGTATGTTGATTTCGCTGTTTTGTTATGTTATAATTTAGTTAATGTGCTGCCCTGAACTTTGGTCAGGGAGCGGATATTTATTATACGGTAAATTGAAATAGGGAAGAAGCTTAGCCCTTAGGCTTTAGCCGTTAGCTATTAGCCAATGTGTCGCCTTCGGCGAATGATTTAAATAATGTGAGCGTAAGCGACCTCTTTCGGCTACAGGCTCATGGCTAAAGACTGAGAGATAATACTTCTCTGATCCAATCACTGTTATAAACACTAACAAAAAGCTAAGGAGCGAGAACTGTGATATTATTAACAGCTCAGAACATATCAAAAACATACATGGAAAGAAAAGTCCTCGACGATGTTTCCTTCTTCCTCAATGAAGGGGACAAGGTGGGCATTATCGGCATAAATGGTACGGGTAAATCCACTTTGCTGAGGATACTTGCAGGTGCTGAGGAAGCCGACAGCGGTGAAGTAATCAGGACAAACGGCATAAGACTTTCCTATCTTCCGCAGATACCGCAGTTCGATGACCACGGGAGCATATTGCAGCAGGTGCTTTCGCATCTTCCAGATGATCTGCGCTCCTCAAAGGAATACGAGGCTAAGTCAATACTGGACAAGCTGGGGCTTTCGGACTGCGAAAGGGATATAAGCACTCTTTCGGGCGGCGAAAAACGCCGTGCAGGCATTGCTGCTGCGCTTATACAGCCCAGCGATGTACTGCTCCTTGACGAGCCTACCAACCACATAGACAACGAGACGGCACAGATGCTCGAAGATCTGCTGATGAAATACCGCGGTGCTATCGTAATGGTAACACATGACAGATACTTCCTTAACAAGATATGCCGCAGCATAGCTGAAATAGACCGCGGAAAGCTCTATACCTGCAACGGAAACTACAGTGAGTATCTTTTTGTAAAGGCTCAGCGTGAAGCCGATGCGGAGGCTGCCGAGCGAAAAAACAAGTCCTTGTACAGGCGCGAGCTTGAATGGATAAGCCGCGGTGCAAGGGCGAGAGGTACAAAGTCAAAGGATCGTATCGAACGCTTTGAGGCACTGAAAAACAGGGAGATACCCGTTGAGGCGGAAAAGCTTAAATTGCAGTCCGTGTCCTCACGACTGGGCAAAAAGACTATCGAAATAGAGAATATCAGCAAATCCATAGACGGCAAGCCCCTTATCACGGACTTTTCGTATATCATCTCCCGTGACGCAAGAATAGGCATAGTCGGTCACAACGGAGCAGGAAAGAGTACATTTTTGAAAATGCTTATCGGTGAGACAGCTCCCGACAAGGGAAGCATAGTCCTTGGAGATACCGTGAATATCGGCTATTTCTCCCAGGAATGTGAGTCTATGGACGAGAGTATGCGCGTTATCGAATATATACGCGAGACTGCCGACAGAGTGCAGACTCCCGACGGGACTGTTACCGCAGCGCAGATGCTTGAACGCTTCCTCTTTACGCCCGAACTTCAATGGAACAGGATAGAAAAGCTATCGGGCGGTGAGAGAAAAAGACTGTATCTGCTGAAAATACTTATGACTGCGCCGAATATACTGCTCCTTGACGAGCCTACCAATGACCTTGATATAGTTACTCTCACCATACTCGAGGATTACCTTGAAAGCTTCAGCGGAGCTGTTATAGCGGTATCACACGACAGGTACTTCCTCGACAAAATGGCAAGCGAGATACTGGAATTCAAGGACGGTCACTGTACAAGATATAATGGCAACTACAGCGATTACGCCGAAAAGGCTCTGCAAAACGATTCAGTCGGCGACTCTAAGCCAAAGAAAAAGGGCGAGAAGAAAGAACGTACCTTTATTGGTAAGACAAAGCTCCGTTTTTCATTCAAGGAGCAGCGTGAGTATGAGACTATCGACGATGATATAGCAAAGCTGGAACAGGCTATTGCAGATGCGGAAAAGGAGATAGCCCAAAATTCCTCGGATTATGTCCGCTTGCAGGAGCTTTCCGACGAAAAGGACAGGCTCGAAGCAGAGCTTTCCGAGAAAATGGACCGCTGGGTGTATCTTAACGACCTTGCCGAAAGAATAGAAAAAGGGGAAATGGTGTAAGCGAAGTTCATGTATTTCTGAAAATTTATAAAAAAGGGTGAGATTTTTTCCGTTTTCAAACGACTAATATATAGAAACAATATTCAGGGGGGTGAAGTTTTTATGTATTTCAAGACTATAGCAAGATCTTTCATATCTGTTATCACAGCCGCAGTTTGTCTCAGTACGGGAGCTATGTCCGCTTTTGCAGCGGGAGACCTGGCTTTTTCCCGTGATCTTGACGCAATAGGTATAAACGAAGGTGTAACAGCTGCTGACGCAGAGGAAAAGGAGTTTAAATATAAGGAAATACCTGTAAGCTCCTTTGTTTTTTCAAATTTTACTGCCCAGACCAACTCCGTACTCGAACGTGTAAACTGGTCATTCAGTGAGTGGGAGGACTGCCATTATATCTTCCTGCCTGCATCTGCTGACAGGAAAAAGCTGCATATAGACTATGTTTGCGATGAGGGTGAAGTTTTTCTTGACGGCGAGAAAATAGTGTCGGGAGTAGATACGGACATACTTTCAAAAAAAGACGAATTCAAGGTGATGACGGCAAAAGGCACAGACTGCGGAATACTTAAAATATTGCAGTCAGACCACGGAAGCATATTCATGCAGAGTGAGGGTAACAGCTTCAACGACCTTTACAACAACCGCTGGCTTGACCTGACGGCACACAGCCTTATGCTCGATGCCGAGGGAAATGTGGTTTACAACAGCGTTATAGAAAAAGTGTCCGCTCACGGTAATTCCTCGTGGGATTACAGCAAGAAAAAGCCCTACAATATAAAGCTCCCCGAGAAAGCCGACCTTTTCGGAATGGGCAAGGCTAAGAAATGGGTGCTTCTTTCCAATTACCTCGACCACTCTATGCTGCGCAACAAGATCACCGAGGAGATGTGCAAGGCTGTGGGTATGGAATACACTATGGATTCCGTATTCGTTGACCTGTACACGGATAATCAGTATGCAGGAACATATCAGCTGTGCGAAAAGGTGCAGATACAGAAAAAGCGCGTGAATATCACTGATCTTGAAGAAGAAACGGAAAAACTCAACGAGAAAAAGCTGAAAGAATATCCACGTATGACGGTGGGGGCGGCAGACACTCTCGAATACATGGAAAACAGCTATAAATACTACGATATCCCAAATGAGCCCGAGGATATCACAGGAGGTTATCTCTTGCAGCTCATTCAGTGGAACAGATACGGCGGCAAGGCGGACAGCGGCTTCGTTACCTCAAGGGGACAGGCTGTGTCCGTGGAAGGTCCTGAGTACGCTTCAAAGGCGCAGGTAGAGTATATCCGCGGCTTCGTTCAGGACATGGAGGACGCTATATACTCCGATACGGGCTATAACAGCAAGGGAAAGCACTACACCGATTATGTCGACCTTGACTCACTTGTAAGGGCTTATCTTGTGCAGGAAATATCCGAGAATATCGACGCTACATACAACAGCTTCTACTTCTGGAAGGACTCTGACCTTAAAGGCGACGGCAAACTGCATTTTTCGCCTGCATGGGATTTCGACCTGAGCTATGGTAACTTCATCACATCGAGGACTAATTCCGACGGAAATACAGGCTGGTCCTCGTCATTCAACAACCTCTTTGCCGCATACTTCCCTATACACGGTTCGTCACTTACAATTCCCGAAAGCGGCAGACCTACCGTTGGAATGAGTTGGATAGGCAGGTTATTCAAAAACAATGATTTTCATTACAGAGTTGCAGATATCTATTTCAAAGACTTTGAGCCATTCCTGAAAAAGCTCACAGGCGGCGACTCCCCTTACCTTACGGAAATAGCTGAGGAGCTGAGCAAGTCAGCGGAAATGAACAATATGCTCTGGCACACCTACGGCGGCAGGCAATACCTGATATTTGGCACATCAAGCGGCGCGACCTACCTTGAGTCGGCGGATATGGTGCGCCAATTCATAGAAAAGCGTGCCAACTGGCTAAGCTCGCTGTGGAAGAATGACAGGTCTAAAATGGGCGATGTGAACTATGACGGCGAGATAAACGTGGCAGACCTTCTGATGCTGCAAAAGTGGCTGCACGGCAGCGGAAAGACCGTATACCTCGAAAATGCCGATGAAAACGGTGACGGAGTCGTAGACGTGTTCGATATGTGTCGGTTAAGGACGGAAATACTGGGCTCACAGGAGAAAAAATGACGGCTTTCGGCTTGACAGAAAGCCTTGGAGCGTGATATACTTACTATAATGCTATTTACTACCAAGAAATGAGGAATGTCAATGCTCAATCAGCTTCTCAATAAGTTTGAACGAAAATTCGGTAAATTTGCCATTCAAAACCTGATGCTGTACATTATAATCGGAATGGGTGTTTTTTACGCAGCAGATGTTATTCTGAAAACGAACCCCGATAATAACGTATACATCTTGAATATGATATACTTCGACCGCGAAAGGATACTTTCGGGACAGGTCTGGCGAGTCCTTTCCTTCTTGTTCATGCCGCCTGATAGAAGGATACTGATAGTTGTGTTCTTTCTGTATTTCTACTGGCTCATGGGCGTTAAGATCGAAGAACGATGGGGCAGCTTCAAATTCAACGTTTATTACTTCATAAGCGTTCTGAGCTGCATAATAACAGGCTTTTCAGTAGGTTATGCAACAAATGTATACCTCAATCTCAGCGTGTTCCTTGCCTTTGCAGTGCTTTTCCCCGAAGAGCAGTTATATGCGTTTTTCGTGCTCCCCTTAAAAGCAAAATGGTTAGGAATCGTAGATGCCATTTATCTGGTGTACGAATACGTAAAAGGCGGCTATTATATTCGTTTGTTTATCATAGTTTCACTGGTGAATTTCTTCATTTTCTTCGGAAAGGACTTCATACAGCTCATGTACTACACAGGCAGACGCTATTATCACAAATTAAAAAAATAACATAAAACATCAAAAGCTCTCTTGCAAAAACAAGGGAGCTTTTCTTCATATTTTTTACAAAGTTAAATCAACATATCTCTGTTTCTTTTATTTAAGCTGCACAAATAAAATGATGACTATTTTTATTGCTTTTTTGCAAAATCAGTACTCTAATTGTGGATATTACGTAGAATTTCAGTTGTATTCATTGACAGTTTAAGTGCTCCGTGATAGAATTTAATAAAAAGATAAAGATGCACAAATATAAATGTGCAAAATATAGAAGGAATTGTATAAAAATACGCAAAAAGGAGTTGGGATTGAATGAAACCAAAGAAAAACAAGCGTTTCATATCTTTCCTTGTTTCAGCCTGTATGGCTCTGCCGCTCATAACCGACAGTATGCCTGTACCCTCGCTGAAAACAACTGCTGTAAAAGCAGGTGCTGCCAACGGACACGATGACGACCTCGTGCTTCGGTATGACAGCATGGCAGGATATGTAAGCACCGACAACGCATTCAACAACGATGAGTCGTTCTACAAGGCTCTCCCTCTCGGAAACGGCCGTATCGGAGCAATGGCTTACGGCAACTGTCCCGATGAGCTCTTCGAACTGAACGAGTGTACCGTATGGAGTTCGGGTCCGGGCAATAACAACAAGGAGGGTGCAGCATCTCACCTCTCAGAGGTGCAGGACCTTATCAAAAGCGGAAAGTACAACGATGCCAATTCGATAGTAGCCCGTCAGATGATAGGCGGAGGCGAGGCTAAATATCAGAAGGTAGGCGCACTGAAGCTCAGCTTCGGTCACGATAAGGTGTCGGGCTATTCCCGTGAGCTGGATATGAATGACGCAGTTGCAAGATGCTCATATACGTTCAACGGAAAGAGGTATACCCGTGAGACCTTCGTAAGCTATCCCGATCAGGTCATGGTTACTCGTATAACCTGTGACAGCAAGGGTGCGGTATCATTTTCGGCAGGCTATGACGGTCTGCTCAACGGCACTGTAGCTACTGAGGGCAATGACACTATCGTTGCTAACGGTCACGCTGATGAGGATCTCTGGATAAGAGGTGCAGTTTATTACTCCACACGGAGCAAGGTAATACCTGACGGCGGAAGTATCAGCGCAGGCAGCGGAAAATTGTCCGTTTCTGGCGCAGATTCCGTAGTTATAATCACATCTGTACGTACAAACTACGTGGACTACAAGACCTGCAACGGCGATGAAAAAGGCGATGCAAAAGCCGATATCGCCAAGGCTGAGACAAAGTCCTATGATACCCTCTATCAGAACCACGTACAGGACTATCAGGCACTTTTCAAGCGCGTTGATATAGAGCTGGGCGGCGATACCGAAAACGCAAAGAAGATGACCACTCCTCAGCGTATATCCGACTTCGGACGTTCTAACGACCCGAAAATGGTGGAGACTCTCTTCCAGTACGGAAGATATATGATGATAAGTGCGTCCCGTGACGCTCAGCCTATGAACTTACAGGGCATATGGAATAAATACTCCGCTCCTGCATGGGGCTGCAAATACACAACGAATATAAATTACGAAATGAATTACTGGCCTGCATTCACCACAAACCTTGCTGAGTGCTTTGAGCCCTTTGTTGAAAAGGCAAAGGGACTGGCTGCTGCGGGAAATGAGACTGCAAAGGTGAATTACGGCATAACAGAGGGCTGGGTGCTCCACCATAACACCGACCTCTGGAACAGGACAGGTCCTATAGACGGTGCGTGGGGACAGTGGCCCACAGGCGGCGCATGGGTGTCAAATATGCTCTATGACGCTTACCGCTTCACTCAGGATAAGGACTACCTCAGCGACATATATCCCGTTATCAAGGGCAGTGCGCAGTTCCTCAACAAGCTTATGATACCTGCGACTATAAACGGTCAGGAGTACATGGTAATAAGCCCGAGTACATCGCCTGAGATAAATCTTCCTGCCTATCCCGATGACAGCATTGACCAAAGTATTACTATGGACAACGGCATCGCCCGTGAGCTTTTCAAGGACGTTTCGGAAGCCTCTGAGATACTTGGCTGCGATTCCGAGCTGAGGGATCAGCTCAACTCAAAGCTCACCCTTATAAGACCCGAAACTATCGGTAAATGGGGACAGATACAGGAATGGGCACAGGATTGGGACAACAAGAACGAAAAGCACCGTCATATCTCCCATATGTACGCGCTTTATCCTGGATTTGAGATAACTCCCGAGGATAATCCAACTACTGCAAAGGGGGCTTCCGTCTCACTCAATGCTCGAGGCGATGACGGTACAGGCTGGTCGGAAGCATGGAAGCTCAACTGCTGGGCAAGGCTTGAGGACGGCGCACACGCATATAACCTCATAAAGCTGCTTGTTACGCCCGTAAACAACTACGGCAGACTTTACGATAATCTCTGGGACGCACATCCGCCTTTCCAGATAGACGGCAATTTCGGCTTTACATCGGGCGTTGCGGAGATGCTCCTGCAAAGTCAGAATGACGTTATAACTCTTCTTCCTGCACTTCCGAAGCAGTGGTCGACAGGTCACGCAAACGGTCTCTGCGCACGAGGAAATTTTGAAGTAACAGAGATGAACTGGAAGAACGGCAGACTTGAAAATGCAACTATACTCTCAAAATCAGGCGGCGTTTGTACTGTAAGATACAGCGGCGCGATGATAAGCTTTGAAACAGAGGCAGGCAAGGAGTACAGCCTTAACGGTGAATTGCAGTTTGACGGCGAAGAGCTGCAAAACCTTGCTCTCGGCAAAAAGGTGACAGCTTCGGGCAGCGATAACGGCGAGACTCCCGAAATGGCTGTAGACGGCGATGCTTCCACAAAGTGGTATCACAACGACGGCATCGGCGGCGAATGGATACAGGTAGATCTTGAAAAAGAATGCAATATTCAGCGCTGGAGCGCGAAATTTGCAGGTCTGAAAGAGAAAAACACCTTTGATCCGCGCGATTTTGTGCTGAAAGCAAGCTCAGACGGCGAGAACTGGACTAATATCACCGAAGTTTTCGGCAATACAAAGAGCTCATGCGGCAGAAATGTCAGCGGAGTAAACGCAAGATACGTGCGTCTTGAAATACGCACATCAACTCAGGACAACAGCGGCGGCGCAAGAGTCTACGAGCTTGAGATATGGGGCAATAACGGCAAACCGCCTGTTCCGAAAACTGCGTATAAGAACTACGGATGCAGCAGCTATAACTTTATGCGCGGCGAGATACGCAAGGACGACAGCGGAAATACCGCTATCGGATATATCACAGACGGCTCTTACATAGTTTTCCGCAAGCTTGATTTTGAAAGCGGAGCAGAGGGCTTTAAGGTACGTGCGGCAAGTGCTACGGACGGCGGTACTATCGAGGTGCGTTTAGGCTCTGCCGAGGGCGATATCATAGGCAAATGTAATGTACCCACCACAGACGGCTGGGACGAATACGTTGACCTTGAATGTGCAACATCTCAGTGTACGGGCGAGCATGACGTTTATCTCGTATTCCGCGGCGGTGACGGCTATCTTTTCAATGTGAATAATTTCAGTTTTTACGGTCTTTCAGGGGATGTAAACGGCGATAGGGAAGTGGACATATTCGATGTCCTCCGTTTCAGAAAGGCACTTATCAAACAGACAGAACTCAGCGGTCTCGGACTGTCCAATTCTGATCTGAACAGCGACAGCGAATCAAATGTAGCAGACTTGCTGCTATTACAGAAATTCATGTTGGGAAAGGGTTGAATATATGATCAGGGGCGCACAATTGTGCGCCCCTAAAGCGTGTCGTTTAGAGTTTATGCGCAATTGACGGGAGCCCGAGGGCGAGCTCCCCTACAGTATGTCATTTGGAGTTTATGCGTAATTTGCGGACGACCCATGGTCGTCCCTACAGCGCGCTAATGTTACTATCGTTGGGTTTGACGGGCGCGCGGAACGCGCTCCTACAAGCTAACACGGCTAACGGCTCGGGCGGATAATATCCGCCATTATAATTATGAATTAAAAGAGCCGCTTTCGACATAGTTATCGGAAGCGGCTGCTTTTTTTATTTATCAGTCTGCCAGTATCATCTTGCGGAACTCTATCACATCAAATACATCAGCGTTTCCGTCACCGTTAAGGTCAGCGGACTTGTACTGCTTTTCGCTGAATGTGTAAGTACCGTGGATATATCTGTTCATAAGAACGAGGTCGCCTACGTTGAACTGTCCGTCACCGTTGAGGTCGCCGTTCTTATATGCAAGGCTGTCGTCTATCTCCTCGAACTTCAAGCCGTACATCTGAGCATAAGCCTCAGCAGTAGAGCCCTTGTAGCCGTGGATAACGGTATCACCGACAGGTCTGCTGTTAAGCTCTTTGATCTCATAAGCATATGTTCTGACATCAGTAAAGTTTGGTCTGTTATCTCCGCTGCGAATACCTACCAGTTCATCGGCAGATTCATAATGAGTTGCGCGTATTGTCTGATTTCCTGCACATATCTCACACTCGGGATCGTAGATATAAACATCACGGAGGAATACTGCGTTCTTAAATGCATCGTAATCGAGTACGTGAGAATAAACATCGGCTCTTGTGCAGTTCTTGGTGGTGTCGTTGACCATTTCCCAGCCCATTTTTGTAACGCTTGCAGGGACAGTGATATTTCCGTATGCAGATATGCTTGCAACGCCCTCTGTGCCCTCTTTTATGGTGATATTCTTTACCTTCGGATCAACATCGACCAGCCAGCCGTCAAAATAGCCCAGGCCGTTCTCGTAATTGACCACAGGAGTCTCATAGAATGCGTTGCAGCCGATATGCTTGACGCTTGCAGGGATATTTATATCAGTCAGCGATACACAGCCGTTGAACGCATTATCGCCTATTATATCCAGCTCGCTTGGCAGTTTTATGCTTTTCAGCTTGCCTGCACCGCAGAAAGCATTTCTGCTGATCGTTGTGATACCGTCTGGCAGCTCTACGCTCTCAACATTTTTGAGGCTGTGGAATGCGCCTGTGCGGATTTTCGTAACGCTGTCGGGGACTACTATCTTTGTCTTTTCGTAATTTGACGGAACTTTGATAAGCTCTGTCATGTCCTTGTTGTAGATTATTCCGTCAACAGAAACTAAATACGGATTATCTTCGCTTACCTCATAATATGCGGTATTGTCATACTGGAGATCGTAATTTACATCAATGTACTGTATACTTGCAGGAAGCTTTACTGTGCCTGCATTAAGATTGCAGTTAATAACAAATCCCGTTACAGGTACACCCTTTATTTTCTCAGGGATCTCAATGTCCTTTGGAACTGTATTATGATTGCCTTTTAATCTTGCAGTTGCAACAGAATTACCGTATATCCAGTATGTTATGTCTTTCTCGTCATATACCTCAGGACCTACATTAGCTGACGGAGGTACGAAAGCATCAAATATCCTTCTGTATTTACGTGCGTATTCCTCGGCTGTAGAGCCCTCATATCCGCGGATAATGGTATCATACTTTGCAGGATTGCCTATCTTTATAGGTGCATTGTATACCTTTTCTACAGGCTGTGCAACTGCCACACCTGAGTTGTCCTCAGTATTCTGAGAAAGTTTTTCCCTATATTTCTCCATGTATGCTTCAACTTTTTCTTTGAATTTTGAATCAGTGCTCGAAGTGTTGACAGAATGAGTTATGGTAGTTATTTCACCTGCATCATCATCTTTTGAAAAACGTTCATTAATTATTTCGGTAATTGAAGTATTTATGGCTGTTGAGATGGAGTTAGCCCCGCTGCTTGAAGAAGCAGTAACCCGAGTATGTCTGATAATATAGTCATTCTCTTCGGTATTTTCCTCTTCCTCAGGAGCTTCCTTTGGCTCTCTCCAGTATGAGGGGATAGTTACTGCATCGTCTTCTATCTTACAGTCGCGGTCAGAAATCCATACTTCTTTTACAGTCAGACAGCCAAGAGTTCTTGCAGGGATAGCAGGACAGTGGAATTCTACAAGCTCTAAAGGCATATACAAGCCCAAAGCAAGGTATCTTCCCAAGTGGATAACAGAATCAGGTACAGTGATAACTTTCAGCTTGTTCTTTGAGATGAAAAGTCCTTCGATAGTACCTACTGTGCCCATACGTATATCAGCACGTTCTATATCGTTATCTGAGCCTACAGCCCACTTGTCAACATAGTGTATGCCGTCCTCGTTTTCGATAGCTCCCGAATCTTTGAAAGCATCATTATATATATAATCAACAGAGCCGGGGATCCTTACGCCTTTCAGAGCCTTTGTGCCTGCGAAAGTGTACGTGTTTATAGCCTTTACGCCGTCAGGTATATTTATAGAGGTGAGAGCTGTACAGCCTATGAAAGCTCCTTCACCTATTTCTCTAACATTATTGCTTACCTCTATCTTTGTAAGCTTTTGACAGCTTACAAAAGCGTATGGAGCGATCGCCTTTGCCTCATCGGCTATCTTTACCTCAGTGGCACTTGCTGAAGGAGGAAATGCAACGACTGTTTTCATGTCCTTGCTGTATAGTACACCGTCAACAACCGTAAATGACTCGTTATCCTCGCTGACAGCTATCTCTTCCATGCTGAATTCTGCAATATCACCCCAGTTTATGACACTGACATTTTTTGTAAGAGTCAGCTTTTTGATGTTTTTGCAGTTTCTGAAAGCACCCCATTCTATACCTACTACAGGAACATCGTTGATAGTTTCGGGAACTGTGAATTCTTCGATGTTTTCATCATTGACATAATGAACAGCTGCATATCCTTTGAAGATACTATAGCTGACACCGTCCTTTTCTACAGTTGTCGAACTGCCGCTGAAATCATACTCCGCAGTAGTTTCTGTCTCTGAAACTACCTCAGCAGATGCGCTGAACGGTACAGTTGCCACAGAACTTGTTATAACAGTAAGTGCGGCAAGAATTGAAATAAATCCCTTGATTTTCATAATAATTTACCTCCTATATCAAAAAAATATATATAATATATACACTACAATATATTATATCAGTTGTGCTTCTGTATGTCAATGTTTTTCACGTCAGTGGATTTGGACTTTTCTTAATGTTGCTCTTGACTTTTTTACGCTGATATTATATAATTATATTGTTGCAGATTTGATATGTCAGTGATGTGCAGCTCATTTGCTGAACAAACGACCGTTGCCAGCGGCAGATAAAGGGAGTTTGTGAAGGGAAGAAATATGGAGAAATGCGAGCGCAAGCGAGCAGTACGACTAATTTCTGACTGACAATGAGCAGGTCGCAGAGACCTGCATAAAAAATACAATAGAATATGCTTGTGTAGCACAGTTGGTAGTGCAGCTCATTCGTAATGAGCAGGTCGCAGGTTCGAGTCCCGTCACAAGCTCCAAAGAACCGCTTAGGAAATCGACTGAGCGGCTTTTTGTTGAATTTTTCTCATATCATTGAAAAACCAACATTGAATAGACTCTCTAACCCCCTCGAAACTAACAGTATAGTTTTGAGGGGGGATTTTTATAGAGTATATTCTTCAATTAACCTTTTTACTTTACGAAGTATCCTGACTGTATCACGTTTAGTTTTATAGCCATTTTTCTTTTTGAAGAATATAAGACTTATTATAACTTTTATGATACTTATTGCAATTACGGTCGGATAAGCTGATCTATACTCCGGTTCAGGCATATTTTTAAAGTTCATATTGTATCAGCCTGCAATAAGCATCAGCGGCATAACTGAACAAGTTTGTTGTAATGTATCAGAGCTTTTTCGTGAAATGGCAAGCTAAGAAAAAGATGTAAGGGTCAAAATCCCTTACATCTTTTTCCTTCAGCTAATATCTTTGCTATTCTGTCAGCTCCGTTACCGTCAACAAGTGTTTGCATTTTTTCAGATAATTTCCTTCTTAGGGGTTCATCATTTATCATCTTCTTAAGCAACAATATTAAACGTTTCTCGAATTCATTGTCATTTCGACAATCACCTGCACTAAGAATAATGCCTTGTTTGTCAAATTGTTCCGCTGCTATAATCTGATTATCAGCCAGCGTGTATGTGATAGTAGGTGTTCCGGTTGCGCACAGCTCATAGAGTGTCGTACCGGCTGCCGAGATTGCAATGTCACAATTCTTCATAAGATCAGACATATGCTTTTCATTGATATGAAGAACCGCATTCATTTTATCCGCTGCCAATTTCTTTATATCAGCTATTCCCGGATTAAGAGCACCAACGATAAAATGAAAAACAATATTTGTATATTCAGGACACACATCTCTGATCAGTTTCTCTGTTATCTTTTCCGGATCAGCACCGCCGGCGGAAATAAGTACATCAGACACATTCTTAATCTCGTGCTTTGGGCAGCCTTTGAACTCATCTCGGAGAGGTGCGTATTGTGGATGCAGTATTAGCTTAGTTTTCGTTCCTATATACCATGAATAGTCATATACTGCCGCATATATATTGTAGTTAATAATTGCATCGACATCATAACGTTCAAGGTTCATATCATCAATGTATGCTACTCTGCATTCTTGTGATATTGTTTTCAAATAATTCCCTGTTGCAAAATAGTTGTCAACAAGTATGATTTCAGGCTGTCTCTCACGAATCACATTTATGAGTATTTGGAGTTCTGATTCTAAATCTGTCCATATGATATCAAGACATATCGTTTGAAATCCATTACTTTCGATTAGTGCTTTAGACTTCTCATCTGCGATCACAAACAAAGAATCTTGTCCGTGAAGAAGAAATGCTTTAGCAATAGACAGGCAACGCATCACATGACCTGCTCCGATTATTTCGTTTGCGTCTGCTCTAAATAATATCATTTCTCAACATCATCCCAGGTTAAAGGAGTACCGAATGGAATATCGCGACTCGCTTTCTTACTGTTGATAAAATAATCATAGTATCTTGTATGAAGACCGCAGGCAGGACGAATAGATCGGATATTCTCGGGAGTAAATACTTCCCCAGCCTTAATATCTTTTACAGCGAATAAACTCCTTCTGTGCGCATAACTCTGAGCCTCGTCCTCGCTTGGACCATAAGTCACTCTTCCAAGACTCAATTCGGTATTGCGCACATCGGTTATCATCTGCTTAAACTCATCTTTGTCAAGAGAGAAAGCACCATCAATAGTTTTGTCTTCTTTGGACAAACAAATATGCTTTTCAATGATAGGAACACCAAGTGCAACTGCTGCGATATCTGTTAGGGTTCCTATAGAATGGTCTGAAAGCCCAACCGGCACACCGAACTTTTCCTTCATATCTATAATGGTGCGAAGGTTCATTGTTGAATAGTTGGTAGGATAAGCACTGCAGCATTTCAAAAGGATTAAATTCTCGTTGCCCGTTTTCTTAACCGTTTCCACTGCTTCTCTTATTTCATCTTCAGAAGCCATTCCGCAGGAAATAATCATCGGCTTTCCTGTTTCAGCGACCTTTCTGATAAGCGGGATATCTACAATTTCAAAGCTGGCAATTTTATAAAATCCAACTCCAATATTTTCAAGAAAATCGACTGCCGTAAAGTCAAATGGAGTTGAAAGAAATTCCATACCTAGCTTTTCGGCTTCCTCTTTTATTGTTTTCGTCCACTCCCATGGCGTGTATGCCTTTGTATACAGATCATACAAATAATCATTCTGCCAAAGCCCGGTTTTAACAAGAAAAGGCTCAGTATGGCAATTAATTGTGATCGTGTCTGCTGTGTATGTCTGTATCTTCAGACAATCCGCTCCTGCATCAGCAGCAGCATGAACTATGTCCAGTGCCTTTTCGATTTTTCCATCATGATTGCCGCTCATTTCAGCAATAATGTAGGTTTTCTTATTATTCATGTATTCAAATAGTTTCATTTGCTTACCCCTTCATCTCGACAAGTTCGATTGTCCCTGCACCTGTCTTAAACAGGAACGCCACTTGTCTATACCTGAACGCCATCGCTTTGGCAGGTCTCTTCAGCACCATCCATCCCGACGTTTTCAGCTCTTGAATGCTATCTTCCAAGTTTTGTACTTGATAGCAAACATGGTAAGGACCTTCTCCCTGCCTTTTTAGTGTAGAATAAACATCTGATGCTTCATCTATTGGGCTAACAAGTTCAATTCTGGTTCCTTCATTTCGCAGAAAACATATATACACATTCCTTGGTTTAGAATCACCGTCTGATACATTGTCTTCATAAACCTCCGATTCCTGTTCATACCCGAGAGCAAGGAATAATTCTATGGATTTCTTGATATCCTTGCACAGATATCCGATATGATCAACTTTCATGTTATAATCCTTTACTCAAATTGAAAACTTTCATATTTGGTATTTTTACGTTTTACGAACCATTCTTCTGCTATGATGGATCCGACAGAGATATCATGATATATGCCATTCTTGCATATATGCTGTCTCATGAGCCCGTCTTCTTTTCCACCACACATAATATGAAGCTTTATGACCTGTTTATTATCTGCAAAAGTTTCATTACAGAGTTTATGAAGCTTTAAAACATCAAAAACATAGTCGTAAAGACTCCACTCCAAGTACAGTGCAAGTTGCAATGACCTCGCATCTTTTTCGGCGATATAGTATCCCCAACTGCACCTTGAATTTATTCTGTCAATATCAAAGACATTAATAAGACCAATTGGTCTGTCGTCAAATCGAATAATCCAGTTGATCTGATTATCCCGATCTTTGATACTTTCAAACCATTTTTTCTGTTTGTCAAGTGTCAAAATTGGATCTGTGTTCATGAATTTCGTGATATACGGTCTCATACGCCAGTCCATTACCATTTCAAGATCACTTTCTTGAAGCCGCGTCATTATTACATTCATGGGCAATTGCTCCTTTAAGAAATTCAGAGTGCTTTTGCACAAGCAATAAGCTCTCCTAATGTTTCAACCTCTATTGCTCTATCCAAAGGAATTTCGATATTATACTTTTCCTGCAGTTCTGAAATCATCATCACAAATTGCAGAGAGTCAAATCCATCAATTTCCCTGATAATTGTTTCATCTGAAAATACGCTTGAATCCTGTTCCATAACCTGCGCTAATACTTCAATAATCTGTTCCTTCATAAATAATCTTCCTCCATCATTCATTCACGTAATATTTCCTTTTCGGTCGATTTCTGAGTTTGATCACATATTGGGTTTCCTCGTCAGTCTTCGATATCACTTCGTATCCCAATCCATCAAACAGTTTTTCGACCGGAGCATTCTTCGCAGTTTTTATATACTTGGCGTGTAGGACTTCATAGCCGATCTGTTCCAGATCATTTTCAATTTGATCAATCACATAATTCTCAATATACTTGCCCATAACACGGCAACTCATTAGGAAAGAATTGATCTCGATCCGCTTACAATCAATTATTGCTGCTGCAACCAATCCATAATCGCCATACCTATCTTTCACATTATAAGCATAGATTTTATAGCCATTCTGAAGTAGCTTGTCGATATCCTGTCTTGTATATCTAATGGTGGTAAGATTAAACTGATTCGTTTTACTGTGCATCTGTGCAATTCGATCAAGACGAAAGTCATCCAGTTCTACTTTCTCTACTATCAGTTTCAAAGAACGCAGAAAATCCTCATACGACATCACCTTTGAGGCTTCATTACGCATGGCATTCTCTGCATACTGCTGTGTCTTAGCCTTGTCCTCAGCAGACAATCGGATTCTCTTAAAGAATCTATTGTAAATATTTTCGATAAATGTAGGATAATCCTCAACCTTTTCGGGGAAGTTAGGAACCTCCACCATTGGAAGGCGCATCTTGATATTATCCCTCTCTGAAGCCATATCATCAATAAATACAAACGAATCAAGCCCCAAATTTAATTCCTTGGCAATCTCAGCGATATTGTCTGCCTTATCTGCCCAGTTGATCTTTACTGAAACAAAATCGTCACGTTTAAGCAGCATATAAGGATGCTTCTCCCATACTTCCATAACATCTGCTTCATTATTTTTTGAAGCAATCGCCAATAGCGTGCCTGTGTTCTTGATAGCCTTGATCTGCTGCTGAACCTTCTTGTAAATTGCTCCAATGTGGTTATCGGACAGTTTGATTCCTTCTACTCCAAGCTCTCCGAGGATCCCTCCCCACAGAGTATTGTCAAGATCCAAAGCCAAAACCTTTTTGGTTGTTTTGTTCAGTATTTCCAGTGCTCTCTCAATTTCGCAGGCGACTATTGAACTGCCTTCGTTTGTAAAAGGGATTTTTCCCATATACCACATTTTATCTGAGAAAACTCTATCTTTACCGACATTGAAAATTACACTGGTTAGTTTTAATGGATGAACATTCAAGTGAGTTGCCACTCGCTTATTAAGCTCATCGATCCAATATCCTGTTACTGAGTACTCCATGAATGAATCATTATCTGCCAGTATGCCTGATCTAAAGATCACATCTGATATAAAATAGTCCTTATCCGATTTTAAATTTGAATCCAAAACAGCAAACCATTCATTAATAATATCTTTCGCCTGATTCAGATCTGTACAGCCATCCGTCAGTTGTTCTATATCGATGAATAATACTATTACATTCGGATCGGCCTGATTTAATGTGGAATTAGTGTTAAGCAATTGTCCCCAGACATCGCCATAACCCACTGAAGGAACACAGTCCAGTTTCTTTGCCAATAATCGCAAAATGAAATCTGTGTTCACATTTGACAGTAATGCAACCTTCACAATAAACTCCTTATTTCTGATAAAAAAGCATCTTATATTTCAGTTCAGCCATTTCCCAATCGCTAAGATTATCAATGTCCTGAACCATTATCTCGTCCATAACAAATGGTATAGTATCATCTGTAATAAGTTTTCGTTCTGCCTTGAACTCGGGTATCCTGAACATACTAAATGAGCCGCAATCGTGATACATCTTTTCGATATCCTGAGATCTTGTATTCAGATATTCCGGCTGTGCCAAAACGATCTTATTCTTGCGAATAAACACACCTCTTTGCGGTGGGAAAGAAAACGCCACTACGGGCAACAAAGTTTTTGATGTGCTTTGGCTTAGGGTATCAAAAGCGTTCAGTAGAGTTTCTGATGTAACAAAAGGAGCGGTAGGATAAAGGCAACATCCTATATCGTATTTTTTTTCCGACTCTTCATACCTTTCAAGAACCTCAAGCAATACATCAGAGGTCGTTGCAAAATCATTGCTGGTAGCTTCACTTCTCATAAATGGGACTTCAGCACCATACTTTTTGGCAATTGACGCTATTTCTTCACTATCTGTTGAAACCATTACCTCATCAAACACACCGCTGTTAAGAGCTGCTTCAATGCTGTATGCAATGATAGGCTTACCACAAAACTCCTTGATGTTCTTTTTAGGAATGCGTTTAGAACCGCCTCGTGCTGTTATAATTGCTATAGAAGCCATATTTACACCTTACTTTTTATAATAATCAAGCACCTTACGAATTGCAGCAACTACTTTATTCTGCTCATCATCACTAAGCGAATAGTAAAGCGGAATAGAGATAATACGCTCATAAAGCTTCTCTGCATTCGGACAGGTTCCCATTTTGTATCCAAGTGACTGATAATACGGGAACGAGTATAACGGGATATAATGCACATTTACACCAACGCCCTCTGCCAGCAAAGCGTCAAATATCTCTTTTCGTGAACAGTTCAGCATTTCAAGATTGAGCTGGATAACGTAAAGGTGCCGTACTGTATCAGATTCAGCTATTTCCTCCTGAATAGTAATTTCCGGCATTTCTGTAAAAGCATCATCATAATGCTTTACAAGTTCTTTTCTTCTATTGCCAAACAATTCAAGTTTATCAAGTTGACTTGATAACAGAGCTGCCTGCATATCTGTCATTCTATAATTATAGCCAAGAGCGATTTGTTGATAATACCAGACGCCTTCTGAAGGCTTGTTCATCATATCCTGAGCACGAGTAATACCATGAGTACGGAATAGTACCAAACGCTTATACAATTCCTCATTATTCGTTGTAATTGCACCGCCTTCACCAGCTGTACACGTTTTAACAGGGTGAAAACTGAATTCTGTCATATCCGCTATGCTGCCAACAGGCTTTCCTTTATATTTTGTTCCCAGAGAATGAGCTGCGTCTTCGATCAGGATCAGACCATGACGGTCACAGATCTCACGAATGCGATCAAGCTGTACTGCCTGACCAGTGTAATCAACTGCAACTACAGCTTTCGTCTTATCAGTGATACATTTTTCAATGCTATCCGGATCAATGTTATACGTTGAAGGGTCTATATCCGCAAAAACAGGTTTTGCGCCTAAATACAACGCACAGTTGGCAGAAGCCGCAAACGTGATCGGGGTGGTTATGACCTCATCGCCTGCACCAATACCTGCTGCAAATATGCAAGCATGAAGTGCAGCTGTACCATTTGCAATCAACACAGCATATTTCGCACCTGTAATCTCACAGAGTTTATTCTCTGCTTCAGTAATTTTCGGTCCACAAGTTAGATAATCGCTCTTTAATACATCAACAACTGCTTTAATATCATGGTCATCAATATACTGATGACCATATCCGATTTTTTTTTCAAAAACAGGTTTGCCGCCAAAAACAGCTAACTTTTCCACTTAAATCACTCCTCTGAATATGTACAATTAGTTTTGATCAGATTTTTCCGATTTTAACTTTATTAGCTTCGATCCATTGCTGAAGCTGTTTAATTGACATCCATTCAGTGTTGTTGTCAGAAGTGTAACTGAATCCTTCAGATACTCTTACACCACCCTTGATCATGGTTTCAATAGAAGTCCATTCACAAATCTGAGGGAGAATTTTATAGTGTTCAGGATATTCATATGTAAAGTTTGCATCTTCAACACCTATCATTTGCTCGTGTAGCTTTTCACCAGGGCGAATTCCAATCTCGACCTGCTCAGCATCGGGATCAACAGCAGTTGCAATGTCACAGATATTCATAGACGGAATCTTCTTTACATATATCTCGCCGCCTTCCATATCATTAAATGCGTGCCATACAAGCTCTACTCCCTGTTCAAGAGAAATCATAAAACGAGTCATTCGCTTGTCAGTAATGGTAAGTTTTCCAGAACTTGCTGTTTCCATAAAGAAAGGGATAACAGAACCACGAGAGCCCATAACATTTCCATATCTAACTACAGCAAACTTAGTTCTGCCGCCTGTATAAGAGTTACCGGCAATAAAAATCTTGTCCGAACAAAGCTTTGTTGCACCATAAAGATTAACAGGAGAACTCGCCTTATCAGTAGAAAGAGCAACAAGCCCCTTAACACCGGAATCAATGCAGGCATCTATAAGATTCATTGCACCATTTACATTTGTCTTTATGCATTCAAATGGATTGTATTCGGCTGTAGGAACAATCTTGGTGGCAGCTGCATGAACAACATAGTCAACACCATTCAATGCTCTATAGAGTCTCTCTTTGTCTCTTACATCACCGATAAAGAATCTAACTCTCTTATCACCCTGAAATTTCTTCGCCATGTTCCACTGCTTCATTTCATCTCTTGAATATATGATTATCTTCTTCGGATTATATTTTGCCAGAGTCATCGGAACAAAAGTATTACCGAATGAACCTGTACCACCAGTTACCAGAATTGTCTTTTCGAATAACATAGATTTACCTCCAAAAATAAAATTTACTGCTCAATTATATATATGAAACAGCCATATTGATATTATCAATTTAATCATAAACCAATAGTTTATCAACACAGCGAACGATTGTTAAAATATATAATATTTTCCCAAATCTATTAATACAGCCATAATTAATGATAATTAAATTATCAATCATCGCAGATCGTTTTAACTTCCTGCGAAAATAAAACAGATCGCTATCAATTTTATTTACTCAACAAAGGAATCATATAATACAATTTTAGCATAAATGTTGAATCTTTGCAAGACCTTGCCTGAATATTCTGTTGTTAGAGATATAAATTGTATCGGAGATGTTCTTGAACCGCATATCATAGCTGAGAGAGGGGATTTGCGCCGTTTCAGAAACAAACACTCTTTGATTGCTTATGCTGGCATTGAGGCTCCGCCTATAAGGTTTTTCGTGTTTACTACAGCATAGTTATGGAGATTTGCTGTATCTTTTTATTCTCAATATATCGGCATTTTCAACAATGCATAGCTTTCGACATTGGTTATTCTGCCTATTGATTATCCTTAGTAGTTTTTTATGTATATTATGCAGATCTTTGATAGGTTCACTTTTTGCCTGCTTTAACATCAAACACAGCAGTTCGTAAACATAGACTTCAACATACCTCCCATTGAAAATGCAGCTTACCATGGTAAAAAAACAACTTACCGATATTCTATTGACTTCATGCAAAAAGCAATAGCATAATAAGTATATAAAACATAAATTATTTCCTTATATTAAGGGGGCAAGATCAATGACCTTGCTTTTTACAAAATTTAATACAGAACGTAGAAATTGATATGAAAGCCAGACCGATCGCACTGTTAACAGCTACTGCAACATTGATGCCTGTCCATGCTGCAGAGCAGTCCGCAGCTGAAAAGTGCGCGGAAAATTTTCTTGAATGGATATCTACAGTTTTTGAGTCCGCACAGGAATTCCGCAACACTTATGGAGCTACACATATTGTGGACGGAGCTGTATGTGTCGTTTTTGAAATTGAATATGACGCACCTGATCCTGATGTTAATTATTTTGAAAACAGATATTTATTTAATGCCACAAATGGTGTCAGAGGATCAACGAAATTAAATTACTACTTTAATGAGAATGATCTTGAAGATAATACAGTGTATGTCGTTGTGGCAATCACATCAATACCTGCAGATGAATTTGAAGTGGAATTTATCGACAGATCAATAAACTCAAGCATAGATACCGCTCATCCACATTCTGTCGGACATTATTCTTTTAAAGGAATAGGTAGGTATAATACCATAGAAACAGATATTTACAACTGGCTTCCCGACTGTGAGACCGAGTACAGGACTACGTTGAAAAAATACGGTTTGGTCTCTGTCAGGGATAACTTTGTTGTGTTCTGCTTGGATTCAAATGCAGGTACTCCTTTTACATTGCAGGAAAAGTCAGACAAAAGAAGCTTTATTCCCAATCTTTTACAGCTTCATTATAGTATTGGATCAAAATGGGTTTTGTAAGCTGATTGATATCTGTATTTGTATCAACTTCGTCCTTTGCGAAAGAGAAAAGAGACTCTATATTATCTTCGGAAAGATAACGAGTATCAACTGCAAGTTTATGCTTCTTTTCAAGTACAGCACGGCTTGCCATATTGAATCCCCAATCTCCGAAAGAAGGCACCTGCAAATGATAAGGCTTAACTTCAAATCCTTCGCTTTCGATAGTTCTGTTGATGCACCAGAAAGCTTTAGGAGCATAATAAGGACTGGTAGACTGTACATTTATTATACCGTTGTCGGTAAGGTGATTGCCGCATAAGCGATAGAATATGTTGCTGTAAAGTTTATTCAGAGCCTCATTATTCGGATCGGGAAGATCAACGATTATAACATCAAAAAGCCCGTCTGTTTCTTTAAGGTATTGATAAGCATCCATATTGATTATAGTCAGCTTATCACTGTTTAATGATCCCTCATTGATTTTTGAGATCTGCTTGTCAGAACGGCATAGATCAGTCATACCCTTATCAAGGTCGATCATAGTTATCTGTTTGATATCAGGGTATTTCAGCAATTCACGGACTGCCAGTCCGTCGCCGCCTCCGAGGATAAGTACTTTATCGTGCTTTTCAGCATAAAGCATAGGGATATGTACAAGACTTTCATGATACCGATATTCGTCAGCAGATGAAAACTGACAGTTGCCGTCTATAAACAGACGAACATCTTCCTTATGCTTTGTAACGACTATTTTCTGATACTGTGTCTGTTCGATAAGTATAACATTATCTCTATAGAGTCCGCTTTCTATTACCCTGCTGATATTTTCGGAAAATACCATGCCTATTGCCATAATGACAAGAAGAACGACAGATGCGATACGGAATAAAAAGCTTTTTTTCAATCGGTTTTTGAATGAAAAAATAATCACGGTTGCACATATAAGATTAAAAGCACCGGCAAGAAAAGCTGTTGCAAAGTAGCCAAGATGAGGCAGCAAAAGCATAGGAAAGACGATCGCGCCTATCAGACCACCTATATAATCAAATGAAAAAATCGAGGAGAGTGTCAGCCTGAGTTCGTTTCTGTCCTCTTCAATAATACGTGTCAGAAGAGGTATTTCAAGTCCTGCAAGAGTACCGATAAGGATTATCTCGATATACATTACACAGGCGTATGATTCGATATACAGATTGGCAAGGAACAGTACAAGCGAACTTGTTCCGCCGATCAAGCCTATACATATCTCGACCATGGCAAAACTGTTGAACAGATCTTTCTTTATATATTTAGAAAGAAAGGATCCTATTCCCAGTGCAAACATATATAGTCCTATAGTTACAGAATACTGAAATGTGGAATCTCCCAGAAGATAAGAGCTGACAGCACTTATTATCAGCTCATAGACCATAGAACAGCCTGAGATAATAAGTGTTGTCAGCATAAGTATGCGATAATTTTTCATTTGTTCACCTTACATTATAACACCGCTGATAAGGATAGCAATTCCGATGAAAATACCTGCTACCATGATACCGGCAGAAGTATTGCCTTTACCGATCTCGGTGTTGAGCTCGTACTTGCGGTTTATAAACTTGATCGCAAGGTAGGCAAGCATAAAGAAAACAACACCTGCAACAAAATACAGAACGCTGCTCAGGATACCGTTCATCAGACTCTCTGTCTGACCGCTTTCTGAGGGAGAGTATATCGCAGCACGAAGCAATATTCCTACACCTATATTTATTCCTGCCGAAACAAAACCTACAGCTTTATTATCTTTTTTTATCTCCTCCGGAAACGAACATGGTATCACCAGATCTATGAAAAAATTGGCTGCAACCATTAATATCACTCCGAGGAAGGAATATATTGCCATTTCAAGTATATCTTTATAAAAATCCATAAAAACCTCCGTTATTTGCCGCTGCTCAGACCGCCGCCCGATGAGCGTCTCGTCCTGACGCTGCTTTGTCTTATGCTGTTTTGTCTGACAGTTTCTGAGTAAACCTTATACGTATTAGATGAAAATACAATGGGCTCGCCATAGTATGAATCATATGGCGATGATGAATTATTGTAGGTATCTTTGTCTTTATCATAGCCTGCCGAATAATAAAAGAGCTTGTAATAATCATGTACTTTACTTGTACTGCAGTATGGTGCGGTATCATTTTTAAATGCATATTTTCGACCGGACACCTGTACATACACATCACCGCTTTCAGCTATGTATACCAGACAGTATTCTTTTTTTGTAAGTATGCCTACAGCTTCGCTTCCTTCTGTGGTATCCGGCTGGATTTGTTCGATCTCGCCTTCAATGGCATCAATTATCCACTTGGTTACTTTATCTATTCCAAAAATCGAGTCTGTTTTATATACCTTTGCCTTCAGATCTTCATTACCTGTTATCGAAGTAACGTAACTTAAGTGATAATCATCATCTAACACCTTTTGAATAGTCGGCACTTTATGAAAAAATGAAGCCAGATATGGTCCGAACATGATCAAACAAAGTATCCCTATAAAGGTTAATGTTATCACAGAGCCCAGATATCTTGTTTTAAATGCTTCCTTTTTATCATGGCGAACAAAAGTTATCTCGTCCTCATCGAGATAATATCCTTCGCTCATCTCAACTTCATCGCTCCATATTTCCTTTGAGATGATCTTTTCCTCTGTCGAATCTTCATATTCATAAAATTGAGCACGATCACCAAAATGTACATCAACACTGCCGCTTCGGCTAACGACCACTTCTGTTCCACTGTCTACAAGATCATATCCCCATTCACTAATGCCGTATTTTACTTGGCTGATGGAGTATTCATGATAAACATCATCTATGCTGAGCCATTTTTCGCTTCCGCCATTAACAGGCTTCATTCGGTATTCATCCCAGCGCATTTTGTCTTTTGTGTTTTTGTATGTTATTTTGCCGATGATAAGATATTCAGTACCATCAACATTTAATACATCACCTATTTTAAAAACCAATGAATTATCTCCCCCTTTGGGTTTCATATCATATTTAGTTATTATATACTATAAAGCATATTTTGTCAAGAAACTTAATAATCAATGGTTGCACATCATTTTTTTAGTATGCTAATCCAACAGAGAAAAGGCGGTTAAAACCGCCTTTTTTAATGTTCTTTTCTGCTTGTCAATTCTTTCCGAATACAAAGGAAACTTCGTTCAGATCATTATTGTTAAAAATAATGATCAGTTTGCGAGGAGAATCTTGTCTGTCTTTGTAATGTATAATATTAGTGTTGTCGCTTTGATAATCAGGAGTTCCTAATGCTTTAAGTATTTCATCTTTCGTATTATCGAAACCGACACCGTTCAGACTGAAATCAAATCCCTTGGTATTTTGCGGCATATCAACAGCAAAACTGCTGAAATACTTCAAATCACTATCGGTATTATTATCAGCACCAAATATACATGGAGCAAAGTATTCTCCTTTATAATTGATATTAGTAACATACCTGTTGTCTATCTTTTGCACATCTGTATCAACTGTAAAATCCTTCCCCAGGTCATCCACTGTTAGCGGATATGAAAGCTGTTTACCGCATAGGTATGTAACATTGAGAAGTTCCTCCATGGTCCATCCTCCTTCAGGTGCTTTCATAGTTTCATAGTCTTTGGCACAGCCTGTAATGCCGCATACGATCACAGATGTACAAAACATCAATGCACAAACTTTTTTCTTCATATTTTTCTTCCAATATCATTTTTACAGCAATATGCTGCTGATAATTATTTTATATCATTTAGATATTTATGTCAATACCTTTCTTGTACAGAAATCCTTTCTGTGCTTTATATTAAGACCTTCTATGATATATCATTGGAAAAACGTTTTTTATCTTTGGTACTCTGTTTCATAACGGCAGGCCATATCAATATAATGAATGTCATCATAATGAAGTTCTTGGCAAAAGCTCCCCAGTGCAGACCGAATAAGGATCTCAGCGGAAAAATGCCGAAAGTTATTATCAGCACTGTGATAAAAGAACCTGCTATCCCGAGCATAATGGTTTTAGGCGATAGGGACGGGGTGTATCTTACCCATTTTCTCTCAGCGTATCTTGCAACGCAAAGGGCTGTAAGTCTGCCTATGCAGCCGAAGCCGTCTTTCATCATCGCTTTGGGATCAACGAGAAGTTTACCGTTCACTATATCCCTCGGGTACGGCTTTACGGATATATATACCAGTGCCGCTATACAGAAAACTATCCCTGCCGCCAGAACTATATCTTCTTTTTCTGTATGCTCTGACAGGTATGCAAACAGCTTTGACATAAATAGTACAGCGATCGTTCCGAGCAGTATAGCTGTGATAACGTCCTGTGGAGTATGTACTCCCAGATAATTTCGTGAGAAAGCGGTGAGCAGTATCATAAATACACAAACGAACGATATCCACCTTCGTTTTTTCGGTGTTCTAAGTGCAAGACACCCGTAAATGGACGCTGCATTGGCAGTATGACCGCTTGGGAATGAATATCCTGTAGAAAACATGACAGCATTACCTGCCGGAATGATACGGCTGTCCCTTATCCACGGTCGGTAGACGCAGGCAGTCAGTTTTACGACAACAGTAAGCACCGAACTCAAAGCATATGTTGACAGTGCATACAGCCCGATACGTTTATCTTTACACCAATAAATGAAAGCAGGTATCGTGATCAGGAATGATATAGCAAATAGTGATACCAGTTCCATAAAAGGTGTAAGTGCATCATTTATTCTTTCTCTGAAACGCTGTAAAAATAACAGGTAATCAATATCCATTTATATTGCTCCTTTTTTGATAGCTTTATGATCATTTTCATATCAATTATACATCACGTATGACTGAAAATCAACAAAAGGACATGATTTTATATCCGGCTAATGCGCCCCTTGAGATTGATTTATCTGCATGGTTATGATATAATGAATGAAACAAGCAAAGGTAGGTGTATAATATGGCTTATCTTATCTCACATCTACGGCTGCTTTATCTGCTTTCACTTGCGCTTGCAGGTATCGCTTATATTGTGATCGACATACATGATCTTGAACCTGTAAGCTGTCTTATCTCAGCGTTTTATGCAGCGATCCCTGAGTTGATAGCAGTTTCAGGACTATGGTTCTTTAATAAGGGATACAATATCCTGGCAATAATTGTTGCCGTGCTTTGCTGCATGGCAGCTGCCGCGGCAGTCTTTTTATTCTGGGCAGACAGCAAAAGTAATACATACGTATATCTTCCGTCAAAAGTGGTCGGGATCGCTGCCTTTATACTTAGCATAGTGGCTGTAATTATTTGCAGTATTTCATTTAAAGACAATATACCACAGATCATTCTGACATCATGCTGTATGTGCGGAATGATAAGTGTTGCCTATATTACAGGTTATCTGACAGCATTCGGAAAAGGCATGGGAAAGCCGTGAAAAAGTCCAGGACAGAGATACATTCACACTTTCCTATACTTCATGGCAGATACGAAAAGATTTTGGGTTTGAATTAATTGAGCATACCCATATAAAGCTTATACTTGAGAAAATTATCTGACAGATGAAACCATATCACATAAAATAAAAAGAGGTATATAATGCGAATTTCACAAAGCTGCGCTGAATGTTTGTATGAGCGTCAGAAGAACAAAACCAATAACGCCGGATATCTTGCTGAGATAAAAAGGCTTCTCGATAACCGAAAAGAAACGGACACAAGCCCGTATATGGTCTATCTTTTCAACAAAGCACATCTTGAATATTTCGGCGAAAGTGCGGATTACAGTGCGATAAAGAAGCAATACAATGATCTTGTACTTTCTATGGAGGACCGACTTCGCCGTGAGATAAACTCCTCCGATGATCCGCTTGCAAAGGCACTGATAATGTCCCGTATAGGCAATTATATAGACTTCGGAGCTATGAACAGCATTGACAGTGACGAGTTCCTTGCACTGTTCCGCAATACTGATATGCGTAAAGACGATGCAGGCACATATGAAGCTTTTCTCAGTGAGTGCGAAAAAGCCAGAACATTTCTTCTTATATGTGATAACTGCGGAGAAATAGTTCTCGACAAGCTTATGCTTGAACAGCTTAAAAAGAGATTTCCGCAGCTCATCGTCACGGCGATGGTTCGCGGCGGAGATGTTCTGAACGATGCAACTGCTAAAGACGCACATTATGTCGGACTGGATACTGTAGCACGGATAATATCCAATGGCGAAGCGATAGCTGGTACTATATACGAAATGCTTCCCGATGAAGCAAAAACAGTCCTTGATAATTCAGACGTAATACTCGCTAAAGGTCAGGGCAATTATGAATCAATGTCAGGACAAGGCAGGCACGTATTCTACGAATTCCTGTGTAAATGTGATCTGTTCATGACTCGTTTCAATGTTCCGAAGCTGACAGGAATGTTCATCGAAGAAAAGTAAATTAAGAAAGGCAAACAATATGAAATTGCTATTTATCAGGCATGGCGATCCTGACTATACTATAGACTCTCTTACTGAAAAGGGACGCAGAGAAGCTGAACTTCTTGCTGAGCGTATCGCTCCTATGGATATCGCTGACTATTACGTTTCACCGCTTGGCAGAGCGCAGGACACCGCTGGATACACCTTGAAGAAATGCGGACGCACTGCAAAAACTCTGGACTGGCTGCGTGAATTCGACAGGAACCTTATTATCGGACCTGACGGTCAGCGTCGTATCGCATGGGATATGCTTCCGCAGGACTGGACAAAAATCCCCGAATACTATGATAAAGACAAGTGGACAGATGTTCCCGTTATGTCGGAAGCGGATATGAGAAACGGTATCGCTTATGTACAGAAAGGCTTTGACGATCTGCTTGCCGAACACGGCTATGAACGAAACGGTAATTACTATAACGCTGTACGTCCGAACGAAGATACTATCGCGCTGTTCTGCCATTTCGGAGTTGAATGCGTAATGCTCGGACATCTTCTCGGTATCTCACCTATGCTGCTATGGCACGGTTTTATGGCTGCTCCCACATCAGTGACCACTGTCTGCACAGAAGAACGGCGCAAGGGGATAGCTTATTTCAGAGTCACAGCTTTCGGTGATATTTCCCATTTGAACAATAATAACGAACCGCCTGCTTTTGCAGGACGATTCTGTGAAGTGTTCAGTAATAACGACCAACGGCATGATTGATGATCAATGTATGCTCAAAAATTGCAGGTCATACATCTCTCAGTGCAGGTCACGCACAGATCTATTGACCATAGGCTTCCTTTCGGGTATAATTCAGACATACCACACGAAAGGAAGTATTCATCATGAATAACACATTAACATCAACTGATATCAACAGAAAGACAAATGGCAGATTTCTCAAGGGATTTGATATTCTTACATACGCACTTGCTGCTTTTCTTGCATTAGGCTGTGAAGGCATACTCGCATTCTGTATCGAGCAGAAGATATATAACTGCACCATTAAAGAATTCAATACTTGGCAGAGCATACTGCACTGGGTACTCACATACATCATCTGGGGAGCATTTGCAATATATATACTCCGCAGCACAAAGAAAAAGGGTTACGATCTTTTCCCAAAGACTGACAAGAAGATACGTCCGTGGCAGTGGGCTTGCATAGCGATAGGCGTTGCAGCTTGCCTTATATCCACATGGATAGACTGGAACGGCAGCAAAGTCATCACAGAGCTTGAGCACAAAGGTCCGCTCCTCTTCGTATTCCAGTACATATACTATTTTATTGAAGTATTTCTCGTTATGCTCATCATTGTCTGTGGACAGAAAGCCTGCGAGATATGGTTCGGCAAGGAGAATATACCTTATGGCGGCATTATCGCTGCACTGACATGGGGACTCGGTCACTGGTGGTCAAAGGGTTCGTTTGCAGCAGGTATTTTTACAGCAGTTTGCGGACTTGCACTCGGAAGCGTATACCTTCTTACAAACAGAAATGCAAAGCTTTCATACGCTCTGCTCTGTGTAATGTTTATATTATAAAGGATTTTTTTGAATGAAACTGATAAAGACAAAAGAAAGAGGACTTAAAGAAAACTATCTCGAACTGCATTATGATGAGATAAACGATGAGACAAAAGAACTTATCTCCCGTCTCGATACTACGCTTTCAAATGTGGAAGGAACCTGTGATGAAAAACACGTTTCCGTACCTGTTACAGAAGTGCTGTATTTTGACACAGTGGACAGAAAAACATTTGCATACACGGATAAAATGTGTATCGAAATGAGGATAACACTGAGAAATGTACTCGATAACTTTTCAGATGCAGGTCTTATCAGAATAAGTAAATCAGCAGTAGTTAACGTATATAAGATAGATCATCTGCAAGGCGATATTAATATGAGAACGACCATTTTTCTGAAAAATGGTGAAAAGCTCATAATGAACAGAGGATACAAAAAAGAATTCATGACTGAGCTTGAACGAATAAAGGAGAGAAACAGAAAATGAAGCTGATAAACAAAAAGAACTTTATATCAATAGTCTGTATCAGCTTCACGCTGGTAGTATGCGGAAAACTTCTTCTTGAAAAAGTCATGGGATTTACCGACAAACACTACACTGAAAACATCTTCACCTGTCTTGGATTTTCGATAATCATTACTGCTGTACTGGCACTTCACTTCTATCTCCAGCGTTTTCCGCTTATACCCGTATTGATAGCTCAGTACGCCATAGTAGCAGGCGCAACCGTTGGATTTGTAAAGCTTGCCGACGTTATAGCTGATACTGATACAAATGCCATGTGGCAAATGATCCTATCCGTCACTATCCCATTTATAATAAGTGCAGCAGTTTACTACATTACGTTCTTTAAACAGATAAAAAAAGCAAATGATATTATTGCCGAGATCAATCAAAGCTCTATTAATTAATAATATCTGCTGAGTGTTACACATAAGATATATGAATAAAAGAGGAAGTTTGTTCTCATTTTAAAAGTGCTCTTTTCATTGAAAAAAGGGACTGTATGTGATATAATTTGAATATTACATACGCCTGAAATTCAAGGGAAAGAGCATTTTTGTCATTGGATGCGAAGAATAAAAAAGCATATGAACTTGCATTGCAGAAATATGTAAATTAGTTTCAAAGACTTCTTAGCAGATTATATAGGCTCAAAAAGCACTGATCTGCTTAATTATCTCAGTTCAAAAAAATTTTTTGGAATTTGTGTAACATTTTCATTACTTGAAATGTATGTATTAAGTGAAAGCAGATCTGTTTAGAGAATGTCAGTATATTCAATACAGTTGTACTGAACAGACTCAAAAAATTATGAAAGGAGCCAACGGATGAGTGACAGCGAAATAAATTACAAGCTGAAGCATTCGCCAGATGATGGCCAACGTGCTTTATTTGATCAATACTACAACTACGTATATGCGATTGCATTGCGTATTCTTCGCGGAACGCTCTCAATAAATGATATTGAAGAATGTGTCATTGACATATTTGCAAATGTCATGCTGAACTATGATCCCGACATAAGCGGCTCACTAAAAGCATACATTGGAACTGTTGCAAAAAGAAATTCAATAAATATGCTAAGAAAAGCTAAGGGAAAAGCATATAATAATATCTCTATTGACAGTGATGATTTCGGTGAGATAGTTTCCGACACGGATATAGAACAGGCTGCTGAAAACACGTTTGTTTCCGAAGCAATTATAAATGCAATAAAAGCACTTGGCGAACCAGACTCCATAATCATAATACAAAAATACTTCTACGACAGAAAGTCGTCAGAGATTGGAAAAATAGTGGGGCTTTCGCCAACTGCGGTCCGTGCCAGAATAAGCCGGGCAATGAAAAAACTGAAAAATAATCTCGCAGACTTTTGTTGATAAGGAGTGATAAGTATGAAAAGCAAAAGGAGAATAATAAATATGCTAAGAAATCCAGATGAAAAAACTTTAGAAAAACTGTCTTCAGAATACCCTCAGGCAGAACCCAATCACAAGAATAAAATGTATGAAAAAGTTAAAGAACGTATGAACAGCAATGACAATGCATTCACTGATGAAGTCAGAGGCGTCGAAAAGTATACACGTCGTCATCTGTGGAAAAGGATCCCTGCAGCTGTGATGAGTATTGCTCTTGTAGGGGGAGCTATTGGCGGTGGTGTAATTATGCTGAAAAACAACAGCCGCACAATGCCGTCGACTGAAATAGCTGAAGAAACAACTACACTGAATGACGTTGAAACTACAGTGAATAGTGTAATCGATGGAACAAATGCTGAACAGAAAATTGATCAGTCTGATGTCACTAAGGATTTGATATTTGCAATATGTGAAAACGGCATGACAAAGAATTTTGACAAAATATCATATTCTTATAAAAGCCGATCTGATTATGATACAGGTTATCATGATGAAGAAAACACCGAAATCAGCGTCGATAATACTCAGAATACAGCAACACGAACATCAATTGGCGGATATTATCGTGACGATGGAAGTATTGTGCATGATACTAATTATACCCAATATTTCTATCATAACACTGTAGCTGGAATTGGTGAATCTGAGAGCAATGAGATAGGCGGCAACAAAAAAGAATTCTTCACTCTTGAAAACGATGATTTAAATTATCTGATCAATGATGCATCGTCGGATGGAAAGAATCTGCTTGAAAATTTTGATAACTGGAATATTACAGGTTTTGAAGAATATCTTGGCAGAAAATGTGCTGTTATAAGCGGAACATCAGATATTAAGATTCAATATGAGAGTTCACCTGATGATGATGAAGAAGAAAGCTTTGATATATGCACATGTGAATTTACAATTTTGATCGATTATGAAACAGGTATATGGATGAAGAGTGACATAAAACACACAAATTATGATTTAGAGCATTATACAGTTACAATTACAGATATAGCTTTTGAAGATGACGCAAAGCCACCTATGTCAAAAGATGAATTCAAACAGCTGGCACTTAATGACTGTGTTAAACGTGTATGTGACGAAAACGGACAGAACTGTACATTCGAAGCAGTTAATGAATCTGATCTTGCCTTTCTTGAGTAAGCATAAAAGTATAAAACCGGCATCACATAATCAATAAACAAAATCCCGAAACTTACACATGTAAGTGAGTTTCGGGATTTTTTTGTCGGATATTTCCTGGTGTTCTGTTTATGATATCATTTTTCTGATAATGTTCAGTATCTTATCTCAGCACTGAATTCTGTATTTGTACATGAGATATTCAGCTTAAATCCGTTTAACGCAGCAGCACGTTCGGCTATTGACAGACCGAGTCCGCTTCCGCCTAGATTGCTCCTTGATTTTTCACCTCGCCCGAAAGGCTTCTTCAGGTCTTTTACATCGACCTTTTCCTTGACAGTATTTGTTATGATAAGCTTTTTGCGCTCGCAGGAAGCCTTTATAGAACCGTTTTCGGCGGTATATTTTACCGCATTGGAGATAAGGTTTTCGATGATGTTTTCAAATGAAGTTTTATCAGCTTTTATCTCTGTATTGCCTTCAACGGTGAATTTTATACCTTTCTCTTCAAGTATGGGCTCATACTTCTTTATCGCATCCTTAACGACAGTTTCAACGCTTATCTTTTCGTATTTTATCTCAGAACCGCCTTCGAGACTGTTAAGGAACAGTGTTTTGTTGATAATGGAATCCGTAAACTTTATGTTATCAAGTATAGCACTGAGATACTGCTTTTTCTCATCTTCTGTCAGTTCAACTTCCATTATATTTTCAGCATAGCCGCCTATTGCCATAAGCGGAGTTTTTATGTCGTGGGCGAGGTGGTTGGTAAGATCGCGCTGATAGTCGTCCATAGCGTATTTAGCCTTATTTACTACATTCTTTCTCCAGCAGTAAAGTGCAGCTATAGATAATACGGCAATGCTGAAAAGAATGACGTATTTCCAGTAGAACTTCATGAACTCAGGTGTGGTATGTTTTACGGTATAACGCAGGAATACACAATACTGTTCCTTATTGATATATATTGGGAAAGAGCGTTCAACGCACCAACCTTCCTCTCCGTCACCACTATATCCGCCGAATGAACCGCCGTCTTCCGAATACTTACAATCATTGTAAAATCTTTCCAGTACGTCCTGCTCCTCACCCCATAAGTTGAACATTGTACATACGGGATAATTCTTTGATGAAAGGCTGTCAAGCTCTAAAAGCTCATAATTATCATCATCTATAGTTATATCTATTTCTTTTGTTCTCAGTATTTCATATCCGGGCTCGCTGTTTTCGGGGACATTGTCATAATCATATTTTTTAAGTTTCATACTTCCCTTATGAGGTATGAAAGTGTGGTCTTTTTTGTTTACATAAGCACTTTCAAGCTTCATTTCAACCCATGAATTAAATGTCTCTTCTTTGGCAAGTTCACGATGATCGTTATACAGCTGCTGTACTTCGGGGATATTATCTTTTTCGGGACAAATATAGGTTCCGTTATCAGGAGCATCTTTACCGAAACTTATAAATACCTGTAATGTAAGGAGATTAGATGCGACGATATTATTGTCCTTGTCAACTATAGCTGCAACAGCGTGATTGTCCTCAGAATACCTTGATACTATCTGTGGTCCTCCGTTTTTGGAAAACTCATCTTCAAACATTATATCAAAATACACATACTTTGTAAGGTAGCTGCTTAGTTCGGACATCGTATCTCTGCTGCTGTTTTTTGCTTCGGTTCGGTTTACCCAGCTCTGCACACACGAAACGTTATCTTCGATACTGTTTGAAGCTTGATTTAAGGCTTCTTGATCCTGATATTCCCAGAATCCGTAAGCAAAAATCAGGCATAATGCGATAGCTACAGAGAAAGACTTAATTAGTATCTTAGGCAGAGTTTCGCGTTTTTTCTTTTTGTATTTCTTTTTCATAGGATCAACTCCTTTATGTTTCTGTCAGCTTGTACCCCCGTCCTATGACAGTGTGTATCTGACTGCCTGCGTTTCCAAGCTTTTTTCTGATGCGCTTGATAGTATTGTCCACAACGCGGTCGATACCGAAGAAATCATCTCCCCACACCTTATCGAGAAGAGTGTCACGATTTACTATCCAGCCCTGATGTTCCATAAGGTAGCTAAGAATAGAAAACTCTTTTGGAGTAAGCTCGATCTCTTCATTGTCAACATAACAGGTAAGCTTACGGGTATCAAGCTTTATTGCACCGCATGATATAACGCTGTCCGAGCAGCCTTCATTTCGTTTTACCATGGCGGAGCATTTTGCGAAAAGGGCAGAAAGAAGAAACGGCTTTACTATATAATCATCACAGCCGAGATCATAGCCGTGAAGTATATCTTCTTCATGGCCTCTTGCAGTAATGAATATTATCGGGATATCGCTGAAACGTCTTAGGTTTCGGCAGATCGTAAATCCGTCAGCCCCGGGAAGCATAATGTCAAGAAGTACGATAGAATAGCCTTCGAGTTCATTTTTAGTGATACTCACAGCTTCACTGCCGTTGTTTATTATAGTTATCTCAGCACCTTTGCTTGTAAAGTATTTTCTCGTTACCTCACATATCTGAAGATCGTCCTCTATAAGCAATATCCTCATTATCAAGCCACTCCTTTTCCCTTTAGCCATATTGTATCATATAGATGTGTCATTTGTATATCATTTCCCGTTTATTTCTGTAATCCAATTGTACTATACAGCAGTAAGCTTGTCAATCTTTTAAGCAAACGCAAAAACGCCTGAACGATAATCGAACCGTTCAGACGTTTTATCATAACATTTTTTCTTATTATGCTGAGAACTATTGTCTGTCACGAAACTCTTAGTTCTATGCACTTTTTTATTATCAATTTGTGACGACCTCACCCGTCCAGTCGATTATACCGCCGAATTCATAGATATGAGTATATCCCATATCCGCAAGCTTTTGCGCCGCTTCTATACTGCGGCGGCCGCTTCGACAGTATACAAGAATGATCTGATCGAGGTCCGGCAATTCTTTCGGCTGCTCAGTATCGATAGACTCATTCGGTATCAGTATCGCATCTGGAATATGACCGCTGTCGTACTCATCCTGCCGTCGCACATCGACAATAACATGGCCATCGTCAGCCTTCATCATTTCCATGGCTTTTTCCTGTGTTATATGTTCATAGCCTGCTCCTGAAGTCTGTGATGTAGTGATCGGACTGCTATTCTCGATGGTTGTGGTTGAAGAAGTCGTATAAGTTGATGAGGTAGTAGTCAAAGTAGTCGTAGTTGTGGTGGTAGTTGTGATTTCCTGATCATCAGACTTTTCATCTCCGAGGAGAAATTTTTGTAAGCTTACAACATCTGCGATATTAACTGAGCCGTCACCGTTTACATCGGAATTCATAGGAGGGAAATCGCTTGTGGATGATAACTGGATAATCGTTTTCCTGAGCAGTATAAGGTCATAAACATCAACGATACCGTCGCGGTTCACATCACCGCGCTGATGGTGAGAGCCTTCGATATCAGCTTTATAAAATGGAAGAGTATCCTTTTTTCCAGCATAAGCGTTATCAACATAGAAATCATCTGTGTAATCAGGAGTATCAATATACAGTGAAAGCTGCTTTGCACCCTCGGGGATAGTATAGAAGTAATTTGACAGTTCGTTCCATTGTCCTTTCTCGGCTTTTATTTCTGCGATCGTGTCATATTGGAACTTTCCGTCTGAGTTCAAATATTGAAGCACAAGTTCAAAATTGGCAGATTCCGTTGAATCCTGCATTACAAAAGCACCAAAGCTGTATGTTTCACCGGGCTCGTATTTATCTGAGCCGAGGTAAATACTCGGTCCCTGCCATGCCGCAGATCGATTTGTTACAAGCATAGCATTTGGTCCTTCATAGCTAAAGAGGCTTCTTTTCAGTAACTCATTGTCACGCGGAGACCAGTCATCTAAATAGTAATCAAAATTATACATAAAGAAATAGCCTGCATCGGTATACATTGATTGTTCATGATTATAGTATTTATTGGAGTATACTGTAAGAGGGGTGTTATCTTTTCCTTCACCTATTTTTATGCTGTTAAGTTTGACACTGCCGCTTGATCTGTACGCCTCAACGGTAAACACCGCTTCATACAGAGTACCTGTTGTATCAAGTCCGATTTCCGCCCATGAGTCAAAATGTTTTGCAACGTCTATGCAGCCGTTTACGTGATTGGTCATATTATTTTTAGAATCACTTTTCGTGCGAACGCTCCAATACTGTGGAAATGAATTGGGACCATCAAGACATGGCTGATTATAACGCTGTGTTTTGAATACTTCATATTCATTTCCGTTAACGATAGTTGTACCCAGTAATTCGCTGTTTGAAGAAGCACAAGGTCTCCAGCTGCCCCAACCGTCTACGATGTAGTATTCCACAAGCGGATTTCGTGTCCAGCCATATGCACCGTAAAAAGCATTTCCATGAGGTGTGAATTCGATGTCGTAGCTGAATGATACATCATCAAAAGCTTTGTAATTTTTTCTTTGATCGTCGTAAGACTTTCCCATAAGGGCTATAAGATTTTCTATATTTTCCCATGAACAGGAAAAAGAGCCTGCTTCATATTCGTAACTTACGTCACCAGTATTGTTCTGATTCCACATCTCGTATTCGTAGCCGTCTATATTTCCGCGTATTTGTTTATCTGCTGCAGAAGATACAAACGGTACAGATGAGACGATTATTGCTGAAGAAACAGCAATGCCAATTACCTTTTTGATACAGCTTGATCTCAATCAAATCACTTCCTCTTAAAATACATTTGAAAAATCATTTCAACTGAAATGTTAGACCTATGCTTTTATTATATATATTTTTTTTGAAAAGGCAAGCCGTTTTTTGCCAATTAATATAATAACGATCATAAATGATGCAAAATAAAAGAGACTAAGTTCTTAGTCGCTTTAGGCAAAGCCATTTATATTCGTCTGCTGTCTATAAGTGGGTAGATGTGTTTTTTATTGCATAAGATCACTTTTTCGCATATCATAACGCTTGCATGTCTAAAGGCAAAACAGGGAAAATGGTATTGTAAACTTACATTCAATGTGCTATAATTATTAAGAATAAACTATTTAGCATAAAGCTTGTTTTGTTCTGAATAGCGAAACAAAATTCAAAAAAGGCGTACACATTGTACGCCTGATAAACATATTTAAGCCTGTTGGCGGAGTTTAACCGCCGTTTTCCGCCTTAGCAGGGCGGAAGCTCTCACTTTGAACTATACAGGCTTGCCGAACGGTAAGACCGCATCTCCTTCATGAGGTGAAGGCGCTTTCTAAGCTATCGGCGATTATATTTTAACATGATATATATATTTTGTCAAGCAGGAGGAGGTAACGAAGTGCGGATATGTTTGATATGCAGAAAAAGGAATATCGACCACTATGGGATATGTGCGGATTGTCAGGCGTTCAATGAAGATATGCGTCGGGTATACCGTGATCTCAAGGGAATGAACGCACTTGTTACAGGCGGACGCATCAAGATAGGATACGCTGTATGCCTGCGTCTTCTTAGGCAGGGAGCGAATGTTATTGCCATAACACGTTATCCAAAATCTGCACTCGAAAGCTATATGCAGGAGCCTGATTATGAGATGTTCAAGGACAGGCTCACTATAATAGGCTTTGATCTTATGCGTGTTGACCGTATACACGAGCTCATTGCCAAGGTGGAGGAGCTCTGCGGCGGAAAACTCGATATATTGGTGAACAATGCCGCTCAGACGGTCAAGAAGTCAAATGAGTATTACACCGCGTTAACTGCACATGAAAATTCCATTATGATAGAGGGAGACAGCCTTTATCCGCTAACGCTCCCCGACAGCTCATTCTCGATAATGCCGAGCATAAAAGCTGTGGACTACGGCGAGACTGAACATGATAACTCATGGGTGCGGAAGCCCGAGGACATATCACCGCAGGAACTGTTAGAGGTCCAGCTCATTAATGTTACAGCACCGTTTATGCTGACTAACTGTCTGCGGCACTGCCTTGCAAACGGAGAGTCTCATAACCGCTTCGTGATAAACGTAAGCTCCGTGGAGGGCAGGTTCAACACCAAGCAGAAGCTTGCCCGTCACGTTCACACAAATATGGCAAAGGCTTCGCTGAATATGATGACACACTCTATTGCTTCTGATTTTGCAGGTGACAGGATATTCGTGTATTCATGCGATCCTGGCTGGGTGTCTAATCAGTTTCCGCCGGGGTATGAGATAAGTCAGGAATTCGAGCCGTATCTCTCTTACGATGACGGTGCTGCGAGAGTGCTTTATCCTGTGACCCTGCACCTTACTGACGAAAAAATAAAGGACAATGGACTGTTTTTCAAGGATTACAAAACTATTCAATACTGAGGTGAAATATGGACGAACGTGAACTTGCCAAAGGCAGGGATTTCTTGAAGGCATCTGAGGTCTACGCTCCGTGCGAGCCTGTTAAAAAAACGAAGAACATCGGCTATTATGTTCCTCATTTTGATATTTCTTTTGAAGAGTCAAAGGCTCAGGGCTGGCATTACAAGATAAAGTCAGGCGGTAAACTGAGAATAACACATTATACTGGCACAGAACGCGAGGTCGTTGCTCCGCATAGTATTGGTGGCCATGTCACTAACGAGATCGGAAAGGAAGCTTTTGCGAATGTTAATGCCGATATAATTTTTCTGCCTGACAGCGTAAAAGAGATAGGAGAAGGCTGCTTTTCAAACAGCAGTATCAGACGTGCTGTCCTTCCTGAAAGTGTCAGAGAACTTCCTGAAAAGTGCTTTTATTCATGCAGAAATCTTGAAAGCGTCAGGTTTTCCGAATGGCTTTGCAGTATAGGAAACAGAGCGTTCATGTACTGCGAGAAGCTGCGCTTCTTCGATATTACACAACGAATGATTACCTTAGGCGATGAGATCTTCCGTGCCAGCGGACTTGAAGGCTTTTCTATGGCAAGGGATTCGGCGATACGATTTAATGGAAGCATATTCATTGATACTCCTCTTCACAAGAATTATTCGTTGATAATTGCACCTATCAAAGATAGTATGTACAATTACAGAGTACTTCTTGTTGGAGCGGGGAAGGCAGTGCGTTTTCAAAAAGGCTCGACAGTTACTTTTATGGAGAAGTCTGTTCATAATGAATGTACGCTTAATCTTTCGGAATGCAGCAGCGTGAATTTTGAATACGGGGCATTTCCATGCAACCGTAACATGTGGGGCATTGTCAATTCATACACTATGGCGAAGGTCATCATGCCTTGCGCGTCAAGGGAATTCGTTCCGCATTACGTCGATGCATATTACCCTGGCGGCAGTGCATATCCGCATAGGAGCTGGTTTACGGATGTGCGGATAGACGGTGATCTTGTAGTGATGAAGCCGAGGAAAAACAATCTGCACGAATATTGCTTTACTGATCGTGAATTCAAGGAACACAAAATCGGTAATATTATGATAGACTGCGGAACAAATTGGCTGGAATATGAAACAAATGCGTTCTCATGCACTTCTCTCAGAAGTGTAACTATAAAAGACAATCTTTACGGTAAAGGCGAACTTTTCTCAGGCTGCTGTTATATTCTCGGGAAGGTCACAATTGGTCAATATACCGTGTATATCCCCACTGTAAGCCATAGAGTTCACGGTAATCTGTTGAAGGCTTTCCGTGATAAAGGCTATAGTAGACCGTGCAGATACTTTGACAGCAGTATATATGACAGGATTTTTACCGAATCGCCAAAAGTCTGGAGCGGAGTAAAAGCTTATAAAAGGCTCAGTCAAAAGGAACTTATCACCATAGCTGCCGCTGTTATGATGAGTTCACCGACTCTTTTTGAAAATCGTGATATGTATGAAAAGTACCTGAGAACACACAAACGATATGCACTGTTGATCTGTGATAAGCTGCCTGATGAATATTCGGATTTCCTTATTAAATACTATGGGGTGGAGCAAATGGCAAATGCAAGACGAGGTTTTATGCCGACCGACGAAAGGGATTTCAGCGATAATAGTCTCCCTGTTCTGCGAAGAGCCGCGGAGGAGGTGCTGTTTCTGCAAAACAGGGGCTATATGATGACGAATGCAACAAGATTTGTAGGCGACCATTATCAGCTTTCTGAGCGCCAGAGACTCGCTCTTGCAAGAACGATCTCACCGCTTGCAAGTATCGTTGAACGAAAAAGCCGTCAGGTCACTGACATAAGTGGAGAGACAATATATATTGATGGTTTCAATGTTATCATAGGACTTGAAATAGCTTGTTCGCAGTCGATGCTGTTTAAATGTATGGACGGCACTGTCCGAGACCTTGCAGGTCTGCATGGCACATATCGCCTTATACCTCAGACAGACGAGGGTATCAAAATGCTAATCAAGGCACTCAGCGAGTTGAGAGTCTCAAAAGCTGTCATCTACCTTGATAAGCCTGTTTCAAATTCAGGCAGGCTGAAGCAGCGTATATATGAGCTTGCGGAGGATATACCATTTGAGCTTGAAGTTCTGACAGAGGACGCTGTTGATTCGATACTAAAAACAAAACCGATCATAGCTTCTGCTGACGCTATAATCCTTGATGAATGCAGCAAGTGGTTCAATCTCAACAGATACATTGTGGATACCTATATTGGCAGCTACCCTTATGTGGATATAGTTCCCTCTTTTGAGTAAAGAGGCGTTAACGGTATCACCAAAGAAGAATAAACAAAGAGCAGGTGCTTCTTAATAGGAGCACCTGTTTATGTTATTTATGCTTGCTTATCACTGCTCTTGCAGTAAAATCAGTTTTATAATAATCAATTTTGAAGTAGATAAATTTAAAAAAATATGTCCACTTAGCATATGAAAGAGCGATTATGAATAACGAAGACGCTTAAAGGTGGTGAAAAAATGACAGATAATCAGATTATTAAGCTTATGGATGGTCCTTCAGATGTATGGCAGCGTGCATTATACGATGAATATTGTAAATATGTATATACCATAGCCGCTAACAATCTAAGGCACTGCGGAACTGCCGAAGATATAGAAGAATGTGTGGCGGATATATTCATCGACATATTCTGTACAGTTCAATCTGGAAAAGCTTATAACGATAATCTAAAATTTATTATTTCTACTATTGCAAAAAGAAACTCAATTGATCTTTTCAGGCGACTTTCTTTGAAAAACAAAAGAACAGTCCCAATTGATGAACTTGCACCGAACTATGAACCCTCTGAAAACAATCTTGAGAGTACTTCTGAGCGTAAGGAAGTTAAAGGTATACTCATAGACTGTGTGAATAAGTTGGGAGAGCCTGATTCATCTATAATAATTGATCATTATTATTATGGCAGATCATCAGGAGAGATTGCATCAGAACATAATATGACTGCATACTCAGTACAAAAAAGGATTCAGCGTGCAAGAAAAAAAAAAAAAAATCTGCTTTTTAAAGCAGGTGTGGATGCGGAGTGGTAAAAAATGAAAATCATAGATTTAATTAAAGATAGTTTTTCTGAGTTATCAGAAGATAACGTTAATAATGATATTGTTTTTTCCGACGAACTCAGAGAAAGAATTTATTCGCGAATAAAAGGAAAGATAGCTTCTCGACAGAACGCAGGCGAATATAATGATAGCGTTTCGAGTATAGAGAGGTACAGAAAGCCAGTATTTAGAAGAGTCCTTAATGTTTCCGCTTCAGTTGCTGCGGTTGGTGTTATAGCGTTAAGTTCATTGTTTATTTTCAAAAACAGTAATGATACCATAGATAATAATTATCCAAAGGAACCATTCTCAGCAACATCAGAGAATAATCAAGTTACTGTGACAAATACTACATCTGTTGGAACCACAGTTATTACAACATCTTATACTACAGCTTCAACAAACAAAACAATTTCAAGTTCAACATCAACTTCACGAACAACTGTCACAGACAAATCAGAGATCACAGCAGATAAGGATACAATAATTGCAAATACTGATAATGCTGTGGATTACGACGCACTGTCGGGATACTGGTACGAAAACGGCGATCCGATAGCAGCCTTCTTCCATATTACAAAAGATGGCAGATTCAAAGAGTACAATAACCACTATGGAGCGATCATGTATTATACCGGATATATAAGGAGAGAGCTTGATACCAAAACCAACAGCTATTTTTATTGTATGTATCTTGATACAGGCGAACTGTATAAGAGATTCGCAGATGACGGTGAAAAGTCGGATATAAATTTTGAAAGCGGCGATCCATCTCATTATGTTAAACTCTATGGTGAAGGCGGAATAGGTGATGACGGAAGAGAAGCTGAGGAAGCATACCCAGGCTCATGGATCTGTGGAAGAGCTATAATCGAGATCTCTTATAAGGGTGAAGATATGTTCGAGGCTAAGGTATCATGGAGTTCAAGTGCAACTGCTCATACAATTTGGGATTATCCGTTGACACTTGATAAAGGTAAGCTTATATGCAACGGCAATGGTAAAATGACTTTAGTTGAGTTCAAGGATGGAGAGACAAAGCCTACCGAAACTGTAAAATATACAGATGGGGCGGCTGAGTTCACATTAGAGGGCAATCATCTTTTCTGGAACGATCTCAACGAGCATAGTGCCGATATTATGTTATTTGAAAAGAATAGTGAAGCATATTGATCTGCGTATGGTGCATGAGAAACGTTGACACTCAATTGCTGCGGTGTATTGTTCATTTGTACATTCGCCAATAATATCAGATCATATACCAAAAATAAACAGATAATCAAGCGGCAGCCACGGCTGCCGCTCTGTATATCAGTATTATATTTTAGTATGTTTTGCGGCGCCTGATCTAAGTTAAAAAACATTTGATTTGTTCTCTATACGGAAGACTGATAACAGAAAGCACCCTGTGGTGCTTTTTATCCTATCCCCTAACTTCCAGAGTAGATAGTATTCAATCTACACATTACCGTTCTGAAAACTATTGCCATTTTATTGAAAACATAGAATATCATATACAAAGATTGACAAAGCCAGACTATCTGAATATTCCTGTTTACTTTTCTTATCAATTGGGGCGGACATTTCATTCAGATCGGGACATATCCTATAGCATCCGAGTGTTTTTCTGAGGAAGCATGGTTCAAATGTATCGGATTATCCGCAGGAATTCCTGGAATCCTGTTTTCTCTTTACTGTATTTTCCGTGCAGCTAAAGACTACAAAGGGAGACTTTTTTCATCAATATTACTCTATACGTCAACTTGCTTGATATTCACAGGGATAAGAGGCGAGTAATTTATCCTGACTGTTTAAGACTGGTTTACCCTCGATAAATACATATTTATTATACATTAAGCTACTTCTTAGTTATGGTGGAGAGAACTTTTTTACAGCTACATAAAAAGCAATGGGCAGCCGCTATGATATAACCTCTTTAGAGTTTTCATACTTTTCTGTGTGTCTACTCTATTGGGATTATATCACGGGACTGCTCTTTCTATTTACATATTTACGAAGTAATTACATTGACTTTTTCTGCGTTTTTTGCTATAATTTGTGCGTAGATTAAACATAGGCCTCCTGCTGTAAATCTGTATTTAGGATTTGGAGTATGAATCATATGAGAGAAGAAAATATGGTACATTTGAAAAACATCATCAATCACTATGATAGATACAAGGAAATAGCCGTTACGTTAAAATGGGTGGAAACACAAACAGATTATTGCGATACATCATATTACAAGCGTGAACAATACTTCAGATTCCTAAAATTAAAGAGAATGGTATGATCACATATGGAAAACAAGGCACAAAATAAAGCTTATTTTCATCTTCCTGGTCTGTTCGAGTTCTATGACCTGTACAGTGTGTTTCTGCCGCTGTACCGTGAGCACCGGGAATATTTCTACGATTGGTGCGAAATAGCATCTGTATATGGTGCGCCGTCCGACTGTATCTGGGGCGGCGGACGCGTCGGATTCGGAGAATGTGAAGCTGAAGATGTACTCGCACTTATGAATGAATACGGTATTTCTTCAAGGCTCACTTTCAGCAATTCGCTTTTAAAACCTGAACATCTCTTAGACAGGAAATGCAATGCCCTGTGTGAGCTTTTTGCCGATAGCAAAGGCGTACAGAACGGCGTTATCATACACTCGGATCTTCTGCTTGAACATATTAAAAATAATTATCCCAGTCTTTATTTCGTCTCCTCGACTACAAAGGTTCAGACTGATTTTGAGCAGTTTGCAAAGGAAACAGAACGGAATGATTTTAAATATGTTGTTCCTGATTTCAGGCTGAATAAGCTGTACGATAAACTTGATACACTCTCGCAGGTTCAGAAAGATAAAGTCGAATTTCTATGCAATGAATGCTGCTCGTTTTACTGTAAAGACAGAAAAGAGTGCTATGAAAATGTAAGTTGGAAAAATCTCGGAGAAAACTGCACCGACCACATCTGCACAGCACCGGATGCCGGGAACGGATACCGTTTTTCAAAGGCAATGAAAAATCCCGGATTTATCAGTATTGATGACATTATCAGCACCTATCTGCCCCTCGGTTTTTCAAATTTCAAAATAGAAGGCAGAGGACTCGGAAGTGCTGTCAATCTTGAATTTTGGCTTTATTATCTCATAAAGCCTAAATACCAGCTTATAGTCCGTGAAGAGGTCTATCTCGACAGTATGCTGGATCTTTTCTGAAAAAAACTAAAAAGCAGCCTATCAGAAAGGCTGCTTTTCCTTTACTGTTGTTTACTTGTTAGCTTATTGAAAATGAAATTATAAGCCTTGATTATATTTCCGACAAGTATTGCTGCAATAATACTACCCTCGCGGACTCCTTTGAACTTGCCGAGGAAGATAAGGCATATCACAGCCGCAATAGCTATGTACAGAATATCAAAGAATATCTTAACATTCTCATATCTGAGACTGAATACCTTGCTGATAGCGCGGTTCATTGCTTCACCCGGGAGCATTGCCACTGCGCCTTTCAGCTGTATCCATATGCCAAGTGCAAGTATAACGCAGCCGAGAATCATGAATAAGAACTGCATAGGATAAGCTGTGACTGTTATATCCTTTATCAGCCATACAGAGAAATTTGTAAGGTAACCGTATACGAAGGCAAGTACGGTCTGAATTGCTATCTCTATATAATTGCATTTGCCTTTCAGTATGATGACTTGTATCGATATCTGTATCACACTAAGCAGATTCAGCCAGCCGCCAAATGACAATAGCGAACTTACAAGTGATACCGAATATGGCACGGACGCAACAGGCGATGTTCCGAGACCTGCTTTTGCCGAGAAAGCAACACCCATTGAAGCGATGAACAGTCCTACCAGGAACAGAGAATACCGCTTTATCATATCAGGCATATTATGAGCGGATGATGTATTTTTACCGCCTTGAATATTACTCTCTGTCATAATAATTCTCTCATTTTGGGTGTTATAAGCCAGCAGTCATCGAGTTTCTGTCCGACACAGGACCATGAAAATATAGTATGTCTATGATTATCTTTGATCAGTATTTTTTCAGTTTCGGACCATAGTTCATTTGTTATATTCTGATCCTCGTTCTTTTCCATAAGGTCTTCGATTCCTTGAATGATAAGGTTTACAGCAAGATATTTCTGCCAGATATCCATATCATCGGAATATCTGTTATAAAAATCAATGTAATCAGCTGTATTTTTATAGTCACCTGCACAGATTTCCCAGTCTTGTTCATTTGAAAACGGCAATCTGATACCGCATTCTTCATTTATCTTTTCATAAAAATTGTCCATTTATAATATCCTCTATTTCCGTTTTGCACATTTTGCCCAGTAGTTCATGAAGCGTTCTTTTGTCCTGTAGATACGATGCCACCTGATGTTGTTTCTATCATGTACCATACCATTTTTTATAAGTAATTCTTCATGTGCCCAGTCAGATTCAGCTTCTGCTCATAGTGCAACATCATTTTTAGCAATATCGTATTCTTATTTTCTCTATTATATCATAAGCATAGTTAAAAATCAATCTCAGGGAGAATTGGTATCTCATAATAGCGTTGCCTGTGGTTGATTTTGAAACTTGTAAGGTGTATAATAAGTACATATTATTTATTAGGGTGGGGACTATGAAAAAGTTTTTAACAATGATAATTATGACAGTATTGACAATAGGAGTTTTAATACCATTTAAAGCTAATGCTGCGGATGTAGACTCAGTTTTGAATGATCCTGTTTGGAATGATTATGTTGAACAGTCCATGGCTTCTATGAAACAGGCTGGTACAGCTTTTACGATGATACGGAATTCACCATAGCCTGCTCCGAAACTATTATTGATAAAGAAGAATTTGAACGATTTACAGAGTATCTCAGTTCAATATTCCCTGACCATATACTTAAACTGTACAGAAAATGAAGCGGCAGCCTATTGGGGCTGCTTTTCGTTTTGTGTATAATGATTATTGTAAATACTGTTTGTGTGTGTTATAATGAAGGAAAAACAGGAGCAGGTTATGTTAGTAGAGAATGATGAATGGATAATACACGGACTTGCGTGGGACGATCCATACAGGATACGCAGTCCGAAAGAGTTGGTAAATTGGATAAATGAAGTGGGATTTCTGCCGCTTTTCGGAAATGGAGTCAAAGGTTTCTCTGTAGAGGAGCACGTTTCACCTGACTACTGGTGGACTGGTGACAGGGAGCAGGATCCGTGGGAATGGCGTGAGATAATAGCGGCAGGACATGAAGTGGCTTATGGCAAATTTTTTGATAAGAAGGCAGGTTTTATTAGTCTGGAATGGCTGCCGTATTTTGCAAATTACAGGCGTGACGGCTATGACTTTGACTCCGCATGGGAGGATAGTAAGGTCAATCGCCGTGAGAAGCTTATAATGGACGTTCTTACAGAGACATACAGCGACGGCGATATTATCTGGACAGATAAGCAGATACTGTCAACTGAGCTTAAACAGCTGGCAGGCTTCGGAAAAGGTGGCGAGAAGAACTTTCAAGGTATCACGACAGACCTTATGATGAAAACATATCTCGTTACAGCGGACTTCCACAGGCGCAGAAACAAGAAAGGCTTAGAGTACGGAATGGCTGTATCGGTTTTGCTGCCTCCCGAAGCTGTATGGGGATATGATGCGGTTACTTCAGCATACAATGAATCACCTCATGAGTCCTGGAAACGTATAGTGGAGCGAGTACAGAAGCTATATCCTGATGCAGATAAAGCTGAGATAATAAAGCTTATCGGAAAAGAACATAAGTGAAGAAAGAGTAAAATTATGAGACTACTTATAGTGCCAATGGCAGCTATGGCTGAAACATCAGGACCATTCTCGCGGTGCAGGCTGCTTGCTGAAATTGCGGTTGCGGCTGGAATAGATGTTGCGACTTGTATAGCAGAAGATATCAATTATTCTGAAATAAATGGTATAAAGAATTATTGTAACCGCCTAATAACAAACCGCCCATAAATGAAAGATCCCCGAACAGTGCTCGGGGATTACTCATATTGCTTTACGCATATCTGTATATCCGCACACTATATAGATATGCTCTGCACGACTGACATCTCAGATCATTTCAATACTCCGAGTAGGCGCCTGAATGTATCTTCATTGAAATTATCAGGGAGTGATATCTTTACATCTCCTACGGATAGTTCTATTTTCTCTGCTGTAGTTTTTGTACCTGCTGTCGTTTCAACAGGTACTATGTCATGCTGTTCGATTTCATTACATACCGCCTGACGCATTCGTTTCAATCGATAATAGTATGTCTTGAGATTAATACCGTTTTCCTTACACCTGTCAGTTACAGTGAGTCCGCTTTCGTTTCTGCTCTTCACCATTTCTGCCCATTGTGCTAGCTTTATTTCTTTTTTTACCTTTGCTATCTCATTCATTCCAATCAACTCCAGTTAGACCTTATTAGTTATTTCTTGTTTAGTCTATTTGGACTTCATTGGATAGGGTGGTTTCTTTTTAGGCGGTTACGTTTTAAAACTACCAATCTGTCTATAAAACTTAGAATACTTGATGGATTATCTCCACTTTCAAGAAATGCTGCGACAACAAGTCGGCAATTTAATTCATTATGAATTATTCTACAGTAATGAAATAATGATGTTTTCCTACCTGATGATTGAGGAAAAGGTAGTCGAGGCATAATAAATAAGACAGTATGTTTATTTATAGTTATTATTCTTCCTTCGGTTCATAGCTTTCAGGACTATAATGAATCACTTTTGTTCCACCATCTTCAAATTTGAATGGAACATGAAGCAAATCTTTCATAGCCTCCATGACCGATTCTTTCTTATCAGGTGTTACATAAAATACAAGGAAACCGCCGCCGCCAGCACCAAGAAGTTTGCCTCCAAGTGCACCAGCAACAATTCCTCTCTCGTATATCGCATCTATACTATTAGTAGTTATCGCTCCGCCTGTCTGTCGTTTCAGTTTCCACGTAATGTCAAGCAATCTTCCAAAATCATCAAGATCAGAATACTTATCCTCAAGAATAGCTTCTGCATCATCAACAAGAGCATACATCTGCTGAAGTTGTTTAATCTTCTCAGCATAGCCTATAGCATTTGCTTTTTGCATATCAGAACTAAACCTAGTAAACCCAGTAAAGAACATCAACAGGTTATCATTAAGCTGCTTCTTACGATCAGGATGAATTATGATAGGTCTAACATCGTATGTACCGTCTTTATTAAATTCAATACGATTCATGCCACCAAAAGCAGCGGCAATCTGATCTTGCCAGCCTCCTGCTTCCTGACACATTTCACGCTCTAAATAAATGGCTTCATCTGCAAGTTTTTTCTTATCAGCGTACTTCCCTTTCAAGCAATAAAAGGCATTCAACATACCAACCGCAAATGAGCTACTCGTACCAAGACCTGAACGAGCAGGAAGATCTGCTTCATAAGTGAGACGAATCTGATGCATATCAAGAAACTTCATAGCATTTCGAATAGCAGGATGCTGAATATCATCAACAGAAGTAACGCGCTCAGTTTTGGCGTATGAAAGCTCAGTACTATAATCAAAGAATCTCGGCAAGTGACGAACATTTACATAACAATACTTATCAAAAGTCGTAGAGAGTACAGCTCCACCATACTCTCTGAAAAAGGATTCCATGTCTGTGCCACCGCCAAAAAAAGACATTCTAAAAGGTGTTTTTGTAATAATCATGTGTTTACTTCTCCATTTCTTTATTCAGCGTTTCCAAAGAACTTGTCTTCAAGCATTAAGCACCAGCAATGATAAACCGGCAGATGCAATTCCTGAATCATGTAAGTCTCTGTTTCCGGAACTTTAACAGTTACATCAGCAAATACTTCCAACTTGTTCTCTTTATGTCCAGTTAAACCGATAACTTTCAAACCTTTAGCTTTTGCTATTGTAGCAGCATAGAGAACATTCTTGCTGTTGCCCGATGTGGAAATGCCCAAGAATACATCTCCTGCATTACCGAAGCCATTGACCTGCTGTGCAAAACAGAGAAGCGGCTCAACATCATTCATATAAGCAGTCGTCAAAGCAGGATGTCCGTCCAAAGCAATAGCAGGCAAAGCACCTTGCAGATTCTTACCGAGAGTTTCACCCATCTCCGAATCAACAGATTTTAACTTTTCACACATCTCTGCTGAAAGGTGTCGCTGCATCTTGAATCCTTTCATCAATTCACCTACAATATGCTCAGAATCTGCTGCCGAGCCACCATTTCCGGCAACAAGCAGCTTTCCGCCATTCTCGTAGGATTCTTCCATTATCAGGTAAGCATTGATAAGATCTTCCCTGCATTCAGATAACACGGGGTATCTTTCAATCAATAAATCAATGTGTTTTTCAAGACGCTTTTCTAATATTCTCATAACAATTCCTATCCTTATAAAATTTCTTCAATTATAATCAGCAGGCTTTCGGCTGTTTTTTCTTGTCCGAAACTATCTGTCCCAATCAAAGCTGTATGACAACCGGCATTAATTCCGGCTTTCACATCATTTTCGCCATCACCTATCATCCAGGATAGACCTAAATCAATATTAAAGTCCTTCGCTGCCTGGATTAACATTCCAGGTTTCGGCTTTCGACAATCACAGTCGAACTTTAACTCTGGAATCTCACCTTCGTAGCCTTTGTGCGGATGATGCGGACAATAATATAATCCATCAATATAAGCGCCCTGCTTTCCGAGCAAGGTCTCCATTTTATTGTGAATCAAGTCAAGTTCGTCGACTTTAACTTCTCCTCTTGCGATAACTGGTTGATTGGTCACAACGATACAAAGGTAACCAGATTCATTAATACGCTTGATTGCCTCTGCAACGCCATCTATCAACTCAAACTCATTAATGTCTCTGAGAAAGCCAACATACTTATTGATCGTACCATCACGATCCAAGAAGATAGCCTTCTGCGGATGAGAAAGGTTCTTTGTCTTGACTACACCATTCTGGAAGTCACGAGATACAGAGTGATACCTTTCAGGTGTTCCCATGTCTTTGACATACTCAGGGCTGTCATAAGCAACCATTTTTCCTGTTCCACACAGCGGTTTCAAAATCTGACGATCGAGATCAACCTTTACAATCTTTCCGTTCACCTCAGTACCAACGGTTGCGGTTTCTATTCCACTCATGTCCAATGCTTTCGGATTAATCACATGAAGTCCTGCATTGACACGGTTTTTATAGTATATTGGGCGATTGTCCTCTTTAGTAAGCCAAGCGTTCACAAAATGATTTTCATCAGCAATTATCAGACCGCTGTCATAAGGATGTGAATTCGGATGTGTGAAAAGAGTTACAATCGCATCGTGGGAGCGATGATAATCAACCATGCGGTTGAAGTCAACATCAAAAACAGCATCAGCGTTCAAAAGCAGGAAGTCCTCTTCGCCAAGCCAATCTCTCAGTTTGAACAGAGCACCGGCATTTCCAAGAGGAGTTTCTTCCACAAAGTATTCGATTTTTACACCGAACTTACTGCCGTCACCGAAGTGATCCATGATTTTGTCTGCCATATACGAAACTGTAAGCATTATCTCAGTAAAGCCCTGATCTCTCAAACTCTCTATTTCCCATTCAAGCACAGGCTTTTCTGTACCATCAGCAGCCTTGATCGGAATCAGCGGCTTTGGTATATCCGGGAACAACTCGGAAATTCTTGTTCCCTTACCTCCCGCCATGATTACTGTTTTCAAATTATCAACTCCAATACTATTCACTCTAACAATAAACAGCCTCTGTGTTCAACAGAAGCTATTACTTTTATATGCTTTTTTTGCATTGAAAATAAAGTGCATTTGTTTTAAGCGAATTTCCTAGTTCAATCTTTTTTTCTGTCAATATCTAAACTTGCTTTAATCCAGTTTATATCTTCCATATAGTCATAATCATAATCTTTTTATTATACTGTTAAACTTTTCCTTTTCAAGCCCCTTAAACTTCATGACAACTATCGAAACGAACAGGAAAAGCATATACGCTGCAGCACCTACCTAGCCAAGTCTTGCTTCTGCCGATAACAATGTATAAAAACTCAGCAGCGATACAGCATAAGTTATATTTCTTACAGCCTTACTATTTGTGTATAAGAACACGCCCGAAGTACAAGCAAAAAGAATAACGCTCAGACCTGCATACCAGTTAAAATGCTGAATAAGACCATATGATATTTTATTCTCCATAGTATGAGTAGTATCCAGATAAGCTTCAATAATATAAATTTCACCTGTCTGCAAAGCCGCCACAGTTGATTGAATAATAGTAACTATGACAAATACACTGAGAATACTTTTCCTCAGCTGTTTGCTCTGTATCATAGTGCCTGCAAGCATAAGACTGAAATATCCCACAAAATTAAAAAACCATTCGTCATAATCGAAACCATGCCATGTTGCCTGTTTGTTTATAGAAAAAACGGCTGATAAAAGCGCGAATGTAAACAACAGGAAATAAAGCAGATCGGACAAATAGTATTTTATATTCTGATGCCTCAAAAAATGTGTGATAAATGCAAATATACCCAAATATCCTGCCATTTCAACAATTATGGGCTGACTGACAAAAGCATGGGAATAGAATTCATCAAAGCTCTCCGTGATAGGGAGAGCAAGCATTACAGCTATTATGAAGTAGTAAAAGAATCATTCAGAAGTGATTCTTTCAAGAACACTGGATACTCGCTTTTTTATTTCTTCCACACAAATACTCCTAATCATTTTTCTTCTTTTATATTAAAAATACCATTTTATTATACACTAAAAAAAAATAAAAATCAAGTCCTGATAAAAGTATCCTGCTCTATTTTGTGGTGTATACACAAAATGGAGCAGGATAGAATTAACGTCTCAAATTTTTGTTTTTATATCTTTTCAATCAGATTCTGTATGATATTGGCAATTTCTTCAGATGTTTCATATTTTTCTGAAGTAAGCCATTTACGTATGATAGAATATGTGCCAAAAATAACGAACTCCTTGACGTATTCTTTTCTGTAGCCAGAATATTCAGGCGAGATCTGTTCATCAAGTTTCTGTGTTATAAGCGAAAGAGAAATCACTCTTTCAAAGAAACCATTATCGAACGCGTATTTTAGAAGGGCTTTACATGATTCGCGGTGAGTGTCGATGTATGTCAATATCATCTGCAAACTTACAGGGCAGTCTTTTTCAAGCAGACTTTTTTCAAGTTCATTGATGAACTCTGCCTGCATATCGTTCATAAGATCATATGGACTTCCGTAGTATTTATAAAAAGTAGTACGGTTTATCTCAGCTTCATTGCAAAGCTGATAAACAGTTATCTTTTCTATCGGTTCATGCTCTAAAAGCCTGACTAAAGCTTCTTTCAGAAGTTTTTTTGTTAATCTTATACGCTGATTCTCCATATTGATCACCTCAACAAATATCAGAAAAAGTGTTGACTTTACAACTGATACATACAGTTCTGTACGCTACACACCATCATCGAAATAAACAGTCGGTTGACTTTGCATCCGTTATGTGTTAGAATTATATCATAAAGATTATTCATTGTCAAGAGGTGCTTTAATTGAAAAAAATCGCTGATTTTATTGTTGAGAAAAAGATAATTATTTTGGTAGTCGTGCTGCTTATTGCAGGAATGTGTGGTATCTTGATTCCAAAGGTGGATATCAATACTGACATGACCAAATATCTTCCCGATGATTCATCAATGAAGATAGGCATGGACATTATGGACAAGGAGTTCCCTGTTGCCGAAGAGGATCACACTATCCGTGTAATGTTCAGACGGCTTACTGATGAACAGAAAGCTGAGATGCCTGATAGGCTGTCTCAGATAAAATATGTTTCGAATGTAGATTACAAAGAAGGCGACGAAGACTATAACAAAGGCGAGTACACAAAATATGTGCTCCATACCGACTATGATTACGGAACTGCTGAAGAAGCAGACATAGAACATACTCTTGAGTCTGATTTTACTCAAAACGGCATGAAATATAAGAACGACAGTTTAGATAATCCTAATATGCCTCTATGGGTAGTTATCACCGCAGTAGCCCTGATCATGCTGATCCTTATTGTCATGAGCGGTTCATGGGTAGAACCATTCCTGTTTCTGTTCACTATTGGCATTGCTGTTGTAATAAATATGGGCACGAATATATTCTTAGGTGAGATATCAGATAAGACTTTCTCAGTAGCTTCTATATTACAGCTTGTACTTTCTATGGATTATTCCATTATTCTTATAAGCCGTTACCGTCAGGAGCTTAAAAAGAACAGTAATAAGAAGTTTGCCATGAAAGCGGCTATAACAGGAGCATTTTCTTCGATTTCAAGCAGTTCGATAACAACTGTTGTAGGATTGCTTGCACTTGTGTTCATGAGCTTCAAGATAGGCTTCGACATGGGCGTTGTACTTGCAAAAGGTGTATTTCTCAGCGTTGTGTGTGCGTTTCTTGTTCTTCCGGGACTTATTTTGCTTTTCTCAAAGGCTATTGAGAAAACCGCCAAACGTTCACCGAATATCCAAACAGGTGGTCTTGCAAAGCTTTGCAATAAAGTAAGACTTCCTCTTACTTTATGCTTTATTGCTCTTTTTGCCGGTGCATATATACTCCAGAAGCAAACATTGATCTCATACTCAATGCCAACAGCTGATCCGATAGCTGATATATTCCCGACAAAAAGCACAGTTGTAATGGTGTACGAAAATCAGGACGATGATAAAGTCACAGCCATAGCAGAAGAACTTGAGAAACTGGATAATGTAAAGAGTGCGGCAAATTACTCAAATATGCTTGCAAAACAGCATACAGCTGCAGAAATGGTAGATGCTATAGATGATCTGTCAGGTATTATGGGCGGCGGCAAAAAGCGTGATATTGAAACCGACGAGAGTATGTTCAATATGCTCTACTACAAGTACTTTGACGGTGAGATCGGAAAGATGACAGCAAGTGAGTTCATGCGCTTTATTGCTGATGATGTCATAACAAATAAATCTTTTAGTGCATATTTAGATGATGATATGAGCAGTAATGCAGATATTATCAAGAATCTTTCAAGCAAGGATAATCTTGAGAAACCTTTGACATCAGCAGAACTTGCAGATCTGCTTAGTATGGATTCAGAGCAGACTGATAAGCTTTTCATGTACTACTTTATGCAGTCTCCCGAAGCTAAAACACGTCCGATAACTATAAATGAATTCGTTGATTTCATTATTTATGATATTGCAAAGGATCAGACATATGCAGAAATGTTTACTGAAGAGACTCTCTCTCAGATGAAGATATTGCAGGACATAACAGATCAGGATAAAGCAAAGCAGATAAAAACAGCTGCTGAACTTGCTGAGGTGCTTGGCATAGAAGAAAACACCGTAAAGCAGCTCATTACATATTATTACACAAAGCAGGACGGATATGAGCCTGATTCAATTAATATAAAAGCACTTGTTTCATTCATCAATGAGGCTTCTAAGGACGAAAGCCTTTCGGCATATTTTACTCCCGAAACAAAAGCACAGACCGAGCAGCTTGCAGTGTTTACCGACAGAGAGAGTATTACTAAGGAGCAGGATGCAACAAGTCTCGGAAAAATGCTCGGAATGGACGAAAACTCTGTAAAGCAGTTAATTGTTATGAGAAACGGCGAAGAAGCAGCAGAAACGATATCTGTATATGACTTTGTTGATTACATTCTTACCGATGTAATGCAGAATACCGAGGCAGCATCACAGTTCGACGCAGCAGCCTTACAGAAACTGGGAACTCTCAAAAGCATCATGGACATGACAATAAGCGGAACAGCTCTTCCGTATGCTGATGCGGCAAAAATGTTCGGTATGGAAGAAGCTGCAATGAAACAGCTTTACATCATGAATGAAGCCAATGCGGATAAGCTGGAGATCTCGATGCATGATATGGTAACTTTCCTCAGTGCTGGTAAAAATGAACTTTCCTCAATGGCTGATGCAGAAATGCTGACTAAAATTGATATGCTGAAAAGCATTATGGATGCTTCTGCAGCAGGGACAGAATTCGATGAAAACAGCATTGCAGCATTAATAGGATTTGAGCCTGATAAGGCACATCAGCTCCTGATGCTTTATGATATAATCAGAACCGACAGTGAATACAAGATGTCAGCAAAGGGATTTGTGGAATTCCTTACTAACGCATTACTTGCCGATGAAACAATGGCACAGAATTTTGGCGATGAAGATAAAAAACAGCTTGTGAGCTTTTCAAAGATAATCACCGCAGTTACAAACGATAAACCTTATACAAGCAAGGAAATGTCAGCTTTATTCGGTGACATGACAGATGATATGGACGAGGATAAAATGTCGCTCATGTATCTTTATCATGATGCGAATGCAAATTCTGACAATACAAAGACTTTGTCCGTTGAACAGCTTATGAACTATCTTAGCGATACACTGATATATGATGACACGTTCAAGGCTGTACTTGATGATGAAATGATCGCCGATATCAAGCAGTCCGCTGCAGATCTGAATGACGGTATCAGACAGCTTAAAGGCGATAACTATTCAAGACTTATTCTTTCGGTAACTATCCCGGAAGAGGGCGAAGAAACAAATGCTTTTTATAAACTGATAAATAGCAAATGTAATGATCTTAATGGTGATTATCATTTGATCGGCTCTTCTGCAATGAACTATGAGATGGGTCAAACATTTGATAAAGAGCTTCTGCTGATAACTCTGCTTACTGCAGCAGCTATATTCCTGGTAGTTCTTATTACTTTCCGTTCTGTAGGCGTGCCGGCAATACTTGTTCTTCTTGTACAGTGCGGTGTATTCATAACGATTACAGTCGTAGGTTTTCAGGGATATAGCATCAATTATCTTGCGCTTCTGATAGTTCAGTGCATACTTATGGGCTCAACGATAGACTATGGTATTCTATTCAGCAATTATTACCGCGAAGCTCGAAGGACCAGCAAACGTGCGGAAGCACTGAAACAGGCTTATGCAGGCTCAATGCATACTATCCTGACCTCGGGACTTATAATGGTGATCGTAACCGCAATATTCGGACAATGCTATGGAGAACCTACAGTCGAACAGATATGCCAGACGCTGTCAATAGGTGCCGCAAGTGCAATTCTGCTGATAGTATTTATTCTTCCCGGAATTCTTGCCTGCCTTGACAGATTTACAGCTGGACGAAAAAGACTGAAATAAAACAGGATCATATTCTGGTATGCTGATAATACAAGCATATGTAATCCCCCCAAAGGCCTCGCATAACTGCGAGGCTTTTTCGGCTGATTTGTCATAGCATAAGGCATATTATATCGTGTTCTGTTGGAAATATAGATCAAAACTTGCTATATCATTCAATATAAATCAGAAAAAACTGTTCGGATAACTTTTTGGGGGTTTAAGCTAAAATTCTGAAATCGGCATTTTATATTGATAAGTAAAACTGTATATCGAAGTTGTAAATGCAGTTGACTGGCTGCTTGGAAACGCTTAATACAAAACGAATGACCGCCCATTGTGTGAATGGGCGGTCATCATGTTATACGTTGATTTATTATGCTAAGTGGTCTTCGAAACCATAAGCTGTAACATAGTAGTTTTAGAGCATATTGGCACAAATCAGAAATGTGGATTTTTAGCAAGAAATAAGCAAGAACACTCTAAGCCTATGCTTTTTCTCAATACTCTTTCATCAATTATTCTTTTTCCTTTTTATTTCTGATAACTAATGTTACACCGGCAGCTGTCATAAGAGAAGCAAGAACCGCAACAAGTCTGAATGAGATCGGATAGCCTGTTGCAGGCATGGTAGTATCGCCGACTGTGCCGTTTTCTGTTGTAGTAGTTGCAGCTGCGGAAGTTGTTGTAGATGTGGTAGATGTTGTTGTGGTGGTTGTAGATGTCGTCGTAGTTGTCGTTGTAGTAGTTGTTGTTGTCGTTGTAGTAGTTGTCGAAGTTGAGGTCGTTGTTGCAGTTATAGGACCGTTTCCGCTGAGATCATAATTATATCCGCTAAAGTCCTTGACAGTACCCTTTGCAATAAGCTTGCAGCCGCTGTTTACGGTAATTTTCGTATCAGGAGTTATTATAAGCTCAAGATCATCGGGAACTGTTACGTCCTCAACGATGTTTATGTTTCCGAAAATGTAAAGCTTCATATCCTTGCCATAGCTTGCAGCGTCAGCGATCGCACCTCTGATATCATCGTAACATTCACCATTACTGAACATTGCCTTGACATTCTTTGAAAGCTGAGTACAGTCGAGAAGTCCGTGGCAGGTCTCGCAGAACGAAGCCCTGACAGCACCGTGATCTTCTCCCGGAACTTCAAGAATGAAGTTTTCGCCCTTGCACTCATGCTTGTCTACAATGGCAACAGGTACACGCTTTTCGGTTTCACCGTTTTCAGCAACAGCACAGATAGTTGCTCTTACGCCAGCCTTTTTAGGTGTTACCTTAACGACTGCATCACTATTCAGTGTGATGACTCCGTCTTCGCCGACTGTATAGTCTCCGTTGATGACTTCTATATCGAAATCATCACTTAACGTTTCGCTCTGTGCATTTACATTTGCAGAAGGTGCATACTGTATAGTGCCGTCGGCTCTGACAACATAGAACCTAACTCTTCCGCCGCCTTTAGGTGTATTGATCTTCCAGTAGATGTCCTCACCTAATGTATAAACGTTATCTAATATTCCTGTTTTGTCACAAACTGATAATACGAAATGATTATATGCGTTGATCAAATCACTGATTGATGTTGCAGAATTAACGTTTTCTATAAATACTCCTATGTTATAGATAGTATTCAGATCATCAGCTTCGTCTACCTGACCGAGTGCCCAGCCTACCATATCTCTTGACAGATTTTGCAGCAGATCCTGTTCGTATTTTTCTGCAAGCTCAGGTGAAATATCAGTTATCTCGACCTCGTGGGGGATAGTTGTGGTAGAGTCCTCAAGAGTTGCAACGTCCACACACCTTAGAACGTGCGCAACAACGATACTGTTAAGTATCGACTTATATACAGTTGCTGCGAAATTGACAGCGATTCCTTCCTCTGATCTTGAACAGCAGGTCATCAGTGTTAAAATGTCAGCCGCAATTTTCTGATCGTTGAGTTCCTGTTCCAGTATCGATTTCCAGATATCATGGATAGTTATCTCAGCTACAAGCTCATCACCCGGATCAAGCTCATCAAGTAAGTAGCTCTTATTTAATGACACATCCTGAAGATTTGTGTATTGTATTTTTGTTCCTATAAGTTTTCCGTCGCGGAATTTTTTTACAGTAAGCTTTGAATCCTGAGTGAAGCCGAAAACAGTATGCTCAATATTATAAATAGGCTTGTCGGAAACATTGATAAAGCTTATTTTCACAGGATAATCCTCATTATAGAATGAAAACCTTGGAAGGGTTATCTTCATTTTCAGTGCATCTCCTGCATATACATGGAGCGTATTCTTTGACTTGAAGTTATATGTGTATTCCTCACCATTGCTCCAGCCCTTGAGATCTGCTGTCAGGTCATAGTCACCTGCTTCGTCTCCGCGGAGATACCAGTGTACAATACATGGTTTGCCGAATTCAAGATCATCAATTTCCTGAACTCTTTCGCAGTTCATCAATGTAAGTCCCTTGGGAGAATTCAATGTTGCAGTACAGTTTGTGAGGGCAGTACTCGAACTGTCCTTGTTGATCATGATGAGCTGTACATCATAGAATTCCTTGAGCCACTTGCACTCGCCCTTGATGACCATGTACATCTCTTCATGTTCTGTCTCATAATATCCGATTACCTTTGCAGTCTCATTGTTAACTTTAATAGTCGGAGCTATAGTTACTGGTTCGCTTTTTCCTGAGACAGGCTTTACTTCGTACTTGTTTATGATGATAGCCTCTGCCTCAAATGTCATTTTTACCTCATACTTGAAGACATGATAGTTATCAGGATCTTCGAGATCAATGCCTGCTTTCTTTATATCATCAATTTTCATCTCCGTTACAGTCATTTCTCCGTCAATATCGAGCTTATGGGGCGCAGGCGGAACAGGCTCTGTAACAGTTGTAGGATCTGCGATTACAACTGAAGTTGTGGTAGTGGTGGTTGTAGTAGTTGTAGTGGCAGGTGCTGGTTGAGTAGCTGTTGTGGTCTCTGTAACAACATTTTCAATGTCAATGCGGAGCTCGCCGCTCTCATCAAGTGAGACCTTGCCGTTTACGCCTACATTTTTCAGATACGGAGTGATAGAGCTTCCGTAGCCCAACTTAGCAAGACCGCTGGTAATAACGCCTGACTCCTCGGCATATACGGTCAGATTTGCACTTGATATCTTATCGGTGAGATTTATCTTTTTGCCGGCCGGGATGTATATACCGCCGTTCTTGCCGTTGACGGAGATGCTTCCCTTGAGATTTATGGGAATACCTGCTGTGCAATAAATACCGTAGCTTTTATCGCTGTTGATCTTACCGCCGCTGATATTTATGGTACCGTTGTTTGAAGTTGAATAGATACCGGGACCAAGATCTGAGTATATCTCCGAACCAGTAATATTCATCGTACCTGAATATGAACCTGTTGTATAAACAGCAGCTGTCACACCAGGGCTGGAGTTTGTATGCTTGCTGGTATTTTTAAGTACACCGCCTGCAAGATTTGCAGTACCGCTGCTTGATCTGAGTGAAAGCGGATTGCTGTAATAAGATGTAACTGTACCGCCGTAGATGTCAAAGCAGCCGCTGCCATTTACGCCTATCGTACCTGAATCATAGCCTTGTTCATTTCCGTTGATAGTGCCGCCGTATACAGTGAGCTTACCGTAAACATCAAGAACCGAACCGCCGCTTGTATCATTGATAGTACCCTTCTTTTCAGGATCGCTGTCTCTGATGATCACGTTACCGTAACAGTTGATACATTCGATATCAACTGTATGTCCGTTGAGATCAATATCGAGGAACTGATTTACATTGACACCCGCAGCCTTGATATCGCAGCCAAGCTTATAAAAGCCAGATGTCGGGAAGCTTGTTTCATCAGTCCAGAGGGGATATTCCGCAATAGCTTTGCCGTCTTTTTCCAGAACAAAGCCAAAGTTTCCGGTGCCAAAGAAAGTATCTCCGGGGCTTTCGGCACTTTCGTTTATGTCGTCCCATTTTCCAATCTGTCCGCCGAATGAAGTAAACTCTTGTCCGTAAATAAGGACGGTATTCTGATTTCCGAAAGAATTGTTAGGCGTATTTGGGTTCCAGTTGGTGTAATCGAGTTTTTCGCCTGTTACCCAGCAGAATTCTTCCTTATCGTTCTTTTTCAGACCAATCCAGTAATTGTTCTTGATATTTGACTGACCGCGAATAAGAGCCTCAACCTGAGCCTGCTCCTGTTCAGAGGTGATAACAGCAAGGTGACCCCCCTTGCTCTCGCAATAAGTCTCAGCCTCCTGCCATGTCATACCATCGTTGATTATCTCGTAATTAGCAGGATCGGGATAATAGCTCCACTCCACATCGCCCTTATAAGGCAGACTCATCGTATTCGCGCCTGTTGACACCTGTTCATAATATTTGAGTATGATCTCAGCGTCACGGAGCGTTATATTTCCGTCAGCGTCAGCGTCTGCTGTGGTAAGGTCGATAGAAGTATCATCGCCTTTGGTCACATACTTTTCGATAATACTTGCGTCAACAGCGTCGATTTTTTTGTCGTTATTAGCATCACCGCACTTTGGCTCTGCAATATAATTTTCCCACCACTTTACGTTGTTTGGTGACACGTCGGTCATCTTTGATGCATTGGATTCCGCGGCAATCGCATTAAACGGGACTGCTGCAAGTATCTGACTGCCTGCTACAGCAGAAGCAGCAAGCACAGACAAAACTCTTGTCCTGATTTTCTTGTGTTTTTGTTTCCACATTTCAAAAACCTCCTCGTGATTATTATTAATTTTATGCGTATTATAATTCTGTCTGATATACTTAATGTCTGTACAAATTCTCTTACATCGAAAAGAATTTGCGTGCCTTGAACTGCATTCACGGCAATATCCGCCATATGACGGGTATTATAGACACAATTATTATAACAATGCCCTGTTTAGAAGTCAATGAAATTGAACTATTGTAATATTATTTTGTTGATTTATACCTATCAGACTGCTTTCAGACCTGACTAAATCTAAATATGTAACAATACATCTTAATTTTGTCTCTGTCAAAAAATCGGCTTTGTACGCTTCATAGTTCTCTGTATGGCAGAATAAGCGGAAAGCTCCTCTTTATTGAGGAGCTTTCCAGTGAATCACATTATTTATGGTTATTTTCTGTCTAGCATAAAGATCTTCAACGTTATCGGTTCATCTTTCGCAGCAGAAATATAAGCATAGAAACAGAGAATGTAAGAAGCGTCAAGTGAATTTACCTTACCGTCCTCGTTTACGTCATATGCTTCTTTTTGTTTCACAGTCAATATAATCGGATTTGAAGTTGAATTCTTTGCATATATCATAAGGATAATGCCTGCATCAACTGCGTCAACCTTGCCATCACCTGAAGCATCACCTAATTCAATATCAGGTTCGTCATCGGTGTTAGTGATTGTTGTAATCGTAGTTGTAGTCGTGCTTGTTGTAGTTGTGGTAGAAGTTGATGATGTGAAAGTTGTCGTAGTAGTTGTCTCTGAAGTTGTAGATGCAGTAGCTGTTTCTGTTGCCTCAGAGGTTGTGGAAGTTGTCTTAGAATTCTCCGTGAGTTCAGTAGTAGTCGATGTGGTAGTTATTTCAGTATTTGTACTTTTATTTGATGTGCTTGAAGTTGTAGATGTAGTAGTTTGGCTTGTTGTAGTTGCCTTCGACGTTGTTGAAGCAGCTGATGTAGTAGTCCTGCTTGTAGTGGTTATCTTCGACGTTGTCGAAGCAGCTGATGTAGTAGTCTTACTTGTAGTGGTTGCCTTCGACGTTGTCGAAGCAGCTGATGTAGTAGTCTTACTTGTAGTGGTTGCCTTCGACGTTGTTGAAGTAGATGTTGAAGTTGTAGTAGTCGTATCGTAAACTCCGTCATCATTAAGAAATCTTACTTTACCTTCGATTTCAGAATTATTAGCACCTACGGTAACATTTTTCTCCCAATCAGCTTTTGTGCTTGGATAGTAAACGTTTTCTATACCGCTGCAGCCGCTAAAGGCATTATCAGCAATAGTTGTTACTGTTTTAGGAAGATATACATCTTTTACACTGGACAATTTGAAGAATGCATAATTCGGAATTCTTGTACCGTTAAGAATAGTTATCCTTTTAAGTGTATTGGGCACAGACATATAGTCATTGGATGTATTCCAAAATTTATAAAAACGATCATCGTAGCGATAACCACAATCGAAGTAAAACGAGAGCTCGCTGGTTGCTTCCGGATCGTCGGCTGATTCCTTGCTGAATCCTGCAAAAGGAAGTGTTATATCTTCAAGGGAAATACAATCATAAAAAATACAACCACCTATGCCTTCTTCGCCACCCTTTATAACTGCTTTTTCAAGCGAGTAACAGTAGCTGAACGCATATTCGCCAATTTTTTTCACGTTTTCTGGAACTGTAATACTTGTGAGCTCGTTGCAGCCCGAAAAAGCACTATTGCCTATAGACTTAAGTGTATTGGGAAGGATGGTGCTTTTAAATCCGGCATTAGTACAACTACTGTATGCATTGTTGCCAATGTTGACTACTTTGCTTGGAATAGGCACATTCTTCATAGCCGAGCATTCATAAAATGCAGCGTCGCCTATCTCAATAATACTGTCAGGAATAATTATCGTTTCTACGCTGCTGAGACGATAAAAAGCATAATTTGAAATTCTTTTGCCGCCAAGAATAGTTATCTTTTTAAGTGTTTTAGGAATCGACATATAGTCATTATATGTGTTCTTGAACTGATAAAAATGTTCATCATAGCGATAGCCGCAATCGAAGTAAAAGGAGAGTTCGCTGGTTACTTCAGGATCATCAGCTGATTCCTTGCTGAATCCTGCAAAAGGAAGTGTTATATCTTCAAGGGAAATACAATCATAAAAAATACAACTGCCTATGCCGTCTGCTCCACCTTTTATAATAGCCTTTTCAAGTAATGAGCAGTTACTAAATACTGATTTACCTATCTTTGTTACACTATCAGGAACTTCAACAGATGTTAAACCTGTACAGCCTGAGAAAGCACCATCGCCTATATATTTAAGTGTGTTTGGAAGAACCATATCTTTGAATTCGGCATTAGTACAACTACTAAATGCATTGTTACCGATGCTCACTACTTTACTTGGAATAGGTACATTTATCATTGAAGAACATTCATAAAATGCAGCGTCACCTATCTCAGTAATATTATCTGGAATAATGATCGTTTCAACACTGCTTAAGCGATAGAATGCATAGCTTGGAATTCTTGTACCGCCAAGAATCGTTATCTTTTTAAGTGTTTTAGGAACGGACATATAGTCATATTTTGTATTGGATTTATTATAAAATTTGTAAAAACGGTCATCGTAGCAATAGCCACTATTGAAGTAAAACGAGAGTTCGCTGGATACTTCGGGATCGTCAACTGATTCCTTACTGAATCCTGCAAATGGAAGAGTTAGTTCTGTAAGAGAAACACATTCATTAAAAATATGACCGCCTATACCTTCTTCTCCCCCCCTTATAATAGCCTTTTCAAGTGAAGTACAACTGCTAAATACAAATTCACCGATTTCCTTTACTGTGCCAGGAACTTCAATAGATGTTATGCCTGTACAACCTGAAAATGCATATGAACCAATTCCGATAACTGTTTCAGGAATATTGATCTCAGTGAATGAAGCACAACCGCTGAAAGCTCCAGTTTCAATTGTTGTGACAGCCTTAGGTATTTCGAGATGTCCTTCAGGGAACTTAACTTCTATTAACTTATTTTTTTCATAATCATATTCATCGTAGGATACTTTGGAGAATGAAGAACAGTTCTTAAAAGCATACTTGCCTATCCGCTTTATTGTCTGCGGCAGATTCATGGATTCCATATTTCCACAGTTGACAAAAACGTTATTGCCGATGCTTGTGATAATCTCACCGTCTTTTTCATTTCCTGAGTTTTCAATAACTACATTTTTTACAATAGAAGGATCTCTGAAAGGTGAAGAATCAAAATCATACATATCACCGTAACCGAAAATATACATATATCCTGATGGATAGAGCATATATGATATATGATCGCCAAGTGAGCCTGCTTCGAGGCAGTAATGATCAGGATTAGGAGCTTTTGCAGTTGTAACGTTACACTTTACATCATTTACTGTGGCTGTTGTAGTAACAATTTCATCTCCGTCTATATCTTCATCCAGCAGTGTGGTTGCTGCTGTTGTGCCTTCTGTATCATTATCTTCTTCATCAGCAGGGGCATTATAACTATAATTTAACGTTTTTGTTCTGTTATTGATATGGAATTCTGCACTCTTAACTACTTCACCATTTACAATAACATCAACTTTATGACTGCCGTTTCTGCAATAAACAACTACTCCTTTTCCATTGACAACTCCTGTTGATACTTTGTCGTCAACGATCAGTTCCACATTCGGAGTATATGTTTTTTCGTCAGGTTTTACAGCAGTTATATTAAAAGTAGTTTTATATGCAACATTAGGACAAGTACCTATTCCAAATCTTGAATTATCTGCTTTATTGATCCATGAACCAGGAAGACTGGCTACACCTGCTAAAAGTCCAAGATTATCAAGGCTGAGATACCAGTCAAAAAGTTTTAAATTTGCTAAATCCCACGTCCACTCCAGCTTCTTTTTTGATAATAATCTATCAAGTTCAACACCGCCTCTTATAACAAAGTTTACATCGCCTTTCAGACAGGTATCGCAGGCGTGTTTTGTATCACCTGACGTATCAAAGCATACAAAGGCTGTGTTTGAGAAGGATTTGGAGTTGTTTGAATTTGCGTAAGATAAACCAAGTGAACCCGTTGCGGAAAGACCTACTTCGCAATAGAGTGAAACCTCTAAAATGCCCCAGACTTCAACTGATACAGATATCTTAATACCTATAAAAGCGCTTCCCTCAAGCATTACAGTTACATCGTCAGATTTAACAACGGTCTTATCGATATGTTCCATTCCCTCATCAGAGTCATATTGGAAACCATATGTAACAGAAGAAGTATAGGCTATCTTTAGTGAAGCTTCAAGCTCTAATACAAAGTCAGCAGATATTTTGGCATCTACTCCAAAACAAATAGGAATTATTATGGTTCCAATATTGCAATTGAAGCCGCCTTCTTTATCATTGCGAAGATCATTAAAATCATCACTACCAACATCTAATGATGTACTTACTGAAAGCTCAGATTTTAATTCATAATAAGAGTATAAATACCCCCATTCTTTATAGAAATCAAAGGACTGAGTAGTTGAAAGGGTTAATCCTGCACCGAGCATAATACCTGAGTCACCAAGAGGTATTTTCCCATCAAAAGTCTGCGATCTGCTATCCGTATCTAAGATCATATACTGTGGCATCTCAAATGTCATGACACCTGTCTCTTCAAAATCAGTATCAGTACGAACAATGCCCTCATCAGCTGTTTCCATATCGAGAACAGCATCTCTCGGGTCAGAATGAGACTCGATTTTGACAAATGCGAGCATATCGTCGATGTTATCATTGCCTGCTACGCATACTGTATCGCCGTCTACCTTTACGTCTTCAACAGCGATAGAAACGATAGATTCAGGACTTGGCTGAATGTAGAAGAATTCGCCCTTTTCAAGATTCTTTACAGTATCGTCCGCATTTTCAAAAACGAAAACATTATTGTCAAAGTCAGACGAAACGAGATCGTTCTTACCGTCTGCGCTTTCGGCGATAATTGTGTCATCGCTGAGAACTACGAAATTGTTCGTTTCGTCCTCATCTAAGTTTACGACCCTGTCCTGTGCGAAATCCTTAGTTGTTTTAGAACGTATCTCTGCAACTTCTCTGGTGTACTTCTTGATTACGAAAGTATCACCTACAGGACGATTGAAAAGGTCGAAGAGCTGTACTCTGATAATGAAGTACTCTCCCAACTTTGAAGTGTCAACAGAAGCTTCGGTACGTTTCAGCCGTCCTGCACTGACATTGCCCTCGACGGAAGCGAAAAGCTGATCGTCCTCATCATTAACGAATGTGATCACAAATTTGCTGTCCTTGGCTTGGGTTGAAGTAACAGCAAGCTTACCTGTGTCAGGATCAAAATCCAGACCTGTTATCAGGTATTCGCCTTCGCCAACATCTGAATTGGCGAGTTTTTTCACAGTCTGATCTTCTTCAGCTGCATGGGTAATAAAGTTACCCAGTGAATTGGAGGATTCAAAGTCCAGATTACTTGCGTGGTCGATCATTGAATCATTTTTGCCGTCAGGAGCGATACTTGTGATAAATTTGTTGCCACTTGACAGGATCGCTGAGGTGCAGATAAGCGCACTCAATGCTCCTGCTACGAGTCGTTTTAGCATTTTTATATTCCTCCTTAATATTAATTTTTGACATTACGTGTCAAATATGTATATATTATATGATATAATAATGCCTCTTGTCAACTTCACCTATGCAATATTTTATTATTCAAATTGAACTCCTATTTACGGCCTTTCTATTTAAGCTAAAGCATATATCAGAAAAACCGTCCTGTACCTTTTTATACAGGACGGTTCTTATATATGTGTTCAGAATATAGTATAAGTTATATCATGCAGAATGAACTATACAATATCAATCACAGCTAACGATCTCAGGAGCTATCAATGTCTTCACAAGATCGTTTGTAGTATAGCTCCTCTTTTTACTTTCAACGTAGCTGCCGTAGTTGTATGTGACTGTCAGATCTGTCAGTATCTCAGCAGAACCACCTACATATCCATAATAAGGTTCATGGCGCGGACGAAGGAAATTGAAATAGAGATCGAACTCTTCTCTTGTCATGAACTTGTCGTAAACTCCCTCAAAAATCGGATTATCAGGGGTGGGTATCCTTCCGCTGAACGGAACGTACACTCTCGGTCCGCCGCGCTCCCATGTTATAACTGGATCTCCGAATTTAGTAAATGGATCAGAACAGCTGACACGCATTCCTGCTATATAAATATCATCAAAATACAGCCTGCCTGAGTATTCACCTGTAACATCATCTAAATACAATGTGTTTTCATCTCTGAATGCATGATCATAATCAGTTTCTACGTACATCCTGTCATATAAGTAATAATCCAGGTTGTATGAGTCCATAAGTCTTAGACCAAAACTGCTGAGGCCGTTATTTTTGCCGTGCGGCTCATATTCCAGCTTGAGACCAAATGGTTCTCCGTCTTGTCTTTTAACGTATAACTTGTCGATCTGTTTGCGTGCATACAGAGCCTTTTCAGGATTCTTCAATGAATCTCTTGAGATAATGTTTTCATCGAGAGTACAAAGCATATGTGTGACACAGAACTGTCCTTTATTGAAACCGGCTATAACAGCCGTTGCTGAATTCAGGAAATTTTTTGTGAATCTCGGAAGCGCATTCTGCTGTTCATCTGTTCCCCAACAGTAACCTTTACCTGCTCCGTTATAATTGTTTGTCAGTTTGGTATAATTGCGGTGAGTCACATCATAAGCTGATGCAGTAATGCTGACTGTAGAAAGCATAGTGATAACTGCTGCTGTAGTCGCTGTAAATATGCGGAAAGATCTTTTCATTTTCATACCTCCAAAAATAATTTTTGTTTGCAAATAGAATGTTTCAGGTGTGGAACTGTTATAAACGGTCGGATAAGGCTTATGTATAATTCAAATCAAAAATAAGGGATACTATTATTCTGTCAAAGTATCATTTTCAAATAAGCTGAAAAGCAGTGTGCACTCCTGCTGACGAGCTTATATTTCTGAAGTGATCTATACATATTTGCAATGATGTCTTATCAATTCAATACCATATCCATATTATATTTTTTTATACATCAGAGGTCAACAGATTATTGGTAAGCTGTAAAATTATGAAGGTAAGTTGCGTTTTAAAGATGGTAAGTTACAGAATAGATGAATTTGCTCATAAAATCAATGCCTATTTTCATTAAGCTGTAAAAATAGGTATTTGCAGCAAAAGGCTCCTCCGTTGTAAGGAGAAGCCTTTGTAATTGGAATTATTTACTTATATCATATCAATAAGGAACCATAAAAGTTGTTTTCATTATTCAGTCGGCAGATCAATATATGTCGGTTCATGCTTTGCAGCACGAACATATTTGATCATATCATCGCGGAGCAGGCGTACTGTTGATGTATTGATACCAGGATGTCCGCAGATATATTCATCTTTCATAAGGTCATTATCAATAACGAGCCTTATATTGTTATCTGTATCAAATATCAGTTCAAGGGCTGAAACCGAGCCCGGAACAGTGTGTAGGTACTCCTGCATTTTATCGGCTTCTGCAAATGAAAGTCGGGCACAGTTCAGCTGTGAGGTCAGATGTTTTGTCTTAAAAGGCTTATCTCCGGGCATTAGAAGCATAAAAAAGCTTGTTTTCTGACGATTGCATAGAAACAGGTTCTTGCATATCTTAGCTCCAAGGACAGATTCTATCAGCAGGCAATCCTCCATTGTATCAGCGTGTTCGTGGTCGGCTCTTTTGTACTCGATACCAAGAGAGTCGAGCTTGTCATATATGGTCATTTCCACTTCTGATCGTTCATCTGTCGGACGTCCACTGTAAAGATTGTTATCTATATTCATTATATTACTCCTTTTGTTTTCTGATTATCTTACATATACCCCATAGCAGTCTTAACAACGTCCGTGTTTTTAGTTCCGATAAGCATTTCAAGCATAGTAAATGCCACATCAGGTGCTGTTTGCGGACAATAGGAAGTTATAATATTTCCTGTCTTTACAACAGGCTTATTAACGATCAATGCACCGTACTGTGCAAGCTGCTTTTGCCTTATTCCGCCATTCAGGTGATAAGTCGTTGCCTCTTTGTCTTTTAGTATTCCGCTGTATCCGAGAGCCAAAGCAGCTACACATACAGTGGCTATGGGCTTATTCTGTTGATCGAATTGCTTTATGATATCTGACAGCTCGGAAGAAAATGCTTCTTCATAGAAGCCGAATTCTTCAAAACCACCTGGAATTGCTAAAGCATCATAATCATCAGTATCTATGTCGCCTACCAGCTTATCAACTAAAACAGGTACACCGAAAGTGCTGACGACCGTTTTATTGAAGCCGCAGGTGACTACATCAACTTCATGGTGATAGTCATTTCTCGCCCAGCCCACTATGTCAATAAACGCACTTGCTTCTATTGTTTCAAATCCTTTTGCAAGAAATAATAATACTTTCATAAATACCTCATTTACATTATGATCGGTTCGATATACTTTCTTATGAAATCTGCTCTGTCAAGTACAGTGGGCTTGAAATAGGCTGTTACAGCAATAACGATATTCTTTTCAGGATTGATATAAATGACGTTTCCGCTGTTTCCGAGAGCTGCGTATATATTCTTTTCGCGGTCTAATATCCACCACAGATAGCCGTATTCCATGCCCTGCCAGTTCTGATTTTCAATACTTCTGGGACTTGTCATTTCTTCTATCCAGCTTGAAGAAACGATACGCTTTCCGTTATAAACGCCTTTATTTAGGCATAAAAGACCTATCTTTGCCATATCTTCCGCCGACATACAAAGTCCGTATCCAGGAGTTCCCAAGTCTTCTTTATCGCAGAACCATACATTCTCTTTAGGAGTTTTCTCTATGGTAAACCGCTTGTGTTCTTCGGCTGATTTTGCTATGTAGATAGAGTACGGTCTGATATCCAGCGGTCCGAAAAGATATTTGTTTGCGTAATCAACAGTTTTCATTTTTGTTGCCTTATAGAGTATCCCTGTAAGGATATGCAGGCATACCGTCTTATAGTTGAATTCGTCTGTCAGCCCGTTCTTTCCGCCGAGGAAGTCAAGAGAAGCGTAAGTCCAGTTATCGCTTGAACATACCTTTGACCACGGATCACCCTTGCCTTTATATGGTGCTCTCATAGTCAGCAGATGCCTGATAGTCACATCATATATGGTCTTTTCTCCGCGTTTGACTTTATAATCAGGGAAATAGTCAAGGACTTTATCATCAATACTTCCTATCTGTCCTTTATCTAAGGCAATACCTATGAGCAATGCCATAATGCTTTTGGTAGCAGACATTATGTGTACGCAGTCATCTTTCTTGTAATCGTGCCATGTGTCACTATAGACCATTTGTACGTCTTTGTAAGCGCAGATCTGGCAGATGTTGCTCTCATTGCCCTTGCTTTCCTCAATATACCTATGAAGTTCGTCCTTTGTCATAATATACCTCCGTATTGATAGAGTTCTGTATATTCGATCGAAATTTCATACAGTATCTTTATTGTATCAAGATGAATTTTTAATGTCAATACTCTTTTCTAAAAAAATATTGTTACGGAATTCAATGGATTATTCGCGTAAATAACAGAAAGCTCCTTCATAAGAAGGAGCTTTTGTAATAAACTTATTCGTCCTGTGTAAGGGAGTCTATTAAATTAAGCAGATATTTCTGTATTTTTAATGCATCATTTCCTGTAATACCCTTTGCCGATGTATCAACGTCTGCATTCACAGTACCCTGTTCTGTAATGTGATTGTTATCAGTACCGTTAATACCGTACTTGTTTGGATTAGCCAAAACCTGCATGATAAGTACAGTGTCTGCCATGTCTATATTACCGTCGCAGTTTGCATCGCCTTTTTGGTTTGTTTTACTGAGTTTAATAACTAAATCCTGATGTTCACCGTATTTTTCAAAAGTGATCTTAGGCTCTTCATATTTATATGCATAACCCTCTGGAATATTAGTCAGTTTAAAGCAGTAATCTTCTTTAAGGAGTCTCAGAGAGTCAAAGTTCATCACAGGTGTATCAGAGGTATTCCAGCTTATATTTCCGAGCCTGTACGGTGCATTCATAATAACAGTTACACCTTCAACGGTTTCTTCTGTTTCTTCATCGACTACCTTAATATCAGCTGTACAGGAATTACTTGAAGTCGGAACTTCTTCGGCACAGAAACATATCTCCTCATCACATTCACCATTCTTTACTGTGAATTTGACACCATTTTCATAGTATTCGGAATACTTTGTGAAAGTACCTTGGAGTTCAGGGTAGAGGCTGTTAAGTGCCCATTCCATTTCGGTATTTGGCTGTACTATCCTGTAATTTGAATTGAGTGCTGTCTTTAACAGGTATTCTCCGTCAGGAAGATAGATCTGGCTTGGTATGCATGGATATCTGTATCCCTGCATATCAGTAACCATGATGCCTTTTCCTCCGGTATTGCTGTTCATTATACCGTAGCTGTTTAAAATTTTGTATGTTGTAATCTGAAATTTTACACTTTTCATAGATGTTGGATATACAGGATGAACAACTCTGTCCACACTTCCGCCTTTATCGAAGGCAAGCTGAATATCAGAATATCTGTAATAATCATCTGATTCACCGTTTATAGCAAGATAGTATTTTGCATCTTCATCAAATTCAATATCATTTATAGTCTTCACAGGTTCTTCTTCTGCATTCCAGCTAACAAGTTCAGTTTCTTTTGAACCCACTTTTTTGTATATTCTTGCTTTTGCACCTTCAACAGGTTTGCGGTCATTGTCCATTATTCCAATTGTCACAGCACAGTGCTTATCATCTATGGGTACAGGAGCTTCATCAGGAAGAACTACAGCAGGTACATCTAAATTCTTTTTGCGTCTTGCCCTTATTACTATGTCCTTGTGCTGTCCCTCCGAAGTAAACTTGAAAGAAGTATCAGGTATATAATAGAGTTCGGAAGTATTAACGGGAGTAACTTTATAAGTATTTTTCAAAGACAGCAGCTTATCAAATGACATTGGGTTAGAGTCGGTGCTGTTCCAGATTATAGGGCTTTCCTTGAAAATTCTTTCATTTATAAGTGCAAGTTTGATACCATCAACAGGTTCTTCCGTTTCACTATCGACAATAGAAATATCAGCAGAACAAGCGTTGCATCTTTCAGGGGTTGGTTCAACATAGAAATTAAGAAGAGTATCTGTTTCTCCGTTTACAACATCAAACCCAAATCCCTTTGAAAAGTCCCTGTCAAAATAATCCATATTTATTCGCTTATCTCTTTTACCCTTAAAATCGATGATAGCTGCTGCGGCTTCTGAATTGGGTTTAACATATCTGTATATTTCACGGGGAATTACGTAAGCAGTATAATGACCGTCGGGGAGAATAAATCCGCCTACGCCACAGTATCTTACACCATTATCATCAACGATATATTTTTCCTCAATACTACCTTCAAACAAATCACCCATAAATATGATTATGTCGCTGCAAGTGATAGCAGATGCAGCGACTTCGATACAGTCATACATACCACGTTCTTCACGATCGGCACGTTCTGCGCCTCGACCACAGAAAATGATTTTATCGGTATCCCCTTTTTGGCTAAGCTTGACCGTTGTCGATTTCGGCAGAGTGTAACCTTCTGGCACGTCCTCAAAAATGATCTTATAGGTATAATCCTCGCTGTATTCAAGTCCTTTTAGTTCTTTTACCCCGTTTTGTGTTAGCTCCCATTCATCAATAACGACATCTTCTTCGCCTGATCTTACAAGTTTGGCTTTTATGTGTGCGTCATCAGGTATCGGTTCTGTTAAAGATGACATCGAGACTGTTACCGTACAGGTCTCAGGATCAGTGTCTGAAACAACTGTATTTTCAGCCGATACTGTGAATGGATCACTGTTATATACTGAATAACTTCCTATAACAGTGAGTGCAGATAATACTGCAAGCATTTTTTTGAATAACATAAATAATCCTCCTATCATGTGTATAAGAATTTTATATTCTTATATTCAAGAATTATATAGCATAATAAATGTTTTGTCAATAATATGTCGCGCATATCTGCATATTAGTTTACATATATACTAAATGCTCTGATAATGAATTAACCAACAAAATTGGGGCTAAGAATATCAAACAGTTATACAATATAGCTATTTTGCATACTCTGTTAATTCAGTAAACGTTCTGTATGAAAGAATTATTGTATATCAAAATCGAAGTCCGCAATCACTACCGCATACTGCGACAGTACAGAGAACAAAAAATGGGAACAGCTTTAAGCCGTTCCCGATGTTTTTATATTATTAACAGAGCTTGATAGGCTGTTTGGGCTCAAAATTAGTTGCCATAGTCCATGTAACAGCAGTGCAGTTCTTCATCACAAATACCTTCATAAGATTGTCTATGCCGTTGTCCTTCCACGCCTGAAGGAACTTTCTGGACGGGTGGTTGAATATCTCCTCACGGAGCGCAGGATCTTCGTTGAGTTCGAGTGTTCCTGTAACTCTGATCTGAACTTCACCGCATGCGAAACACATCTCTGCCTTAGGATTAGCCATTATCTGGCTGAAAACATCCTTTGTTGAGGCTGTGTGGAACACGAAGCCGTTTTCGTCTGCGCGGAACAGCAGCATACCTCTTACGCGTGGCTGGTCACCGTCCATAGTTGCAAGGTGAAATACGGGGTGTTTGTTGATAAGGTCAAAAATCTCATTAGCAGTCATTTTCATCATCCTTTCTGAATTTATGTTATCCCTTGGGGACACAATCTATAATTACAGTTTTATAACAACCTCTATACCGCTGTCAACAGCCTTACGAAATTTCTCTCCGTCCTCTGGTGAGCCTGCAACTGTTCCGTAGTGGATAGGGATAGCATATTTTGGTCGAATAGTGTTCACAAGCTCTGCCGCCTGAGAAGCATCAGTTGTAAACGTACCTCCTGCAGAAATGAGCGCAATGTCGCACTTCACGTGTTCATTCTCAGGTGTGATATCCGTATCGCCTGCTATGTATATGCGTCCAAGATCAGAACTGTCGATGATATATCCCAGCCAGCCATTAGATTGAGGATGGAAAGGCTTGCCAATATTGTACGCAGGAACAGCCTCAAAGCTGATACCCAGGACTTCAAATTTCTCGCCTGCTGTAACCTGCTCCACTGTCAGACCAAGCTCATGTGGTTCGTTTACAGATGTTGGACAGACGATGACAGTATCAGACTTCATCACCTTACGAATATCATCGGGAGAGTAGTGATCGAAGTGGCTGTGTGTGATGAGGATGATGTCAGCATCATGAGCAGCGATTTTGATGTTGTAAGGATCAGAGTAGATGATCTTTCCATCATCAATTCGGATACTGCTGTGTTCGTTTATGGTTATAAAATCAAGCATGATGAAACCTCCAGTCCGAATTATTTTTAAAATTATAGCATAAATTGGTATGAATAGCAAGCAATTTCTCGTAGTTTATAAAAAATGCCGCAAAGTTTGCGGCAGTCTAATTTATCTTGTTATTCACAACAGATATCCATATAGCTTGGGACAACATGACATTCTGATAATTTATGATTTTTTGTGTTAAATGACATTTATTCATCGAACAAGTGCCTCAATATCTGTTTGCGGTCATTGATGAACATTTTTGTTATTTGATAACTCTGAGTATTCTCATAGCTTATTGACTGAATCTTTCCATCGTCAAAGCTGAGAATATCCGCGTTAGGATAGCCAAGAAGAATAGGCGAATGAGTAACTATTATAAATTGCGAATCTTTTTTCACGCATTTAGACATTTCGAGGAGCATTGTTAATTGACGTTGTGGAGAAAGTGCTGCTTCTGGCTCGTCGAGAATGTACAGACCATTCTGATTGAAGTTCTTTTGTATGACTGAAAGAAAGCTTTCACCGTGAGATTTTTCGTGGTAGTGCTGAGGTACGCCTTGTATTCTTGAATAATAGTCCTCAGCAGTAGCTACATTATAGAAGCTTTCCGCTCTGAGAAAATATCCCCACTTTGCTTTATTGAAGCTTCGTACAAGTCTGAGAGCGTCATGAAGCTCGGAATGTGAATCGTAGGTCGAAAAGCTATAATTCAAAGTCCCACCCTCGGGATTGAAGCCATAAGCGACAGCGATAGCTTCTAAAAGCGTGGACTTTCCGCTGCCGTTTTCACCTACAAAAAACGTAACAGGCGAGTGAAACGTCAGCTCGTCAAGAGAATTGATAGCTGCTATTTTTCGGAGATAGCTCCTACTTTCTATCTTGTCCCATTTTATTTTCAGCCCTGTAAGATATAATTCGTTGGGTTCAAGCATTTTTTACCTCGTTTTTCTGGAAATCCATGCCCTTTTTCTTCTAATTGGTTGCTCATTTTATTCACACATCGGTTCATTCTGATTATACCATATACTGAAAGCATTTTCAATCAAATTTCAAGATACATCTATGGGTTACTTGCTTTTTTAGTTGACATATAAGCGCAGTATCAGAAAAAACATATCAAAGAATAGCTGTATTTCTTAAAATAGTCGCTTTTCATACATATACTCACGTTATTCCGAATAAAAAGAATTATGAGAGTATAATAGTGTAAGAATAATCCCCCTCATCAGTTTAAGCTTAATTGCTTCGTGTGATGTGGGGGCAATTTATTTTATGATATGGAAAACGTTTTTTGAAGATTTTACAGATGATTAAAGTATTATTACTTTAATCTGTTTTTTATATTATTTGATGATATTGCGGCAAATAATATTGCAAAAGCAAAAATTAAAGCTGCTATTATTGAAGAAATGCTCAAAAGGCTAGATATGCTAAACATACCTTCCACATCGAGACTTGAAATCAGATATCTGCTTATCAAGAACATTATAGTCCCACTTATTATCAAAGTGATAATATATGACACCAATATACATAGAGCTATTTCAATAAGTATAATAAGGAAAAGACTTTTCACCTTTAATCCCATAGCAAGAAGCATTTGACGGTAATCAAGCTGATTGCAGTGATAAAAATATAAAACCGTGATTATACTTACAACCATCGCTATCAGGAAAACTATCATTATCATAAAAACTACTCTTGATACTATAAGATTTTGCTTGTATATTTCGCAGAAATAATAAAGTTCAAGAGGAATGTAATGAGGTATATTATCTGCTGACAGTTGGTTTGCTAACTCATATGCCAAAATATAATTTTGAGCATAATTATAGTATGTATGATTTGAAGATCCTTTTATTTCATGCTCAGATGAAATAATAATCTGCCCAAATTTTTTTAAAGAGCTTATTCTGAATATATTAGAATCGAGTATACATGAAAGCCTTAAGCCATCACAGTATATTTCACCTGTTTCTGAATTATATAAAGAGATTTCCGCGCCAATAAGCGAACTATCCGCAGGCAGTCCAAATTTATCAAGCATATAATCAGTGAAAATAATACTATCTGATGAAAGCTCAGCTTTGCCTGCTATTTCTAAGTTTTTATCACCGAATTTCTCTTTATATTCCTGTATATCATTTTTAGTAAATATCGTTTCTTTGTTATTATAAGCATCAATAATAAAAGTAACACTGTATACATGCTGAGCTGTTCCGACTGAAAAAGGAGTAGAAAAGTCATAGCTGTAATCATTTATTCCTTCGTATTCCTTTCCATTAACAGTTAACCTTATGTGTTTCAATGGAATATTTTCGGGTTCAAAGCGTGCTATTTCTTTTATTTCGCTAATAAGAGGATAATCTTGACTGTTTATCATTGACTCAGTTTCTACGTATGATTTTGCTGCTGAACCATTGATTATTTGTTCAAGTCTAACATTAATTGCAGTAGTATAATTGAAAAAACATGAAACTGAACACATTATTACAAAAAAACATGATATCAACTTTAACATAACCTTTTTTTTGCATCTGAAGTTCTTCCATGCTATAAATAATGCTTTTATCATAACTATACTCCATTACTGTACTTCGCTGAGTTGACTGATAAGTTCTGTACTGCGTATATTTTTGTATGAACGTATCAGAACAAGGCATATTGTTATTAAGAAAACAACAATGCCTTTTATCAGTTGTGAAGCAATATTGACTTTCATTTTTCCAAGTTCAGGATAGATTTTTTTCGCTAAATCAATTATGTATACTGAAAAAATATTTGAAAACAGTATTGCAAGTACAAAAGCAAGTATAGATATAGCTATAATAATAAAACCATAGACAGATAATGCTTGTATCGGCTTCATTCCAAGAATCTGCAAATGTATGATGAAGCGTTTTCTGTTGTTCAGGATAATGCTGCAAAGATTTGAAAAAGTCCATATTCCTGCAATGACCACAACTACAAACAATGCCTGCAAAAGCAGATTCATAAGAGTTATTGCCTTTATTTCTTCATCATAATTGCTTTCGGAATGGATACCTCTTTTTTTGAGTTCGGCTGACATCTTTTTATAATTTGCAACATCAGAGATAGTGCCTGTCATTGTTGTTTCTATATAAAATCCTGCTTTTTCCATTGTTTTGTAATAAGTACCAAATGGCAAAAAAGCATCTATATCATCATCGCTTTCAAATATTCCTGCGACCTTATATTCGACTGTTATGTTTGAAGATATATTATTTGTTATTATGTCACCTGTTTTGCAGTTCGTTTCCTCAGAGAATTGTTCCGATATCCAGATAAATTCGCTGTCTATGACTTCCTTTGTAAGATCAGTACCGCTTATTATTCTTATTTTTTCTTTAGGGTTAGGATAATGCGCCATTATGTAGTAATCTCCAAGTTCATTTCCGTTATAGTAAAAATCAGAACTTCTTACCATAATATCATCAGGAATGACAGAAACAAACGATAGATCTGATACTGTATCCAAAGCAGTATATTGTAATCCGTTAAGTGTGAATGAAAATCCCTTTTCTCCGCTTGTTTTATAACTGCTTGAAGAAATGTAGTCAAAAAACGATCCAATTAGATCTGATGAAGCGACGGAAACAAAAAAAGCCGCTGTCAGGATAGACGTTAAAAGCAGAAAGCTTATAAGCAGCATTACAAAATTATGCTTTAACTCTTTTAAACTAAACCATAGTATTGATATTTTTTTCATCTTTTACAATTACTCCGTCAGATATTTCAATCAAACGCTCGGCTCTTGACGCATCTATCATATCATGAGTTACGACAATAACAGTTTTTCCGCTTTTGTGCATACAAGATAAAAGATCCATTATCATTTTTGAGTTTTCGCTGTCAAGATTTCCGCAAGGTTCATCTGCTAAGATTAGGTCAGGTTCATTTATTATCGCTCTTGCGATTGCAACACGCTGCTGTTCACCGCCTGAGAGATTTGCAGCTTTTACATTTATTTTTTCTTCAAGGCCAACTTGTTTTAAGGCATATTCTATTTTTTTTCTGTGTTCAGACCACGGAACTCCTGCTATTACAAGAGCAATGCGAACATTATCGTAAACAGTATACTGATGCTCAAGGTTAAAAGCCTGAAAAACAAAGCCTGTCTCTTTCAGACGGTACTCAGCAAGCTGGTTGGCATTCAATGTTGTTATATCATGATTGTTTACAATAATCTTACCACTGTCACAGGGAAGCAGACCGCCGATAAGATGAAGAAATGTCGATTTTCCGCTTCCAGAACGTCCTATTATGCTAACAAATTCGCCCTTATTTATACAAAGACTAATATCATTTGCTGCTGTTATTGTTTTTCCTCCAGCTGAAAAACTTTTTTTAATATGTGAAATTTCTATCACGACGATTACTTATCCTTCCTTTTAAAGATATGTTCATTAAAAACCAGACTTTCGTTATTTGGAAAATACTGGACATAGAAGAAAAGCTCAGAATTATTTACAGGTACATATATACCTATAACGCCATCTTCATCCTGTGTTTCATAATTAACGGTTTTATCTAGGAATTGTTTTGTAAGGTCAACACCGTCTTTTATCTGCTTGATTCTTTCATCGCTGATTTTTTCACCTTCAGGCATATTTGCCTGTTCCATACGTATCATGAAATTTTCATATGCTTCTTCTTCAAGCTTTTTAAAGTCATATCCATGAACAGTGAGTGTATTATTATCTCCAAGAGTAATAGAAGTATCTGTATCTGCGAGCCAATAAACACCTTTTTTTATAGTGAGTGACTTTTTTTCTCCGCATGAGCAAACAATACTCATTACAGATAAGCACAAAATTACAATTTGAATTACATTTTTTTTCATATTGAATACCTCATTATCAAAATAAAGAGCGTATCACTATATGATTAAGAGATACGCTCTTATTTTTAACCTAATTTAAAATCAGGATTTATATGTCTTGCCGCATATTTCAAGCTTTGAACTTGATGCAGAATCAATAACGTCTGTAAAAGTCTGATTCCTATATGTTCCTGTTGTTATTTTTACAGTACCATTGTCATATGTGAACTTACCGGAAATATCCCACCAACCGGTACCGTCATAATAAACCTTATTAGCTGAACCGCTGCCCTTTGTTGTAGTAGAATCGTTTTCTACTTTTATATAGCTGTCAGTATGACCTGACTCTGTACAAGTATATTTTGTTGTGCAAGAAACCATACTTACTGTTGCGATTACAGCAAAACTGCTGATTGCAAATAATTTCTTCATTGAAATCATGATTATTTACTCCTTTTTTAGATTTTTAGTAAAATGTAGTAGCGAATTATATGTTTAAACGTTTAAAAAATAACCACTAATTTATTATATCATTTTATTTTTGCTTTGTCAATAAAACTACATGGCGAAAAATGCATATAGCAGGCGTTTAATGCAGTTTGAAGATCGTAGCATTATAATTGTATCAAATTTAATTATATCGTTAATACATCTGAAATCGTCAACAAATATGCAGTAAGAAATATAATAAGAATAGAAATTAATTACACGTAAAATAGGCACCTTAGAACTATTACGCATGAACATTTATCATATTATTATAAAAGGACGGCGTAATGCAGACATTTTAACTTTTTGACACACCTATTCTTTTAAGCAGTTTGGATAACAGCCATTATCTCTCAAGTTGCTTAGCTTTTTTATTGCTAAATCAAACTATTAAAGCGCGTTCAAGCCAATTTAAGACTGATACAGGAAAACTCCGCAAGTGCGGAACTTACTGTTTTCGTTTTAACATTAATCAGTGCGGTTGGATAGCTGCCAGTCCGATGAAAGATTTTTTTCATTTCTTTTTATGGCATTGATATGCTGTAGATTTTGCCAGTATCGTCAAAAAGTGTATTAAAATATTAGCAGGTGATATCAGTATATACTTCTTTTTTCACTGTTGGCTACACATGAAGCATCAACTTAAACATAGTATGAACAATGAGATTAATATAAAATATATGAGTCATAGAATTTCTTATGTTTTGCAAAAAAATCTATAGCTTTTTATATAATAAAAAATTATAATCAGATTATTAAGAATATGTAAAATCGGCAATTAACCAGTTGACAGAGGAATTGTTACTCTATATAATATATATTATTGCAATATTGACTTACTGCAATATAATAAAATGTTATAGGAGGTTAACCATGAAAATCAAAATCAAAAAAGCGGTATCGTTTCCGATGTCGATAGGAATTACGGTATCTGCACTCACAAGTTTGATCTCATCTGCAAAAATGGGGTATGAAGCAGATGAAAGAACAGTTGTATCTCACCGAAGAATGTGACTGTAAAAGTTTGTTTGGTTCATTGAACTATTCGCAGACTGCGTTATTAACGCGCAAACAGTATTAAAAATTCCCCATTGGTTCTGCCTTTTGTAAGGTGGATCATAAATAACCATAAAAGGAGAAAAATAATGTTTAAAAAATTGATTACAGGCACTTTAGCCGCTGCTATTACAGTCACGTCGGTTATAGCAGGAGAAAACTATAAGTCTTCCACAAGTTTTAAACCAAATGAGCCTAAAATCGATAACGGCTCTATTGATTATGATATCGTTGCTACGAATTCATTGGGCAAATACTTCAAAAAGATGTCAGACGAAAACAATGTTGATGCAAATTTAGAGAAATTAACGAATAAGACAAGCAGTTCTTTTGAAATGAACGGCCTCGATTTTGATATCGAGACTGGTGTAATAACTGCTTATTCAACACAGAGCGAAAAATGCTATGTACTGTTTTCTTTTATTAATGAAGATACAAATGAAGCAGTACAAAATTTCAAATGTGAAGTTGAAGCTGGAAACTGTATCATAACCGAGAAAACAATAGATACAAAAGATCTTCCTGAATACTTCATGCTTGAGGCTAAACTTGTAGATAAGAATGATAAAGTTTTATGTGATGCATTCCATGTTGATACATATACAAAGATAATGCAGGAAATAGCTGATACTGACATTCACGACTTTGACGAAGACAGAGTTGTAAACTTTGATGAAAGTGAAGATACAAACTTCATTGTTCTCAGCGATGATGCTATTAAATTAGAAAGTACCGATACTGAGAACTCTCTTGTTTCAGCTGATTTTGACAGTAATACTTTTGTATTTGAGCATATAGACGAGTCTATCCAGTATCTTAATGGCGGAGATTTCCTCTATGTTCAGCCAGATGAAGAAAATATAATAGCTATTGCAGTAGAAAACGTTGATATTGAAGGCGATACCGCAACTGTTACAGGTTCAGATGATATTGACGATATGCTTGCATTTGTAAAATTTGAAGCAACAGGCGACATGAAAGGTGCAACAATTGATACATTAGATTCAGATGACGGTTTCGTATTCCCTGGACACGAGAACGAAGAACAGTTTACTTTAGATGAGAATAAACCTGTTGAATTTATGTATAATTCGAGAAAGCCGATTAGTTTAAATATGAAAACAAGTGCAACTCTTCCTTTGGGCGGTGGTGCTCCTGATCCGAATGAGTATAAAAGTGACCATGTTTCTTTTGACATTGGCGGAAGTATAGGTTTTACAGTCAAACTCAATTTCTGTAAAAAATGGACATATTCGACAGTTGACTTTAATCTAAGTTTTGATGTATCTTTTTCAATTAGCGCGTCAATTAAAGCAGGAACAGAAGAAGTATCTCCTAAAGAAGGCAAAGCTTTAAGTGAAAAATTAAGACAATATGATAATTTTATAACTGATGAAGAAAAGGAAATGCTGGGAAAAAAACTGAAAGTTGATATTCCAACTTCTATTCCCGGAATTAAAGTAGTAACAACGGTTAATTTTATATTTAATATATCAGGAAAAATTAGTTTAACTATTAAATATACTCCTGAAGTAGGTTTCAAAGCAAATTCAAAAACCGGGTCATTTGATCCATTTAAAAAAACGGGTACTGATGCATTGTCAGTAGATTTTACTGTTGAAGGAACAATATTTATCGGAATTGAAATATCACCGTCAGTTGTTCTAATAAGTGATAAGGTAGCCCGTGCAGGTTTAAAGTTTACATTTGGTCTTGAATTTAAAGCATCCAGAAACAATGAACCAAATATAAGCAATGATCCTGAAGATGAAGACTGTTATTATCCAATATCAGATGACGGAAAAGTTGCAATTTATAATTCATCAGAAAATAAATTCCATTCATGTAATGGATGTTACTACGGTTCATCTTCTTTAGTATTCAAAATAGGATATAATTTAAAACTGCTTAATAAGAATTTGACAGCAAATATTTCTTTATTTGAATTGAAGATACCACTGTCATGCTTTGATTTTTACTTTGTTCCGTTTGGTAAAAGAGAGTTTGGAAAGAGAAAAGATTATAATGGTGACGGTAAGCAAACTTGTCCTCATTACAAATATAAAACTGTATTTAATCTATATGATGTACAAAGAATGCCATTGGAAGGTGTTTCTATAAAGGTTGATGGAGTAGAAAATGTATCAGATAGAAATGGATATGCGCAATTCTATTGTGATAACGGTGAATATTCATATGTTCTCTCTTATAATGGAACACCATTTAAAACGGATACAATATGCGTTGATAATTCTGTAAAAACTGTAAATCTCATGTTAGAGACAAAAATGCATGAAGACGGAACGGTTGAAGTACTTACAGGTGAAGCAACTGAAAATGTTGATATTAAATATACTACAGCAGCAACAACAACCACAACAACTCAGCCGGTACCTACCACAACAACAGCTTTTGTTGATAATAAAGACGACGAAATGCTTGAGGCAGAGCAGCTTGGTGACAATGTCTGGGGAATAATCTATTCTGATGGCGGAATGTATATATATGGCTCCGGTGATATGTATTCTGACAAGACATTATCATTTGCGAATATCAAAACAGTCAAAACAGTAGTTTTTGATGATGTTGATCCGGAAAGCGGCGAATATATAACAAGCATCGGCAATGGTTTATTCAAAGGCGCAGAAAATCTCGAAACTGTATATCTTTCAAATGAGATAACAAAGATAGGCGATGATGCATTTAATGGATGTAAATCACTGAAATATTTCCGTTATGGCGGAGAGAAGGATACTACTGAAACATTTGTGCTTCCAAGCAAGCTTAGATCCATAGGTAACAGTGCTTTTTCGGGCTGTTCTTCAGCTGAATTCGGAGATATTGTATTCAACACAAATGTTAATGTAATAGGTTCTAATGCTTTTCGTAATTGTACAAAGATAGAATCGATAACAGTGGAAAGCGAAAATGCAGTTATAAAGGATAACGCCTTTTTCAATTGTATCAATACCGAAGAATTAACTCTTGCATCATTTGATTTCGCAAAAGATCTCACATTAGGTGTTGGTGGTTTTCTTGGTGCAGACAAAAATGATGACTCATATGTTACTAATTATGATATATGTGTTCCACTGGCTTTAAAAACAATAAATATAAAAGGCGGAACTATTATTCCTTATAGAGCATTCTATGGAATGAAAGAACTTGAGAAGATAACACTTCCTGAAGGTTTAACACAGATAGATGCGGAATCATTTATGGATTGTTCAAATGCATATATTGAGGGACAAAAAATATTTGATAATGTAGAAAAAATAGGTCAGCAAGCCTTTCAGAATTGCAGTAAAGCTGAATTTGGCAACATTGTATTTACAGATAAAACCAAGGTGATAGATAACTTTGCATTTATTAACTGTCACGGAATAACTTCTATAAAGATAGAGGGTGAAGATACAAAGGTCGGCCAGCAGGCGTTTATGAACTGTATAAAGAACACGGAAGCTGATATAAATATCGTTAACGGAACAATAGGCAAAGAAGCATTCAGAAACAACAATAGTCTTGAAAAAATGACATTTACATCGCTCAATTGGTTTAAAAACAGTGATACAAGTATTGAAGGCATTCTTTCTTCTGATAATACTGAATATACATATTCCGTTCAATATGAATTATATGTTCCGAAGTCTTTAAAAACGATAAATATAAAAAGCGGAACTATTATTCCTGACAGAACATTCTGTGGAATGAAAGAACTTGAAATAATAACACTTCCTGAGGGGTTAACATATATAGGCACAGACTCCTTTGAGAACTGTTCAAATGCATATATTTATGGACATGGAATACTTGATAATGCTGAAATAATAGGTCAGCGTGCATTTTATAATTGCAGTAATGTTGAATTTGGCAACATTGTATTTACAGATAAAACCAAGGAAATAGGTAATTTTGCATTTATTAACTGTCAAGGAATAACTTCTATAAAGATAGAGGGCGAGGATACAAAGGTCGGTCAGCAGGCATTTATGAACTGTACTAAGAACACGGAAACTGAAATAAATATCGTTAACGGAACAATAGGCAAAGAAGCATTCAGAAACAACAATAGTCTTGAAAAAATAACATTTGCTTCATTGAATTGGTTTGAAAACAGTGATACAGATATTGAAGGTATTCTTGCTTCTGATGATACAGAATATACATATCCTGTACAATACGGATTATATGTTCCTAAGTCTTTAAAAACGATAAATATAAAAAGCGGAACAATTATTCCTTACAGAACATTTTATGGAATGAAACAGTTAGAAGAAATATCACTCCCTAAGGGGATTGAAACAATTGATGGACAAGCATTTTATGATTGTTCTGGTTTGAAAACAATATATTTCTCAGAAGATATCAAACTTGTAGAAAGATCCGCATTTCACGGCTGTTCAAGAATAGAAGAAGTTAATTACGAAGGAAGCGATGAACAGTGGGATAACATTATAATTGAAGATGATAATGATCCGATCCTGCGTAAAAATGGCAAAGTTAACTTCAATGTTCCTCTGTGGGTAAAAGGCGATGCCAACGGTGACGGTGAGATAGATATGTCAGATATTGTACTTATCATGCAGGCACTTGCAAATCCGAACAAATACGGTATTAATGGTACAGATCCGACACATATTACCGAAAACGGTTTTAAGTACGGTGATATTAACGGAGACGGTCTTACCGTAAATGATGCAGTTCGTATACAGGAGTATCTTTTAGGAAAAATAAGCTCTTTAGCATAATACATTCAAACAGCTCCGACCATATGGTCGGAGCTGTTCTCTTTGGCGGTCGTACTGAGACTTGAACTCAGACATCGGAACATTCCGATTACTCACAGTTTAGCAAACTGCTGCCTTACCAGTTAGGCTTATGCGACCATTGGTGACGGATGTGGGGTTCGAACCCGACATTTAGAGATTGAGAGCCTCTCGTCCTGACCTGTTAGACGAATCCGCCATATTGGTGGGCAAGGTAGGAGTCGAACCTACGGTGTATCAAAGTCACGGATTTACAGTCCGCTGCAATCGCCACTATGCATACTTGCCCATATTAGGGTAATCGAAGGGAATCGAACCCCTATTTTCAGAGTCACAATCTGACGTCCTTCCATTAGACGACGACTACCTGGTGACGGATGCGGGGTTCGAACCCAGCATTTAGAGATTGAAAGCCTCTTGTCCTGACCTATTAGACGAATCCGCCATATATCGTCACTCATATTCGAGTGACGATTATTATTTTATCTATCGGCACATCAAACATATCTGCCAGTATTATCAGGTTGTCGATGGTAGGAACAGCGTCTCCACGCATCCACTTGAAGATAGCCTGCGGAGTATTGAAACCGCATCGAGCCTGCACATCGGATATCTTGAAACCCTTAGATTTTATGATATTCTTGATATTATTACCTGTTGCTTTTACGTCGATTATCGGCATCGTTAGCAACTCCTTTCCTTGAATTATGATTTCAGACATAGAAAAAACACCGTCTGCTTACATACAGACGGTGTTTATCATTTGTATGGATCACAACACAAAGAAAGTGTTTTCCGAAATGACTATCCACTACATTTATCTGTATGCAGCACAAATAGAGCCTCTTCACTCTCGTGATAGAAACTTTCTTCATAGTGTTCGCTATACAGATAGATCATAGTAAACTGTTTCATTTCGGTTAACTCCTTTCATAATAATTCTTGTTACAGAGGTCTCTTCCGACCATTCCTGTTCTGCTTTACCTGTATTATATCATAGCTTTTTGCAAAAATCAAGTAAACCATGGGTATATTATTTTCATTTTGTAGTTATATATGCATAGAATTCATCTACAACTTTTTTGAACGGATGAACAACATTCGATTTCATACCACTCCTATATCTTTTTTTGCCCTCTTCTATTATTTTATCACTTGAAATATAGTTTGAAATCTTTTTTATGTCAATGCCAGTAAAATAAATAATCTGTTCTAATGAAAAACCAGCTTCAAACATTCTATAGACTAAACAATTACGCACATATTGAGGCGAAAAAAACGACCAAAATCCTTCATTATTTCTGATATTCTTTAATCTGTTAAAAACATCATTTAAAGTAGAGGCATTTGCTTTTTCGTTTTTACTTCCAGTACGTGATGTGAAAACATACTTAGATTTGTTTTTGTTACCTTTATTCTGTTTTTTTATTTCGACAAAACATAGCTCTAATAGATCGATAATTTCGCATTTCTGTTCATTAACTCTAAAAATCCTTTTATTCAAATCAATAGAATCCCATTTTAAATTATGTACGACGCTACGTTCCAACCCATAATATGCACAGAGTAAAAATACCGCAATATCCCTATAATTTGTTTTTGAAGAATAATAATACGACAATGCTTCTTTAAATGTATTTTCATCAACATAGTTATCAGATTTCTTTTTTGGTGTATCCACAACCTCTGATAGTGAAAAATCTCTACCTTGTGTAAAATTCTGATTATTAACATATGAATGTGCAGATAAAGTTTTAAAAAAAGAAGATAGATAGGAAAAATTACTTTTTACTGTTTCTTTTGATGTAACACGTTTTCCAAAACCTCGATTTTTAGATTTTTCATTTACAAATTCAATAAAATCTTCAGGATGAATTCTTGATAATATTTCGTGAGGAGCTTTACTTATTATTTTATAACCATTTTGTTTAGCATAATAATCGAAAAATCTGAAAAGGGTACTTTTATATACGCTCCAGTTTTTCATATCTAATGTACCATCTTTTTTTGCAAAGCTCTTAAACTGCGCTATATCCGCAAAATACTGTGTTGTTTTATTAACAAACAAGTTTTCATAAGAGTAATATTTTAAATATGCCCTATCCCTGTTGTGAGAGTCGTCAAAAGATATATCAAATACAATTCGATCAGGTATTTCACCTTCAATACTATTATTCAAAAGAATATATCTTATTCCATTTGTGAGCAAGCCCCAGTCAATTACTGGTTTATGAGAATTAAGATATTCAGAAAGTTGTTTCATATCTTTTTCTGTTAAATCAATATTAGTAGTTTGGCTACCTTTTTTCTGTCCCTTTGTCTCAACAATAAACAAAGGCTCATTTTTTATCTTATAAACGATGTCTGCTCTGCCCTCATAAATAGCTTCTTCATAATCCCAGTTTTCGGGATTATATCCAAGTTCCTTGAGAAACACATTTACTACAACATGGTTTTTAATATTCTCTTCGCCTAAATTAGAAAGTTCACTCATTCTTTTCTTTACCGCTTTAATAAGCTCTTGCATAAATGACCTCCTCTTATGACTTATATTAATACAATTATAACACGCCTCTCTCGCTTTGTCCACCATTTGGATTGAAAAAACTTCCGTCCAAATACAGACAGGAACTGTTATTTTCTTGATATCACGTTATTCTGTCAGTTTAGCGAACAGCAATTATTCAATAAAATCATCGACATAAAAAAAGCGATTTTTTTCAATTGAACCTAATTTTTTTCTTTTCTTTCGGAATACTATCTTACATATTATAGAAGAAACCGTTACATTAAACACCACAGGGATAAATATGCATAACAGTAACATCATTATGATTATTCCGCTTACCTCAGCATCGAAGCCTGCTTCGGAGATGAACCTTTTTATAAGCAGAAATCCCAGACCGAACTCTATCAGCTGAAGGATAAGATATATTATTTTAAATAAGCGATAATAAAGCGGATTTTCAGGAAGATTGTCAGTACACATTTCTCCTGTCTGACCATTCATTACAATGGTATAATTTGCTTTATCATATGTTACATTCATAAGCCATACAGGTACAAGATAATATGTCAGTTCTCTGTTATGGATAGTCTTTTTGATAACAGCTGTCTGCGGATCAACAGTACCATTATCAGTTCTGATCTTTTTTACAGGGCAGGCTTCTTTTACTCTGTAATCTGCATCTCTCATAGCGTTTTCAGCACCGATAGTATATCTGCTTGCATAAAATCCCGTAAGATATGATTCATTGAAATCATCTGCTTCATTGAAATTGAAAGGCCACATGGAATAAAAAACATTCCAGCCCATATTCTTATCATTTGCGAGTATAGGATAATCCTTTACAGTTATAGAGGAGCAGGCTTTTGAATCAACAGTCGAGTCGCAGGTACAGCTGTACCCCCAGACAGGTATATAGCAGCCTGTTATTTTATCCAGTACAGCCTTATCCTTGAATTCTTTGGGAACATTTTTTATACCCGAAATATATCCCATGTATTTTTCCGCGAATTCCTTTTTTGTTATCCTGAACGGAATGACTTTATCAGGACGTATATCTCCTTTAAAATCGGAAGATATTATAACATCATGGCTGCAAAACGGACATTTTGCAGTTCCTGTTGAAGAAAGAGTTATGATCTGTCCGCCGCATGACGGACAGTCGAATTCTTCGATCTTATCACTTACATATGGTTCCCATACAGCTTTTGATCTTTTTACCCAGTCAAAATCAGAGTCCTTTCCATTAGTTTCTTCTTTGAAGTGAGAGAGGATATACTCCTGATCGTAAGTATTCTTGCAAAATCTGCATGACAGTGTTTTGCATTTGATATCATAATACATTGGAGCACCGCATGACGGGCATTTGTATTCTTTTACTTCTGACATTTTATTCACCTGTATTACAGCCTGAAAATCAGCAGATCCTTATCTTCAGCTGCGGTTTACTTTTTCTGTTTTATTACTCATCGTCTTACCATTCTTCAAGATATTCATCTAATTCTTCGTCCTCGACTTCGCCGTCTAAGAAATCTGCAATAGTACAGCCGAGCAGAGTTGTAATATCATCGTACTCGTCTTCATCGCCGTGATCGTTAGTTATTATCTTGTTAGTGTCAAGGTCAAGGAGAACGATTTCGCCGTCGCCGATCATATCGCCGAGGTACAGATAATTCTTTGTATCGCCCCACTCCCATTCGGTATCGAGCATTTTTTCGACCTGGTCGAGTGTGCTGATTTCAAGATTAGACGGACTAAGATAAAAACCGTTCGTGAACTTGTATAAGTCTCTTAATTCATCGGTCAGCTTTATATTTGTACGCTTTTCAAACTCGTCTATTTCCGCATCTGAAACAGGAGCGAACAGTCGGAGTTCAACATCATCGGGATAATCCTCTGCCAGATGAACAAGAAGCTTCATTTCTTCATAAAACTCAGCATTTTCGGGAATTACCGCGTTGTTTATATCCTGTCTTTCGGGTGGAATGTAGTTATCTGACATAATAAGCACCTCTGATTTTTATAATTATAATGTTTATAATTCCGTGTGTTTTTCTAATTATATATCATGGCTGATAAATTGTCAATTAATAAAAAATAAATGAGTCAGTCCTCAGTATATTGACATATTATGGATATATATATATAATAATGATATATATTATACAGAAAGGTTTTAAAGAGATGGAATCAAAAAGAGATGGTGACCGTGCACCTTACGGTCCAAACGGCAAAAAAGCCGTAATTAAGGTGATCCTTGCATTGGTATTTGCGGTTGTATCAATTGTGGGAGCAATATTATTAGCGATCCTTATAAACGATGTTACAGGGTGTAAACTGAGCTGCATCGAATATCTGTGCCGATGCATTATTTCCGTAGCAGCCTTCATATTCCTCGGTGGGATAGCATGGCTTCGTTTTGATAAGGAAGCGATCAAAAAGACATGGAAATTTGTATGGCCTCTTGTCCTGATAAACGTTGTATTGGGCGTACTGATCGCATCAACTGCTTTTTTGTCAAAAGATTCAAACGGCATCAGCATTGACGGTCTGAAACAGATACCATATAACACACTGCTTATGGTACTTGTCGGTATCAATGAAGAAGCGATCTTTCGCGGACTTCTTCTGGGCGGCTTGCTTCTCTGGTTCGGAAGGAAGAAAAACGGTATGCTCTGGGCTGCTGTGATTTCTTCAGTAGTATTCGGCTTTGTTCATGTTATGTTTGACCTGGATTTTTCGAGCATCAGCACAATTGCTACGGGACTTATGAAGACACTGGAGACAACTATGTTTGCCATTGTTTGGTGCTATTGCGTTCTGGAGTATAAAAATCTCATTGGTGCTATGACTGCACACGCATTCTTCGACTGGATCGTCGTAGTTGGAAGCTTACTCAGCGGTTCGGGATTTTCTGCGGATTATGTAACAGACGATCCGAAAAGGGCAGTTATTCAATGCGTATTCTTCGGATTAACCGCGCTTCTGTATCTCCCGCGCACTATCAAGGCTGTCAAGGGCATAAAAGCATTAGAACTGACAGGCGGTCCTTTTGCGGAATGAATATGACAAGGAGGAGCATATGACTGAAAGATTAAGAAGCAAATGTGATCTTTTTTTACGGAACCGTAATGCTGTTTCCAAGAAGTTTCTGCTTGAAAAGGCTGTTATGAGCATAGCGGCAGGACTTATATTTACAGGCGCAGACAAAGAAGCTGATATTGAGAAGCTGACCGAATGCCGTAAGATACTTGCGAAGCATACAGGCTTTTTCTCAGAATACAGAGACGCTGTGAAGCTGGCTCTGCTGAGTGAAATGGCTCTGTCAGAAACTCCCGAACAGTATATAGAAGATGTCAAGGCAGTCTATAAGAAGCTGCACAAGGGAAAGTTCAAGGATAATTCCTATATGGTCCTTGCTGCGATGCTGGCTTGTGATCTTGGCAGACAAAATGACGCCGATGAGATCGTTGAAAAGCATAACGAGATCATGAAGAAAATGGAAAAACAGCACCCTTTCCTTACAGACTCTGAGGATATTTCTTATGTGATACTCCTTGCGCTTTCCGACAGAGATGCTGATACTGTTATCAGTGATATGAATGAATGTTTTGAGTATCTTAAGAAGACCTGCAAGATCAAGGCAGGTTCTGATTCAATACAGGGACTCAGCGAGATACTTGCACTGACAGACGGAGATATCAAGGGAAAGTGCGACAAGATAATCAGTATTTATAATATATTGAATGACAATAAAGCCGATATCAAGGGTGGATACGCTTTTTCAGCTCTCGGCACTCTGATAGGCATTGACGAAGCTCCCGAAATGATTGCCGGCGAAATAATCGAAGCTGATGAATTCTTAAAGGACTGCAAGAGATTTGATGAAAAATCAGTGGACAAAAACCAGAGACTGATGTTTGCAGTAATGCTTGTAGCCGAAAGCTGCGGAATGAGTTCTTCTGTGATAAGCAATACATTCATCAACAGTGCGCTGGGAATTGTCAGAGCTCAGCATATAGCAACGATGATAACCATTATATCAAATGTTCTGCCGCCTGTTCTGGGAGCTTTTGCAGATAAAGGCAATGAAGAAACGGACAAAACCGAATCCAAGGAGCAGGATAAGGAAACGGCTGAAGGCTGACAATATTCATCTGTGCTATAATAAACAACAGAGCATTAAATATCGGATCGGATACTAAAATGAGGAAAAAAATAAAAACAGCACTTATATTCACAGGCATACTCATGCTTATAGCGGCAGCGGCTCTTTGCGTTTTCAATATCATACAGGATAGACGGGCATACGAAAAGTCACAGAATGTCCTGACTGAATTGAAGCGATATATCCCTGAGCCAACTGAGGAAATTCCGACAAAACCTTCCGAGAATCCTGCCGATGACCTGTTTTTGCAATATGAACAGGTCGAAGAAGAGGAACCTATCGCCATAAATGTTGACGGAATAGATTATAGCGGCTATATATCACTTCCATCACTTGGACTTGAACTGCCCATTATTGATAATTGGAGTTATGACGCTCTTGAGATCTCTCCATGTCGGTTCAGCGGCACTGCGTCAGGCAATGACCTTATTATTGCCGCACATAATTACAACAGCCATTTTGGACGAATTAATGAGCTTGAAAACGGAGCAGAATTCAGCTTTATTGATACGAGAGGTAATATCTACAGATATACGGTGGAGGACATAAGAGTCCTTGACGGCAGTGATTCCGAGGGGATGTTCTCAGGCAGCGAAAGTGAATGGGATATAACCCTTTTTACCTGCACGCTCAGCGGACAAGCAAGAGTCGCTGTAAGAGGCAGCAGATGTGATAAATAAATGTAATAAGTCCCGAAGTAATTTGAAATTGCTTCGGGACTTGGTTTATTTCAGATTAATCCTTATCGTTCTTTCTGCCTTTAATAAGAACGCCTAATGTTATCAGTAACAGTCCTCCTGCAACGAGGGGAATAACGGGCCACCACAGCTGTCCTGTCTGTGCAAGAGGGGGCAGAATCTTTGTGGTCGTTTGCTGCATTTTTGTAGTGGTATTTGTTGTGGAAGTTGCCGTGGCTGTAATTTTTGTGATCTGTGTTTCTGATGATGAAATAGTTGTAGTAGTATCTGATATGTTTGTAGTAGATGTAACTGTTGTTACAGGTGGTTTGTAGCTGTTTTTTATCAGGTACTGGCTGCTGTTATAGTCGATTATTACTGTGTAGTTTGTAGGAATAACACGCTCTACCACGTACCAGTCATTGACGGGTTCAAGATCATTCCAACGGTATTCCCAGTTGTTTTCTTCATTCAGTGTAACTGTGTCAAATATCTCATCATTACGGAAAAGGTCAACGGTGATATATGTGGGACGTGCTATGCTGTCGGCAGTATCGTTTACCCAAACTTTTTTCACAGTATATGAGTCAACAGTGTTGCTGAGAGTAATGTATGAGAATTTGGGATAGGCGTCATAGCTGAATGAAACATCGCTCTCATTAGCTTCAAGAAGCAGGGTTGAAGGTACATAGTATGTGTTTTCAACTTGCAGAGTCTTGCCTACAGCGAGATATACGCCCTTGCTCAGTCCGCTGAATGTGAGCTCGCCGTTTTTGCCCGTCTCACCTGTACTGAGAGGAGCGATACCATCTACGACCGCGTAGCTCGCAATAGTTTTGGCGATCTGTTCAACATTTTCCTCGGTTATACTACTTGTCTCTATGGGATATTTAGCGAAGTCGCCTGTAAGTACGATGCCGCTGCCAGAGCGTTCGCCTACCCTGTATATACGCCATTTCATGCCTACGAGAGTAGTGTCGTCCTTTCGGCATATGAGCTTTATTGAACGAGCTGTGCCGTCATCACAGCTAACTGTGAAAGGTATACAGAACGTAAGGCATAGTATTATTGAAAACACTATGGCTATGAGACGTGAAGTCCTTTTTATTGAAAATGGCATGAGATCACCTCTTTATCCTTTTATTTCTTTTCCTTTTTGTCACGTTTGCCCGAGAATATCCAGAACAGTATCAGGCATATGAGAATGGGTATAACAATGAACGGGAGCACCTTTATCTCGTCCACGGGAATAGCGTCTGCCAGCACCTTTACAGCGTGTGGCTGCTCTGTATCTATCCTGTGAGCCCGCACCAGCAGGCGATGTGTGTTTATTCCATATGGCGTGCAGGTCATAAGAGTAACATAATCCTTATCAGGCACAGCCGCAAGTCTGTCCATTTCGTATGGAAGGACTGTGGCTATTTCGTCCACCTCATAATCCAGAACTTCGTCAAGGACGGTTATGCGAAAAGTATCGTTTTCGGTAAGCTGGTCTATGTCGGTGAAAAGCTTTGCCGACGGGAGTCCGCGGTGAGCAGATATTACCGAGTGACAGCTCTTACCGCCTATGGGCAAGGACGTTCCCTCAAGATGTCCCACAGCTACATTTAGCACCTCTGGGCTTGTACCGTGATATATGGGAAGATAGGTGTTTATCTTGGGTATCTCAATATATCCTATGATGCCTGTACTTGTAATGTCAAGGATATCATCATAGCCGCCTATACTTTTATAATCGCTGAGAGGTGAACTTAGCTTTGCAAGCTCACTGTTGTATTTTCTTGCTCTTTCAAACAGTTTTTCCTTATCGGCTCTGTCCATATTGCTTACTGCCTGGTCATATATGGCGATAGCGCGGGACTGCTTGTTTGAATTCCACCAATTGCTGAATGACGGATATATCATTATGCAAAGTCCTGCCACAAGAGCGGTCACAAGGAGGATATTTACGATAAGACTGCGCTTGTTCTTCATTTTATCCTGCCGAAAGAGCTTATCGGAGCGACTCTTAAATAGACCTTTCCGATGATGTTTTCCTCCGAAATACAGCCGACGGCAGTTGAACGGCTGTCAACGGAAGTGCTTCTTTCGTCACCCATTACAAAGTAACGGGACTCGGGAACTGTGAACGGGAATGATATATCACACTCACCCAAGGAAAGTACGCTTACATAGGGCTCGTCCAGTTTTGTGCCGTTCAGTTCAACAGTGCCGTCATCAAGTATATTGATAACGTCCCCCGATGTTCCGATGACACGTTTTATAAGCACCTTTTTGTTATGGTAGAAGGCGATGATATCGCCTTTTTTTATGACCGAGGATTTATTGCAGAGCACTGTCTGCCCCTTTGCCAAGGTTGGCTCCATGCTGCTGCCTGTAACCTTGAATACTGGGAAAATAAAATTGCATATAAGAACGATAACAGCAGCTGCTGTGGCAAGTGAACAGAGAGTACTGAAAAGAGCCTTGACGAATGCCTTTTTGTATTTCTTTGTATCTTTATTCTGTTCGTTGGTCATTTTTTCGTCCATGAGCTTATACGCAACCTTCCTTTTTATATGATATGTAATAAAATATAAATTAATACAATAAATAATTATCGCGCAAAACGACGATATTTGCAATTGTTTTAATCTTGAAAAAATCATTAGTCTGACTGACATGATTCTTGTATGTATATTATACTTCCTAAGCACATTACAAGTCAATCATTAAATTTAAAAAATATATAAATAAAGTTGAATTTCGGCGTAGCCTACAATATACCGCTGATTCTTTGGTCAAAACGCCAAAAAATTTCCAGACTAAGAACAAATGATTAACAATGTGTGAAATTAATTTTGTATAGTATAATATGCCGCAAAATGTTCTTTTTGTATATGAAATGGTAGGACTTTTCTATGGTTAAAGCACACAAATCAAAGCGAGTCTATTGGTGCTATCTTACAAAAAAGATAAATTTGTGTTTAAAAATCGTAAAATAGGTTGACGGCGTTTCTCAACAAATGGTATAATATAAACATCGAATAGGCATATAAATAATTTTTATGGAGACGCAGTATGACTGATAAAGAATTCAAACACCTCAAACGAAGTGATCTGATATATATTATATACGAATATCAAAAAAAGCAGGAGGACCTCATCAAGGAAAATGAGGAGCTTCGTGAAAAGCTCAACGAAAAGGAAATGAAGATAAGTAATGCAGGCTCTCTTGCAGAGGTGGCTGCAAAGCTCAACGGACTTTTTGAAGCTGCACAGCAGACAGCTGATGACTATATGAGCCAGCTTGAGCATACGGCTGTTGAGGCAGCTGAAAAGAAAGCAGAAGCCATAGTACAGGAAGCAAGGGAAAAAGCTGAAAGAATTATTTCCGAGGCGAAGAAAAGATCTGAAAGCGAAAATAATGATAAAGGGAAATGATCGTCATGCCATTCAAGAAAAGAGTTCCTGAGTCGATGCCTTCGGTGGAACAGGTCGAAAGCGAGCTCAAAAGTATAAATTACAAAAAGAAATTCAGGAAAACGCTGCTTAGCACAGTGTCGATACTTATTGTTGTGGCGGCGATAGCTGTGCTTATGTCAACGCTGTTTTTCCCTGTAGTTCAGGTGGTCGGAAAAAGTATGGAGCCTACTTTGAATGAAGGCGACATACTCGTCCTTGTCAAGTCGGACAAGGTCACTTACGGAGATCTTTGCTGCGTTTCATGGCAGAATAAATCGCTGCTGAAGCGCGTTATCGGTCTTTCTGGAGATATGATAGAAATAGACGGTGACGGGAACGTCTTTATCAACGGTGCTCTTCTTGATGAGCCTTATGTTGAGGAGAAAATGCTTGGAAAATGTGAGATCGAATTCCCGTATAAAGTGCCCGAAAACAAGGTGTTCATACTCGGCGATCAGCGTGAGACTTCTGTGGACAGCAGAAGCAACGCTATCGGCTGTGTAGGAACGGATCAGATCGTAGGAAGGGTGCTTTTTAAGGTTTGGTCTAAGAAATAACGCAGAAAGGGGAATGGTGAAATAGATGAAAAACTATTTCGACAGTTTTTATGAGATAATTCATAAAAACAGTGTTAAGCGACGGCGTATGGTATCGCTGCTGCTTGTGCTGTCAATATTTGTTTCATCGGGTGTCCTCTGGGAACTGCGTGATACGGTCATCACTATGGTGAACGAGCCGCTCTGCGGTATTGAGGAGCATGAACATACCGATGAATGTTACGAAAAAGTCCTCGTTTGCGGACTTGAAGAAAATGAGGAGCATACTCATACCGAAGAATGTTATAAAAATGTCCTGGTGTGCGGTCATGAGAATCATTTCCACAAACTGCAATGCTATACCGATGAAGAGCTTCCCGATAATGATAAGCTCAATGAAGTCGATGAAATTGAAGATACATATGCTATCAGCAATGTAATTGATGAAGAAGTGTTGGCTGCTAATCTGCCCATGATCAAACTAAATAATGATATAAGGGCATTAGCAAACGAAGACGACCTTCCGCCGACGATAGAAACTATTGATAATATTGCAGAAGGTATCAAATTCACGTTGTTTGATTATGGTGACTACAATCTTGAATCGCAGACTAACCATTATGGGTATGAAAGTGATAATAATGGTGGATATACGCATCCAAACGCAAATACTACCAATGGTATCAATGCCGGCAGAAACATCTATGATGATATTTTATTCTTCGCTTATGGCACACCACCGCCACATGGTGCAGCGACAGGTTATTACCTGAAAAGCACCAAGACTGATCCATATACAGATTCAAACGGTCATCCAGTAAATAACGGAAACTATATCGATAAAAATGGAAATTACATTGAATGGAACGGAAAAACTGGTGCAGAAGATAACAGAATCCCTTTATATTATCCAGGAACACATGACAAGAACAGTTATACAGGTGATTATAATGTAAATTCTTATCAATCAGGAAACAGACCTTTCCAAGGAATAGTAGTAAATGAACTTGTTGACGGATATCCCAAAGTAAATAACGTTGTAGATGGTAAAAATCACGGCAGCAGCTTAGCTTATTTGTTCGATGATAATCCTTCTGAGTATAAAACTGTTTATACAGGCGTAAATCATCTCTTGAAAATTGATGAAGAAACCGGACATTTTGTGTATAACAGTGATAAGAATTATGCTTATTTCGATACGGATACCAGAAATTTCAGCGTCTATGACAGTACCTTTGAGATTGTAAATGATAACCATCATCATGCAGGTGAAAGTACTAAATATGATACTAATGGAAATCCAATTATATATCCAACAGATCTCGACACAGGATTCAAAATAGGATTCTTTCCTTTCGATCAATATGATCCTGAAAAGAAGGATCCTAACTTTGATACCAGCAGTGGAACTTACAATCACCATTTCGGCATGAAGATGGAAGCAAACTTTGCAAATCCTGCATATGACGAACAAAATGTTCAAGAGCCAATAGCATTCAAGTACAGCGGCGATGATGATATGTGGGTATTTGTTGACGGTAAATTGGTTCTTGATATTGGCGGTATACACGAGCCTACAGGCGGCATGATCGATTTTTCGAACGGACTTGTTTGGGTACAGGACAATTCAGAAGGAAGAACTTTGGCGCAAGTCAAAGCAGATCGCGGTTATACAAACGCTCAGTGGGAGGCCCTTCCAAAACCGATTGGTATCGATACAGCAAGTACAAGCAGCGATGCTGTTAATAAATGGATAGTCAAGGATATAACTTATTTTATATCCGACTGGTACTCAGGAGGAAATGCCAACGGCAATCATGAGATCAAAATGTTCTACCTTGAGCGAGGCGGTTGTTACTCAAACCTTGCAATGGAAATGAACCTTCCTACTCTCAAGCCGCTGACTGTAATGAAGAATGTCGATTATCAGCAGCATCTCGTAAAAGATGATCAGATTGACAATAAGGAATACAATTTCCAAGTATGGGAATGGAAAGACAATAATTGGATCAAGCCAAGTGACTTTGAAAACAATGGTGCTTTCTCATTACCTAACGGTGGAAGAAAGACATTTGACGGACTTGGTCAGAGCAGACAGTTCAAAGTTGTTGAAGAGGGTGTTGACCCGAATACCTTTGATCAGGTTACCATTAACGGCGGAACTCCTATATTGCTTACAGGCAGTGCCGCTGTGAATGTTGAATCAAGCGAAGAACCTGTAGCGTTGAGTGAAACAAATTCCTATACATTTACCAACAGAGTAATCGAAAAAACCACAGATATTAAAATAAAAAAAGCATGGAGCGGAAATGTTCCCACAGATTTTGGTACAGTTAAGTACAAGATCATGCGTACCGATTCCGTTACAGGAGAAGTTAAACAGGTAGCTCTTTTGGAATCTGAAATAGATAATGATCAGCCTATCTTGGTTAAGAGACGTACATTCACCATTCCTGCTTCTAATTGGACTGAAGGCGTTACTAAAACCGGACTACTTTCACAGTATGGCAATCACTTCTATACATACAATGTAGAAGAATTGAATGTTCCGACGGGATACAAGGCTTCATACAGCGTTGATGCTAACGGAGATCTGGTTATAACCAATACTGATATGTCTAAAACGGATATTAACGTTGAGAAAAAGTGGGAGAATTACAACGCGAATGATATTAGTGTAAAAGTTAAGCTGACGAGGTCAAGGATAGGTTATACAGAAAGTACTCATACAAATCTGAAGATTAATATTCTTGATGAAGGCGGAAATTTAATAAAAGAGTTTACCACCAATGAAGTATATGCCGGAGGAAGTGCAGAAATAGCCTATACTCTTCCGGATGGTGTGGAAATTTACAGGGGTGATCCTTTGTATCCGCAAAAAAAGATCGGAACTTATGCAGCAGTTAATCTTCCTCTAAACATTATTTGCGGTTTGCATGGAACTGAGGGACATACACATACAGATGCATGTTACAGAGACGATAATAAGATTAATGAAACTCTTTTTGTAAAATTTGAAGAAGACGAAGAAATACTTGTAGTTCAGAACCTTTCTGCTTCAGCCAACACCGTAACATTCAAGGTAACGTCTGATAAGGCAGAAGACAGTCTGCTGCTGTTACATCATTCATTTACAAGAGGTGTAAATGACTGGAAACCCAACGGCAGCGTTGAGATTAAATCAAGCGGAAATAATCCATATGCCAAGGGCGATGCAATGTATGTAACCGGTAGAAGCAAGTCATGGCACGGTGTAAGATTTGACCTTGATCCTGCGAAATTCAAGGCTAATAAAACATATACGTTCAGTGCTTATTTATTAAGTCCTGTGGCAACAAGATTCAAAATGACCTTTAATAACGGACTTGGTCAATTTAGACAGATTTCTGATCCTCCAGTTTCAGTCGAAGCAAATACATGGACTCAGGTTACGGGTACAATAAAACTTCCGGAGGAAATTGACCCATATAATATGTATATTGTAGTTGAAACAGTACCTTATGGTGATGATTATGATAATGCTCCAATTGAACCGGGTGGAACTTCCTTCCGAATGGACGAGTTTACAGCTATTGAAGGTAATCGACCTGTATCTGTTTCACCGCAAATCATGGAAGGTAACACAATAATCGATCCAGGTGGTGTTGTTACTATAAGTGGTGAACCAGTATCAAGCACTTCAACAAACAACAGCGAAGTCTATTATACCAACTTCAGTGAGGAAACGGATGATTGGTCTTTGAATGATTATGAGCCTAATAATGATCCAGCTATTGTATCAAGAGAGTATGATGGAAAAAATCATTTTTATTATTTAGAAATATCTAATAGAAATGCAACAAACGACGGTATAAAAATGGAGGTTCCATTCCTTCAAAAAGGGCATACATATAGATTTGAAGCCAAAGTTCAAGGCGATGGACCTGGAAGCTCAGAAGACATTCAATTATCTATAGACTTAATTGGCGGTAATAGTAACGATGATAGATTTAAAACCATAGGTACAGCTAATATTTCTCCTGTTACTAATTCTGATAACAGCATAGACTATTGGGTACAGAATACATTTTCACAAACTTTTACGATTCCAGATTATGCCGATACTTCAAAAATGTATATCTATTTTGAAACACCATATGCAAACAGTGGAGGACAACGTGGACCATTCCGAGTAAACGAGGTCAGGATCACAGATGTATCGACAGTTAATAGCATCACATATGCTCCTGCTACAGAACCAAAAGAAGGCTATAAAATCGTAAACGGTCAATACGTATCTGATTTCAGCAATTATCGAATTACTTTGGATTCCAATTCAGTAACCAATCCGGTTAATCTGTCAGATACTGGTTATCAGAATGATGAAGAATTCAGTAAAATAGTGACTCTAAACTCTTTAAATTCATGGAAGTACCATTGGCAGAATCATGATATTAGTGATTCTGATGAGCATTATATCGATGAGGATCATTCACGCTATCTTTACAAGTATCACATTGAGGAAATCTCAATAATCAAATCTGATAATACTGAAATTCCGATCAGATATGATTCTGCAACTAAGGAATGGGTCAGTGATGATGAAAACTTCATTGTTAGTTACAGTAATAATGATGTAGCCAGCAATACTGTTTCAACACCTATATTGATCACAAACAAGTACATATGGTACAAACTTCCTGCAACAGGGGGATGTGGCACAGACCGGATTTATTTCTTCGGCATTGTGTTCACTTCAATAGGAATAATAAGCGGTGCCGCCTTGTACAGGCGCAAAAGGAGGCGAGTGTGAAATGGCTTCCTGAGTACACAAACGGCGGATAATAACAAAGTCAATTTAACGAAAACGGAGGTAAATTATATGAAAAATAGTAAAAGATTTTTAGCGATGATGACAGCTGGCTTTTTAGCTATCACACCTATGGCTGCTACAGGTTTAACAGCATATGCGGTAACACATTCACTTACTGTTACCGATACAGATACCGCAACTCATACTTATACAGCTTATCCTATTATTTTAGGTACTAAAAATACTGACGGTTCATTAACGGGCCTTTCATGGGCTGCAAATGTTGATTCAGATGCTTTGATATCAGCACTTACAACCAACGCGGGTGTTCTCGGCATTACTATGCCAGCATCTACTACAGTAGATAATATTGCAGAAACACTTGCCTCGATAACTGGTGATGATAGGATAGAAAAGCTTGCAAAGATACTGAATACTGCTGCTATTCGCGGTACTACAGGAACGTCTCTTACAAAGGATGGTAATAATTACTCTGCTACTGTGGATGACGGTTGGTATCTTGTAGTTGATGAAACAACACTTGCAACAGCTACTGACACGACCAGTACACAGGTCAGAAGTGCTAATCTTTTGCAAATAGTTGGTGATACCTCTTTAAGTGCAAAACATTCTCTTCCAACTTTGGAAAAGAAGATAGTTGAAGGTAGTACAGAAGTTGATTATAATACTGCTGCTATAGGCGATGTTATTACATATCACATTAAAACTAAAGTACCTGATACAACAGGTTATAACAAGTATTTCTTTATAGTTGAGGATACATTATCAGCAGGTCTGACATATAATGCAAGCAGTATAAATGTAAAGATTTACGATAAAGATGATAGTACAGTATTAAAAGGTACTTTAACCAAGGATGCAGATACTGATTACACTAATTATGCAACAGATGATGCAGATTATTATGTCCTGACAGGAGGAACACCAAATCTCAAGATAGTTTTTGAAGATGTTATCAATAATTTTGCTTCATATGATGCAGGCGATGATATCGTTATAGAATATACTGCAACACTTAATTCAAATGCAAGTATTGATCCGACTGTAGGAAATCCTAATACAGCTAAGCTTAAATATTCAAATGATCCAAATGTTGATTATACAGGAACTCCCGGATTAACACCTGACGAACCCGGTGGTAGTGAAGTTGTCGGTGAAACACCTAATGATAAGGTAAATACATATACAACTGCTATCAAGATCAAGAAGGTAGATCAGGATGGTAATCCACTCAAGGGTGCAGAATTTACACTTGAAGGTGTGAAATTGAATAAGGTTGAAACGGTAACTGGATCAACATTTACTAAGGATAATACAAACGGAACATACTGGAAATTAAATAATGGTTCTTATACCACAACTAATCCGGCAGATTTAACAACTGAGCAGCAGGCTAAATATGAGAGCACATCTGACAAATACGTTAAAACAACTGCATCTGCAACAGAACTAACAGCAACAGGCGATCCTAAGAGTATTACAGCAACAGTCGATGACGACGGTTACCTTACATTTACAGGTCTTGATGCAGGTGATTATACATTGAAAGAAAGTAATCCTCCATCAGGCTATAATAAAGCAGCTGATATATCATTTACTCTCAGTGCATCATCAATATCCGAGAATTCAGTTACATGGACCAATAGTAAGTCATCTACAAAAGAAGAGAATATGTTTGTTCATCAGATAGAAAACAGAAAGGGTTCTATCCTTCCAACAACAGGTGGTATCGGTACAAAGCTGTTCTACATCATAGGCGGACTGCTGGTTGCTGGTTCTGTAGTCCTCCTCGTTACAAAGAAGAGAATGAAGGCTAATGAAGACTAATTAAACACATTTATTATTACAGCAAATATCTGAAATGCTTGTGCAGCGGAGAGTAATCTCCGCTGCACTGCAATTTTAATTCAAGGAGCTTTTGATGAAGCGTATCATTATCAGGTCGCTGCCTTTTGCAGCATTGTTTATAGGCATATTCCTGCTCTTGTATCCCACTGTCAGCGAGTATATCAACGCTCTGCATCAATCTAAGGCTATACAGGCTTATAACGAGATATCTGATTCGATGAGCAGTGAAGAACGTGATAAGATTTTTGAAGCCGCAAGGGAATACAACAGTAGGATTGCCTCCGCAGAGAATCCGATAATAGCTCCCGAAACAGTACAGGGGTATTATAACACTCTTGATATTACGGGAACAGGCATTATGGGTTATCTAACAGTTGAAAAAATAAAGGTGGAGCTGCCTATATATCATAGTGTTGATGATAACGTACTACAGGTGGCTGTAGGACATCTTCCAGGAACGAGCCTGCCAATAGGTGGAGCAGGAACGCATTCCGTCATGTCAGGTCATCGCGGTCTGCCAAGTGCGCGGTTGTTTACCGACCTTGACAAAATGGAACTCGGCGACATTTTCTATATTACTGTCTTATCGGAAGTATTTACATATCAGGTAGATCAGATAAAGACTGTAAAGCCATATGAGATAGACGATCTGAAAATCGATCCTTCCAAGGACTACTGTACGCTTTTTACCTGTACTCCATACGGTATCAATTCCCACAGACTGCTTGTAAGAGGTGAAAGGATAGAAACAAAGGAAGAGTACAAGGTATACGTTGCAAATGACGTATTCATCATTTCTCCGATCATTGTAGCTCCCATTATAGCAGCACCGATATTGCTTGTGCTGTTGATATTGCTTATGGTCAAAGGCGGAAAAAAGCAAAAGAACAGCAACAAAAAAACGAGTGAAAATAAATAGCCGCAATGTGATAAAAACATTGCGGTTATTTTATGGGTATATTCATTTATATCAATAGTAACAAGTTTGAACGCAGTAGGTATCAAAATGATATTGCCTTACTCTGGTTAGAAGATAGTACCATTTGACCATAGGCTATTGAAACATCAAAAAAATATTTCACAGAAATGGGGTTTTAGCTTTTGAAATATGTCAATAAAAAACGAGACCCTATTGAAATGAAATCAGAGCCGGTTAGTTGTACCGGCTCCTTCTCATTTATTATACTTTCTTTTGTACTCATCGAGTCTGCGATAGAATGTGTTGGAGCGCAGACCCATTTGATTACGGAATTCGACAGCTGTAATAGTACCGGACTTCCACTGTTCATACAGATGACTAAACCTTTTCCAGTTAATAGGGATAGGCTGTCGACCTTTATACTTTCCTTGTGCCTTTGCAATAGCGATACCCTCGCGCTGACGTTGTAAGGTCTGCTCACGTTCAAGCTCTGATAATGCTGCGAATATAGAGAGAACGAAACGTCCCTGTGGAGTATTTGTGTCTATGTTTTCCTTGCTGCTGACAAGAGTTACTCTTTTCTGCTGAAGTACATCTATGATATTGAGCAAATCTCGCGTGGAACGTCCCAGTCTGCTGATACTTTCGATGTATAGAGTATCGCCATCACGAACATATTCCAGCATGGCTTTCAGCTCGGGACGGTCAGTATTTTTACCCGACAGTTTCTCGGCAAAGATGCGCTCGACCTGATACTGTTTCATCAAAGCTTCTTGACGTGCTGTTTCCTGATGCTCAGTCGAAACACGTATATATCCGATCTTGCTCATTAAAATACACCACCGTAACAGTTTTCGTATAGTTCTTCGCCGCACATAGACTTTATGCTTCTGAGCGTCTCATGGAGCAGGGTAGTATCCATAAGCATATCTTCGATCTCGTCACAGGAGTAACCATACTCCAGCAAGAGCTCGACGTCTTCACTGTTAACTCCATAGCAGCCGCAGTACGCGAGAAGTATTTCCTCATGCATATTGTAAAATGGAGAGTCATCATAATCATACCAGCTCATATACTTGGAGCGATATATCTTGGGTTCAAACTGAGAGCGTGTGATTTCACCGTTTTTGTCGATGCTGAGTATATCGCCTTCTGTGGTATCAATGCGTGTACTCCCGAACTTGTGCAGTCCCAGTTGCTTGAGAGCCTTTCTCATGATAGTCTCTGTTGAAGCATAGACATATAAGCCTATAGTTTCAAATTTGAGCAGGTACATCGGGTTACTTCCTTTAATAATGTATAAGCTGTTATTCTGATCAAGTACGGTGAAGCAGAAGTTTCCCTCAACAGTCTCAGCCATGTATTTCAGACTATTAAAGTCGAGCTTTCCCTGCTTCTCAATAAGTTGACACGCTGCGTAGCTGTCGGTGTCGATATAAGTTGTCGGAATTATTCCGTCCTTTCGCAGATCTCTGTCATTCCAGAGCACGCCGTTATGTGCAAATGCGAACTCCTTATCAGCATGACCTGCGAAAGGGTGGTTGTTGTAATTTTGCCTCTTATCGCCCTGAGTAGCTAAGCGAGTATGCCCCATAATCGCTTTTGTTTCGGCAGGAACGTTGAAGTGTAGCTTATGGGCGGGTTTAGGCCTTTTGAAGATAGTGATCTTATTATTGTGAACATAGCTTATACCTGCGGCATCTGTGCCGCGCTCTTCTGCCGCATTCGCCAGAGCCTGTGTAAGCTTTCTGAGTACCCTGTAAGGGACGATTCCTTTGTAATCGAGCCATCCGAACAATGCGCACATAGTTAATTCCTCCCATTTATTTCAGCAAGTCTATAAAGTCATTAGGGTGTTCCATTTTTTCAATTCTTTTTAACACTCGATTCACCTTTCCGGCTAAATGTGTCGCAGCCAGAATTGTCACAAGTCGTAAAACTACCTGCGCATCTGAATGTCTGAATTCGGTTATCGGGAATTTCGGTAATTTTTCTAATATTTCTATCTTTTTCATTTTTACATTTCCTCCTGGATTTCGATTTCTTCGTTTATGTAGAGCCGTCTCTCTTTTAAATAAGTAATAAGCTCTGGTTCTTTGAGTGTCTGAACAAAGTCTGACCATGACATTTCATGAAGCTCGTCCTCTGTATAATTAAGAGCCGTTTCTATGATTGCATTGACCAGTTCAAACGTTGCAATTAACGTGTTCAGCTTCAATGTACCGCGGAACATACGGAATTCGATAGTTGCGTAGTTCATAAGATTAACGGCGGCATATCTGCCATTATTGCCCTTCTTGGCTTTGTCGAGAATTTCACGTCCTGTCTTCTCGTAGCCGTATCGCGCTGCCCAACGGTTCATGCTGTATTCTGAGCGGCGGCTGAACTTCAAGAGCTCATTCCAGTGATGTTCCACAAAATATAAAATGTGCGATATCACGAGTTCTTGTTCATCTTGGGTATCTCCGAGACAGCTTCTGTTGACATGGACATGGAGTCCACAGGTGCTTGTCTGATGGCTTCGATATCCCAGATATATAGCCTTTTTCATGATGTTTTCCCACTGAAACTGCTTATGATATTCAAGGCTCATAGGATGACTAACTATCTCAAGACCATCATCAAGTGAGCCATCGCCCTTGATATAAATTTTTTCTTCGTCATTGTTTGCGATAGCAAGTATTTCGTCAGCGTTATCAGAATCTTTACCCGCACCATCTATTTCAAGTTCCACACCGAAATATCGGTCTGAATCGTCTCCGTAAAATATGGGATCGGGTTTGTAGCCGTAATCGTGGATAGACCGGTTTTTGTCAACCTCATCACGGTAGCAGTCACTGCAGTAATCGTAACCGTCAAGATGGTAAGCATCATCTTCGTGTAATAGTGCATCGCAGCAGCTGCAGCGTGTATAGTGGTTCTCATAGCAGTTACAGCAAAGCGTTGTATAATCATCGCCGTAGCTATCATTTGTCCAGATTATAGCGCCACAGCGATCGCAAGTTGTTGTATATCTCTCCACGCAATCGGTACATACTACTTGCCCGTTTATAGTTTCGAAATCTTCGCATTCGCTTATAATTGCTCCACAGTGGGAGCAGTATAGAGTGTTTTCGTTCTTATTTTCTTCCATAATTTTTCCTCCGTAAAAACGACAATAGCCAGCCCGAAGGCTGGCATTACGTCTAATATTCGCTTGATAATAGCATTGTGCTATGGTCACCGTCATCAATGATGTACACTTTTTCCGTTATAGGTGCGTTTGATGGAATAAGATACTGCTTACTGTATGCAGGTTCTTCTGCACTATGTATGATAGACTGCATTGTACCTGATGCACTTAGTTCAAAGACCTGTAGATAGTCTTTCGGAACAGGCATCTTCTCAACACATTCCCACAGAAACAGCTGTAATTCCAACGGAATCGTACTATCAACGCCACAGGTCAGATATCTGTTGTTATCAAACATTTAATGGTACTCCTTTCGTAAAATTTGATTACCACGAACATGGTATCAGTATAAAAATATATATCTGTAAATTACGAAAAATAGGAAAAGATTGGTTATGATAAAAAGGATATATTTATAAAAACTTCTTCAAGATTCCAGCACTTGTAAAATACTTTGTAATCTTTTACAATTCAATTTGCGATTGATTGTGAAATATGCCAAATTTATATTATTTGATATTGGGGGCTTGACAAACGATTGGAATAGTGTTATTATTGTGGTGTAAAAATATTTGCGTGTAGTATAAAAACTGGCGTAACTTATGATTTAATTGAAAACAGAGGTGCGTATAATGGATAATAGGATAAAAGCGATGCAGATCTATCTCTTGTTAATAAGAAAAGTTGCAGGCTTGACATCTGCAGAATTCGGTGACAGAATAGGCGTAACTCGTCAAACTGTTAATAATATTGAAAGTGGCAGAAGTGTTCTGACAAAAACTCAATATTGTGCTATTTGCCATGTGCTGACAGAGGAGTTTTATAATTCTGATGGAGACGCATTGATGTTCATGTTATTATTTGTATTACTTGTTATCAACGGTGATCGAATTGATAATACTGATGCAGAAGCAATGATTAAAAGTGCTCAAATTATGGCATCTTCGATTATCTCTAAAGAAGCCACAAGAAAAGATGTATCAAATGCGTGGGTCAATGCTAATATGAGTATACTCATTAAGTATTATGATTTTATTGCTGATACATTCAAAGTATCTTTTAATAAATTAGAGAAGTATCAGTCTCAATTACAAAATTATCTTGGATATTTTTCAGAAGGATGCATAAAGTCAGCTGAAAGCGATATTAAGAATTCTATCATCAATAAAATTAGTGGTAGTTTTAAGGATTTAATTCAAAATACTTATATCGAATCTTTAGCTTCGGAACTTAGCTTCTTGAAAAGCTGCGATGACTTAATTCCTGAACGCACTGATACAGATAGTTTTTATGATCTATATCAAAACTATATAAGAAAGAAAAATGAATCTCTTGATTCTGGGGAAAAAAGTGGTTCATATTCAAATAATTCGGATAAAAATGCGATAATGCAGAAAGAGGTGAGAAATAATGAATAAGTATGAATGCTTAGGCGACATGTGGAAAGAGACCATTGAAGAACATGATAATGATGTCATAGATAAGATGCTTGATTTTCATTTTGATCATGTTCTTGATCCTGAGCGTAATGAGCTTTGGATCCAAAAGGACGATGAGGGAAATATCTCATACCTTATCAAAGATGGTAATTATGCAGCCGAGAGATTTAACGAGCATGAATGCTTGATTTACGCTTGCGGTGGCGACAAGACTGTATGGGATATACTTCCGCCTGTCACGAGTATGGTATTCAAAGAAGATCTTTATAGTTTTATTAGTGATGATAGCGATGATAGCTTTACAGATATAATACCTGACGTACAAGAATATGTCGAAAGAGAAGCCCCAAACTTGATAGAAGAGGCTCTTGAAGTATATAAGTCAGACGAACACGGTCATATACGTGAGTATATCGAAGACATATATTATAAGCTTCTCGATGATCTTGACAGTTTAGCAAGTTAAAACCAAATCTTTGATCGTGCGCATACAAAGGCGCTCCTTTCTAATGAGCAATATCCCCGAGTTACATCGGGGATATTGCTTTTTCTATAGCATAGTATGTATAATTAGGATGAATTTTCATCAGGTCAAACTGTTCTTTATATCCTGTGTCTTGTTTTGCAGTGATTATAAGAATATGGTATTATTGTATAAAAGGAAGATAACTGGAATTAACTCTTGACTTTACTTTCCGTTTCTTATTATAATATAAGAAAGACTAAAAGAAACTCATCTTATCTGTTTATACCGCCCGTTATTACGGGCGGCTCAGCAGTATATATAAATATCAGCAGTGATATCAAACCACTGCTGATAGGAAAAAGGAAGAAAAATGATAATTAACACAGGTATGCGGACGGATATCCCCGCATTTTACTCTGAATGGTTCATGAATAGAATACGTGAAGGCTACGTTCTTGTGCGTAACCCATACCGTCAGGACTGGATAACCAGATATGAGCTTGATCCCGAGATAGTTGACTGCATAGCATTCTGTACCAAGAATCCTGCTCCGATGCTTAAACACATCGACGAGCTCAAACGCTTTCATCAGTACTGGTTCGTGACGATAACTCCATACGGTAATGATGTTGAACTGAATGTTCCGCCTAAGGAGCAGGTCATGCAGGACTTCATAACATTGTCTGAAGATGTAGGTATCAACTGTATCGGATGGAGGTATGATCCGATATTCATTGACAGCACCTATACTCTCGAACGTCACATATCTGACTTCGAGACAATGTGCAGAACTCTTTCAGGTTATACAGAAGTATGTGTTATCAGTTTCATTGACCTGTATGAAAAAGTCAAGCGGAACTTCCAACATGCAAGAACGGTAACTGCACAGGAGCGTATCGATATTGGTAAAGCGTTTGTTGAGATAGGAAAGAGTTACGGCATAACGATCAAAGCCTGCGCTGAGGGAAATGATCTTGCTCCTTATGGCGTAGACTGTAACGGCTGTATGACTCAGGAAACATTTGAAGCAGCTATTGGCAGTTCTCTTGATATACCTAAAAAGAAATCCCAGCGTGCGGAATGCAGCTGCGTACTCGGTACTGATATTGGCGCTTATGATACCTGCGGTCATCTCTGTAAGTACTGTTATGCCAACTATAACAGAGAAAATGTAAGACGCAATATCCGACAACATGATCCGAAGTCTCCGTTCCTTGTTGGTACGCTCTGTGAAGGCGAAGTGATCCATAAGGCGGAGCTGGTTAGTTGGATAAATAATCAACTATCATTTTTTTGAATAGTTTTTATCCTCTCTTTATGAGAGGTTTTTTTGTACCTCTTGCAATTGCCGATAATATTATTTTTTTGAAAATGAGTACTATGAATTAAAAAATGTAATACATTTGCCCATGTATACCTGTATTATTATTTATATAATAATAAATAATTATTATATATTAAATAATATAACAATTATATTATACACGTGTGCGCGTATATTTAATGTATGCATTTTTTAATAAATATTAAAGGAGAATTTATTATGTATAAAATCAAGACGATTTTAAAGCCCATAAGAATACCGGAAGATATCATAAATGATATTGAGAGAGAAGCTGAGAAGAAGGGTACAGACTTTTCCAAGGAAGTTGTTTATAGACTTAGGCACTATAAACATCCACTGACACCGTTTATAGTGATCAAGATACAAAACATTGTTAATCGTGCTTGCGCGATCGCGATGAGATATTCACCTGAAATAATCAAAGAATTACAGAGGGATGTGAATGATCTATGGAAATATTTAAAATAATTCATCATACACAGGGGAGAGAAAAATACAGATATACTTCCCTTAGATATGCACTGGACGATAGAAAAGTAATGTGGCAATGCTATGGGGTTCAGTTGTTCAATCCTACTGCAGTATACCAACAGATGAAGATTGTTTCAGATCTATGGGAGAACACAGGAAAGAACTCTATATATCATTTCATTATATCATTCTCGAATGAAAAGGTGAAAGACGCATTTACTGCTATGAGGTACACAAAGGAGATATTTGAGTACTTGCTGCGTGATCACCAGATGGTAATTTCTGTACATAAAGCAGATCAAGGCAGTTCTTTATATCATGCTCATGTGATAATGTCCACCACCAACTATCTTGACGGAGATCTATTTGAAGACAAGGACGAAAACTTTTTTATCATTGCTCAGAGAATTGCAAATGCTACACGCAGTAGCTGTTTATTGGAGATTCTCGATTCTGTAGGAAAAACAATGCAGGATACAGATAAAAACCAAGATGAAAACATGAACAAAAAGGAAGGGTTCAAGAGGATATTCTCTCCTCAGTGGTAATAAATAAATACTGATATTGTGATCTGAATAGTTATTTTCTAACAGGACAGCTTGCTATATATGCTTTACTTCCGGCCGTTGTGCCGGAAGAGCTGTTCTGTATATTGATATCAATGGGTACTGTGTTTGTGTGAAAACAATAGTGATGCTGCAACTTACCCCATTAGAATTACAACTTACCATTAGATAATTACAGCTTACAAAAATACTGTTGATTTGCAATGCTTTGTCCCTTATAATATGCATATGATAACGAAAGGCAAATGATCCGCACCTATCGTATCAAAATATTTTTTAAGGAGAATGAATATTATGAATAGCAAGATCAAACACAGCATAGCAGGCATATGTGCAGCAGCAGTTATCTGTAATCCAATCGCATCATCATCTGTAATATCTGGTGTCAAAGAAGATACTTTAGTCGCATCAGCAGCTGAAAGCGGAACTGTTCAAAAATCGGGAACATGGTCGGGATACGACTTGATATTCACCGATGATGTTGCAGGATTCAAGCTCTGCTATACTATCAATAACAATCACGTGATCATCACAGGCTGCGAAACAAGCAAAGCTAATACAAAATTAAAAATACCTAAACAGATACAAGGAAAAGATGTAACAGCTGTTGCTGATAATGCATTTCAGGGACAGACAAATATCACCGAGGTGTCGTTTTACGGAACCAATAATATATATTATACATATACTCAATTTGGCAGGGAGTTACATATTCTGCTTGCTTTTCAAAGCGGAAGCGCACTCTCGTATATAGGTGAAAGTGCATTTGAGGGCTGTACTAACCTTTCTCTTGTAAGGGTTGGTGATACAGAGCTTTCTGTAGGTAATTCGGCATTCAGCGGCTGTAATAATCTTACAGGTATTGATTTCTATAATTCATCAAATCGTACAATATCTCCTGTATATGGAGATATAGGTTCATATGCATTTGAAAATACGGGACTTACGGCTTTCATACCGTCTAAATGCAATTCCATAGGTAAAGAGGCTTTTAATGAATGCAGCAGCCTACGAAATGTCGTCGTCACAACTTCAACTATTGGTAATAGGTGCTTCCAGAAGTGCGGAGCTCTGACTAATGTAAAGATCAAAGCGGAGTCTATCGGTGAATACAGCTTCAGCAGAGCATATAATGTATGTAGTGCTGAGCTCGATGTAAAGAAGATAGGTGCATATGCATTTTCTGGCTGTTCAAAACTGGAAAATCTTAAACTCACAAATACAGTAACTATCAGTAAGCACGCCTTTGAGAATTGTACTGAACTGAAAGTAATGGATCTGCCGAAAACCTTAACTACTGTCGGTGAGTTTGCATTTTATAAGACTCCCAATCTGCGCACGCCTGTACTTTTCCTGAGAGAAAACGGTGAAAGCCTTTACATAGGCAGGGCAGCATTCAACACCTCTGGAGTAGAATATGTAGTACTCAGCGGAAATATTAAAGTTGATGACTACGCTTTCTTCCAGTGCAGTTTAAAAGGCGCAGTAGTTGAAGGCAATGTTGAACTGAACCAATATGCTCTCGGATTTATTGACAGAGAAAACGTAGCACCGGGATTTGCTATTTACGGCGATGCTGATACAAACAAGTATGCCGAAGAACGTGGTGTTCCGTATATAAAGGCTGACAAGAGCCAGTCATATAATAAGATCATAAACGAGAACAAAACAAATTATAACGGTGCCCGTGACTTCCATAACCATAATGGCAGCTGTGCAGCTATTGTAATAACGCAGATGATGTACCTGAGAAATAAGATTGACATTTATGATTATATCCCGAGAGAATACAAAGGAAAAACCGTAAGAGGTCTTATAGATGTACCTGCATTTGCAGGAATAGACGAATACAGAGATCAATACCCTGAATTCAGCAAATTAACGGACAGAATAAATGAGATACAGGCTGACATGAACTACACTAATTATGTGAACTACGCTTATCAGCTGCCTCTTACTCCTGATAATATTGAAGGATACGCAAAACTGACTGAATACGGTCTTTCTTTCCCCGGTTACCTCAGGATCAGCACTCACAGACACGCAGTTGCTTGCTTCGGAATAGAAAAACTGGCTAAGCCAAGAACATTTGAAAATGCATACAAAGATCCGAGCATAGAGTATGATTACAGAATTATAACCTGTGATAACGGCTATATGTTCAGATTTGATGAAAACGAAAATCTTATCGCCCACGGATACGACAACCATACAAGCGATGATACCTTGATAGATGCTGAAGATACTTTTATTTACATACGTTCAAGTGACGGAAAATGCTATGAGCAGAGATATGATGATGCAGACAACGTTGATACTGATGATAAAGTTAAGAAGTACAATGCTGAACAGATAACACTTGCTACGCTTCAACTCATACCTGCTTCAACTATTGAAAAGTATAAATAAAACACATTTCCCTGAATAGTTATATAGACTGCGCCGCTTAATGCGGCGTGTTCTATTATTCATGATTTGTAAATATATTTTATTATTTAGGTGAAGAAAAAATTGATATCAAGCATATGCAGATGTGCAAAGTCTTTACTTTCATAAGAGTCTATGATATAATTTAAGTAGGAAATACGTTTAAGCTCTCTGGGGATAATAAGGGCACGGTTTAAGAAAAATGAAGTTTTTGATGTTGATTACGAATTCTGAAAAAAATAAATTTCAAAAGGGCGTAAAAAGTGGCACTTTTTGAGTGTTTTGGGAAAAGAATTTTTTGAAAATTCGTAATCGCTTCTGAAAAATTAAATGATAGGCAGTGTATCAAGTTAGGGGGATCGGTGTATGGCTTGCTATCAGAACTTAAAAGATTACCTGCAACACGAACAAATTAAGCTCATTGAAGGAGCAATTACGAAGCATCAAAATAATGATGCGGACATAAATGGAAATACTCATATCGAGTCTCTTTACTGCACAGATGACGAGCGCAGTAATCAGAAAATGGAGCTCGTGGTTTCAGTTGCCTGCAATGATACTGCTTCTGAAAAGCAGTATTACAGAGTCATTCTTTTCGGAAGTCTTGACTTGAAGCTTAAGGATATTCGGGTTATAGAAGTAGGCGAGTGTGACAAGAGTGATATTCGTGATGATGAATTGCTAAACCATTTCATTCTTCCTGACGTAAGGGCAGAAGACTTAGAACGCATAGGCAATGAACTCTTTTCTTATTATAGTATGTTTGCTGGCATGAACGGGTACGGACTGTCATTAGGTAAGATCATCAGCAACATGAATGCTCCGATTTTCTTTGCCGACCTTCCTGATGACTGCCTCGGAAGAATCAACCTTGTTGAGGCTGACATCAAAACTTATCATTATGATATAGAAACTCAGCAGCTTCAAGAGGTCAGTGGTCACGCTAAGCCTGGGGTTATCCTTTTAAACAAGAAAAAATACTATGACGATCAGGACGGTGAGCTTCTAATAACTATAGCTCATGAGTTAGTACATTGGCAGTTCCATCAGAAGTTTTTTAAGCTCCTGGTATTGTTAGGCACAGACTCTGATACTATGAACTGTAAAGCGAAGCCTGTGATAATCTCTGACAGTATGACTGATATTGAGAAAGCCCTGCGTATTGCGGAATGGCAGGCGAATTCCCTTGCAATGAGGCTTGCTATCCCTTCAAGCACTGTTGATGCCGTTAACAATGAGATTGCCAATGATCCGTCTACATACTACGAAAATTCTGGAGATAGAATGCAGGCTTGTGTAATAAAGTTTGCAAAAATCTACGGTGTATCCTGCTTTGTGGCAAAGGCGCGTATGCGGCAGTTGGGATATGACTTTGTTGACGGTACTATTCTGGAACACGAAGAAAACGGAAAGAAGATTCAGCATGCCCCGTTCTATTTTCAGCCTGGGACTCTTAAAGATAACGAGACATATGTGATATACCCTAAAGACTATAAGAAGCTGGTGCAAGAGAATAAAGATTTCGCTGCGCTTATAAGCTCAGGAAACTACATTTACCTCGGGTATGTTGTATGCAGGCTCAATGAAAAATATATCGATGTTGTCTTTGATACTGATAGCGTTGAATTTGTTCTCTCTGACTTTGCCCGTAATCATGCTGATGAGTGCTGCATAAAGTTTTGTTTAAAAGATAAAAATGCTGAAAACTATTATTCGCAATATCTTCATAGAGAATACTTGTGCAAGGAAGAGTTCTCAGAAACAAGTGAGTATTATTATAATAAGAAAACAAACGGACTTTCATCTCTTATAGAACATATGATAGAAGATGAAATTGAAAAAGAAGACAAAAAGGGCGTTGAGCTTATCCATAAAATGGAGGCAAAAGGAATTAAAGAGTTTCCTGAAATATTTACATATATTATGGATAAAGCCTCAAAGCCTCGCTTAACAAAGGCTGAAGTAGCTGAGGTCTTAGGTTGTAGTGACAAAACTATTCAGAATTATCGAAACGGTCAACAAGTGCCGGATAATATTGATACAGTTATGCTTATATGTTTAGCGTGTAAAACGAGTCCTAAAGTAAGCACATTACTTATAGAAAAAACAGTTGGTGGTATACCTGATATAGGCTTGCAAAAGACAGCGTATAAGTTTTTGCTCAAGTATACAGATACTTCTCTCAAATATTGGAATATGATGCTTGATGAATTTGAATTGCCACACATTAAGCAATTTAGCGAAAAGCAACAAAAATAAGACAATTTTGTTTATAAAGATTGTAGGTATGACGAGGAAATGAGATTTCCTCTTTTATAACAGAATATAGCCATAAAATCCTCATGTGTATTTAATACATGAGGATTTTTGTTTGTATTACGGGATTTGTGGTAGGAAATTCCGATTTCTTGGAAAAGGCGTTCATATCTGATATAATTTCCATAGTAGGAAGTAATTCCTCAATATTTTAGACAACAGGAGGTTTTACAAATGTATGAGTCATTTGAAGAGGTTGCAATGGGCATTTCACGTGACGATCTCGATTTCAGTAGATTGGTCGGAAAACATAAAGAGGAACTGGCTGCTATAGTAGGAGAGCTTTCAGACATTAAAGCTGCTGAGCAGTGTGCTGAAAAAATGGAGGCACTTCGCTTAGAGGTCACCGAAGCAGTGCGTGCGGAATTTACGCTTGAGGAAGGAAACAGACTCTTAGAGTCGTCGCCGTTTCTCAGTGAAGCTATTGAACTTGATGGCTATGTATTTGACGGGGCAAGTTTCATTTATCATAAGGTCAAAAAGGATCCAGCCTACGATGAAAAGCATCTGGAGCTGAATCCATATAATGAGCATTGGCAGCTACAATGCAAAACAAAGGGACCGACGTTTATCTCCGCTGTCAAAGTCACTGGCTGCCTTATTGTTGCAGCTTCGGGACCGGGAATTTGCTATGCATATTTGATCATGATAAAAGGCCGAGCGCGCCCATTGGTCTTTTTCGATGGTGACTTGAGTGACAGGAAAATAGTTTCAGAGTTACAGCTCGAGGATACGTCGCTTCGACCCAAATATGTTGCTGAGGCGTTTCGACGTTCACTTCTTATGTGTTCGGCGGTGTACTTTTATTCGCCTCCTATGCATGATGGCTGGTGTTTGACTCCAAGAGGGGATTGTAAGTTTTGCTCATCTGAGTACGATAATCTTCTCTTCAAACGTCTGTATAAAGAAAAGGGAATGCGTAACGTTTATAACGATATTATTCTCTATAAATCAAATCGCACATTCAATGAAGTTGCAGCCGACTATAACAGACTGCTTTCGGATACTCTTCCCGTAAAGGTCTGTACAGTGATCTCAGCTATGAGTCGTCTGTTGCCACAATTTCAGGAAGAGGGGCTTGTTCAAGACAGGCTTTGGGTTGTTGAGACTTCTGACGATGCAACTGCAAAAGATATGACAGCTGGACTACAGAACAGAAATCATCGTTCTATTGAAGTATTGTTTTCCTCAAAAAGAATTCTTTATATCGAGGAACAAATCAAGAGGTATGTTGATTGTGTAATGATCATTCGGCATTCTTCTGCAATAGGCTCGAAATACAAATTAGAGAACATACAAGAGTTGTTATCTGAGTTTTTTGCAAACTCTTATGTTGATGATTCGGTTAACCGTATGGTGCCGGTACTGATTATCGATAACGCTGGTGTTTTGTCTGAAGAATTGTCTATACATCAGCTATCACTAACCGAGCGTGTTCAAATTGAAAATCTTGAACAGGTTCAGAAGTTGTTGGGAGAACTCGACTATCATATCGTGAAAAATGCTGAGAAAAATCCTGGTGCGGTTAAGCAGCGCATAAAAGCAGTGATAACTGCAGCAAAGAAAATGGCAGCGACGCTTCCGAGGAGAAGTCAGAGTAACTCGGCAGTAATGTTTCTTTCTACAGCTATTCTGCTGAAGGAAGGCGGCATTCTGACTGAGGCTGATATACAAGCTATGCTTCAATGGCTTTGCAATGAGGTCAAGGAAAGAACGTCTTTTAGCCGCTATAATGCCAAAACAATGGGTGCTGTAGCAAGCACGGCAATAAGTACTGGAAAAATAGATATAGGTTTAGAGGTCGGACCGCCTTTCTGGACTCCTGATAAGGCTATGATTTCAAGTGATGGTTCATTCTGTTTAACGGAGGATCTTTTCAGTGATGAAATTTACTCTAATTCAGATGTTCCAGTAGGTATAAATAAGGCAAAGGAGGATTTAATATCCGATGGTGACTTACTGACGTATCCGAACTCTAAGGATGAACAGAGAATCTGGAAGGTTCAAACTGAAGACAGTAGTAAGAAACCAAGGCGATTTTTAACGTTCTCAAGAGATTGGCTTTCTCAGGAAGCAAATCTCGTCATTGATGAGAAAGTTGCATCGGATAAATTCCACAAGCTTGATGAGCATATTGATAATTTCTTCCGATTTGTTAAGCACGAGCGGTTAGATATGTATGCTGGTCAGGTGATAACGGATTACAAACACGGTACTCCGTTCATCGCTGTGACTGGTGCTCCTGGTTCAGGCAAGACAGACTGGATGATGCAGCAGGTCGTTCAGAGGGTAAAGAGTGATGATGTTGTCATTGTTCTTGATCCGACGAATGCTTTCCTGAAGGAAGAACTGCTTGCACATAATATTCCGGAAGAAATAATCGCTAAACATTTCGAATTCTGGGATTTATCGACGCAAGGCTGGCCTGTAAATATTATGGACTTTGATGACTGTGAAAATACAGCTCAGCGTGTGCAAAAACTGTCGAGCCTTCTGATATCAGGATTGCATCTGACGGGACCAAATCAGAAATTCATTCTTGTTGATAAAGTGACTGAATTGCTTGAAAAAAATCAAATAAGCACTATTTCTGAACTTGCCGTATTACCGGCTGCATTCGACAAGAACGACGATGAAAAGAAGCTGGCTATAAAGCTGAGGGCACTTTTCAGTATAGTAAATATGCAGCAGAATACAGCATTGAGTTGGGGCGACCGTCTCTCTGCTAAGGGAAAAGTCCTGGTCATTTCAAGCGGAAATGCTGCTATTAATCCTATGGTGAATACCTTTGATATATTGCTCGACACTTTGTATTCTTATAAGGACAAGAACAGGAACGGTAAGATGACTGTGATACTTGACGAGGTTCAGACTTTTAACCATGGTAAAAAAAGTACTCTTGTCAGCATACTCAGCAGAGTAAGAAAGCTTGATATATCCGTTATTCTCGCATCGCAGGACTATATGAATGAAAGTCTTGCAACGGTTTATAAATACTGCGGCACACATATACTCTTTAGACCTCTTGGCGAAGAGTGCGTAAAGGCTGTAGCCAAGTTCACAAAGCTTGATGAAGATGTCATCAGGACACTTCCTGACTTTCACTGTGCTGTCATTGGGGATGTTTATAGTACGTATTATGGAACGAATGTTAAACTTGAAACGGCTTTTTTAGGTATTACATACCGTCCTTCGTATGATATGGACAGCCTTCCTGATGAAAAAGCGATAAATAATCAAGCTGTAAACTATAAAGTGTACGTTGATGTCAAGACAGTACGAGCTGCAACACCTGCGACAAACGAGCTGAAAAATCCTGTTTTGAAGAAATTTAATTTGAAAAGGTGATAATGCTATTTAAATGAACTGCACATATCTGCAAGTAGCAGATATGTGCGGAAAATGATAATCAAGAAATTCGTTATCCCCGTAAAGGAGATAACGAATATATATAACGAAAAGGAGAAGATCATAATGAATGAAAATGTTAAAACAATCGAGAATATTCCCGTAATGCTGGGAATCAAGGAAACCGCTAAGAACTTCGGTATTGCCGAGCACCATGCACGTCAGCTTGCACTGCAGGGACTTGTAAAGGCAACACGTGCAGGTAAGAAGATACTGATAAATCAGCAAAGTGTGGCTGACTATTTCAATAGCTGCACTTTGAGTACAACTGATATTGCGGTTGTTAAGCCTATCCCGTTCATTATCAGATGATGAACAACTGATATCGAGGCGATAAAATGGCTAACATAAAAGCTAACATGAACAAGGACGGTATCATCATATCATACCGTATCAGAGTTTCTGACGGCTGCGGCGTTGACGGAAGGCAGCGTTTCCAGACTATGACATGGAAGGTACCGCGCGGTATGACTGAAAAGCAGGCAGCAAAGGAAGCGGAGAGGGTAGCTTTACAGTTTGAGGACGAGGTCAAGAATGGCCTTGCAGGTTCTCAGCGTTCGCTAAAGCTGGTAGAATTCGTACCGATATACCTCGATATCAAGAGGGATATCCTTTCTCCGAGAACCTTTGAGTACTACTGTTCCATCATTGAGAAAGTAATAATCCCGTTGCTGGGGCATATGAAGATCTCTGAAATCATAAGTGCGCACATACAGCAATTTGTGCGCTATCTTCAGAAGGAGAAGCCTGATACTTCGCCTGCGACCATAAAAAAGAAGCTTGCTATTCTGCAATCTATGCTTACTCAAGCGGTGAAGCTTGATATAATACCTATGAACCCTGCTGACGCGAAAAAACTGACGCTTCCGAAAATGGTAACTCCTAAAGTGGAGATATTTTCGAAGCAGGAGGCTGCTGAGATGCTTGAGTGTCTGGAGCAGGAAGAATTACAATATCAATGTCTTGTGTATCTCGCTATTATTACGGGGTGCCGTCTCGGTGAGTTGATAGCACTGAAATTCAGTGATATTGATTACGATACGAACAAGGTAACTATCGAAAGAAGTGCCTATAAGTGCAAGGGCAAGCCTATAGCATTAAAGCCACCGAAGGATTACGAAGTACGCACTATAACAGTCACCGAAGACTGCATTGAGCTTATAAAGCTTCTGAAAGCTGAGAAAGAACGCGAACGCATGAGACTTGGTACTGCATGGATAGGCGATGAATGGCTGTTCACACAGTGGAACGGCAACATTATGAACCCTCAGACTCCGACAGCGTGGTTTGGCAAGTTCCTTAAAAAGAACGGGCTCAAGCACCGTAAATTTCACTCCCTGAGACATACGTCGGCAACGCTGCTGCTGTATGGCGGAGTAAATTTGCAGCAGGTCAGAGTACGTCTGGGACACGCTGATATCAGTACAACAAACAAGTATCTTCACTGCATTGCAGAGGCTGATACAGAAGCCGCAAATGTACTTGGAAGTATGCTGATAAGCAGGCATAAGCACAGTGAGGAGCAGGCTGATAATACACAAAAGACAGGGTAACAGAGCAGGGACTTTCCGAATGGGAAGTCCTTGTTTTTTTATTTTGCGTAGCTGTTACTGCCCGATATGGAATATAAAAGCAAATGTGAAAATCAGTTGTTATTTTATTAATTTAATCATATTAACAGACGAGGAGAAAAATCATAATTATATTTGTTTGGTATTACTACTTGAAAGATGATATGATTTATCAAATATGTAATCTGTTAACATATATGGAATATATATGTTTGAAAACCTACTATACTGTTTGTATTAAAATACAGCAAATATACGAAATTTTAAATATAAACACGAAAAAGATATAGCAAATGTGCATAATCGGAGCGAAAAAAAATAATAATTGTTGATGATTGACAAAAATCGTCAATTCTTCTTGTAAAACTGGCAAAAATGTGGTATCATTAATCATATCACATCATATGAAAAATTTATAAATAGTCCGACGAATTTACTAATTGTATAATCAGACAATCTATTTACTAATGATAAAATCACTTCGGATTTGTATAAATGAAATAATAATATAATTCAGCGACGGAAAGGAACTTTAAAAAAATGGATAACGGCTACTCTATCAAGGACATCATTTCACTACTTTTAAGCAAGCTGTGGCTGCTTATTATCGTGACTATAATCGGCGGTGCGGCAGCTTTCTGCTACTCGAAATTTGTAATGCCGCTGAAATATTCTTCTCATATTTCGATGTATGTCCAGAGTTATACGGGGATAACCGAAAATGCCAATCAGCAGAACAATATAAGCAACTCCAAGCAGCTTGTAAATACATATATGGAAGTGTTGAAAGATGATGCTGTAATGAACGCTGTAGGCGATAAGCTGCTGACGCAGTTCGATGCAGACACTTTAAGCAAGAACTTCGGTATGTCAGACGGAAAGATATCTCCTTCATCTATCCGTGACTGCTATTCGATAAGCTCAGTTCAGGATACATCAGCTGTAAAGATAGTGTCCACTACAAAGAATGCAGAAGTAGCTGCAGCTTTGTGTAACGACCTTACAGAAGTTGCTCCCAGTTACGTTGAGGAAGCAGTTGGCGTAGGTTCTATAAACACTATCGACAGGGCTAAGGTTTATAACGCTCCTGTAGCTCCTAACATGAAGAAGAACGCAGCACTTGGTGCTATGGCAGCACTTGCGCTGACTTGTATGATAATCTTCCTTATTGACTTCTTTGATAATACAGTCAAGGATACAGATACAGTTGCAGATAAATTCAAGAAGCCTATCATCGGTGAGATAGCAGCCTTTGGCGTTGAAAAGAAAAAGAAGGACAGTGATGAGGACGAGCACGTAAAGCTCACGGATAAATCCGTTCCATTCAATGTCGTTGAAAGCTACAAGTCGATACGTACTAATATAAGCTTTGCACTTTCAACGGTGGACAAGAAGATATTTGCAGTATCTTCCGCAAATCCACGTGAAGGTAAGTCCACAACATCTTCAAATATAGCAATTGCTCTTGCGCAGGGCGGCAATAAGATACTTCTCATAGATGCCGATATGCGTAAGGCTGTACAGCATAAGGTATTCGGTCTGAAAAACAAAAAGGGACTTTCTTCTGCTATCAGTAAGATGTGCAGCCTTGAAGAATGTATCCATAAAAACGTTATGGAAAACCTTGACGTAATGACAGCAGGTCCTGTACCGCCTAACCCGTCAGAGTTGCTTGCTTCTGATAATATGGGAGCTATACTTGAAAAGCTCAGCGAGGAATATTCAATGATACTCATTGATACTCCGCCTGTCAATGTGGTTACGGACGCTATGGAGCTTGCAAAATATGTTTCAGGTATCGTTGTTGTTCTCAGATATGGAGTGACTACAAATGAAGATGCTGAAGATGCTATAAAGAAGATAGAATTTGCAAAGATGAATATGCTTGGATTTATCATGAACGATATCAAGATGAAGAAGAGCGGCTATTATTCAAGTAAGTACAAAGGTAAGTACTACTATAAGAAGGGCTATGGCTACGGATATGGTGGCTATGGATATTATGGTTCAAAACCTGAGATAGGTGATGATGATACAGTTGAGGAAGTGAAAGAAGAAACAGTCAAGAAAGAGACTACTAAGAAGGAGACTTCTTCCACAAAGACAAACAATAATTCCAAGAAGAAAAATGTCAAAAAGAAAGGTAAGAAATAATGACTGAATATCATTGTCATATACTTCCTGGGATTGATGATGGGGCTAAAGATGTAGATACATCACTTGCGATGATAGAGATGATGAAAGAACAAGGGGTTGAGCGAATAGTCGCAACTTCACATTTCTATGCACACCGTGAAAAATCAGTGGCTGAGTTCCTGAAAAAGAGACAGGCGGCTTTTGAAAAAATCAGGGACAAGTCTGTGATAAAGGATATTATACTCGGTGCAGAGGTAGCAGTCGAGAATGGTATTTCCGAACTTCCCGATATCGAAAAGCTTGCTGTTGAGGGCACACGAATGATACTTCTGGAGCTGCCGTACAGAGCTTATGCTAAATGGATGTCTGAGGAAATATATAATATAGGCGCAGAGTTCAACTTAAAGGTGATGTTGGCACACGTTCATCGTTACCTTGAATACTACAGTAAGGATGAAATGGAGGAATTGCTTTCAACAAAAGCTGTAATGCAGATAAATAACGAAGCGTTTTCAAGTTGGAGTGAGAAAAAGCTTGTAAAGCGTATAATAGCTGACGAAAAGAGATTTGCTTTCGGAAGTGATGCTCATAATACTAATGACCGCAAGCCAAATTGGGACTTGCTGAAAAAGAAAGTAAAGCCTGATATTATCGGGCTTTCTGATAAAGTTTTAGAGAGATATAGAGTTTAAGATTTTTGGGACATTGGAGTACTTTATTGATTATGGAGTGAGGTCAATAAAGTAACCTTTAAAAAATTATTTATAAAGGAGTATGAGGATTATGAGTAGTGTGAGCGCGGTTAAAGAAAAAATAAGAATAACTAAAGGAACATTGTTTAATGCCGATTCCAGATTTGCTGGCATTGAACCATTTGAAACTAAGCTTTGGCTTGCATCGCCTACAATGCACGGCGATGAGCAAAAGTGGGTTAAGGACGCATTTGATAAGAACTGGATCACAACAGCTGGTGAGAACATCAATGAAGTTGAGAAACTAATGGCTGAATATATAGGGGTGAATCATGCCATTGGACTTTCTTGCGGAACTTCTGCTCTTCATTTAGCTATAAGACTTGCAGGTGAGAAGCTTTATGGAATTCCGAAGGTTGGACACGGAAGTTTGGAAGGACATATGGTTTTTGCATCTGACATGACATTCGATGCGACAGTAAATCCAATCACATATGAGGGTGGAGAACCTGTGTTCATTGACACAGAGGCTGATACTTGGAATATGTCACCTGATGCTTTGGAGAAAGCATTTGAGATTTATCCTGATGTAAGGCTTATTGTCGTTGCGCATTTGTATGGTACACCCGGAAAGATTGATGCTATTAGAAGAATAGCTGATAAGCATAATGCATTAATAGTTGAAGATGCAGCTGAGTCTTTAGGTGCAACATATAAGGGCAAACAGACAGGTACTTTCGGCGATTATTCGGTTATATCTTTTAACGGAAATAAGATTATTACAGGAAGTTCAGGAGGAATGCTCCTGTGCTCAGACAAAGCTGATGCTGACAAGATTCGTAAATGGTCAACACAGAGTCGTGAAGCTGCTCCTTGGTATCAGCATGAAGAACTTGGATATAACTATAGAATGTCCAATATCATTGCTGGTGTGGTAAGAGGACAGATCCCTTACCTTGAGGAGCATATTGAAGGCAAGAAGAGAATCTATGAAAGATATAGAGATGGACTTGCAGATCTTCCTGTTACTATGAATTCTTTTGATACTCGTAACTCAAATCCGAACTATTGGTTGAGTTGTATGTTGATTGATGAAGATGCTATGGCTCCTATGGTTCGTGGAGAACAGGATCAACTTTGGAAGTACGAAACAGGAAAAAGCAGTCCTGCTGAGATTCTTGATGCACTTTCAAGATTTAATACAGAAGGTCGTCCTGTCTGGAAACCGATGCATATGCAGCCTATCTATAGAAGTCACGCTTTTATTACAAGTTGCGGTAGTGGTAGAGGACAGAGTAATGCTTACATAAAAGAAGAGTGCATGGACGTTGGTGCTGATATTTTTAGACGCGGCTTGTGCTTACCAAGTGATATTAAGATGACTGAAGAACAGCAGGATGTTGTGATTGAGATTATTCACAGGTGTTTCGAATGAGAAGAGTCATGCAAATACTGTGGTTGAATACACAGAGATTAACAAATAATGTTTTCAGGGAGTTGGACGAGTGAAAGTGATAAAGATACTGTTAAAAATCATTGAAGTTATCATAGCTTTAGCAACTCTTGCTTCTGTGTTTGCTTTCATTGCTGAGCGTATAGATGAGATCAAGTATAAAGGAGCAAAGTTCTTCAGAAAGCCGACTGGTATCTATGAGCGTTTCATTAAGCGTCCGCTTGATTGCTTCCTGTCCTGCGGTGCTACAATTGCACTGAGTCCAATATTGTTCTATTTAATTATTGCAGGAGCTGTTAATATGAAAGGCAATCCTTTCTTCACACAGGATCGTCCTGGAAGAATAGATCCGAGAACTGGTAAGGAGCGAGTATTTAAACTCATAAAGTTTAGATCTATGACGAATGAGAAGGATGCTGACGGAAATCTTCTTCCAGATGAGCAGAGATTAAAATCTTATGGTAAGCGTCTCAGGTCTTCAAGTCTCGATGAACTGCCTGAGCTTTTCAATATAATAAAGGGAGACATGGCTGTTGTAGGACCTCGTCCTCAGCTCGTTAGAGATATGGTGTTTATGAGTCTTGAACAGCGAAAGAGACATTCTGTTAGACAAGGACTTACAGGATTGGCTCAATGTAATGGAAGAAACGGTTTGTCTTGGGATAATAAACTCAAGTATGATATTGAATATTTAGAAAATGGCATCACTTTTATGGAAGATGCGAAGATTATCTTTCATACAGTAGAGAAGGTCTTCAAGAAAGAAGGAATAACAATGGATAAAATGGCGACTGCTGCTGATTATGGTGATTATCTGCTTAGTGAAGGAAGAATTGATAAGACTGAATACGATCAGAAGCAGAAAGAAGCTAAAGATTATGTGTTGAATTAATTTATAGGAGTTAAAAAATCAATATGAAGTTTTCACCTTTTTCAGTGGCAATATCAGTATATCAAAAAGATAAAGCTATATTTTTTGACAGAGCTCTTCAGAGTATTACAGAGCAGCAAACAGTAAAACCATCAGAGATAGTTTTGGTGTGTGATGGACCTTTAAATGATGATTTGAATGCTGTAATAGATAAATATAGAAAAGCTTATCCGATCTTCAAGGTTTTGCGCTTAAAAAATAACAAGGGGCTTGGTAACGCTTTAAGATTGGCTGTAGAAAATGCATCTTATGAATTGATTGCAAGGATGGATAGTGATGATGTATCAGTTCCTGACAGATTTGAGCAGCTGTTGAAGTTTTTCAACGTTCATTCAAATGTCGATATTGTTGGAGGAGATATTACCGAATTTATCGGTGATGAAGATAATATTGTAGGCAAAAGAACAGTACCAAAGAAGGACTCGGCAATAAAGGAATATATGAAAACTCGATGCGCATTCAATCACGTATCAGTAATGTATAAGAAATCAGCAGTTCAAGCTGCAGGTGGATACTTGGACTGGTTTTGGAACGAAGATTACTATCTTTGGATTAGAATGCAGTTAAATAATGCCGTATTTGCTAATACAGGTACAGTGTTAGTTAATGTTCGTGTTGGTGAAGATATGTATCAGCGACGTGGAGGTAAGAAGTACTTCCAAAGCGAGTATGGTTTACAGAAACTGATGCTCGATAAGGAAATGATTGGATTTATGACTTTTATTTGTAATGTTGGAAAACGAGTGATAATACAAAGGCTGCTACCAAATAAGATTCGTGGCTTGGTCTTTAGAAAGTTTGCGAGGAATTAAGATGGTGAAATATGTCGACGGATTAGTTAGCATCATAATGCCAACATATAAAAGATCTGAAAAGTTAATTCGTGCTATAAAAAGTGTTTTAGATCAAACATATACCAATTTAGAATTATTGTTGGTTAATGATAATGAGCCGGATGATGAATTTACTCAAGATTTAAAAAAACGAGTGAAACAATTTGAGAACGATTCAAGATTTAGATTGATTATACAAAAAAAACATATTAACGGGGCGGTGGCAAGAAATGTTGGGATTAAACAAGCAAAAGGAGAATATGTAGCTTTCTTAGACGATGATGATTGGTGGGAAAAAGAAAAACTAGAAAGACAAGTAGAGAGCCTTAGTAAACTACCTAATGATTGGGGTGGTGTATCATGTAAATATCGCTTTTTTGATAGTAACAAAAAAGTGATCGGAAAAACAGAGAAGTATAATGATGGAAATATTTATAGAGATGTTTTATTTTTATTGTCTGATGTAGCAACTGGTACGTTATGTTTACGTCATGAAGCGTTGGATAAAACAGGTTACTTTGACGAGAAATTGTATCGACATCAAGATTTGCAGTTAATTATTGAGTTTACCTATCATTATAAATTAAAAGAAGTTGATGAATTTTTGCATTGTTGTGATGTAAGTGATGCACAAAATCGACCAGATGGTTATAAACTAATTCAACACAAAAAGAGATTCTTTTATTCTATTAGATCAATACTAAAAAAAATGGACAAAAAAGATGTTGAATGTGCATATGCGTTACATAAATATGAAATAGGCTATGTTTTTTTGAAAAATGGAGATTATAAAAAAGGAATTCATTATTGTTTAGCTGTTTTTAGTTCACCAAGGGCACTTTATTATTGTATGAAAAAAACTCTTATGAAAATAAAAACGGTTATTATGAGGTAATTATATGTATGAAATAAGATATTATTTTTCAAAGTTTAAATCTAAGATATTGAAAAATAATAAAGAAGTTATAAGTGATTTTTTTAGAAAATATGGAATGACTGTAGGAAAAGGGTGCAATATATGTTGCAACATTATGACAACAGAACCATTTTTAGTAGAAATAGGAAATAATGTAACGATTTCAGGTGATGTAATTCTTATTACTCATGATAATAGTATTTCAAAAGTTGATAATAAATGTCCTAATATATATGGTAAAATAAAAATAGGAAATAATTGCTTTATAGGTCAAAGAAGTACATTATTGTATGGTGTAACATTAGTGGATAATGTAATTGTTGCAGCTGGAAGTGTAGTTACAAAAAGTGTTTTTAAGTCAGGTATCATTATAGGAGGTAATCCTGCACATGAGATTTCAACTTGGAGTAAATTTATAAAAGAAAATGGAGAGCATACTTTATATCGGAATGATCTTCGAAGTGCATATGAAAATAACAGTAAGCACATTTTAGAAGAAAGGTGATTAATTTGCAGTATTCAATAAGCATAGTAATACCAGTTTATAACATGGGAGATACTATTACAAAATGTGTAAGGTCAATATTAGAAAATAATAATGATATTGATATTGAGGTAATAATTGTAGATGATGGATCAAATGATAACACACCTCAAATTTGCGATGAACTTGCTGTTAAATATAAAAATGTATTTGTATATCATAAAACTAATGAGGGTTCTGGTCCAGCTAGAAATTATGGTATAAAGAAAGCATCTGGAAAATATATTTTTTTTCCAGATGCCGATGATTTGTTAATTGATAATGCGATTTCTATCATGTTTCATGAAATGAAAAATAGTGACTGCGATTTATTAGTTTTTGGATTTCAAAGTCAGACCGAGTCTGGAAAGGTTGTATCTCAAAAAAAGTATCCATATATGACTTTAGATGGAGAAACAACTCGACAACACTATTCTAATTATATTGGATATGAAGTTAAATATCCAATACAAGGTGCTCCTTGGAATAAGATGTTTGATTTGGAAATAATTAAAAAGTATAGTATTGAATTTCCTTCATTACGTCGTCACCAAGATGAAGCTTTCATTGCACGATATATGTGTTATGTTGAGTCAATACATTTTATTGAAGACATTCTCTATATACATTATACTAATGATTTAAAAAAAGAATGGGATAAATATCCAGTAGATTATATAAAAGCTGTAATTGGATTAAGGAACGATCGTAAACATACTATTTTAAAATGGAATAAAAATGATTATGAGACAAGAGAGTGGATTGATTGTGAATATATTTGTGGTGTTATTAAAGCGTGTGAATTAACGTTTTCACCTAAAGCTAATTTATCATTTAAGAAGCGGAGAAAAAGGATATATAATTATATTAAGAAAAGTAGAATTTGTGATTTTATTAATAATTCAAAAACAGGAAAATATCAAAAAGCAATATTATTTTTAGCAAAAAATAAAATGTATCTATTAGCTTACATTACAATGCATATAAAAATCAGTGCGGAAAAAAAAGGAATTGTTCAATTAATTAAGACGTGGATGAGATGAATAGAAATGGAGAATAAGGTTGATAATAAATGTAAAAAAACGATTTTTGAATTGGAGGTTTTGGCTTACGTATTCTTATTACCTATTATTGTTGATTTTTTTAATGTAATAGTTAATCAATTTAAGCTTGGCAATCCTTCTTTAATTACGACATTTATATACATAGTTTCATTATTGATAATATTAATCAAAGGGTTTAAACATATAAGAATTAATGATGTCTTGTTGTGTTTTGTGTCGATTATTCCGTTTATATTGTCGTATTTTCTTTTTTCTGGTTCAAGGCAATTTTTGTTTAAGCAAGATATGCTTATTATTTATGTGTTTTTTTTCCCTATTTCAATATTATATATTAAAAACATTAATGATTGGCGTGACTTTTATAGAATATTTGAAAAGTTTGGTGAAATAGCAATTTCCCTCGCTGTTTTTATCTTGTTATTTCTGGATTATTCAAGTTATTTGGTTTATATGGGTTTTTCTTATGCTCTTTTACCTTTTATTGCTGTAATATATCGTAAAGCAAGGTCGATTTCATCATTAAAAAGCTGGCTTTTTTTCTTTACTGGATTAATTACTATTTTGATTTTTGGAGCTAGAGCAGCTTTTTTGTTTATAATAATATATATTATTTTGTATGAATTATTTACTAAAAGAATTTCTTCGAGAAAGAATATGTTGACATTATTTTTAGTTGGCGTTATGGCAGGAATTATTTTTCTGTTTTATGATTCTTTTATGAATAGTATTGCACATATTTCTATACTAAATAATTCATATATTGTTCAGCGTTTGATTCAAGGTAAACTGTTTGAAGCGGAAACGAGAAACATTCTTTATGAAAACTGTAGGAATAGGATAAATTGTATGGGATTAGAAGTTAGTGGCTTTTTTGGAGATCGTAGATATTGTATGGGATTTGCATATCCACATAATATTATATATGAAGTTTTGATGTCATGGGGCTGGATAATAGGCATTATATTTTTGATTGTTCTGTTCGCTATGATTATGAAAGTAATTGTAACTAAAAATCTAAGTATTAGAGAAATAGCAATATTATTCATTGTAACTTGCTTTTTAAAATTTTTTGTTTCAGGTAGTTATTTAATTGATGGTAAATTTTGGCTTTTTATATCGATCTTATCAGCTTTATCCAAAGCTATTAAGTGCGAAAAAGTTTGTTCCACAGATAATAACGAAAAAGAGAACTTAATTGAAATGATTTGATAAAATATTTGGCGATAACGAATGATTATTGAAAATTCTTCAAGGCATAATAACATTAGGAGAAAATATATGAAAATAGGTTTTTTTTTAGAAAACAAATTATATAATAAAGTGGATTTTTCGAGGCCAGAATTAGGCAATCCAGGCATTAGAGGAACTCAGTATATGATTTGGATTATTGCGTGTAAATTAGCCAAATATCATGATATCTACCTTTTTGCACCGTGTATAGATAAAATGCCTTCTTATTTACATAGTTGTTTATGTAAAGATGAGAAACAAGCATTTATTAAAGCAGTGGAATTAGGTGTTGAAGTACTTGTTTTAAGAGCGTGTAACGAAAATGCTGATTTATATCAATCATTTAATAATGATAAAGTAAAGCTGATTCTTTGGTCTCATAATTTTGAGAATTATAAACTTGCAAATTCTGTCGCAAAGAATAGACAAATTAAAAGATTTGTATGTGTTGGAAGGCAACAGTATGAAAGATTAAGAGATCATGAAATATTTTTTAAATCAACATATATATATAATGCACTAGATTTTAAAACTTTTAAGGGTAAGAGAATTAAAAATGATAATAAGACTGTAACATATATTGGTGCTTTGAACAATCAGAAAGGATTTCATATATTGGCTAAATCATGGAAAAAGATATGTAAATTGGTTCCAAATGCTCAATTAAATGTATTGGGTACAGGGAATATGGGGAAAAATGTCGAATTAGGCCAGTATGGTTTAGCTGATAAAAAGTATGAAAAAAGGTTTATGAAATATTTATTAGATAAAAATGGCAACATTTTATCTAGTGTACATTTTTTAGGTAGTATTGGAGGAAATGAAAAACAAGAGGTAATGTTGAAAACGTCCGTGGGGGTTGCTAATCCTTCTGGTAAAAGCGAAACATTTTGCATTGTGGCAACAGAATTTGAAGCTTTGGGAATTCCTGTTGTATCAAAAAAAGGCTATGGCTTGTTAGATACTGTTGTCAATGGAAAAACAGGTATACTAGTTAATAATGAAAGAGAATTAATCTCTGCAATTACAAGATTACTTACAAATCATAATTTTAATAATACAATTGGAACAAATGGTTATCATTTTGTTAGAAAGCATTTTTCAATTGAAAAAGTAGTTCAACAATGGTTAAAATTAATTGATGATGTCAAAAGAAATGAGCCATTGGTGGTAGTTGATACATATAGCTTCTCATTTAATCAATTTAAATGGTTAAGAGAAATTAACCGAAAAATTCAATATAATGGTTTGAATACACCTTCACTGCTTATGTATGAGTATATAAAAACTGCTTTGATGAATATTTTATTAAAAATTAGGAGTCTACATAAGTGAACTGAAAGGATTGACGAAATCAGAAGTTAATTTTAGAAATTATTAGAAAGGAATATAATCAATTATATTTGATTGTATAATATATTATGAAAGAGGCATTAATTTCGGTTATTATTCCAATTTTTCGCGTGGAGAAATATTTGCGTAGATGCATAGATAGCATAATTAATCAAACTTATAGAAATATTGAGATTATATTAGTTGACGATGGTAGTGATGATGGCTGCCCTTCAATATGTGATGAATATGTCAATTTAGATAATAGAGTATTTGTATATCACAAAAACAATGGCGGATTATCTGATGCGAGAAATTATGGAATAAAAAAATCAAATGGGGAATATTTGCTGTTTGTTGATAGTGATGATTATGTTGATTTAACAATGATTCAAAAGTTATATATTGCACTTATTAAAAATAATGCTGATATTAGTATTTGTCCATATCTATATGTGAACGAGAACGGGGAAATGCTACAAGTTCAAAAAAAGCTGGGAAAAAGAGGAACTTTTTCAAATGAAGAAATATTCCACATGTACGATGTTAGTGATGTGAGTTGGATTTTAGGAGTTGCATGGAATAAGCTATATAAAAGAGAGATTTTTTCGGATATTAGATATCCAGTTGGGAAATTACATGAAGATAATTTTGTGTCATTTTTATTATATGAAAAAGCAAATCTAATCTCGATAATAGATGATAAGCTTTATTTTTATACACAAAGAGAACAAAGTATTATGGGAAATCGAGTAAATGTTAGACATGCTGATGGAGCCATTGCAGCTTTAAATAGAATTGATTTTGCTAAAAAAACTGGAAGGTTATATTTGATTCCAAAAGCAGAAGAACAAGCTTTTGGGACTTTGTTTAGTATTGTTGTGTATGTAAATAATAATAAAGATAGGAGATACTTGAGGCCGATTATTAAAAGATATACAGAAACTTATGAAAAGTCTCTTAAATATTTGAATTTGAGTGCGGTTGAAAAAATAAAAAGAAGAATATTTATACGTAGCAGTGTTATGTTATATTTATATAAATTATTTGTTGTATTTAGAAATAAAACTTTGAGAAATTAATTTCATTATATCTAGATATTAACATGAATATAGTGCTTAGTAAAACCTAAACAGGGATTCAGTTCTGTAGGTATTAATCAAATTATCACGTAGCAACATGGTTTATCAAAATTCTATATTTATGGTTTACAGAGTACTAGCCTTTGGTAGTAAATATTTATATGTTGCATAACCTAGTAATGGGACGTGTTGATGCAAGATTATGGATATTCAAGAAAAGGAAATTTACGAATTAAAATCATGGATGATTTCATTGGACATAATTATATATTATATTATGAAAAGCTGAGATTTAGTAAGTATTAGTAAGATTTTACGAGTTATTATGAGGAGGATTGGTGATGGATAAATTAGTTTCAATAATTGTACCGGTATATAATAAACAAGAAACGATTGTGAAATGTTTGAATAGTTTAGCTCGGATTTCTTATGAAAAACTTGAGATTATTATTGTCGATGATGGTTCTACAGATAAATCATCAGAACTATGCCAAAAACAATGCATAAAAAACAAAAAGTTTAAATATTTTAGAAAAGATAATGGAGGGGTATCTTCAGCAAGAAATTATGGCATAAAAAAAGCAAATGGTGATTTTATTTTTTTTGTTGATGCCGATGACAGTGTATCTTCTGATATTATATCTGAATCATTAAGATGTTTATGCGAGAACGATTGTTTAGTATTTTCGTGCTATTCGGAATACCTTGACGGAAATGTAATTGATTCTTCATTATGCAAAACTTATTTAATTGATGATTTTTTTGATGTGTTTTTTAACAAATATAATTCTTACGTGATGAATACACCTTGGAATAAAGTATATAGGTCTCGAATCATTATTGAAAATGATTTAAAATTTGATGAATCATTGAATTTGGGTGAAGATTTATGTTTTAACATTGATTATTATTTACATTGTAATAATGTAAAAATAATAAATACCCAGTTATATTTTTATTCGTATTCAGAATCAGGACTTACAAATTGTAAAAGGAATGTTTTAGATCTGTGGAAGAGTGAATATAAGTCGCTTAAAAAGATAAAAAAAATAACAACTGTTTTAAATAAGATTGATTCAGGCGTTATTAATAATTATATTATGATTAGAATTAAAAAAGTTCTATCTATTTATTTAGATAAATGTAATTTTAAAGAAAGTATAGAATTAAGAAAAGTAGTGTTAAAAAATATCAAGAGTATATCAATGTGTAAAATAGGATCAATTTTAGCAAATTTAAAAATATATATATATATTTTTTTATTGCCAGAAATATATTTAAAAAATAGAATGAAAAGAGGTTAACTAATTGAAAGTAGGGTTAATTACTATTGTTGATCCAATTCCTAATTATGGAAATAAATTACAACATTATGCTACTTACGCAGTTTTAAAAAGAATGAATAACGAAGTTACATCATATACAATGGAAAAGCCTATAATTAGTTTTAAAACTAGAATTGCGCATATAATTCATATTGTTACTAGATATAGATTTACTAAACAAAAAACGTTTTGGAAATATGGATACAAAAAAAATATGAGATTTCATATTTTTAATAAGACTAAACTTAATATTAAGTATATAAAAAAAACAAACGGTTTGGAAATGAAGGAAGACATTTTTTTTGTTGGTTCGGACCAGGTTTGGAATACTAATTGGTTTAATAATAAAAAAGAGGAAATGTTCTTGCTTAAATTTATTCAAGATAATAAGAAAAAAAATAGTTTTTCATCTTCTTTTGGCACAGATGTATTAAATAAAAAATGGACGGAAAGATTTTCTAAGGAATTATCTAAGTTTAATTATATTTCGGTTCGCGAGGAAGCTGGTAAAAGAATACTTAATTGTTTAATAAAAAGGGAAGTAAAAGTTTTGGTCGATCCAACAATGCTATTAACTAAGGAGGAATGGAGAATAATTTCTAATAAACCTGTTAATGCAAAAGAAGGATATGTTCTAACTTATTTTTTGTCGCCAAAATGTGATGATGCGAGTGCTGTATTAGAAAGAGTAAAGGAAAATAGAAAAGTATATGAATTACTAGATCTAAATGATGATATAGTCGGAACAGCTACCCCCGAAAATTTCATCTGGCTATTTGATCATGCAGATATTGTTTTAACAGATTCATTTCATGCATGTGTGTTTTCTTTTTTATTTAATAAACCTTTTCTTGTCTTTGATAGGAACTGGAATGAAAAGAGCATGAATTCTCGTTTGGAGACACTATTGTCTAAATTTAACCTTGAAAGAAAGTATTATTATAGTGGGATTCAAAATAATGTGTGGGAACATGATTATTCCGAAGGTTATAAACAACTTGAAATGGAAAGAAGAAAAGCAATTAGTTTTTTAGAATCAGTTTTGAGAAATTAATAAAATATTTCAACGATTTGACCGTAAAAATCGTATAAAGTAGTTTTTTAGGAAATAGATAATTGAAGATGAAACTATCAAAAATGCAACAAGAAATACTGTTTGAGCGTTTTATCATAACGATTTTATAAAGCTTTGAAAGAAGTTTTATGATTCTTTCCGATGCATATCTTATATTTTAGGAGAACTATACTAAATGAAAATAGAACGTACAAAAAATGCCGCAAGAAACATATTGTTTGGTGTTATTCTAAAAATATATCAAATAATTGTTCCGTTTCTTATGAGAACAGCGATGATTTATTTTATGGGCATACAATATTTAGGATTGAATAGTTTGTTTACTTCAGTATTGTCTGTTCTTAATCTTGCTGAATTAGGTGTTGGTAGCGCGATGGTTTTTAGTATGTATAAGCCTATAGCAGATGATGATAATACAACAATCTGTGCTTTAATGCAATTATATAAAACATATTATAGGATAATAGGTGGTGTTATAGCAGTATTAGGGATTGTATTAACTCCTTTTGTTCCGCATTTAATAAAAGGAGAGGTTCCATTAGGTATAAATATATATGTATTATATCTTCTTAATCTTTGTGCTACTGTTTTATCATATTGGCTTTTTGCGTATAAGAATAGCATTCTTCAAGCACATCAAAGAAATGATGTTGTGAGCAAAGTTGCGCTAATAACAAATACGCTTCAATATGGTTTACAAATACTAGTTTTGTGGGTTTTACATGATTATTATATTTATGTTATAGTGGCTTTGATTACACAGGCACTTACAAATATTGCAACTGCATGTGTTGCCAATAAAATATATCCGCAGTTTAAAGCTGAGGGAAAAGTTTCGGAAAATGATGTTAAGACTATAAACAAGCGAATTAGAGATTTGTTTACGTCTAAAATAGGTGCAGTTGTGGTTAATTCTGCCGATACTATTGTAATTTCAGCATTTTTAGGCCTTACGATACTTGCGATTTATCAGAACTATTATTATATTCTTACTTCTGTAATAGGTTTTGTAACTATAATTTTTTCTTCCTGCACAGCAGGAATAGGGAATAGTTTAGTTGTTGAAACAAAAGAAAAGAATTTCAAGGATTTTAATAAATTTACATTTATTATATCTTGGATTGCGGGGATATGCTCGTGCTGTTTTCTAAGTCTTTTTCAGCCATTCATGGAAATTTGGGTAGGCAAGGATTTGATGTTGGATTATGTAGCTGTGATTTGTTTTGTTGTGTATTATTTTATTTATGAGATTAATCAGTTACTTAATGTTTACAAGGATGCTGGTGGTATTTGGCATGAGGATAGATTTAGACCGCTAGTAACGGCATGCGCAAATCTTGGATTTAATCTTATAACGGTAAAAATATGGGGAATATATGGCGTGCTTCTTTCGACCGTTATTTCGATGATATTAGTAGGTATGCCATGGCTCTTCCATAATTTATTTACAACTATATTTGAAAAAAAACAGTTATTAGCATACTTAAAGAAGATTATTTTTTATACTGGTATTTCTGCACTTACTTGCGTAATTACTGTTTTAATGTGTAACTTTATTAATCTAGGAAAATGGACAACTTTATTTTTACGATTGAGTATTTGTTTGATTATTCCTAATGTTTTGTTTTTTGTAATATATCATAAAACAGAAGAATATAAGGATACATTGCTACTTTTAAATGGAATGACAAAAGGAAAGTATGCAGGATTACTTAGAAATATAGGGATGAAATAAGGGACACATTCAAATATTGACATAGTTTAAATGAATTACAGTATTTTTTAAGGTTTGGTTAGTGGTTATATGGAACATTATTATACAAATGAAATTAATACATTAGTATTGGTATCTCTTCTCAAAGCGCATAATATAAAAAGGATAATAGCCTCACCTGGAACAACAAATATATCATTTGTTGCCTCTATTCAATCCGATCCATATTTTGAGGTATATTCGGCGGTTGATGAACGTGCCGCAGCATTTATGGCGTGTGGACTGGCTGAAGAGACAGGCGAACCGGTAATTATTACTTGCACTGGTGCAACTGCATCAAGAAATTACATTCCCGGTTTAACAGAGGCATATTACAGACATTTACCTGTTCTTGCCGTGACGGCTTCTCAGCATTTTGGACGTGTCGGTAACTATGTCGCTCAGATGATTGACAGAAGCATACAATTTCCTGATATGATAAAAAAATCCTTTGCTATGCCAACAGTTTACTGTGCTGAGGATAAGGAATGGTGTATCACCAATACCAATGAAGCACTTCTTGAATTGACACATGGTGTACCTGGACCTATACATATCAATTTACAGACAACGTATTCAAATGATTTCAGTGTTAAGGTTTTACCTGAGTATCGTGTGATACGCAGGGTAATAAATAACAGTTTTCCCTCGTTGCCGATTGGAAAAATAGGTGTATTTGTTGGAGCTCATTCTGTGTTTACAGAAGATGAAACAGCTGCGATAGATACATTCTGCGCTAATAATAATGCAATTGTTATCTGTGATCAGATTAGCAATTATAGAGGTAAATATCGTTTTCTTGCTAATCTGGTCAATAGTCAGGAATTAGACTGTGGTACGAAGAATTATGACTTGATTATATATATCGGTTCGGTTCATGGCGCATACATAACTTACAAAGGCAAACAATCCTGGCGCGTTAATCCTGATGGAGTAATACGCGATCCAAACAGAAATCTGACGTGTGTTTTTGAAATGGAAGAGTTAGACTTTTTCAGACATTATGCCGGTACAAATAAAAGGAATACTATACTTGATATCTGTCATCAGACTAAAAAATCTGTAATGGATAATATTCCGAAGCTTCCGTTTTCAAATATGTGGATCGCAAAAGAAACAGCATCATTGATCCCTGAAAACTCTATTCTTCACATTGCTATACTTAATTCATTACGTGTTTGGAACTATTTTGAAACGCCAGCAAGTGTATCATGCTATTCAAATCCTGGTGGATATGGTATAGATGGCTGTCTGTCTTCATTTATCGGTTCTGCGCTTGCCCATACTGATATACAGCATTTTATCATTATCGGAGATTTGTCATTTTTCTATGATCTTAATGTTTTATTAGGAAAGCTGCCAGATAATATCCATATAATGCTTATTAATAACGGTGTTGGCACCGAATTTAAGAATTATAGTCATCGTGCTGCGCAGTTTGGTGATGAAGCAGACGCTTTTATTGCTGCAAAAGGACATAATGGATTCCGTAACAAAGAGCTGATGAAGAATATCTGCAAGAATATTGGTATCTCTTATCTGTCGGCAGTAAGCAAGGAGGAATATCTGAAAAAGCGTGATAACTGGCTTAATAGCTCTAAATCAGTTGTTCTTGAGGTATTCGTTAATGATGTTGATGAGAGCAATGCTCTTAAATTGATGAATAGTATCCTGATCGATACATCCTTGAAAAAGAAACTGAAGAAAAGTGTTGTAGTACGAGGTGCACTTAAGATTAAAAGAATCATTAAGAAGATAGTATGAGTAGGAGAAACTTATGGACTTAATTCAATCTTTGAAACAGTATCAGGCAAAGTATGTTGTATATCCGACAGAAATTGAAGATATGAGTTTAATACAAAGCCTTAAAGCTCAGGCTTTTGAATGCTTTTCTTCTATCGACTCCCGATCTACTATTTACATGGCAACAGGTATTGCTGCACAAAACGGGAAATTAGTCGTTTGTATAGTTAATTCTTCAAATGCCTCAAGAAGTGTTTTCTCTGGAATGACTGAAGCATATTACCGTAAACTGCCGATTGTTCTGATTACAATCGGTACCGAACTTGATTATTCAACAGAATTAGGCGATGTTACCTGCAGTCATTATGTTGTATCAGAAACAGATGATCTCACTGAAATTCTGAATAATGAATTCCCGATTCATATTGAATTACAGAAAAACAGCTTTGAATTATGTAAAACAGAGTGTGCTGATTTACAGCAAACTCTTAGTAAGATCCTTGATGAAGAGGCATATCTGCTGACAGGATCAGATATTGAGAGAATCGAAGCAGAGTATAAATGTAAGACGATCAACAGCGGAATGACAAATTGCAGAGAGGGCGCTCTTGCCAACGTACTCGGAGCATCACTTGCAAAGATTAGGAAACGATATATCGGTCTTGTATCAGAAAAAGAATTCATTCATGATATTAATACTCTTGGTAACATAAATACTAATGACAGACTGCTTTTTATTGTTGTGATGGACAGATTCAATAAGGTAATTGAGGACTATGCTTGTTCTCTTGGTTTTGAAACACAGATCGTTAAACGTGGAAACGAAAACAATGAAGTATTGAAAGAAGCTGTCAATAGCACGAAAAAATCAGTTGTTCTATATATAAGGGAGAAATAATGGAATTATTGTTATTGGGTGGAACCGGTGCAATGGGCGTTCCACTTGTAAATATTTTATCCGAACGCAAGGATGTGACCGTATATGTTACATCAAGATCTGAGAAAGAAAGCAAAGGCAATGTCAATTACATAAAAGGAAATGCAAAGGATTACAGTTTTTTTGAATCTCTGCTTAACAAGCACTATGATGCTATTATTGATTTCCTTGTTTATGCTACTGATGAGTTCAAGAAGAGACTTTCCCTCGTTCTTGAACACACTGATCAGTATTTCTTCTTTAGTTCTGCAAGATGTTACGCTGATAACAAGGGGCTGATTACTGAGGATTCACCGAGACTTGTTGATGTCTGCAAAGATGAAGAGTACTTGGCAACAGATGAATATGGTTTGGCAAAGGGGAAAGAAGAAAATATTCTTCGTTCTGGTAATTCTAAAAATTGGACTATTATTAGACCGTATATTACTTACAATTCTTATCGTATACAGCTTGGCGTATACGAAAAAGAAAACTGGCTGAAAAGAGCACTTGAAGGACAGACTGTTGTATTCCCTTCAGATATCGCAGACAGTTTGACATCGTTGACTTATGGACCGGATGTTGCTAAAGTAATATCATTGTTGATAGGAAATCAAAAGGCATATGGAAAAACATTTCACATTACAACGGGTGAGACGCATACATGGCGAGAAATATGCGAGTTCTATATTTCTGAAATTGAAAAGATCACAGGAAAAAAGATAAAAGTGATATACCCAGAGAATTCGGAAGGCCTTCAAAAGGTTTGGAATCCATGGCAGATAAAATATGATCGCTTATTTGACCGAGCATTTGACAATTCTAAAATTGAAAGCGTGATCGGTGATTTTGAATTCAAATCAACCTTTGAAGGACTAAGTGAATGTTTGAATCAATTCTTAAAAGCACCGAAGTGGTTAAATATGAATTGGAAATATGAAGCGTGGTGTGATAAGCAAAGCGGAGAATTCACCCCATTGAGCTCTATATCAGGGAATAGAACAAAACTCACATATTTAAAACATCGTATATTGGGAAAATGAACGTTTTTTTATCTGCACAGTATTATATAATATTAATGTTTTAGCGTAGATGTACGTTTTAATGTCAGTACTAATGTAAAATACTAACTAAACAAATATTGAAACTTTATAAAGAAATGAGATTATAAGCACATGTAAGGAGATTATATTATGAAAAAAATTTTAGTAATCCTCGCAGCGGGAATAGGCTCTCGATATGGCGGAGGAGTAAAACAGCTTGAAGCAGTTGATAACAACGAGCATCTTATAATTGATTATTCAATTCATGATGCAATTTCAGCGGGCTTCAATAAGATTGTTTTTATAATAAGACATGATATTGAGACAGAATTCCGTGAGAGAATTGGTGAGAGAATTGAAAAGATTGTCAAACCTCTTGGAGTGGAAATAGCATATGCTTTTCAAGAAACATCAAATTTACCGGATATTTCTGAAGAATTAGCTGATACTATTTCATCGCGTTCTAAACCTTGGGGAACAGGTCATGCTGTACTGTGTGCTGCTGAAGCTATAGATGCACCATTTGCTGTTATTAATGCAGATGACTATTATGGAATAGAAGGTTTTAAAAAAGCATCAGAGTATCTTGAAAATAATCAATACGCTTTAGTAGGATATGTATTGAAAAACACACTTTCTGATAATGGTGGAGTTACAAGAGGCGTATGTACTGTTTCTGATGGTAAGCTTGTAGCTATTAACGAAACAAAGAATATTGTAAAAACTGTAAATGGAGCAGAAGCTGACGGAAAGAAATTAGATTTGAATTCGCTTGTTTCCATGAACTTCTGGTGTTATCCACAGTTGTTTACAGATGTACTTAAAGAGGGGTTCCCGCATTTTCTTGAGGACCTTAAAGATCCTATGAAGGACGAATACCTTCTTCCAATTATAGCTGATAAAATGCTGAGAGAAGGTGTGGAGTACAGTGTGCTTCCAACTACATCACAGTGGTTTGGCGTTACATATAAAGAGGATAAACCGAGTGTGATGGAAAGTTTAAGGCAATTATGCAATGCTGGAGTGTATAGGGAAGACTTATATTCTGATTTGGTTATATAATGAAATATTCTATAGTAATTAAAGATTTAAAACACGAAATATGTGTTTAAATGGCAGTGCCGCAGAGAGTTTTGAGAATATCATACTCAGGATTCTCTGCACTGTCGACAAAAAACATATATCCATGAATGTTTTTCTTTGATTTAGGTGCTTGTTCCTTTTTATAAGATGACAAACGAGTAACTGAATTAGGGAAAAACCGTAAATATATAGAATGGAGGACGATGAAGATGGCAAGAACCAAAAAAGAAAACCCGAGCGAAGTACGAACCTCTGTAATTCGTCTTCGAGTGAATGAGGAAGAAGAAAAGAAGTTCAAAGAGAAGGCAGCTGAAGCCGGATGTAGGACGATAAGTCAGTACATCAGGTTAAGGTGTTTAGATGACAATTCTTTTGAGAACGCTTACCAACAGGGTACAAAATGAAAAATTCCCAGGATGAAATGTGAATTCATTCTGGGAATTTTGTGTTTGGGATATGCTTTAGTGATTAAAACTGTAACAGTTCAGCTTGCGAGAACAAACGGTTCAAGTTAAAAACTAATTCAAACACTTTCACGGATATCCTTCTCACATTCCTGCAGTATCTGTTCTTCGTCAGCGCCGTCAATATCCAATCCTAAAACCTTGAACATAATACAATCTTTGATACCGTAGAAGTTTTCTGCCAGCGCACGAATGTATCCAAATCCATATTCTTCAGGGAAGAACATACCTCCGGCTGTGGTTACATAATAAAGCTTTTTTGCTTTGCATAGTCCAACAGGATAGCCTTTTTCTGTATATTTGAAAGTGATACCTGATACGTTTATCTGTTCAAAATACTGCTTCAACATTGCAGGGAAAGACAGATCCCAGTACGGTGCAGCTATCACAATAATATCTGCTGCTGCGAACTGTCTGGCAAAATCAAACATCGGGTTAGTATAGTCGCCTTCTGACAGGAGCATATCACGTGTCTGTATATATGAATAATCTACAGGCTGAAAAGAAATATCTGACAGAACAAGTTCAGTGAACGGTTTGTTTATGTTTTGGAGTAATACATTGGCCAGTCTTAGTGTCCTGGAATGACTGGCTCGTACACAGGCGTTTATAAAAAGAATCATATTTCTGTTCCCCTAAAAAATAAATGTGTGTAAAAAAGTCAGGTTTATTCATCTTCGGATAATGCGTTTTTATATTCTTATTATAGCACAAGAGGGAGAGTTTTACAAGCAATAGAATATACGAAGTTTAACTCCATTCTATTCATTTAGTGACGATTATATAATGATAGGACCATTGTCTAAAGCTGATAGAGTGAGATAACAAAATGTCATTTTAAATGACATTAAAGAGCGCCGAAGTATTGCCATATTCAACAAACTGCAGTTATTTACAACAAATCTCTTGACATTTAGAATTTCCTAATATATAATATACTTATTATATTTCAAAATGCCAATGTCACAATTAGTGACATTGAATATCGGGAGGTTTAATATGAAGCATTTATCTCTTAAACTCTTGGCGGAGACAGTTAACAGTAAAAGAAAGGCATTAGGTCTTTCACAGACTGCACTTTCTGAAAAAACAGGTATTAGCCGTACAATGTTTACCAGACTGGAGCAGGAGAATTTCAGTCCATCAGTTGATCAGCTGCTGTGTCTTTCAGAGGTACTTGATTTCGATTACAGAGACCTCTTTGAAGATGATACTGTTGAGGTAAAGCCTGTGGAGCGCAAGAAGCTCGCAGTTGCAGGAACAGGATATGTAGGACTTTCTCTTGCAGTTCTTCTTTCACAGCATAATGATGTTACTGCTGTTGATATCATTCCTGAGAAGGTTGAGAAGTTGAATAACTGGATATCTCCTATACAGGACGACTTCATTGAGCAGTACCTTGCTGAACATGAAGAGCGTAAGCTTTCTCTTAAGGCTACAACAGACGGCGAAAGTGCATATAAGGACGCAGACTTTATTATCGTTGCTGCTCCTACAAACTATGATCCTAAGACAAACTATTTTGATTGTTCTGCTGTTGAGGCTGTTCTGGAGCTGATCAAGAAGGTTACAGGCAAAAAGAAGAAAAAGCCGACCGTAGTTATCAAGTCAACTATTCCTGTAGGCTATACAGCACAGGTTCGTGAGAAGGTTGGCATGGATAATATCATTTTCAGTCCTGAGTTCCTACGTGAATCAAAGGCTCTTTATGATAATCTCTATCCTTCTCGTATCATAGTTGGTGCGGATGATAAGAATATGGCAGAAGCAGAAGTGTTCGCAAATCTTCTTCAGCAGGGTGCTATCAAGACAAACATATCTGTTCTCTTCATGGCTACAACTGAAGCTGAAGCAGTAAAGCTTTTCGCTAATACATATCTCGCACTGCGTGTAAGCTATTTTAATGAGCTTGATACATATGCAGAAGTTAAGGGACTTAAAACACAAAATATCATCAAAGGCATCTGTCTTGATCCTCGTGTAGGTGACTACTATAACAACCCATCGTTTGGTTACGGTGGTTACTGCCTGCCAAAGGACACAAAGCAGCTTCTTGCAAACTATCAGAATGTACCGCAGAACATGATGTCTGCAATCGTTGAGTCCAACAGAACCAGAAAGGACTTCATTGCAGATCGTGTATTACAGATGGCAGAATATTACAGTTACGGAAGCGATAATGAATATGACAGTAGCAAGGAAAAGAATGTTATAGTTGGCGTATATCGTTTGACAATGAAATCAAATTCCGACAACTTCCGACAGAGTTCTATTCAGGGCGTTATGAAGCGTATCAAAGCTAAGGGTGCAAATGTTATCATCTATGAGCCAACGCTTGAAAATGGCAGCACATTCTTTGGTTCAACAGTAGTTAATGATCTGAAGAAATTCAAGAAGAAATGTGGCTGCATCATTGCAAACAGATATGACAGTGTTCTCGATGATGTTGAAGAAAAGGTTTATACAAGAGATCTGTTCAGAAGAGACTAATAAGAATAAACATATTGCCCACATACTGTGTTTTTCAAATGGCATGGATAATCTGCCGGCGGAGCACATAGTATGTGGGCATCATATTGCAAATCGCGTAATATGAAAAACGGATTTCCCGAATAAAAAATGAGAGCACTACCATGTGAAGTAGTGCTCCCTTTTTTACGAAGAGATCATTCAGTTATCATTCTTCATCTTTCTTTTTATTTTTTACAACAATTATCGCACCTGCTGCTGTTGCAAGAGCAGCAAGTCCTGTAATTACCTTATATGCAACAGGATAACCTGTCTGAGGTAATGTTCCGTTATCGTCAGGATTTGTTGGTACTGTGGAAGATGTAGTTGTATCAGAAGTTGAAGTAGTGGTATTTGTAGTTGTGGTCGTTGTTGTTGATGTAGTAGTTGTTGTGGTGGTAGTCGTTGTAGTGGTTGTTGTTGACGAAGTGGATGTAGTTGTTGTAGTTACGATAGGACCGTTGCCGCTGAGATCATAGCCATAGCCGCTAAAGTCCTTGACATTGCCCTTTGCAATAAGCTTGCAGCCGTCGTTTACCTTGATCACTGTATTAGGAGCAATAAGAATATCGATATTTTCAGGGATAGTAACGTCTGCTGTTACTTTGACATTGCCAAAGAGTGAAAGCTCTGTTTTTTCGCTTGCCTTTACTGCGTCTTCAACAGCTACTCTGATATCAGCATATGCCTTCTTGTTGCTGAGCATAGCAACTGCAGCTGCATCAATAGTCACACTGTCTATGATTTCGCCGCAGGTATCGCATACCTTTACCGCAAGGCCCTTATTGCCGTTGCTCGGAGCATTTACCAGTATATATCCGCCTGTAGAACTGCATTCATGTGCCTCAACGCTGCGAACTTTGTATTCTTCCTTTGTTCCGTCTGAATAAAGGAGACTGATAACGCCTGTTTTGCCTGCTTCCTTTGCAGTTAGTCTTATAACTGTTCCCTCGGTTATATTGATATAGCCGTCAGTATCAGGAGTTGTACCATTCATATCTGTAAGCTCAAAAGCATTATCAGATGCCTTTTTAAGTGATGAAACAGTACCGAACTTCGGAGGTGCTGGGAACTGATCTGCTGCATATACTTTGACTTTTACACTGACATTTTCTTTTGGCTCTACTGCCATAAACATATCTGTTACAACATCTATTACGCCTGAGAGTCTACCTTGTGATAGTCTTTCGTTTATATACGCTTCAAAGTCAGTAACATCTTCTCTTGCAGCACTTGTGTCATAATTGAATATATAATTCTGTCTGAATGTCTCAAATGCACTTCCTGTATTATTTGAAGGACCATTGAATATATCAACAAGTCTGTTTGAAGCTGCATTTGTCCATATTCTCCTTACAACGCCATTCGGAGCTGTACCGTTATCTGTGTATAAAACTTCGTATGGTATGCTGCCTGAGCCTGTAAAGCTTACAGATACATTTTTAAGGATATGTTCTGTTGGTAGTTCGCTGAAGCAAGCTTCGTAGAGACTGTAGAATCTTGCAATATTCATCATTCTCGGATTAAGTGACAGATAAGCAAGCAGACGCTTCTGATTTGCATCAAATCTTTCTGCATCAATATACTGCTCATATATTGATTTCCAGAGATCTGTAACATGGAGCTCGATAACCGCTGTTTCGCCTGGCTGTAATTCATCTACAGCTATGCTTGTAATATTGCTGCGGTTCACAAGATTCTGATGCTTTGTAGCAATTGCTTCTGTTTCGCCCTTTTTGGTGCGATAAAGAGTTGCATTTGAACCCTGTTCAAATCCTGTGATCTGATTTTCAAGATCGTAGATAGGCTTGTCGGAAACATTTTTCAGACCTATCTTTATAACATAATCTTTATTGAAATAAGAATACTTCGGAAGCTCAATATACATTTTAAGTGCTGAGCTGGAATAAACATGAAGCGTATCCTGTGACTTGAATGTGTAATCAAACTGCTTATCTTCGTTTTTGCCGCTGAACAGTGCAGTAAGATCATAATCGCCTTCCTTGTCACCGCGGATCTTCCAGTCTGCTGTTTTTATTTCGCAAGGTTCAAGATTGCCCATATCCTGAAGCTCATCGCCCTTGACCAGTGTAAGTCCATCAGGGATGTTGAGCTTTGCACTGCAATCAGTGAGTGCCTTCTGATCGTTGTTTACAACAATTAGCTGAACGTCGTAGAATTCCTTGAGCCACTTGCTCTTGCCGTAGATTATCATGTACATCTCTTCGTCAACTGTTACTTCTTCAACATGGACAAGAGGTACGAAGAATGCATTCAGATCAGGGATAAACGTAGGCTTGTCATTGCTTACAGGAATTACTGTATCTTCAACTTTAATAGTACGCTTTGCGCTTACAGGAGTACCTGTAGCTTTATCAACTACTACATACTTATTGATGACAACGCCTGCTGCATCAAAATCAGCCTGTATGGAATACTGGAAGCTGTTGAAGTTATCTTCATCTTCAAGATCTATACCTGCTGCCTTGACTTCGTCCTTAGTCATCGGAGTTACTTTGAGCTCGCCGTCAATCTTAAGACGTACAGGCTCTGTTGTCGTAGATGTAGTCGATGTTGTTGAAGTTGTAGTAGTGGTCGTTGTTGTAGTTGTGGTACTTGTCGGCTCCGGAGCTGTTTCTGTATGCGGTTCTTCCCACTCACAAATGAAGCCCATGTTATTGATATTTGACATCCAGCCTCTGTTCGGATTATCGTTCCAGCGTCCATTTGAGGTAAATGCCATCATGCAGTCCTCGCCGCCGTCATTATCGGGCTGTCCGCCTGACCAGTTTTTATAATCCATCGGTTCGCCTGTGATCCATTTGAATACGCGGTCTTCATCGCAGTGTCCACCGATCCACAGATAACTCTTTGAAGGAGCTTTTGCCTGGATAGCTTTGTTTATTTGTTCCTGTTCCTCAGGTGATGTGATAACAGCAAGATGACCGCCTATCTTCTCGCAGTAAGCCTTTGCATCTTCCCATGTCATACCTGCGTTGAACACCTGATACTTTTCGGTATATGGAATAGTTGTGGTTGATGTTGTCGAAGTAATTATGTCTGTAGCAATTGTTGTTGTACTTGTAGTAGTTGTCACTGAATCATCAGCAAGCAACTTGATATAGCCTTGTTCGGTACCCTTGGCAAATATCCATGATTCCATATTTTTTCCTTCATAGTTGTTTTCAGCATTTCTGAAGGTTCCTGCATCAGTATCGGTATTCTGGTAAACTATCTTTATAGGAAATACATCACCTGCTTGTGCATCAGAAGGAATTTCAAGATCAAATGACAGCATCGTTCCGTCACCGCCATAGTTTCCAGTACCTACTGCAGCTACATAGAAGCTATTTTCTTTGATCTTATTGGAAACTACCGATAAACGGTTAAGAGCATCTCCTTGTGTCAGAAAACCGTAATTTTTATCTTCAACAAGCGTAAGACGTGGATCCCACTCAATATGCAGTCCAACTTCTGAGTACTTACGATCAGCGCCTGAAACATTTAATGTTACCGTCTGAACACGTTTGCTTATGGCTTCACTTTTAGGAATCTCAAGTTTGCTGAGTGATAGTATAGGCTTTACAGTTGAAGAATAAGGATCATAATTATATAATTCAGTCAGATCACCCAAAGCAGAACGCCCATCAATAACTTCGTCCTTGTCGATAACGTTCACAATGCAAGAAGGAGGAACGATATTCATTTCGTCGGAAACCGCACTGATAATATTCTTGCCTTTCTCAGTAAGCTTTACAGATACATTACCGTTTGCATCTGTAACATATTCTGTTTCTTTTCCGTTTACCGTGATCTTAGCACCTTCAAGAGGATTTGTATCCTCAGAAATGTACTTATTGAACGTAACACATGAAAGCTTGAGTTTTATCTCAGAACCTTGTGTAAAACTCTGACTTCTTTTTATGCCAAAGAAGCTGTATGTATCATTGAAGGTGTTTGCATCGGTGTAAACAAATGCATTTATCTGGTCCCCGTCTTTTATTTCAGCCTCAAGAGACGGCGCAATCGTATCGTTTAAATAATAGCCGAAATCTCTGTCATCTTCAACTCCCCAGAGCTTTGTTATATACGATCCGAACTGACCTTCAGCTGTCTGATAGGTGTGTTCGCTGCCGCCGTATTTTTGATGCGCTATTATTAGAGCGTCGTTAATATCAAGCTTTCCGTTTTTATCGATATCATTTACGATAATAGGTTCCTGAACAATGCCGAACTGCTTTTTGTCATCAGAAATAGTAACAAAAACTTCTACATCCTTCCAAGGGAAAGCATCAACTTTAGATCCTGTAGCCATTGCAGCATAATACTGCAAAATAAGCTGAGCATCATGGATAGTTATCTTGCCATCAGCATCAACATCGGCTGCTACAGTATCAATTTCAGTGTTTTTTTTGCAAAGATATTGCATGGTCAGTGCTGTATCCCTCGAATCAATTATTCCATCGTGGTTAACGTCACCATAAGTGATCTCAGCAGGTTCTGACTCCACCACTTTTATATTGTTCTGTGATGAGCTTATCTGCTGTGATGCATTGTAAGCCGTTGCGTTAAACGGTATAGCCGTCATTATCTGACTTCCTGCTATAGCAGTAGCGGCAACGGCTGACAATACACGTTTTTCAAGCTTTTTGTGTCCATTTTTCATCATAAAAACCTCCTTTTTGTACGTTTCGCAGTGCTATAAGTATTATAATAAATACTGCGATGCAAAAATTATAACAAATTATTTACTGTAAGTCAATATAATTTGTGGATATTTGTAGGATTTGCCAAAGACTGTAACAGCAGAAAAATTGTAAGTCTGATGAACTAAAAGATATGATAGCATTCTCGATAATGTGGCTAAAAAAGTTTGCACGCGTGATTAGGTCAGGAGAGATTAATGTTAGTTCAGAAATGCCCTGATACCAATCAAAAAAGCTGTCTGCTGGCAATAAAAAAGTGTCATACTTGTGTCATGACAACTATGAAGGAAGGTAATGGATCAAAAATGAACTCAAAAGAAGGTTTCTCGAATTTGCCGATATGCGGTTAAAATTCAGAATACATATGAAATTGTTAAATAAATTTCCAGCCATTCGTAATGAGCAGGTCGCAGATTTGAGTTCAGTCACAAGCTCCAATAAAACTGAATAATCCGAAAGAATTCTTCACTATGACCACTCCTTGAAATAAATACAGCATACCCCCGAAGCTGACAGTGTAAAAACAGTTGGCTTCGGGACTTTTTCAGCAGGGGTATAATCCTTTCCTATCGTTTGCAATGGCTTTTTGAGATTGGACAAACCGCATTTTCGATGTTATAATATAATCATACCAAAGAGGAAAGGGGCTGTACAAATGGTAACAAGTAAGGACTCCATACAGCACATTTTCCGCTCAGTGCTCATTTGTACAGAGCGGATGTGTAAAGCAGAACGATGTTGAAGAAACTGCTTTCTGAATGATCTTTGAAAAATATGTGCCATTAAAAGCTCCGTCTGAACTTCCATTAGGTTCGGGCGGAGCTTTTCTTATAGCTGTTTATAAACAAATATTATAGCGAAAACACTTGAAATATATCCCCATATATGTTATACTTATTATACCGATAGGAATTATAATAATATAAAGGAGAGGAACAAAATGAGAGTATCATCAAAGGTCGAATGCGGTATTATTGCGCTTGTAGATATAGCCGTCAATTCAAGAAATAACAATATAGTCAAACTTAACGCAGTATCAAAGAGGAATAATATCTCAGCAAAATATCTTGAACAGATCGTACCGCTTCTGAAACACGCTGATTTTCTGAGAAGTGTTAAAGGCTCGGGCGGCGGATATGTCCTTGCACGTGATCCTGCTCAAATAACAATAAATGAGATAGTAAACGCCCTCGATGATACAATATTTACGCCTTCCGTATTCAACGGTCAGCTTGAAGCCACGGCTACAGAAACAATATCCGAGTGCTTATGGACGCCTGTAAATGACTACCTTCAGAAGTTCTCACAAAAACTGACACTGAAAGATCTTGCAGATAAATATATCGAGAAGCAAACGGACGCACTTGAACCTATGTATTACATATGAATACAACATATCCCGAAGCAGTTCAAAACTGCTTTGGGATATTTTTTTGTTATATTATGGCATAAAAACAGCTCAAACCGAAAGATCTGAGCTGTATGTTTATCAGTCGTTGAAAAGAGGTGTAGAATAGTATCTGTCACCGCTGTCGGGAAGCAGAGCAACTATTGTTTTGCCCTTGTTCTCAGGTCTTTTTGCAAGCTCTAAAGCTGCGTAGTAAGCAGCACCTGCTGAAATACCAACGAGTATGCCCTCCTGCTTTGCAATGAGCTTTGATGTTTCAAATGAAGCTTCGTTTGAAACTGCGATGACTTCGTCATATACATCGGTATTGAGAGTCTTTGGAACAAATCCTGCACCGATACCCTGTATCTTGTGCGGACCTGCTGTGCCCTTTGAAAGAACAGGAGAATCCTCAGGCTCAACTGCGACTACCTTTACGTTTGGATTTTGAGATTTAAGGTATTCGCCTGTACCTGTTACTGTACCGCCTGTACCTACACCTGCAACAAATATATCTACCTTTCCGTCAGTATCGTTCCATACCTCAGGACCTGTTGTAAGTCTGTGTATTTCAGGGTTGGCAGGGTTCTCAAACTGCTCTGGAACGAAGCTGTTGGGAGTTTCCTTTGCAAGCTCCTCGGCCTTTGCGATAGCACCCTTCATGCCCTTTGAGCCTTCTGTGAGAACTATCTCTGCACCATAAGCCTTGAGGATATTTCTTCTCTCAACGCTCATGGTCTCAGGCATTGTAAGGATTATCTTATAGCCCTTTGCTGCTGCGATAGAAGCAAGACCGATACCTGTATTGCCTGATGTTGGCTCGATGATAGTTGCGCCCTTTTTGAGAACTCCTCTTTTTTCTGCGTCCTCGATCATAGCAAGAGCGATTCTGTCCTTTACGCTTCCTGCGGGATTGAAGTATTCAAGCTTAGCAAGTACAGTTGCGTTTATACCCTGTGACTTTTCAATGTTTGTGAACTCAACAAGCGGTGTATTACCGATAAGACCTGTTGCACCCTTATAAATCTTTGACATATTTATTTCCTCCTTCTGATAGTAAACTAATAATTCCTATCTGTTAAGTATATTATACACCTGTTTCAGTCTGAAATCAAGCCCCTTGAATATTCTTTTTGTTTATTCTGAGTTATAGGTTTTGGCTATAACTGTTCTGCCCGTGAAATAAAAGCACGAACTAAAGTCCGTGCTTTGCTCAGTATTTATCATTGATGTAGTTCAGTGCAGATACAGCTGCATTTGCACCGTCTGCTGCTGCGGTTATTACCTGACGGACTGCCTTTGTACGCACATCTCCTGCTGCAAACAATCCCTCCGCTGAGGTGATGCCGCTTTCATCTGCAATGACATATCCTCTTTCGTCAAGATCGGCTGTACCTTTGAGCAGGGAAGTATTCGGCAGTGAGCCCACTGCAACGAAAACGCCGTCAATACTGAGAGTTTTCTCGGCACCTTTTTGAACGAGCTTTATGCCTGTGACCGAATCCGAGCCGATTATTTCAGCAGGTACGGCTTCAAGAACGAACTCGATATTTGCAGCTTCTTCCGCCTTTTTTACCAGCGAAGCATTTGCTCTGAACTCATTCCGACGGTGTACGATATACACCTTTTCAGCCGTTTTTGAAAGGTACAGAGCGTCTGAAAGCGCGGTATCTCCGCCACCGATGACAGCCACTGTTCTGCCCTCGAAGAATGCTCCGTCACAGAGAGCACAGTAGGAAACTCCCCTGCCTGCGAACTCTTCCTCGCCTGCAATTCCAAGCTTTCTCGGTGAAGCACCGAGAGCGTATATCACTGTCTTTGACTCAACGCTGTTGCCGTCAGAAAGTACGACCTTCCAGATGCTGTCTGTACGGGAAAGCTCCGTGACTTCGCCCTCGATAAACTCAGTACCTAAAGCCTCAGCGTGTTCGCGGAATTTCTCACCGAGAGAAAAGCCGTCGATACTGTAGTATCCGAGGTAGTTGTCCACCTGTTCGGTATAGGCTATCTGTCCCGTGCCCATGTACTCCTTTTCTATAACTACAAAGCTGAGACCTGCACGGCTGGCATATACAGCGGCAGACAGTCCCGCAGGACCGCTGCCCAGAATTATAATATCGTACATAGCTTTAGTCCTGTACTATGACGAGTTCTTCCTTTTCAGCCTTGTCACCCTCGATGTGGAATGAATTGAGAACAGGCTCGTCGTCCATAAGTGAGATTATCATGTAGCTTGCACTGCTGTCGTAGGCAAGTCTCTTGTCCTCATCGGAAGGGCGTGAAGGAGAAACAGGGTGAGAGTGCCAGTTGCCAAGGGGAGTAAGACCGTTGGCTCTCATGTCCTTTACTGCAAAGAGCTGCTCCTTAGGATCAAGGGTGAAATGCTCCTCAGCATGATCTACATTTGTAAGGATATAGACCTTTTTCACTATCTTGTCGCTGCCGCTCAGCTCACCTGCGATAAGTCCGCAGGCTTCAACAGGAGCTTCGCTTTTTGCGTGTGCAACTATCTTCTCATAATCGCTTTTGCTGAGTTTTATCATAGACCAACACCGTCACATTCTGCCTGTTCGTAGTCGATAAGCTCGGTTATTGTAGGATTATCACCGCATACTGCGCAGTTGTGGGTATCGCTCGGGAGCTTTACCTTTCTGAACTGCATTTTCAGTGCATCATATGTGAGGAGATAGCCTGTGAGGAGTTCTCCCACACCCAGAATGTACTTTACTGCTTCCATAGCCTGCAAGCTTCCGATAACACCGCCCATTGCGCCTATAACGCCTGCCTGCTTGCAGGTAGGTACAGCGTCCTTCGGGGGCGGTTCCTTGAAGACGCAGCGATAGCAAGGTCCCTGACCGGGAACATAGGTCATGAGCTGTCCCTGGAAACGGATAATTCCTGCGTGTGAGAAAGGCTTCTTAGCCATAACGCAGGCATCGTTTATAAGGAACTTTGCAGGGAAATTATCAGTACCGTCGATGATGAAATCGTAATCCTTGATGATGTCGAGGATATTTTCACTTGTGATGAACTCATGGTAGGTTATGACCTTTACATCAGGGTTCATAGCCTCCATAGTTTCCTTTGCGGACTGTACCTTCGGCTTGCCTACGTCCTTTGTCTGGTGGATTATCTGTCTCTGGAGGTTGGAAAGGTCTACCTCGTCAGCGTCAGCGATACCGATAGTACCGATACCTGCTGCTGCAAGATACATTGCAACAGGTGCGCCAAGACCGCCTGCACCGATAACGAGTACCTTTGCGTTAAGGAGCTTCTTCTGTCCCTTTGCACCTACCTCTTTGAGTATGATATGGCGCGAATAACGTTCTATCTGTTCATTGGTGAATGCCATTACTGACCGCCTCCCATAAAGTATAAGAATTCTACTGTGTCACCGTCTTTCAGTACGGTTTCCTCAAACTGACCGTGGTCAACGAAATCATCGTTGATAGTGACAGTTACGTATTCGGGTGTTTCAACTTTTTCGTCAATAACAAGCTGTGCAACGGTAAGTCCGTCGGCAACTTCCTTTTTTACTCCTGCAACTGTGATCTTCATTTATATCTGCTCCTTAAATAGTATTATCTATAAGAGTTATTATCTCGTCTTTTTTTACCGCACCTCTGATACGTGATACTTCCGCGCCTTTGTTGAAGAGGATAAGTGTGGGAGCGGCTTGTATACTGTATTTTTCCACAAGCTCCTTCTCGAAGTTTGTGTTTATCTTCACTATTTTTATCTTGTCCGCATACTCTGTTTCAAGCTGGCTCAGTATGGGAGACATACGCTTGCATGGTATGCAGCTGTCAGAATAGAAATCAGCAAGTACGGGCAGCTCTGAGCTGAGTACTTCGCTGTCGAATTCGTCTTTGCTTATCCTTGCAGGCATATCAGTCACCGACTTTCTGTACGATAAGCTCAAATGTGCCGTCGCCGTTGTCTGTAAGGCTGAGCACCTTGTGTCCCTCTTCCTTGATGCTCTTAGGGACGTTCTGTACGGGTTCGCCGTCGTTAAGTTTTATGGAGAGTATATCTCCGTCGTCAAGCTCTTCAAGAGCTATCTTTGCCTTAACAAAAGTTATAGGGCAATTTACATCAGTGATGTCGATTGAATCTGTAATATTGAACTCTGCCATGTATATCCTCCTTTACAGGCTCTCTACAGCCTGTCTGAAATCTTCGATAAGATCGTCTATATCTTCTATTCCGACGCTTATGCGTATAGTATCGTCATATACTCCCGCACTTATACGCTGCTGTTCGGTATTATGAGTATATATTGTGCTTGCAGGGTGAATGACAAGGGTACGGACATCACCGATATTTGTGGCTACAGATGCAAATTCAATACTGTCCATGAGCTTGAATGCCTTTTCCTTGCTACCTGCTCTTATTGTTACTATAGCACCGCCCTTGCCCGAAAGCTCACTTTGCGTCAGCTCATAATAAGGAGAGGAGGGAAGTGCAGGATAATTTACCTCTATATTGTCAAGTGACTCAAAAAACTCCGCAAGCTTCAGCGCGTTGTTGCAGCAGCGTTCCATACGCAGACCGAGAGTTTCAAGTCCGACTATATTCATATAAGCGTTGAACGGTGAAAGACAGCCGCCTGTATTGCGCCATAAGCCGTTCCTTAGCTTTGACATAAAGGCGAACGGTCCGAATTTCGCATAAGGCTCAAAGCTCGGGTATCTTTTGATGTCCCACTTGAATTTTCCGCTGTCAACGATTATGCCGCTTATGGAGTTTCCGCCGCCGTTGATGTACTTTGATGATGAATGTACCACTATATCCGCACCATGCTTCAGCGGATTGATTATGTATGGGGTTGCAGTCGTGCTGTCAACTATGAGAGGTATGCCCTTCTCCTTACACGCTTTTGAAACGCTGTCCAGATCGACTACATCGAGTTTGGGGTTGCCGATAAGTTCTGTAAATACAGCTTTTGTATTCTCATTTGCCGCAGTAGCAACACTGTCATAGGTTATTGCTTCAAGGAAGTGCGCTGTTATGCCGAAGGCTTTAAGGTCATTGAAAAGGTCGATAGTTCCGCCGAAAAGCCCTGTGCTGACTATGACCTCATCGCCTGAGCGAAGTATATTCAGCAGAACTGCGGTTATTGCTGCCATTCCTGATGAACAGGCAACTGCGCCGATACCGCCTTCAAGTGCGGCTATACGGTTCTCAAATGCGCTGACTGTAGGATTTCCTACTCTTGTATAGGAAAAACCTGCCGCTTTGTTGTTGAATACTTTTTCAAGCTGTTCTGCCGATTCACAGGCAAATGCACTGACCTGATAAAGCGGAGGCAAAGTTGCTCCTCGGTCTTCACCGTTGAATTTTGCATTGTGAAGCAGCGATGTATTGAATTTCATTGTATCACCACTATTCGTGAAAAAATAGCTTACAGGACGATATAAAAATACCGTCCTGTAAATATATATCAGGTTTACACAAGTGTTCTTATGCCCTGTACAAGTCTGTCAATATCGTTGAATGAATTGTAGAGCGCAAGTGTGGGACGAACAGTGCCTTCAAGTCCGAAATGACGGAGTATAGGCTGAGCACAGTGATGACCTGTGCGGACTGCTATGCCAAGTTCGTTGAGACGCTGACCGACTGCTTCGTTGTCCACGCCGTCAAGAACGAATGAAAGTACACTTGCTTTATTTGTAGCTGTACCGATGAGGTGAAGACCGTTTATCTTCTGCATTTCCTTCATAGCGTATACCAGAAGCTCATGCTCATGGCGGTTTACCTCTGTCATACCGATAGAATTGAGGTATTCAAGTGCTGCACCGAGACCCACTGCGTCTGCGATACTGCCTGTACCTGCCTCAAACTTGTTGGGAGCGGGATTGTAGATAGTACGCTCGAAAGTAACGTCCTTTATCATATTTCCGCCGCCGTGATAAGGTCTTGCAGCTTCGAGAACATCGGATTTGCCGTATACTGCACCGATGCCTGTAGGTCCGAATATCTTGTGCCCAGAGAACACGAAGAAATCAGTATCAAGAGCTGTAACGTTAACGGGGATATGAGCTATTGACTGCGCACCGTCAATGAGTATACGTACTCCGTGAGCGTGTGCTATAGCCACAAGCTCCTCAATAGGAGTTACAGTGCCGAGAGCATTGGAAACGTGAGTTGCAGATACGAATTTAGTCCTTCTTGTGAAGAGCTTTTCGTACTCTGATATGATAAGCTGACCGCTCTTGTCAACAGGAACTACTTTGATGACTGCTCCTGTTTCCTCGCAGATGAGCTGCCACGGAACTATGTTTGCATGATGCTCGAGCATAGTGAGGATTATCTCATCGCCTGGCTGCAAGAGAGGCTTAACGTAAGCATTTGCAACGAGGTTTATGGCCTCAGTCGTACCTCTTACGAAAACGATGTTGTCCTTTGAGGGAGCACCGAGGAAGTCAGCTGTTATCTGCCTTGCATTTTCGTATGCGTCGGTAGAACGTGCAGCAAGCTCATGAGCACCTCTGTGAACGTTTGAGTTTTCGTGTGTATAGTAGTAGCTGATCCTGTCTATGACCTGCTGCGGACGCTGTGTTGTAGCACCGTTGTCAAGCCATACAAGGTCGTGACCGTTTATCTTTTCGCTGAGTATTGGGAAATCGTTTCTTATCTGAGCGAGAGTCTTTGTGCCGACGATTATCTGGCTGTCAGACTTTACTGTCGGAACAGTGGGTGCAGCTGCCTGCTGTGTATTCTTTGGAACATAGCTGTCAGCCTGTCCCTGTGAAAGAACTACAGGTGCATATCCGCCCGATGTAGGCTGCTCCTGCAGAGCTGTATATGTATCGAAAGTGCTGTACTGCTGTGCAGCTCCGATTACAGGTGAAGCACCGTAGCTGTCTGCTGCCTGCTCGTACTCAGATACACTGCCGTAACCGCCGTTATACTCATTGGCTATCTGTTCGAACTCGGAAACGCTGCCGTAGCCGCTGAAAGCCTGCTCTGCCGGTGAAGCGTAGTTCGTACCGCCGCCGTATGATGCTGCTTTGTTGAATGCATCGTTTATAACGGAAGTATCGCCGCTTGTGACAAGTGCCTCTATGCCGCCTGCACAGCGTGCTGCATCAAAGTCTGGAAACAGTGAATTTGCAAGGCTCTCAAGCTCTGACTCAGATGGTATACCGTAATTAGTCGTAGTCATAGTATTCACCTACCTCGACATCCTCGAGAACAGCGATAGCGTCGTCTGAGAGAATAGCTGCCGAGCAGTAGAGTGAAAGCAGATAAGAAGCAACGCCCTTATCGTCAATACCTCTGAAACGAACTGAAAGTCCTCTTGACTGTTCATTCTTGAGATTGCGCTGGAAAAGACCGATAACGCCTCTCTTAGCCTCACCTGTACGAACGAGAAGGATATTTGTCTTGCCGCTCTTGCTCTTTGGATTCTTGAGACCGTCAACGAGGAGCTTGTCTGTAGGAATGATCGGGATTCCTCTCCATACGATGAATGTGCCGCCTGCGATGTTTGTTGTAACGGGCGGTACGCCTCTTTTTGTACATTCTCTCTCGAATGCTGCGATAGCTCTTGGATGAGCAAGGAAGAATGAAGGCTCTTTCCATACCTTTGTGATGAGCTCGTCGAGATCATCAGGAGTAGGTGCGCCGTTTCTGGTTTGGATTCTCTGTGAATCGGGAACGTTCTTTAAAAGACCGTAATCATCGTTGTTGATGAGCTGGCTCTCCTGACGCTCACGAAGGGACTCGATAGCAAGACCGAGCTGCTCCTGAACCTGATCGTAAGGTGCGCTGTAAACGTCCTCGATAGCGGTATTTACATTGATGATGGTTGAGATTGAATTGAGCCTGTACTCACGGGGTTCAGTCTCATACTCAATGTAGCCCTGAGGGATGATGTCGCTCTTCTTTGTCTGGCTGCAGAGAACATCGAGGGGGGTCTCGCCTTCCACAACCTTGTTTACACGGAAGATGCCTGTCTCAAGTCCCTTGAACTCAAGGAACTTTGTAAGCCACTTGGGGGTAAGTGCTCCATACTGGGGTTTTGTCTTGGTAACATTGGCCAGGTTATAGGCTGCTGCTGCTCCAAGTGCGTTGATGCCCTGTGCGTTTGTTTCTGTTTCTTTTGCCATTTGTCAGTCCTCCTTGTTAGTTTTGACAACTATGATGATCTATATCAAACGAATTAGAAATCGCACAATTCCCTTTTCGTTCAAATATACGTAATACCTGCTTCCCTGACATATTTTTACAGGAAGCCTCCCTCGTGTGAGAATATGATGTCTTTCATGGCATCCATTCCGCCCTTAAGGTTATAAAGTGCGCCCTTATATCCTGCTTCACGGAGGGTATTGATAGCCAGAATGCTTCTCTTTCCTTCCTTACAGATAAAGACTGTATCTATTTCAGGATCAAGTTCCTTCTGTCTCCTTGCCAACTGTCCGATAGGGATCACCAGGGCATCCGGGAATTTTACAATTGCCCTTTCGTGTGGCTCCCTTACATCAACTATGGTAACGGGTTCACCGTTTTCGATCTTTCTGGCCAGCTCTTCAGGGGTAAAGCCTTCAACAGGCGCTTCTGTCTCTTCCTGCTTAAGTCCGCAGAACTCTTCATAATCAAAATCATTTACATCTGTTATTACAGGGGCCCTGCCGCAGAGGGGACAGTTGCAGTTCTTCTTTATCTTAAGCACATTTGACTTAAGCCCCAGAGTATCAACTGTAAGCAGCCTTCCGCTTAAATGCTCGCCTATGCCTATGATAAGCTTGAGGGCCTCATTGGCCTGTATGCTTCCTACTATTCCTGACAGGGGGCTAATGGTGCCTCCTTCCGCACAG
>NZ_JAEEMU010000026.1 GCF_016283395.1 Ruminococcus sp.
GTGACTTTAAGGCTCTCTACGAGGCTCTCGAGGGATACCCCGTTACTATCAGATTCTTAGATCCCCCGCTTCACGAGTTCGTTCCTACAGAGGAAGAGGACATCAAGAAGCTTGCAGCTTCACAGGGTAAGTCTGTTGATGAGATCAAGGCTATCATCACATCACTTCATGAGTTCAACCCCATGATGGGTCACAGAGGATGCCGTCTTGCAGTTACATATCCCGAGATCGCTAAGATGCAGACAAAGGCTGTCATCCGTGCAGCTTTGGAGGTTAAGGCTGCTCATCCCGACTGGGACATCAGGCCTGAGATCATGATCCCTCTCGTATGTGAGATCAAGGAGCTTGCATTCGTTAAGAAGGTTGTTGTCGAGACAGCAGATGCCGAGATCGCAGCTTCAGGCGTAGCCCTTGAGTATTCGGTAGGTACTATGATCGAGATCCCGAGAGCTGCTCTTACAGCTGATGAGATTGCTAAGGAGGCTGACTTCTTCTGCTTCGGTACTAACGACCTTACACAGATGACATACGGCTTCTCACGTGACGATGCTGGTAAGTTCCTCGGTGCTTACTACGACAAGAAGATCTTCGAGAACGATCCATTCGCTAAGCTCGATCAGACTGGTGTTGGTAAGCTCATGGAAATGGCTATCAAGCTCGGTAAGCCTGTAAATCCTAAGCTCCACTGCGGTATCTGCGGTGAGCACGGCGGTGATCCTACATCTGTTGAGTTCTGCCACAAGATCGGCCTCGACTATGTATCTTGCTCACCTTTCCGTGTTCCGATCGCTCGTCTCGCTGCTGCTCAGGCTGCAATCGCTGACAAGAAGTAATTCTTTCGGAAAGATAGATCAATACAATAACAAAGTCCTCACAGTTTGTCTGTGAGGACTTTTTATTATCCTGTCTCATCTGAAAAACTGCACAAAAAGCACGCCAAATTTTTATGCAAAAAATTTTGTAAAAAAATCATTATTTTTGTTACACTTAGGTCTCTTCATGCGAATATTATTAGTGAAAGCAAAAATACAGGAGCTTCAAAAACTCTTGAAAAAAATATAAAAAGGAGACAACAAAAATGAAAAAGGCGTTATTTATCACAGTATTAACTACCGTATCTTTAGGACTTATCGGCTGTGAAGCCGTAAACACTGCCAATCGTTCCGCAATGAGCAGTATCACAACAACTGTAACAACTTCTGCTGAATCTGATGCAGCTCCTGTTAAAACTGAAACTGCGGCTGTTTCAGAAGCTTCCGATGAAGCCGCCGTGCCTATGAATAATTCTATCAGTACTGACACAGATAATACCGCAGACTGGAAAACAGCATACAAGAAAACTCTTACTGAATTTATGGACTCGGATAACTACGGTGAGATGTCCACATGGGATATACAGGACATTGATAACGATGGAACTCCCGAATTACTTATATCTGAAGCTCAGCAGCATATTTCAGGCGTTATGTTCTACTATTATGAGAACGGTAATGCTGTCCCCGTACTTGATGATAACAGAAACCCTCTGCGCTATGGTGCTTACGGCGGTGTATTGATCTGTCCCGAGGAAAGTCTTATCGGTATCGAAGATGTAAAGCAGGGACTGCATTATTCCGTTATGCATAAATACAAAAACCACAGGATCACATTTGTTCAGAGAACTCTTGAGGACTCAGGCGCAGTCGGTAAAGAGAATGCTACTTACACAGTTAATGATGATACTGTAGGTGAAGATGAATACAACAGCGCATACAACGAAATCTTGTCAAAGAACTGGACAGCTGTAGGTAATCAGTATACATTTGATGACCTTTCAGCACTTGACTAAAGACAGTTACAATCTCCTTAATAAATAAAGTAAGTCCTCATAGCTTAGGCTGTGGGGACTTGCTTATTATTGACTTGTTTTTTCAGCTGTGGTATAATTGGTAAAAATCGTCTGACGGAGGCAAATACTATGGGATATATCTTGGAACTTCGCAAAACACTGGGCAGCCGACCTCTTATCATGGCAGGCGCAGGAGTCATACTCGTAAACGATAAAAATGAGATACTGCTTCAAAAGCGCAGTGACAACGGCTATTGGGACTACCCTGCCGGTTCAATGGAGCTTGGCGAGAGCTTTGAGGAGTGTGCACGGAGAGAAGTGCTGGAAGAAACAGGTCTGACCTGCGGCAAGCTTGAATTCTTTATGGACCTGTCGGGCAAGGACTCTTTCTACGAGTACCCCAACGGCGATCAGACATACGCCGCAGTAATAATATACATTTGCCGCGATTTTTCGGGAAAGCTGAAAGAAAACGATGACGAAGTTAGCACACAGAGGTTCTTCCCTCTCGATGAACTTCCTGCGAAGAACGATCCACGCGGACTCGGGATATTTGACAAGCTTAGGGAATATCTGAAAAGCCCTCACAATTAGCCGTAACACTTGTATAAATCATAATTTAGCAGCGTAATAACTTGCCGAGCATATGAACGGGTTTCCAAAGGGTTTACAACCCTTTGGTCAGGTCAAGGGCTGACAGCCCTTGTGGGGTGTGGGGCGAAGCCCTGCATTCGTCAGGCGCACCGCAAGGGTGAATTCCGAAAACAATCCAGTGAATTGTTTTCGGAAGAGGGACGCCCTGCAAGAGAGGGCGTCCCTTAACAATTTGATACGCTCTCTTTGGGACATCGAGGACGCCGTCCCCTACAACAATAT
>NZ_JAEEMU010000043.1 GCF_016283395.1 Ruminococcus sp.
ATTACGGAGTCAGTTCTTTGTTTAATTTAATATGCCATAAGGGGCTTTCTTGTACTGTACGTACAAAATGGTTCAGTTCATAATGGGGAAGCCTAGCTGTTTGTATGGAGTTCATGTCGCATTAAATGAGCCTTTTAAGATCTATTACATATACAGGATTGCAGTTGGGAATAGTTAATCTATGTGTAACTGACGAAGGAACAGAATATGACTGTATATCCAGAGTATTTGCTCCAAGATACGGTCTGAACGAGGATCCCGTGACTGGTTTAACTCATTGCATGATAGCTCCGTACTGGTGCAAACGACTGAACAAATCTCACATCACAGCTTTCCAAGCTTCTTCTCGTACAGGTATTCTGTACTGTGACTGTGCAGGAGATAAAGTCATTATCTCCGGAAAAGCTGCACTCTTCTCAATAAATGACATTGTTGGATTATGATATTAACTGCACCGCCTTCGGGCGGTGCTTTCTTTTTACTGTTCTTGAAAGAGATTGGAATGTGTTGTACAATATGCTATAACTGAAAAGGATGTAAATGATTATAATGTAAGCCTTTATAACTCCAAATGCAATATAATAGGGGGGCATTGTGCCCGATAAATTTCCATTTTTGATAATACATCAAACAGCTATAGATATAAAAAAGGTCTCTCCGAAAGGGGAGGCAGCTATTTGGTGCTGTTTACGTTAATTAGAATCACAAATATCTGGAAAGATACTGCTGCTGTGACCAACTGATTGAGAATACAATTGAGTTCAATTGACAAAATCGTAGCTATATTATATAATCTATTACATAAGTATTTCTGCACCTATTGCAACAGGAGATAAAATATGAAAAACTATAAAAAAGTAATTGCAATTATTGTATCAATGGCAGTTTTGACAGGCACAGCTTCTTCATGTGCCGTATCCAAGAAAAAAGTATCATTAAGCAGTGATGAAACTATTTCAGCAGCAGTTGATCCTGTGAGTCTTAAGGAGCTTCCGAGAGGAGAGTATGAGGTCTATGAGGCGGACTATTTAAATGGTATTGAGAATATCTCAAATATCACGCCCTTGAACAATAACCGTTTCCTTATAAGCTCGGATACATCAGGATATGGTGATGCGGCTACTCAGAAGCTGTATATCGCTGATGATGATAAGCGCACCGTTACCGAGATAACTCCCAATCTTGGCTTGGGCAAAACAGCCTATTATTCCGCACTCGGAACAACAACTGAAGAAATATTCATTACAGTGATCGAACCAAAATACACTTTTGGAAAAGATCCCGGTCACGCTTCTGAAGAAAACTCTGAGCAGGATCATCTTGATCATCTATTCAGTAAGGCGAAAGATGTGGATTACAAGCTTTTTGAACTGAATACAAGAGGCGAAATCATATCTGAAAACAATATAGATATCGGATTTGATAAGAAAGATCCTGTAACATGGCTGTTATGTGATGACTGCTGGGATAATGAGCTCGTTATAACAGCAATCGCGGTAAAAAACAACATAAGCACCGCTTCATATTATATCGTGGATAAACAAGGCAAAATAAAGGGACAGATCGAAAACTACATTCCTTATTACGGTCCTTCTGTCAAAAAAGTGACCTCAGATGATAAACTGTGTTTTGTCGGCGTCAATTACACATCTGATGAACCGAAGGACGTACTGTATTTCTATTCCAGAAATGATAATGGCTACCCTTTGTTTGATAACACCAGTGTCAAAATTGAAAATTTCGGCTGTGAAACAAGATCTGGCTGTATAGAAAAGGGTACCTTTGGTCACGGAAATGACCTGCTGTACCTGAGTTCGGGTATCGGACTCTTTGCATTTGATAAGGACAGGAAGTACGAAAATGTTATAAACTATATCGACATGATACCTTCGACCGAAGAAATACGATCTGTTGTCGTTCTTGACAATAACAGCGTTCTGGTACTTGGAAAGATATTCGATGACGAATACAAAAATATATTGTACAAATTCAGAAGCGTAAACGAGTGACAAGCCAATTGAACGTACAGCAATCCGTGAAAACGTAAAGTGCTAAAGATTAAATAATAATACGAAAAATGATGCTTATTCAGCGATTCTGTTTTTACGATGCAAGTACCGATGTTCTCAATACTGACACGAGAAGCAGCGGGTACCGTAAGAGATATACACGGCCGTATGCCGCTTATACTGGATAAGGAGAATATACTTGACTGGATACGACCTAATGGCAATCCCAGTACTATAGTTGAGAAGGCACTGTCCAATATGGTATTCGAGAGAGCAGTTGATTATCCTCAGTTTCCACCTGAGACCATTACAGCATGAGGAGTCGGCAATGCCGACTCCGATTCATTTCAAAAGGGTGTCGTTCATATTTGCAATATGTCAAAAAACGAAAAAGCATTTGTGTGAAATAGTTTTTTGTATTTCAATAGACCACGATATATTGCCACTATATTCCTTGCTCATATTCCCTGAGCTGACGGTAGAAAGTGTTAGAACGCAAGTCCATTTCCTTCTGAATCACCACAGCCCTACAGCAGATAATGCTTGACTTTCCTGACAAAAAATACTATAATCATTATATAAAGCAAAGGTGCTGCGGTATTTACCGTATGCACCTTTTTTGTATTGGAGGAAAAATATGAACAAAAGACCTGTTATAGGCGTTATACCTCTTTTCGACTACAATAAAACCAGCTATTGGATGCTTCCCGGGTATTTCGGCGGGATAATTGAAGCAGGAGGTCTGCCTGTTATGCTTCCTCTGACGAGCGACAGTGCTGATATCGAACAGATAACATCTATGTGTGACGGCTTTCTGTTCACGGGAGGTCAGGACGTTGATCCAAAGCTGTACTCCGCAAGAAAAACAGGTGCCTGTGGCGAGTGCAGTCCCGAGCGCGACGTTATGGAGGAACTGCTTCTAAAGCGGGCAATGGAAGCTGATAAACCCATACTCGGCATATGCCGCGGCATACAGTTCATAAACGCCGCACTTGGCGGAACTCTGTGGCAGGATATACCCTCCCAGTTCTCCGATAGTGTGCCGCATTGCCAGAAGCCGCCGTACGATATCCCTGTACATGAAGTGAATATAGAATCAGATTCACCACTGTATGATCTTCTGAAAACAGATACCCTTCCTGTGAACAGCTATCATCATCAGGGAATATGCAAACTTTCTACTGCACTTTTACCTATGGCAAAAGCGCCCGACGGACTTATCGAAGCCGTTTACGCTCCAGAGCGAAAGTTCCTCTGGGCAGTACAATGGCACCCCGAATTTTCTTATCTCAAAGACGAAAACAGTCGCCTTATCTTCAAGGAATTTGTTGCTCACTGTTAATCTATAAGATCGTTCTGGAAACGTGATAAGTGCTCGAAAGGCAGGATCTGCCGACCTCTGAACAATCCGCAGCCGTCGTTTATGAGCTGATTGTTTATAGCCTTGAACATATTCACATCTATATCCGCGAGCTCCAGCTCCTGTAATTTCGTTAGGCGTTCGTATGCTTCATCAAAATAAATACACTCGCTAACAGGTATCTCATCGCGTTTGGTGCGTCTTGCTTCCTGCAATTTCTCATAGCCGAAGTGATTTGCATCGCCTATCTCCGCAAAGTCGTCCATATCCTTTGTACGGAGCTGCAATTCCGTATAGCAGCGTGCAAGATTGTCGTAAAAGGTTATGTGTATGGACTGATAGCCTGTACTTCTGGGAAATGACACATAGTCGCGGTAATACGGTCTAACAGCCTCTTTGAGCTTGTCAGAATACCTGTCCTCAGTGAAGCCCGAAAGCTCTGCGGTGAACCCTCTCTCCTCAAGAAATTCGGGTACCACATCGGCAATTTCATAGAGGTATTTCTTCTCAATCTCACTTCTTTCATCTCCGTTTTTGATGTGACAGGAGGGCATCGAAATAACTATGCGATACGCGATAAGGTCGCGGAAGCATATGAGCTTGCTCTTTATTTCGGCTTCTGACGGAAATTCGCCATTATTCTTGTAATACTTGTAAATGTATTCAAGGATATAACCGTTGAATTTTTCCTCGGCGCGGATAAGGGACTTTATACGTCCCTTGAAAGTGAATGCAAGGAAGGGATATTCCCTTGTCATGTATTTGTAAAACTCCTTTATCCTCTGGGACTGAGAGGTCAGGAAGTCGTTGTGTTCAAGCAATTCAATAATCTGTATCAGGAAATTGGAATGTGCAAGGTCGATACTGTTGTGCGTTGACTTTGCACTGTTTCGCAGGTCATTTGAATACTGATGCAGTATTTTCAGCACCGTATTTCCCGAAAACAGATAGTCGTTCAAAGTTATCATTTCACTTTTCCCCGTTCTTTACTGTTGTCGTCGTTGTTGTTGAAGTAGTCGTGTTGCTTGCAGTGAATGTTGTCGAAACAGTCGATGAATTCTCCGTCGTTTCACTGCTGCCGCTCACGGTCATCGTTGTTATGGTTTTACCGTCGGGAGATATGACAGTTTTGGTTTCTGAAAATTCCTTTTTCATGGTTCTTCTCCTTATACTTGAATCGGATATTCGGGCGGATGATATCCGCCCCTACCTGATTATTTTGAAGCAGACAGTGTTTGAATTTATAAGTGGATCGTGATATTCAAAATATACCGTTCCTGAAACAGGACTCCTTATCTCTGACACTATCTCACCTTCGAACGGATCGGATATTACTCCAAGAACATCACCGCGCTCAACCCGCTTGCCAATGTCAATAAGGCTCTTGAAAATGCCCGAAGCTTCCGAGCGTATCTGCTTCGTTTTGCTCTCGTCGATTATTTTTGTGATGTACCCCGGGGGAGTATTTGCACTGATTATGCCCTGCTTATCAAGGAAGCGCAGGATCGCATAAACCGCTTCATCTGCGGCGTTTTCATCAATATCATCGGTAGCATTTGCGTATACTGAAAACGCCTTTGTTTCCCACACCTGCCAGTTGTAGTTCAGAGTAGTCGTATCATAGGGACGGGGCTTGCGAAGTATGCCGAATTGCAGTCCGAAGTCCTTCATCAAATCAGGCTGCATAAAGCCTGTATCCATCATTTTAACGTGGGGCAGGAAATTTCCCACCTGATAAAAGCTGGCAAGCTGTATGCCGTATTCGTAGCCCTGTATCTTCGAGAAAAGCCCGTCTGCGATACGCTGTGTAGTCTCGCCCTGCTCGTAGCCCGGGAACATTCTGTTTATGTCGGTATTATCCATTGCCCAGAAGCGCTTGCCGATATTCATTGAGTAGTAATTCACGCAAGGAATGACCATTATCTCGCAGTCCTCGGCGATACGTCCCTTTGCTTCGAGCTTTTTGAGCTCCTGCACCATGCGGCTGCAAACGTACATCTGCTGTACTTCATTTCCGCGCATTGCTCCCACTATTGCCGCAGACTTTTTTCCGTGACCGAAACGGAATCCGATAACGTCAAGCTGTTCACGGTATGGCGACTTCATTGAAAAAAGCACCCTTCTCTTCATTCCTCTGCACCTCCCTCAGACGGCTGCAATATTCTCGCAAGGAGCGAGCCACCGTAAACTACGGGATATTCCCGCAGCGTAAAAATCATACCGCTGCACACAGCCTCCACCTTTTCAACGACATTCGATGTCAGCGGATCGACCACATCACCGATATGGTCGCCTTCATTTACAGTATCGCCGAAGTCGGCACAGGGCACAAAAATGCCTGCCGCATCGGAGTTCACAAAGCCAACTTCACGCCCCTCAGAAACTATAGGCTCGCGTACGGTGGCTGTTTCGCCGCTCCACATTCCCAGCTCTTTCATAAGATTGAGTATGCCGTCAAAGAGCTGTCGGCAGTATTCCTTAGTTATACGCATACCCACGCCCATTTCAACTACAAGAGTTTTCGTTCCTCTTGTGTTGAGGGTATGAGCGAGGGTAGATTCAAGAACTGTTGCGGACTCGTGTATCCATACGAAGTCCACGTTCATCATTTTTGCGTATGGAAGAAGTGCAGGAGCAGTGGGAACACTCATGCGTATCTGGGGTATCTCTTTCAGGAAGATATTGCTCGAATGAATGTCCACGCACACATCAGAACCTGCAATATCGTCAACTATGGAAGCACATATCATTTCTATCATCGTGCCGTCCTTAGAGCCTGGGAAAACGCGGTTCATATCAAGGTCGAACAGGGGGACTCCGCGTGTTATTGAGTCGATACCCATAGGATTGAGTGCAGGGTAAATGTCCACGATACCGTCGAGATGGCCGATGTTCTCATTGAGATAAGAGCCTATCATATATGCGAGGTACTGACCTTCAAGCTCATCGCCATGTGTACCTGTCACAAGACTCAGACGCTTCCTGCTTTTGCCGTTTGCAATGCGCCGCTTCTGGATATTCAAGTTTTCATTGACCGCAAGAGATGCAGTCGCTATAGTTTCTATCATAGTTATCATTTTTATCACTCCTCTCGGGCGGATAGTATCCGCCCATTCTCACTTCATATGCGGTCAGCTCAGGACCGAACGCACCAATTGCATCTGCTGGGTATATCTCCCGAACATCACACCTCTGTCGATAGCGCAGTCACGGAAGTCGCGTCCCATTGAAATAACGAGATAATCGTCGTTGACGGGACAATTATTTGCAGGATCAATACCCTCCCAGTGATCTCCAGTCCAGTATTCCACCCACGAATGAGTTTCGCCGTCACAAAACGCAAGACCTGCGATATATCGTGCAGGTATACCGTCCATTCTCAGCAGTGAAATGAGTATATGGGAGAAGTCCTGACAAACTCCGCTCCGCAGAGCAAATGCTTCTGCGGCAGTTGTTGCGGTAGTGGTCGTTCCTTTTTTGTACTCTATGATGTCGGAGAGGATATCACTGAAATATGCAGCCTTTTCGGAAGCGTCGCCCATATACTTGTCTTTCAGCTCGACATAGAATTTTTTTAGTTCATCATCGGGTTCAGTATACTCTGACTGATACCGATAACAGGGCATTAGAAATGTACTGTGCTTTGAGGAGTCAACTTCTGCCGTTCCCTTAATCTCAAAATCGAGAAAGCGGTGATCGCCCTGTATATAGCCTGCGGTGACGTTGTTTCCGAATGCGTCAACAGTCTGCTTAGTAGTGACGCCGGGCGAAATATTGAGACTGCATGAAAGTATCTTCTGCGACTCCGTATCAGGCGGGATTATCCTGAGTGCAAAGCTGTGATCGTGGACGTAATCATCGAATGTTAGCTTCGTAGAGAAGCTGAAATTAAGCGTTTTCATACTGTTACCTCCAGTGGTTCAAAAAGATGTTCAAGACAGCCTATCACTTTTTCTGAGTTCTGTTTGTATCCCTCCTCATTTTCCATTATTTTCACAAGCTCCGAATAATTCGCTGTATTATATCGGTAAGGCGTTCCCTTCGGAGCCCTTTCAAGATTTTTCATAAGGCGTATGTACTCTTTCTGTGTAGTATCAAAGGGATATGCCATTCTGATGTACAGATCAAGGCGTTCGATGGTTTTCCCGATGTAAATAATATTTCTTATCTCGTCATTGTAGATATACTCGTTCAGACAGCCCCAGAATGCATAAAGCTGATCCTCCAGAGGAAGTAGGGACAGTCTCGTATTTTTGGATAATTCGGACTTTGCAAGGCTGTCCTTGGCAAGCTGCAAAAACGACAGGCTGTGGGTGGATATCTCCTCGCGGAGAACTATGCCGTTATCATATGCCCGTTCCAGACTGTATGCAACAGAATTGGCGTTGCTACCGTCGTAGAGGAAGCTGTTTATAAAGGCTTCATTGCTGCCGTAGATATCGTAAAGTCCGAAGCATTTCAGATAATCGGCATACCCTTTGCTCTTGTCCAGCATTTTGTCGTAGAGCTTCTGTATTGTCCGCAGAGTGGTAAATGCCCTTTCCGTGTAGCGTCCCAGCCAGTAAAGTCGGTCGCTGTGTTCTTTTGATATTGTTGTCATAATACTCCTTTCCTATTTAAGCACCCATGTATCCTTGAATCCGCCTCCCTGTGAGGAATTCACCACAAATGAATCTGGATTACGCGAGAATCTTGTAAGTCCCGAAGCCCATACTCTCGTTGTTTCTCCAGAGAGCACGAATGCTCGCAGGTCAGCCTTTCGCATTACGGTATCGCCGTTATCCAGTATCGGCAGGTCGAGAAAATCTATGACTTCCTGTGCGATAAAGCGTCTCGGCTCTGCAATGATAGTTCTGCGGAACTCTTCAAGCTTTTCCTTTGTAAGCTCTCTTCCGAATACCACTCCGTAGCCTCCTGCCTCCGCAACGTCCTTAATGACCAGCTTTTCAAGATTATCCATAACATATTTCATGTCCTCCTCGTAAAACGGCAGATATGTGGGAGCGTTTTTCAGTATGGGTTCTTCGCCGAGGTAATATTCTATCATCTTCGGTACGAAATAGTATATGCCCTTGTCGTCGGCAACTCCGTTGCCCGGAGCATTGATTATACCAACATTTCCGCTGCGGTATACTTCCATAAGATTAGGTATGCCGATAAGAGACTCGGGCAGGAAGTTCAGCGGATCAAGATACTCATCGGCTATACGCCTGTACAGCACTCCAATCCTTGTTTTGCCGCCCGAATATGTACGGTGATACAGTATATTGTCCTCAACAAAAAGCTCGTCGTTCTGCACGAGGACTGAGCCTGTATGCTCTGCGAGGTATGAATGCTCAAAGTACGCAGCGTTGTAACGTCCTGGGGTGAGAATTGCTCTTATGCCGCCGCAGTTAGTGTACTCCATTGTTTCTTTCAGAAGCTGTGCGTAGTTGCGGTTGTCCACTATCTCATTCTCCGAGAAAGCCTTGGGAGCGGCGATCCTTGTGAGTTCTCTTGCTATAAGCGGATAAGAAGCTCCCGATGGTATTCTGAGATTATCCTCAAGAATATACCATTCTCCATCCTTAGCCTGTACAAGGTCGATACCCGAAATATGGCTGTAAATGCGGTTTGGGGGAGTTATTCCCTCGCACTGTGCAAGATAGCCCTTTGAGATATAAATGAAATTCTCAGGTATAATACCGTCACTTACGATATTTTTTTCGTGATAAATATCAAAAAGGAACTCATTCAGGGCGTTTACACGCTGAACAAGTCCCTTTTCAATACTCTTGAAATCTTCTGACACTATCACTCGCGGGATAGGATCGAAAGGAAAGAATTGCTCGTTAAAAACACCGTTTTTGTATATTCCGAATTTTACGCCGTAGCGTCTGAGAAGTTCATTTATCTCGTTTGCATTGCCCACTGCCTTTGTAAACTGCTCAATATTCTGCTGTGTCATTGTTATCACTCCATTCCTTAGCAAATAAAATAAGGGTGCTCATCCATGCGGATAAGCACCCTTGCTTGCTTTATTACACCCTTATGATACCACACCCGAAACGAATTGTCAATAGTCTGACAAAGCTTTGCGTGTCAAAAATTCCCATGGGATCTGCATATTTTTTTGAGCTTTTTCACAGTGGCATTTCCGCCGCCGTCGTTGATATATACATCATATTTACCGCGTATGCTGCCGAATGTAACTGCCTTTTCCGCACCTGTATGCTCTTTCAGCTTTGACATCATATTCTCCTTTGAAGCCAACGGCGAAAAAACTTTAAGGTACATAAAACCCTCGTATTCGGAGTCGGAAAAGCTTATCCTCGCACTTACTCCCAGCTTCTGACGAAGTCTCCTTTCAAGCAGGAATATATCTATCTTCTCTGCAAGGACTGTAATGTACAAAATACGCTCATTGTCGTCTTTTCGACGGTATTCCGAGCTGATATAGTTCCTGTAAGCCGAATGGCTGTGTGTTTCAAAAAGGTTCTTTTCGGCAGGATTACGGAATTCTCCATAGTATATCAGCAGAGTAGTGTCAAGCATGGTGTTCACAAAACAGTTCAGTCCGCACTCTGAGATGATCCTTTCAGCTTCTTCCGAAACACTGTTTGAAAGATAGGTCATTTCAAGATATTTCTTTTCCTTAATGTCATATATCGCCGCACCGTCCATAACTATCACGGGAAGCTTTAATTCCGTACCATTCATTATCGACATAAGCTCGGCTGGAGTACGGGTAGTTGAGACGGTGAATTTCACACCGCTGCGGATAAGCCTGTTAAGTTCTACTTTGCTGTAATTCGAGGACGGTGAGATGAGTACATCATCAATTCCGCTGACATATAGAGTAGTTTTATCAGTTCTGACAGGCAGTCGGAAGTCGTTCACAGCTACACCGATGATTATTCCGATGAAAGTATCAATGACTCTGTTGAGTACAAAAAGATACGGATCAGCGTCAAATGAATGAGTGAGCGCAATGCTCAGAAACACAACACAGGAGAAAAAAGAAGCGTTCCTCTTATTCGTGACAACAGTCGTATATATCACAGGTATTATGAAAATACTTGCGGAAATATATACAAACTCGGGTATGACCAGATCAAGTCTGCGGAACATCAACAGGAATAAAAGTCCGTAGACTGCACCTGTAAGCGTACCCACGGAGCGCTGAAATGCATTGTTCTTTGTGGTGTCTGAATAGGGCTGTATGCACCATAAAGCAGCCAATGCTCCGTAAAAAGGTATGCCGTTTTCAACGGGCAGAAATGTCCTTATGAAATACACCGCCATACATAGCCCGACTGCTATTGATGATTTTACTATTCTTGCGCCTATGGGCGGAAATGTCAGTTTCAAAATACTCACTCCAATAGAAAAGTGCCTACCCTTACGGATAAGCACCATTGCTCAGATTGTAATCAAAAGATGTTCATTCCTGATGTCGTTGAAGAGCTCGCATTTGCAGCGGCTCACGTCATAGACATGGATAACATCGTCAAGTCCGCTGTTTTCGTCGATATCTTCAAGCATATTCCGCAGTCCTTTCAGCTTTTCGGGTGCGAAATGCAGAGTTTTGCTGTTGTTGAACACTGCTGTGTAGAGTATCTCCGCTTCGACTAAGTCTTGAAAGATATGACTGCCGTAGGAAAGCTCGGGGTTGTAGCCTGCACGGGCTTCTTCCATTTCGCACACAACGTCAAATTCGCTTATATCGGCAAATGTTGTAGGTACACCAAGCTCGGGAGAGGAAGTTCCAACTCTGCCAGGCACCATGAGCATCATGTGTTTTCCGCTGCTGCGGTAAGTCCAGTTTATCCTGCCTATCATTTTCGCTACGGTATTTTTCTCGCTGTAAGGCATATTGTAGTACACAACGGGATCAACGTACACGATAATATCCAGCTTTGAGGCTTTGGAAAGTCCCATTGAAGCTCCCTTGCTTTCGAGGAGGATATGCTCCTGCGGTATATTATCGGGAACAGCGACTCCCGACTTGTCTTTAAGCACCTGCAACGGTCTGCACTGCAGTAGGTCAATAGAGTATTCGCCGCTGTCGGAAACGTTTATGGTGAACTCAGTATCAACAGGGTATTCGTACTCGTCCTGTATACAGCGCAGCATTCTCTGCATCTGTGACATAAGAGTCTTATTGCTGACAAGTCCCTTGCAGGATATGAATGTCGAGGACACTCTCCGTCCCATTTCGCGCAGTCTGCTCTCTGCATCGAAGTCGTGTTCGAGAAGTATATTTTGCAGATACTCAGGCATTTCGGGCTCTATCTCCCTGAGGGGCAGACGTTCAAGGTCGTGTATCGAAGTATTGATGACTTCCACCTTTCCCTGCGAGAACCTGTGCCTGTCCGCATAAGTTGAATACACTGTCTTTTCGGGCATATCAAGGCTTACGAGCCGAGGGTACGAGCCCTCTGTCCTGTCAACGGCAGACGTACCGAGCCCCATTACAAGGCGTAACATTCCTGCGGACTGGTCGGAGCTTTTCAGAAAGCTGTAGGGGCTGTAGGAATAGCCGACTCCTGCTGCACAGGGCATATAGTACGCACCGTAGTAAGAGCCCGACACACGCTGTATCAGCAGCGACATCTGCTCATCACGCTTGTCAAGTCCGCGGCGTTTGCGGTAGTCCAGAGCGGAAAGGCTCATAGTACTTGCGTAGACAGTCTTGATAGCCTTTTCAAATTCTTCCATTCTCTCCTCGGGAGTTCCCCTGTTGGCGCAGAATACTGACTCATACTTGCCTGCAAATGCGTTTCCGAAGCCGTCCTCAAGTATACTGCTTGAACGGACTATATACGGATCCTGTCCGTAGTATTCGATTATACGATTGAGCTGTTCGCGCATCTCATCGGAAAACCTGCCGCTCATGAGCTGCTTTGCAAATTCATCTGCAAGGGCGAAATATCCCTCCTCAGTGCGCTGTTTGATACGCATATCCCAGAAATTATTGTCAACGATGTAGGTATAGTAAACGTCAGAGCCTACATAGAATGAATCATGCGGTTCGAGAACTTCGTTTATATCAGGCTCGGTGTTGCGGATAATAGCTCTCGCAAGTAGCATACCGCAGGCTTTTCCGCCTATCATTCCCGTGCCTATCATGTGGTCGCGGACGCTGAAATAGTCCTCGGGACGAAAATGCTTTTTGACCATCTGACGCATTTTCGCGTCTCTTGTCATCATTATATTGCACATATTACTGCACTGCTCGGTAATATCGACTCCGTTTTCATACAGCACTTTCGCTTTCTTGAAAGACCTGTCCCACGAGTCCATGAACTGCTCGTCTGCCGAACGCTGTGCATTGCCGAGGACCTGATAGAAACGGCTGGACTTTACGCCGTCAAGTATCGGTCTGAATCGTCCGCTTTCTGGTTCATAAGTGTGGGGCAGGAACATGGTGTCGGAGTTTCTGTTCCATACCTTTTCGGGACGGACATACACGTTTTTCTTGTCCGAGTAAACATCAAGGAAAAGCTGAGTGGTATCAAGTATCTTGTTTATGGCATGAACGGAGTGTTTTCCCCTGATTATCGGAAAAAATGCAACTGTATCGAGTATGAACAGGAACGGGCAGGTGACACGGAAAAAGTTGCCCATCATAAGGTCTGTTGCCCACATAGCCTGCAATTCCGAAAGGCAGTCGAATATGTAAAAAGCGTCTCTGCCTGCCTTTTCTATCTCGTTGTGTATGTCAACGGTAAATGTCTCAAATCTGTGGGACAGCGGCACTTCTATGGTCTTTACCTCGGGACAGTTATCCACAAGGGGCTCGTGACTTGCAAAGCGAAAATATATAATCTTTCTGCCGTCAGTGATAGCCTGTCTGAGATAGGGCTCCATAAACAGACGAAACTCCGAGAGCTCCGAAACTCTCCATACAACGTTGTCGCCGAGCCTTATATTATCAAGTGCAGTGTCCATTTCGGGTATTCCCGATAATACTCTGTCAAATGCAGCCATAAAAGCACCTCCCGTACAAACAAAAAACGGTGCTGAAATATCAGCACCGTTGCTCTTTACTTGCATTATATCATACTCGTTTTATTCTGTCAAGTTTTCCTTGACAATTTCTTTTGTCTGATATATAATTATGTCAGACAAGCAAAGGCGCTGCATTGAGGCTGCTTCCATTAACGAAAAAGTGGGTTACCGAGCCTGAATTATGGACTCGGTAATTTTATGCCACGATTTCGCTGGAGGAGGCTCTCCTCTCGCAGTGCCTTTTTACTTTTTGGAGGGATACTATGAAGGACGGATTTATAAAAATAGCCTGTGCGACGCCCGATGTTAAAGTTGCGGATTGTCAGTACAATGCCGACAGGATAATTGAGCTCATCAATGAAGCTCACAGCAAGGGTGTTAAGATAATATGCTTTCCCGAACTTTCCATTACTGGCTATACCTGCGGCGACCTGTTCTTGCAGGACGCACTGCTGAGCTCGGCAAAAAAAGAACTGGTCAGGATAATAAAAGAGACAGAAAAGCTGGATATAGTTTCACTTATCGGCGTGCCCCTTGCTGTCTGCGGAAAACTGTACAACTGCGCTGTCATCATAAACATAGGCAAAGCCGTCGGTGCTGTTGCAAAGAAGAATATCCCGAATTACAGCGAGTTTTATGAAGTCAGACATTTTACCGCTGCCCATGACGTTCTCTGTGCAGATGTGGAGCTCGATGATGAGTATTCCGTTCATCTTGAAGAAACTGTTTTCACTTGCAGGGAACTGCCCGAACTCACTTTTGGAGTCGAGATATGCGAGGATATGTGGGTAAGCTCTCCGCCGTCGGAGCGTCTCGCTGCCTCAGGTGGGGTTATCATATTCAATCTGTCTGCAAGTGATGAAGTCATAGGCAAAGCGGACTACCGCAGAACACTTGTCAAAGCACATTCGGGTTCTCTTGCCTGCGCCTACGCCTACGCCGATTCTGGCATAGGTGAATCCACGCAGGATATGGTATTTGCAGGACATAATATAATAGCGGAAAACGGTTCTGTTTTAGCTGAGTCCAAGGCTTTTTCAAGCGGACTGACGATTGCTGATATTGACATAAAAAAGCTGAACTATGAGCGCAGAAGAATAAATTCTTTTTTGGCTTCTCCAAGTATTGATACAGCATATTTTTCTCTTGATGTTTCTGAGACAGTCCTTGACAGGACTTTTCCGAGAACTCCATTCGTGCCCTCCGATAAAAAGGCTCTCGACAGCAGGTGTGAGGAGATACTCACCATGCAGGCTGTGGGACTTATGACACGCCTGCGTCATATCGGCTGCAAAACGGCAGTGCTCGGACTTTCGGGCGGACTTGATTCAACTCTTGCGCTAATCGTTACTGTTCACGCATTCGATATGCTCGGACTTGACAGGAGCGATATCCATACCATAACCATGCCATGCTTCGGAACTACCGACAGAACGTACAATAACGCCTGCTCTCTTGCAAAGGCTTATGGTGCTACGCTGACCGAAATAAACATTTGCAGCAGTGTGACGCAGCATTTTGCCGACATAGGACAATCTCCCGAGGTGCATGATGTTACATACGAGAACTCACAGGCAAGGGAACGCACTCAGGTGCTTATGGATAAAGCTAATCAGCTTGGTGGTATAGTAATCGGTACAGGTGACCTTTCGGAGCTTGCACTTGGCTGGGCTACCTACAACGGCGACCATATGTCAATGTACGCAGTAAATTCGTCCATACCGAAAACCCTTGTGCGCTGGCTTGTAAACTATGAAGCAGAAATATCGGACGGTGAGCTGAAAAAAGTCCTGTTCGATATACTTGATACCCCCGTAAGTCCTGAGCTCCTTCCGCCAGATAAAAACGGCACTATATCGCAGAAGACAGAGGATATCGTCGGACCGTATGAGCTTCACGATTTCTTCATGTATTATATGCTGAGATACGGATTTTCTCCGTCAAAGATATTCCGTATCGCCTGTCTCGCATTCGCAGAAACATATCCTAAAGAAGTTATAATGAAATGGCTGAAAACATTCTACAGGCGTTTCTTCACACAGCAGTTCAAACGCTCATGCCTGCCCGATGGTCCCAAGGTCGGAACCGTTACTATGTCCCCCCGCGGAGACTGGCGTATGCCAAGCGATGCTTCTGCTAATATTTGGCTGAAAGAATTGGATAACATTGAACGATAACATGATCTATTTGCTCCCCAAACGAACCTGTATTCGGCTGTGAGAGCCTTATTGTTTTATTCAGATAAACACATTAACGTGAATATCACGCCAGTTTAGTATCCTACGCTTAGTAGACTTCGCGTAAAGGTATTCTTTAGCATCGTCCAGATTCAGCGTAAAATAGCCAATCTGAGTATATTTTGGAATTACTTTCCTTCGTTGATTGCAGCCTGTGTCACAATCAGTGAAAAATGAAGTATCGGATAATATCACCAGCTAATATTTTCCTACAGTTTTAAGATTTTTTCTGCAAAGGCAATAAGCGTCAAATCAGCTTTTGTCCTCGAAAAATAGGTACAAAACAGGATCCTATTAAAACACAAGAGACTGCCGAAAAACCGTCAGCGTCGGCTTGTGGTCCCGAAGACCGTGGGTTCGAATCCCATCTCCCACCCTCATGAAATAGGCACTTCTGAGAATTCGGAAGTGCTTTTTTCGTTGTTTTACTAATACTTTCCTAATGTTAATATTTTTAAACGTGACAAATCCCCGCAAGTGCGGGGACTTTCTGTATCATTTTTCATAAGTTTTGAATCTATCACGGAACTAAGCTGAATAGAATTTATCGTTGATTTAAGTCGGCTTTCTCATCGGAATAATCAATAATCACTTTTTTACATTCCCGGCATAGGTATGCCACTATAGCAGAGCCTTTCATAAATGATAGTTTGGAAAGGACAACCGATCCTTCGTGAAAATCCGCCCTCCCCAGTACTGGTCTTTTGGTTCCTCTTTTCCAGGACAACTCATGAGGACTCTGGATGATTCCCTGTTCCATCTCATTATTGCAATATGGACACGTCATTGCTAATCTACCCCCATAAACTTTGATTATCGTAGCAACCTGCTTACTATCCATATTATACACTGCACAGTAGCCCAAAGTCAAGGTTACATATATGGAATAACGCTAATTGAGCATTTCTGCTTCACGTATTTACATTATAGCGGCGATGTGCTATAATAGGTGATAAGAAACGAAAAAGAGCTATATATGGGACAGAAAGAGATCATTGACAGGGACACTTACTGAAAAATCAAGAAAATGAACCGCGAAGAGCTTATAAATTTCATTCTCAAATACGGAGATGAACTGCTCGGAGATCAAGGCAAAACAATTGATCTTCCAGCTCTTTAAGCAGAGCTAAGTAAGATCAAGGGTATAGGTGGTAAGCGTCTTGAGGAGATAATGGTCGTTATAGAGAAATTCTTAGATATTTAATAGCAGGAGGAATAATAATGAAAAAAGTAATAGGTACTTGCATTACTGTTGCAATGATACTTTCATCAATGTTTACAGCATTTCCTGTGAACGCTGTAAGTGCAGCTGACAGCAAAACTCTTACCACTGTTTCAGAGACTGCTGACTCTGGAGAATTACTGACTTTTGAGGAACTATATGCTTTGGAGGAAGACGAACTGAAGCAGTATTGTTCAGAACATAATCTGACATATAAAAGCAAAGAATACGCTGAAGAATGGGTCGCCTTCAGACCTGTGACCTGGGTAAATGTGAAGCTGAATGACTATATGCTGAAAGGCGAGAGTGATTTGCTGGAAAGCATCAATCGTAATGCTTTTAATAAAAAAATTACTATGATTATGACTTTGAGAAGATGACATCAGATTTGAATTTGCCCGAAAAATACTACAAATTCCATGCCGAAAAAAACGATTTTTCATATGGTTATCATTCCGAGAATGATGCCGACGGTAATCCTAAGTATACTTATCGAAAATACGCAGCGATATTTGTTGAGCCTGATCCGTCTGTTGCAAATGAGCGATCAATTGCAAGGCTGTACCAACTTATATATGTATGGACACAACAGAATCCGATCGTTTACGGAGGAACAACTATGATTTTGGTTCCTGCTTCTGACAGCCCGGTAGTTATTGAAGAACTTGATACACCGGGAGATGTTAACTCTGATGGGTATATCAACGCAGTTGATGCTTCTTCAGTACTTTCATATTATGCCCGTATATCTACAAATCAGGAAGGTGGATATGATGCAATTCAGAAGCTTAATGCAGATGTAAATCAAGACCGATTGATCAATGCTGTTGATGCATCGAATATCCTTGCGTATTATGCGTATGCTTCAACGACCAAAGAAGATATAGTCTCATTAGAGGCATATATGAAAAAGTAAATAGAAAAACAAGTCGGGCTTATGCCCGACTTGTTTTTCTATAATTACTTATTGAATAATGATAGTAAAATGCTAGATAAATGTCCGTGTGACAAAACAAAAAGCTCTCACATCAGAAAATGTGAGAAGCTAATGGATGAAAGATAATATTCGATAATGTGTAAGCTTTGAAATTCTGAATGATAAACCGTTTCCGTTATATTTCCGTTATTGACATAAAATTAGATGTGTATTTGAAACAAATCATGGAACGGCTGCTATTTTAAAATGGCTAAATATCCGGGATTATGAACTGTAAGTGATATAATGAAATTGTATCATTCTATTCTGGCAGACCAGATATATCTACGAGACTCGAACTATCGACGGCACAGTTCCTGTTAACGACGTATTTGAAGCTGCTAATCACTTCAAGTGCTTTGACTATATCCTTGATACTATTACTGAGGATTACATCAAGCAGCTACACCGTATGCTGAAGAACGGTATTATGGACGATGATGAAGATTATGCCGTCATCGGAGACTATAAGAAGTACCCTAATGAAGTCGAAGAGATAGAAACAGCTTTACCGGAAGAGGTCTCAGGGCTTGTAAAAGAGCTCCTCGGCAGGTTCGACAACAAGTCTGCTCTTGACCTGTATGATGTTGTCTAGTTACATACCGCTTTTGAAAAGCTACACCCATTCTACGACGGAAACGTTCGAATAGGCAGACTATTAATACTGAAACAATGTCTTGCCAACGAAATCGTCCCATTTTTCATCAACGAAGAAATCAAGCACTTCTACTATGTTGGACTAAAAGAATGGCAGATGTTGTATTACAGATATCGGAAAAATAATAACAAAATACATATGAATTTTAACAGAAATATCATTGCAAAAGCATTTCTATTATGCTATAATATTATTAACAATAATCAATGATATTGTAAGGATTTTACAATCCTGCATAAACCGAAGCACAAACCTGCTTCATAACATGAGAGGAGTGTGTTTTATGAAAAAGTTCATTGGATTACTGACAACCATGCTTATGACGGTATTTGTCTTGTCCTGCGGTATCTTTCCTGCGGCTATTGCCGCTGATGCAGAGGAGATAGCTTCGGGAAAAGAACTTATTGCAGGTAATATAAAAGATCTAGAATTTGAACAGTTCACAATAAAACTTGAAGGAGACTCAATAAAATTTATCACGAACAGTGTTGAATATCATTCCGATGGTTGCGGATATAATGCATCAGAATTCTCTATGGATGTAGCCACAAATGATAAAGTAACAATCAGATCGTATACTGATACCTGTTGTTTTACTCCCGAAAGCAACGGTAAATATATAGTTGTAGTTAATGAATATTTTAGGGATTACTATACTACTTTTGTTTCACTTGGTTTTAAGTATTTTATTCCTGTTATATGTCATGACAATATTGTTGATATAGACACCGACAATATTTACGTCTTGTGTAACACAGATTCAGATTCATATATCGTCAAGACTTCCGACAGAATTTACAAACGTCAGAGCGGAACTTATCCTATTGCTATTGTCTTGCCAAAAGATAAGGACATTTATTCATTGAAAAGATTTGATGCTAATATATTTGACATTGATAAAGCTATGTTTCTTCTTTTAAGCTGTTTTTTTAAAGATCATTTCTTTTTAGATAACAGGGAACTTATTTTGCTTAGCAGGGATAAACAAAGTGAATTTTATGCAAACTTTGATATTGACTCAACAACTATGCTTGACGGAGATCTTAGTCGCCGTTTCGGCAGTTTCAAAGCTGCATTCCAAAGGGATTTGTCTCCGGCAGGGATTGATTCGGTAAACGGCATGAAACCTGCCTCAAAAATATTTTTGGTTCATCCCAGCTATATTATAGATAACACCGTATTTCTGAATGACAGCAGCGGAATAACAAAATTCAGTTTTGATGTTAGCACAACAAAATATAAAGATTTAGACGGAATGGAATATGAGACAATTGATTTATTACCGGAGAAATTTATATCCGCTAAAATACCTGATAACGACGTAAACCTTGATGGTGAATTCGGCGTGGCAGATGTAGTAATATTGCAGGAATGGCTTCTCGGCAAAGGCGAAATGAATGAAATAAATGCTACACTTGCCGATGTCTGCAAAGATGGTATACTTGATGTTTTTGATCTTTGCATTATGAGAAAGAAGCTTATTGAATGATAAATCATAATCACCACTTGAAGAGGTGGTTTGCACAGCCCCTATTATAACATGATTCTTACCATGCAGAAAGATGGCAAAACAATATATTAGAGGACGGCTCTCGCCGTCCTCTATATAAACTATATAACCTCAAAACACGGTATATACAAAACTATCCTTACCACTTTTACCACTTTTTTCACGCAAAAGTTTTTCCAGGAACAAAAAAGTCCTCAAAGTCGATTGGGGAGTTTGGATAAATCGTTTCCGTGATATTTCCGTTATTGCGAAAAAATACGATGTATATTTGAAGTGAACTGTGCAAACACTGCAGTTAGAAAATGGCTAAAAATAGGGGAGTATGTGAACTGAGAGAAACAATGAAGTTATGTCATTCTATTCTGGCAGTGTGGGGGTCAGGGGTTCAAGTCCCCTATGCTCCACCAATACAAAAGGCTAAAAATAGGCGTTTCTTCTGAACGAGGGAACGCTTATTTATTTAACCAAAAGTGAAAGTGTCATAAATCTGTCATAGTGTTAATTGCGATATCTATATTTTAATAAGATTACACTATTTAAAGTAATGAGAATACAGAATACGAGGTTAGACAATGCAAAAAATTTTTAAATAATGTAGCTTCAGATCATTTTTTTGATAAGAGGTATCTTTTTTAGTATCCATATCATGCCTAAACAAACTGCAATAACTAAAACTACATGTAAAGCTATCAGTAAAAGATTGTTCATGTATTTACGTGATAGCAACAGTTTATTGCTTAAGATAATCGGCAAATAATGAAGAATATAAATTCCAAGAGTATTTTTTGATACAAGAACTACAATTTTGCTATTTTTTTGGTAATCTATACACAAACCATACCAAAAAACAGTGCTACACAGTACTGGTATAGAACTGTACCCACCACTGACATTATTCCACAAATGACCATCAAGCGTAACAGATTTAAAATATGCATAAGAATACAGTACCAAAGCAGAAATTACTATCCCGATGCAACATATCATATATCTCTTTTTTGCAGGAAATGCGGTGATCTTATCCTTGTACATGTATGCTAATCCTCCCAAACAAAAATATACTATAGCGTAGTTGGAAGTTATGAACATATCTAACAGCGGAAAAGTTACCAAAATAGGTTCTTTATCAAATGCCATATAAAAATATTCTAAAATGTGTGAAATAAAATTAAGGCCAAATGCAAAAAAGGCACTTATAGCTGTAAAATAAATAAATGCTTTTATATTGGTATCAAATAAGGCTTTAAGTGCAGGAAACCAAATATAAATACAAAACAGTTCCCCCATAAACCAAAAAAACTTTAATTCTTTATCCATATTTAATACACTGGAAACTAATCTTCCCCATTCAAACGTTTCATCTTTTATCCATTCATAAAGGAAAAATAGAACAGGACACCAAAAAACGGTCATTACTACCAGTTTTACGCATTTTGAGACGTGTTTTTTCAAATTAAAGGACTTGCTGAAAAGCAAATATCCGTTTACAAAAAAGAAAATTGGTACGCAAACAGATAATAATCCATTAAAGCAATAATTTACATTAGCCAATATAGATTTAGAATTTATAATATCTCTATCCGCATAAAAACTATGACTGCAAACTACGAAGGAAATAGCTATACATTTCATCAGATCCAAATTATAATATCTTTTTGTTTCCATATCTTTACCCTTTATCCATTAGATAATATGAGATTTGATTTAATTATACATTTATTTAAATGAAGTTTCTGCTGATTATTATAAATTATCTGTAAAGATGTAGTAAAACCGTTAAATTAAATAACATTTATATATTCCCTATAACATATGCCGAACCAATTATCGAAATAATTAATAACTATAAATCGTGATAAATAGGAAAATAAGAGCAGACAACCGGCATATGTCAATCATGGCAGGCGTATTCGGAGAGCTTGAACATGATATGATTTGCAGCCGCGTGAAGTCGGGTGTTGCAAATGCAAGGGCAAAGGGTAAGCAAATTGGCAGACCACAAATAACACTTGCTCAGATACCGCAAAAGGTAAAGGACAAATACAGCCTTTACAAAAACGGTGATATAACAAAGTGTGAGTATGCTAAAATGTGCGAGATAAGCAGACCGACACTGGACAAGTACATCAATTTGATGACCGAGACATTATAAAAGCAGCGGCGGCGGAGCGATAGCGAAGCCGCCTATTATTATACAATGATAATGCACTGGGAGATACCTTTACATTTTTTGTAGCCCTTCCATTTTCGGCAGCTGTGCAAGGTGTTGGCTATTATTCGTCGGCAAAAATATGAAGCTATCGAAGATGTGCAAATTTGCAAAAATATAATCTTGCAGATTGTGCAATCCTAAAAAAATAATATGTGTATTGATATATAGGTTAAAATGTGATATGCTATATTCACAAGCTTAAATATTAAGCACACAATTTAGCGAACGGAGATGTTACAATGATCGGACTAACATATATTATGCAGCTGGATGGCGTTACAGGTAAGCAACTGGCTGAGAGATTAGGCATTACGCCCTCAACAATATCTCAATGGGAAAAGCAAGTGCGCCCTATTTCTAAAGAAAGGCTGTCACAATTAAATGAGATATTTCCTTCATACGAAGAAAAATATTTTCAAAAAGAGCTTGATGAGATAGACAAGCTAATGTTAGACAATGCAAAAATAGACTCTCAAATCCGTAATTTAAGTAATGATGATGCACTTGCGTTAGTACAGGAGCGAAAACATTTGCAAAACGAAAAATTAATAAACGAGTCATTAATTGAGCAGCAGCGAGTTATTGAGGATATGGGCGTTATATTCGGCTATACTTACAACTTAAATGTTGACTCATTTTCGGACGTTTCTTTTCAGAGACTTCTTATCAGTCATTTTTCTGATCTTTGTACAATTGAAAAGAAAATACTTGCAAACTACTTTCAAAATGAAAGAGATGCAAATGCTTTCAAGGAGTCTTCTGCCGATATTATCAATGATATAAAGAAGTTTTCTAAAGGCTTACAAGGAACAATAGATTTCCTCGAAAAGCTAATTAGGTACAGCAATAAAAAATAAATCCGTCAAGGATTTTAGCAATTTGGAAAATCGCTTTTTGCGGCTCTCCGAGTTGATAAATATATAAAAAGAAAAAGCCCCGTCTGCATACGCACAACGAGCCTTTGACTTAACGACATAAAAATTATGTGGTTTAATATTTTTTGACACATTTATTGTACCACGCTTTAGACTTTATGTCAAGAGAAATTTTTGTAAACGTAAAAAGTTAGGTTTGTCTCTTAAAATACGGAGGTATAAATTGTCAGATGTGATTACATGACCGCAGAGGCTTTTAAAAACCATCTTCCTATGTATCAGAAATGAGGTGATAATCATAATAAAAAATCATAAGACTATAAATCAGTGCGGCTCAGTTAATGCGGTAAGAGTAATTGCAACGGCATATCTATATGTTAGATATAAAAAATGTTGCAGCTATCAGCTTAGATGGCGAACAGTGGAAAACAATTCCGTGCTTTCCTAATTATCTGATAAGTAATATGGGCAGAGTCTACGGAGGAAGATATAACCGCATAGTTAACGGCTCATATAACGAAAAAGGATACCGTATCATTGAGCTGTATTCTGACAAATTCCCAAAAGGGAAAAAGTTTAGAATTTGCCGCTTAGTTGCGGAGGCTTTTTGTAAAGGGTGTACTCCCCAAATGGAGATACACCATTGCAACCTTTGCCCATGTGATGACCGAGCAATTAACTTATTACCTGTAACACATGAGCAACACGTTGCGATACATAAGGCGATTGACAGGCTGTTGTCTGAATTGCTGGATATGATATCGCATTACAAAGTCACCGACAGTGAAAGCGAGGTGGCTGCATGAAAAAGGACAATTATAATGTTGACCTTATCGCAGGCATAGACACGTTGGAGATAACTTCTCCAACTTATGTAATGGGTGAATATCCATTTATTACCCATGACAGCAGTCGGCGTATTACTAAAGGCGATGGCGAAGAAAAATATAGATATCGCTTTAATCCTAATAATACGCTAATAGATGTTAGCACTTTTGAAGGATATAAAATTGCCCTTGATTAGGAGTCATACCAGGTTCCGGGTAGTAGCTTTTGTATTGATTATGCTGCCTTCCGTCAACGCCATAGCCGCAGGAAACTTTTATCTCATAAGAACCATTCTTTCTTTTTCTGAAAGTTGCCATATATTCAACCTCCGTTCAATAATATGGCGCGTTTCTATCAAGACCATTCTACCACAATCCGGTGGTAAAGTCCTGCAGGAACGCGCCCTTCGCTTTTTACGCAGTTTCGCCACGCAGGAATCTTAGGAATTTCTCCTTGTTTATGAGATATTTCTTGCCTGCCATAATGTGCGGAACCTGATCGTTTATGCACATCTGACGTACCCTGTATTCGGTCAGCCCTTCAACTAAAGCCGCCGCTTCCTTGATAGTCAGCATGATAATTTTGTTTTCGTTTATGTTTTCAGCCATAATAACCACTCTCCTTACTATTGGCTCTGTCATATTACTTATGTAATCTATAATTCTTGTTCTACTTTGGATTGACCTATAAGAGTATAATTATTGTATACTGCGGCCCCGAAGGGCGCCGCCACTATTAAAAACAACCATAAATATCCCTGAACTTCTCATAGAGAGGGGGCTCAACGAAGTCTACAACTTTGCCTTTCATGGTAAGAGCCTCGTTCTCGCCAGTCTCCTTGTTATATCCATCGAATTCAAGAATCGTGTCGCCAGCCTTGAACTTATTGAATCCAGCGTCGATAGCATCACGGTACAGTATAAGTCTTTTATATAGATATGATTATACTCAAAAAAACAAAATATTTTTCGTAGTATTTTACAAAGCTGAAAATTTTCAAAAAAGCGCGTAGTTTTTTCTTCTCATATCGTCTAATAAGTGAAAGCACACGAAAAGCTTTCGGAAAGGAGTACGTCTATGGACAACGGTGCAAGTAGCTACCGCCGTTTTCGTGACGAAGGTGATGTACACGGATTAGATGAGATCATAATAGAATACAGCGACGGCCTGATATTGTACCTGACAAGCATAGTCGGAAATATTCAGACAGCCGAAGAGCTTACGGAAGATACTTTTGTCCTTCTTGGTACAAAAAAGCCGAAGTACAAGGAAAAAAGCTCATTCAAGACATGGCTCTATACGATCGGCAGAAATATTGCGATAGATCATATACGCAAATATTCAAAGAGAAATTGTATTTCTATTGATGATACACCTGAAATGACAGATGATGAGGCTGCTGTAGAGGAATCTTACATCAAAAAAGAACAGCGGATCATGGTTCATAAGGCAATGCGAAAGCTGCCTCAGAAGTATCAGCAGGTGTTATGGCTCATATATTTTGAAGGGTTCAGTGATAAGGATGCGGCAAGGATAATGAAGAAGAGCCTTCGCAGTCTGGAATCTATGTTATATCGTGCTCGAAAATCACTCAGATCACAGCTTGAAACGGAGGGTTTTGATTATGTTGAAACATGAGGAAATGATCGAGAATGTACACCGCCGCATAGCTCAATATGAGGAGGAAAAGAAAATGAAACATTCTAAAATCAAAAATATTTTTTCTGCTGTAAAGCCAAACACCAAGGGTGAAGTTAATAAAAACAATGAGGATGGATATATTGAAGTTGTAAGCGGTACGGAAACTGTAAGAAGATCATCAAGTATGCTGCGTATGGTAAGCACCTTTGCAGCTTGTGCAGTACTTGCAGGAGGAATAGGTACAACAGGATACCTTATGCACAGACAGTCAAAGAATCAGCCGTCATCTGAGACAGACAATGTTGTGGCAACCACAACAGCCGCTTCTGAAACATTATGCCCCTTTGGAGATTTCACTGCCCGTGATTTCGTATTTATGAACGATGACGAAAATTGCGGCAGCTATTCAAAAGAAGCATACACAAAGATTGCTGAATATCTCAATACATTCAATTGGGGCGAAAAAATAGAAACAAACGAAAAAAATCCTCACACTCAGAGCCCATGTGCAATATACTGGGATGATGAGATAAATGACAGACATGTAATAGACATATATGATGACGGAATGGTATTCTACACCGTTTATCGTGAGCTTTCGGGCGGAAATGAAGATATCTTTGAAAAAGGCGTTTATAAGATCGACTTTAATAAGTTCGACAGTGAATTAAAGGCAATACTTGAAACTTATGTATATAGTAAGAGTATTTCTGAGGAGGATATTGCAAATCTTGTTGAAGTAAACCTTGAGAGTGTAAAGCTCTTTGACGGAAACAACTATGAAATAGTTCCTGTAAATGAAGGCTGCAAAGCTGAGTTAGCAGAATTCCTCAGCGGCGACTTTTTAAGAATGATAAAGCCTTCAAAGCCTGGCTTGTTGACAGGTGAACCAGCGGTATATTCCGTTGAACAGATATTCAATGTTGATGATAACACTAAGCGCCGCCAGACTTATTACATTTCTGAAAATGGTCATGTAAGCCGCTGTGAGTACAAAACTGATGAAAATGGAGTATGGCAGCCTGCAGAATATCAGAATTACTATATAGATTATAACAAGTTTGATGTAAAGATCATAGAGTTTTTAGAGAATTGCAATACAGAAAAAGTTACTGAAAGCAAGGAAGAGGAGGTGCCTCAGACAACTACTATCGACGAACGCGGACAGGATATGTCAGACATTCCTCCTGTTGATTATAATCATGATAATATGCAGGCGTACGATGATGACAATATCTTCTATTCAACATCAACCGGAATATATGTGTTGGACAGTAATGACAATATTATCGCATCAGGCAAAACACATGATATGGCAAAGCTCAAATCCGATATAGTTGACAAACTTGATTCTGCTATAAAATCAAATGTTGAATGTGAAGCTTTTAGTGATAATGATACTTATATAGGTTCTGTATTATGGAAATACAAAGATAATGACGGCAAACTCAAGTATTCAAATTTCATGATATATAACAATGGTCATGTTTTAGTATACTATTACGAATATAGCAGCTATTATGATGGAGGAGTAATGGATTGGCTGCCTTTCGGATGCGATGGTGGTGCTGTAAACATTGAAGCATTCAAATCCGAGCTTAATGAGTGCCTTAAGAATGCTGCATTATGAACAAAAGAATATATATAAATCGGCACTGACTTAAAGGTCAATGTCATTAAGCAAAGATAAATAGCTGGAAAAGCGATCTGTACTTAATGTACAGGTCGCTTTTTTTCACGTATTTACATTGTATAGGTGATATGGTATAATAGGTTACAAGAAACGAATAAGGAGCTATATATGGGACAGAAATAGATCATTGACAGGGATACATATCGAAAAATCAAGAAAATGAACCGTGAGGAGCTTACAAAGTTCATTCTCCGGTAGTGAAAGCATCAATAGATAAAATATAAGGAGCAAAATATGTTCAAAAACAAAGTAGCAGTAGTAACAGGCGGCGCAAATGGTATCGGAAAGTGCATAGCCGAGGAGTTCCGCAAAAACGGCGCAACTGTCTGTGTTATCGACAAGGCTGAGGGCGACCACTTCGTTGGGGATATCTCTGACAAATCCGTACTTGAAAAGTTTACACAGCATGTAATATCCGAGCACGGACACATCGACTATCTCATCAACAACGCTCTGCCGCTGATGAAGGGCGTTGACGAATGCAGCTATGAGGAGTTTCAGTATGCACTGTCAGTAGGCGTAACTGCGCCGTTTTATCTGTCAAAGCTGTTCGCGCCCTACTTCAATAAGGGCGGAAGTATAATAAACATATCGTCCTCCCGTGACCGTATGAGTCAGCCTCAGACCGAGAGCTATACTGCGGCAAAGGGCGGCATTGCTGCCCTCACTCACGCGCTTGCGGTCAGCCTTGCAGGCAAGGTGCGTGTGAACTCAATATCCCCAGGGTGGATTGATACGTCATACAAGGTTTACGAAGGTCCAGACGCCTATCAGCAGCCCTGCGGACGTGTGGGAAATCCCCTTGACATTGCCAATATGGTTCTTTTTCTATGCTCCGGCAAAGCAGGTTTCATTACAGGCGAGAACATCTGCATTGACGGTGGTATGACCAAGCAAATGATATATCACGGAGACAACGGCTGGAAACTTGAATGAACATATGCGATCCGCCCGTATGGGCGGATGTTTTGTTAGTATGACAGATTCAATTCTACAATGTATTTGCATATTACTGTGATATGATATATGATAGAAAAAAGGATCGGCATAAAACAGCCGATCCTTTTTTATCATATGTGTATTTTTGGTGCTTTTGAGTCAGACAGCATTGAAAGTTATTTGTGGAGTTCAGCCTTTACAGTTTCATATTCCAAAGCTGCTTCCGTTTCGGGAGCACCTGTCAGAAGCGAAACTATGATAATAGCTGCAAATGCGCAGAGGAATGCGGGAAGGAGCTCATATATTGAAAGTACGCCGCCCATAGGAGCAATTGCGAATTTCCATACGAATACCATTACTGCACCTACGATAAGTCCAGCCATAGCGCCCCATTTATTTGAACGCTTCCAGAAGAGTGCTGTCAGCATTACAGGTCCGAAAGTTGCACCGAAGCCAGCCCATGCAAAGGATACTACTCTGAATACCGAGCTGTCCTGATCCCATGCGAGCACAACGCCAAAGATTGCGATAACGAGGAGTACAACTCTCGCAACTAACATTGAAGCCTTATCGCTCATTTTTACATTGAATACGCCTTTAAGGATATTCTCTGACATTGATGATGAAGCTGCAAGGAGCTGTGAATCCGATGTGGACATAGTACATGCAAGGATACCTGCGAATACAAGTCCTGCAATAACAGCAAGTCCCACATGATGTTCGCTCATGTACTGAGCTATCTTGATAACTACCTTTTCGGAATTGCTGCCGTCAAGAGCTTCAAGCTTTCCGCTGGTTGAAAGAGCATTTCCGATAAAGCCGATAACTATTGCGATACCCATTGAGATAACTACCCATACGGAAGCTATTCTTCTTGAAGTCTTTATCTTGTTTTTGTTCTCGATAGCCATGAAGCGGAGAAGGATATGGGGCATACCGAAATAGCCCAGTCCCCATGCAAGAGTAGAGGATATAGTGAGGAATGTATACTTATCTGCTGCACCTGTTTCGGTATTGTGGATATGGCTCAGAGATAAGTATCCCTTCAATGAATCAGCATTTTCAATAACATTGCCGAAACCGCCTGCTGCATTGATACCGAAGATGACAATGCTTATAAGGGCAACGGTCATTACGATACTCTGGATAAGGTCAGTGGTGCTTGCTGCAAGGAATCCGCCTGTACAGGTATAGGAAATGATGATAGCAGCACTGATTATCATTGCAAGATGATAATCCCACCCAAACAGCGAACTGAACAGCTTTCCGCAGGCAGAGAAGCCTGAAGCGGTATAGGGAACGAAAAAGATGAGTATTATGAGAGCCGAAATGCCCATAAGTATCTTGCTCTTGTCCTTATATCGCTCAGAGAAAAAGTCAGGGATAGTGATAGCACCGCAGCGTTGGCTGTAGACTCTCAGCCGCTTTGCTACAAAGAGCCAGTTAAGATATGTACCGATGGCAAGTCCGATAGCGGTCCAGCCTGCTTCGGCACCGCCTGTGAGATAGGCAACTCCGGGAAGTCCCATGAGGAGCCAGCTGCTCATGTCTGATGCCTCTGCACTCATTGCAGTTACCAGAGGTCCAAGCTTACGTCCGCCGAGATAGAAATCGCCAACGTTTTCGTTTTTCTTTGAGAAGATAAAGCCTACTGCGACCATTAATATGAGATAAGCGATTATCGTCCCGATAATGATGATGTCTGTCGTGTTCATGTCTTACTCCTTTATAATTTATTTACGCCCAAAAGTAATTATTATCATTATATCTCATATTTTTCAATAAGTCAACATATTCCATGATATATCGGGAGCAAACAGTGTTCTGCATGGAGAAAACTTCTGCTGCCGATACAGGTAAAAATGACAAAAAGTTGATTTTAAAGGACGGCTTCATGCCGTCCTTTTTATATAATATATGACTTCAAAAATATAAGAAATACAAACAAGTTCTTACCACTTATACCACTTTTTTCACGCAAACTTTTCTGAAAAAGCTCTCACAGCCGAAACTGTGAAAGCCCAATGGTATCAATGATAATATGTAGGTAACGAGTAAGTTTAGAAATTCTGAATGAGAAGCCGTTTCCGTTATATTTCCGTTATCGCCATTAAGTCAGAACTGTTTTAGAAGAAAACTATGAAACAATCAGTATTTGGAAATGGCTAAAAATATGGGATAATAGACACTGAGTTGAGTAATGAATCTGTATCCTTCTATTCTGGCAGTGTGGGGGCAGGGGTTCAAGTCCCCTATGCTCCACTTAAAAAGAAAACGGACGTTTCTTCAGCACGAGGAAACGTCCGCTTTCTTTATGAACACACTAAAAGGAGAGAAAAATCATATATTGAACAATGCTCTGAGGATGTTTTGGAGCAATATATAAGCCGATTTATTTGAATTACATATATATAATCGTTTCAACGAGGGGAAAATGTACTAAATAAGAAAAAAATCGTGAAAAATCACAATAAAGCGTATATTTTTATGTGGTGTTTTAATATATGAACCACAAGACAAGGCGCAAAAAAGCTCCTCCGAGATCTCGGAGGAGCTGAACTTATTTTTTCATATAAGCAACTATTGGTTCAATATACTTCGGATTTGAAAAATCATGAGATTCCGAAATAGCTTCGATCATTGCTTTTTCATCCTCATCCTTTGTTTTCTTGCTTTTGAGCATAGCTGCAAAGGTTTTCATAAGCATTTTTGAGCCGAGAGACATTTTGTCATAATCGAGTCCGCCCTGGCAGTAAAAAGCCTTTGCGTACTGCTTCTGCTCATCTGTCAGTGTTTTTTCAAGAAGCTTGTTAACGCCCGAATAAAACGCAGGACTTGCACCAACACCAAAAATAGCTAATTTCTTTTCTTTCCAGCTCTCTATTCTGCTTGTAAACCATTCGGCACGGTTTATCTTTTCGACAGATACCCAACCGCCGTAGATGATAGCATCATAGTTTTTGAAATAAGAGTCTTCTTTTTTTATGGCTTTTTTTATTGACAGTATCTCTGCCCTGAGTTCATCGGCGATCCATTCTGCATATCTTTGTGTAAATCCTGTCTGTGATGAATAAATTATCAGTGTTTTCATATAAACTCCTTTTCGGAAACTCAGAGGAAGTCTCAGATAGCTGCGAAAGCCTGTTTGAGGTCATCGAGGATATCCTCAACGTTTTCAAGACCTACGGAAAGTCTGATAAGACCGCCGTTTATGCCGCAGGCAACAAGCTGTTCATCAGTGAGCTGACGGTGAGTAGCACTTGCAGGGTGAAGTACACAGGTGCGGATATCAGCAACGTGAACTTCGTTGGAAGCAAGCTTCAGGGAGTCCATAAACTTAACTGCGGTATTTCTGCCGCCCTTTATAACGAATGAGATAACGCCGCTTGTACCGCCCGGGAGATACTTCTGAGCCAGATCATAGTACTTATTGCTCTTTAGTGCAGGGTAGTTTACAGACTCTACTTTGTCATTGCTCTCAAGGAACTGAGCAACTGTAAGAGCGTTCTCGCAATACTGCTTCATACGGATAGGAAGTGTCTCAAGACCTAGGTTGAGGTAGAATGCGGACTGTGCTGACGGATAGCAGCCGAAGTCTCTCATGAGCTGCATTCTTGCCTTGATGATGTATGCAGCCTTGCCGTAAGCCTTTGTATAGATAGTGCCGTGGTAGCTCTCATCAGGCTCTGTGAACTCAGGGAACTTGCCGTTTGTCCAGTCAAAGTTGCCTGAATCAACGATAACGCCGCCGCCCTGTACAGCATGGCCGTCCATGTACTTTGTAGTTGAGTGAACGATGATGTCAGCACCGTGCTCAAAAGGTCTGCAAAGTATAGGAGTAGGGAAGGTGTTATCAATAATGAGAGGAACGTTGTTCTCGTGAGCTATCTTAGCGAATTTCTCTATATCGAATACTGCAAGAGCAGGATTTGCAAGAGTTTCACCGAATACAGCCTTTGTATTTGGCTTGAATGCGGCTCTTATCTCGTCCTCGGGAGCATCTGCGTCAACGAAAATGCACTCGATGCCAAGCTTTTTGAGTGTATATGCAAAGAGGTTTACAGTACCGCCGTAGATAGTAGCTGCTGAAATAAAACTGTCGCCTGCCTTCAAAATGTTGAGAAGTGAAAGCAGAGATGCAGCCTGACCGCTTGATGTACACATTGCACCTACGCCGCCTTCAAGTGCGTTTATCTTTTCCTCAACAGCCATTACTGTAGGATTTTCAAAACGTGAATAGATAAGGCTCTTGGTAGGATCATCGAATACTGCCGCTACGTCATCTGTTGAGTCATAGACGTAAGTTGTGCTCTGTACTATCGGCACAACTCTCGGCTCGGTATTCTTGGGTGTGTAGCCTGCGTGCAGGCATTTGGTTTCGATCTTCATTGTAGGGATACCTCCTGAAATATAGTTATCGCACTTTCCTGTGTATGATCCTTTGTACGTTTGGTACGCAGAATTCAAGGACAGCACAATATTTGTCGATGATAGTTATTACGTATGTCTCTTTATAGCTTGGCTTTGGTCTTGTCAAAGGCCACATATGCTTTTCAATCATATCCTTTTCAAGCATGGTTATGTCGGTAAGCTCAGATGCATTTGAAGAAGCCTGCATGGAATGGTGCTTGCTGTGAGAAGCCTGCCATTTCTGCCTTGAAGAGTTGTACTCCTTGCGGTCATAGTAGAAAAGATCGTGAAGAAGTCCCGCTCTTGCGGCTGAACGTGCATTGAGCCTGAATTTCCTGCAAACTATATAGCTGTAATAGGATACGTTGACACAGTGCTGGAAACGTGTGGTCGAGACATGATGAGTTATATTTTTCAGCTTATTGAGCTGCTGGCAGTCGATGATATCGCTGACACAGCTGTAATAGCTGTTATTGGTAAGATCTTTAGAGGAGCAGATCGCTTTAAGCATAGAATAAACGCCCCCTTTGGGAATTACATAAAAAGCAAAAAGCTTCAATGAATATTATACAATAAATATATCGAAAAATCAATAAGAAATGTAAAATAGCCTTATAAAAATATAATTGGATAAACCAATTATCGGCAAAAAAGTAGAAAATTTGCAAGTTCGTTGTGCAAAACGTACAAAGGGCGCGGCGATAATTCTACGATAAATCTAAAAACAGCCGAATTTATAAATTCACTGTAATAAAGTATTGCAAAATCTGTACGATAGTGCTATAATTTAAAATGAACTGCGGTATACGCAGAATTTAGTAAAGGAGGTTTTTTAACAATGGCGTTAAAAAATCAGTATCTCATCGATTTATTAGAAACAGTTAAGAAAAGAAATCCAGGCGAGCCTGAGTTTATCCAGGCTGTTACAGAGGTTCTTGAGACTCTCCAGCCTGTTGCTGAAAAGAGACAGGACCTTATTGACGCAGGCGTTTTCGATAGAATCGTAGAGCCTGAGAGACAGATCATGTTCCGTGTTCCTTGGGTTGACGACAACGGCAAGGTACAGGTTAACAGAGGTTTCAGAGTACAGTTCAACTCTGCTATCGGACCTTACAAGGGCGGTATCAGACTTCACCCATCAGTATATCTCGGAATCATCAAGTTCCTTGGTTTCGAGCAGGTATTCAAGAACAGCCTTACAACACTCCCTATGGGCGGCGGTAAGGGCGGTTCCGACTTCGACCCTAAGGGCAAGAGCGACGGAGAGATCATGCGTTTCTGCCAGAGCTTCATGACAGAGCTCTGCAAGCACATCGGCGCAGACTGCGACGTTCCTGCTGGTGATATCGGAACAGGCGCAAGAGAGATCGGCTTCATGTTCGGTCAGTACAAGAGAATCCGCAACGAGTTCGTTGGCGTTCTCACAGGTAAGGGCCTTACATACGGCGGTTCTCTGGCAAGAACAGAGGCTACAGGTTACGGTCTCTGCTACTTCACAAACGAAATGCTCGCTGCTAACGGCAAGAGCTTCAAGGGTCAGACAGTAGTTATCTCTGGTTCAGGTAACGTTGCTATCTACGCTACAGAGAAGGCTACACAGTACGGTGCTAAGGTAGTTACAGTTTCTGACTCAAACGGTTATATCTACGATCCAGACGGAATCGATCTTGATCTCGTTAAGCAGATCAAGGAGGTTGAGCGCGGCCGTATCAAGGAGTACGTCGGCAGATCTTCACACAAGAATGCTGAGTATCACGAGGGCAGCGTTTGGACACTCAAGTGCAATGCTGGCGATATCAAGCTTGACATCGCTCTTCCATGCGCTACACAGAACGAGATCAACGCTGACGGTGCTAAGGCAATCGTTGCTAACGGCGGTTACGCTGTAGCTGAGGGTGCTAATATGCCTTCAACTCCAGAGGCTATCGAGACATACCTTTCAAACGGCGTTCTCTATGGTCCTGCTAAGGCAGCTAACGCTGGCGGTGTTGCTACATCTGGTCTCGAAATGAGCCAGAACAGCGAGAGACTCAGCTGGACATTTGAAGAAGTTGACGAGAAGCTCCATGGTATCATGAAGTCTATCTTCAAGGCTTGCGATGACGCTGCTAAGGAGTACGGCATGGCTGGCAACTACATGGCTGGTGCTAACATTGCAGGCTTCCTCAAGGTTGCTGAGGCAATGAAGGCTCAGGGCTGCGTTTGATTGAATAAAAACTGATAGTGACTCATCAGTAGAGCAGTAAAGAATAATGACCTCCCGTTGTGCTAACCAACGGGAGGTTTTTGATTTATAAATTGCACAATTAACAGGTGTATAAATTGTTAAAAATATAGAATTTTACTAAATATACAATAATTATTGCTACCGAGCTTGAAATATGTGCAAGATGTGGTATAATATATCTGTAGTAATATTATCAATCTATTAATAAATTAAGATGAGGGGAGTATTATCCGATGAAAAAAACTATCATTACAATTGAACGACAGTACGGAAGCGGAGGTAGTATCATCGGTAAGCTTGCTGCTGATAAACTTGGTATCAATTGCTATAACCGACAGATACTGGAAATGACTGCTCAAAGATGCGGTATCGCCCCTGAATACCTTGAAAACGCTGAGGAAAATGTTCCGACAAGTTTTCTTTATTCGCTTCTTTTATCCGCTAATCCTGCAAGAACTATGGAGGAAAATCTTCCGCTTTCCGATAAGGTGTTCCTTATGGAGAGCCGTATTATTAATGAGATAGCCGAAAACGAGAAGAGCTTCGTGCTTGTTGGCAGATGCGGAAATTATATCCTTGAAGAAAAGGGCTGTTTCAGCGTTTACATTTATGCTGATGCGGAGTCTCGCGTAAAACGTGCGATCGAGGAGTACGGTGTCAGCGAGAATAAGGCTGAAAATATTATGAAAAAGGCAGATAAACGCCGCGAAACTTTCTATAACGTAAATACAGGAAAAACATGGCAGGACAAGGATCAGTATGAGCTTTGTCTGAACAGTGCGGTGCTCGGCGATGAGCTTTGTGCGGACATAATCGTGAAGGCTTATCAAGAGTACAATGCACGTTTTGGAGAATAATAAATTGTATGGAATAAATCAGCTCCTTTTGTGGGATAATACCCCGAAAGGAGCTGTTTTCATGTGTGTTGTTCTTATTCGTTCGGTCATGCTGTATATTCTGGTCATTTTCGCCGTAAGGCTCATGGGAAAGCGTCAGCTTGGTGAACTTCAACCCTCCGAGCTTGTTATCACTATCCTCGTTTCAAATATCGCAACACTGCCTATCGAGGACGTGAATATCCCTGTAGTTGTTGGCGTTACGCCTATTCTCGCACTGGTGTGCTTTGAGGTGATAGTGTCGTGTCTCAACCTTAAATTTCCAAAGCTTAGAAGGCTTATATCGGGCAGTCCTAAAATAGTGGTTCGCGGCGGCTGTATTGAGCGTGATATACTCCGTGAGCTGAGGTTTTCGGCTGATGATCTGCTCATGGCACTTCGCGGCAAGGATATTTTCGACCTTAGCGAGGTGCAGTACGCAATTGTAGAAACTACGGGAAGCATATCCGTAATGAAAAAGCCTACCGAGGCTCCTCCCACAAGAACTGATATGAAAATTGCTGCGGACTGTTCCGACCCTCCCGTACTTATTATTTCTGACGGCAGATTGATCTGCAAGGCTATGGAATCGCTGAAGCTTTCACGGAGTACAGTTGAAGCTGAACTGAAAAAGAATGGGCTGTCGATTGAAGATGTCTTTATAATGACGGCTGATGACAGCGGAAACTGCTTCGTTGCAGACAAGCAGGGGAGTCCGCCGAAGAAGCTGAGGATAGGTGAGAATAATGACGAGAGTTAAGGTAAGTGCATCAATACTTCTTCTCCTTGTGGGGATAAGTGTTTTTTCAAGTATATGGGTAAATCGCAGCTGCGATGATATACTGGGGGAAATTGATTTTATTTATGATCTTGCGGAAAACGGTGATAATTACAATGCGGCTGTTAATGCAAGGAAAATGAACGCGGATTGGGAGAGCTTCCGCGAAAAGGCTTCTGTATTGTTGAAATATGACAAGCTTGTGGAGATAGATCGCCTGTGCTCGCGTATAGTTCATCTTGCGGAGAATGAAGAGGACGAAATGACAGCTGAGCTTGCAGAGCTCCGCGATATGCTTGAAATGCTGAAAAGTGGGGAAACGCCGCTGTTTACAAGTGTGTTTTGATGAAAAAAGGGACGTAAAAACGTCCCTTGAAACATCTTATTTATACATGAGAAATACTTATTCCCTCAGACGAAATATCGTCAAAGTTGAATGTCTGGTCTATATCTATTTTGTCTTCCTTTAAGCCGTTCTCTTCAAGACCTCTTGTCCAGCCAGTACATGACACGGTGTGATTTGCGGTGTCAACGCTGAATGAAAGGTCAAAATCTTCACAGTTCCAGCTGTTTGACTGATAGAAACAAAATGGTATTTCAGTGCCGTTATATTCTATAATAAAATTGTAACGACCATATTCGCCTGCACGGGTTCTGATCTTACTGCCGATAACGTGAACTTTCTCGGCTTTACTCTGGTGAGTACAAGTTATCTCGCAGTCCGAGATTGCCACTTTTTTGCCGTCAAAAGATACAGATACATTTCCCTTTATTCTGCTGAATGGATAAATATACCCAAAAAATACCGATGGAGCGGCAAATCTGAGGATAGTTGATATTATAACGACTACAATTAAAATTGGCAGGAATCTTTTGATATGCTTCTTCATTTTATCATAATGAACAACCAACTCACAAATTACTTTTCAAGAGTTCCGTGTGAGAGCGACTTCAGATAAGCATTGATGAAGCCGTCGATGTCGCCGTCCATAACTGCCTGTATGTTGCCGTTTTCATAGCCTGTACGTGTGTCCTTTACAAGAGTATATGGCATGAATACATAGGAACGTATCTGTGAACCCCATGCTATCTGGTTCTGAACGCCCTTGATATCCTCGATCTTTTCGAGGTGCTCGCGCTCCTTGATCTCGATGAGCTTTGAACGGAGCATCTTCATAGCGTAGTCCTTGTTCTGGTACTGGCTTCGCTGAGTCTGGCATGATACAACAATACCTGTAGGCTTATGGATAAGACGTACAGCCGAGCTGGTCTTGTTTACTTTCTGTCCGCCTGCACCGCTTGAACGGTAAACTTCCATTTCGATATCCTCGGGACGGATATCAACTTCGATAGAGTCATCGAGCTCAGGCATTACTTCAAGTGCTGCGAATGAGGTGTGTCTGCGTCCCTGTGCATCAAAAGGAGATACACGGACAAGTCTGTGAACGCCCGACTCCGACTTCATATAGCCGTATGCGTTTTCACCCTCGATAAGGATAGAAGCGGATTTAAGTCCTGCATCGTCACCGTCAAGATAGTCAAGAAGCTCTACCTTGAAATCATGACGCTCAGCCCAGTGGTTGTACATACGATAGAGCATTTCTGCCCAGTCCTGAGCCTCTGTTCCACCTGCACCTGCATGGAAAGTAAGGATAGCATTTGCGTTGTCATACTCGCCTGTAAGGAGAGTTGAAAGTTTTTCTTCCTCAAGCCTTGTCTTGAATGCTTCGGACTCTTTCTTTATTTCCTCGATGTCGCTTTCGTCATCAGCTTCTATAGAAAGCTCGATAAGTGTGATAAGGTCCTCAAGGCTGTCATTGAGTTTGTTGAACTTCTCGATCTTTCTTTCAAGAGACTTCTGCTCTTTCAGTACCTTCTGGGAATTTTCCAGGTCGTCCCAGAAGCCTTCCTTGGCAGTTTCTTCGCCAAGCTCAGCTACTCTTTTCTTAGCAGCTTCTATATTCAGTACGTCGGCAAGCTCCTTCATTTCAGCGCGGTAGCCTGTCATTTCGACTCTGAGTTCATCAAGTATTATCATAGCTGTAATTCCTTTCAAACATAGATACATATATTATATCACAGTTTTGGACTGAACGCAAGGGGGGAGAGCCAGTTTTTTGCAAATATTTAGCAGTGGTTAGTTGTTAGTGGTTAGTGATTAGTGAGTAGTGTAAGAGCTGCCTTTGGCAGTCCGTGAGTGTAAAAAAGCTAACCTACTCTCACACAAGTCAAGTGGTACGCCGAGGGCGGCGTACCCTACAAGTCTGCTTTCTAACCACTAATCACTATTCACTATTCGCTAACTAATATCTACTCACTATTTTGTCTTGACAAACAAGAATTTATCGTGTATAATAAAAAAGTATTCAAAGGCGATGATGAAGAGGAGTACGCAGGATACCCGATTTTCAGAGAGCTGCCGTATGGTGTAAGGCAGTATGACGGACTTGCGGAAGTAGCTTCGGAGCTTCGCGTGCCAACGGCTGTGCTCAGTAGTATGCGGCGTGATCCTCACGTTACAGGGGAAGAGGTTTGCAGACCTCGCAGAGTGCGGGATATTATTCCCGAATTCAGGTGGTAACACGGACAATCGTTCGCCCTGGACCTTAACGGTTCGGGGCTTTTTTAATTCATAATGCATAATTATTAATGCATAATTGAATGTGTCAGCTTCGCTGACGAATTTGAATTATTTCGCCGTGGACTGTTTATGATTTATCGCCGTAAGGCGATACCACTAATTATGAATTATGAATTCTGAATTAGGAATTAATTGAAAGGAAGATCGAAATGGCAAAGGAACTTGCTAAGGCATATAATCCCAAGGACTTTGAGGATCGTATCTATGCCGCTTGGAATGAAAAGGGCTGCTTCCGTGCTGAGGCTGACCCGAAGAAAACACCCTATACTATAGTTATCCCTCCTCCGAACATCACAGGACAGCTCCACATGGGACACGCCCTTGATGAGACATTACAGGATATCCTTATCCGCTGGAAGAGAATGAGCGGCTACAGCGCACTGTGGCTCCCGGGTACTGACCATGCTGCTATTGCTACAGAGGCTAAGATAGTTGAAGCTATGCGCAAGGAAGGCGTTACCAAGGAGGATCTCGGTCGTGAAGGCTTCATGAAGCGCGCATGGGAATGGAAGAAACAGTACGGCGGACGTATCGTTGAACAGCTCAAAAAGCTCGGTTCTTCATGTGACTGGTCAAGAGAGCGTTTCACTATGGACGAGGGCTGCTCAAAGGCTGTAAAGGAAGTATTCATCAAGTACTACGAAAAAGGTCTCATCTACAGAGGTGAGCGTATCATAAACTGGTGTCCTAAGTGCCGCACATCACTTTCAGATGCTGAGGTAACTTATGAGGATCAGGCAGGTCATTTCTGGCATCTTCGCTATAAAATAAAGGACTCGGACGGTTATCTGGAGCTTGCTACAACACGTCCTGAGACTCTTCTCGGCGATACAGCTGTTGCTGTAAACCCTAAGGACGAGCGTTACACAGACCTTGTTGGCAAGACAGTTATCCTTCCTCTTGTTCACCGCGAAATACCTATCGTTGCCGATGATTATGTTGAAATGGACTTCGGTACAGGCGTAGTTAAGATAACTCCTGCACACGATCCTAACGACTTTGAAGTAGGCCTTCGTCATAATCTTCCTGTTATCAATGTAATGAACGACGATGCTACTATCGTTGACGATTATCCTGAATACGCAGGTATGGACAGATATGAAGCAAGAAAGAAGATAGTTGAGGACCTCGAAAAGGAAGGCGCACTTGTTAAAATAGAGGAATACAGCCACAATGTTGGTACCTGCTACCGCTGCGGCACTACTGTTGAGCCTAAGGTATCAACTCAGTGGTTCGTTAAGATGAAGCCTCTTGCAGAGCCTGCTATCGCAGCTGTTAAGAACGGCGATACCAAGTTCGTTCCCGAGCGTTTCGACAAGATATACTTCCACTGGCTCGAAAATATCAAGGACTGGTGTATTTCACGTCAGATATGGTGGGGACATCAGATACCTGCATTCTACTGTGATGCCTGCGGCGAAATGGTAGTTACAAAGGAGAGCAGTGCAGTTTGTCCTAAGTGCGGCAAGCCTATGAGACAGGATCCAGATACTCTCGATACATGGTTCAGCTCTGCACTCTGGCCTTTCTCAACACTTGGCTGGCCAGAGAACACAGAAGACTTGAAGTATTTCTATCCTACAAATACACTCGTAACAGGCTATGATATCATCTTCTTCTGGGTAATCAGAATGATGTTCAGCGGTCTGGAGAATATGGGAAAAGTACCTTTCGATACAGTTCTTATCCACGGTCTTGTACGTGACTCACAGGGACGCAAGATGTCAAAATCTCTGGGCAACGGTATCGACCCACTTGAAGTTATCAACGAGTACGGTGCTGACGCTCTCAGATTTATGCTTGCTACAGGTAACTCACCAGGAAACGATATGCGTTATATCGATGACAAGGTAAAGGCTGCACGTAACTTTGCAAACAAGCTCTGGAACGCTTCACGTTTCATTATGATGAATCTCCCCGAGGACTTCGAGTTCAAGGGACTCCCTGCAGAGCTTGAGCTTGAGGATAAGTGGCTCGTAAACAAGTTCAATCAGCTTGCTAAGGAAGTTGGCGAGAACCTTGACAGATATGAGCTTGGCGTTGCTTCACAGAAGATATACGACTTTATCTGGGACGTTTACTGCGACTGGTACATCGAGCTCACAAAGCCGAGAATACAGGCAGGCGGCGAGACAATGGCAAAGGCTCAGGCAGTTCTTGTATGGGCAATGCAGGGTATGCTCAAGCTCCTCCACCCGTTCATGCCGTTCATCACTGAGGAGATATGGCAGGTTCTCACAAACGAGAAGTCAATGATAATCCTCGAAACATATCCTACCTATGATGCTTCTATCGACTTTAGCGCAGAGGAAAAGGCATTCGAGAAGATAATCTCAGCTATCAAGGCTATAAGAAATACACGTACAGAAATGAATGTACCTCCGTCAGTAAAGGCTAAGCTATTCATTGAGACTGCTGACAAGGAGCTCTTCAACTCATGCGCAGTATTCTTCGAGAAGCTTGCTTCTGCTTCCGCAGTTGAGACAGGTGACAAGTTCGATATCCCTGATTCTGCAAATGCTGTTACCGACTCCGCTCGTATCTTCATTCCTATGGACGAGCTTGTTGACAAGGAGAAGGAAATAGCACGTCTTGAAAAGGAAAAGGCTAAGGTACAGAAGGATATAGACTTCCTCAGCGGAAAGCTCAATAATCAGGGCTTTATCGCAAAGGCTCCTGCACAGCTCATAGACGCTGAAAAGGCAAAGCTTGCAAAGGCAGAGGAAAAAATGGCTAAGATAGAGCAGTCTATCGCAGCTTTCAGAAAGTAATATGAAATGCAATAAGCTCCCCGTTTTCAGGGGAGCTTATTTTTTATGTATAATGAAGGAAGAATATTATGAAAAACTTTTAGTCAAAGATATCTGAGCCCTTCTGTGACTTTTTGCTCTTGGTTGTGGGCTCTTCTTCCTCGTCGTCCTCGTCCTCATCTTCGTCCTCTGCCTCTTCCTCTTCTTCTACTTCGGCATTTTTCTTGGACTTCTTGGACTCTTTCTCTTCTTTTTCTTCGTTCTTGCTGTTATCCTTATCTTCCTTTGCAGTTTCGTGTGCCTGCTCGTCAAGAGTTACTACAATGGTCTTTTCAACGCCGTTTCTCATGATAGTGAGCTCAAACTTTTCGCCTGCGGTGTGCTTGTTCTTCTTTGCAATGAGTTCTTCGGAAGTAGTTACCTTTTCACCGTCAGCCTTGATGATGATATCGCCGACTTCAATGCCAGCCTTTTCAGCAGCACTGCCTTCGTTTACGGCTCTTACGATAACGCCTAATGGCAGATTGTACAATTCAGCGTCAGACTCGTCGATGCCCTTGCAGGTGATACCAAGCTGTGGCTTGCCTGTAACATAGCCGTACTTCATAATGTCGTCAATGATAGTTGCTGTTGCGTTTGAAGGGATAGCGAAACCGATACCCTCGATAGATGCACCTGATGAAGAGTATGAAGATGACATCTTTGAAGAGTTGATACCGATGACCTGACCGTACTTATTGATAAGAGGACCGCCTGAGTTGCCTGAGTTGATAGCGGCATCAGTCTGGATAAGGTTCATAGCCTTGTCGTTGATAGTGATGTCACGGTCAAGACCTGAGATCATACCGCCTGTAACAGTATTTTTAAGCTCAAAGCCGAGAGGGTTGCCGATAGCGATAACTGATTCACCCAGCTGGAGCTCGTCGCTGTTGCCGAATTCAGCAGCTGTAAGACCTGTTGCCTCTATTTTGAGAACTGCAAGGTCGCAGTCTACATCGTAACCGATGATCTCTGCTTCGTATGTTTCGTCATTAAGAAGAATATTTACTTCCTTTGCACGACCTGCCTTGTATTCATCATCATATATTACATGAGCGTTTGTAACGATATAGCCGTTTTCAGATACAACTACACCTGTACCTGTTCCTTTGAATTCTCTTGTCTGAGGCTCAGACTCGCCGTAATCATAATCACCGCCGAAGCCGCCGAAACCTCCAAATCCGCCGAAATCAAAGAAGTCATTAGGGATAGACATCTGAGACTGCATTTCCACTTCAAATGAAGACTCAACACCAACTACGCAAGGAAGAACTTTCTTTACGATCTCTTCGGTTGAAAGTGCTCTGCCGTCTGATTCAACAGGTTCGATTATGCTGATGTTCTGAGCAGCAAGTTTAGTCATAGAGGAATTCTTTGTTGACTTTTCATCATCTGCATCAGCTTCATCAACAACAGCTGTTGTTGAAAGGCTGTCATGTGAAAAATAACGGTAAGCCTGGATGGAACCGCCTGATACGATAGCCATAGCCATGATGAAGGCTGCTGTTTTCAGACCTGTGCGCTTTTTCGGAGGCTTGTTGTTATTGCCGCTGTCGGTACTGAAGCCATTGTAATTGCTTTCGTTCTCCTCAGTGTTATTATTGTTATTGAAATTGTAATTATACTCACTCATATTATTCACTTTCCTTTTCATTTTTTCTTTTTGAGGTTTCCCTCAAGCTTTGATTATATTATATTCACCATTTGTGATATAAATTTGCGGCAAATGTAATGTTTTTGAGAATTTTATGTGTAAATTCTATCACAATTCGAGGACTTATGTGTAAAATGTGAAAGCCATTTCAATGCATAATGCGAAATCTATTATTGGCTGACATTTCCATACGATTCTACTTTCTGATCACTATGCACTAATAACTAATCACTTAAACTACTCGCATTATTCTTACATATATGATATAAGCAGCGTGACGCTGCACCCTTTTTCGCGTCTAAAATAATTTATTAGGTAATATTACGCCGCGCCCTTGCCTTTTTAATTATTATATGATATAATGTAAATATTATATATAAGGAAAGGAAAATTATGGACAGTTCAGATATATGGAAGATAGTTCTTGTCATTGCGATGATGATATTTTCAGCTCTGTTTTCGGGCACTGAAACAGCTTTTTCAAGTGTCAACAAACTCAGACTGAAAAACTATGAGGCTCAGGGAAATAAAAAAGCCAAAAAAGCCCTGAGACTCGCAAATCGCTTCGATGAAGTCCTTACGGCGGTGCTTATAGGCAATAATATCGTCAATATCGCTACTTCATCAGTCAGCACTATCGTATTTATAAAGCTTATGGGAAGCAAGGGTGCGGCAGTATCCACTATCGTTGTTACGGTGCTGGTACTTATATTCTGCGAGGTGATCCCGAAATCCTATGCAAAGAAAAATGCGGAAAAGCTTGCGCTTGCATTTGCTCCTGCACTCTCATTCCTTGTAACGGTGTTCAAGCCATTCGTATGGCTGCTCAATAAGCTTTCTTCACTTGTCTCCAAGGAAGATAAAGCCCCCAGCGTTACCGAGGAAGAGCTGAAATACATGATAGACGAGATAGAGGAGCAGGGCGTTATTGAGGAGCAGGAGAGCGAGCTTGTAAAGAGTGCCCTTGAATTTGATGAGATAAACGTCAATGAGATACTCATTCCCCGTGTTAAAGTCGTGGGAGTTGAGCTTAATGCGACTATTGACGAGATAAAGGAGCTTTTCAGCAGCGAAATGTACTCACGTCTGCCTGTTTATGAAAAGAGTCTCGATAACGTAGTAGGTATCATCACAAACAAGGCGTTCTTCAAGATGCTGGTAGAGGGCGGAAATGATATCAAGCCCATAATACAGGAAGTCCCTCATATTGCGGACTCAAAGCTCATAAGCGAGGCAATGCGCGATATGCAGCGTTCAAAGGTTCATCTTGCGGTAGTTATCGACCAGTACGGCGGAACTAAGGGTATAGTTACTCTTGAGGATATCATCGAGGAGCTTGTAGGTGAGATATACGACGAGGACGACGAGATCGAGACAAATATAATGATGTTAGCTCCTGATAAGTACGAAGTTGCAGGAGATATGAGCATAAGCGATATGCTTGAGATGCTCGACCTTGACGATGATATGATAACCACTGATTATACTTCTGTCGGCGGCTGGGTAACAGATGTTATGGAGCATATCCCCGAAGCAGGAGAGACTGCCGAAAGCGGTATCTTCCGAATTACAGTCGCTGAGGTAAATGAGCAGACTGTGGAAAAGGTAATTATCGAAGTTCTTCCCGTTGACGATGATGAAGATGACGAGGAAGACGATGAATAGTTATCAGTGATTAGTGCATAGTGATTAGAATTGTAGGGGCTGCCTTTGGCAGCCCGTGCATTTATTTACGTAAACGAGGCGGTAAAAGCCATGAAAAAGAAAAGCGGAAAAGCATTTATATTAACAGGTATCATTTTCTTTGCAGTCGGGCTGCTCGTTAATATACGTGTGATACGCGGGATAATAATTATGCTGATTTCGGATGAGCCAAAAAGTATAGGCATTATCGGCGGCGCAGACGCTCCTACGGCTATTTTCATTTCATCAAGGATATTCATGGATATGAGTATCCTTGAAAAAGCAGGACTTCTGCTGATAATAGCAGCCCCTTTCCTTATTATTATTGGCATAGTAAAGTACAGGAGAGCGCATAAAGGAATAAAAAAGTAATAACAAAGCCCGAAGCATTGCTTCGGGCTTGTTTTATAGTCGATATCAACAATTATAGGAAATTTGATTTGTGAACTCCTACAAAGCTGAAAAATATTTTTTTGATAATCAATGGTTATACATTGATTTTTTCGCTTTTTCAGCCCTCTTATAGAAGATGCTGTTTACTCCACAGTTCCCTCGCTTCTGCCGATAGTAAGGACAAAGCCTTTATTTATAGGCATTATGCCGTTAGGGTCAACAGTCTTTACAGTATTGTCGGGAAGCTTTACGCTCCATGTCTCCTGAGTGAGATTGCGCAGAGCGTGCTTGCTCGGGTCTTTCTTATTGCGGACTACCTCGCCGATGATCTTGTGGAAGTCGCCGTCAGTTTCTCCCGTCATACCCTCATAGAGCTTAGCACCGCCAAATGCAGGGAGCTCAAAACGCTTGAATTTTATGCTCTCTGTGCAGGTGAGCTGATCACCGCAGTACATACAGCTTACGGAGTATTTCGGTGTTATGAATGTCTCCTTGCCGCAGTGAGGGCAGGGAACAGTCTCGCTTCTAAGCTTTACGAAAGCGTCCAGCCATGTCATTTCGATAACACGGTCATAAGGCGGCTTTACTGAGCTCTTGCCAAAGGACTGTATGAACAGGTCGCGGATATATTCGGGGTATATCTTCCAGAAGCGGAGAGTATTTGTGTTGAGCTGATTATTTGCGGCATTGCGGTCGTCCTCGGGGTCAAGTACGAAAACAGGATCGCTGCCGTAGAACTTCTTTTCAAGCTCGGGAGTCATGCATGGTGGAGTCGAGTACTTGCCCTCCAGCGGATGCTCTATGAAAAGCATACGGAAGAGTATAACAGCCAGCGAGAAACGGTCAGAGCGTTTATCGGGAGCACCGCCAAGTACTACCTCAGGTGCCATATAACGCTGTTTGCCTGCGATACCGAAGTTTACTCCGCGCTCGGAAACATTGTCGTTGTCGCATATGAGCACATCGCCGTTCTGCGGATCAATAAAGAAGTTGCCGTTATTTAAGTCCTGATAGCTGTAACCGTCATTATGGAGAGCACGGAAGCCCTCGATGATGTTGATAGCGGCATTGCAGCGAGCTGTGATATTTGCGAAGCTTGCCTTCATGCGGCGTGTTTTTGGATCCCACAGCAGAAAACGCGTAAGCTCTTCATATCCATTCGGACGAAGGGGCATTATATAGCCAAAGCTGCCGTCTATCCATTCGGAAAGTTCCTCAGGCCATAAGAAAGCCTTTGTGGGAGCACCCTTTTTAATGTTTGCCTTGAGGTTTTCGTAGAATTCCTCAGGGTTTTTCATTTTTTCAACGGTGGATTTGTGGTACCATTTAAGTGCCATTTGCTTGCCGTTGCACTCTACTCTGTAGACGTTTCCCTGACCGCCTCCGCCGAGAAAATCAAGAATAGTGAACGTTGAATTGTAAATAGTCTTGCCTTTGTAGCCTGTTTTGAGTTCTGCCATGATAATGCTCCTTTCATATCCCTTATATTAAGTATAAATAAAGTTTTTACATATTTGAGAATTCCTCGTTCTGAGGAAGCTTTGTAGTTGCAGGTTCAGTCTCGGAGGGATGTTCCTCAGTTTTGTTTTCAGATGTTTCGGCAGGCTGCTGTGCAGCAGTCGATGCAGGTGCGGAGTTGCCGCTCTTTGAAACTGTGTTCTGACAGAGCCAGTCGCACCACTGTGAATAGTATTTAGCAAGGAAATGTACTCCGTCACTTGAACTGTCACCAGGGAGTGCGCCGTATTCATCATCAAAAATACAGTTCGCGTTAAGGAAGAATACCTTGCTGTTGTCAGCCATTTCTTCAAGACGGCTGTTGAGCATATTTATACGCTCGTTGTTGATAATGTTGTTTTCATATGCTGCGGTAACGTGAAGATTTGCCTGAATGTAAATTACCGCATCGGGCTGTACTTCCTTTATGCCGTCCACAAGCTTTCTGTAAGCCGAGACAGTGTATTCGATATCGTTTCCGACTTCGTTTATGCCTAGCATAACGTATATCTTTGCGTATTTCTTTTCGTTGAGCACTGTCCAAACGGTCTTGCCGTTTACTGAAGTCTTGTCTATCTGATATGCGGAAAGTCCGATATCGCAGAAGTAATCGGCATTTTTCAGTGTACCGTAGTCACGGAGACCAACTGTACGTGAATCGCCTATAAAGAGTGCATCATCGAAATACTCAGGACCGCTCTGTGTGAACTGTGACTGTACAGTAGCAGGTTCTGTGGTCTGTTCTGCGTTTGCAGGAGCAGTTTCTCCCTCAGATGTAGGCTGAGTTTCTGCATTTGGATCGGCAGGAGTTGTCTGAGCAGGCTGTGTTGCGGCAACGGGTGTTTTTATCGTTGTCTTTGAAGCCTTGACTTTACTGTTGTTCCATATCTGCTTATATATGAACGGTGAAGCCACAAAGCAGGTGAGCAGCAGTATAAGCGTATATATACATTGTCTGAATCTATTCACAATAGTCTCTCCTTAAAATCTGAAATACATGAACGGGTCATCGAGTCCTCTGTACATACAGTAGACAGATGCCCAGAATACTGCCAGAAGGATAATTGCAGTAAAGGGGGAATTCTTCATCTTTTTGTATAGCTTCTGAGGAAGTGTTGTTGAGAAGATAAATCCTGCAAGGAAGTATTTCCAGTAAATTCCCCAGTATTTGATATAGTCTGTGTCAAGTACGGCATAGGTTTTTTGCGGCAGGAAGGGAAGAAGTCTCTTGAAGTAGATACCAAGCTCATGGAAGTCCGTAATGGCGAATATGAGCCATGTAAGCGGTATCACAAAGAACATATAGGCGTGTCCGAGAGGCTTTATCTTGTTAAGCACCTTGCCTGTCCAGTTCTTTTCGGTCATGATGATCGCAAAGAGAACAAGTCCCCATAATACGAAGTTCCAGCTTGCACCGTGCCAGAGACCTGTAAACAGCCATACGATAAAGGTATTCCTTATGGTAGCAGATGCGCCCTTACGGTTTCCGCCCAGTGGGATATATATGTAATCCTTGAACCATGTACCCAGGGTCATGTGCCACCTTCTCCAGAACTCGGTCATAGTGAGGGAGAGGTATGGGTGGTCGAAGTTTCGTGGGAGATTGAATCCCATTATCTTGCCGAGACCTATTGCCATGAGGGAATAGCCGCAGAAATCGAAATAAAGCTGGAATGAGTAGGCAAATATACCCATCCACGCAAGCTTTGATGATACGCTCTCGTAGCCTATCATGGAGATATCGCTCCAGAGTCCGCCTATCTGATTGGCAATGAGGACTTTATAGCCAAGACCTATGGTAAATGTCTTGAGACCGTCCTCAACTTTCTGCATGGAGTGTCTGCGGTTCTTGAGTTCCTTTGCCACATGGTCATATGTAACGATAGGACCTGCGATGAGCTGTGGGAACATACTTATGTATGCGCCGTAATTTATCAGGCTTTTTTCTGCCTTTGCCTTTCCTCTGAACACATCGGCTATATACGATACGTTCTGGAAGGTATAGAAGCTTATTCCTATAGGCAGGATAATATCCTTTACGGTAAGGCTCTGGTGGAAGAGATGATTTATATTCTCTGTGCCGAATGACCAGTACTTGAAGAAAATGAGCCACCAGAAGTTGAATAATACACCAAAGAACAGCCATGCCTTTTTGGCATGGCGGCTGTTTTCGATAAACTGTCCGACGATGAAGTTGAGCAATGTCGTCAGCAGAAAGAGAAATATGTAAACGGGCTTATGTACGCCGAGACTGTAGAATATGACGCTTCCCGTGAAAATTATAAGATTTTGGTATTCTATCCGAGATGTCGAGTTCGCTTTCCAGAAATAGAAAAGCACCGCAAATGCAAAGAGAGCTATCTGCCAGGGCTTTGTGTAGCCGAGAGTGTGGAAGAGCCTATACCCTGCAAATATGCTTCCTGCTAATAAAACGAAATTTCTGTATTCTTTTTTTGATGCCGCATAGGCTATCATAAAAACAGGCAGGAAAATGAAAATAAATTCCAAGCTGCTGAAAACCAAATAAACCACCCTTTGTAAAATCTTTTGCCCCTATTTTCGGTTTGTATATATTCTGATAATCTACGAAAAATAGCAATATTTAAACTCATACATTACTATTTTACACGTTTGACGATTAATTGTCAATAGCTTTGGAATAATGTAGCAATTTGCAGTAAACTGCTGCTTTTTAGTTGTAAGTTATTAGTGATTAGTTATTAGTAGGGGCACATATTTGTCGTCAGCCAATAACAGTAAAATTTCAAATGTTCATTTGTATTGGCTGACATTCTAAAAAGCCCGTGAAAGAACGATATTACAGCAATCATAAGCCAGAGACGTTCGTCCATGCAAAACATTTTTTATGTGTTGCGTAAGGCATAATTGGATTGTAAGGCGCTGACTGCCAAAGGTAGCCAAAACATACTGTTATTTACACATAATAAAAGACACTGTGAAGATCACAGTGTCTTAATTACGCATTAATAAACGCTGATGGGGGGCGAAATGCCGCCGCTACAGGCTAACGGCTCATTCGATCCCTGCCTGCTGTTTAGCAGCTGTGAGGGTATTTTTCATGAGCATAGCGATAGTCATAGGGCCTACGCCGCCGGGTACGGGAGTGATGAAAGAAGCCTTCTTCTCGGCTGACTCGAACTCAACGTCGCCGCAGAGCTTGCCGTTGTCGAGACGGTTCATGCCTACGTCGATAACGACTGCGCCTTCCTTTATCATATCGCCTGTAACGAAGTTAGCGCGTCCGATAGCTACTACGAGGATATCAGCACCGAGGCATATCTCCTTGAGATTCTTGGTCTTTGAGTGGCAGATAGTAACAGTGCCGTTCTTCTGGAGAAGAAGCATTGCCTGCGGCTTGCCTACGATGTTGCTTCTGCCGATAACTACGCACTGCTTGCCTGTGATGTCAGTGCCTGTGCTCTCGATAAGGCGCATAACGCCTGCGGGAGTGCATGGCAGGAATGAATATTCGCCTATCATTATCTTGCCTACGTTGATAGGGTGGAAAGCGTCAACGTCCTTATCTGGTGAGATAGCATTGATAACTGCCTTTTCGTCGATATGCTTTGGCAGTGGGAGCTGTACAAGTATACCGTTCACTCTGTCATCGCGGTTAAGTACGTTTACAAGGTCAAGGAGCTGTTCCTGAGTAGTTGACTCGTCAAGAGCGTACTCATATGACTGGAAGCCTACAGCCTCGCAAGCCTTCTTTTTGTTATTGACATAAACTCTCGATGCAGGATCGTTTCCAACAATAACGACTGCAAGACCTACCTTGAGTCCCTTTTCATCTTTGAGCTTGGCTGTTTCTTCAGCGACCTCAGCCTTTACTGCTGCGGAAACTGCCTTTCCGTCTATTAACTGTGCCATTTATTTGTCCTCCTTATGGCTATTGGACTTTTAGTCCTCATTATTATCTTTGTTGTCCTCTGCATTTGCGTCAGAGTCGTCATTTTCCTCGTCGTCATCTTCGATGATATCGTCATCGTCGTCATCATCATCGTTATCGAGTTCGCTTTCATCGAAGTCATCGTCATCATCGTTGAAGATGTCGAGATCATCGTCATCATCATCGCCTGTTTTAGCGTCAGCACCCTTGATGCCCATGCTCTTTCTGCGTGATTCTTCGATAAGACGGTGAGATTCTTCTGTACTTGCGTAAAGCACCATGCTCTCGGGATCGCGCTTTCTCTTTGCATAGAATATGATCTGGAGTATTACTGATGCAACGAATATTACAGCTGAAAGTGCCTGTGATACACGGATATTTCCAAGCATAAGGCTGTCTGTGCGGAGTCCTTCTACTACGAAACGCTCAGCTCCGTACCATGCAAGATACATGAGGAAAAGCTGTCCATCGTACTTTCTGCGCTTTGACCAGAATGCAAAGATAACAAATCCAAGCAGACACCATAATGACTCATAAAGGAAGCAGGGGTGTACAGGCTTTTCCCACAGCATATTCACGCCTTCCTGGTAAAGGTCGCCGCCTATCTGCATCTCGCCGCTGATAGTACGCTGTATAGTACCGCCTGTCATGCCGAGGAATGAGCTTGTGTTAGTTCCGAAAGCTTCCTGATTAATGAAGTTGCCCCAGCGTCCGATACCTTGTCCGATAAGGAAACCGATAACGGTTATATCCAGCATAGGGAGCATTTTGACTTTTCGTATCTTACATATTATAAGACCTACCAGCAGCGCACCTATGATACCGCCGTATATGGCAAGTCCGCCGTTTCGGGTGTTGACTATGTCTCCCAAGTTGCCTTTGTATTCGTCCCAGCGCATAAGGACGTAGTATAAACGTGCTCCGATTATACCACCGATAACGCCGCCGATGATAGCGTCGATAGTTCTGTCTGCATCGAGTCCGAAGCGTTTCATTCTCGGAAGTGCGTATACAAGAGCAAGGATAAGACCTAAGGTAATAAGGATACCGTACCATTGAATGTGCAGACTTCCGATGCTGAATGCGGTAGGATCAATGTGGAATTTCCAGCCAAGTTCGGGGAATTGTATTTCGTTTGGTTCTAAAAGCGTTTCTGTTGACATTAAAAATATGCCTCCTTTTCTATTATGGACAGTACACACCTGTCACGGCGCATTTCTCTGCGCATAAAATCAATAACATCGCTGCTTGTCATTTCCGACAGCACTTCTATAGCGTCATACGGACCTACGCCGTCTATATGAGCGTTGAGCATGAGGTTCGCCACGGCTTCAACGTTGTTGAGCTCGCAGATCATCATACCGTATGAGGATTTCTTTATCCTCTGGAAGTCCTTTTCGTTTATGCCCTCATTTATAAGGCGGTCTACCTCGTCAAAGAGTGAGTCTCTTATGACTTCGGGGGAATCTGACTCTCCCGAGAATATAACTGTAAAGTAATTATCGCCGTAGAATACTTCGCCGCCGAAAGTGGAGTTTATTATCTCTTCCTTGAGAAGCCTCTCACACATGGGCAGAGCAGGGTCTGACAGCAGGGAAGTTGCGGTGGAAGCCGCAGCTATGCATTTAAGGCGTTCAAGTCCGCTTGTGGCAGTACACTTATAGCCTAAGTTGAAAATAGATGCACCTACGGGCTGCTTTTCATGTACCTCTGGCTGTACTATCTCGGCAGGCTCATCCGGGAAAACAGTTTCAAGTCCCTTGTCGGTACATGGACGTAGACAGCTGTCGCATATCTCAAGAACTTTGTCCGCACTGATATTGCCTGCAACGGAAAGTACCATATTGTTCAGATCATAGAACGTATCATAGCACTTGTAAAGCAGTTCGGCATCTATATGGGATATGCTCTCAACAGTGCCTGCAATGTCTATTTTTACAGGGTGAGCATGGTACATTCCTCTGAGCATATTGAAGAATACACGCCATTCGGGATTGTCATTGGTCATTTTTATCTCCTGACCGATGATACCCATTTCCTTATCAACGTTTTCCTTTGTGAAATATGGCTTCTGTACGAAATCAAGCAGTATTTTCAGGTTTTTCTCGTAGTTCTTTGAGCAGCTGAACAGGTAGCAGGTCTTGTCAAAGGACGTAAAAGCGTTGCCTGATGCGCCTGTTTTTGCGTAAAGCTCGAAAACTCCGCAGTCCTCGTTCTCAAAGAGCTTGTGTTCGAGGAAGTGAGCTATTCCCTCGGGAACTGTTGTATAGTTCTTGTCGGCGGCAGTCTTGAACATAGTGTTCACAGAGCCGTACTTTGTACCGAACAGAGCCTCTATACTGCTGAAGCCTTTCATTTCGCAGATATATATATCAAGTCCGCTTTTGTGCTTTACGTGTATACAGCTGTCGCCTGTGCGTGAGCTTGTAAGGATCTCTTTGTTCATTCCTGCACCTCCTTATCAAGCATGAGATATACAGTATCAAGCTTCAGAGAGTTTGCAGCCTGTACTATCCTTTCCTTTGTGACAGCTCTGAACTCATTGAAATGCTCCTCGGGAGTTATGAGCTTACCGTCGCTGAAACAGTCGAAAAACCAGTTTATATACGATGAGGCAGTATCGCCTATCTGCAATACAGCGTTATCGAGTGCCATAAGTGAGCTTTCTATCTCCTCATCGGTGATATTGCCCTTTTTTATCTCTTCGAGCTGGGCGAGTATCTCATCACGGGCTTTGTCTATATTACAGCGTTCGATGCCGCTGTCCACGAAGAAAGTGCCCTTTGCGGAAACAGAAGTGCTTACGCAGTAATAACAGAGGCTCAGTTTTTCCCTGACATTGAGGAAAAGCTTTGAGAATGGCATTTCGCCGTAGATTATACTGAGCATTTTCAGTGCATACTTATCATCGGAATCTGTTTTGAAAGCAAGCACCATTTTGCACTGATTAACGTCAAATTCCTCGGAAACGTGCTCAGGCTCGGGTTTGAGAGGACTGTGATTGCGTATACTTACTTTTCGCGGAGCTCTTTCTATATTACCGAAGCTTTCGGAGAGCATTTCCGCGAACGAATTGTCCTCATGTGGAGAAACGTAGTATATCTCTATCTGCGCAGTTTTCAGAAGCTCCTGATAGGCGCGGAATGCGTCCTCGGGAGATGCGTTGTTAGCGGCTTCACGGCTTCCGTAGCCTGTACATTCGGCAGGCTCTCCGCGGAATGCTACCTTTGAAGCCTGAGAAATGGCGTAGCTGCGCTTCTGGTTGAGCTCACCGTCTATCCTGTCGATGAGGTCTTTTTTTACTATATTAAACGAATCGGCATCAAATGCACCATTGCTGACATTTGGCTCGAAAAGACAGCCGTGTATCAGCTGACGCATTTCACCGCATATATCTTCGCCGTCGATAGCATACTTGTTATCGAGCCATGAAGCTTTCAGTCCAAGTATTTGTGCATCGCCCTTTTTTCTTGCTATAGAGCCAAGACCTGCGCCGTAAAGCTCGGAAAGCTTTTCGCACAGTGAGGCGTATGTTTTGTACTGACGGCTTGATACGGTAAGGATACTTATTCCAAGGTTATTCACGGCTGCGGTCTTTTCGCTCAGTTCAGTGAGAAAATAGACTGCGAGGGAACTGGACTTGAATTTATCGTCAATAATAGTGGTAAATCCTATATTATCGCCCAACTCTGACCGTTTATATATCATCAAGCTTACACTCCAATCCTAAAAAGCTATACAACATATTATAACACAATTAAAAATAAATTACCATAGTATTTTTCATTTTTTTCAAATTTTGTTATATCCACCATTATATTGTTGCAAAATACTTGATTTTTGATAATAAAAAGTGGTATAATATAAAATAGTTAATTGTATGTATTTGCGAAGGAGGCAGAATATGGATTACAAAGGCGAAAAGTGTCAAGTTTGTGGAGAGATCTTCACAGATGATGACGATATAGTTGTTTGTCCTGAATGTGGTACGCCTCACCATAGAAGCTGTTATATAACCGAGAACAGATGTGCTAATGAAGAATATCATTCTACAGGCAGGAAATGGGAAAGGACTGTTCATAAAAAGCCGCTTTACAAAGTATGTCCTGTCTGCAATTTCCCCAACAGGGTAACTGACAGCAACTGTCAGCGATGCGGTGCGGAAATAAACGATATTTCGGTAGTTTCAATGAATGAGAACGAACCCGAGAAGGTCGAGGATAATATACAGGCTGCTTTTTCGTCGGAGCAGGAAGCGTTTCTTGATCCTATAAAGTATCTCGGGCTTGATCCAAATGAGGATATGGGCGGTGCATCTATGCAGGAGGTCACGGATTTTGTCGGACCGAGCACCATATATTATCTTCCAAAATTCAAGCGCATGAAGGACGACGGTACAAAGCCTTCATTCAACTTTTTCAGCCTGATATTCCCGACACTGTATTTTGCGAACAGAAAGATGTGGGGCTGGGCTATACTGGCAGCTGTTCTGGGAGTGCTTCTCAATCTTCCGGCGGATCTTCTGCTGTATATCGAGGAATTTCCCGACAGCCTCGCTACTTTTATCTCGAACAATAAAAGTATGATACAGGCTGTGAGCGATATATGTCTTGTGGCAGATATTGGCGTAAGAGCTTTATTCTGTTTGTTTGCCAACTGGCTGTATTTCAGATTTGCCATGAATTCGCTGAAAAAACATAAGACCAGCGGCAGATCTGCTTCCTCCATAAAGGCTGAAGGCGGCATCAAACCTATGAATATGCTTATAATCACAGCAATAAAATACGGCATAGGCTTAATAGTTCTTGCTGCATTATACTACGGATTTGAAATGGCAACTACCATAAAGGATTTCAGCACATTATGTCTTATGTAACAAATGAGCGGACAGAGCTAAAAAGCTTTACGGCGTCTGTCTGCTCCCAAATAACGATATATGCATATCCGTGTATGCATATTACATAATGGGGGGATATGTTTTGAGGCTGAAAAAAGCATATTTTGCTCTTCTGCCTTTTTTATGTTTCTTTTTCTTTGGCTGTGCTGTTCAGGACTACCCTACATATACTTATCAGGTAGTCAACGGACTTGGTGAGGATTATCTCATAAACTACTGTGAGCAGACCAATTACCCTGAAAATAATACGAGAGTAAAGGTTTTCAGAGGCAAGAAAAAGGTAATGGACTATAACGGCGGAAGTTATGCAGGCTGTAATTCGTATACACCGTCTCAGATAGTGTTTATCTGTAAAAGCGGAGATGTGGATTACTACTACCTGAAGTCACAGCTTGATGAATATCTGGTGGCTGACGGAATGGTAGACTTAAAAACCAATTACAATATGCTCGTTCTGAATAAAAATAAAGCCGAAATGACTGAAGATGAAAGAAAGGTCTACTCCAAGACCTCAGCTGCTATACGAAGTGCTGTCTCTGCCGAAGACGTTGAAAAACGCTTTGCAGACTGCGGATACAGTTCATCGGCGTTTATGACTTTTTATAATTACAGTTGAAAAAAAGCCCTGTGTACTTGTGTACACAGGGCTTACATCATTATTTTTGCTTAGTTGTAGTCGGCATCTGTATCAGGCCACAGCCTGTACATTGGTGTATTTGATGATCCGTCGCCCACCCATATCTCGGTGTTTATCGGATCGCCGTCACGGTAACAGATAAACCAGCGGTTAAGCGGTTTTCCTGCCTTGGACATAGTATATTTTATAGGTGTTTTTCCCTGACCTGTCAATGAATTGAGTGAGTCCTGGAATAACTTAGCATCGGCACTTCCGCCGCTCCATAATGAATGATTGCCGCCTGTATTGGCAGAACCGTCTTTCGTGCAGACTGTATAGAGCGTATATGTCTTTGTTGTTCCGTTGTATTTTACAGTTTTTTGAGAAGTAGTATTGTTCTTAGTGTAGGATAGAGTAGCATCTTCATCATCAGCAATTACAGTCATTACGGCATCGAATATTGTTTTTGCACTTGAAATGTCAGCTGTACGTTTGGATTTTCTTACGTAGCCCATTACAGAGGGTACAAGAATTGCAGCCAAAACAGCTATTATCGCAATAACAACGATAAGTTCGATAAGTGTAAAACCATGTCTTTTGAATTTTGCCATATAAATTCCCCCTAACTTATAACGCAAAATAATGATGATTTTTTCTTATTATACGATGTTTTTTTGAACTTGTCAATACATAGTTCAAAAAAATTTTTTGATGATGTATAGCCAAATCCGAATAATACACCCAGTATATATTCGTGCTGTATCGTTTAATCAATTACAGTGGATTTATGTAATTATTTTGTTATAACTTTCTTGAAAGCCTTCTTGCCTTTGCGGACTATGACTTCGCCCTCGAGCTTTATCATTTCCTTAGGATCGGTTTTCTTTTCATCGTTGACTGTGATTCCGCCCTGCTGAACGAGACGTCTTGCTTCGGAGACAGAAGGAGCAAGCTCAGCCTTTACAAGGAGATTGAGAAGTCCGATAGCACCGTCTGTAAGGTCAGCGGAGTCTATTTCTGCAACAGGCATATTCTCGTTTGAACCGCTTCCGCCGAAGAGTGCCTTTGCAGCAGCCTTTGCCTTTTCAGCTTCCTCTTCACCGTGAACAAGCTTTGTGAGCTCGTAAGCGAGAAGCTCCTTAGCAGCGTTGAACTGTGCGCCTTCCATAGTCTTTTCCATTTCCTCAATCTGCTCTACAGGAACGAATGTGAGCATTTTAAGGCACTTGATAACGTCAGCATCGTCAACGTTTCTCCAGTACTGGAAGAAGTCGTAAGGAGAAGTCTTTTCGGGATCGAGCCATACTGCGCCCTTTTCGGTCTTACCCATTTTCTTGCCCTCAGAGTTGAGGAGAAGAGTGATAGTCATAGCGTAAGCGTCCTTGCCCAGCTTACGGCGGATAAGCTCTGTACCACCAAGCATATTGCTCCACTGGTCATCGCCGCCGAACTGCATATTGCAGCCGTATTTCTGGAAGAGCTGGTAGAAGTCGTAGCTCTGCATTATCATGTAGTTGAATTCGAGGAATGAGAGTCCGCGCTCAAGTCTCTGCTTGTAGCATTCAGCTGTGAGCATACGGTTTACGCTGAAATGTGCGCCAACCTCACGGAGAACTTCGATGTAGTTGAGGTTCATGAGCCAGTCAGCGTTGTTGACAACGATAGCCTTATCCTCTGAGAAGTCGATAAAGCGGCTCATCTGCTTTTTGAAGCAGTCAACGTTGTGCTGTATTGTCTCGGGAGTCATCATCTTACGCATATCCGTCTTGCCTGATGGATCGCCGATCATTGCAGTACCGCCGCCGATGAGTACTATAGGCTTGTTGCCTGCCATTTGCAGACGCTTCATAAGGCAGAGTGCCATGAAGTGACCAACGTGGAGTGAATCGGCTGTAGGATCGAAGCCAATGTAAAAGGTAGCTTTGCCTGCGTTGACAAGCTCCTCTATTTCCTTTTCGTCTGTGAGCTGCGCGAGGAGTCCTCTGCGCTTGAGTTCTTCAAAAGTAGTCATTATTTATTTCTCCTTTATATTAATTATTCATTGTTATCATTGAGCACTGTTTTAAGCTTTAAGAGCCATTCGGGCGGCTCATTGCCGTATATTACAAGATTGCCATTTTTGTATTCGCCACATTGACGAAGCCGTTTTCATTATCCCAGAATTCGGCTTCGCTGCAATATGGCAGCACAGCTGCAAGGTCGCTAAAACGCTTTTCGTATCTGCGGTCTCCGTCAAATTCGGCATTGAGCTTGTCAGTGTCGATTATTAAGCCGAGGTCGTCGGTCTTACGGACGAGAACTCCCGTAAAGCTGCTCTTGCCAACACAGTCGAGCCCACCTATAATAGTAAATCTTTTCATATTTTACCTGTTAAATATTACACAGATAAGCAATGAAAACGTCGGGCGTTTTCATGTATATCACGACCTTTCGCGTACATTGCTCAGTCTGCGTGTTTCATTATGGCTTTGAGCAGACCGAGGAAAGCGGAGTGTATGAAGGTACGGACTGCTACAAGGAACTGTCCGCCCATAAATATATATTTAATGTATCCGTAGAAGTTTTCGCCGAAGCTGCCTGTATTCTTCTGCACAAGTGTGTCCATGTAGGGCTCAACGGTGGTATTTCCGAATGTGACGAACTCCACGAATACTGCAAGGAGTATCGCTATGGTAAATCCCAGGTTTAGATTTGCACTGTCAAGACCTGCAAGTCCCGAAAACGGGTGAATATACCTTGTGAACAGCGATGTGAAGCAAAAACACAGCACAGTGCATACAGTCATGCGTATAAAAGGTGAGTCCGCACCGTTTTTTGCAGGGCTCGTGAAGCCGATATACATAAACAAAAGCGAAACAAGGAATACTGTCAGCGAAAGACTGAGATATCCTATTGCTTTTTTCATGGCGTTCACTCCTCTCCGAAAAATAAAAGCCCCCGAACAGCATAAACTGTCCGGGGGCGAAGTTACTCGCGGTACCACCCCGATTTTTCCGTATATACGGAACTCGAGAAGCTGTAACGGGCTGCCCGTCCGCACCTACTGAAAAGCTTCAATGCGGCAACTCCCGAATGTAAGTCTCTGTACGCCGTCATTCCCTTGCACCGTACGGGAACTCTCTGTATCGGGCACTGTACAGGTTTTATTCGTTCACAGTATTTACCTGTTTATCATACCACATCTTTTTTAGCTTGTCAAGAGCCATAAGCAAGATTTTCAGGCAGTTGAGCGGCAATGCTTTTTCCTTTTCTCCGTGTACATATTATCGTCCATTTCGTTGAGGAACTTATCGATAGTGTCTGCACCGCTGAAAAGGCTCTTTCCGATTGAGAAAGACAGCTGATAATCGCTTCTGTCCTCAGCATTGAATTTGCTGAGCTGATTTCTGATGCTCTTTTCGATATTGAGCAGATCGAATTCGCTGTCAGCTTCGGATATGATGATGAATTCATCACCTGCAAAACGAACGGCTACGCTCTTTGACGGCTTTGCACTGCGTATTATCTCTGCGGCATTGATAAGAGCCTTATCTCCTGTTGAATGACCGTACATATCATTTATGCTCTTGAAGAAGTCGATATCTATCATTATACCGCCAACCTGAGCACCTCTGCACGATATATCGGACAGGATATGGTCGAGATAATTACGGTTGTAAAGCTGTGTAAGAGGATCAATGTAGGAAAGCTCGTTCTGTAAACTCATATATGTTCCTGCGAGAGCGATCGCTATGGAACACCATACAAGGGATATGCCGTAGAACAGGAGCTGTGTCGTCGAACCTATTATAATTGGAGTTATAAACATCCATATCGGGAAAAATCTGGCTTTCGGTGAACCTTTATAGTATCTGTGTCTTACAACTACGCTTAGACCAAGATAAAGGAAAACGCTGAAAAAGTAGATATATCCCAGAGGCTGACGATGATACACATTGTTTTCATCAATTGAGAAAAGATAACCCCATTTGAGGTTAGGGATAAGTGCGAGAATAAGTAATACCGATGGTATTGCAAGACGAGTATAGTATTTTTTTAATCGGCTTTTCTGTTTATATAGCCTTAGATCAACGTAAACACACCACATGAATGAAAGAGAGACATTCATAGCGAAAAGAACTGTATTTATGATGGCTGTCAGGGCAGTTGCACCTGCAAAAGTTTTGCCGTCTACCCAGAAGGCAACAGTTTCGCCTAAACAAGCTGCTATTGTAATACCTATCATAGCAGAAAAAACTCTGTCACTCAGCTGTTTGCGCTGACGAACGAGATAACTGCTGATAAGAAGTACGAAGAGTATCGTTACACCTATCAAGTTAGTTACTGTGATAGCTTGTAGATTCATAGAATCCTCCTTCCCCATAGAAGACCATACTCATTATAACACATTATATATATGCAGGCAAGCTTTTAACTAAAAATTTACAAAATGTGCCTAAAATGTTTGGATTTGCAATGATTTTACCATGAATTGTTACTGATTTTAGTTTTTTTCGGTTTGGTACTTGAAATTTGAAAAGGTTTGATATATAATAAGTTATGATGTTTTAACGGGAGGAATAAGTAAATGAGTTTTAAAATCGGATTTGATAACGAAAAATACCTCAAAACACAGTCTGAACACATCAGACAGCGCATCTCACAGTTTGGTGATAAGCTCTATCTTGAATTCGGAGGCAAGCTTTTCGATGATTTCCATGCTTCGAGAGTACTTCCGGGATTTAAGCCCGACAGTAAGCTACAGATGCTTCTTCAGCTTAAAGAAGATGCAGAGATAGTTATCGTCATAAACTCTGACGATATCGAAAAGAACAAGGTCAGAGGCGACCTCGGTATAACATACGATGTAGATGTTATCCGTCTTTTCAATGTTTTTACAAAAATCGGACTTTATGTGAGCAGTGTTGTTCTTACCCGTTATGATGGTCAGCCTACAGCAGACGCTTTCCAGAAGAGACTTGAAGCTCTCGGCATAAAGGTATACCACCATTACAGCATCAAGGGCTATCCTTCAAATCTTCAGTATATCATCAGTGATGAGGGATACGGCCAAAATGATTATATCGTAACGAGCCGCAAACTCGTTGTTATAACAGCTCCCGGACCCGGAAGTGGTAAAATGGCTACCTGTCTTTCACAGCTCTACCATGAGCACAAGAGAGGCGTAAATGCAGGATATGCAAAGTTCGAGACATTCCCCATATGGAACCTTCCTCTCCGTCACCCTGTCAATATCGCTTACGAGGCTGCAACAGCAGACCTTAACGATGTTAATATGATAGATCCTTTCCACCTTGAAGCTTACGGCAAGACTACTGTAAACTACAACCGTGATGTGGAGATATTCCCTGTGCTCAATGCAATGTTTGAGACTATCCTCGGTGAATCTCCGTACAAATCGCCTACGGATATGGGCGTTAATATGGCAGGAAACTGTATCGTTGACGATGAAGCTGTATGCGAAGCAGCCAAGCAGGAGATAGTCCGCCGTTATTATACAGGTATGTGTGATTTTCGTAAGGGACTCATCTCGAATGACGAGGTAATGAAGCTTGAACTTCTTATGAAGCAGGCAAGCGTAACTGTTGAGGACAGAAAAGTGGTTGCAGCTGCTCTTGAAAAGGAAAAGGAAACCGAAGGACCTGCGGCAGCAATGGAACTTCCTGACGGTATTATACTTACAGGACGCACTTCAAATCTTCTCGGTGCAGTATCCGCACTTCTCATAAATGCATTGAAGCATTTTGCAAAGATAGATGATGATATACTCCTTATGTCTCCTCATGTAATCGAGCCTATCATGGCATTAAAGGTAAATCATCTCGGCAACAACAACCCGAGAATGCATACCGATGAAACTCTTATAGCACTTTCTATCTGTGCAAATACAGATGAAAACGCTAAGAAGGCTATGGAGCAGATATCAAAGCTCCGCGGCTGTGAGGTACATTCAACTGTTATACTTTCGGCAGTTGACGAGCGTATCTTCAAGAGACTGGGCATCAACCTTACCTGCGAACCTAAATACGAATCATAATAGAAAAAGAAGCGATCTTATGGTCGCTTCTTTTTTGTAGGGAACGCCGCCCTCGGCGTTCCGAACTTGAAATGGGGTTATAAGATAAAAGCTCCCAAAATATGGGAGCTTATTTTTATTGTTCAGAGAACATCTCTTTGCCGACTCCGCAGAGAGGACATTCAAAATCATCGGGAAGATCTTCAAACTTTGTGCCGGGAGCAATACCGTTTTCGGGAGAACCCTTTTCCTCATCGTATTCCCAGCCGCAAGCGTCACATACGTATACCACATCTACACCTCCTTTGTCAATGATATGCTCCTGCATGGAGCTCTTTTAATATCCCTTTTTACTTTGTTAATTCCCATTATATAGTAATATTGTGAACAAATCAAGGTGGGAAATAAAAATATTTATGTTAAAAGAAGAAAATATGTTCGATACCTTTATTTTTTATAATAAGTGTGTTATAATACTATTTGTACGCATAATGAAAATATCTGTAGTATTTTGAGGAGTACCATATGACCGATAAAATTGTAATTAAAGGCGCAAGAGCCAATAATCTTAAAAATATAGACCTTGAACTGCCGCGTGACCGCCTTATCGTTATGACTGGACTTTCGGGCTCGGGAAAATCCTCCCTTGCCTTTGACACTATCTACGCCGACGGTCAGCGGCGCTACGTTGAGAGCCTTTCATCATACGCAAGAATGTTCCTCGGACAAATGGAAAAGCCCGATGTTGACAGCATCGAGGGACTTTCTCCTGCTATATCCATAGACCAGAAAACAACATCTAAAAATCCTCGTTCCACTGTTGGAACTGTTACCGAGATATACGACTATCTCCGACTTTTATACGCAAGGATAGGCGTTCCGCATTGTCCTGTCTGCGGCAGAGTCATAACACAGCAGACCGTTGACCAGATAGTTGATACCCTTATGGCACTTCCTGTAGGCACTAAGCTCCAGCTTCTTGCTCCTATTGTAAGGAACAGAAAAGGACAGTACGCGAAAGAGCTTGAAAGCGCAAGAAAATCGGGATTTGTCCGTGTCCGCGTTGATGGTATAATGTACGAGCTTACGGAAGAGATAAAGCTGGACAAGAATAAAAAGCACAATATCGAGATAATCGTTGACCGTATAGTTATCAAAGAGGGGATAGAGTCACGTATCGCCGACAGCCTTGAAACTATATTCAGTCTCACAGGCGGACTTGCAATTGCTGACGTTATCGGCGGCGAGGAGATACTTTTCTCTCAGAATTACGCCTGCCCGGAGCATAATATAAGCATAGGCGAGCTTGAACCTGTTATGTTCTCGTTCAATAATCCTGTGGGAGCTTGCCCCAAGTGTACAGGACTTGGAGTTTTCAGACATATTGATCCGGATCTTGTTGTCCCGAACAAGGAGCTTTCTATCGAGGACGGAGCTATAAACGCTTCGGGCTGGAACAGCCTTGACGAGACTTCTATCTCAATGATGTATTACCGCGCTATATCGAAGCAATACGGTGTACCTCTTGATGTACCCGTAAAAGAGCTAAAAAAGGAACAGCTTGATCTTTTCCTGTACGGTACAGGTGACGAGACTCTGGAACTCAACCGCCCAAATTCACTTGGCGGCGGAAGCTACCGTTCGCCATTCGAGGGCGTTATCAATAACCTTGAACGCCGATACAAGGAGACTTCCAGCGAGTGGTCAAGGAACGAGATAGAGGAGTACATGAGTGAGGTGGAGTGTCCTGTCTGCAAGGGAAAGAGACTCCGCGATGAATATCTTGCAGTTACAGTTGGCGATAAAAATATCAGCGAGCTTACCGATCTTTCAGTAAAGGACGGGCTTAAATTCTTCAACGAGCTGAAGCTTTCCGAGCATGACAGCTATGTAGGCGAACGCATAATCAAGGAAATAAAGGAACGTCTCGGATTCCTCGGCAGTGTAGGACTTGAATACCTTACACTTTCCCGTTCTTCGGGTACACTGTCGGGCGGTGAGAGCCAGCGTATCCGCCTTGCAACACAGATCGGCTCGTCACTTGTGGGAGTTCTCTATATCCTTGATGAGCCGAGCATAGGACTGCATCAGCGCGATAACGACAAGCTCATCGCAACTCTGAAAAGGCTGCGCGACTTAGGCAATACCCTTATCGTAGTAGAGCATGATGACGATACCATGCTGTCTGCGGATTATATCGTTGATATCGGTCCCGGAGCAGGCATACACGGCGGAGAAGTGGTATTCGCAGGAACTGTGGACAAGCTGCTGAAATGCAAAAACTCAATTACAGGACAGTACCTCAGCGGCAAAAAGAAGATAGAAGTGCCGAAGAAGCGCAGGAGCGGTAACGGTAAATTCCTTACGGTAAAGGGAGCTTCCGAGCATAACCTGCATAATGTAGATGTGCAGATACCTCTCGGTGAGCTTGTTTGCGTAACAGGTGTGTCGGGTTCGGGAAAATCCTCACTTGTAAACGAGATAATATACAAGCATCTTGCTGCAAAGCTGAACCGTGCAAAAACAAGGTGCGGCGAATTCAGGGAAATGGAAGGAATTGAAAATCTTGACAAGGTAATATGTATCGACCAGTCGCCAATAGGCAGGACTCCCCGTTCAAATCCTGCAACATATACGGGTGTATTCGGCGATATCCGCGAGCTTTTTGCCAAAACTCCCGATGCAAAGGCTCATGGCTATACAAGCGGACGTTTCTCATTCAATGTAAAGGGCGGACGCTGTGAAGCCTGCGAGGGTGACGGCATAATCAAGATAGAGATGCACTTCCTGCCCGATATCTATGTACCCTGCGAGGTCTGCAAGGGAAAGAGATACAACCGCGAGACACTTGATGTACATTACAAGGGAAAGTCGATTTACGATGTACTGGAAATGACTGTTGATGAGGGCGTTGAATTCTTCGAGCATATCCCGAAGATAGCAAGAAAGCTGAAAACCTTGCAGGAAGTGGGACTTGGCTATATTAAAATAGGTCAGCCTGCTACTACTCTTTCGGGCGGTGAGGCTCAGCGTGTAAAGCTGTCGACAGAGCTTTCAAAACGTTCCACAGGTAATACAATCTATATCCTTGACGAGCCTACTACGGGACTTCATACAGCCGATGTCCACAAGCTCATAGATGTACTGCAAAAGCTGACAGATCAGGGCAATACAGTGCTTGTTATCGAGCATAACCTTAACGTCATAAAGGTGGCTGACCATATTATCGACCTCGGACCTGAGGGCGGTGACGGCGGCGGAATGATCGTTGCACAGGGAACTCCCGAGGAAGTCGCAAAGTGCGATAAGTCCTATACAGGACAGTACCTTAAAAGCTATCTCAAGTAAAATAAGAGTATTCTCTCCGCTGTGGAGGGAATACTCTTTTCTTTATCCTTCTATCTGCCGCGCGAGGAACTGTGCTGAAGCGTTTATAAGACTCTTTTGCAGATCTGTGACTTCTTTGCACTTTTCACTTGTGAGGAATGCCACGGCTCCCGAAACATCGCCTGCTGTGATAATAGGCAGTGCGGCTATGGCAGTCCTGTTGACTCCTTCGGCAGGGAAGAAGTTGTTTGTACTTCCGTCGGGACAGAAGAACTGTCCGCGGTTCTCCATAAGCTCTTCAAGCTGACCTGTTACCCGTCTTTCGGCAAATTCCTTACGTGGTACACCTGCGGTGGCAACTACGTGATCTTTGTCGAATATGATAACGGGACAGCCTGCTATTTTATGCATGATATCCGCAACATATCCTGCATTTTCGCTCATTTCGCTTACCGCAGAGTACTTACGGAATATGACTTCGCCTTCACTGTTTGTGTATATTTCAAGCGGGTCGCCCTCGCGTATACGCATGGTGCGCCGTATTTCCTTTGGAATGACGACTCTGCCTAAATCATCTATACGTCTTACGATACCTGTTGCTTTCATAATAAAACCTCCGAAAAAAGTTTGTGGGAATATTTTGTGCAGTGTTTGAAAGATTATTCATTGATGTATTTAAGCCTGATGATATTGCTAAAATAATACGGCGGATTATTACCTCATTATTACTATGTTTTAATGTCAAAAGTGTGCATATGGAATATAATATGTAAACAATATGTTGTGGATATTGACAAAATATTAAGTCTGAGTTATGATCTAATTATGATATAGATTATATTTTTACATGGATCATATCATAATACATTGATGCTTTACGCGAAAGGGTGATATGCATGAAAAAATGGACTAAACGATTTATGGCACTTATAATGTCGGGCTTAATGGCAACAATGCCGCTTTCAGTAACAACAGCAGTGACCGCAGGTGCGGAAGATGCCGTTACAGAAGAAGCTGCTTTTACAGAGCCTGTAGGGGGAGTGTACAACGGTATCATGTGGTCGTTTGATGGAGAAACACTTGTTTTTGAAGCTAAAAGAAATTATTTTATTGTGATGAATAATGAGTCTTCCCCATGGCTGATCTATAAGGATAAAGTGAAAAAAATCATTTTTAAAGAAGGTATTACAGCTATTAATGGATTTCGTGATTATCCTGAGCTTACGGAAGTTTTTATTGGAGATGGTGTAAAAAAGATTACACAAGGTTTTGTGAACTGTACAAAGCTTTCTAAGGTCAATCTCCCTGATTCTTTAACGGAAATGACTGATGCTTTTGACAAGTGTACAAGTCTTGAAAATATAGATATACCTGCGTCAGTTAAAGATGTAGATGTTTGGTCATTTAAAGGTACTCCGTGGCTTGAGAAACAAGAACAACCTGTTATTGTAAATGATATTCTTATAGATGGTCGAAAATGCTCAGGAGATGTTATTATTCCGGACACAGTAAGAGTAATTGGTGACTCGGCGTTTTGGAAAAGTGATATTACTTCAGTGACAATACCTGATTCGGTAGAAAGGATTAAACGTGCTGCTTTTATAGATTGTACGGAACTGACTAAGGTGAAAATGTCAGACTCTGTAAAATATATAGAAGACGATGTCTTTGAGAGATGTGCTAAGTTGGAAGATATTACTTTATCATCTTCGTTGGAAAACATAGGAGGTTATAATTTTGAAGGTACTCTTTGGTTAGAAGCAAGACGCAAAGAAAACCCACTTGTAATTGAAAAAGACATATTGCTTGATGGAAGAACATGTACGGGAGATGTTGAGATTCCTGAGAGTGTTACCATGATAGCAGGTTATGCGTTTTATGAGAACAAAGATATAACTTCTGTTTCAATTCCTGATTCTATAGAAAAACTTGAAAGATTTACATTTGCTTATTGCTCAAATCTGAAAAAAGTTGATCTGCCTGATACGACTGCATTAGGAGGTGGAGATTTTTGTTATTGTTCAAGTCTTGAAAGCATTAATATACCGTCAACAGGCTGGACTATAGACAGTGGAACTTTTTATGGCTGTTTAAGCTTAAAGAAAATAGTATTGCCGAAAAACATTACATATTTTAATAATTCTGCTTTTGAAAATACTTCAATCGAAGAAGTAACTATTCTGAATCCTGATTTACGTATTACAGTAGACGATTTTTTAACGGGAGTTACCATAATAAGCTATTCCGGATCAAAGGTTGAAGAATGGGCAAAGAGAACGGGACATAAGTTTGTGCCTATTGATGATGTACCGCCTGAAACTACCGCCATGACTACTACAGCCACAACAACTACTATCACCACAACGACAACGACAACGACAACAACCACCACAACCACAACAGAAACAACGACCACAGTTACATCAACTGAAACTACTTCGACTACGGCAGAAAAGACAACTGCAACCACATCTGCGTCAACACTTCCGCAGACAGGCTATGCCAAAACATACGGAGCTATAGTTTTGGCAGCTGCACTTATGACGTTTACTGGCACAGCCGTAGTTGTAAAAACACGCAGGAAAGATGAATAGTCAGAGCTGACTGTCAAGCAATTGGATAATGGTTCAAAGCCTCCTTATGCATCATAAGGAGGCTTTTGTATGCATGAAGAGGTATTTTTACTCGTAAAGCTTGCGTTGATACTATACGTGATGATATTTTAGCTGAGAGATATCAGTTTTTTGTGGAAAGTGCAAAAAATACGTCAGGTCTTGAAAAACAGCAATTTTTGTGCTTGCTTTTTTTTATGTCAGCAGTTATAATTAATGTGTACTAAATACGCTGTCGGGCGGTTATTGCTTCGACATTAATTACGGCGTACAGGTTTTTGGAGAATGGTGATCTGCACATGGCGGACATTTTCGTCAAGCGGCAGATCTTAAAAATGTATTATAAGGAGAATAAAGCAATGAATGTATTTGTTACAGGTGGAGCCGGATTTATAGGCTCAAATTTTGTATTCCATATGCTTGATACTTATCCAGATTACAGAATAGTATGTCTTGATAAGCTCACATACGCAGGCAATTTATCAACACTTGAGCCTGTTATGAAGAACCCTAACTTCCGTTTCGTGAAGATAGATATATGCGACAGAGAAGCAATCTACAAGCTTTTCGAGGAAGAAAAGCCTGATATTGTAGTTAACTTCGCAGCAGAGTCCCATGTTGACCGCTCTATCGAGAACCCTGAGATATTCCTTCAGACAAATATCCTCGGTACACAGGTACTTATGGACGCTTGCCGCAAGTACGGCATACAGCGTTATCATCAGGTATCAACAGACGAGGTTTACGGTGATCTCCCACTTGACCGTCCTGACCTTTTCTTTACAGAGACTACACCTATCCACACAAGCAGCCCGTACAGCTCATCAAAGGCTGGTGCTGATCTTCTCGTAATGGCGTACAATCGTACATATGGGCTTCCTGTGACTATCTCACGTTGTTCAAATAACTACGGTCCTTATCACTTCCCCGAGAAGCTGATACCGCTGATGATCGCTAACGCTCTCGCAGACAAGCCGCTTCCTGTGTACGGTGAAGGACTTAATGTGCGTGACTGGCTCTATGTTGAGGATCACTGCCGCGCTATCGACCTTATTATCCATAAGGGCAAGGTCGGCGAAGTATACAACGTAGGCGGACACAACGAGATGAAGAACATCGACATCGTTAAGCTCATATGTAAGGAGCTCGGTAAGCCAGAGAGCCTTATCACACACGTTGAAGATCGTAAGGGACACGATATGCGTTACGCTATCGACCCGACTAAAATTCACAATGAGCTTGGCTGGCTGCCTGAGACAAAGTTCGAGGACGGCATCAAAAAGACAATCAAGTGGTATCTTGAGAACCGTGAGTGGTGGGAAACTATCATCAGCGGCGAGTACCAGAACTACTATGAGAAGATGTACGGAAACCGTGCAGAGGTCTGAACTATAAATAAAAAAGTCAGAGCATACTTTTCAATAATGTTTTTCGGCTTCGTATAATGAAGCTTTGGTCATTTATAATAAAAAGGGAAAGAGGTCAAAGATATGGCAACGATCTTATTAGCAGGGGGAGCAGGATATATCGGCTCACACACAGCAGTTGAACTTTTAAATGCAGGCTACGATGTAGTAGTAGCTGACAATTTTTCAAACAGCTCGGCTGAATCAATAAAACGAGTTGAAAAAATAACAGGCAAGTCCGTAAAGCTCTATGAGCTTGATATCAAGGACAATGCAAAGCTTTCGGAAGTATTCAAGGAAAACAAGATAGATGCAGTCATTCATTTTGCAGGACTTAAAGCTGTTGGCGAGTCTGTACAGAAGCCTGTAATGTATTACCGCAATAACATTGACACAACTCTTTCATTGCTTGAAACAATGGAGCAGTTTAACGTCAAGAACATCATATTCAGTTCATCTGCAACTGTTTATGGCGAAGCAAATCCTGTTCCGTATTTTGAAACAATGCCCCGCGGAGCTTGTACAAATCCTTACGGCTGGACAAAATCAATGATGGAGCAGATATTTGAGGACGCAGCAAAGGCTGATAAGGAGCTTTCCGTTATACTTCTCCGTTACTTCAATCCTATCGGTGCCCATGAGTCGGGAATGATAGGTGAGGATCCCCATGGAATACCTAATAACCTCATGCCTTATGTATCACAGGTGGCAGTGGGAAGAAGAGAATGCCTGACTATATTCGGCAATGATTATCCCACACCTGACGGCACCTGCACCCGTGACTATATCCATGTTGTAGACCTTGCAAAGGGACACGTAAAGGCTATAGACTATATCCTTGCAAATCAGTGCATGGAGATATTCAACCTCGGCACAGGTACTCCTTACAGCGTTACCGAGATAGTTGATACATTTGAGAGAGTAAACGATATCAAGGTAAATCACGTATACGGTCCAAGAAGAGCAGGAGATCTTGCAGAGTGCTACGCAAATGCAGACAAGGCTCTGAAAGTTCTTGGCTGGAAAACAGAAAAAACTCTTGAGGATATGTGCCGCGATTCATGGAACTGGCAGAAAAACAACCCTAACGGCTATAATAAGTAAGGTAAACTCGGGCAATTGCCCGAGTTTTTTATTGTACTTGAATAATTCATAAATATATGGTATACTATTATTATATAGGATATTAAAACTTGGAAAGGCTGAGGATATATGTCGAAAATAATAGATAAACTGAAAAAGCTCAGCTATTCTGAGCTTTTGATAAAGGGATTGTGTGCATTTACAATGCTTATTTACCTGTACTGTGTTATGAGCGTCACGCTTATTGACAGGATACCAGGTATGCGCCGTCATGTGTTCAGACCATTATGGGAAGTGAGCACCATGCTTAAAAGCGGCGATTATCACTACTGGATCGGACAGATAGGCGGAAATGTTATAATGCTGCTTCCCCTTGGATTTATGCTCCCCATTATGTCTGAAAAATTCAGGAGCATCAAGGTAGCTGCTCTGTCGGGCTTCGGTGTATCGGTACTGATCGAGTTTACGCAGTATTATACGGGCAGGGGGTTGTTTGAGTCCGATGATATAATGCATAATACTTTAGGTGCTTGTATCGGCTGTCTGATCTATATTATGTTATCCGACAGACTTGTAAAAAATGAGTATCAATGAGATATAAAAAAGTTACCGCTTCCTGTGTGCAGGGAGCGGTTTAACTTTTGATTAAATAAGGAGTGTGATTTCTTAATCAGATGACATACTGATTATAGCTCATAAACAGTTAATTATCAAGATGATAAATGTCACTTTATCAGTGACAAATGTAACTGCTGATTTGACATTTTCGGAAATCTATAATATAATGTATACTGATATTGTATGTGAAAGGAGCTTTGGCTTGGGCAGTATAAAACGCAGAAAAGGCAAGAGCCGTATAGAATTCCCTGAGGATTACTGCGTAGTCGATATAGAGACTACGGGGCTTGATCCCGAGACCTGCGAGATAATCGAAATAGCGGCAGTCAGATACAGAAACGGCAAAAAATCGGCTGTTTTCAGCACATTTGTAAAGCCCGAGCGGCATATCCCAGAGTTCATAACAGGAATGACAGGGATAGATGATACAATGGTTGAAAATGCTCCCGACATAAAAACTGCCATACTTGACTTTTATAACTTTGCAGGAAGCGATATGCTCATGGGTTATAACGTTAATTTCGATATCAACTTCCTCTATGACAATCTGCTGAGATGTCATGGCATATACTTGCAGAATGATTTTGTTGATGTGCTGAGGTTTTCGAGAAAAGTCCTTACACTTCTGCCCGACCGCCGTCAGACCACCGTTGCCGCACATTACGGTATAGAGATAGCAGGTGCGCACAGAGCTGCAAGAGACTGCGAGATATGCAATGCCTGTTACATATGCCTGCGTGATGAGATGCGCAGACAGGAGGCAATGTAATGACGGTAAAGAAGATGAAGGACAGGCTCATTGAGTACGCAAATGAGCGTTACGGCACAAAGCCCGAATACCTGTGGGCAAAGACTCCCGATTGCGCAGTGTTTCGATGTGAGACAAATGATAAATGGTATGGCATAATAATGTGCGTAGACGGCAGCAAGCTGGGACTTGCCAAGGGTGTCAGCTATGATATCGTAAACGTGAAGTGCAGCCCGCTTATGACAGGCTCGCTTCTTGCTATTAAAGGCATATATCCTGCATATCATATGCAGAAGGAGAGCTGGGTAACAGTGCTCCTTGACGGAACTGTCAGTGAGGAGCAGGTTTTCTCCCTGCTTGATATGAGCTATGAGCTTATAAAGCAGAGCGGCGGCAGCCACAGACTGAGGACTGATACTAAAGAGTGGCTCATACCAGCATCGCCTGCCATGTACGATGTGGAGCAGGACTTTCGGCGTGACGGCATGATTCTCTGGAAACAGACCGCAAACTTCATTGTGGGAGATATCATCTATATGTATATGGCTGCGCCTGTATCTGCCATAATGTATAAATGCGAGGCTGTTGAGGTGGATATACCGTATAAGTACGATAATGGTGATTACCACATCAGAAAGGCTATGAAGCTGAAGCTTCTGTGCCGCTTTAAAAAAGAGGATATGCCTCTGACGGCTATGAAGGAGCTTGGAGCAAAAGCCGTGCGCGGTCCGAGAGGAGTACCGCCTGCACTCAGCCGACAGCTTAAAGAACTGTGCAAAAAGGTCGGCAAATGATAGTACATAAGCTGTAAAACAACGTATTTACGCAGTAAAAGCCGTGCTATTGATTTATTTTCGCAACTATGCTATAATATTCATTGTAAGTCTTATTTTATTTTTCCGTTTTTTGACAGGAGGAACTTTATGCTTAATGCTGATCTGAAGGAATTTCAACTGACTTCTGATTTTGATGAGCTTGTGATCTCGGCTGTACTGGCAGTGCCCTCGGGAGATATAAACGGCATTGTACAGATAGTTCACGATATGAACGAGCACAAGGAGAGATACTATCCCTTTATGGATTACCTTGCTGAGCAGGGATTTATAACAGTGATACATGATAACCGCGGTCACGGCGGAAGCATAATGGAAGCTGATGATATCGGCTTCATGTTCAGAAAAGGCGGCGAAGGCTTTGTAAGTGATATCGCCCAGATAAATAAACGCATAAGAGCAGCATATCCTAATACGCCTGTCTTTATGGTGGCAAGCGGTCTGGGAGCTTCGGGCGCAAAGTGCTTCATCAAGGGATACGATGACTGCATAGACGGTCTTGTACTCCTCGGAAGCCTGTATTACAGTCCATTTTCACCTGTAACAAGAGTGATAAATTCCGTGGCGTCAAAGCGTCCCGGAAGCCGTTTCAGAAGCGAGAAGATATTCGACACTATTGATGACTGTCTGGGAAAATTCTTTGAAGATCCCATAAATTCATGGAGATGCAGCGATCCCGATGTGGTACTTGCATTTAATGAGGATCAGCTCTGCAACTTCAAGCCCACACTCAACGGCTATCAGGAAATGCTGTGGATAATGAGAAACTCTCAGTCGGGGACAGGTTGGCAACTGAAAAATCCAAAGCTTCCCATACGTTTCATATCGGGTAAGGAAGATATGGCAATGGTATCGGAGAAGAAATTCATGAAACTGGTATCAAAACTGGAAAAAGTAGGATATGACAGCATATCCCACAGACTGTTCGACAATATGCGCCATGATGTCCTCATGGAGAAGAACAGCATAAACGTTCATAAGGATATAGCAAAAACTCTGTTTTCGTGGCTTGACCGCTGGAACGAGGAGCGTCTTGAGGCAGCAGCAGAGGTCGCAGCCGAAGTCGCAGCAGTAACAGCAGCCGAGGAAGCACCTGCACAGCAGGAAAACGAAGAAACAGTAAATGAATAAATGACGATCTACAGGACCGCGGCAGTACCGACGGTCCTTATATCGTAAAATGAAAGGATCAATTATGGATATCAACAAGACACTGGCAAAAGAATTCGGACTAAAACAGGAACAGGTAGACAATACAGTCGCACTTATCGATGACGATAAGACCATACCGTTTATAGCACGTTACCGTAAGGAACTGACAGGCTCTCTCGATGACCAGATACTCCGTGAGCTGTATGACAGACTCATGTATCTGCGCAACCTTGAAAAGCGCAAGGAAGAGGTAACAAATGCCATTACAGAGCAGGAGAAGATGACTCCCGAGATAGAGGCTGCTATCAGTGCAGCTGTTACACTTGTGGAGGTAGAGGACATCTATCGTCCGTTCAAGCCAAAGCGTCGTACCCGTGCAAGTATTGCCCGTGAAAACGGACTCGAACCACTTGCTGTACTTATCATGGCTCAGGAGAATTCCACAGAGCCTGAGAAGGAAGCTGAGGCATATATAGACGAAGAGAAGAAGATAACCGACGCTCAGACTGCATTGCAGGGAGCTATGGACATCATCGCAGAGGATATCTCCGATGATGCCGATATCAGAAAGAAGCTCCGTGCCCTTGCAGGTGAAAAGGGCGAGCTTGTTTCAAAGGCTTCCGACCCTGAGACTGAGAGCGTATACATGAATTATTATGAGTACTCCGAGGCTATCCCTAAGGTTGCCAACCACCGTGTCCTTGCACTTGACAGAGGTGAGAAGGAGGGCTTCCTCAAGGTAGCTGTAACTCTTGACGAGACTATGGCTACAGACGTTATCTTCGGCAAGTACATCAAGGCAAACAATGCCTGCGGAGAGCTTGTGAGAGCAGCTGCCGCAGACAGCTACAAGAGACTTATATTCCCGTCTATCGAGCGTGAGATACGTTCAGAGATGAGTGCAAAGGCTGCCGAGGACTCCATAAAGGTATTCGCAGCAAATCTCCGTCAGATGCTTCTCCAGCCGCCGCTCAAGAGCAGCATTATCCTCGGACTTGACCCGGGATATGCACACGGCTGCAAGACCGCAGTTATCGACGGTACAGGCAAGGTGCTGGACACAGCTATCATCTATCCTGTCGGCTCGGCAGGAGCTGTTGAGGCTGCAAAGAAAAAGGTAAAGGAATTTATCCAGAAATATAACGTAAACGTTATCTCTATCGGAAACGGTACAGCTTCACGCGAGACTGAGAGCTTTGCTGCTGAGATAGCAAAGGAAGTACCGCAGGACGTAAGCTACATGGTAGTAAGCGAGGCAGGAGCTTCAGTATACTCAGCATCTAAGGTAGCTGCTGAGGAGTTCCCAGAGTATGACGTTTCTATCAGAGGAGCTATCTCCATTGCACGCCGTTTGCAGGATCCGCTCGCAGAGCTTGTAAAGATAGACCCTAAGGCTATCGGTGTAGGACAGTATCAGCACGATATGCCGCAGGCAAGAATGAGCGAAGCTCTCGGCGGCGTTGTCGAGGACTGTGTTAACTCCGTCGGAGTTGATCTCAATACAGCTTCACATTCACTTCTTTCATATATTGCAGGTATCAATGCCACAGTTGCAAAGAATATCGTAACATACCGTGAGGAGAACGGAAAGTTCACAGACCGTAAGGAGCTCCTCAAAGTACCGAAGCTTGGCAAGAAGGCTTTCGAGCAGTGCGCAGGCTTCCTGAGAGTACGTGACGGTAAAAATCCTCTTGACAATACAGCTGTTCATCCTGAGAGCTACGAAGCAGCTTCTTCACTGCTCAGCGAGTGCGGATTTACTCTTGCTGATATCGCAGGCAGCGGAGCTGAGGGCATCACAGAAAAGGCTGACAGCATAGGTCTTGAAAATATCAGCAAAAATCTCGGCATAGGTGTTCCTACGCTTACAGATATCATCGGCGAGCTTAAAAAGCCCGGTCGTGACCTTCGTGACGAGCTCCCCGCACCTCTTCTCAGAAGCGGCGATATCATGGAGATAAAGGACTTGAAGCCGGGTATGGAGCTTGTTGGTACAGTCCGCAATATCATAGATTTCGGCTGCTTTGTGGACATCGGCGTACACGAGGACGGACTTGTTCATGTTTCTCAGATTTGCAGCCGCTACATCAAGCACCCTCTCGAAGCTGTAAAGGTCGGCGAGGTAGTAAAGGTAAGAGTTCTTGACGTTGACCTCAAGAGAAACCGTATCTCACTTACTATGCGTCTTAACGACGAGGAGGAGAAGAAGCAGCAGAAGTCCGAGCGCAGACCTAATAATAACAACAGAAAGCGTGAGGATCGCAAGCCAAAGGGTTTTGATGCTTCACAGCTCCGCAACAGCAGTTTCCGTATCAAGCAGAAATAAGGAGAGACAGGTATGGCTTTCAGAACCGAGGAAAAGGAAATAAAATGTGCTGTCTGCGGTGAAGTATCTGCTCAGACAGTCGTAGCTGAATTTGATCCCGATACAAGTGTGCCTGACCTTGATATGCGTCCCGATGAAGAGCATCGCACGTACCTGAAATACTGGGTGAGCGAGTGCCCTCACTGCGGCTACTGCAATGCTTCAACAGATATACCCGTGCGTTTTACAAAGGAGTTCCTTGAAAGCGATAAGTATAAGAATGTTGGCGGCAGCGGACTTGCCGAAAAGTTTATGAAAATGTCTCTTGTCTGCGAAAAGAACAAGGTGTATGAGGAAGCTCTGAAAGCTTGTTTGTATGCTGCGTGGTACTATGATGACGAGAATGACGGCGAAAAGGCTGCGGAGTGCCGCAGAGCCGCACTGAAAATATTCGACCTGCATAAGCAGGAATTTGCAGATAAGCCCGATTATGTACTGCTTGCAGCTGACCTTATGCGCAGAAGCGGCGACTATGAAAGAGTTATCCGTGAGTATAAAGGCAGACTGTTCCCGTCACGACTGATAATGGCTCTTGCTGCATTTGAGGTGGAGCTTGCCGAAAATTGCGACAGCTTATGCCATAAAGCAGACGAAGCAAAAGGCGTAGCACTTAAATAAGCCGCACTATGACCGCAATGCTTATATAGAATTTTAGCCCCGAGCAAAAGCCTCGGGGCTTGATGTTTTTATTGCTTATGATAGTGATTAGTTGTTAGTGCTTAGTGATTAGTTTTTTCTTATACCGTTGATAATTGCAATTCTAAGCACTATGCACTACTCACTATTCACTCAAATCAAAATTCAGCTTTGCTGAATTTTGATTTAGTTAGGCTTTTGTGATGAATGACATTGACAAGGCGGAGAAATAGTGTTATAATCTGTATGAATATTGAATGATAGCAACGGAGGTAACAAAATGAAAAGATTTGCAGCTATTGTGGTTGCATTAACAGCAGCTTCCTGTGTTTTTACAGGCTGCGAGCCTAAGAAAAAAGATATAAAAAGCAAAAATGTAACTCAGCAGAACAGCGATTCATACGAAAGTGCCATAAAGGAATGTTTTGATGCCATGAATTCTGAAGGCGGCGGAAAAGCGTTCTATTCGTATATGTATCCAAATGCTGCACTTGATGCAATGAAGCAGAGCGGCGAATTCGATAACCTTGTGAAAACATTCAACGATTCACAGGCTGAAATAAATAAAAACAGCAGTGATAAGTACACATATGCAGGAGTCAAGGAAGCAAAGGAACTCAGTGAGAAGCAGGTATCGGGCGCAAAGTCTTATTTTGTTGAACTCAGTTCACCCTATGTGCCTGACCTCAAGGAAGATGCTCTGGATATAAAGGAAGGCTACGAAGTTACATACAGCTACAAGAAAAACGACGAAGATGCAGGCGATGAGACTGTTATAGTAGTTAGTCTGAACAACGAAGGCTGGAAGGTAATTACACGCTGACGGAGGTAATGATGAAAAGAGAGTCGGGATATAATACCAAGCAGAAAGAAAAGCTGCTGGAATATCTTATAAGTAATAAAGAAAAGCATACAAATGTGCAGGAGATAAGCGCGTTTTTGTCTGCAGAGGGCTCACCTGTAGGTGTTGCAACTATATACAGACAGCTTGACAAGCTTGTTGAGCAGGGACTTGTCAGAAAGTACGCTTTTGACGGCAAGACCTCTGCCTGCTATCAGTATATCGAGGACAATGAACAGTGCCGCAGCCATTTCCACCTTAAATGTCTTAGCTGCGGCAGGCTCATACATCTTGACTGCGAACATCTTGCAGAGCTGTCACATCATATTGAAGAAGAACACGGCTTTGAGATAGATTATTCCCAGACTGTTTTTTACGGACGCTGTTCCGACTGTAAGGACGATGACTGAGGGGCAGGTTCACTGCCTTTGTGTTCTGAGTTCCTTGGGATATAGATCTTAACATCATTTTCGATATTTTCGGGCATAGTACCACCTCCGTGGATATTATGCCCGTTAATTTGATTTTTATAATGTCACGGAAAGGAAAAGCTATGAAAATACTTAAAGCTCTGCTGAGACTGGCGGCTTGTGAGATACTGTGCCTTTTCATTGATATTACGTTTGCAGCCTCGGGGAGTGCTCTTATAAAGCTAATATGCCTTGTCTGCACTGTTTTGATAATGATATTTGTTCTTGCTGACTTTTCGGTGAAAGAAGCCAAAACTGACATTAAAGCTTCGAGAATGAACGGCAGCACCATAAATAAAGCGGCTATATTTGCAGCAGGCGGAGCTGTTACAGTACCGTCGCTAATAAGCTGGATACTCCTGTGTATCTCCGCAAAAGGCAGCAGCTTTGAATATTATCCACCGCACAAGCTGCTGAACGCGCCGTTTTTGCAGTTTTATAATATCATCAACAGCAGTATCCATGCACAAGACCTGACAAATACAGAGCTTGCTGTAATGCTTGTTCCGATAGTATTTCCTTCACTGGCAGTGATCATACCATACCTTTTCATTTGCGGAAAAGAAACCGATAAATGACAGCTATCGGCAAAGTGAAGAAATAAAACGTTTTTATGCATTATGCTGACGATAATATTAAATCTTTCACTTGACATTATGCTGAGAAATATGCTAAAATATATTCTGTAATATTTTTTGTTTATGGAGGTTTTGTTATGCCATATTGTAAGTACTGCGGTAAGCAGATCACTGAGGGAGAATCTTGTGGATGCTCTGCTTCAAAAGCTGCGGAAGAAGCCAAAGAAGCTGCTGCAACAGTAGAAAAAGAAGTCAACAATGTACAGAACACGGTTGAAAATACTGCTGAAAAGGCTGCCGATAATGTACAGAGCACAATTGAAAATGCTGCTGAAAAGACTGCCGACAAGGCTAAGGATACAGCAGCAGAACTCAAGGAAAAAGCAGGAGATGTTGCCGATAAGGTGGGCGACAGTCTCAAGCAGGGTGCAACAAAGGTAGATAATCTTGCAGGAGAGATTTCAGAGAAGCTTCCTGGCGGATTAAAGAACAATAAAGGCGCTGCATATGCTGCATTAGGTGTTATCCTTATCCTTATTATCTGTCTCCTTTGCCTTATCTTTGGCGGCGGAGTTAAGAGCACTGTCAAGAAGTATGTAAACTCTGCTTCTGATAAGAAGGGCGGAAAGACATTCTATTCGCTTTCATACCCTGATACAGTTATCGATGCTTTAAAGGACGATGACAAGTATGATGATATGGTAGAAGCATTCAATGAAGCTGTTGAGGACAGACTCGATGACATGGAAGATGAAGAGACAGCTCCAAAGTTTGAGAAGATCATCAGACAGAAAAAGCTCAGCAAGTCAGAGCTGGAAGATTGTCAGGAGTATTTCGAGGATATGTGCGACCGCTATGATGCAGATGATGACATAACAGTTTCTAAGGGCTATGAAGTCAAGGTAAGAGTAAAGTACAGAGACGAAGACGGCAAAAAGAGACACGAAACAGAAAAGATCTGTGTTGTAAAGCTCAAGGGTGACGGCTGGAAGATAATTCCAAATTCAATTGATTATATCGGCTAATTCAATAGTCTAAAGGATCCGAAGCAGAAATGCTTCGGATTTTTTTATTGACTAATTCAAAGAAATATGGTAAAATAATTCGGTTAATGCAAAACAGCGGAACGACTCAGCTTTCATTCACAGTTTAAATCCGTCTGAAATATATACATATACGGAGGCTAAAATGTCATCTACTATACTCAATCAGACGATCATCATGCTGATACTTATAGCTATCGGTGTTCTTTGCGCCAAAACTAAACTGATAAGCGAGACCTCAAACAAAGACCTTTCAAAGTTTGTGCTTCAGGTAGTAAATCCCGTGGTCATATTCATGTCGTATCAGAAGCCCTATAAAGCGGAGCTGGCGAAAAATCTTCTGCTCACATTCGTTATATCTCTGTGTGCAATGACGATAATGATATTATTCTCATATCTCCTTGTGCGAAAGAAAGAGGGCAGGGAATTTGAGATAGAACGTTTTTCATCGGTGTATTCAAACTGCGGTTTTATGGGCATACCCCTTGTAAATGCACTTTTCGGCGATGAGGGAGTATTCTACCTTACCGCGTTTATTACCGTATTCAACCTTATCGTGTGGACACACGGTGTTATACTTGTATCAGGAGAAAAGGACTTCAAACAGGTAGTGAAGGTGTTCTATTCGCCGACGATTATTTCCATATTCCTCGGACTCATAACCTTCTTCTTTGAGATAAGACTGCCCGATACAGCAGTCAGCGCACTCAGCTTCATAAAAGATGTAAATACACCTATGGCGATGATAGTTTCGGGCGTTACAATAGCTGCAACTGATGTGCCGAAACTGCTAAAAAATTACAGAGTGTACTATGTTTGTTTTTTAAAACTTTTTGTTATGCCATTAATATTGGCAGTACCAATTTCGGTTTTTACCAATGTTGACGACAAGGTTCGCATGACTGTGCTGGTTGCAGCAGCCGCTCCACCGGCAGCAATGTGCACACTTCTTTCTATTCGTTATGGAAAAAATTCTGTATACGCATCGGAGATTTTTACCGCTGGAACTATACTTTCCGTAGGTACACTGCCGCTGGTCGTTAAAGCTACGGAATATTTAACAAAAATACTATAATCAGTTTGTCAAAAACGCTGATTTTAGAAATAATTGCGTTAAAAGGTTTGAATTTTAATAATATTGTGTTATAATATAAATACGTTAAAAAAGATTGGCTTAAAAATAAAAAGAAAAAATTATACGGGCAGTTATAATTGGCAGCGGCAAGAAATTCCAAGGGGATAATGTAGGTTGTAGGTGAGGATAAGAAGAATCCGAAACGATTTAAGAAATGGAGTTGTTGTTGTATGGAAAAAAGAGGAATCAGTAAACTTGACCTGAAAAGAAGAAACAGAATGCAGATTCTCAGAGTGATCAGGGAAACAGGTCCTATTTCGAGAGTTGACGTTGCAAGTGCTCTTGAAATAACAAGAGCTGCTGTAACTATCATTACAAACGAAATGATAGAGGAAGGCGTACTTGTCGAGATAGGCGAAGCTCCTGTAAATACTGAGAAGCTTCAGAAGGGAAGAAGAAAGATACTTATCGACATCAATGTCAACAGCCGCTTTGCACTCGGTGCAACAGTTGACGAGAAGGAAGTAAGCATCGGACTTACAAACCTTAATTCGGAAGTTCTGGACAAGGCAAGCATGGTCATTGATGACAGGACCACAAGTAAGGATATCATCAACTACATAATCAAGACCAGCAACGAAATGGTCGAGAACAGTGCCCTTACAAAGGACAAGATACTCGGACTGGGTGTCGGCGTAGTTCCTTCAATGTGGGGCAAGCTGAAGATATTCTACAAAGACGGTGTACTTGACTTCACCAATTTCATTGATAAGCTCTCGGGCGGACTCAATTTCGAGATCCACTGCGGAAATGCTATCGGTCTTATGGCTCTTGCAAGCAATGATTTCAGAACGCAGAACGGTTATCAGACCAATCAGGCGTTCATTCATAACGGAAATCAGGTAAATCTTGCTATGATTAATAAGAATGAGCTTTCAGCAGATTATGTATCTTATACATCAACTATCGAGAGATATATAGTTTGTCCGAACGGAAAGTCATATGAGGGCTATCCTAACGGCTCTGTAAAGGCAGAGCTTTCAAGAACAGCTATGCTCAATGCTTTCTATGAGATATATTCCAAGGACAAGACACCTGTTCTGTACGAGCTTACAGAGGGTGACAAGACCGCTATCAATACAGATAACGTGTTCATGGCACTTATGAGAGGTGAAGAACCTGTCAAGGCACTTGTTGACGACATTATCGCAAAGTATACTGTTCTCATTAACAATCTGGCTATAAGCCATTTTGCAAAGAGGATAGTGCTTCACAACTTCAAGCTCAACGAAAAGCAGTTTGACTACTGCAAGCGTGAGATGATACGCCTTGTAAGTGAAGAGATCGCTGACAGAGTGGTACTCAGCAGATTAGACGGAAAGAACAATTTCCTCGGCGGCTGCGCTCTTATCATTCAGGATAACTTCTACGTAAGAGGCGGAATGCAGTAAAATTACAAAACCCGTAAGGAGCTTGGCTTCTTACGGGTTTTTCAGTTATTTGTGTAGGGGCGGATAATATCTCCAGAAAAAAAGACGCCCAATGGGCGTCCCTACAATCTACTTACTACTCACTCTGCTGCGTTTGCGCAGGATCAATGCTATTATCCCCATAACTATGAGCGATATCAGCATACCTGTGGTAACTCCGCCTGTATCTATCATCATATCGCGGAATTCGCAGGAACGTCCCTTTACGAATTTCTGGTGGAACTCATCGGAAGCTGCATAGGTGAAACCGAATAATATAACTCCGAGGCTCTTCAGTGTGAAGAGCTTTCTTTTGCCAACTGCAAAGGAAGCGCAGAACCCGAGGAGGGTATATATTGAAAAATGAGCAGTCTTTCTTATCATGAACGAAGTCTTGTCCCACATTTCCTTCTGTATCTCAGGAGACTGACTGTCGTAGTCGCTGTAAAAGATCCTTACAGCATACTTTGTGAACCTGCTGCTGGTTTTTGATGACTCATCTGCGTCCTGTGCCGAGAATATGAATATCAATATCATTACCGCTAAGGTAAGGACAATGAATACGCGCTGAGAGGTATTCAGTTGTTTGAGCTTTTTGATCATTTCATTTTTTCCTTTCAATTCTTGCTATATATATTATACAATTATTGCGGACTTTTGTAAAGGAGAAGTTTTTCAGAAAAAATTTAAAAAACATCTTGTATCCTGAGAATAAAAATGGTATAATATACTGTGTGTGACTTTTAGCCGCATAGCTTTTACATATAGATAATGATTATTCGGAGGCAATAATGAAAAAAATATTTGCAAATGTCTGGACTAAAAGAGTCGTAGCCATAGTCAGTGTTATATATACATATTTTGTATGTAAGCTTTGCTATTACTCAATATTTTACGATATCCACGTACAGCAGCGCACTTCACTGTGCCTGTCAATAACAGGTGTCTCGCTTGCAGCACTTATAATAATGCTCTATACGCGACATCAGATACTTACACGAATATCAAGCTTTATAATTCTTCCGGCGATGCTGCCTGTAGTGTTGCTGTATTTCGGCGAATGGGGGCTTATAATCCCAATTATCGTCGTGGGAATAGTGATACTGCTGCTTTCGGGCGCAGGAGAAGGCGTTAAGACTGCTCTTGCTACCATTATACTTCTTATGTACATTTTCGGCGCACTGGGATACTTCCTCTTTACTTCGTTCTTTGTATCTCCTGCCAAGGAGACAGAGGTGGGCAGCGGCGTTTCACCGTCAGGCGACTACAGATACAGGATAGTTAACAGCGTTGATACTTCAAACGGAAGCACAGCTATCTACGTAGAGCCTAATACTGCCGATGTGAAGTATGCTTTCGCTACATTCACACTTAAAAATATGGAGCGCGTTGTGTTCCTCGACAGACCGTCTGATGACGAGATACAGGTAAGCTGGTCAACAGAGAACCGCCAGCAGATAACAGAGCACCTAAATTCTATTTCGGACAAGATAGAGGTAACTGTTACGGATGCCGAGCTTGAACAGCTTGGATATACTTACGATAACAAGCTCCAGCTCACAAATCTTTCAGCAAGCCGTAAGTTCGCTATAGGTCTTACAGCTTCTGATGTAAACCCTGTTTTAATGGATACTCTTACCGATGAACAGCTTGATTTCTACGGAATCGGAAGAGAAGCCGACGGAAGATACTACATCAAGGAGCCTTCTGCCGAGCTGCTTGAAGAGATAGACGGCGAGCACGGCAAGAGAGTTTACTTCAATGAACTCAGTGACGGCGGTCTCAGACAGTTCAACCGTGAGCAGGTAGATGCCGCTACAGGTATCACTCTTTTCAACGTAAAGAAGAGCCATACTGTAATGCTCAATACTCTTACTGATGAACAGCTTGAATCTCTCGGAGTATCGCAGAGCGGTGATGTTATGTCCATAACTGTTTACCGTGATGTGAAGAAGAACGAAGATGAAGAACAGACAGAAGAGACTGAAAATACAGAAGCTGCTGCTCCCGAGAGGATAACCGTAGCTGAAAACAAGACAGTTTTCCGCTATTATGTAGCAGAGCTCGAAGACTTCTATGATGTAAATTCAAGACGTATCTCTATAGAGCTTTTCAATTAATAAGAAATCAAAGGCGTTGCGGGCAAATATGTGAAAAATACCTGCAACGCCTTACGTTTAAAGTATATTTGCGTAAGTCCGCAAAAGAAGCGCAGAATGTAAAAAAATGAGCAAAAAAGGTCTTGAAAATTTTCCCCGCATAATATATTATAATTAATAGAATAATGCAGGGCAGAGTCCCTGAAATATATAAAAGGAGTTGCAAACATATGGCATACATAATCGGAGTTGACTGCGGTACAAGCGGTACAAAAACAGTCATTTTTGACGAAAAGGGAAGCGTTATCGCTTCAAAGACAATCGAATATCCAATGTATCAGCCTAAGAACGGCTATGCTGAACAGGAACCTGCGGACTGGGCAAACGCAATGGTGGATACTATCAAGGCTGTAATGGCTAAGAGCGGTGTCAAGAAGGAAGACGTCAAGGGCATCGGTATTTCGGGACAGATGCACGGCCTTGTAATGCTTGACAAGGACAATAACGTGCTTCGCCGTTCTATTATCTGGTGCGACCAGAGAACAGCTGCCGAGGTAGAAGAAATGAACCGTATCGTCGGCAGAGACAAGCTTGTTGAGATCACAGCAAACCCTGCCCTCACAGGCTGGACAGCTGCTAAGATTCTCTGGGTTAAGAACAATGAGCCTGAGATATACTCAAAGGTAGCTCATATCCTTCTTCCTAAGGATTACCTCAGATTTATCCTTACAGGCGAGTACGCAACAGAAGTATCAGATGCTTCCGGTATGCAGCTTCTTGACGTTCCGAACCGCAAGTGGTCGGACGAGCTTCTCAGTGCATTCGAGATTGACAAGAGCTGGCTTGGCAAGGTACACGAGAGCTGTGAGGTAACAGGTACTCTCACAAAGAAAATGGCTGAGACACTTGGTCTCTGCGAGGACACTATCGTAGTAGGCGGCGCAGGAGACAATGCTGCTGCTGCTGTTGGTACAGGTGTTGTTGAGGACGGAAAGGCTTTCACAACTATCGGTACTTCGGGTGTTGTATTTGCACATACTTCAAATATATCTATCGACAAGAAGGGCAGAGTACACACCTGCTGTGCTGCTGTACCTAATACATGGCACGTTATGGGCGTTACACAGGGCGCAGGTCTCTCACTTAAATGGTTCAGAGACAACTTCTGCATGACAGAAAAGGAAACAGCTAAGCTCATGGGCGTTGATGAGTACTATCTCATGGACAAGCAGGCTGAGACAGTTCCTGTAGGCGCAAACAGACTTCTTTATCTCCCATACCTCATGGGCGAGAGAACTCCTCACCTTGATCCTGATGCAAGAGGAGTATTCTTCGGACTTTCAGCTATCCACACAAGAAAGGATATGCTCCGTGCTGTAATGGAAGGCGTAACATATTCACTCCGCGACTGCGTTGAGGTATTCCGCGAGATGAACGTAAACGTAAGTGATATGATGGCTTGCGGCGGCGGCGGATCATCACCGCTTTGGAGAAGTATGCTTGCTGATCTTTATAACTGCAACGTTAAGACAGTTGCATCTAAGGAAGGTCCTGCACTGGGTGTTGCTATACTTGCAAGCGTTGGCGCAGGCATCTACAGCAGTGTTCCCGAGGCTTGCGGAGCTATCATCAAGACCGACAAGGTACAGGCTCCTAAGGCTGAGAACGTTCCAGAGTATGAGAAGTACTATCAGCTTTACAGAGAGATCTATCCTGCTCTCAAGGCTCAGTACGCTAAGCTTGCAACGCTGTGATAAATACCGAAAGACTTCTGATACGTCCGTTCAGTATCAGCGATGCGGAAGATGCCTTTGAGTGGCGTTCCGACCCTGAGGTCAACAGGTTCATGCCTTATCCCTGCGATGACAATGTTGAGGAACTTCGGCAGAGGATAGAGGAATGGATAGCTGACAATGACAAGTATGCCATAGTTCTGAAAGGAACTGATAAAGTTATCGGTGATATCAGCCTTGAATGGAGCGAAAAAGACGATGCGTACGAGATAGGCTACAATATCAACCGCAGCTTCTGGCGCAACGGTTATGCTACTGAAGCTGTCCGCGGACTCCTTGACTGGGCTTATAATGAGCGTGGAATACATGACTTTACGGCTTTTTATGCTAAGGATAACGGTGCATCGGGCAGAGTCCTTGAAAAATGCGGCTTCGTACAGGAGTATACGGGACAATATTCCCGTGAAAACGGAAAAATAGTATTTGAAGCACTTTTTGTAAGGCTACATATTGATTAACAAAAGGCGGACTTAATGTCCGCCTTTGGAAATTGTGAGGAGATGATAAGGTGAACGATCTACAACTGAAAAAAACAGCGGCACGGGCGAGTTCACTGCTCCTTGCAGATGTGGGCGAAAAAGAAGCATACTGCGGATTCATGCGGTTATGTGCCATGCTTTATGCAGAGCGTGTGGCAGTTGAAAATATCATGGCAGAGCCGGAGGAGCTCCGCAGCGCACTTTTCGGGGAAAAGTGCAGGCAGCTCGCAGATAATTACGGCGGTATTTTCAGTCTTTACGGCGAGCTGCCCGTTCCGCAGCAGCTTTTGGCTGACTGCGGAACAGCTGCGGAGCTTTTGTCTCTGCCAGCCGAAGTTTTTGAAGATGAAGCAGTGCTGGGCTGGTGTCACCAGTACTACAACGAGCCTTACAGGAACGAGATAGCTGTGGGACTTAAAAAGAGCAAGCGTCTCAGCACCGAGAGAATAGCTCCTGCGACGCAGATCTTCACCCCCGACTGGGTGGTGCGGTATATGGCGGATAACACTCTCGGGAGATATCTTGCGGAGCACGGTTATACCGTAAATAGCGGAGAACTAAGCTTTCCTGCCGAGCTGAAAAAGGCGGAAAAGCTTCCGCTTGAAGAGATAAAGCTCATAGACCCCTGCATGGGCAGCGGCAATGTGCTGCTGTATGCGTTCGATGTATTTTTTGAACAGTATATCTCGCTTGGATACGATGCAAAAATTGCTGCGAAAAAAACTCTGAAATACAACCTTTTCGGACTTGAACTCGATGAACGTGCAAGAGCTGCCGCGGAGACGGCTCTGCGCGTAAAAGCTCATAAATACGGAGCAGACGTACTTCCTCAGGTGTATGACTTTGCAGGTGTGAGTGAAACGATAGGCTCGCTGCACTGTGAAAAAGACCTCCCGAAAGTCAGTGAAAAGGCAGCAATTATTGGTAAGCTTCTCGGGCAGAAATATGCAGTAGTTGTCACTAATCCACCGTATCTCGGCAAGCCTGCCATGAACGAGGAATTGTCAGCATACGTCAAGAAAAACTACGGTGATTACGGAGCAGATCTCTTTTCGACATTTATGGCACGATGCATGGATATGGCTGAAAACAGCGGATATCTGGGCTTTCTGACTCCTGCTACATGGCTGTTTTTGCAATCCTACGAAAAGCTGAGAAAGCGGATATTTGAAAACTGCTCGCTGCAAACGCTTATCCACTTTGAGTACTCTGCCTTTGAAGCTGCCACTGTGCCCATATGCTCCTTTACCATGAAAAATTCGGCTGAAAGCGGCAGAGGAGTGTATCTGAGACTTACAGACTTCAAGGGTGGAATGGAACAGCAGCGCAAAAAAGCTTCGGAAGCATTGAGGGCAGAGGACTGCGACTACCGATTTGAAGCCGATACATCGGACTTTCTGATGATACCGTCTGCTCCCTGTGCCTACTGGCTGGGACAAGGTTTACTAAAGGCTTTCAGTGGAGCTCCGCTCGGAAATTCTGTTGATATAAGGGAAGGGCTTATCTCCGGAGATAATGACCGTTTTTTGCGGAGATGGTATGAAGTTGATAAAAATAGGATAGCCTTTTTGAATAATCAGAATAAGCGTTGGTACCTTCTCAATAAGGGAGGCGAGTACAGAAAATGGTACGGAAACCGTGAATTTGTCGTAAACTGGGAGAACGACGGCTATGAGATAAAGCATTTCTGCGATGAAAAGGGAAAACTTCGCTCACGTCCGCAGGGGCTCAGTTATAATTTCCGACCGTCAGTTAGCTGGTCACAGATAACAAGCGGAGCATTTTCAGTGCGGTATTACGATGAAAACTTCATGTTCAACGTTGCAGGTTCAAGTGCATTTCCCGAAAATGAGCATCAGCTGCTTATGCTTCTCGGTCTGCTCAACAGCAAGGTAGCCGCAGAGCTTGCAAAAGTGCTCAATCCCACCATGAACATGAACCCCGGAGACGCGGCGAGACTGCCCATGCCCGAAGATGAACTCTATGATGCCGATATTGAGACAATTGTCCGCGAAAACGTGGAAATATGCGCCTCTGACTGGGACAGCTTCGAGACTTCATATGACTTCAAGCGTCACCCTTTGCTGTGAATGCAGAAAAAGTGTAAATATTTCGCTGTAAAAGTTGATTTATACGTTTTTTTGTGTTATAATAATATAACCGTATATTGTTGACAGAAGCATAATATTTATATAGATAAGGAGAATACGAATGGCTATTACCGAAGCAGTCGAAAATTACCTTGAAACAATACTGATCCTTTCACAGAAGCAGCCTGATGTCCACGCTATTGACATCTGCTCTTACCTTGGCTATTCCCGTCCCACAGTCTCAATTATACTCAAAAAGATGAAGGATGAGGGACTTGTTGCCGTTGATGACGACAATCACATCAGACTCACCGACGGCGGAAGGATAGTTGCTGAGCGCATATATGATCGTCATACAGTTCTTACCGAGTTTTTTACATATCTCGGTGTTAAGCGTGATGTTGCAGCTGAAGATGCCTGCAAGGTCGAGCATGATCTGTCGGACGATACCTTTGCCCTTTTGAAAGCACATTACAAAAAGCTTGCCGAAGAGCAGAAGTAAGCTATTTTCGGAGGAACTTAATGGGTAAATATGAACAATTCAGGGAGGAAGCTCCCGTATTTGTATACAAGTCATACAGCATAGAGGAAACTGCCGATACTATAGAAGTCGGTTATGAATTCGAGTTCCCGAACTTAGCTAAGTTCACCCCGGGCTGGACTTTCCGCAAGCCTGCGGATATGACGGTAAAGGGCGATCTTACATTCGAGAGGCTGGTCTTTTCGCTTGGTATGGCAGAAGCCGTAAGCTACTGGAAAGCAGCCTGTTCACCCGTGTGCCGCGTAGAGTGCGGCGAGCTTGACAGTGAGCAGATACAGTGGTGGAAAAAGCTGTGGTTCCTCGGACTTGGCGAGCTTTTCTTCGTAAACGGCATAAAAGCCGATTTTGAAAGCTTCGTGGAGATAGTCCCCACAGGCAGCTTTGACAGCTCACTGAAAGAGACAAATCGTCAGCCCTCAGGCTGTCTTGTGCCTGTAGGCGGCGGAAAGGACTCTGCACTGACACTTGAAACTCTTGTTAATGCAGGTATGAAGTGCAGGTGTTACTCCATAAACAAACGCCGTTCCATTATCGACACCGTTACTACGGCAGGTCTTTCCGAAGATGCACTGATAATCTCACAGCGTCACTTTGACCGCTCGCTTATCGACCTTAACAACAAGGGCTATATCAACGGTCATACGCCGTTTTCGTCCATAGTTGCCTTTTCGGCTGAGATAACAGCTTACCTCAACGGACTTAAATATATCGTCCTCTCCAACGAGTCAAGTGCAAACGAGAGCACAGTTGTAGGGCAGGACGTAAATCACCAGTATTCCAAGAGCTTTGAATTCGAGCAGGATTTCCACAACTATGAGGAGAAGTATCTCCGCACGGGACAGTACTATTTCAGCTTCCTGCGTCCTCTTGCGGAATTCCAGATAGCAAAGATGTTCGTATCTCACAGGAAGTATCTGCCGATTTTCAGAAGCTGTAATCTCGGAAGCAAGGTATCTCCCGATATATGGTGCGGAGAGTGTCCGAAATGCCTTTTCGTATGCCTGATACTATCGCCGTTCCTCAGTCTTGGGTCGCTTAATGACATTTTCGGCAGGGATATGCTGAACGACGAGAAGATGAAGGAGTACTTCATCGAGCTTATCGGACAGTCCGAGCACAAGCCTTTTGAGTGCGTGGGAAGTATCGATGAGGTGAATCTTGCAGTTTCACTGGCAATACGCAAACTTGAAAAGGACGGGGAGAAGCTCCCGATGCTGTTTGAGGAATACAAGTCACGGGGACTTTATCACCCTGAGACCATTGATATGCTCAATGAGAAGTGCTGCGGCTCATTTAACGAGCAGAACCTGCTGCCCGAGGAATTCAAAAACATACTGACAAAGGAAATGGAGCGTTTGCTGTGAATAAATTCAGCGAATATATAACAGAATATACTGACGGAAAAAAGATATGCATTCTCGGCTTCGGACGAGAGGGAAAGTCCACATACAAGATACTGGAAAAGTACGGAAAACAGGCTTCTTTAGCTATTGCAGACCTTAATCCCGTTGACCGTGAGGCAAACGGGATCCCCGACAGCGTTGAGCTTATCTGCGGCAAGGAATATCAGCAGTGTCTGGACGATTTTGACATGGTGTTCAAAAGTCCCGGAATTGTCCTCGAAAAGCCCCTCAGTGAGCTTAAATGTCAGATAACCTGTGAAACACAGGTGTTCTTCGAGGTCTTTCGTGAAAAGATCATCGGCATTACAGGTACAAAGGGCAAGAGCACTGTTACTTCGCTCATATATCATGTGCTGAAGGAGTCGGGAGTTGACTGCCGTATCGCAGGAAATATCGGTATCCCTGTATTCGATATTGCTGAGGGTATGTCTCAGGGGACAGTTGTGGTCTGTGAGCTTTCATGCCACCAGCTTGAATATATGACAGTTTCTCCGCATTATGCAGTATTCCTCAATCTTTATGAGGAACACCTCGACCACTACGGTACTATGGAGAATTACTACAACGCAAAGAAGAATATCTACCTCCACCAGCAGAGAGGCGACTATTTGTGGTGCAGCAGCGACATAGCTCCAAACTGTGATAATACGCAAGTTATCCGCGTTTCAAACTCCGACAGCGGTACGGATATATACGTTGCTGACGGTATCGTGAACTACGAAAACGGCAGGAAGTACAGTATTCCTGTTGACGATATAAAGCTTCTTGGCGTTCATAATCATTACAATATCGCTATTGCACTTGGCGTTTGCAGTCAGTTCGTGAACGAAGCCGACTTCGACAAGGCTGTACGCACGTTTGACCCGTTGGCTCACCGCCTTGAATATGTGGACACTGTCCGCGGTATACGCTGGTATGACGACTCTATCTCTACTGCCTGCGCAACTGCTATATCTGCATTGCAGAGCGTTCCAAGCGTGGGAACTATCCTCATCGGCGGTATGGACAGAGGTATCGACTATACTTCACTTGTGGACTTCCTCGCTGATTTTGATGTAAGGGTCATCTGCATGGAAGCTTCTGGCAAGCGTGTATTCGATATGATACAGTCATGCGGCGGCTTCAAGGATAAAGACCGCGTACACTACGCCGACCACCTTGAGGTCGCAGTAAAGCTTGCTGCGGAGATAACTCCCGAGGGTATGAGCTGCGTTATGTCGCCTGCGGCTGCAAGCTACGGCATTTTCAAGAACTTTGAGGAGCGCGGTGACGCTTTCAAAGCACTTGTTGCCCAACTGGGCAAGTAACAGGGAAATATTCTCTTTAATCTTCCTTATATTGAGAACGGGCGGATAAGCTCCGCCTATACATACCAATAGTTTTACCTTTAGTTTCAGAAAAATACACATTTTGTTCATATTATATATCTTATATATTATTATTAGTGTACAAAAAACAGTTCTCCGCATCTATCAAACTTTACAAAATAAGCGGCGGCTGTGGGAATATTATTGACAATGTACTCTTAGGGATATATAATACTTGTAAGGGGGCGCATTTTATGTTACGCAATATAGGCCAAAAACTTAAAATAGTGTCAGGAGTAATGTTTATTATCTCGGTAATTGGCAGTGTGATCTCTTCGGTTTGTTCAATAAGTAATCGGAGGGGCTTTTCGCTTGTGTTAACACTGGTCTCACTGTTTTTCAGTTATATTATCTGTTTCGTAATATATGTATTCGGATACTTATATGATTATTTAGCAGAAACAAGCTCTACTTTCTACAATATTGCATCAGCTAACAGAAACAGTTTTCCTGATATTTCCAAAGAAAATGAGGAGCAAGAAGAGATTGATGTCTCATTGTTCTACAAATGATCAGTAAGTAGAGAGTAATGAGTAGATAGTAGTAGGGCGGATCATTCCGCCCTTTTTATGTTTTTCTATAAGAGGGCGAAAAAAGGAGATTTTTCAACGGAAAACCATTGAATTTCAAAAAAGATACACCTCGGGTGGAGTTTGTATATATGATATGTAAATATGTGCGTCGCAATAAACATATTGCCATTTACAATTATTAAACGGGCGAGCGGAACTCGCCCCTACATAGGTTCATGTTAATTTCATTGTTAGTTGCGGAACGCCGAGGGTGACTCCCTGTAGTGCAGGGAGATGTCAGCATAGCTGACAGAGGGTCGCGGCTCCTGTTGGGAGGCGTTCCCTACAATGTGCTAATGCTGCATATATTATGTAAGATGCACACGGGCGAGCGGAACTCGCCCCTACAGTGCGTTCATGTTACTTATTGCGTAAGGCTCGGGCTGTCGAGGACGCCAGCCCCTACAATCCTGCTTACTAATAACTAATCACTATGCACTAACCACTAAAAACTTGCCAAATAGGCTTTTATTGCTAAATTTTATGGAAACTCTTGCAATTCACAGCAACCTATGATATAATATTAACGATGGGGTCACGATCCCCGTAAATGAATTCTCAGGAGGAATTATATCTATGTTAACTTCAGCTACAGAAATGCTCCAGAAAGCAAGAGCAGGCAAATACGCAGTAGGTCAGTTCAATATCAACAACCTTGAGTGGACTAAGGCTATCCTTCAGACAGCTCAGGAGTGCAATTCACCTGTTATCCTCGGTGTTTCAGAGGGTGCTGGTAAGTATATGTGCGGTTTTGAGACTGTTGCAGCTATGGTTGCAGCTATGGACAAGTCTCTCGGAATCACAGTTCCTGTTGCACTTCACCTCGACCACGGCTCATACGGTGCTTGCTACAAGTGCATCAAGGCTGGCTTTACATCAATCATGTTCGACGGTTCACACTTCCCGATCGACGAGAACGTTGCTAAGACAACTGAGCTCGTAAATGCTGCTCACAATCTTGGTCTTTCAATCGAGGCAGAAGTAGGTGCTATCGGTGGTGAAGAAGACGGCGTTATCGGTAAGGGCGAGTGCGCAGATCCTGCTGAGTGCAAGATGATCGCAGACCTCGGTGTTGACTTCCTCGCAGCTGGTATCGGTAATATCCACGGTGTATATCCTGCAAACTGGGAAGGTCTCAGCTTTGAGACTCTTGAGGCTGTTAACAAGGCTGTTGGCGAGATGCCTCTCGTACTTCACGGCGGTACAGGTATCCCTGACGATATGATCACAAAGGCTATCTCTCTCGGCGTTGCTAAGATCAACGTAAACACAGAGTGTCAGCTCGTATTTGCTGAGGCTACAAGAGGATATGTTGAAGCTGGCAAGGACAAGCAGGGCAAGGGCTTTGACCCAAGAAAGCTTCTCGCACCAGGCGTTGAGGCTATCAAGGCTAAGGTCAAGGAGAAGATGGAGCTCTTCGGAAGCGTTAACAAGGCTTGATCATAATAATTCCATAAATATAAAACCTGAGGACTTTGCGTTCTCAGGTTTTTCTTTTTATATAGTATCGCAGAAAGCTATAATCTCAGACTTTTTCGGTTCAACGGCTTCCTTGTACTCTATGGAGCATAATCCCAGACTGCCGCAGCATTCTATTTCGAGATGACCGTAGAAGTGCTCGATAGTTCCTATGATACGCTGGCACTCTTTCATATTCGGACCTGTTCGCAGTGCTATGGAGTAGCCTTTTTTGCCGCTGCTGAGCTTTGCATGAGGCTCATGTGTATTGCACCACGGAGTGCATCTGTCGATGAAAGCCTTGAACTGAGCAGGAACGTCAGCCCAGTAGGAGGGAGCTACAGAAACGATGATATGGGCGTTCTCGAATTTATCCATAATTACATCAATGTCATCGTGCTGAACACACTCCGCTGTATTATGGCAGCTTCTGCACCCTTTGCAAAAGCTGAAATCATAGTCGTCTATGCAGATACTTTCGGCAGTGTATTTTTTTGACAATTCCTCTGTGACTATGCGGACTATCTCCGCTGTTGCGCCGTTTCTTACGGGGCTGCAATTGATAATTAGTGCTTTCATACTGATACCTCCGTTTTATGATAATAAAACAGATTATAGCACAGTATCACGCAAAAGTCAATATGTAAAGGCGGTATTCATACGGAAGTTTAAGGGCTATGGCTTTTATAAATTATGAGTTAACGTAATTACTTGATGAGCGTATGAACGGGATTCCAAAGGGACTGTGTTCCTTTGGCAGAGTCTTTGGTCGCTGTTCCCAGTTCTTAAAGAACAGCGAAATAATTCGAAGGCGCATCGCAAAGGGTGAATTTCAAAACAGTCCAGTGGACTGTTTTGAAAGAGGGAACGCTTTGCAAGAGAAGGCGTTCCCTAATTGGACTTTGAAACTTACGGGCGGATAATATCCGCCCCTACAACGGGACGTCGAGGACGCCGTCCCCTACAAAAGACATAATTTTTAACTTCCCAGTAAAGGCAATGGATCAATAAATGCGCCGTTGTGTGTCATTTCAATGTGGATATGTGGAGCAAGTGAGCTTTCGATATCGGCAGAGCCTCCAACAGTTCCTATGACATCGCCACCGTTGAGTTTGTCTCCCTCCTGCACGGCAAGGTCAGCATTGAGTCCGCAGTATCTGGTAGTATATCCGTTTTTGTGGTCGAGGAGCAGAGTTACTCCCCACAGAGCGTCGTTCTTCACAGCTGTTACTTCACCGCCAGCTACGGCATAGACCTCTGCACCTACTTCGGCGGCTATATCCACACCATTGTGAGTCTGCCATGAGCCTGTTGTCTCGTTTTTTACAAGCTCGCCGCCGCTGAATGGGTTGATGATATTGCTTATATCTGCCACAGGGAGTTTAAGGTCTGTCATGTCCTGTGCGGCAGTTTCCTCTGCTTCTGCCTGTACGGGTTCGGCAGCAGGGGGAGCATCTACGCTTATCTCAGCAGCAGGTATTGTCGCTGTGGGTGCGTCCGTAAAAATCGGCATTGTGACCACTGCGGTAGTGACTCTGTAAGCAGGAGTCGTGGCTTTGGGTATGTTTGTAACTTGTCTGTCAACGGCTGCTTCATGGACAGCAGGCTTGTTTGTGACAGGTTTCATATCGGCTATCCTGTCGCCCTGTTTGTGAGCAAAAAGGCAGGCAGCTCCTATCATAACAGCACTTATACCAAGTGCGGCATAGAAGCCCTTAGAGCCTTTTGCATAATGTTTATCGGTCAGTTCGTTTTTCTTCACACTAACACCTCCGACCATATTATTGACAATTAGTCGGAAAATATACATTTTTATGCTTTAGAACTTAGAGCGGCTGCCTTTGGAAGTCAGCAAGTGGTTAGTGATTAGTGCATAGTGATTAGTTATTAGTGAGTAGAATTGTAGGGACGACCAGAGGTCGTCCGCGAGCTGATAGTTGAGAGTGTTGGGACTTTTGCTCACATCAGCTCGACAAAATGTAACGAAGTCCAAACGGAGCGATGTGGCATTGCCCCTACACTATGCACTAACCACTAATAACTAATCACTCGGGCACAAAAAAGGGACGATATAATATCGTCCCTTTGAGTTTTAAATTATCATTGATAGTTCGGATCCTGTGAAGCTTCGGGAGAAAGTGCATTAGGATCGTAAGGCACTGTAGGCTCTGTTGGAACAGCGGCAGGGTATTCTGTCCAAGGCTGCTGCTGAACAGGCTGAGTCCACGGCTCAGCAGGAGCATCTGTGAGAGCTTCTGAATATGGTTCGATAACAGTTTCAACAGTAGTTGTGGTAGTCGTAGTAGTGGTAGTTGTAGTAGTAGATGATGTAGTTGTAAGCTCGGGACGTACTTCCTCGGGGAGCTTCTGCTTCGAGGGCTTAACGCCGTTAAGACCGTAGCACTCCTGATAAGCAAGGAGAAGGTCACGTATCATATACTTTGAATACTCACCGCTTTCGATAACGCCTGCAAAAGCAACTTCGGGGTTGTCAGCAGGAGCAAAGCCGATGAAGAATGAGTTCTGCTCATCGAGGTTACGACCTGTCTGAGGAGTACCTGTCTTTATAGCAACATCGTAGCCTAAGTCTGTAAGAGAGTATCTTGCAGGCATACTTCTTGCAGCGTCCATCATACCGCCGATGATATAGTCGTAAAGGTCGGGAGTATTCAGCTCTATCTGCTGAGCTATAGTAGGCTCGGTCTTTTTGATAAGAGTATCTGTGCCGTATTTGTAATAGCTGTCTACCAGATATGGCTGATATCTTACACCGCGGTTAGCGATAGTATTGGCAACTACAGCCATTTGCAGCGGAGTCATACCGCAGTCCTGGTTACCGATACCTGCCTGTATAACGTAACCGATATACCATTCCTGACCGTGCTCGGCAAAGGTCTCGGGGTTACAGAGATAGCCCTCAGCATCGCCTGTTTCGATGCCTGTATGTGAGCCGAGTCCGTAGAGCTTGGCGTACTTTGTGATATTGTCGATACCCAACATTCTTGATACTTCGTAGAAGAAGCAGTTACATGATACCTCGATAGCAGGGCGGACAGTGATATTGCCGTGATAGCCCGTACAGGAGTAGTATGTTCCGTAGAAATCATATCCCTGATGACATACAAGGGGAGTTCCTCCTGTGATGACTCCCTCATTCAGACCTGCTGTAGCAGTAATGGTCTTGAAAGTTGAACCCGGACGGTAAAGACCATATGTGCAGCGGTTAACAAGGGGAGTATCCTTAGCCTGCAAAAAGTAGTCATAGTTTTCTGTGTAATCCTTGAGATTGTAGGTCGGAGCTGTAGCCATTCCTCTTACAGCACCTGTCTTAGCGTCAAGAACGCATATTGCACCGCAGTTGCCTTTGAGTATTGAAGGTTTGGGATTTATAGACGGGAAAGTGTTGGTAAGGAAGTTATCAAGTATATTCTGGAGCTTCAGCTGATAAGCACCGTTTACGGTGAGCTTGACAGTTTCACCTGATGTGGCATCGGATATAGTCTTTACATCTCTTACCACACCGTCCTTGACAGCTATCTGTTCCTGTCCGTTAAGACCTCTCAGTTCGGTCTCCATAGCGGCTTCGATACCGCTCTTTCCGAGCACATCGTTGTAGCTGTAGCCCTTATTTTTAAGCTCGTCATATTCTTCTGCGTAGATAGGACCTACAGTGCCTATCTCGTGTGGGAGAATATCTCCGCGGACTATCTTTCGCTCGGAAGCATCGATAGCTTCGATGCCGCGATAGAAGTTGCCAAGCTCTTTAAGGTCAACTACAGTTTTTTCATCGACTCCCTCAGCGAGGAGGAGATCATTGCTGTAGGAGAAGTCCTTATCTATCATCTGATAGCGCATACCTGCAATGATACGTTTTTCCTCGTCATTATACTTATCGTCTATCTCATAATCGGATATGAGCTTGTCGATACAGTTTTCGGCAGTAGCATAAACATTGAGGTTAAGGTCTGAGATAAGCTCATCTGTCTCCTTTGATGTGAAAACATAAGGCTTTGTAAAGGATACGGGTATGCTTTCCTTGAATTTATAGCCTCTTTCCTCAAGTGCGCGGTAAATTCCGAGAAGAGTTTTGTTGCCCTCTTGCAGATCGGTAGGGAAGAAAGCCATTCTGAGGACAAGGTCTGTTCTGGAGTCGTTTGTAACGAGCACATTGCCGTCATAGTCGATTATTTCTCCGCGGGTAGCCTTTACGCCTTTGTTATAGGTAAGAGTACCCGGCTCATACTGGTTCGGAGCAGCGATATTCTTATCGCCGACTACCTGTATTTTCATAAGTCTCAGTGAACTGAGCAGAGCGAGCAGGACTACCAGCAGGATAATGATCATGGATTTTAGGTTTTCTGCAAATCCTTTCAATTAACTGCCTCCTTATAGTTTTGACCGCACAGTTAAAGTGCGGTCGAAGCATTTCATCTTTTGTTTTCGTTTTGTATATTTGTATTTATAGCTTCTTCGATAGTAAGGTGCTCCTTTGGCATGAGCAGCTTGTTGACAAGCTTTACAAGGAGATACATGAAGAAAGCTGATATTACAGTGTATGCCCAGACTCTAAGGGAAACTCTCACGAATATGCGTCCTACATTTTCGTAATCCCATATCTGATAGTAGAATTTATAATCCAGCCAGCACTGTATGTATGATACTACAGCCGTTATCATCAGATAATTGATGAAGCGGTTTTTCAGGTAAAGCTCAAATACAAGATTGGTCAATATGCAGAAGAATGCAAGTATAACGGCATTATATCCGAAAAGCTTGCCGCAGCATATATCAATGAGAAAACCGCAGAATGCTCCCGTTACTGCCGAACCGTAGATATTGTTGTTTATAGAGATAGCTATGGCAAGGGGCACAAGGAGTATGGGCTTATAGAGCGTTCCCGAGGTCATTATGATAAAGCTCAGGAAGATAAGCAGGTAATACAGCAGCCAGCGCAGTGTTGTTTTTATGCGCAGGATATGCTGCTGACGGGTAGTTTTAATCCTCATGGGCTTTTCCCTCGTCCTTATCAGCCTTATCCTCAGACTTTTCGTTGCTTTCTTCGTCCTCGTCCTCATGGAATTTACCGCTGAAATCGGTTATAACAATGACAGAGGTAAGTCTTGTAACGTCCACACATGGCTGTATATCAGCACATACGGAAAGACCGTTAGAGTCGAGACCTATTTCAAGGATAGTACCGATAGGGTAATCCTTGGGGAAAAGTCCGCTTGTACCTGTGGTTATCATAAGGTCGCCGCGTTTGAGCTTGTTCTTTTTCGGAACGTGGATAAGCTTTGTCTGACCGTTCTCAGAAGAGAGTATATTGCCCTCGATTATGCCCTGATCGGCATTTGACGACGAAGCAACAGCTGCTACGGAAAGATCAGGAGAAAGGATAGTTCTCACAGTGGAAACGTGCTTTGACACCTCAACTGTTATTCCTACAAGTCCCTCTGCGGTAACAACAGGGCAGTTCACAAGGATACCGTCCTCAGAGCCCTTGTCAATAGTAAACGACTTGAAAGGATCATTGGTAACATAGCCCAGAACGCCGCATGGCTGAGAAAGCTGATAATCCTCATTCTTTTCCTTTATGGTAACGAATTTGCGGAGCTCTTCAACTTCTGCCTTTATAGCGTCATATTCTGTAAGCTGAGCATTGAGCTCGCCTATCTGTTTTTTGAGGCGTTCGTTCTCCTCATAGTATTTGTCGGCGTTTGAGAGCTTATCGACAGTATTCTCCATTTTCATGCTTATCCTGTTGGAGGCTGCACGGAAAGGCTTTGTTACTGTATTGATAAAGGAGGCTCCCGAAATGGAATAGCCGCCTCTTGTGACGGCATAGATCATTATACCAATAAGGAAAGCGAGAAAAGCAAGCAGGACCTTACATCTGGTGCTTTTAAAGAATTCACGCATGAAGCTCCTCCTTAATAGTACTTGACGTTTTCGGTGAGAGCGTCCTGATAATCGCTGATATTTTCCAGTATCTTGCCTGTACCCTCTGCAACGCAGTCAAGAGGATACTCGGCGATATAAACGGGCATACCTGTTTCGCGGTTTATTAGCTTGTCCAGACCGCGGAGAAGTGCGCCGCCGCCTGCAAGTGTAATGCCGTGGTCGATGATATCTGCCGAAAGCTCGGGAGGGGTTTCTTCAAGAGTGGACTTTATAGCGTCTATGACTCTTGAAAGGGGCTCAACGAGAGCATCACGTATCTCGGCAGAAGTAACTGTTATATTCTCTGGGAGACCGTTGAGAAGATTTCTTCCCTTTATCTCCTGAGCTTCTTCCTTCTCACTTGGGAAAGCAGAGCCGATATCCAGCTTGATGTTCTCGGCAGTTCTTTCACCGATGAGGAGATTATACTTTTTCTTGATATAGTTGATGATAGCTGCATCGAACTCATCGCCTGCACATCTTACAGAGCGTGAAGCAACGATGCCGCCCATTGATATTACAGCGACTTCGCTCGTACCGCCGCCGATATCAACTATCATGCTGCCTGCGGGAGCGTTTGTGGGGAGACCTGCACCGATAGCGGCAGCCATAGGCTCCTCGATAATGAGTACGTTGTTAGCACCTGCCTTTTTGCAGGACTCACGTACAGCACGTCTTTCAACGGCAGTAACGCCCGAAGGTATACAGATGATAACGTTAGCTTTGGTAAAAAGAGTACCCTTGAGGGCTTTCCTTATAAATTCCTGAAGCATTGTGGTAGCTATATCGAAATCGGCGATAACGCCGTCCTTCAGAGGTCTGACAGCAACGATAGAACCGGGGGTACGACCGATGACGTCCTTTGCCTCCTTACCGACATAGCGGCATTTATCCGTTCTTGTATTTACGGCAACTACTGAAGGCTCTCTTATTATTATACCTTTTCCCCTCATATATACGAGGGTATTAGCAGTTCCGAGGTCAATGCCAATATCTTTTGTAAACATTTTGCAGCTCCTTAAAATGCATTAATTCTTGTTATACACATATTATATTATATCACCAAAGGGACATATGTACAAGAATTTTCGGCGAGAAAAAGCATTTCCCGACAAATTTAGTGTATTACGGTGACATAACTGTCCGCTGGTGATGAAAAACTGTCGAAAAGGACAACAGAAGATATATTTTTCAGCCTGAGATCACCTTTGGAGCGGTCTTTATGTATGCATATATCGCTGCGATGATACAGATGACCTGTGCAACGCTGATATTTATAGAAAAACCGAAGGTAAGTGAGATAAGGTCGGTAGCAAATGTACTCGGAGCGAGTGTGATACCTCTTGACCAGCCAAGCCATGCGAATGAGCCCGAAGCCGCACTTGCGATTATTCCGCCGAGTATACAGCCGCATATAAGAAGAAGCAGAAAATATAGAGTTTTTTTCATAATAATATCTCCAATCTTTTGTAAAACTTAGTATATATCAGATGCCTGACGAGCCGAAGCCGCCGCTTCCGCGCTCAGTCTCCGAGAGTTCGTCGCTGACTTCTATCTCGGGCATTAAGATACGTGTTGGGATCACCTGTGCGATACGCATACCGTGTTCGACCGTAAACGGAGCTTTTCCGTGGTTGATGAGCGGAACGAACCATGCTCCGCGGTAATCGCTGTCAACAACACCAACGCAGTTGGCAAGTGAGACTCCGAATTTTGATGAGAGTCCCGAGCGTGGGTAGATGAGCAGTGCGATATCGTCACAGTCAGGCTGTGCAGTGATACCTATGGGTATCATTTTTATCTCTCCTGCTTCGAGAGTAACAGGCTCATCGAGGCAGGCGCAAAGGTCAAGACCTGCGCTCCCTGCTGTGGCACGGGAGGGGATAACAGCCTTTGGATCAAGTTTTTTGAAGGTAAGTTTCATATTCAGATACCTCTGTAGTATAGTCCGCGGGTGATGTTTCCCTGCGGCTTTCGACCTGAGAGAACGGAGCGTATCATATCATCGTCCTCATCTGAGAGATAAGCGACACCGAATGATATATTGCTGAGTTCGTCTGTTCTGTCAAGCATGGAGAGTCTGTCGGCGTTGAGTATCTCCACGTAGTCCTTTGAGCAGGCTACAGGGAGCTCGCGTCCTGTGCGGTCAATGAGCTTCTTTGTGCATTTTCCGCAGCCCACTTCATTCTTTATGGGGCAGTTGCGTGTGAGCATAAGGGGAAGTCTGCCGTATACTGCCGCACCCATCGGCAGAGATGTACGCACATTGGCTATTTGCGGCAATGTAGCTTCAACGGAGAAAACGCAGTCCTCAAGTCCGAGACCGTGAAGATATTCGGCACTGAATGAGTTGTAAACATTCAGGGTGAAGCTTCCGTGGAGCTTGTATCCCGACTTTCTGCCCATAGCGATATGATCGGGAGTATGACAGTAAAGCCTGTTCAAGCCCTTGCTTTTCAGTTCGATAAGTCTGCCTGCCAGTTTTTCCTCATTGGCAATGAAGCGCGGAGGAGAAACTATTATCTTTTCCGTATCCACGGCACCGAGAAGTTCATCATTTATCAGCTCTTCGGGGATAATTACATATTCCGAAAGAGGAGCTGCAATGACAGCCTGCTTCGTTGTTCGGCAGAAAGTCCTTACAGGAAGCTTTTCAGACATACAGACTGCGGAGCGTTCGGGCTTCTGCGGTGAATAGTCCGTTATGGTATAAGCAGGTGTATTTGCAGATATAATGCGTTCTGTGAGCTTTTCAGCCACTTCGCGGCGCAGCTCGTTGAGCTTGCCTGCGGGGACAATAAGTTCTTCATCTATATCGGCAGTAAGCTTACCGAAGCTGAATACCGTATCTCCGAGCTTAGAAAGCTGCTTTGTGAGCATATCTATATCGGTAGGGCGATTTATAGCCTGCTGAGGGATATCACCCTGAGCACTTACCGAGATATCACCGCAAGTCGCAGTAATGCACACAGGTGTGTCATTCTTTATGACTGCATGGAAATCAGCAGTAAAAGCCTTGCGCTCAAAGCGGTATAGTTCGTGTATCTTTGGTATAAGCTCGTGAGCGGAAATAACATCGTCCTTCTCGCGTACGCCGAACATATCCGTTCTCTGTGCGGTATAGTAACCGTTGGTAAAGCCGCTTCGCGAGAAAACTCCGCGCAGGAGCTTCATATCGGGGGCTTCACCGTCAAGAGAAGCTTTGAGTTCGTGTACTGCCGAAGCTACATATTCGGGGCGTTTCATGCGTCCCTCTATTTTGAATGAGTCAACGCCCATTTCTGCAAGCTCCTGTGCATATGGCAGGAGAGAAAGGTCTTTCAGTGACAATGCGGCTTTGCTCTTATTTCCCACAGCCGAGAACGGCAGTCTGCAAGCCTGTCCGCAGCAGCCGCGGTTAGCGGAACGCGAACCTATCATGGCGGACATATAGCACTGTCCCGAAACTGACATACACAGCGCACCGTGTACGAATATCTCGGTCTCTATACCCACATTGCAGATGCGTGAAATAGCAGTTTTGTCAAGCTCTCGCGCAGGGACTACCCTTGCATAGCCCAGCTCTCGGAGCAGGGAAGCTCCCTCGGCGGTATGCACCGACATCTGTGTAGAGCCGTGAAGTATGGCATCGGGAACACAGCGGCGTATAAGCTCCGCACAGCCCCAGTCCTGAACGATGAACGCGTCAACTCCGCTTTGTGCAGCGGCTTTGATATATTCGCAGAACTTTTCGGCTTCTTCATCGGAAATGATAGTATTCACCGCAAGATCCAGCTTTGCACCGTACTTGTGGCAGAGCCTTGCGGCTTCGGCTATTTCCTCCGCAGAGAAATTTGCAGCACTGCTTCTGGCGGAAAAACGCTTGCCGCCTATGTATACAGCGTCTGCACCCGATCTGAGAGCAGCCTGTAAAGTCTCCATGCTGCCTGCGGGGGCGAGTATTTCGGCTTTATTCATTAAATGCTGTCACTGAGCTGCTTGAGCTTTACCATATTCTCAAGCTGAACTATCTTTGACTTGAGGACTTCGATCTCCTTCTGTGCAGCATCACGCTCGATACGTGTTCTGCCAGCCTCGTCAACATATTCCTTAGTCTGGTCGCGGATACTGTCAAGACGCTGATTAGCCTTGTTGAGGTCGTCAAGGAGAGCCATAGCGACCATTATTGAAGCAGCATAGGGTGAAGAACCGCTTGCTGCGGTGATCTCGTTGATCTTTGTTTCAAGTGCTCTTGCGAGAGCAAATACGTAATTAGGTGCTTCTGCGGTCTTTATCTTGTATTCCTTTCCGCAGATGATTACCTTAACTTCATTAAGCATAGTATCGTCCTTTCCGTGGCGTATTTTAAACCAACTTACATTATACACTATTTTTCGCAGAAATGGAAGAGGTTTTTGAAAAATTTTTATTTTAGTGAGAAGTTGTCAGTGCATAGTGATAGTGTGAACGTTATTACAGAGCAGGATATATATTTGTATGTGATATCCTCCATTATAAATATTTGCAGAAAGAGTTAAATAATAACTCTCAACTTATATAAAGGCGAGTATGACACCTATCATAAATACAGCTGATATTATGATGTGAGGGATACTTTCCGTAACAGCTTTGCGTATAGGTAACTGCTGTTTGAAATATCTGTATCCTATTCCGAAAAGAGCAGGGAGAAGGATAGCGACAGGGGAAAGCGGTCCGGGGAGTCCCGAGTCCGTTGTAATAACAAAAAGCAGAACAGCAATGACTGTAAGAACAATGACTTCGACTGTTTTTGGGGAATAGGCTGAATTATTCGTTTTTTTCTGATTTTGCGAGCTTGCAAGAGTCAGCATCTCGGTGATCTTTTTCTCAGCTTCTTCCGAACTCAGCCTTCCCTCGGTCAGCTCTGTGGAAAGTGCGGCAACGTCAGACTGTAATCTCTCATCTTTCGCCTTTGCACTTTCTTTCTTTTCCTTTGTAACTATTGATATGCCTGCGCTCTTTTCCTCGGTTTTCAAGGGTTCGGGAGCTGTCTCGGGAAATTCAAAAGAAACAGGAGCTTCTTCGGCAGATGAACTGCCGCGCTTTTTCTTTTTACTTGCACTCTGAGCCCTTGCCTGTGCAAACATTTCCTCGACTTTTGCCGCAGCTTCCTCTGAGCTCATTTTCTTTCCTGAAGAGCTTCCGTCGTCGGACGCAGCTGACTTAAAGGCTGACAATATGTCGTTAAGATCGTTATTCTGGTGCTTATCCTGCATTGTTATCAACTCTTTTCATTGAACTTTGAGTACCCGTTTTCGTATTTTTTGTCACTGTCGAAGGAGTCAATATCAGCCTTTGACAGATCACCTTTTCCGTCAAATCGGTAAAACCTGCCGCTTTCGGCTATTATTTCAAGAACGCAGTAGTCCTCGTCATCTATACCGTTGGGGTAGTATTTTTCGTCGCCCTCATTCCAGAGGAGCTCCTTATACTCTCTTTCGGAGCGTATCTCAGCTCTTCCGTACAGGCATACCCCCTCAAATGTTGTATCGTCTGAGAAGTACAGGCATACGTTATTGTTTTTCATAAGGCTCTTTACATGGCTCGAACTTGTATTCGTGGAGATTAGGTGTCTGCCCAAGCCCTTATGCCATACGCAGAAAACCTTGCGTATATTCTGTCTGTTTTGTTCGTCGGTGTATCCTATAGCGGCAAATAATGAACGGTCAATAAGTGCCATTATTTCGTTTAGTGTCATGTTTTCACCTCGGAGTTGTTTTAGTTGAGAGTTTAGAATTGAGAGTTGAGAGTCTGAGATAAATCAGAATATATACTTTTAATCCCATTCATTAAAAATAATATTTCCAATAGAAGTAGGATTCCAATATTTTATTTGTTCCAATTCTACCTTGAATAAATCATATTCAATATTAGTGAATGGAGAATTTAAGATATCAGCACTAACTATATCATAATTCATAAAGTAAACGTGGTTTTCTGGAACGTTAATAAATACTTTATTCATAAAAGTAAGTTCATTTGTAAAAGCTATGATAGGGTGATATTTATTTAGAAGAACATAAAGTTCCTTTCCATATGTATTAAAGTGAGCATAAAAATAATTGGCGTTATCAGGTTTACAAATATCAAGTAAATTAGTTGTATTTGTCTGAATGCAATAACAGACTTGTTTGAAAGCCATATAGCCATTTTCTGTTAAAGAACAATTATCGCCGTCAAAAAAACCTGTAATTCCTCTTTTTAATATCATATTATTCCTCACATAAATTCCGATTTATCGTAGTAACGTCTGTCTGAGGGACGTCGAGGACGCCGTCCCCTACAAGCTAAAGGCTAATGGCTAATGGCTAAGAGCTAACGGCTTAATAGTAACGCTTCAAGCCGATGACCTTGCCGAGAACCTCCACTTCGTCAACGATGATAGGCTCCATTGTATCGTTCTCAGGCTGTAAGCGGTAGTGTCCGCGCTCCTTGTAGAAAGTCTTGACAGTAGCCTCCTCACGGTCGATAAAGGCTACGACGATATCGCCGTTTTCAGCGTAATTCGCGCGCTGAACGATAACGATATCACCGTCGAGGATACCTGCGTTTATCATGCTCTCGCCGCGTATTTTCAGTGCGAAAAGATCCTGCGGATCAACTCCCGGAGCTTCAAAGCCGATATATCCCGTGATATCTTCAACAGCTGTGATAGGCTGACCTGCTGTGACGGTGCCCATAACGGGAACGGAAGTAGTTCCGCTGTTTGGCAGACGCAGGGTGCGGTTCAGGTTGCCTGTTTTCTCGATGAGTCCGTTGCGGACAAGAGTCTCGATATAACGGTGAGCAGTTGATGTGGATTTGAAACCCATTGCGTCCATTATCTCTCTGACTGACGGCGACATACCGTCACTGAGACGGGATTTGATATAGTTGAAAACAGCGATTTCCTTATCCTTGAGCATAATTATTCCTCCGAAAGCTTTTTCAGTATCATCTTAGCGATCTTGTAAGCGTCACCGCAGCCGAGAGTGATCACAAGGTCGCCCTCCTCGGCGTGTTTACATACATAGTCGCATATCTGTTCAAAGTTAGCGTTTTTTCTTTCGTCTGTCCATTCAGCTGTCTCGTCCTGTGGGAACCATATGCAGTTCGGTATCTTTTCTGCAAGGTGACGGGTGAAGATACCGTAGGTGTTTTTTTCACGGCTTCCCATTATGTCGGTAAGAACTGCGTGATCGGGTATCTGTAAAACTCTTGCAAAGTCGTCAAGCAGGAGCTTTGTACGTGAGAATGTGAAAGGCTGGAACACAGCCCATACGTGGTTGAAATTCATCTCCATAGCTGCATTGAGAGTAGCTTCCAGCTCGGTTGGGTGGTGAGCGTAGTCATCGACTACGGTTATGCCCTTTTCAAAGCCGAGCTTCTCGAAACGGCGTTTAGCACCGCGGAAGTCCTCGAGACCTTTCTGTATGAACTTGAAATCAGTGCCAACATAACGGGCAGCGGCAACTGCTGCAAGTGAGTTGAGGACATTGTGTATGCCTGCAACGTGAAGAGTGACAGTGCCAAGCTTTTCGCCCTTGTACATAGCATCGTAAGTGGTGAGGAGACCGTTTTCATGTTTTACGTTCTCGGGATAGTAGTCGCAGGAGCTGTCCTTGCCGAAGGTGATTATCTCCTTGCCGGTTATGCCCTCGAGCGACTTCACGGAGTTGGCGTCAGAGCCGTTTATGATGATGCATTTCGAGGTGTTCTCGTTGAATTTATGGAAGGACTTGATGATGTTTTCGAGAGTGCCGAAGTAGTCGAGGTGGTCGGCGTCGATATTGAGTATAACGGATATATCGGGGTAAAATTTGAGGAAGTGGTCCTCGAATTCGCAGGATTCGCAAACGAGGATATCGCTTGTGCCGGATTTGCCGCTTCCGCCGATGCAGGGGAGCTTTCCGCCGATGTATGCAGAGAGGTCGATACCTGCGGTGAAGAGTATCTGAGTTATCATAGAAGTAGTGGAGGTCTTGCCGTGAGTACCGGAAACGCAGATAGCGTTATCGTACCAGCTCGTAACGATACCGAGGAGGTCTGCACGCTCGAGCACGGGAACACCGCTTGCCTTTGCGGCCATGAGCTCGGGGTTGTCAGCCATTATAGCGGCAGTATGGACGATGAGGTCTGCGCCCTCGATATTCTCGGCGCGCTGACCGATGAACACGGGGATACCCATATTTCTTACGGCGTCGAGAGTTTCGGTCTCGTTGTTGTCAGAGCCGGTGAGGTAGTAGCCCTGTCCGTGGAGTATCTGCGCGAGGGGATACATTCCCGAGCCGCCGATACCGATGAAGTGAATATGCTTTTTGCCTTCTAAGATATTCAAGATACTGTTATCCAAAATCTATCACCTTTTCTAATATGTGTTGAGTCAGTCGTTTCCGCGAGCTGACATAGTATACCTATTTTATTATTGTAACATATCCCGCAGGATTTTTCAATAGCAAATTTGAATAAATGTTCGGATTTTTGCTGAATGTCACCGGCACGTCACTTTTACGGTTTACATCGGCGAATATTTTTTTAATTATTTCAAATAAGTATTGCTTTTTTTAGATTAATGAGTTATAATATAATGCGGACATATGTTTTGATGAATAAACAATGGTAAAATTTGTTTTTCAGTTCGACGTAATAGAATCCATAGTAAAGGAGGTAGCACAGCATGGAGATCACAGATGTCAAAATAAGGAAAATAATGACCGAGGGAAGGCTTCGCGCAGTCGTTTCTGTAACTATCGACGATATGTTCGCAGTTCATGATATCAAGGTAGTGCAGGGCGATGAGCGGTTATTCGTTGCAATGCCGAGCAGGAAAGATGAAAACGGTGTCTTCCGTGATATAGTTCACCCTATCTCGGGCGCGGCAAGGAAGCTTTTCGAGGAAAGCATACTTGAAGCCTATGAAAGGCAAATGGCGGTTATCGCCGCAGAAGAGGCTTCTGCCGGCGAAGCTGAAACAGGAGAGAATGAAGAATAACATGAAAAAAGCATTCAGCGGGGCGTCCCGATGAATGCTTTCTTTTTTAGTCTATACCGAGCATTTTTGCAGCCTTGAGAATGACTATCTGAGTCTTTCCGTCGGGTATTTTTCCCTCCATTACGAGCTTTACCGCATCTGAGAGGGGCATCTTCTCAACGTCGAGGAACTCATCGGGGTCGAGGGACTGCTTCTCGTAGGAGAGTCCTCTCGCGAGGTACATATAGGTTATCTCGGTGTTGTATGCGGGAGTGGGGTACATCTCGCCGAGGAAGGTGTACTCCGAGCAGGTACAGCCTGTTTCTTCGAGGAGCTCGCGTCTGCCGCATTCAGCGTGGTCCTCGCCCTTTTCGAGCTTGCCCGCGGGAGCTTCGAGAGTAACCGTGCGGAAGGGGTAACGGAACTGTTTAACGAGAAAGACCTCGTTGTCCTCATTTACGGGGAGCACGCAGACTCCGCCGTGATGCAGAAGAACATCGCGGATAGCTTCTTTTCCGTTTTCGAGCTCAACGGTGTCGTGGGTAATTGTGAATATGGGACCCTCGTAGATAGTTTCGCTTCTGAGTGTTTTTTCATCAAGATGCATGTAAATTCCTCCTGTATATTATGTGTACTGATTTATTGATCCTTTTTGATAAAGCTTCGGGTGTATATCTCCGATGCGGAGACCTTTTCAAGCGAGCTGTAGTCATAGCTGTGCGTGAAGCGTTTGAAGCGGCGTTTTTTGTCGAACAAGCGCATTATCAGCAAATAGACTATCAACACGCCTCCTGCTCCGAGCGAGATACAGGCTCCGGTGCGGAAGCCGGGAGTTTCGTAACGGAACTCTATTTTGTTATCGCCGGCGTCAGCCTTTACCGCCATGAAGCCGTACGAGACCTTTTCAACGTCGGCGGGCTTGCCGTTGACGGAAGCAGTCCAGCCCTCGCTGTATGGGACGCTGAAGAATACGAGCTCCGGCTTTTTGAGCTCTATATCGGCGGTGAAGCCGTGGGAATCATAGGAGAAGCTCTTAGAGCAGTTCCTCTGTTTTTCATGGCAGGCACGTTCGTAGCTCGTTCTCGAGAAATTATGCGGCAGGGCAGGTGACATTTCCGTGAGGATATCGCCGTATTTTTCTATCTGCTCATCGCTGAGGACGAGTGCCTTTATAAGCATTTTTTCGCGTGTGCCTTTGAGGAATCCCTTTGCGGTGTCCTCTGAGATATACGTATCGTAGCCGAATCCCATGGGGATGTAGAGCTCGTTTTCGTAGACCTCGAAATTCTTGCCGGACTCCACCAGCTTAAAGCCGGGGAGGTACTCCCTGATATCCACCTTTGAGGCGTTTATGCCGTTTTTACCGGTCTTGTCGGAGATATCCTGAGTTTTGCCGGATATTTTGTCTATCGCGCAGCCGTCAGTGACCTCGCGGTAGAAATACTTCACGGAGCACAGACCGCGGAGCGTGTAATGCGTTAAGTCGGGACGCGAGGCAACATCGCGCTGTACGCCGATATTGTCGTAAAACTCCATGATAGAGGTGCTGACAACGCTCTGGAAAGCCCTCATGGAGGGAAGCCCCCACAGCATGGGGTAGTTGTCGCAGTCGTCGGAGATATCGGTGCGGAAGAAGTTATTCTCCGAGACCGCCTCATAGACGTTTTCCCTGCCGTTTATCGCGGAATCGATATAGTCGCGGGCGTCCTTGG